>CBDAOL010000001.1:0-21162 GCA_965198045.1 Dehalococcoidia bacterium
TGACTCCACCTCGGAGCGCACGGGCGTCGCGATGGCCTCGAAGACGTTGTGGTGCTCGTTGCCCGCGCCCGCCGCCGCCGGGCGCGTCTCAACCTCGTACACCGTGTTCGCGGCGCCATCGACGTCGAGGTCCATGCGCACGCAGAAGAAGTGTTGGTGGATCGGACCCGCGAGGTTCTTCGCGACCATCGCGGCGCTCGGCGAAGAGTGGCCGGCCGCGACGGCCATGGTCTGGATGATGCCAGTCAGCTTCACCTCGTGCTCGATCGAACCGTCCTCGTAGAAGTACCAGAAGAAACCGTAGTCATAGTTGCCGACCGTCGCCCAGGACGAGACGACGAGGCGCCGCGAGCGGCGCGTCTCCGCGTGGCCGCCGTTCGGTCCGTCCGTGTGCTTCCAGAGGAGGTTGAAGTCCTCCTCGTGGACGCAGATCGCGTTCGGCAGAACCCGGGGTGTACCGCCGAGGTCCGCGAAGAGACCGTCGAGGTAGGTGATCTCGCCGAGGCAATCGCAGCCCAGCGTCAGCGCGTTCGTGAGCCGCCCCAGCCCCAGCTCGCCGCTGTCGAAGGCGTTCTTCCAGTACTGACCCGGCGACGGGTCGCCGTACGGCACGACCATCTCCGACAGGCTCAGGCGGTAGGCGATCGAACGCAGCTCTCCGCCGTCCTCGTACCCGAGCTGGTGGATCACCAGTCCCTCGCGCGGGTGGTGGGAGACACGCATCTGCCAGTGCTGCCAGCGCAGGAGGTGACCGTCGAGGGTGAAGCTGGAGCCCTGCGGCTGCGTGATCTCGAGCGGCCGCAGGTCGTCGCGTAGCGCCCCCTGCTGCTCGGCGTAATAGTTGATCTCGGCCTCTGGAACCGGTGCGTCACCTTCGTCGACGACGTGGAGCACACGCTTTTCCGTCAGGTCGACGACAGCGACCACGCCCTCGATCGGGCGCGCGTAGCCGTTGGCTGACATGTCGTCGCGCACGTAGGCGATGCCTCGCAGGATGCGATGGCCCTCCTCGTCCGGGTCGCCGAAGTTCCCAGCGGGCCAGGGGTCGATCTGCACCTGGCTGAAATCGGTCACGCCGCGCCGTCGCAGCGCCGCCTGCCAGCGCTTGTCCGCTCGGATCGTGGTGTCCGCGTCCATGAACTCGTCGAACGTCGGCGGCGGCTGCGCGCCCGCACGGTGTACCCAGGACTCGAGCGCACCCGCGTCGAGGTTCGCGACACCCTCGAACACGCGGCCGTCCGCACGATCGATGGCGACGAGCAGCGCCCGCCGAGGCGGCATCGACCCTTCGCCGGCGGCGAGGACTTCGGCCTTCGGAGGCTCACGCAGCGAGACGCTGACGAACCGCAGCTGTGGAGAGGCGTGCCGTGCCCGCGCGAGCCCGACGGCCGCGGTCACCTCCGAGGACGCGAGCGGGTCCAGCGGATGGCCGCCGCTGCTGGTCTCGGACCGTTGGGTTGTTGCCGTCGCTTCCACCATCGCTGCACCTCCGCGCGCACCGAAGAGCTTAGCGCTCAGCGTGACTCGCTGCTGCCGGCCAAGGTCGTCGAGTAACCTCGTACGGCTCTCCGATGGGGACACGAGGGGTGGAGGGATCGCTGTGACGCTCACCGATGCTCAGGTCGAGACCGCCGCCGCCTTCCTCGCCGAGGAGTTTGCAAGCGGCTTGCCCCTGGCCGCCATCCCGGAGGACGCGCGCCCCGCCTCGATCGATGACGCGATGCGCATCGCCGAGCGGCTGCGTGCCGGGCAGGATGGCTCGCTCGACGGCTGGAAGGCCGGCGCCTCGAGCCCGGCGCAGATGAGCGACCTCGGCGTGACGGCGCCGCCGACAGCGCCACTACCCGCGGGCGTCGTGGTCGATAGCCCGGCCGACCTCGACGCGTCGATCTACTACCTCCCGGTGATGGAGGCGGAGGTTGCGTTCCGCATGGCCACCGACCTGCCGCCGCGCGATGAGCCCTACACCGTCGCGGAGGTGAGCGACGCCGTCGCCACCGCGCACATCGTGATCGAGGCGGCAAACTTCCCCTTCGAGGGCGGCCCAGCCGCCGGGATGCCGAGCATCATCGCCGCCGGCTTCGCGGTCGCCTTCCTCGTCGTCGGCCCGGCCATCGAGGACTGGCGTGACCGCGCTCTCGCGGCGCTCGATGTCGAGTTGCTGCTCGACGGCGAGGTCGCAGCGCGCGGCTTCGAGGGCGACGCGCGCTGCGACCCGCTCGGTACGCTGGTGGCGATGGCGAACGACTTCTCGGAGCGTGGGTTCGGCCTCGAGGCCGGTCAGATCGTGACCACCGGCGCGGCCGCCGCTCCGACGGCGGCGCAGCCCGGCCAGACGGTCACCGTCCGCTTCGCCGATATCGGCGAGGTCGTCGCGAAGCTCGTTTAGCCGCTGCTCGCGGCCCGGACCGCGTCGACCACCCACTGCCGCTCGGGTAGACCGCGCAGGCCCCCGGAAGTGGGGTACAGGCGACAACGAGGCGTGCAGTCCTCGCACTCTTCCCAGCCGGCCTCGACATCGCGGCCATCGATGCGGATCGTTGGTGACCCCGGGAAGATCACCGCGTTACCCGTCTGCTCGTCGGGCACCTCGATTCGCTCGATGGTAGCGACGACACCCTCCTCGCTCATCACCTCGCGCAGCATGATCTCGGCTGTTTCGTGGTTCGGGCAGTCCTCGAACCAGAGCAATTGCACCTTCATCAGGCACCCCCGATGTTTCGTCCTCCATTGTAAAGCTGGAGCGTGCGGTCCTCGGAGTATCCCCGATCACAACCCCGGCCGGGCGGGGCTTCCGAGTATGCGTTCAACGCCTCGCCGGGCCGGACCTACGAGGCGGGCACGCCCTCCTGCTCCTGCTCGGCGATGTTGAGGCCGTAGGCCGGGAAGCGCGGGATCTCCTCGTCGGTCAGGGCAGCCATCCCCTGCTTCCGCGCGAAGGCCTGCTCGATGTACGGCGCGAGCTCCTCGGCCTTTTGCCGCTCGCGATCGTCCTCGTGCTCCTTGAACTCCGGCATCACCTGGTCGGCGAACAGCTCCAGCGACTCGCAGATGTGCTCGTGCTCGTTGTTGCCGCCCTGCTGGATGAAGACGACCTGGTCGACCCCGACGTCCGAGAACGTGCGCAGGTGCTCGCGCTGCTGCGCGGGCGTGCCGATGCCGCCACCGCCGGCGACCAGGCCCCCCTGGAGGATCCCATCGCGCGCCGCCAGGTACTTCTGCCAGATGTCGGTGCGACCGGGCACGTGGACGCCGTTCGCGTAGAAGTGAGCCAGCGCGAACTGGAAGAAACGGAAGCCGTCGATGCCTCGGTCGAACGCCACCTGCTCGTTCTCGTGCACGGAGAACGAGGTCACCATGGCGATGTTCGCGTTCACCGCATGCCCGACCGGCACGCACTCGTTCTTCAGCGTCGTGTAGTAGTCGTCGACCCAGTGCTTCGCCTCGTCCGGGTCGACGAAAGCGAAGGTGAGCGCGCCGATGCCGAGCTGCGCCGCCAGGTGGATCGTCTCCCGGCTCGAACAGGCGACCCAGATCGGTGGGTGCGGCTTCTGGAGCGGCTTGGGCACGACGTTGCGCGCCGGCATCGAGAAAAACTCGCCCTCGTAGCCGGGATACGGGTCCATCACCATCATGTTGGCGACCTGCTCGATCGCCTCGCGCCACATGGCGCGGATCTGCTCGCGGTCGACACCGAAGCCCTCGAGCTCCATGCGACTCGCCGACTCCCCCGTGCCGAAGTCCACGCGGCCGTTCGACACGAGGTCCAGCGTCGACACGCGCTCCGCGATCCGCGCCGGCGCGTTGTAGCCCGGCGGCATCAGCACGATGCCGTGTCCGAGGCGAATCCGCTCCGTCCGCTGCGACGCCGCCGCCAGGAACACCTCGGGCGCCGAGGAGTGTGAGTACTCCTCGAGGAAGTGGTGCTCCACCTCCCATGCCGAATCGATGCCCAGCTTGTCGGCCAGCTCGACCTGGTCCAGGGCGTTCTGGGAACAGCTGGTGCTCACGCCCCTCGTCCCAGGGACGTGGCAGCTGGTGCTCGTAGAAGATGCCGAACTTCATCGGGCGCTCACAATCGACTCTCGCGGACACGTTTTCGACACGTTAAACGGCACAGCTCCGGGCGTCGTGGACGAAGGCCTCGAGCGTGCGCCGCTCTGAAGGCTCGAGGTCACGAGACAGGATCGGCGACGAATACCGGGATCTTGCGATCGGTGCGTCCCTGGTAGTCGTCGTAGGGCGGAAACGCCTCCACGGCGAGCGCCCACAGGCGTGCGCGCTCCTCGTCGTCCTCGACCTCGCGCACCCGCATGGGCTGCACCTCGGCGCCGTCGCGCAGCTCGACATTGCCGTCGGCGCGCAGGTTGTACACCCAGACCGGGTGCGTCGGCGAGCCGCCCTGCGACCCCACGAGGACGTAGCGGTCGTCGTCCTTCACGCGCATCAGCGGCGTCTTCCGAATCGCTCCGGTGCGGTTGCCCGTGTTCGTCACGATGATCACCGGCAGGCCGCTCTCGCGCAGCGTCGTGCCCTCCGCGCCGTTGGTGCGCTCGTACACCTCAACCTGTTCGCGTACCCAGTCACGGGTGCTCGGCAAGTACTCGGCCATCTCTCCCTCTCGGACTGCGGAAGCATCGTACGTCGCTCGCGGCAGCCGAGGTGGTAGCGTCGCTCACGCACGATGGGAGCGCCGGTGACGAAGGACGCGACACCCCTCGAGGTCGCGCGCGTGCTCGCAGCCGAGTACGGCCATGTGCTCCCACCGGTGAATTACGTGCGCGGCGTCGCGATCAGCGGCCGCCTGCGACTCCACCAGCTCGACGCGACGCTGCCCGCTCCCGCGTCCTCGATCGCGGCGACCGTCGCCCCGCTCGTCACGCCCGAGGCCTTCGAGCCGCTCCGCACCGCCGACGGCGCGGTCCTTGCCGGATACCTCTGGGCCGACGAGCTGACCGACGCGACCGGCGACGATCGCTACCGCCGTCTCCTGCTCGACATCGCCGACCTCTACCTCGTGCGCCGCGCCGAGGACGGACTGCCCGCGCCCGTCGACCCCGACACCCGAGTGGAGGATCTGTTCTGCGCTGGCGCGATCCTCGCGCGTGCCTTTCGGGCGAGCGACGACACGCGCTACCTCGAGGTGCTCACGGACCTGCTCGGCCGCGCGCGGGCGCAGCCGGACAGCGGCCTCTGGTGGCACTGCGGCGCGTCGCCGTTTTACTGGGGGCGAGGCAACGCCTTCGCGGGACTCGGCTTCAGCGAGGCGCTCGCCGTGCTCCCGCGAGATCACGAGGCGCGCCCGAACCTCGAGGCCCGACACCGCGCGCACGTCGAGGCGTTGATCGCGCACCAGGACCCCTCCGGCGCATGGCGACAGGTCATCGACCGCCCCGACTCCTACCTCGAGCTCACCGCCACTTCGATGATCGGCTACGCCCTCGTCCGCGGCATGGCGGGCGGCTGGCTCCCCTCGACGTTCGAGGACGCTGCCGCCCGCGCGTGGAGCGCCGTGGCTGACCGCATCGACGGCGCGAGCATGGTCCGCGACGCCTGCATGGGCACCGGCCCGCTCGCCACCCTCGAGGAATACCTCGAACGTCCCGCCGTGGATGGCCACGACGATCGCCCGGGCTCGATGGCCCTCTGGTTCGCCGTCGAGTGGGCGCGCTACACCTCGTAGCAACGGTCCCATCGCGGCCCGGGCATCGCAGTCGTCATGTATCGTGCGCCCAGTGCAAGAGAGGGAGCACCATGACCGCATCGACGACGCGCACCGACCAGCGTGGCAATCCGCTCTCGACCCACTCCGATGCCGCCGTCGATGCGTACAACCGCGGCCTCGATGTGTTCCTCAGCGGCAACCTCGGCGCGGACGAGGCGTTCCAGGACGCCATCGACGCCGACGAGGGATTCGCGCTCGCCCACGTGGACCTCGCGCGCACGTTCGCGCGCAGTGAACCGAAGCGCGGGCGCGAGATGCTCGACGCCGCGGCAAAGCTCGGCGAGGGCACGACGAAGCACGAGCAACGCCACATCGCGGCGCTCACCGAGCCGGACCCCGTCGCCGCGCTCAAGCTCGCCGAGGAGCACCTGCGCGAGTCACCCAGCGACGCCGAGGTGTTGACGGCCGCGCAGTTCATGCGGTTCCAGAGCGGGCTGCTGAACCGAGCAGAGGCGAACTTCGAGATGATCGAAGGCCACGCCGATGCGTTCGCTGAAGACGACTGGTGGTACCTGGCCACCCGTTCCTTTGCGAATCACGAGATGTTCCGCCTCGAGGATTCGCGCACCTACGCCGCCCGCTCGCTCGAGCTGATGCCGACGGGGTTCCCCGCGGCGCACTCGATGGCGCACGTCAACGAAGAGTCGGACGAGGCGGACCAGGGTGACGCGTTCCTCGGGGGCTGGCTCGTCGACAAGTCGCCCGGGGCGTACCTGTACGGTCACCTCAGCTGGCACCAGGCGCTGTTCAAGCTGACGAACGACGACTACGACGGCGTCCTCGAACTCTACCGGCGCGGCGTCGGGCCGCCGACGGGGCGAACCGACTTCAACACCGTCTCCGACGCGGCATCGCTCCTCTGGCGCATGGATGTGCGTGGTGTCGACGCCGATCTGCCGTGGGGCGAACTCTGCGACTACATCGACAAGCACCTCGACATGCACACCCAGTTCGTCGACCTGCACTGCGCGCTCTCGTACGCGGCCGCCGGGCGCTCTGATCAGCTCGGCACGCTGGTCGACGATCTGCGCGCGGGTGTCGCGAAAGGCAGCGTCACCGCCGGCGACTGCGTCCCAGCCCTCGCCGAGGGCATCGCGGCCTTCGCGGCGCACGACTACGACGCCGCCCGCGAGGTGATGGCGCCGTTCGAGGCGGAGATCGGCCGCGTCGGCGGCAGCCACGCGCAGTGGGAGGTCTTCGAGGACACGCTGCTCGAGTCGTACCTGCGCACGGAGCACTTCGACGAAGCGACGCAGCTACTGCAGACGCGCCTCGACCGCCGGCCATCGAGTCGCGACATGGCGCTCCTCGAGGAGACAGGCAGCCCGGCCGTCGAGTCGTAGCGCCGCCCGCTCCGCTGCGGGCGTAGGCCGGCGTCGCAGCACCACCTCGCGCACACGACCACGGCGCAGCCGATAGGATGCGCGCGTGCCGCGACGCCACCGCGGCGTCGCCGCATCGAGGAGGATCGCCATGACCTCGAACGCCAGTCCGGAGCCGGTCCTGTACGAACAGGACGGGCCGATCGTCACCGTCACGCTCAACCGCCCGGAGGTGATGAACAACTTCGGTGGCGGGCTGTTCCAGGCCCTGGGCGAGGCGGCCGATCGCTTCCACGCCGATGACAGCGCCCGCGTGATGATCCTGACCGGCAACGGCAAGGCCTTCTGCGCCGGCGCCGACCTCAAGGCGATCGAAGCGAACCTTCGAGGTCAGAGCGCGCCGCTGTCCTCGGGCGGTCGTCGTCGCGACCTCTTCGCGAACCCAAAATTCACCCGGCGGACGGCCACCTACAAGCCGATGATCGGCGCGGTCAACGGCTACTGCTTCGCCGGAGGCCTCGAGGTGGCGCTGACCTGCCACTTCCTGATCGGCGCGGAGAACTCCGAGTACGGCGTGCTCAACCGGCGCTGGGCTGTGCCCCTCGTCGATGGCGGCACCTACCGGCTGCCGCTCTGGGTCGGGCTGGGCAACGCGCTCTACCTGATCCAGACCGGCGCCCGCATCGACGCCGCCGAGGCGTACCGCATGGGCCTGATCCAGGAACTCGTCCCCGACGACGAGCTGCTCCCCCGCGCGCGCGCGCTGGCCGAGGTGATGGCGACCGTCCCGCAGTCCGGCCTCAACGGCGACACGCAGTCGGTGCTCCGCAACCTCGGGCGCGACTATGGCGACGCCCTGGCCGTCGAAGCTGCGATCGGCGCCTCGACCGAGATGTCGGCGGAGGCGCTGGGCCGCTTCGCCTCGGGCACCTACGACCCCCGCACCGGCGCCAGCGTCGAGTAGCGGGGGCCGGCCCAACCGATGACCGACCGAGCCCTCGAAGGTCTGCGCGTCGTCGAACTGGGCGCGGGCATCCCCGCCGCCTACGCGACGAAGCTGCTCGCAGACCTCGGCGCCGACGTGATCAAGGTCGAACCGCCCGGGGGCGACCCGCTGCGGCTGCATGGCCCCTTCCCGAACGACGAGCCCGACCCCGAGACCGGCACGCTCCACCTCTTCCTCAACGCCAACAAGCGAGGCGTGACCGCGGATCTCGAGGCCGACGAGGGGCGCAGCCGGCTGCTCGACCTGGCCTGCCACGCCGACCTGGTCGTGCACAACCTCGCGCCGAGCGACCTCGAACGGTTGCGCATCGAACACCCCGACCTCGAGGCGATGCGGCCTGGCCTCGTCATGGTCTCGATCACGCCGTTCGGCTACGACACGCCGCATCGTGACTGGCGCGGCAACTCGCTCGTGACGCAGGCGGCGTCGGGGCTGGTCCACCGCATCGGCGACCCGGGCCGCGAACCGCTCGCGCTGCCGTTCGCCGCCGCTGACTTCCAGGGCGGGCTGCACGGCGCCGTGACCGCCCTCGCGGCGCTCCGCGCGCGCCGCCTGACCGGTCGCGGGCAGCACGCCTGGATCGCGACCACGGAGATCATCGGCTCGGTCATGGCCGGCTCGGGCCTCGCCGGTTACGTCTTCAACGGGCAGAACCGCCCCCGCTCCGGCTTCCACAACCCCGGCTTCTACCCCTGGCAGGTCGCCCCGGTGAAGGATGGGTTCTTCGAGGTGATCACAATGGTCGATGACCATTGGCGGCGCTTCATCGAGGTCATGGGCGACCCGGACTGGGCTGGCGACGAACGCCTGGAGGACCGCTGGCTCTCCTTCCAGTGGGCCGACGAGCTCGACGCGTACTGGCACCCATGGCTCGCCGAACGCACGAAGGACGAGCTGTCGCGCACCTTCTGGGACCTCCGCATCCCGTTCCAACCGATCCACTCGATCGACGAGATCGCGGCGTCCGAGCACCTCGAGGCGCGCGACTTCTGGGTCGACGTCGAGCACCCTGCGGCCGGCCGCTACCGCACGCTCGGCGCGCCCTATCGCCTCAGCGAAACGCCGTGGCAGCTCGAACGCCCCGCACCCCGCCCCGGCGAGCACAACGAGGAGGTCGCGGCGGAAGTAGCGCAGCCGGCTCCGGCTCCGACCGTCGCGTCCGCGGCGACCGCGGAAGCGACCCTGCCGATGGAGGGCCTGCGCGTGCTCGACCACGGGCACGTCTGGGCCGGCCCGCTGCTTGGCCAGATGCTCGCGGACCTCGGCGCCGAGGTGATCAAGGTGCGCTCGCCCGATCGCACGTCGGGCATCGCCATGGGCGGCCGCTCCGTGATGAGCATGCAGGCTGACGCCGGCGATCCTCGAACGTTCCACGGCTGGGACCGCGGCAAGCTGGGGATCTCGCTGAACCGGCGTCCGAGGAGGGTCGCGGCCTCTACCTCCGCCTGGTCGAGCACGCCGACGTGGTCATCGAGAACTTCGCGCCGCGCGTGATGCCCTCACTGGCGCTCGATTACGCCACCCTCGCGGCGGCCAACCCGCGGTTGATCATGGCCTCGCTCTCCGCGACAGGAGCGACCGAGGGGCCGTGGCGCGACCTCGTGACCTACGGCCCTTCGCTGAGCGCGCTCTATGGGATCAAGAGCCTGCAGGGCTATCGCGGCGACCCGCGACCACGCGAGGATACGGCCGACCTCGACCCGACCTCCGCGGCGCACGCGTTCGTCGCCGTCTGCGCTGCGCTCGAGTACCGCGAGCGCAGCGGCCGCGGCCAGCACGTCGATCTCGCGCAGGGCGAAGCCACTCTGCAGCGCATCGCCGAGCCCCTGCTCGACTACCTCCTGAACGGCCGGGTCGCCTCGACTCAGGGCAACCGCTATCCCGGCGTCGCTCCGCACGGAATCTACCCGGCCGCCGGTGACGACCGCTGGCTCGCGCTCGCCGGAGGCGGCGTGGGACGACGCGCCGGCGCTGCTCGACGACCGCTTCGCCACCCTCGAAGGCCGGTTGGCGGACCAGGACGCGCTCGATGAGGCGATCGCGGGCTGGACGCGAACCCTCGACGCCACCACCGCCACCGAGGCGCTCCAACAGGCCGGCGTCGCCGCCTCGCCCGTGATGGACCCACCGCTGCTGCTCGTCGACGAGAACTACGACGCGCTGCGCCGTGCGCACGTTCGCGTCGAGACGGAGGCGGGGCTCACCGTCGACCAGATCTATCAGACGATCCCCTGGAAGCTGCCCGAGACGCCGGGCATCGTGCGCCTGCCCGCGCCCGCCCTCGACGAACACAACGCCGAGGTCTATGGCGCGTTGCTGGGCCTTGGCGGCGCCGACCTCGAGGGTCTACGTGAGCGCGGCGCGATCTGACGCGACTACGATGCCGCCGTATGGGGAGGCGCAAACATGACCGACGCCAACAGCGGACCCTTCGAGGGCTTACGGGTGATCGAACTGGGGCAGTACGTGTCGATCCCCTACTGCGCAGAGCTGCTCGCGCACGGCGGCGCAGACGTGATCAAGATCGAACCCACGCGAGGCGACGAGACCCGTCACAACACGCCCATCATCCCCGGCGAAGGCCGCCAGTACATCATCAAAGCGCGCGGCAAGCGCGGGATCCCGCTCGACCTGCGCCGGCCGGAGGGCGTCGCCGTCGCCCGGCGGCTCGCGCTGCAATCGGACGTCGTGCTCTCCAACATGCGACCGGGCGGCCTCGAACGGCTTGGCCTCGACTACGCCTCGATCAGCGCCGAACATCCCGCGGTCATCTATGGCGAAATCAGCGGCTTCGGCGATAGCCCCGACCGCGGCGACCGAGCAAGCATTGACGTCGTCGCGCAGGCGGCCTCGGGCCTTCTCCTCGCCACGCGCGGCCTGCAGGGCTCGCGCGCCGTCTCCACCGGCGCGTTCCTGACCGACTACATGTCGGGCACGATGCTCGCCTTCGGCGTCTCGGCCGCCCTGCGCACGCGGGACGCGACCGGCCGCGGCCAGCGCGTCGAGACCACCCTGATCCAGGCCGGACTGACGCTGCTCCACGCCTCCGCCAACCTGTTCGACGCGGTGGACGTCCCAAAACGAGAGATCGCAAGCGCTCTAGCCGAGGGCGCGCTCACGCGCGAGCAAGCGATCGAGGCCCGCGACGGCCTGCAGCCGAGCCCGTTCTTCTACCAGACCTACCAGACGCTCGACGCCGACATCGCCGTCGGCGCCCCGGGCCACCTCGGCGGGCGATTCCTCGAGATCCTCGGCCTGGAGGATCCGCGCCGCTCCGCTGAGTGGCTCGAGGCGGACGACGCGCGTCCGCTGGTGCAGGCGCTCACGGACGAAGTCCGCCGTGCAGTGCGGACGCGCGCCAGCGGCGAGCTGCTCGATGAGCTCCACGCGGCCGGCATCCCGGCCGAGGTGATAGCGATGCTCGACGAGGTGATGACGTCCGACGAGGCCGTCGAGGCCGGCTGGACCTACAACGCCGACCACCCCGCCGTCGGGCCGATGACGATGCCCTCGGCGCCGCTCGCGTTCTCGGACAGCCGCTACGAAGCCGCGTCGACCTCCCCCGCCTTCGGCGCGCACGCACGTGAGGTGCTCCGGGAGGTCGGCTACAACGACGATGAAATCGAAGCGATGATCGCGGACGGCGTGACGGCCGCTGACCTCTCGCAGGCCAGCGCATAGACGCTCGCGGGCGGAGGGTGGCTACCCCTCGACGAGGGCGAAGAGGAAGTCGACGCGAGCGTTGATGTCGCGGAGGCCCTCGATGCTCACGACCGGGTCGTCGTCAGCCAGGCTGAAGCGCCGCTGTCGGGCTTCGCCGAAACATGCGTCGTCGGGCAGCTCCGCGACGGTGGTGCTACCGACGTAACGCAGCGCCTGGCTGGCCGCCAGCTCGACGCAGCCATCCGGCTCACCGGCGGCCACGCGTTCGATGCCCTCGACGATCGCGGCGTCGAGGCCCCATGACCGGCTCAGCTCGAGCGTCGCCGCCACCTTCTCCTCGGGCTCGTGCACGGTGAAGAAGCCGGCGAAGTCGTAGATCAGCGGCAGCAGGAATCCGAGCGGCGGGTCGGTCTCTCCGTGTGAGCGCAGGGCCGCCTGCGCAATCAGGCCCGCCTCGGCGTGACGGCGCAGCTTGAAGTCCGCCTTCGGACGAGTCGCGGCCGAACCCAGCGCCTCGACGAACGCGATGAACGAGATCGAGTTGTAGACCGGGCGGAACCCGAGACGTTCGATCGCCTCGCGCGTCGTGCCCATCGGCTCGCCGCCGAACGCCTCGATGGTGCGCAACCGTCGAGTGGTCAGCAGCGAGCCCAAGTCGAGCTCGGCCAGCTCGTGCACGGCATTGCAAGAATTGACGGCGCTGATCGCCGCCAGCCTCGCCGGCTCGCTGTCGGACGGCACCCGGAGTCCGGGCGCGACTGCTGCTTGCATGCCACGATCATCGACAGAAACCGAGGCCCCAGCAGGCGTTATGTGAACAACGGGCACGCACCGGATTCACTCGAGACGCACCGCAGCTCAGTCCGAATACTGGCCCACCACCCTTGCCGCGATCAGCGACTGCAGTTCCTCCTCAGCCACGCCCGCGAGGTCACGCAGCACCTCGACGGTGTGCTCGCCCAGGCGCGGCGATGCCCCCTGCACCGCCGTCGGCGTGCCCGACATCGTCAGCGGCGATCCGGCAACGCGCTGCGGACCGAGCACCGGATGCTCGATCGTTTGCACGACGCCGATCGCCTCGACCTGAGGATCGTCCGCCATCTCCTCGGGCGCGTGGATCGGGGAGACGGGCACGCCCTCCGCGGCGAGGATCTCCGTCCATTCGTCCACCGTGCGGTGGCGCAGCTGCTCCTCGATGCGCCGCAGCAACCGATCGCCGAAGGCGACGTTCTCCGGATCGTGCGCGTCGAACGTCGGCTCGTCACTGCGATCGTCTTCGATGCCCAGCGCACGGCGCACGCCGTCACGCCCCGCCTCTGTCAGCGCGCCGAGGACGATGTACCCGTCCGACGCCTGGTACGCCCGGTAGTAGCAGCGGAACGAGGAGCGGGCAGCGCCGCGCGCAGTGGCGTAGATCCCCAGCTGTTCCGTGTAGGGACGCCCTGCCCGGCGGGCCCCCTGTAGATCCTCGACGAGCTGATCGCGCAGCAGGCTGTCGTGCAGCGGCTCGCGCATGACCGCCGTGTCCTGCACGGACACCGCCGCGGCCAGCAGCGACGTATCGACCCGCTGACCTTCGCCCGTCAGGTCGCGATGCCGCAGCGCCGCCGTCACGCCGAGGGCGGCGGAGAAGCCGGCCACGTAGTCGGCCAGCGAGATCGCCGTGAGCTGCACCGGCTGGCCCTCGGCGTCCGTCTTCATATCGCCGAAGGTCAGGCCGGAGTAGGCGCTCGCCACCACGTCGGTGGCCGCCCGGTGCGCCATCGGTCCGCGATTCCCGAAGCCGGTGAGCTCGCAGTAGATCAGGTCCGCGCGGTGGCTGCGCAGCGTGTCGTAGTCGATGCCGAGGCGGTCCGCGACGCCGAGGCGGAAGTTGATCGTCGCGACGTCAATCGCCGGCATCAGCCGGTAGATCAGAGCGCGCCCTCGTTCGTCGGTCAGATCGACGGCGACGCTGCGCTTGCCGCGGTTCAGCGACTGGAACCGCTTGCCTTCCCCCGGCGCCACCGCGCCCCGCAGCCGGTGAGGGTCGCCTCGCAGCGGCTCGACCTTGATCACGTCCGCGCCGAGGTCACTGAGCAGCACCCCGCCGTACGGCAGCGAGACGATCTGCGAAAACTCGAGGATGCGCACGCCGCTGAGCGGACCGGCCGGCGAGGGCTGCGGAGACGCCATCCCTATCGCCCGGTGAAGTTCGGCTCGCGCTTCTCAGTGAACGCGCGCACACCCTCGCGGTGGTCGTCGGTCTGACGCGCCAGCTCCTGCGCGCGCGACGCCAGCGCCAGGTGTTCGGGCAGCGTCTGGTCGAACCCACGGGTGACCAGCTGCTTGATCATGCCCATTGCAAACATGGGACCGCGGGCGAGCCGGGTGGCCATCTCCAGCGCAGTGCCGAGCAGCTCCTCGTCCGGCACCGTGACGTTCACGAGCCCAATGCGCTCCGCCTCGCGCCCATCGATCGGCTCGCCGGAGTACTGCATCCACAGCGTGCGCGCGACGCCGATCAGCTTCGGCAGTTGCCACGGGCTGCCGTCCGCCGGAATCAGCCCGTTGCGGATGAACGCCTCACTGAACCGCGCGCTCTCGCTCGCGACGCGGATATCGCAGCTCAGCGCGATCCCACAACCGAGGCCGTACGCGAAGCCGTTCACCGCCGCGATCGAGGGTTTCTGCAGGTTGTGGAGCCGATGCACGAGGACAGGCCCCACCGCCTCTCGCGCCTCGCCAGCGGTGAACGCCGAGTCGAGGCTCGGCCACGGCGCCGGCGGCGGAGGCTCGTCCGAGGCGGCAGCGTCACGCTCCTCGATGTTGCGCGCGAACCCACGGACGTTCGCGCCGGAGGAGAACGAGCGCCCGGCGCCTGTTAGCACGACGCAGCGCAGCTCCGGATCCTCGGCGAAGCGATCGAGCTCGGAGACGAGCTCGGAGGTCAGCGGCTCCCCGAGCGAGTTCAACGTCGAGGGCTCATCGAGCGTGAGCAGGAGCACCCCGTGCTCGCGCGTTTCGGACTGGATCGCCTCGAACGCCATGTCGCACCTCTCCCCGCACGGGCGTCGCTGGTCGCTGGATTGTGTTCGTAATGCCCCCTGCCGGTCAACGCACCTCGTCGGGCCGCTAGACTCGGGCCCAGCGAGGCCGACCGGGGAGCCACCACGTGGGCACAGCGAGCGACAGCATTCCACCGTTCCGTTACCGGCAGTCGGAGACGCGCGTCTTCGGCGGCGATGACGCGCTCGCCCAACTCCCGTCCGAGGTCGATCGCCGCGGCGTCTCGCGACTACTGTATCGTCAGCGGCCGCAGTGTCGCGCGTGAGACGAACCTCGTGGCGCGCACGCGCGACCTGCTCGGAACGCGTTGCGCCGGCGTGTTCGAGGGCGTCGTCGCGCGCTCGCCGCTACCGGCGGTACAGGCGGGCGTCGAGGTGGCTCGCGAACACGACATCGACGGCATCGTCGCCATCGGCGGCGGCAGCGCCGTCGTGACGGCACGTGGTCTCGCCATCCTCCTCGCGGAGTCGGGCGAGCCGAGGGCGCTCGCCACCAGCTACGCCGAGGGCCGCGCGCCCGTGAGCCCTCGCCTCGACGCGCCAAAGGAGCCGATCTTCCTCGTGCTCACCACGCCGACGACGGCGATGGCGCGGGCGGGGACGGCGCTCGTCGACCCGGAACTTGACCACCGCATCGAGCTCTTCGACCCCCAGACGCGCGCCGCCGCGATCATCTGGGACACGGAGGCGCTGCTGACGGCGCCTGTGCGCCTCACGCGGAGCGCCGCCGTCTCTGCCTATACCGGCCTCTACACCGGTCTCGCCACGGCTCGCCCCAACCCGCTGGCGGACGCCGACCGGCGGGCTGGCGTCGAGTTGATCCGCGATGCGCTCCCGCGCCTGGCGGACGAGCCCGCGAACGGCGAGGTGCGCCAGCGCCTCGCCACGGCCGCCTATCTCTCCAACCGAGCGTCCGAGGTGCAGGGCAGCGGTGGCGTGGGCTTTGGCGTGATGGGCGCGCTCGGGCACTCGATCGACACGCGCTATCCCGACTGCGGCCACGGGGAGGCCTACGCCATCGCCGCACCGGCAGCGCTGCGATTCAACCTCGAGGCGACGCGACCCGAACAGACGCGCCTCTCCCGCGTTACCGAAGCAGGCGACGCGCCTGAGGCAGCGGCCGCGGCGCTCGAAGCGTTCCTCACGAACGTCGGCATGCCGTCGAGGCTCCGCGACATCGGCGTCGCCCGCGACGATCTACGGCTGATCGCCGCCGACGCCATGACCGACTTCAAGCTGCATCGCAACGCTCGGCCGGTCGCCAGCGCCGAGGATCTACTGCCGCTGCTCGAGTCGATCTACTAGGGCAGTCCGTGCGAGGGACGCCGGGGAGGCGCTCAGCCCTCCGGCGGTCGCTCGTACGCAGAGACGTGGCTCTTGCTCGCGGCGGTGAACGTCGAGCGGTCCCACCACGCCCATCGCTCGCGGAGTTCGAGGCCGGCCAGCTGGCCCATCAGATCGAGCTCGGCGGGCCACGCATAGCGCATCGGCAGCGGGTTGAGCCGGACACCCTCGTCCGTGACCAGCACCCGCCGATAGAGGAACATCTGCTCCACCGGATCGTGCATCACGACCTCGAAGCGCGCGGACCCCAGCGTCACTCCCAGCCCTCGCACCGCCTGCCCCTCGACGAAGTCCGACAGGTCGGGCACGAACGTCTCGACGACGAAGGCGCCGCCGGGGTTTAGATGCATCGCCACGTTGCGAAAGCAGCGCACCTGCGCCTCCTGCGAGGTCAGGTTGAAGAGCGTGTTGAACACGAGGTAGATGAGGTCGAACGTGCCGTCGACCGGTACGTCGGCCATATCGCCGAACGTGACCGGGATCGCGTCGCCGCCGGGCTTCTCGCGCAGCTTTGCGACGATCGTCTCCGACGCGTCGGTGCCGTGCACCGACAATCCGCGCGCCGCGAGTGGCAACGCCACACGCCCGGTACCGATGGCGAGCTCGAGGACCGTCCCCCCGGCTGCCAGCTCTGCGAGGAATTCGACGGACTCAGCAGTGGCAGCGCTGGCCGCGGCGCTCAAGCCAGCGTCGTAGCTCTCGGCATGCAGCTCCCCGAAGGTCTCGGGACCGTATCCCCTCAAAGGCGCTCTCCTCCACACTGAACTCGACGCCAACGGCTCGCCTCGTGCGGCGGCGCCATGCGTGCCTGCCGAAGCAGCAGTGGCCAGAGTAGGTGGATCAGGCGGCAGCCGGGCGCGCCCTCGACCGCCAGACGGCCCGTTCCATCCCGTCGCACGAACTGCGCCGTATCTCATATGTGCTACGGTGCGCCGCGCACTTCACGGAGGTAATCAATGCCCATCACGTTCGTCGGCTTCTTCCGGCCCATCGACCCGCTGCGCTTCGCCGCAGATCAGCGGGAGACCGGCGAGAACTTCCCACCCGAGTTCCAGCAGAAGGTCCGAGACTTCCCCTCGATCTTCACTGGCGGCCTCAAGCTCATCGGCTCATGGGGTGTAGGCGGCGGACAGCAGCCTGGAGTCACCGTCGTAGAGGCCGAGAGCTTCGATGATCTCCAGAAGATCAGCGCCCACTACCTCGGGTGGCTGAACTTCGAGTGGCATCCCAGCGCCACTGGCGGCGTCCCGCGCGACTAGCTCGTTCGTCCCACCGGCGGCTTCACGCAGTAGCCGCCGCGGCGGATCAGTCGCGACCGGTCAGGCTTGAGCGCACTCGAGGGCTGAGAGCAGAGCCTCGGTCGCGGCGTCGCTATCGATGTCATCGCCGAACATGGCGATCAGCAGCTGGAGGCCCTGCAGCGCACTGAGGACGAGCAAGGCGAACCCGAGCGGATCGACATCCTCGCGCAACTCCCCGCTCTCCTTCGCCCGCTCTGCGAGGCGGATCGCGGCGTCGACGACGCCGCGGTCAATCACCGGCTCTGTCTCGGCGTTCCCCATCGCGGTAGCCAGCACCGCCTGGAGGTTGAGGATCATGCCCTCGCGCGCTCCGTCTGAGTGGTAGCCGTGGGCGCTGCCCTCGATCAGGGCGCGCAAGGCCTGCGTGGGTGAGCCCGACCGGTCGAGCACCTCTTCCAGCACGCGTTTGCTGGAATCGAAGCAGCGCGCGAAGACCTGGCGGGTGAGCTCATCGCGATTCGGGAAGTAGCGGTACAGCGCGCTCCGGGTGAGGCCCGCCGCTTCGGCGATCTCGTCGAGCGACACCTCTCCGCCCTGAGCGGCCATCACCCCGACGGCGGCGTCGAGGATCTCCTCCCTGCGCACCTGGCGAAACGCTTCGCGCGCCTTCGTTGACATCCTCTGCCCCTCCGGGAACGCTCTCATCGCTTAGTGTGAACTGTGTGTTGATGATTACAGACTTGACAGTATCAGTCAAGTCACGCTATCATCACTAGATGAGACGCATCCGTCCGGCCACGGTCACCGCGGCTCGTGGCGGCCGCAGCCAGGAGCAGACGAGATGACGATGAACGAACCGGAAGCAGCAACAGCAGTAGAGGTTGGTCGCGCGATCGGGACAGTGGGACGACTACTCCTCGGCGTGGTGTTCCTCGCGGGCGCGGCATTCGCCCGCACGAACGGCAGGCTGCAGTGGAACGAGCTCGCACTCGGGATCGTCGCCGCGCCCCTCGTACTGCTTGGATGGCAGGTGGTCCGGCTGCGCTGGACGACTGAGCAGATGGACGCCACGGGCCGATCGGCTTCGCCGTGAACTTCGCCATCGGTATCCCATTTTTCATGTTCGATCCCCTGCGCGACCCAGCTCTCGTCTTCTACGGCACGTCGCTATTGCTTGCGGGCGTTCGCGGCTACCGGGTGCGAGGTGCTCGCGATCAGCAACTGGATTCTGCGCCGAGAAGACCAGGTCGGCTGCGTCGTCTTCTCGCCCATCGACCACATCGAACAGCAGCTGACCGCCGCTGCCGCCTCGAGCGACTAGGCCAGCGTCGCGAGGCCACGGCGCAGCAGGGAGCATCAAAGTGACAACGACATCGACCAGGAGCCCGCTCGTCGCGCAGGTCTGGGAGCGCTTCCAGGAGGTCGGCTTTACGCCCGACTTCGGCCCCGAGGGATCGCGCCTGCTGATCGCCCTCTACCGCAGGCTCGCGGAGACCGGCGAGCCGATCCCGGCCGCCGACATCGCCACGATCGCCGCCGCGCTGGACGTCTCCCCGGAGCAGGCGACCCACCTGATCGCCGGCACGGGCGAGACCGACGAGGACGGCGCCGTGCGCGGCATCGTCGGGCTCTCGCTGAACGACCACCCCCATCGCTTCATCGTCGGCGATCACGAGCTCCGCAACTGGTGCGCGCTCGATCCGCTGTTGATCGTTCCGGTAATGACCGAGGACGTGCAGCTCGAGTCGGACGATCCGCAGACGGGCGAGACCGTTCGCGTCTCCGTGACGTCGGAGGGCATTCAGGCGCAGCAGCCGACCGACGCGGTGATGTCGATCGTCGTGCCAGAGGCGGGTGCGACCGAATCCGTTCAGGCCGTGTGGATGCTGTTCTGCAACCAGGTGCACTTCTTCACCAGCCGCGAGGCCGGCGAGCAGTTCTTCGACGGCAAGGACTTTGAGGTCTACTTCCTCACGCTCGAGGAGGCCTTTGACCTCGGACGGTTGACCTTCGCGCCGCTCTACCAGCAGCTGCGATGAGCTGCTAGCAGGCCGCCCGAGGAGCCGGCGCGCCCAGGAGGACAGACATGGTTCAGCGTTTTTACTTCAACACCATCCGAAAGCCCAGACGCGGCCAGCCGACGATCGCTGAGGCGCGCGAGGACTACGCGCGGCTCATGGCAGCGCGCGACGGAGCCGATCCGCTCGCTCGCCGTTAGCCAGGCGAGGCAGGGAGTCAAGATCGAACCCCTCATCCGGGCGGATACTTCACCTCGCCCACGCCCGATGTGCGACCTCGGGCTCAGGACAGTAACCTCGGGCTCTAGGACGAGTGCATGGCGAACGTCGAAACACTGGCGACTGAGCTTCGCAAGTCCCTCGGTCGGGAGCGAAGCGGCGACGCGGTCGACTTCACGAAGGCGATGTGGGAGCGACTGCGCGGCGGCGCGCCAGTCTCGCGGACAGCGGCCCTTCGGATCGCGGCCGAGACGGGCCTCTCGTCCGAGGAGGCAGCGAACGTCGTCGGCTTCAGCGGACTCTCGCTGAACTCACATCCGCATCAGCTCGACTTCGGCGATCAGACGCTTTCTGCCTGGTGCGCCTGGGATCCCTTCTTCCTGGTCCCGGCCCTCGGCGGCAGCGCGCGCGTGACGACCCAGGATCCGCTCTCTGGTGTGCCGATCGAGCTGAGGTTCGAGGACGGTGTCGTCGTCGAAAGTTCCGTCGATGCGCCGGTGATCTCGATCGTCGTGCCGGAGGAGAGCGAAGACGGCGACGCCTGTGGCGACAGCGTGGAGACGATGCTCGCCGCGTTCTGCAGCCAGGTCCACCTGTTCGAGAACGAGGTGAACTTGCGGCGCTACTTCTCCTCGCGAGGTTCAGAGGTGGTGACCCTCAGCCTCGACGAAGCGCCGGCGCTGGGCGGAGAGCGCGTGATCGAGGGCGGCGACGGGGAAGCGACCTGCGGGTGCTGTGCTGGGCCCGAGGACGGCGCGTAGCTCGGTGAGGTCGGATCGTTAATCGATCCCCGCTGCACGCTGCTGGGCCCGAACGAACTCGACGATCGCCGCGACCTGCTCGTCGCTGAGCCCATCGATGCGCGGCATGTTGCCGAAGTCCCAGTGGTGCGATCGGACGCCTCGTCGCACGGCCAGCAGGAACGCCGCGTCAGCGTGGTGTGCGGGCCGGTAGATCGAGTCGATGAAGGGAGGCCCGCCCGTGGTGCCCTCGAGGTTCGGGCCGTGACATGAGGCGCACGTCTGCGCGAAGAGCGACGCGCCATCCAGGCCGCCGGCGATTGTCGAAATCGGCGCGCGATCATCGCTTGAGCCGCAGGCGAGGATCAGCGTCGCGACAGACACCCCAACTACGATCAGCGCCCGCCCGAACATGACAGCTCCCCTGTTCAAGCATCGCGGGAGCGATGGTCCTCCATCGATACATCAGATGCCCACGGCGCTTCAACTGCCGAAGGCACCGCAGCGCAGGCACACGCGTTCTGTTCGACGGAGAATCAGTTGGCGCGACCGCGAGCTTAGGCGCTGAGCACGCTGGTGATTCCGTGCGCCGCTGACCAGATGCCGATCGCGATCATCGATAGCCCGGCGGCGGCCGGCAGCCATGCCGCCCACTGCTGCACCATCGCAAAGCCACGGCCGTGGCGCGCCCGAGGCGTCCGAGGAGACGCGCCCGAGCATCCGCCGCCCGGCGAGGAACGCCACCGCGACCGTGGTCAGCATCGCGCCGAAGCCAACGCTGAAGGCCACGACCAGCGCGAGGCCGACCGCGACCCGACCCACCGAGATCGCCGCGAG
>CBDAOL010000002.1:0-48369 GCA_965198045.1 Dehalococcoidia bacterium
ATCGTCTCATCCGGACGCTCGGCCAGCACCTTCAGGACGCGGTACTCGTTCGGCGTCAGGCGCACCGGCTCGCCGTCCTTCAGCACCTCGTGACGGCGCAACGAGATAGCGACCGGCCCGATCACCAGGTCGAAGTCATCGTCGCCGACCACGTCTTCCGCCCGACGCGCTGCGGCTCGCAGCCGCGCTGCCCGCTCGATCGGCGCCGTACGCGACGAGAAGAAGTCGGACGCGCCGAGGTCGAGGTAGCGCATGGCCTGCGCCGACTCGTCCGGCGGGCCGATCACCACCACCTGTCGCTGCGAGCGACGAGATAGGTCGGCCACCAGCTCGTGGTAGTGCTCCGATCGCGCGTCGACCAGGACCACATCAGCCGGCTGCTGACGGATCTCGTCGAGGCGACGGAAGCTGAACATCGCAACGTCGAACTCATCCTCGAGCGCCTCGCGGAGGTCGAACCGGTTGGACAGGATGCTGACGCTGGTGCGACGCCCGCCCTGTGGCTGGGCGCGACACTCTGATTCATCGCAGTCATGGCGACAATCCCTCTGCCGTTCGGTGATGCGGTGCATCACGTACGAACCGGCGCTGTCGCCCCGCCCACGGATTGACCAGCGGGGAGCGGCGATGCAACGCCCCTCACAGCTGGACTATCGACAATGATAAACGGAATCTTTAGATCTGTGTACTACCGATGAGCCATCCCACGGATCGCTGCTCCTCGCCGCCGCCTCTTCCACTGTCGATACCGTGCCACTCTCTGACGGAGGTCTATGCGACCGGAACAGTGGCCGCAAGACAATCTCACTCGACCGTCGGGCGTGATCTTGGAGACTTCGCATGGCACTACAGACTCCAGACCGCGGCCATCCGCCACGCTGAGCCGGACCGCGGACTCCGAGTAGCTCCTGGGGCCGTGCGCTCGAGAGGTACCAGCGCTCGCTGGAGCCGACGGCGAACTGCACGCCTGTGCGGAGGAACGGCACGCTGTAGGCACGGCGGCCACTGAACGAAAAGCGGATGCCCCAGCCGCCGTGCGGGAGCCAGGCGTAACGCTCGACGGTCACTTGCTGGATGTCGCTCAGCGGGATGGAGTGCTTGAAGTTGCCAAAGCTGGCGCGCACCTCGCTGTCATCGAGTTCGATTCGGAGCGTCGTGAATGTGCGGAAGGCTGCGAACATCGCGATCCCGACGAGCGCAGCGATCACCGCCGCCAGCGCTTCACCGCCCGCGAACATGACGATGGCGAGGAGAATGGCGAAGGCAGCCGCGCCGCCGAGCAGCGCATCGGCCCAGCGCGACGCGTCGACCGTTTCGCTGTAGCGAGTGTCCGCCATGTCTCAGCCCTCCTCGGGATGCGCGACGAGCGGCTTCCGGCCTATTCTCCGCCGAGCGGGCATTCAGCGCACACCCCGGAGGAACCGATGACGAGCAGTGGCCCACAGGCCTACCCGCCGATCAGTGCGGACGACGACGAGCTGCGGAACGCCCTCGAGGCGGCGCACATACCCTCGCTGATGTGCGCCCTGGTGCACGTCAGCGGCGACATGAGCCACGTGAGAGGCCCGATCCACCCGACCTCGACCCTGTTCGCCGACCCGCAGGGGGGCATCAGCGCCGAGGACCAGGCGACCGTCCGCGAACTCGCGTTCGAGCTGCTGCGCACCTTCCGGGACGCCGGCAGCGCGCTGCCGGCCTCGCCCTCCACGCCGAGGTGCGCGAGATGTCGAGCTTCCTGATCGCGGACACGGTGCCGACGGACTACGAGGAGTTCCTGCTCTCCGAGCTGGCGATGCAAGGGCAGGACTCCTACGCGCACCCCTCGTTCGAGGGCATCAGCGACGAGGCGCGGAGCGATTTCCACGTGGTGATCGTGGGCGCAGGGATGTCTGGTCTCCTGGCGGCGATCCGCCTGGACGGCGAGGGCATTCCGTACACGATCATCGAGAAGAACGCCGAGGTCGGCGGCACCTGGTACGAGAACCAGTACCCCGGCTGCCGAGTCGACAACCCGAACCACATCTACTCGTACTCGTTCGAGCCGCAGGACTGGCCGCAGTTCTACTCCGACCGCAACGTGCTGTTCGACTACTTCGACCGCATCGCCGACAAGTACGACATCCGCCCGCACATCCGTTTCGACACCGAGGTCGAGTCGGCCGAGTTCAACGAGGAGAGCGGGGGCTGGACCGTGACGGTGACGGGTGCCGACGGGGCCGCGGAGGCGATCGAGGCGAACGCCGTGATCAGCGCTGTCGGGCAGCTCAACCGCCCTCGGATGCCGAAGATCGCCGGGCGCGAGGCCTTCGAAGGCGTCTCGTTTCACTCGGGCGAGTGGGAGCACGAGCACGACCTCGCTGGCAAGCGCGTCGGCGTGATCGGCACCGGCGCTTCGGCGTTCCAGTTCGTGCCGGAGATCTCCCAGGACGCCGACGAGGTGGTGATCTTCCAGCGGACGGCACCATGGATGGCGCCGGCGCCGACCTACCGCCAGGACATCCCGGAGGGCAAGCACTGGCTGATCAACCACGTGCCGTTCTACGACAGTGGTACCGCTTCTCGCTGTTCTGGCGGACCTCGGAGGGCATGCTGCGCTCCGTCGAGGTGGACCCCGACTGGGACCAGGCACAGGGCTCCGTGAGCGCCACGAACCAACAGCTGCGAGAGCTGCTCACCGCCTACATCAGCGGCACGCTCGCTGAGGCGCCCGCGGTGCTGGCGAACGCCATTCCGGACTACCCACCGGGCGGCAAGCGCATGGTCATCGACGACGGCAACTGGCTACGGGCGTTGATGCGCGACAACGTTCACGTCACGACCGACCCCATCGAGGCGATCACGCCGACCGGCATCAGCACCACGAGCGGCGCCGAGGAGGCGTTCGACGTGATCATCTTCGCCACGGGCTTCCAGGCCTCGAACTTCCTGATGCCGATGCGCGTGGTGGGGCGAGATGGCGTGGAGTTGCACGATCACTGGGATGGCACGGCTCGCGCGTACATGGGGATCAGCATCCCCGGCTTCCCGAACCTGTTCTGCCTGTACGGGCCGAACACGAACATCGTGGTCAACGGCAGCACGATCTTCTTCGCGGAGTGCGAGATGCGCTACGTCATGGGCTGCCTGCGCCTGCTCCTCGACGGCGACCGGCCGGCTATGGAGTGCAAGGTCGCGGTGCACGACGCCTACAACCGGCGCATCGACGAAGGCAACGCGGCGATGGCGTGGGGCACGCCGGACGTGTCGAGCTGGTACAAGAACAGCGCCGGCCACGTGACGCAGAACTGGCCGTTCTCGCTCCTGGAGTTCTGGTCGCAGACGCTTGAGCCCGACCCTGACGACTACGAGTTCCTTGAGGCGCGGGTTCCGGCCGGCGTCCTCTAGGCGGGGTCCCGCGGGGATCTAGGCGGCGGGACGATCGAAGGGCTGCGACACCGGCAGGTTCGACCACACGTTGCAGCGCGCGATCGATCAACGCCGCGATCAGTTCAGGCGACTCCGGCCACCCGTGGACGAAGTCGAAGCCACGGTCAAGCAGACGCTCGAGCTGGCCGGCACCTCGTGCACTGGGCGCAGCCAGGAGCGTCGGCCCGGCGAACTCGGTCACCGGCAGCAGATGTTGGCTCTCGAGCTGCGGCGTCGGGTCGATCACCACCAGCGCGTCCGCCCAGGCGAAAGAGGCGGCGTCCGGCGCGACGCGGCCGAGGCGGTCCGACCAGGCCTCGATGCCGCGCGTGCGGAGCTCAGTGACCACGCGGGAGGACGCCTCGGGCGGTCCCAGGACGAGCGCGCGCCCGCTCGACCGCGCAAGTGGGCGGCTGGCGGGCGACAGGCGATCAAACGCGTGCAATTCCATGGCCTCTATTGAGCGCGATCGGCTGCGCGAGGGGCATCGGGAGATCTACTGATTCGAGACGAGGTACGCATACGAGTCAGCCGAGGAAGATCGTGACGAAGATGGTCACGCCGCCCTCGTCCGTGACGGCGGCGACCCCCACCTCCTCGAAGTGCCTGCCGAGGATGTTCGCGGCGTGTGTGGGGCTCTCCATCAGCTTCGTGATCGCGACGAACACGGACCGGTCTTCGTCGCCTGAGATCTTCGCCAGGTTCTCGCCACCCGCGGTCAGGGGAATGCCGGCGGCATTGAGGAGCTTGAGCCACGTCTCGCCACTGGGACTGACGTGTGCGAAGTAGCCGAGCGTCTGCATGTCGACCGCGCGCTGCATCGCGACGGCGGTCGCTGCCTCGGAGGCGACGAGCGGCGCGAGTCCGGCGGCGACGCGCTCCTGGTTCATTGCGAGGAAGAGGCCCTGGGCGCGCGCCGAATAGGTCGAGGGCGCGACTGGCGGGGTGCTGACGACGGGTAGCGGCGTGGCGACCGGCGTCGGCACGGGCGTGGCCACAGCGGTGGGACTCGGCGTCGCAACGGGTGTCACGCCCGCGCCAGCTACCGGCGCAGAGTCAGTGGCGGACGTCGGCAGCGGCGTTGCGAGCGGCGCTGCGGCCGCCACGGACGCTTCTTCCGGTGTGACGAGGGTGGCAGCGGCCTCGACAATCGCGTTGGTAAGAGCGGAGTCGCCGGACGTGGGGGCCGTACCGGCGCGCGCCGGGAGCAACGCGGTCGGCGGCTCGTCCACGGGCACCACGGGTGCGGGCACGGCATCCGAAGTGGCGGGACCCAGGATCCCTGCTGGCACGGGTTGGGGAGCGACCGAGGCACCCTCGAGCGACGAGAATGGCCAGCCCTGCGACTCCGCGATCGCCGGGGCTGCGGCGGCGGTGAGCGTAGCGGCGATCACCAAGACCAGAGCGCCGATCGTCCAGATCAGTCGATCTGGGGTCGCGGGAGGGGCTGGAAACGCAACAGGCTGCGTGCTAAACGCCATAAAGAGAACGTCGGCGGAAACTCCCCAGTTCTTCATGGGCGAGCTCTCGGCGACGCGAGACGGGGAGCCTCGTGGGGAACCGTTCGTTCTTCGAAGTCACGCGGCTACGTGCCGCCGTCGCCGTCGGGGCGCTGGTCGTTTCGCTCTTGGCGCTCGTGATCCTGCTCGCTCCCAGTGCGTCCGACGACGACGCTCTCACCGCTGAGGCGACGCCGGCGCCAACTGCAACTCAGCTCGCCGCGGCCCCCGCGACCCCCGCGACTCCCGCACCGAGCGGATCACCGGCAACCGCATCACCCACAGCCGCCGCCACTCACTGCCTGCAACGGAGACGCCCGAAGGAACGGCCTCGACCGTGCCGTCGCCCGCGGCAACCGCCTCGTCGACAGGTGTGGTGTCGCCACAGCCCAGCCCACCGCCAACGGGCCCGGACGTACGGCTCGAGATCCCCTCGATCGGCGTCGATGCCTGGGTGATCCGTATGGGCCTGGACACCAACGGCGTGATGGAAGTGCCGCGCAACGGGCAGCTGGTCGCCTGGTACGACTTCACCTCGGTGCCCGGTGCGCCGGGGAACGCCGTGATGAGCGCACACCTCGACTACCGCGGCTCAACCGCTGTCTTCTGGCGACTCGGTGACCTGCGCGATGGCGACCGCGTGATCGTGGTCCTCGAGGGCGAGCCGATCGAGTACGTCGTGTCGAGGATCTACTCGACACGGCCGGAGGACGCGGACCTGCGCGAGATCATCGGCGGTCGCTCGGGACCGGAGACGGTGACGCTGATCACTTGTGGCGGCATCTGGGATGCGGCAGAGGGTCAGTACGACCACCGTGTGATCGTGCAGGCGCAACGGGTCGTCTGAGACCTCGAAGGCTAACTGCAACAACGTTGGCGGGGCGCAGAACGTCTGTTCCGTTCCGCTGTTTTCTTACAACTTGCGGACATTCGACGACGTCTTAGTGGTTTGCCGCCTCACTACGTACGGCAGGCGGCGGCATGAGTTGGCTGCGATCGTAAGCAAACTATCTAGTTCTTACGCGTTTCTCGTGAATCTTACGTTGTCCCGATTTTTCTGTCTCTAGCATTTTCCTTCGTTGGACCAAAGGCGGGGGAGCCACGAACGTGGCGAAGCAGCAACCGGCGCAGCCGGAGCAGCACATCACTTCGATGGCGGTCGTCGAGGCCGCCCGTGCGGGGCGATGAATCCGCGTGGGCGGCCATCTTCGATCACCACTACGACCGCATGTTCCGTTTCTTCCGCTCGCGTGTCGCCACGGTCGAACAGGCCGAAGATCTGGCGTCCAACGTGTTCCTGGAGGCGTTCCGGTCGATCACCCGCTTCCAGTGGCAGGGCAAGCCATTCGAAGCCTGGCTGTTCGGCATCGCCCGCAACCAGCTCGCCTCCTACTACCGCTCCAAACCGCCTGACGACGTGCAGACGGAGCTCCACACTCGCGACGAGTTCCTCGAGGTCGAGGTGCGCGACATCCTCGAACGCCTGCGCCCTGACCACCGCACTGCCCTGGAGTTGCGCTTCATCGTCGGGCTGTCCGGCGTCGAGGCGGCGGCGGCTATGGACCGCAGCCACGGTTCGTTCCGTTCGCTGCTGCTGCGCGCGGTGCGCGCCTTCCGTGCTGAGAGTCACAAGGCGAACGACCAGGAGCGCCGCTCCACGCGTCGGCGGCGGGTCGGTCTGGGCCTGCCCCTGGGTGAAAACCAGGCGCAGAAACCAGCGTCATGACGGGCGCAGAGGCCGTCAGGGTTATCCCGATATCGGATGTCTCCGGCAGGCATCAAAACTACATACGAATCTGCCGATAACTAGGGGGAGCAGTCGAGGGACTAACAACAGCCATGCGCCGGACCTGCCCGGCGGGTGGCGTTCGGTTGGCACTGGGAGTTCGATATTGTGAATCGCGCCATCAGTACGACGACACTCCGCTTGCTGACGCTGGCCGTAGCTGCGCTGGCGCTGCGCGTGGTCCCCGCGTCGCAGGTGACAGCCCAACTCGGCGAGGACGAGGAGCCGACGTACACGCTCCGCATCCTGGCCGTGGAACACGACCCGGCCGGCTCACTTGCCATCTCGGTACGCGTCGCTGGCGTCACCGACCTCGAGCCTCCGCGATTCACATCGCTTGTCGACGGCATCCCGCAGCGAGTCGATGCAACGCCGACACGTGACGTCGACACGCTGGCAATCGTGCTGGCCATCGACACGAGCGGGAGCATGGCCGGCGCCCCCATCGAGGCGGCCCGGGATGCTGCGATCTCGTTGATCGACCAGCTCAACGAGGGCGACGAGGTCGCCATCGTGCGGTTCTCCAACAACGTGTCACTGGCGCTCGACTTTACGACCGACCGCGCCGTGGCCAGGGACGTCCTGAACTCGCTGGTCGCGCAGGGCGAAACCGCCCTCTACGACGCGTCCGCTTTCACGGCCGACCTGCTCTCCGACATTTCCCCCGCGCGCAGCAACCTCGTCCTGCTCTCGGACGGCGAGGAGTCGGGCGCCTCGGCGGCTGCACGTGACGCGAGCATCCAGTCCCTGACCGACAGCGGCGCGACCGCGTTCGCTTTCGGGCTCGGCACGAGCTCCGACGCGGAGTACCTCGAGGCCGTTGCAGCGGGCACGGGTGGCGAGTTCTGGGAGGTCGCGGACGACGGCGCCCTCGGCTCGCTGTTCTCGTCCCTTGGCGGCCGCCTCGGCGCGACCGACCTGGTGCAGGTCGTGACCCGCCCGTTCGCCATCGGCACGCATACGGCCGACATCTTCGCGACGGTTCTAGGAGAGCGCCTGGAGGCCAGAGCTGAATTCGAGGTCACGAACGAGGGCTTCGTCGAGATCAGCGCGGTCGAAGGCGGTGAGCCGGGCGACCCGATCACCGTGATCGCTACGACGCTGGTTGACCCTGCTGTGCTGCGCCTGGAGGCGACGGCCGGCGGGCAGTCGCTCGCCTTCGGCAGCGGCACCTCGCTCACCATCGACCCATGGCGATTCGGCCCCGGGTCGTTGCTCATCGACGTGCGCGCGAACGTCTCCGCCGGTTTGGCCGGCAGCGCGACGTTTGAGCTCGTGGTACCAACGCTCAGCCCGACACTCACCATCGAACAGCAGCCCGAAGCGACCTCCGTGACCGTGCGCCAGCGCGTGCAAGGTCCGGGTGAGTCCACGATTGTGATTCGCGATGGCGGGGAAGAGCTGGCTTCGTCCTCGAACAGCGAGCTTCTGCTCGAGCTGCCGCGGGGCACGGGCGACCTGACCATCGAGTTGTTGGACGCCGAAGGTGGCGTGCTGGCGACAGAGAGCATCAGCAGCCTGCCAGCGCTGGAGCCCTCGAGCAGCCCGCCCTGGATGCCGATCCTCGCGGTCGTGACGATCGTGGCCCTGGTCGGCCTGCTCTGGTACCGGCGACGGGACAACACGCCGCGGCCGACGCCGCTGCGGGTCCGCGCGCCGCGCCGAGTGGCGCCGCAGACGCCGCCGCGCGATATCGAGCTTGGGACGCTGACAGTGGTCGCTTCGGACGGCACCGAGCGCGCTTATCGCATGGGCCCGCGACCGGTCACCATCGGCCGCGCCTCCTCCTGCGACATCGTCCTCGACGACCCGGATGTGCGACCGATGCACGCGCGCATCTCGGCGGATCCCGGCGGCCAGTTCCGCATCCACGGGCTGAGCTCCCGCGGTGTCCCCTACCAGCAACAGCAGCGTGATGAATGGTTGATTGTCGCCGCCGGCGAGGAGGTAGCGATCGCCAGTTACGTAGTTCGCATGGATGCAGTACAGGCGGTGGCCTCATGATGGTGGCAACAGAGTCAAAGACCGATGTCTACGAGCTCCTCGGGATCTCACCTGACGCCAGTTCCGCGCTCGCGCGCGAGATGTACTGGTCGAAGATCGGCGAGTACCTGGAGGCTGAGCGTCAGGGCGAGATCGGCGCACGTCAGGCGATCGATGCGCTCAACGAGGCGCTGAACATCGTCCTCGACAAGAGCCTGCGCCGTGAGTACGACCACGCGCTCGCTGAGACGCGCCCAGTTCCGCTGCCAGAAGCGATGGCTCCGAACAGCTCCCGTGTGTGGAGCGTGCTGGTCGGCATGGAGCTGGTTGCGGTCATGGCGGCCGCGGCGACGGGTGTACTCGCCGGCACGCTGCCGGCCATCGGCGTCGCCTTCATCGGCACCTCGACCACCGTGGGCGCCTGGATCGGTTTCCGGCACCTGCGCCCGCTCGCCGGTAGCCCCTTTGTACTGCTTGGTCTCGACTCCAGCGCCTCCTTCGACGAGGTTGAACTCGCGTATGAGACGCGCGTCCAGGAGCTACTGGTCAAGGTGCATCGCGACCCCGGCGTCGTCTCCGAGCTGGAATTGGTCGACCGCGCCTACGTCCGTGCCTGCGCGCTGATCGCTGTCGGCGAGGCCAACAGCCGAGTGGCTGAGAAGCCCGCTGGCGAGCCTGGAGCGGCCGTGTCCGGCGCGAACTGGTTCGTCCGCCACGCGTCCGATGGCATCAAGTGGGTCCTGCGCGGCGCAGTGCGCGGGCTGTTCTCGGTCGCCAGTGTGGCCGTCCACGGCACGAAACGTCTGGCCAACGGCATCGGCAACTGGGTGCGTGACCGCGCCTCGCGGCAGCCGACGCCGGTGCTACCGGACTCGGACAACTACCAGCAGGTGAACGGCGAGGACCTCGACGAGGACACGGCCGCAGCACCCGCACCGCAGTTCGACATGAACCGCCGGCTGGCGGCCGGCTTCAAGCAGGCGGCGGAGCGCATCGCCGAGACGGACGCTCGCCAGACGAGCGCCGACGTGGCCGCAGACGCCACGCCGGACCAGCCGATCACTTCATACATCGTGCTCGGCAGCATCGGCGGGGCCCGCCGCGTATGCATCGGCGCCACGCCGATCAAGATCGGGAGCGCGGATTCGTGCGACCTGGTGTTGCCGGAGGACTCCGGCGTCTCGCCGGAGCACGCGCTGATCTGGCGTCACGACGACGCCATCGTCCTGCACGTCACCGACCACAGCGCCGCCTGCCTCGTGAACGAGCGCCCAATGACCTGGGCGACGCTCGAGGCCGGCGACGAGGTGCGCATGGGGACCTTCCGTATGCACATCGAGGTGGATGGTGCCGACTCTCAATAGGAGGCACCCGCGTGGTGCGCTGAAGCCGCCTCGGCGGTGTGGAGATGAAACGGGTATGCGAGCAGTGGTGACGGGCTCAATGGCGTGGTCAGCAGGGAGCGGCTTAACCGCTTCTGACGACTTCTTACACGCCGCGACCACGCCGCTTACGAACGCTCTCGTAGCCTCGGAGTCAGCGCTGGAGCTCATCCTGGACGCGGTCTCGACGACTGAAAGGAACGGGTCCAGCCGGAGTTATCGAAACGGTAGCCAGGGAGCAGCGGATCGTGGGGATCGTCGCTTCTCAGCCGGGTCCAGCACCCACAGCGGTCCGTGTCCACGGGCCGATCGGGAGTCCATCGCAGTCAGCTGCGACCAATGAACAAGGGTCCAATGAACAAGCTCAACGACCTGCTGATGCAGGCGCAGATCAAGCTCCAGTCGACGCTGGAGCCCGAAGAGGGTCAGGGAGTCATCGAGTACGTGCTGGTCGCCGGAGTGATCTCGCTGGCCTTGTTTGTCGCCTTCCAGACGACGGGCATCGCCGCACAGATCACCTCCACCGTGACGGAGATCAAGACCACGATGGCCGGTTCGTAAGCCGGGCGAAGCACGAGATGAACGGGGAGCAGGATGCGTCTGACAAGCGATAGCGGGCAGACCGTCGTCGAGACGACGTTGCTGCTCCCCCTCATATTGCTGCTGGTGATGCTGCTGGTAGAGTTCGGCTTTGCCTTCTACACCAACATCACGGTGAACAACGCCGCGTCCGAGGCGGCTCGTTACGCAGCCGTGGCCAACCTGCCGTCGACCGTCCCCGGCACCTGTGACGCCAACTCGATTGAGAAGCGCGCCATCGACTTCGCCGGCGGGCGCCTGCTCTGCTCAGAGGTTTCGGTCTCGTACCAAAACACCGGCGGGGAATACACGCGCGGCGACGGCGTCGCGGTTCGAATCAACCACAGCTACGACACGATCACGCCGGTGCCGGGACTGATCTCGTTGGTCTCGGGCGGACTGATTCCATCGACGTGGAACATCAACGCTTGCTCGGACTCGCGCCTCGAAGCTAAGCCGTCAAACCAGGCGGTGCTCGTGGCCGGGGCTGACTGCGGATAAGGAGTGCTCAGTTGGTGGCTCGCGCCACCGTCTCGACGGGCCTGACGGCCGCGCGAGGCAGAGGCGGGAGCGACCAGCGCGACCAGCGCGAAGCACCGGACCATCACATCGCGACGGCCTTCGGGCCCAAGCGACGCGGTCACGGAACTTCCGAACGGAAGCGGTAGGAGCGGAGGGACCAAGATGAACGGTGTACGCAAGATCGCCTCGGGTGGCGGACTGCTGCTGATCGCTGCGGTGCTGGGGCTGGTAACAGCTGCGGCCACGCTGGCCTGGCTCAGCGCCCAGGAGGGCGATGACGAGGCCTCGACGGCGGCAGCAACGAACAATATTCCGGGCCGGACGGTCGTCGTAGCGCGCGAGGAGATCCCCGCGGGCGTCGAGCTGACCACGGCCATACTCGAGCTGCGCGAGATTCCGGTCTCGGCCGTCCTCTCGGGCGCGCTGACCGACCTCGACGAGCTAGAGGGGCGCACCACGCGTTATCCCTTGACCCTCGGCGAGCAGGTGCTCGAGTCGAAGCTCGTGGGCTCTGACGGCACTAGTGGCGTTGAGCTCGCCTACTCCGTCCCGGCGGGGATGCGGGCTGCCTCGGTGCAGTTCAGCGAAATCATGGGCGCCGGCGGACTGATCGTCCCCGGCGACCGGGTCGACGTGATGGTGTCCACTGACTATGGCCGCCTCTTCGGCCCCGACGAGCAGCCTGACGACAACGACGTGGCTGGGCACCCGACGGTGATCACCATCCTGCAGGACCTGCTAGTCCTGGCCGTCGGTCAGGAGTTCGCGCAGCCGCTGGACGGCGACCGCGACCAGGCCACGCTGCGCGACGACGCGGTCGAGGTTCAGCCCTCGGCGGTCTCTGTCACGCTCGCCGTGACAGCAGACGAGGCGCAGACGCTGTTCCTCGCTTCGCGCGAGGGCTCGCTGGGGCTGACGCTGCGTTCGTTCGGTGACTCGACTCGGTTCACGATCGACCCGTTGTTCAAGCTCGAGCAGTTGCAGGGCAGCACCGGGCTGGCGTCGACGCGATAACACGACGCCCGCAAGGGGAGCGGAGAACATCATGGCTCGTAATCTTTCGGCGCTGATCGTCGATCCCAACCTGGACAGCAGGCTCGACGTTGCTCGCGCCCTCGAATCCGTCGGCCTCGACGTCGCAGGCGAGACCGCCTACGGCACCGAGGCGACCTTCCTGGCTGCGGAACAGGCGCCCAACCTGATCTTGCTTTCGCTGGAAGATCCGCCGGTGCGAGGTCTCGCGACCCTGGAGGCGCTGCAACAGCAGACGCCCGACACGCCGGTGCTCGTGTACTCGAGCGCGAGCGACGCCGCGCTCATGCGCCAGTCGATGCGAGCGGGAGCGCGTGACTACCTCGAGAAGCCGCTGAACAGCGACGAGCTACGTGACGCCATCCACGCCGTCCTGGCGCAGGAGGAGCAGCGACAGCTCGCACGCTGGACGGACTCGACTGGGACCACGGCGAAGGGCACGGCCCTGACGGTCGCCGGCGCGAAGGGCGGTATCGGCAAGACCACCCTGGCCACGAACCTCGCGGTCGCCATGCGACGCGTGACGGGCCAGGAAGTGGCGCTGGTCGATGGCGACGCGCAGTTCGGCGATGTCGCGGTGATGCTGGACCTCGACGTGGAGCGGTCGGTCGCCGACCTCGCCCGCGACGAGGAAGAGATCGACCGTGCTGTCATGCAGAGCTACCTATCTCGGCACGAATCCGGTGTGAACGTCCTCATGGCCGCCTCCGAGCCGGACGACTGGCGCGCGATGCGGCCTGAGCACATCACCTCGATCGCACAATCGCTGGCGGAGACGCACGAGTACGTCATCATCGATACCCCCGGTGTCATGAACGATGTCGTTGCGGCTTCCCTCAATGAGGCGGCGATCGTCATCCTTGTGACCTCGCTCGATGTGTCGAGCGTGAAGGACACAAAGACGGCACTCCGCATCCTGGAATCCTGGGCGATGCCGAAACAGCGCATCCGCCTGGTGGTGAATGACAACACGCGTGCGGCCGCGGTGAGCCCGGAGGACGTCGCACGTGCGACCGGCCTCGAGGTCGCCGAGGTGATTCCGCACGATTCGCAGGTTGGCCTGTCGGTGCAGACCGGCATTCCGATCACCCTCTCGTCGCCGCGCGGCAAGTACGCCCGGCACGTGGTGCATTTCGCCGAGACGATCGCCGGCGTGGGAGAGAGCGAGAGCCGCATCACGCGACTGCCGTTCGTCCGCATCCCGCTGCTGAGCAGGAAGGCGCAGTAACGTGGCGACTCAAAACGGCACGAGCAATATCGTGCGCGTGGTCGAAGGCCACGGCACGCAAGACCGTTCGCGCGATGAGCTGGTGGTACGCGTCCACGACCGGATCCTGAAGGATCTGGACGTGCGCGCCCTGGACTCCCTCTCCTACGAGGAGTCGCACGAGCATGTCCGCACCGCCGTCACCGAGGTCCTGGGCGAGCTGGCCGGCAACATTGCCGGCGTGATCAAGCAGGAGGTCGTGACGGCCGTCGTCGATGAGGTGCTGGGCTACGGCCGATTCAGCCACTGCTGGACGACCCTGAGATCAGCGAGGTGATGGTCAACGGGCCTGACCAGGTCTATTACGAGCGCAGCGGCGTGCTCTACGTGAGCTCCGTCCGCTTCCGCGACCCAGAGCACATCCGCCGCGTGGCCGACCGCATCGTCGGCCCGCTGGGCCGGCGCCTTGACGAGGCGCAGCCGCTGGTAGACGCGCGTCTGCCTGATGGCTCCCGTGTCAACATCGTGATCCCACCGATCTCGGTGAACAGCCCGACGCTGACGATTCGGAAGTTCCAGACTGACCGCTTCGACTTCGATGACCTGATCCGTATCGGGAGCGTCACGGAGCAGGCATCTGGCTTCCTGCGCGCCTGCGTGGCGGCCAAGCTGAACATCGTCATCTCCGGCGGTACTGGCTCCGGTAAGACGACGCTGATGAACGCGCTCTCGGGGTTCATCCCGGCGCAAGAGCGCGTCGTCACCATCGAGGACCCGGTCGAGATCCAGCTGCGCCAGCCGCACGTCGTGACCCTTGAGGCGCGTCCGGGCGGCCAGGAGGGCGCCGGCATGATCTCTCAGCGCGAGCTCGTCCGGAACTCTCTGCGTATGCGCCCCGACCGCATCATCGTCGGCGAGGTCCGGGGCGACGAAGCCTTCGACATGATGCAGGCGATGAACACTGGTCATGAGGGCTCGATCACCACGGTGCACGCCAACACGACACGCGATGCCCTATCGCGTATCGAGAACATGGTGATGCTCGCCGGGTTCGAGCTGCCGACCAAGGCGATTCGAGATGGCCTCGGCGCTGCACCTGATCGTGCAGATCTCACGCATGATTGACGGCACGCGCCGCGTCTCCGCCATCACAGAGATCGCAGGCATGGAGGGCGATGTGATCGCCCTGCAGGACATCTTCACGCTTGAGCAAGAAGGCCTCGACGACGACGGCCGCGTGCGTGGAGAGCTGCGACCGACAGGCATCCGACCACACTTCACAGAGCGCTTCGAGCACTACGGTGTGTCCGAGGCGTGGGTGCGCCCACCGGACGCGCCGACAGCTGCGGCGGCGCTGCGATGAACCCGGCCGTCATTGTCATCGCCGCCGGCGTCGGTTCAACTGTGATGCTCACGCTGGTGGCGCTCGCGCGCTTCATCAGCTCGCCCTACGGCAAGGCGCAGGACCGCCTCGCCGCACTGGGCACACCAACGGAGATCTACGAGCGGCAAGTCGACCTGATGCAGGGCAGCCGCTCCAGCGGGCGGCTGGATGCCCTGACCGCGGGCAGCGCCTGGGGCGATCGCACGCGCGAGAAGCTGGAACAAGCCGGTGTCCCGCTCCGAGTGAGCGAGTACATCGCGATCCGGCTACTCGCGGTGGTGGTCGCCGTCCTGGTGGGCGTCACTGCCGGCGACTCGTTCGAAAGTCCGGTCGCGCGACTGGCCACGCCGGGGCTCTTCATCCTGGCTGCCATCATCGCGCCGCCGTTGCTGGTCGCGCAGCGACGCAAGCGCCGCGCCGAGATGATCGAGGAGCAGCTCGTCGAGTTCTGCGACGTGATGGCCTCGATGCTGCAATCTGGATTCGGCTACGTGCAGGCCCTGAGGGCGACGCGGCAGCAGTTGGAGGCGCCTCTGGCCGATGAGCTGCAGCGCATGCTCGACTCGACCCGCCTCGGCGGGAACACCGACGAGGCGCTGAAGGAGATCAACTCCCGCCTCGGCAGCCGTGACTTCGACATGATCGCCACGGCGATCTCGATCCAGCGGCAGAGCGGCGGCAACTTGTCCGAGATCCTGCGCGGCGTGGGTGTCACGATTCGCGAGCGGCGTTCGTTCTATCGCGACCTCAAGGCGATGACGGCCAAGGAGCGGTTCTCCGCCGTGATTGTGGCGGGCTTCCCGCTGGTCCTCGCTGGCGGTCTCATGCTGATGGCCGGCGACCCGTACCGGCTGCTACTGACGGACCCGCGAGGCCAGATCGTCCTCGGCGCGGCACTCGCGCTCGACTTCGCCGGCTACGTGGTCATCAACAAGGTCACAAAGAGCGAGGTGTAGCGATGTCTCCACTCGTGCTCGCGATTCTCGCCGGAAGTACCGTCGCGATCCTGTTCGTGGCGCTGTTCCGCGGCAACCGGGACGTCGAGGTGCACCGTCGCCTCGAGCGCCTCGGCTCGGACGATGACACGGTCGACGTGTTCGAACTCTCGTTCGGAGAGCGCGTGATCGCGCCGATCCTCGGGAATATCGGGAACACCGGTTCGTCTCTGCTTCCACAGCGCGTGGTCCAGTCAGTCGACGCGAGCCTCGAGACGGCCGGTCGACCGATGACGCTGTCGACATTCCTCACGATCTGGGCGGCCGCGGGTGTGGTGACGCCCGTGGGGTTCGGATTGCTGAGCGTTATCACTAGCGGCACCGTGACCTCGACGCTCGCGATCGTCCTCGCGGTGTGGGCCGGCGGCGGCCTCTACGTCCCGTGGATGATGCTGCGCCGCAAGGCACAGCAGCGCAGCGACCAGATCGCCAAGGAGCTGCCGGACGCCATCGACCTGATCGTCACGAACATCGAGGCTGGCGTTGGCCTGCAGGCCGCGCTATTGACGGTCGCTGAGAAGTTCAAGGGGCCCATCGCCGAGGAGTTCGGCCGTGCGGTCAACGAGATCTCGGTCGGCCAGCCCCGCGAGGAGGCGCTGCTGAGCATGGCGCGCCGATCGCGGGCACGAGAGATGTTCCTCTTCGCCCGCGCGATTGCGCAGGCGGAGCAGACCGGTATCCCGATCGCGGGTGTGCTGCGCAACCACGCCGCGGCGTCGCGCGCGCGACGCCGCCAGGAGGCGCAGGAGAAGGCCGCGAAGATTCCGGTGAAGATCACGTTGCCGACGGTGATGTTCATGTTCCCGACGCTGTTCCTGCTCCTGCTGGGCCCGATCGGCCTGGACGTCATGGACACGTTCTCCGGCTAGCGCCTGGCGCGTTCCGCGCGCGAACATGGCAAGGGCGCGGGGTGATCGGACGGACGCGATGAGCGCAACGCTCAATCTGGCCGCGAACGGCGAGACCCTCGTGCAGGCGCAGGTCGCAGATTCACTGTGGTCCCGCGGTCGAGGGCTGCTCGGCCGCCGCGGCCTGGCGCCACGGCAGGGGCTGCTGATTCGCCCCTGCTCCTCCGTACACACCTGGTTCATGCGCTTCGCCATCGACGTGGTCTACCTCGACGATTATTGGCGCGTCGTGAAGGTCGTGCCCAACCTCCAGCCCTGGCGATTCAGCTGGGGCCGTGGGACACATATGGTCCTTGAGCTGCCTGCCGGCGAGGCGATCCGTCAGGGCATCGCGCCCGGCCTCAAGCTCGAGACGCTCGAAGCCGCCTCCAGCCGATGACACCTCGTGGGTTGGTCCTGGCGTCGTCGGTCGTCGGTGCTGCCGGAGGGGCGGGCGCCGCTGTGATCGGCGGCTACGACGGCATTGCGATCGCAGCCGTCGCCGCGTTCGTAGCAGTGCTGGCGATTGCGACCGCCATCGACCTGCGCGAGCGCCGCATCCCGAATGCCCTCACCTACCCCGGGACGCTGCTGGCGATCGCCCTCGCGGGCGTCACCGCCGGCGCTAGCGGACTATTCGAGGCATCCGCGGGGATGCTGGTCGCTGGCGGCGTGATGTTCATCGTCTGGCTGCTCGGGCGCGGCGGCCTGGGGATGGGTGACGTCAGGCTTGCGCCTTCGTCGGCGCAGCGGTCGGTCCGACGATGATCCCGATCTACCTCGTCGTTGGTTCCGGCCTCGGCGCGCTCGCCGGGGTGGCGCTGCTGTTGCGCGGTCGCGACCGCCACTCGACGTTTGCGTATGGCCCCTACCTCGCGATCGGCGCGACCGTTGCGATCATCGTGGGCGGGCCGCTCATCGCCTGAGGACCCGAGACGTCAAAGAATTCGTCAATCCAACCTCAGGGAGAAGCAGAGATACGCCAAATGTGTGCGTTTCGCCGGGTCTGCTCCACATCCGTTGATTCGGCCATCGGACACGAGGCCGCCATCCTGATCTAGGATGGATGCGAGAGGCGGTGTCCTTGCAGTCACCATTGCTCAGGGCCGTCCTTGCCGCCGTGATGGGCTTGATTGGGTTCCAGTTCCTGCTGATCGGCTCCGTGGCGGCCGGCTTCTCGGTCGTGCTCGGCCTCGAGGGGCAGTCCGAGGCGATCATTCTGCCGCCGATCGCCGGTTTCCTGCTCTACGTAGGCATCGAAGGCGTGCGCGGCCTGTCGCGGTACGTCCAGGGCCCGCAGTAGCCTCGGCCTCGCCCCCGCAACGTTATGTCGCCTCGTGCCAGCTCTGTCGCTTCCGATACGACTCCATAGGATTCGCTGATCCAGCGCTCCCTACGCTGGTCTCCTAGCGCTGCGCCGTGCGCCAAGGAGTCGTTGTGCCCTACTCCCACTCGCTTCGTACCCTGCTTTTCGTTTACATCGCTCTCGCCGGACTGCTCGTCGCCGCCTGTGGCGGCAACAGCGCGCCGTCCGATGCGGACAGCGGCGGCGATGCGACGGTCGCCAGCGCTCCCGCCGAGGCCTCGAACGAGGGCTCGGCCGCCGCCGAGGCGCCTGCGTCGTCCGACGAGCCGGCCGTCAGCAATAGCGGTGGGTCCGTCTCCTCAGACGTCGCCGCGATGGCGATGCTCCGTACACAGGAACTCGACTCCCTGCGGTTCGCGATGGTCATTGGGATGACCGGTCTGCCCGGCTACGACGGCGAAGTCGAGCTGACCATGGACGGCGCGATCGACCAGACAAACAACACCTTCGAGATGTCCCTGGACTTCGGCGCCTTCATGGAGGCAATGGCGGTGGCGGAGGGCCAGACGGCCGCCGAGGCTGCGATGGTGGCCGCCTTCTTCGGCGATGGTCGCATTGAAATGCGCCAGGTGGGCGATACCGCTTACATGCGCTGGCCCGCCCTCTCAGCGCTCTTCGGCGCGCAGACGGACTGGATCAGCTTCCCGGCCGACGATGCGATCGAGAGCAGCTTCAACTCGAGCGAGCTGCTCGGATCGCCGGAGCTGCTCGACGAGCTAGCGTCGATCGGCAGCGTCACCAACCTCGGCACGGAGCAACTGCACGGCGTCTCAACGACGCACTATGAGGCGCTGATCGACTACGGAACGGCCTACGCCTCGTTGAACAGCGGCGCACCGGTACCGCTCGAGGCACCGGACGCTACCGCGCTCACCGGGCTCTCGATCCCCCTCGGCCTCTGGACCGACGAGGACGGCCTCGTGCGGCGGATGAGCATGGAGTTCGACACCGCGAGCCTCGGACTACCGGCCCAGGAACTGGCTGACGCGCCCGGCTCGATCTCCCTTCAGTTCGACATCCTCGAGGTCGGCGGCACGGTCGTCGTGCAGGCGCCGCCTCCGGCCGACGTGACGGACATGACCGGTATCGACGGCGGCCAGCTCTTCGGCGGGCTGTTCTAGCGCCCTTTCCTCAGCGTTCCGGCCCGGGCTAGAGTCCTCCCAGCACTGCAATCTTGCAGCAGGGGGATGCCGATGCCTCGAATGTCAGCGGAACTGCGCGCCGAATTCCTGGAGCAACCGCACAACGGAGTGATCGCGACACTGCGACGCGACGGGCGGCCCTACACGGTGCCGATCTGGGGGCTCCACGACAACGGCCAGTTCTGGATCACCGGGACCTATAGCCGCGTCTGGTGTAAGCAGCTCTTCAACGACCCTCGGGCGTCACTCTGCATCGAGGCGGGCGCGCCGCAACCTGGTCACGTCGGCGTGGATGGCGTGGTGACGGCGTTTGAACTGCCCGACTACGACATCTGGCCCATCTCGCGGCGGCTCGCGGAGAAGTATGTCGGCCGCGGCGATCCTTCGAGGGCAGACGCCGTCGAGGTGTTCTTCACCAACATGCAGACCGAGCCGAGGCTGCTCTTCCGCCTCGATCCAGAGGTCTGGCGGGCGATCGACATGAGCGTCTACCGGGGCAAGCGCGCCGACCGCGAGCACCAGGCACGCGTCCGAGGGGAGGCCGACGGCTCGGGCTAGTCGGGCGGCCGGTCGGCGATCACGCCCGACTGGTGGAGGGCCGCGATCTCTTCCTCGGACAGGCCGAGCAGTTCGCTGAGCACCTCCGTGTTGTGCTGCCCGAGGCCCGGCGCGCCGACCCAGTCGCGTTCGCGCTCGCCGTCGACGAGTACGGGATTGCCCGGATAGGTGAGCGGCTCGATGTCGATGCCGCCGAGGTGTGTGAAGTAACCGCGCGCGTCCAGGTGCTCGTCAGCGAGCAGCTCGGGCGCGTTCAGCACGGGCGCTGCAGCAACACCTCGCTGCTGCAGCTCCGAGGCCAGCTCGATCTTGTCAAAGCCGCCGGTCCACGCCTCGATCGCCGCGTCGAGCGCGTCCTCGTTCGCGCGCCGTGCCGCGGCGTCAGCGAAGCGCGCGTCCTGGGCCCAGCCGCCAGCGGCGAAGGTGGCCAGGGCATGCCACTCCTCGTCATTGCGCACGCCGAGGGCGGTCCAATCGTCCTCGCCCGCGCAGCGGTAGATGCCGTGTGGCACGAATTCACGATGCCGGTTGCCGATGCGGTGCGCGACCTCGCCGGTCAACTGCTGCTCGACGATCGCCTCGCCGAGGTAGGCGATGACGCCCTCCTGCTGGGAGAGGTCGACGAACGCGCCCCGCCCTGTCTCCTCGCGACGCTGCAGCGCGGCAAGGATCGCCGCAGCGGCGCTCACGCCGCCGACGGCGTCGGGGAGCGCCACCGAGGTCACGCGCGGCTCCTCGTCGGAGTAGCCCATCTGCGAGGTGAGACCGGTCATCGGTTCGAGGCTGGGCCCCAGCGCGACCCAGTCGCGGTAGGGACCGCTGGCGCCGTAACCGGGCATGGTCAGGTAGATGATGCGCTCATTGGCTCCTCGCAGTACGTCGTAGTCGAGGCCGAGCGAAGGCATGGCGCGGGCGCTGAAATTCTCAATCACGACATCCGCGTCGGCGACGAGTTCGAGCAGGATGGCGCGCCCTCGCTCGGTCTTGAGGTCGAGTGCCATGCCACGCTTGTTGCGGTTCAGTTTGTTGAACACGCTCTGCCGGTTCCACGGGCGCTCGCCGGGGTCGCCGTTCAGGAACTCCGAGGCAACGGCGACAGGTACGCCAGCCGGTCCACGCGCGAACGGCGCCTCGACCTTGATCACGTCCGCGCCGAGGTCGCCGAGGATCCGCGTGGCGAGTGGTCCGGCCCAGATCTGCGTCAGGTCGACGATGCGGATGTGTTCGAGCGGTCCGGCCGGCATCAGCGCTCCTGCTCTGCGCCGCCGAGGACGGCGTGCGTGGAGGTCCCGGGCGGTTCAGTCGTCGGCTCGAGCGGTCGCACATCGTGGACGATCGAGAAGGGCGCGCCGGGCAGTCGCAGCGGTGAGCCGTCGGCGCCCGCTTCGCCCTCGACGCTGCGCCAGAAGCCGCGAGCCTCAAGGTGAGGGTCGTCGAGGAGGTCCTGCAGCTCGACGGCGGCGCCCACCGGCACGCGCCACGTGTCCTGCGCGGAGAGCAGGACCTCGCGCGGCGTCATCTCGCCGAGCGCGTCGAGGATGTACTCGTCGAGCTCCTCGGCGTGCTCCATGCGGTCCGGGTTGGTCGCGAAGCGAGGATCGGCGACCAGCTCGGGGTGCCCGATCATCATCGCGAACGCCTCCCAGAACCGGGGCAGAATGTTCAGGCCGAACCAGCCGTTCTTGACCGGGTAGAGCGTGGTCGGATGGAGGTTCTCCCACGCGTTGCCATGGCGACTGCGGATGCGCCCGCCGAAGGTCCACATCACCGTGGAGAACTGCGACAGCGTCGCCAGCACCTCGAGCATGCTGATCTCGATACGGACGGGCGCCCCGCCGCCCCGCGCCTGCCGTCCGAGGTGCGCGCTCAGCGCGGCGAGGTAGGCGAACTGGGCCGACTGGTACTCGACGTAGTGCCCCGGCATCGTCAGCGGAGCGCGCCCCGCATCGCCCATGAGGAACGTGTAGCCGCCGTGGGCCAGCAGCGTTGCCGTCGTGGCCTGCCAGTCACGGTTCGGGCCGCTCAGGCCGTACGGCGTGACGCTCACGCGGACGCCGGGAGCGCCCTCCCCGCCCAGGTCGAGCAGCCCGAGGCGGTCCACGACCTCCGGCGGCTCGTCGAAGACCGCGATGTCACAGCGCGTGGCGATGCCCTCGAGGAGGTCCCGACCCGCGGACGTGTCGAGCTCGATCGCGACGCGACGCTTACCGGCGTGGAGGTAGCGATCGCGGGCTCGCTCGGCGGAGGTCGCGGGAGCGGGCGTCTCCGGCGGCTCGACGCGAATCACCTCGGCGCCCCAGCGCGCGAAGAGCTTGCCGCAGAAGGCGGCAGCGGTGTCGTCGCCCAATTCAAGGATCCGCAGGCCCATGGCGTGTGGAATAGTAGCTACTCGGGTCCGTGCGTGCCTCGGAGGACGAACCATGACAGATCAGCTTGGCGGCCCCAGCGAGGGCGGACCGGAGGAGTTCGATCTGAACTCACCTGCGACCGCCGACGATGCGCGTGCTGAAGGTAGCGCTGCGGAGTTCGACCTGAACTCCACTGCCGGCAGCGGTGGTGGCGCGACCCCCCTCGAAGAGCCGCGGCGACTGAGACGTTCGTCGCAGGACCGGATGGTCTCGGGCGTCTCCGGGGGGCTCGCCGAGTACTTCGAGATCGACCCCGTGATCGTCCGCCTGGCGTTTGTGCTGGGGACGGTCTTCGGTGCGGGCGTCGGGTTGCTGATCTACATCGTCGCGTGGATTGTGATGCCGGGTTCGGAGGGCCGCCCCGCGCGGGCCCAGCCGTTGCGAAGCCGCCCGCGCCGTCGACGGGTGGGCGGTGGGCTCGTCTTCGGGCTGATCCTCATCATCGTCGGCGCCGTAGCGTTGCTCACCACGACCGACGCGGTCGAACCCGGAGGCGACTGGATCCTCGTAGGCCTGGCCGCGCTGCTCGTGCTGATCGGCGCGTTGATCCTCGTGCAGGCGCGTCGAGGCCTCGACGGTGGCCTGGTGTTCTGGGGGCGTCGTCGTGACCGCCGCGCTGGTGATCGCGCTGCAGGTCGACCTCTCATTCGAAAGCGGTTTCGGCGAGCGCAGCGTTTCCGCCGATTCGGCGGCGCAACTCGAAGAAAGTTACAGCCACGCCTTCGGCGAGCTGCGTGTCGACTTCCGCGACCTCGAGCTGCCGAAGGGCACCACGCGCGTCTCGCTCGACATCGCGTTCGGAAGCCTGGTCGTCGATCTGCCGCGAGACGTCGCCTGGCGGATTGACGCGGAAGCCGTGTTCGGGAGCGTCGATTTACCGGGCCGAAACCTCAGTGGCATCGCCAGTGACGGGGTCGAAACCAGCAGCGATTGGGAAACCGCCACGAGTCGGCTCGACATCGACATCTCGGCGGCATTCGGATCGGCGGAGGTGCGACGATGAGAGTTGACCTGACCGCGGCGCTGATCGGCGTCATCTTCATCGCGCTCGGCGTGGCGCTGGGCGGGGACGCCCTGGACTGGTGGCGGAGCGAGCCCGGCGCGGTCGCGGCGGCCGCGGTGCTGGCGACCGGTGGGGCGATCGTCCTCGGCGCGTTGTGGCGGGACCGGTCGCGCGGCTGACGCAGCGGGCTGCTGCGCCTATATTGCGCATTGGCGTGCGGCCTCCGAGGGTTGCACCGACGACCCCGGCTGGCATCGGCAGACCCGAGAGGAGGCCGCATTGCAGGCAGTCAAGTACGCGCGAGCTTCGTCGGTAGACGAGGCGATCCAACTGCTACGCGACGGCGGCGACCGCGCACGGCCACTGGCCGGCGGCACTGACATCATCGTCCAGGCCCGCGAACGGGCCATCGAGATCGACACGTTCGTCGACATCAAACACATCCCGGAGCTGATGGCGATCGAGCACGCCTCGGACGGTGGCGTGACCATCGGCGCGGCGGTGCCCTGCTACGAGATCTACGGCGACGACCAGATCGTGAGTGCCTTCCCGGCGCTCGTGCAGGCGACGGAGGTGATCGGCGGCACGGCCATCCAGGGCCGTGCCAGCCTCGGCGGCAACCTCTGCAACTCCTCGCCCGCTGGCGACTCCATTCCCGCGATGATCGTGCTCTACGCCGTCGCCAACATTGCCGGCCCGAACGGTGAGCGACAGGTCGCGGTCGAGGACTTCTGTACTGGCGTACGCCGAAACGTGCTCGAGAACGGCGAGTTCGTCACCTCGATCAGCTTCCCGGCACCAGCAGCCGGCTCCGGCGCGGCATGGGAGCGGTTCATCCCGCGTAACGAGATGGACATCGCGGTCACGAACGCCGGCTCCTCGCTCACCATCGAGGGCGGGACCGTCACAGCGGCGCGCGTATCGATCGGCGCGGTGGCGCCGACGGTGCTGCTGGTCGCCGCGGCCGCGGAGGCCCTCATCGGGCAGGCGCTGTCGGACGAGACGATCGACGCCGCCGGCAACGCGGCGCGCGACGCGGCGACGCCCATCGACGACATGCGTGGCTCCGTCAGGCAGCGCAAGCACCTCTCGAAGGTGTTGGCCGAGCGCACGTTGCGAGCGGCTGGGGAGCGTGCGGGCGCGTGAAGCACACTCCAAGCATCGACGGCAACGAGCGCGAAACGAAAGTGAGCGACTAGATGAGCCGCATCGTCATCAACACCACCATCAACGGCGAGGCGCGCGAGTTCCTGGCCGACGAGCGCGACAGCCTGCTGGAGGCGCTGCGCGAACGCCTCGGCATGACCGGGTCGAAGGAAGGCTGCAACAACGGCAACTGCGGCGCCTGCGCCGTGATCCTCGACGGCCGGCTCGTGAACTCATGCGTCGTGATGGCCGCCGAGGTCGAGGGCGGGGACGTGCTCACGATCGAGGGCATGGCCTCCCCCGGAGGCCTGCATCCTCTGCAGCAGTCATTCCTCGAAGAGGCCGCGCTGCAGTGCGGCATCTGCACGCCGGGCTTCCTGATGGCCTCGAAGGCCCTGCTCGACGAGAACCACCACCCGACCGAGGCGGAGACGCGGTTCTGGCTCGCCGGCAATCTCTGCCGGTGTACTGGCTACGATAAGATCATCCGTGCGGTGCTAAACGTCGCTGAGACAGAGGGAGCGTAGCTGTGGTCGCACCTGAGAAGACCGAGGCAACCAAGAACTACCGTGTCATCGGCGATCGTCCGGTCCGGCCGGACGGCACAGACAAGGTCACCGGGCGCGCTGAGTACGGCGCCGACTTCCAGGCCGAGGGCCTGATCTACGGTGCGGTCGTGCGCAGCCCGCACGCCCATGCGCGCATCGTCAGCATCGACACCTCGAAAGCGGAAGCCCTCGACGGTGTGCTCGCCGTGATGACGGCTCGCGACTTCCCCGGCGTCGAAGACGGTGTCCTCGACCTCGGCGAGGGCGAAGCGAACCCACGCTGGCTCTCCGACAACATCCTCGCCTCCGACACCGCGCTGTACCACGGCCACGCCGTGGCGGCGGTGGCCGCAACCGACCTGCACACCGCGAGCGACGCGGCGGCGCTCGTCGAGGTTGAGTACGAGCTCCTCGAGCCCGTGATCGACGTGCGCGAGGCCATGCTCGACACGGCCCCGATCCTGCACCCCAACATCCGCACGAAGGTGCGTGCCGCCAACGTCGACACGCCCACTGACCGGCCGACGAACGTGGCGTCGCACATGCGCCTCGAGAAGGGCGACCTCGACGCCGGGTTCGAGAGCGCGGACGTGATCGTCGAGCGCGAGTTCGAGACCGGCATGTTCCACCAGGGCTACATCGAGCCGCAGAACGCGGCCGCCATCTGGAACCATGACGACGAGATCACGATCTGGACGAGCACTCAGGGTTCGTTCGCGGTGCGCGACCAGGTCGCCGCTGTGCTCCAGGTGGCGCCCTCCTCCGTCAAGGTTGTGCCGATGGAGATCGGAGGCGGCTTCGGCGGGAAGATCGGCATCTACCTCGAGCCGCTCGCCGCGATTCTCTCGAAGAAGACCGGCCGCCCGGTGAAGATGTGGATGACGCGCGACGCCGTGTTCGCAGCGACCGGCCCGACCTCCGCCACCTACGCCCGTGTGCGCCTCGGCGCGACGCGGGACGGCACGATCGTGGCCGGTGACGCCTACCTCGCGTTCGAGGCTGGGGCGTACCCGGGCTCGCCCGTCGGCGCTGGCGCGCTGTGCGCCTTCGCGCCGTACGACATCGAACACCAGCGCGTCGATGGCTTCGACGTGGTGGTGAACGGCCCGAAGACCGCCGCGTACCGCGCTCCCGGTGCGCCGGCAGCCGAGTATGCCGTCGAGGCGACGGTGAACGAGCTGGCCGAACTGCTCGAGATCGATCCGATGGACCTGCGCCTCAAGAACGCCTCGAAGGAGGGCACGACGAACTCCGTCGGCGCCCCCTGGCCGAAGATCGGCGCGGGAGGCGGTGATGGAGGCGGTGCGCGACCACCCGCACTACAACTCGGAGCTACAGGGCGACGACATCGGCCGCGGCGTAGCGGTGGGCTTCTGGTTCAACGGCGGCATGGAGTCCAGCTCCGCCGCTTCCGTGAACGCCGACGGCACGATCGCGCTGACCCTCGGCTCGACCGACATCGGCGGCACGCGCGCCTCGCTGGCCATGCAGCTGGCGGAGACGGTCGGGCTCGACTACGACTCGATCAAGCCGCACGTCACCGACACCGACTCTGTCGGCTACACCGCCGTCACCGGCGGCAGCCGCACCACGTTTGCGGGCGGCTGGGTCGCGTTCGAGCTCGGTGAGCAGATCAGGCAGCAGATGCGCGGCCGCGCGGCCCAGATCTGGGAGATCGAGACCGACGACGTCGAGTACAGCGACGAGGGCACGCTGACCGGACCGGCCGACGATGAGGACAACGAGCGGAAGTTCACGTTCGCGGAGCTGGCCGGCCAGCTGCAGCGCACCGGTGGACTGATCTCGGTGTCGGCGACGGTGTCGAAGAACACGCAGGGACCGGCCTACGCCGGCCACATCGTTGACCTCCACGTCGACCGTGAGACCGGCAAGGTCGAGATCCTGCGTTACACCGCCGTCCAAGACGTGGGCACCGCCATCCACCCCGCTTACGTCGAGGGACAAATCCAGGGCGGCGTCGCCCAGGGCATCGGCATGGCGCTGAACGAGGAGTACTTCTACGACGACGAAGGGCACCTGCTCAACGCCTCGTTCCTCGACTACCGCATGCCGGTCGCAAATGACTTGCCGATGATTGAGACCGTGCTGGTCGAGGTGCCGAACCCCGGTCACCCCTACGGTGTCCGCGGTGTGGGCGAGGTGCCCATCGTGCCGCCGCAGCCGGCGATCCAGCAGGCCCTCTACGACGCGCTCGGCGTGCGGTTCTACCAGACGCCCGTGCCGCCGCGCGTGATCCTCGAGGAGCTGAACGTCGATGGGGGTGGCGACTAGCTCGCCACCCTCTCAAGCGTCGGCGCGGCGTCACCTCGGAGGCTGGCGATGGCCGTCGTGCACATCCCGGCGCACTTCCGCCAGTACACCTCGGACGAGGCGACCGTCGAGGTGCCGGGCGGCACCTTGCGGCAAGTGATCGACGCCCTCGACGCCGCGCATCCGGGCATGCGCGACATCCTGATGACCAGCGGTCGCGTCCGTTCCGAGATTGCCATCGCCGTCAACTCATCAATCACCGAGAACGGTCTGCTCGAGGTGGTCCCTGAGGATGCTGAGGTGCACGTGATCCCGGCGATCGCCGGCGGCTAGGCCTCAGGACGGCTTCGATGCCACGACATACCAGTGGCACTGCGTCACGAGGATGCGGCCCTGCTCGTCCGCCGTCTCGGCGAGCGAGCGCAGCGCATCGAAGTCCGCGACCACGTCGAACGCGTCAATGTTCCAGGGGATGATCGCCAGGTAGTAGGCGAGCGGGCCGATTCCCCGGTGCGCGACGCGATGATGGTGCTCCGCGAAGGCCTCGATCGAGAGGCCGCCCGCACGCAACCCATCGAGGTACTCGTCGCGCGTCGAGGCGAACGCGTCGTACCGCGGAAAAGCGGCCTGCACCTCGCGATTGTTGTGAGGACCGACTTGCTGCATGACGAGATGCCCGCCGGGCCGCAGCAGCCTCGGTATCTCCTCGGGGACCAGGGCCTCGTGGCGGTCGAGGATGAGATCGAACGCGCCATCGCGGAACGGGTACGGCGCGTGATCGGCCGACGCCCGGATCACCTCGACGCCGAGCGGTCGCAGTCGGGACGCGGCGATCGGCGCATTGACGTGCCAGTGCTCCGTCGCGACGAGCCTCGAGGGCAGCCGATCGCGGATCGAGGCGAGCCGCTCGCCGCCGCCAGTCCCGAGGTCCAGCGCCGAGGCGGCGGTGCGACCGAGTTCGGCCGCGAGTTCGAGGTAGTCCCACGGCGGCCCCGGATCGACATCCTCGATCGCGAGCTCGCTGAAGTCCCAGCCGGAGAAGTCTCGTGCGCGGTCGACCCACTGTCTGAGTTCGTCGAGCAGTTCCTGATCGGTCACCCCAGCGCCGCCACCATCTCGGCGAGCTTGCCGACCGTTCGCCAGTTGCGGGCGGTCGCGCTGACGCCCAGCGCGCGCTCGACGGCGTCGTTGGTGAGCTTCGAACGGCCGGCGCCCTCGGCGTAGTGGATGTACAGCTCGCGACCATCGAGAGCGGCCTCGTCCGGCGCGAAGGTCGCGGTGTCGAGGTCGGCGACGCGTCCAGGCTCGGGCGCTTCGCTGAGGAACATGACGTGCAGCTTCGCCTCGTCAGGCTCGCCTGCGCCCAGCGGGTGGCCGGCGGCGACCGCGGCGACCTCGACCGCGCTGCGCACGACCACGGGCACTTCGAACCCGAAGCGATCGAGGATGGCGGCGCTCATCGCCTCGACGATCGCAGGCTCCGCGTCGCCCGAGGTGAAGACGGCGTTGCCACTCTGGATGTAGGTGGCGACATCGCTGTAGCCGAGGCCGTCCAGGAGACCTCGGAGGTCGGCCATGGGGAGCTTGCGGTGACCGCCGACGTTCATGCCACGCAGCAGTGCGACCCAGGGCTGCGTCGCGGCCATCAGCGCCGCTCGTTCAGCGCTGTCAGTGCCGCGGCGATGCGTGTGAGTTCCTCGTCGTCATCGCTGGCCGCCGCCTCGCCAGCCGCGGCGACGAGGCGGTCGTGCAGCGCGTTCGCCCGCTCGACGAGTGCGCCGTAGCGCAGATCCTCGGGGGAGGTGATGCGCAACTCGGCGGGAGCGTCATCGGCGTCGTCGAGCAGAGGTCCGAGGGCTGCAATCTCCTCGATCAGGTCGCTCGTGGCGGTGTCCCAGTGCTCGCGCAAATAGTGGAGCAGCGTGATCGCGAAACCGAGCTGCTCAGCGACCAGCGGGTCGCTGACCTCGGGCGCGACGCTGTCGCGCAGCGCGGTGATCACGCCGTCGAGCAGCTCTTCGGGTGTCGGACTGCCGTGCAGGGCTATCAGCTCGCTCCCTCCGGTACGGTGGCGAGCAGGTCGAGGATGATGCGGTCCTCGTTGGTTTTGAACAGCGCACCGATGGCGGGGAGCCGGAGCTCCGAGCTGCGGCCATCGATGAACGACCGCTCGCCGGTCAGCCAGATGCCCTGCGCCTTCACCTGGCAGAACAGCGACCACCAGTGGAACGAGCGCGCGTCGAAGTGCAGCTCGCTGGCCGTCTCCCAGATCTCGATCGCCGTCGATGGCTCGACGAGACCGGCGTAGCGGTCGAGGCGGCCCCACCGCCAGTCCGGCATGCACGCCCACGCCAGGTCCTCGATCGGATCGCCGAGGTGCGCCATCTCCCAGTCGAGCACGCCGCGAATCTCGCCGGTCTCGTTGAAGAGGACGTTGCCGTTGCGGTGGTCGCCGTGCACCAGGCTGACGCGCTCCGCCGGCGGCGGCGGGTGGCGGCGCAGCCAGTCGATGGCGACGCGCACGATCGGCTGAGCGTCGCGCCGCGCCTCCTCGACGCGGCCCGCCCAATCGTCGAGCTGGACCTGCCACGCCGTGTCCGGCTGCGGGATGTCGAGGAACGTCCAGCCGGCGACCTGCCAATCGAAGGCGGCGATGTGCCCGCCGATCTTGAAGATCTGCTCGCCGATGCGCTCAGAGACCGCGAGGTAGGGGTCGCGGAAGACGGCCTGCGGCGCGGTCTCGCAGCCATCGATGCGCTGCATGACGAAGAACGCGCCGCCGAACCAGGACTCGTCGCGCTCGCGCCAGAGCGAGCGGGGGACCGGCACCCATGAGTCCTGCAGGCCCTCGTACACGTCGAATTCGCTGTCGTTGTTCGGCAGCAGCGAGGCTGGCGGGTCGATGCGAAAGATGAGGCCGGTGCGGACGACGAGGCCCGGCGTTTCCCAGCTGGCGTCGCAGCTCCACGTCTCGCGGGACGCGCCGCCGAGGATGCGGCGGACATCGCTGACCTCGATCTTGCGGGCGGCGGGGACGGCGTGCGCGAGGTAGGCGGCCAGGCGCTCCTCGGTCACCTCGATCGCGGCCATGCATCCTCCGTCCCGCCGTTTTGGGTCGCCGGCGCGAACTATAGCGAATGAGGGCGTCCGGGCGGGTATGCTCGCGCGGCCGAGCAATCGCGACGACCATCCGATGGAGCCACGCCACCGATGATCACGAACCTCGACGACTACCCCGTCCACCAGACGCCGGAGCCGGTGGCGCATCCCGCCTCGGGCGACCCGAACGTCTACGACCGCTACTTCTTCAACGGCTACACGGCGGACGGCGATATCTTCTTCGCCGTGGCGATGGGGCTGTACCCCAACCGGCGCGTGATGGACGCCGCGGTGAGCGTCGTCCGAGGCGGCGGCAGTACGCCCTCCGCGCCTCGCGGCTCGCGCCGTTCGAGCGCACCGAACTCACCGTCGGTCCAATCGCGCTCACGATCGAGGAGCCGATGACCCGGCTGCGCCTCACGATCGACGACAACGAGCATGGGATCAGCGGCGAGGTCACGTTCCACGCGCGCAGCGCACCCCTCGAGGAGCCGCGCTTCTCACGCCGCGCCCCCAGCGGGCGCATGACGATGGACCTGACGCGCTTCGCACAGTTCGGTTCGTGGACCGGCGCGCTCACCGTTGAGGGCGAGCGCATCGAGCTCGATGGTCGCAACGTCCTCGGCGTGCGCGACCGCTCGTGGGGCGTGCGTGGTGTCGGCGCACCTACTCCGGACATCCCGACCGAGGGCGACAACCAGTTCTACTGGCTGTGGGCGCCGCTCAACTTCGATGACCGCTGCACCCACCTCGGACGCAACGAGTTCGCAGACGGGCGGGCATGGCACGCGAACGGGGGCGTCGCGCCCATCCTCGAGTCGGCGGGCGGCCCGGGCGGCGAGCCGGAGCGGATGGCTGACAGCTCAGCGCGGGTCACCTGGGAGTCGGGGACGCGGCGCGCTGCCTCGGCGGCGCTGTCGCTCACGTCGACAGCCGGCGCGGAGAACCGCATCACGCTCGAGCCGGTGCTGCACTTCCAGATGAGCGGCATCGGCTACGGCCATCGCGTCTGGGGCCACGGCCGTTGGGTCGACGAGCTTGCCGTCACCGGCGAATCCTGGGCCGTCGACGAGATCGACCCGATGAACCCGGGCAACATCCACATCCAGTCGCTCGTCCGCGCCACCCTCGAAGGCGAGAGCGAGACGATCGAGGGCGTGGGTGTGCTCGAGCAGCTGGTGATCGGCCCGCACGAGCCGTCAGGCTTCCGCGAGATACTCGACCCGGCGGGCTAGAGGTTGCTGGTTTCGGGCTGGGGGGATGCTCGGCTTCGAAGGCGAACACATGTGCGGATCGAGACGCTGATCCGCTTGAGCGCCTTCACGGATAGCGAGCCGGGGCGTATGCTCCGCCTCGAAGCAGCCGGACGGCCTCGGGCGGGGCGAACGAGGAACCTGACCATGGCAGCGAGCCAGCCTCGACGCAGCTCTGGGCGCGCAGCGCGGGGCTCTGCGCGCAGTGCCTCAATGCGCCTCGACGTCCGGCACGGCAGTGCCGACCAGCTGGCGGCGTTCCTCGAGGAGCTGTTCCAGGAGTCGCCGCTGGACGCGCAGGAGCGCGTGCAACTGCTCGGCGGAGCGCTCGTGATGGAGGCGCTGCGCCCCTACTGGGGCGACGACCGATCGCCTCACGACGCCCACGACGCGCTGCGCGCGGCCGATCCGGAGCTCGCGCGAGTCATCGAGGCCATCGCGCCGATGCTCCTCGGACGCGTCAAGGCGCAGGAAGACGGCCGCGCGGCGGTGCTGGCGGTGGAGGCGCTGCTGCGGCGCTAGTGCGCACATACGGCGGGTCGACGGCTGCCGCGGGCATCTCGGAGCTGCGATTTCTGACACATTACCTGTCCAGCGTCGGACTATAATCGAAGTCTCCGGAGGGCTGCGGGCATTCGTCCGCCCGGAGGAAATGGAGCGCTCACATGCCACGTGCGATCTGGCGAGGCGCGATCAGCTTCGGGATGGTCAGCATCCCGGTGAGGCTGTTCACCGCGACCGACAGCAAAGACATTGCCTTCCGACAGCTGGCCAGCGAAGACCTCGGGCGCGTCAAGATGATGCGCTGGTCTCCGACGCTGGACCGCGAAGTGTCGTTTGACGAGCTGGTCAAAGGCTACGAGTACGCGAAGGACCAGTACGTCATCGTCGACCAGGAGGACTTCGATACCCTCCCGGTGGCGTCGAAGCGCACGATCGCGATCGAGGCGTTCGTCAAGGCCGAGGAAATCGACCCGGTCTACTACGAGCGCACCTACGGTCTCGAGCCTGACGACGCTGGGCAGAAGCCGTTCAAGTTGTTGCTGCAGGCGATGCAGGAGAAGGGTCTAATCGCCATCGGCAAGCTCGCCATCCGCCAGAAGGAACACCTCTGCGCGATGCGCCCCCGCGGCGACCAGATCGTGATCGAGACGCTCTACTACCCGGACGAGATCCGGGACCTTGATGTCGCCGACCTCTCCGAGGTCGAACTCAGCAAGGAAGAGATGAAGATGGCGTACGCGCTGATCGACATGCTCGAGAAGCCGTTCGACCCGACCGAATACCACGACGAGTATCGCGACGCGCTCCTGGACCTGATCACAGCGAAACTCGAAGGCGGCGAGATCGTCCGCGAAGAGTCCGCACCTGCGCCGCAGACCGTCGACCTGATGGCCGCACTCAAGGCCAGCATCGAGGCGACGAACGCGCGCGACGACGGCGAACCGTCCTCGAATGGTGCATCCGCCGAGGCGGATGGCGCGGCCGAGGTCGAGGACGAGCCGAAGAAGCCTGCCGCCATGAAGAAGAAGGCAGCGACGGCGAAGAAGAAGCCTGCGGCGCGTCGCAAGAAGGCCGCTAAGGCCTAGGCGGCAACGCCTCGGCCTGACCACACGCGATGCCGCCACGCGCACGGCGCACCACGAAACGCTCCGCCAAGCCCGCTGACGCCCGCGAGGGGAACGGCAGCGAGGAGGCGGCCGACGCCGACCTCGCCGAGTACGACGAGCGACGAAACTTCGAGGTCACATCGGAACCGGCGCCCGACGAGGAACTGCTCGGCAGCGGCGAAGGACCACTGACGTTCCTCGTCCAGAAGCACCGCGCCACCCGCCTGCACTACGACGTGCGCCTGGAGGTCGACGGCGTGCTCAAGTCGTGGCCGGTGCCACGCGCCCCCTCGCCCGACCCCTCCGAGAAACGTCTGGCGCTGATGACGGAGGACCACCCGTTCGACTACGGCACGTTCGAGGGCCTGATCCCGAAGGGTGAGTACGGCGGCGGCGAGGTCATCGTCTGGGACCGCGGCACCTATTCGCCCGACGAGCACGGCCTCCTCTTCGACGACCGCGACGAGGCCCAACGGCAGATGCGCGAGCAGCTCGAGGCGCAGAAGCTGTCCGTCACGTTCCGGGGCTCGAAGCTCAAGGGCTCGTACACGCTCGTCAAGACGAACCAGTCGGAGAACTCCTGGCTGATGATCAAGCACCGCGACGACAGCGTCGCCCCGGGCGTCGACCTGACGGAGCAGAACGCCTCGGTCATCTCGGGGCTCACGATCGAGGACCTGCAGGCCGGCCGGCAGATTCCCACCGACATCGAGCTGGCGCCGTTGCATGCACACGATCTCCCGGGCGCGAAGCGCACGTCGCGGATGCCCAAACAGCTCGAGCCGATGCAGGCGACGCTGACCCGGGATGCGTTCGCGAACGATGAGTGGCTGTTCGAGCCCAAGCTCGATGGCGTGCGCGCGGTGGTCACACTGCGCGACGGCGACGCGACGCTGCGTTCCCGACGCGGCAACGACATGAGCAAGCAATACCCCACGATCGCGGCGGTGCTCGGGCGACAGCCGGCCAACCGGATGATCCTCGATGGTGAGATCGTCGCCTTCGATGAGCGGGGCGTGCCCTCGTTCGAGCTGCTGCAACAGCGGCTCAACCTGGCCAACGAGGTGGAGATCGCGCAGGCCGACCGCGACATCCCGGTCCTCTTCTACGTGTTCGACCTGCTCTACCTCGACGGTGTCGACCTCACGCGCGCCGCGCTCGAGGACCGACAGCGGCTGCTTGCGTGGACGCTCGCGCCCTCGGCGTGGGTCAAGCAGCTCGAGGCGTTCGACGTCGACGGCCTGACCGCCTTCGAGGCGGTGCGCAACCTTGGTCTCGAGGGTCTCGTCGCGAAGAAGCGCAACTCACGCTACTCGGCCGGTCGCCGCTCGAAGCAGTGGCTGAAGGTGAAGGCGCGGCTGACCGACGGCTTCGTGGTCGTCGGCTACAGCGAGGGTGAGCGCTCACGCTCCTCGACGTTCGGCTCGCTCATCATTGCGACCCGCCTCGAAGCGGGCGGAGAGCTCGTCGCCACGGGCCGTGCCGGCAGCGGGTTCACCGACCGCGGGCTCGAGGATGCGGTGGAACGCTTCGCACCGCTCGTCGCGGATGAGTCGGCGCTCAGCGAGACGGAGCAGGAGCGCGTTTTCGCCTACGGCGACGATGTCACCTGGCTGCGGCCGGAGCTCGTCGCCGAGGTGGAGTACGCCGAGGTGACCTCGGACGGCAATCTGCGCGCGCCGGTGTTCAAGCGCTTCCGCGACGACAAACCCGCCGCGGATGTCGTTCGGCAGGAGACGAGCGCCACGCCCGGTACACGGGTCCTCACGAAGGCGGAGACCGGCGCCTCGATCGCGGCGCTGCCCTCGACGCTCGAAGCGGATGTCGCCTCGGTGCTCGAGCAGGTCGCTGCGCTGCGCAAGGAAGGGACGATCGATGTCGGCGGTGTGCCGATCAAGGTCACGAATCTCGACAAGGAGATGTGGCCTGCCGCGGACCTCGGCGGCGCGGTCGGCGAGCAGCGAGCGCTGACCAAGCGCGACCTCATCGCCTACTACGCGCGCATGGCGCACGTCATCATCCCGCAGATCCGCAACCGGCCGCTGACGATGACGCGCTACCCGAATGGCATCGATGGCAGCTTTTTCTACCAGAAGCATGTCGAGCACCTCCCGGGCGACTTCGTCGAGACGGTGATGGTGCACGCCGGGGGCGACGATGGGTCCGACCAGGAGTACGTCCTGGTCAACAACCTGCCGACGCTGGTCTGGCTCGCGCAGATGGCCGACCTCGCGCTGCACACGAGCCTCGCGAGGGTGGATCCGACGCCCGACGCCACCCACCTCTCGACCGACTTCACGGGCTCGCGCGAGCAGATTCAGAGCTCAGTTCTGAACTACCCCGACTTCGTCCTCTGCGACCTCGACCCGTACATCTACGCGGGCACCGAGGGCAAGGGCGAGGAGCCGGAGCTTAACCAGCGAGCGTTCGAGCACACCTCGGAGGTCGCGCTGTGGCTCAAGGAGCTGCTCGATAGCGCGGCCCTCTCGTCGTTCGTCAAGACCTCGGGCGCGACGGGGCTGCACATCTACATACCGGTGCAGCGCCAGTACGACTACGAGACGATCCGAGGCGTGGCGCAGACGTTCGCCGGATTCCTCGTGACGCAGCATTCGAAGATCGTGACGACCGAGTGGGTATCGGAGAAGCGCCGCGGGATGATCTTCTTCGACATCAACCAGAACGCGCGCATCAAAAACCTGGCCTGCGCCTACTCCCCGCGCTCCAAGCCCGGGGCTCCCGTCTCGATGCCGCTGCGCTGGGACGAGCTCGGCAAGGTCTACCCGACCGACTGGACCATCCTCAACGCCCACGAGCGCCTGGCCGCGGTCGGCGACCTCTGGGCGCACACGCTCGAGTCGAAGAACGATCTCCGCTCCCTCGTCGAGGGATAGCGCTTCGATATAGCGAACCGCGCTGCGTTCCGGCTACGGTGAAGACGGACGGTGAACCCGAAACATCGCTGGATTGCGTTCCGATGTCCCGCCTCGTCCTCGGACTCGCTGTGCCGCTCGTGCTGCTCGTGGCCTGCCGCGCCATCGAGGCGCCACCCACGCGGACACCGACGCCGCTGCCTGAGGTGACGCGCACCGCGTCGCCTGCCCTACCGCGACACGGACGCCGAGCGCCCGGCCGGTGAGCGTCTTCCCTTCGAGCGAGCTACCCGAATTCGGCGATGCCCCGGGCGTGCCGCACAACGGGGCATCGTTGACCGAGCGCTTCGCGTCCGCAGGGCTCAAGGTCGCTGAGGCCGGCAGGCGCTCCAGCCTCTCACTCTGCTCCGCCGGAGCGGGATCGTTCCGAGACGGGACCTTCCGTCCACGGGTCACATCGCACAACGTGGCGGTCGGCGACGGCGAGCGCTCCGTCGTCCTGGGTCGGATCATCTATCGGGACGCTGCGGTGAGGGCCGATGACTGGCAGATCGCGGCGGACGCGACCGCTTCGATCCTCGAAGACGGCGATTGCGCTCAGCTGGCAGCCGGCTCGTTCTCCGTCGATGGCTCTTCGTTGGCCTTCGCAGCGTTCTTCGCCGGAGGATTCGACGAGGCGAGCGCCATTGGGCACGGCAACCTCATCGTGACGTTCGCGAACGCAGTGTTCGGTGCCATCACCGTCGGCGGCAATGGCCTCGACCCCGAGATCCGCGCCGAGGTGGAGCAGCTGATCCGCGAGCTGCACGAGGAGTAACGATCGTCGCGCCTGCTACGATCGAGGCCCGCCACACCAGTTGAACGGACCGAGATGCACCACACGAGGCTCGCGTGGCTGATCGTGTGCGTAGGGCTCGTGGCCGTCGCTTGCAGCTCGGGCGGCGACGACGACCGGTTGGTGCCCAGGGGGCACGAGCTGACGGAGCAGGAGTTCGCCGGCTGGGCGGACCGGCTGACCGCCAACAACCCCGAGCAGCGCCGGCTCGTGCTGCAGGTCGTCGAGGAGACGCAGGACCCTCGCTTCGTTCCGGTGCTGATCGACCTCTTCGCACCAGTTGCCGCACATCCGAGAGCAGATTTCGGCGATCCTCAACCCGATGACCGGGCAAGACCTCGACGGCTCGCCGGCCTCGTGGTTTGGCTGGCACGAGTGGATCGGCGCGCAGGAGTTCTGGCCGCGCCACGACGATTACGTCGGGTGGAAGGGCCGGTTCCTCGAGGAGACGCGCGGCTCCGCCTTCACACGCTTCCTGAAGTCGTCACGGGCGATCACGATCCGGCCCGAGTTGATCCAGTTCGGCGGCGTGGCGATCGATGGCATTCCAGCGCTCGACACCCCGCTCTTCGTCGGCCCCGACGGGGCTGAGTACCTCCTGGAGGACGAGCGGGTGTTCGGCGTCGTGATCAACGGCGACGCCCGCGCCTACCCGCTGCGGATCCTCGACTGGCACGAGATGGCGAACGATGTGGTCGGCGGGGAGCCCGTGTCGATCGCTTACTGCACGCTCTGCGGCTCGGCCGTGCTCTACCGCACGACCGTCGAGGGCGAGGTGTTCACGTTCAGCTCTTCCGGGCTGCTCTACGACAGCAACAAGCTGATGTACGACCGCGGCACGGACACGCTCTGGAATCAGCTCACGGGCCAGCCGGTACTCGGGCCGCTCGTCGGGACCGGCATCGAGCTGGAGCGGCTCCCGATCGTGCGCACGACGTGGGAGAACTGGCTGGCCCGGCACCCTTCGACGACCGTGCTCAGCATCGAGACCGGATTCGTGCGCACCTACGAGCCCGGCGCGGCCTACGGCGACTACTTCGACTCCTCGACGACGCTGTTCCCGGTCGTTGCACGCAGCCAGATCCTGCCCGACAAGTCCGAGGTGTTCACATTGCTCCTCGACGGCCAGCCGCGCGCCTACCCCGCAGCCGCCCTCAAAGACGAGCTCGTCATCAACGACGCCGCCGGCGGTACCTCCGTCGTGCTGATCGTCGAGCCCGGCACGCTGGCGGTGCGCGCCTACGACCGAGGCGGGCTCGAATTCAGGGCGGACCGCCTCGAGGTCGCCGTGGGCGAGGCGCAGACGGTCGTCGATGGCGCGGGTGCGGTCTGGCGCACGACGGAGGACGCCCTGGTCGCCTCGGACGGTCGCGAGCTGCCGCGGCTGGGCGGCCACCTGGCGTTCTGGTTCGGCTGGTTCTCGTTCTTCCCCCACACGACCGTGTACGGACTCGACGTCGTCGAATAGCGCTATTCCTCGGCGCTGCGCGACTCCCACTCGGACCGCAGGAGGCCGTAGACGACCTCGTCGACGCGCTCGCCAGCACGGTCGACCCGATGCTGGCGCAGCAGCCCCTCGCGCGTCATGCCAAGCTTCTCCATCACACGCCACGAGCCCGGGTTGCGGAGGAAGGCGCGCGCCCAGACGCGCTCAGCGCCCAGCGATCGGAAGCTGAAGTCAACGAGCGCCGAGGCAGCTTCGGTCATGTAGCCCTGGCCCCAGTGGTCTCGACGGAGCGACCAGCCCAGCTCGGGCGCGCGGTTCCGCTCGTCCAGACGGATGGTCGCTGAGCCAACGACCGCGCCGTCGAGGGCGACCGCGAACGGCAGCTCGTCCTCGGATCCTTCGACCTGCAGCGCCACCCACTGCACGGCGTCCTGCCGCGAATACGGTGACGGCACGGCCGGATCGAGGTCGCGCGACCACTCGGGATCGTTGGCGTAGGCGTAGACATCGTCGACATCGCGCGGCTGGAACGCGCGGAGCGTCAGTCGAGGTGTGTGCAGTACATGGTCATGCATCGCTCGCCGCCGCCTCGGCGCGCGCCTGGCGGACGCCGTTGACGACGGCGAGCGCTTGCGCCATGGGCTGGACGTCGTGGACGCGCACGACGTGCACGCCGGCGTCGGAGGCGAGCGTGTTGAACGCGAGCGTCGCCTCGAGGATGCCGGCGACGTCCTGGCGGTTGCCGGCGCCGAGCAGTTCGCCGAAGAATCCCTTCCGCGATGCGGAGATCAGCACCGGGTAGCCGGTCGCGACGAGGTCCGGGAGGCCCTCGAACATCGCGAGGTTGTCGCCGAGCGCCTTGCCGAACTCGAACCCCGGGTCGAGCCACGGCCGAGGCGCGCCCGCTCCCTCGAGGTCTGCTGCGCGCTCGAGGAGAAAGCCCTGAACCTCGGCGGCGATGTCGCCGTATGTCTGATCGGCGTCGTTGTGGAGCTTCGGCCGGCCTCGCATGTGTATCACGACGCCCGGCACGCTGAACTCGGCGGAGGCGGCGACCATCGCCGGCTCCACGAACCCGGTGACGTCGTTCAACAGGTGCACGCCGACGCCGGCCGCCGCTCGCGCCACCTCGGCGTTCCATGAATCGAGGGACGTCACGAGGCCATCCTCGACGAGCTGCTCGATCAGCGGCACGACGCGGTCGATCTCTTCTTGCGCCGTCAGCTCGCGCGATGCGGTCAACGTCGAGTTCGCGCCGATGTCGATGATCTCGGCGCCCTGCCGCACGAGGTCGTGCGCACGGTCACGCGCACCGTCCAGCGCCACGCGTGAGTGAGCCACGGGCGAGTCGTCGGAGACGTTGAGAATGCCCATGATGGCAGTGCGGTTGGTGCAATCGATCGCGTGCGCGCCGAGTTGAAGTCGCATCGTTCAAGTGTAGGCAGCGCGGCGTCAGGCGCACCCTCGCGGCGCGACCGACGAAGGCGCATCGTACCTTTGCGCACGGGAGGCGGCTGACGTAGCGTCATCGGCGCAGCGAGCGCGCCATCGGCGCGACGGAGAAGTGGAACGGCGATGCTGGCGATCGACGGCGGCGAGCCCGTGCGCAGCGAGCCCGTGCGCAGCGAGCCCCTGCCCTCCCGTGCGCCCATCGAGCCGGCCGGCGACGCCGACGCGGTCGGCGCGCTCGAACGGGAGTTCGCGGCCTGCCTCGACCTCGACGCGGCGCACGTGGTGGCGTGTCGCAACGGCGCGGCAGCGTTACACGCGGCGCTGGCGCTCGCCACCGACCAGCACGCGGGCGCCGAGGTAGCGCTGCCCGCGCTCCTCGACGGCCCGGCCGTCGACATCACGCTCGCAGTGGGACGGACCGTGGTGCCGGCCGAAGTTCGAGGCGGAGACATCAGCCATCTCTGCACGCGGGCTCGCGCGGGCCATGAGCGACGAGACGGCGGCGATCCTCGTCCAGCACGCGTTCGGACACCCGGCGACGATGAACGAACTGCGTCGCGTTGCGGAGCGCGGCGACATCCCCATCGTCGAGGACGCATCGAGCGCCCTCGGTGGACGCTATCGCGGCGACGCGGCGGGGACGCTTGGCCTCGTAGGCGTGTTCGCCTTCGGCGATCACCACCTCGTGACCGGCGGCGGCAGCGGCGCGGTCGTCGTCAGCAGTGACGCTGCGATCGCCTCGGCCGCGCGCGACACCCTCGCGGATGCACCGATGGACGACGGAGTCGCGCGCACCGCGCTCGCCGAGGTGCGCCGCGCGCCGGAGGACCTCGACGAGCGCCGGCGAATGGCGTGGCACCTCACATACGAACTGCGGGGCGCACGGGCGCTCTCGGGTATGCATCATGTCCGCTGGGTGCGCCACGGCTACGACCGTTATGTCGTGCGATTACGCGGGATCCTCTGGAAGCGATCGATGAAGGACACGCTGGCTGCACTGCGCACCGAAGGCATTGACTGCGAGGCCGCATGCGGCTCGTCACTGCACCTCGACGAGCGCGTGCGGGCCGGCCTCGGCGGCGCCGAGGACCCTCGGCTGCACGAGGACCACGTCCCGGTCTCAGCGCGGCTACCCGACGAGCTGGTGGCGATCCCGCTCACGGGCGCGGAGACGGTGCACGACATGAACGACATCGCCGCCGCGCTGCGCAAGGTCGAAGCGGAGAGCATCGCATGAGCACCGACGCGCCCCTCGCGGCCCAGGGCCTGCTCGTCGGCGTCGACTTCACCGCGGACACACTCCGCCTGCTACTCGCCACCGTCGACGGTGAGGTCGTCGAGCGCGAGGCGTGGGAGTTGCCGGAGCTGCCGACCGAGGAGGCGTGGTCGTGGGAGATCGGCGGCCGCATCTCGACCCTGTTCGCGCGACAGGAGCCGTCGCACTGGGCGCTGGGCATCGGCGTGGCGAGCCCCGGGACCGTAGATGGCGCGACGGGGGTTCTCGTGCGGTCGACCGGGCAGGCTCCGTGGGACGGGCTGAACATCGTCGCCGCGCTGCGTCGCAACATCGAGGCGCCGATCGTCGCGCTGAACCGCACGGCTGCGGCGCTGCAGGCGGAGGCCAGCGAGGGCGTCGCGTTCCACATTGCCGACGTGCTCTACGTGTCGCTGCGCGGTATCCCCGAGTCCGCCGTGATGGCGGGCTCGCGCCTCGTCGGTGGCCATACGCAGTCGGCCGGCGCGCTGCCGGCGCTCCCGGCCTTCGAGGCCGACGTGGAACGCCCCGCGGCGGACATCGAGCGCAGCGCCGGTATCCTCGCGGACGCCGCCGCGCTACTCGACCCCGAGCTGGTGATCCTTGAGGGCGCCGAGGCGGACGTCCAGGCGCTCGGCCCGCTGCTGCAGAGTGTGATCGACGAGGTCGCGCCCGGCCCGTCGGTGGTCGCTGGCGCCCTGGGCGAATCAGGACCGCTCGTGGGCGCGATGCTCGCCGCAGGCGTCGTGGCCTACGAGGGTGAGCGCAAGCAGTGACCGCAGCAGGAGCACGACGATGACGATGCCCCCTCAGGCCGACCAGCCGGAGCTCCCGGTCAGCCTCGAAGTCTCACGGCAGGAGGCGGGCACGCTGCTCGGCGCGCTGGCGTGGGTGACGGGCGCGCTCCAGATCATGCGCGACCGCGGGCACGCTGAAGGCGACGAGGAACTCCACGACCTCCACGACGCGCTGACGCCACGCCTGGAGGCGGCGCTCGCGCGCATCGGCGAGGCACGCCAGGCCTCGATCACCCACCCCCAGCACGAGCAGATCGTTGAGGATGCCTACGCCGACGTGCGCAGAGCGTTCGAGACATGGATCCAGCTCACGGCCACGGACACGCTCGCGGCGGCCGTCGGCCACCGCCTCGAGTCAGCCGCCGAGGATTCCACGGGCGACGAGCCCGAGCTGTAAGCGGCGGTCTGACTAGTAGCCGCGGTAGCGGGTCGCCAGTGGCAGGCGGCGGTCGCGGCCGAAGGCCCTCGACGAGATCTTGACGCCCGGAGGCGACTGACGGCGCTTGTACTCGTTGCGGTTGATCAGGTCGACGACCCGCTTCACGGTCGCCTCCTCGAAGCCCCGCGCAACAATGGACTCAAGCGACAGGTCGTCCTCGACGTAGGCCTCCACGATCGGATCCAGGATCTCGTAGTCGGGAAGCGAGTCGGAGTCGAGCTGGTCCGGACGTAGTTCGGCCGACGGCGGCTTGTCGATCGAGTTCTGCGGGATGACATGGCTGCGCGTGTTGCGGTGCCGTGAGAGCTCCCAGACGAGGGTCTTCGGCACGTCCTTGATGACGGCGAAGCCGCCGACCATATCGCCGTAGAGCGTGGCGTAGCCGCAGGCGTACTCGGACTTGTTCCCGGTCGTGAGCACGAGCGATCCGTTGCGCTTGTTCGATAGCGCCATCACGAGCATCCCGCGGATGCGCGACTGCACGTTCTCCTCCGCGGTGCCGGCCTCAGCGTCGCCGAACTCGCGCGCGAGGGCGTCGAGCGCCGCCTCGTGCACCGGTTCGATCGGCAGCGAAGCGAGGCCTATGCCGAGGTTGTTCGCCAGGTCAACGGCGTCGCCGATCGAGCCCTCCGAGGAGTAGCGCGACGGCATCGAGACGCCGGTCACGGCGTCCGAGCCAAGCGCGTCGACGGCGATGGCCGCGACGAGCGCCGAGTCGATGCCGCCGGACATGGCGACGAACACGTGCTCGAAGCCCGACTTCTGGACGTAGTCGCGGGTGCCGAGCACCAGGGCGTCATAGACCTCGGCGATGTGGTCCGGCGGCGGTGGCACCTCCGCCGGGAGCGCCGGCCGCGGCTCGGCCGGCGACGTGGTGACCACCAGCGGCGGCGGGCCTTCGATCGGTTCGCGGTCGCGACGCAGGCGCGACTCGTGGAGCTGGCGCTGCACCACCTCCTCGACGTTGATGTCGGCAACCACGAGGTCTTCGCGCATCGACGCGCCGCGCGCCAGGACCTCGCCGCTGGGGTCGATCACCATCGAGTTCCCGTCGAACACGAGCTCGTCCTGACCGCCCACCTGGTTCACGTAGGCGATGGCGATCGTGTTGTCGGAGGCGCGGGTGGTGATCATCTGCTCGCGGTACCGGTGCTTGGCGGCGTGGAAGGGCGAGGCGTTGATGTTGACCACGACCTGGGCACCCAGCAGCGCCGCCTCGCGGGCGGGGCCACCGGGGTACCAGATGTCCTCACAGACCGTGAGCCCCACGGGCACACCGGCGATCTCGTAGATGCCCACCTCGTGGCCCGGGTGGAAGTAGCGTTCCTCGTCGAACACGCCGTAGTTCGGCAGGCGTTGCTTGCGGTAGACATCGACGACCGCGCCGCCGTGCACCAGCGCCGCGCCGTTGAAGAGCTGTCGTTCGAAGTCGATGCAGCCGACCACCAACGGCGGCAGGCCCTCGGCGTCGCGCGCCAGCTGCTCGAGCGCCGCCGCCGCGTCGTCGAGGAAGGCGCCGCGCAGCAGCTGATCCTCGGGCGGGTATCCGGTGATCGCCAGCTCCGGGAAGGCCACGAGGTCGGCGCCCTGCTCGGCGGCGCGTTGCGCCGCTTCGAGGATCCTCGAGCGGTTGCCGTCGAAGTCGCCGACGGTCGTGTTGATTTGCGCGAGCGCGACCCGCAGGTGGTGCTGCATCCCGGCTCGACCCTCCCTCGCCCGCGCGGTCTCAACGCCGCGCGGTACTTTGTGTACGAAGTACACTAACTGCGGTTCGATCCTAGGAGCCAGCGGCGTCCGCCGTCAATCCAGGACCTCAGGAACGCGTCAGAGCGGCCCGCTCGCGTCTGCGCCTCGTGCGGTGCAAACTGGTGCACCGGTCGCCCCACCCGCCCGGCACGTCGAGGTTGGTCCGTGCAGATATCGTTCCCCGAGCTCCTCGAGGCGTTGCCGATCGCGCACGACTTGATCGGCGATGAGAAGGGGATCTGGGAGGCCTGGAACTTCGACCCGGAGTTCATCATCCCGATCGTCCTCCTCGGCGTGGTCTACGCGAACGGGCTGCGCCGTTGGACCGACCGCACGAGGGCGCACCCCTGGTGGCGCACGGCGTTGTACTACAGCGGCCTGCTGGTGCTGCTGCTGTCCGTCGAGTCGCCGCTCGATCGGCTCGGCGAGCACCACTTCTCGATGCACATGATCCAGCACGAGATGGTCGTCATGGCCGCCGCGCCGCTGTTGCTCCTCGGTGCGCCGACCACGCCGATGCTGCGCGGCATGCCGAGGTGGCTGCGACTGGGCGTGGTGCGGCGGCTCGCGAAACGAGACGAGGTGCGCTGGACCTACCGACAGGTCACACATCCCCTCCTCGCCGTCGTGGTGATCAGCGCAACGTTCTGGCTGTGGCACCTGGGACCCGGCTGGTATGACGCGGCGCTCGAGGACGATGTCATCCACGACCTCCAGCACTTCAATTTCTGGATCGCCGGCGTCCTGCTCTGGTGGAACATCGTCGACCCCAAGCCGCTGCAGTCGCGACTCGCCTACATCCCTCGCATGCTCTACGTCTTCGCGGCGGGCGTGCCGAAGCACTTCCTCGGCGCCATCCTGACCTTCGCCGAGGAGCCGCTGTTCGACACCTACCTGACCGTGCGCCCGCTGATCGCTCTCGACCCGCTCGAGGACCAGCAGCTCGGCGGGCTCATCATGTGGGTGCCGAGCGTGATGATGCACCTGGTGACGATGGGCATCATCTTTGCGATCTGGGCGCAGAAGTCCGAACAGCGCCAGCGCGAGGAGGAGGCGGCACGCGACGCCGCCGCGGCACTCCCCGGCGACTGATGCCGCACCGACCGGTCTCGAACGCCACGATCAGAAAGGCCGAGGGGTGCGCCCTCGGCCTCAGCGTTGGATCCGGCGAATCGTCAGCCAACCAGCCCGGCGTTCAGCACCGCGTCCGTGACGTCGTTCCAGAACAGCGACAGCAACGCGATCATGATCGCCGTGGCCAGCACGAGCCCGATGAGGAACGCCTGCGTGAGCAGCGGCGGGTCGAACTTGAGGTGCATGAAGTACGCGCCGACCATGGCGAACTTCACCGCTGAGAGGATGAGCAGGAGCGGGATCAGCAGCGGTCCGATGTCGGCGTACGACACCACCAGTTCGACCACGGTGATGGCGGTGAGGATGGCGCCCACGATGACGTAGCCGCGCACGGTCATGCCGTGCTGTTCCTCGTGCTGCACGTCGGCTTCGTGGCTCATCGGCGCCGTCTCTCTTCCTGTGTCAGCTTATGCGGGAATCAGATAGATGACGGTGAACAGGACGATCCACACGACATCGACGAAGTGCCAGTAGAGACCCACGATCTCGATGTGGAAGCCGGTTTCGGGCCCGAGGCTGTTGCGCCGGAACGAACCCGCCAGCACCGAAAGCAGGATCAGCACCCCCACCGCGACGTGCGTGCCGTGGAAGCCGGTCAGCACGAAGAACGAGGACCCAAACTGACTCGTGGAGAGGTTCAGTCCTTCCGCACCGAAGGTGCGGAACTCATAGACCTGGAAGCCGAGGAAGGTGAGCCCGAGCAGCGCCGTCACCAATAGCCAGAACTTCATCATGCCCGGCCGGTGGTTCTGCGCGCCGAAGACCGCCAGCACCATCGCCAGCGAGCTCATCAGCAGGACGAACGTCGAGGTCGAGGTGATCGGGATATCGAGGATCCCGTGGCACTCGAAGTCACCCGCCGAGCCATGCGAGATGCACTGCTCCTCGACGGTGCGCGCGTCAACGAGCCCAGCCGCGATCGCGTCTTCGAGGACCGAGAGCGGAACGATCGTGTCGCTGGGGAACGGCGGCAACGAGAGATCGCCCTTGAAGACCAGGTAGGTCGAGAGCAGCGCCCCGAAGAAGAGGCACTCCGACGCCAGGAAGATCCACATCAGGAGCTTCCGGTTGTCGACCCCCGTGTTCGTGGGGTGTCCTACCTCGTGAGTGGCTGCTGCCATGCTCTCTCCTGCCTCCCTACAACGTCGAGCGCGTCGAGCGGGCCTCGTTCGAGGCGAACGAGGTCACTCCGTGGGCTCCAGCATCCAGCCCCAGGCCGCGTAAACGATGATGACGACGCCGAGCGCGGTCAGCGCGAGGTGCGAGAGCACCCCCACTCCGAGCAGCAGCGCGCCGAGGCCGATGATCAGCGGGTAATACGACGGCGGCGGCAGGTGGATGTGCTCCGGCTCGTCCGGCGTGGGCTGCTCGATGCCGTGGTCGCGGTCGTACCAGACCGGGTCGCGGTCGCGAACCTCGGGGATCGTGTCGAAGTCGTGCTCCGGAGGTGGCGAGCTGGTGGCCCACTCGAGCGTCCCGCCATCCCACGGGTTGTCGCCGGCCGTCTTCTCCTGCCCCATCGTGCGGAAGAAGTTGAAGACGAAGACGAGCACGCCGAAGGCGATGACGTACGACCCGATGGTCGCGACCATGTTCCACTCGTCCCAGCCCAGGCCCTCGTCGTAGCGATAGATGCGCCGTGGCATGCCGGAGACGCCGAGGAAGTGCATCGGGAAGAACGTGAGGTTCATGCCGAGGAACAGCAGCCAGAAGTTGATCTTCCCGAGCGTCTCGTTGAGGAAGCGACCGGTCATCTTCGGGAACCAATAGTAGATGCCGGAGAAGATGCCCATGATCGCGCCGCCGAAGAGCACGTAGTGGATGTGGGCGACGATGAAGTAGGTGTCCTGCTGCTGCGTGTCCACGGGCGGCGAGGCGTGCATGACGCCCGAGATGCCACCGATCGTGAAGAGCGCGATGAAAGCAACCGCGAAGTACGTGGCCGTCGTGAAACGGATGTTGCCGCCGTACATCGTGCCGAGCCAGTTGAAGATCTTGATGCCCGTGGGAACCCCGATCGACATCGTGCTGGCCGTGAACACCACCTGTGGGACCGTGCCGAGGCCGGTCGTGAACATGTGGTGGCTCCACACGGCGAAGCCGAGCACGGCGATCGCCAGACCGGCGAACACGATCGCCGTGTAGCCGAAGAGCGGCTTGCGACTCATCACGGGCAGCACTTCAGAGATGATGCCCATGGCCGGGAGAATGAGGACATAGACCTCCGGGTGTCCGAAGATCCAGAAGATGTGCTGCCAGAGGATCGGATCGCCGCCCCGTGACGGGTCGAAGAAGGCCGTCGTGAACTGGCGATCGAAGAGCAGCTGAATCAGGCCGACGGTCAGAACCGGCAGCGAGAGGATGAGCAGGAACGCGACGATCAGCGCCATCCAGATGTAGACGGGTAGCCGCATCATCGTCATGCCCGGAGCACGCATGTTGATGATCGTCACCGCGAAGTTCAGCGAGGCCATCATCGAACTCAGGCCGAGGAGCAGCAGACCGACGACGTAGAAGTCCATGCCGTTCCCGGGCGAGAAGCCCTCGGACGTCAGCGGCGCATAGGGCGAACCAGCCGGCATCCGGCGCACCGCCGAAGACGAACGAACTCGTCAGCAGCACGCCGCCCGAGATGAACACCCAGTAGGACAGCGCGTTCAGCCGCGGGAACGCGACATCGCGCGCGCCGATCATCAGCGGGATGAAGAAGTTAAAGAACGCCGCGCCCAGGGGCATGATCGCGAGGAAGATCATCGTCAGCGCGTGCATCGTGAAGAGCTGGTTGAAGCGGTCGGCGTCGATCACGTCGCCATTTGGAACCGCGAGCTGCGTGCGCAGCAGGAGCGCCTCCAGGCCACCGATCAGGAAGAAGGTGAACCCGGAGACGCCGTAGAGCACGCCGATGCGCTTGTGGTCGACCGTGGTCAGCCAGGACCAGATGCCACCCTGCTCAGCGGTGTGGGAGAGGGTTCCTGCAGCAGTTGCCATCGCTATTCCAGTCCGCTCAGGTACGCCTCAAGGCTAGCTATCTCCTCGCTGGAGAGACCGAGATCCGCCGCGGGAGGCATGATCACACCGGGCTTCTGCCTCGGCGGGTTGCGGAGCCAGGCCGTCAGGTTCTCGGGCGTGTTGTCGAGGATGCCGGCAGCGATCGTGCCTCGACCGCCGATGTGTGTGAGGTCCGGCCCGATCGTGCCCGCGGCATTGGTGCCGCGAAGTGTGTGGCAACCGATGCAGGCGTTCGTGGTGAAGATCTGCTCGCCGGCGGACGCCGCGCCCTCACTCGGCTCGGCCCGCTCCGCGGCCTCGTTCGCCAACCACGCCGC
>CBDAOL010000003.1:0-85188 GCA_965198045.1 Dehalococcoidia bacterium
ATAGTTCTCGTTGCCGACGGTGAGGTAGAACGTGACCTCCTCGCCCTCCTCGTACATGCGGCGGATGCCCTCGCGCAGGATCACGGCGACCTCGTACGCGTAGGCGGGGTCGTAGGAGACGAGGTTCGGCATCGTCGAGGCCAGCAGGTGGCTGTGGCCATCCTGGTGCTGCAACCCCTCGCCGTGCAGCGTCGTTCGCCCCGAGGTGGCGCCGACGAGGAACCCGCGCGCCCTCGCGTCGCCCGCCGCCCAGACGAGGTCGCCGACGCGCTGCAGGCCGAACATCGAATAGAAAATGAAGACCGGGATCGAGGTGATGCTGTACGACATAGCCGAGGTGGCGGCAGCGAGGAACGAGCAGAACGATCCCGCCTCTGTGATGCCCTCCTCGAGGATCTGGCCATCCTTGCTCTCCTTGTAGTAGAGCAACGAGCCGGAATCGACCGGGTCGTAGAGCTGGCCCGACGAGGCGTAGATGCCAAACTCGCGGAAGAACGCCTCCAGGCCGAAGGTCCGCGCCTCGTCGGGGATGATCGGCACGATCCGACGTCCCAGATCGCCGTCGCGCAGTAGGGAGGCGAGCATGCGGACGAAGACCATCGTCGTCGACGCCTCCCGGTCGCCCGAGCCCTCGAAGAACTCCTCGAAGAGGTCGTCGCCGGGCGCCGCGATGGGCTGTCGCGCGACCTGGCGCGTGGGCACTGGGCCGCCGAGGCGGCGTCGGCGCTCGGTGAGGTAAAGCATCTCGGGCGAATCGGGCGCAGGGCGGAAGAGCGGCGCGCCGATCACCTCCTCGTCGCTCAGCGGGATATCGAAGCGGTCGCGGAACCGCATCAACTCCTGGTCGTTGAGCTCTTTCTGCTGGTGCGTGACGTTGCGACCCTCGCCGGCCTCATCGAGCCCGTAGCCTTTGATCGTGCGGGCCAGGATCACAGTCGGCTGACCTCGATGGTTGGTCGCGGCGTGATAGGCGGCGAAGACCTTGTCCGGATCGTGCCCGCCGAGGCGCATCTTCCAGAGCTCCTGATCGTCGAGGTGCTGGACCATGCGCAGCAGCCGCTCGTCGACGCCGTAGAAGTGCTCGCGTACGTAATCACCACCGGCGACCGAGTACTTCTGGTACTCGCCGTCCACGATCTCGCCCATGCGCCGCACGAGGAGCCCGTCTTGGTCCGCCTCGATCAGCGGATCGTACTCGGCGCCCCACAGCACCTTCAGCACGTTCCAGCCGACGCCGCGGAAGACGGCCTCGAGCTCCTGGATGATCTGCCCGTTGCCACGCACCGGGCCGTCCAGGCGCTGGAGGTTGCAGTTCACGACGAAGATCAGGTTGTCGAGCCCCTCGCGGGCAGCCAGCGAGATCGCGCCGAGCGACTCGGGCTCGTCGGTCTCGCCATCGCCGAGGAAGCACCAGACCTTCTGGCCGTTCGGTTCCTTGAGCCCCCGATCCTCGAGGTAGCGCATGAAGCGGGCCTGGTAGATGGCCATGATTGGCCCCAGGCCCATCGACACGGTCGGGAACTGCCAGTAGTCGGGCATCAGCCAGGGGTGCGGGTAGGACGGCAGCCCGCCCTCCTCCGCGAACTCGCGGCGGAAGTGGTGCAGCTGCTGCGGCGAGAGCCGCCCCTCGAGGTAGCTGCGCGCGTAGATGCCCGGGGAGGCGTGGCCCTGGAAGTAGATCAGGTCGCCGCCGGTCGGGTCGTCCGGACCGCGGAAGAAGTGGTTGAAGCCCACCTCGTACAGCGTGGCCGCCGAGGCGTAGGTCGAGATGTGGCCGCCGATGCCGCTCGCCTTGCTGTTGGCCTCCGTCACCATCGCCATCGCGTTCCAGCGGATCACGCTCTTGATGCGACGTTCGAGCTCGCGGTCGCCGGGGAACGGCGCCTGGTGCTCGGGCGGGATGGTGTTCACGTACGGCGTCGTCGAGGTCACGGGCAGAGGAATGCCAGCGCGCTGCGCCTCGATCTGGAGCGCCTGCAACAGGCGGCTCGCCCGTGCCGCACCGCGGGTCCTCGTCACGTCGCGCAGCGAGTCGACCCACTCCTGTGTATCGACCCAGTCGGGCTCGTGCTCCGCCGAGGCGCCGTCGGGGCCCGCGGGGCGGGTCTCCTCGAGCTCCGGCGACGGCGTGTCGATGGTCATCGGCGCTCCCGATGCGCTGCGCGCGATCCGCAGGCTCCACGATACGGGATTGCGTTCCGCGTCGATGTCCGGGAGATTGCAGATGTGTGTGACCGCGGTAACCAGGCGGGTGAAGAGGGCTGGAGAGCGACGCGATGAGCGAGCCGTGGCGCTTCTCGATGCATGGCGGGCACCCAACTGAGTCGTCGCGCCATGCAGCCAGCGATATCGACACCCTGATCGCTGCGGCGGAAGCAGCCGCGCTTTCCTCGTTCGGGCTCGTCGCCCACCAGCCTCGCGCCGATCGGCGCTTCACCTACGAGGAGGAGCGGCACCTCAGCCTCGATGACCTCGCGGCGGATTACCAACGCTTCCTCGAACGCTCCGCCGCGGCCGTCGAAGCGTACGACGGGCCGGTGCAGTTGCTGCGCGGGATCGAGCTGGAGAACCTGCCGCCGCCCGGGGAGACGCCAGACCTTGAGGGCGCGAGTTTCGATTGGCGCGGCGATGGACTCGACTTCGCGGTCGGCTCGGCGCACTGGGTGCGCGGGCTGCCGATCGATGTCGATCAGGAGCAGTGGCAACGAGCCGCCGAGCTCTGCGGCGACGCTGAGGCGCTGGTGGTGCGCTACTACGAGGAGTTCGACGCCTACCTCGACCTGCACCGCCCGGATGTTGCGGGCCACCTCGACGTGATCCGCCTGTTCGCCCCGGACGTCGCGGCCACGTCGACCGCCGAAGCGCGCGCGACGGTCGAGGCGGTCCTGGCCACGGTCCGGCGGGTGGACGCGCTCGTCGAGGTGAATGCCTCGAAGGCTGTGCTCGGGATGATCACCGAGCCGTACCCCGCAGGCTGGATCATCGAGCGGGCGCGCGATCTCAGCTGTGTCTTCACGCTGGGCGACGACTCGCACAGCGCTGACGCGGTCGGAGCTGGTCTCGACCTGGCGAGGGAGCACCTGCTGCGCCACAACGTGCACGAGGTGACGAAGCTCGAGCGCCGTGGCGGCCGTGTCGAGCGCGTTGCCGTGCCGCTCGATTGACCTCGACTGGTGCGCGACATCACCAGCGGCGCGGTCAAGCGTTGCTATCCTCGCGGCATGGACGAACCGATCGAGGTCTGGCGGGCGGCTGATGTCTCGTACGCAGCGGGCCTGCGCTGGCAGGCGCGGGCTCACGAACGCGCTCGGGCCGCTCGCGCTGCGGGACGCCGCGCAGAATCGCTCGCGCTGATCGAACACCGTCCCGTCGTCACGCTCGGCCGTCGAGGCGATGTCGGTTCGCTCGTCGCCACGCCTGCGCAGCTCGCCGAGCGGGGCATCGACCTCGTGCGGGCCGACCGCGGCGGCGACGCGACTTACCACGGCCCGGGCCAGCTCGTCGCGTACCCGATCCTCGACCTGCGGACCCGTGAGCTGCGGGTCGGCGACTACGTGCGCGCCCTGGAGGGTGCGCTGATCGATGCGGCGGCGACGTTCGGCGTGCACGCGCGGCGCAGCGAGGGGCGGCCCGGCGTCTGGATCGACGGAGCGACGAAGCTCGCCTCGATTGGAGTGCGCGTCACCTCCGGCGTCAGCCGCCACGGGCTGGCGCTCAACGTGACGACCGACCTCGAAGACTTCGACACGATCGTTCCCTGTGGCCTCGACGGCACCTCGATGACTTCGCTGGCGCGTGAGCTGGGGGAGGCGGCTCCGACGATGGCCGAGGTGGCGAACGCCCTCGCCTCGGCCCTCGCGGCGCGCCTCGGGTTCGAGCTGCCGGCGGCGGTCCGCGCGGAGGTGGCGGCGTGAGCACGCGCACTGCGAGCTACCAGCGCGAGCGCAAGCCCTCGTGGTTCCGCGCGCGCTTCCCGTCAGGCGAGCGCTACGAGGCGATGCGGACGCTGATCAGCGACGGAGAGCTGCACACGGTCTGCCAGGAGGCGCGCTGCCCGAACATCGGCGAGTGCTTCAACAGCGGCACGGCGACGTTCATGATCCTGGGCGACACCTGCACCCGCGCCTGCGGGTTCTGCGCCGTCAACTCTGGCCGGCCGGGCGAGGTCGATCTGCTCGAGCCGTACCGCCTCGCGCAGACGGTCGAGCGCCTGGCGCTGGACTACGCCGTGATCACCTCGGTCAACCGCGACGACCTCGACGACGGCGGCGCGTCGATCTTCGCCGCCTGCATCCGCGCGATCGCCCAGCGCCTGCCCGCCTGCGACGTCGAGGTGCTGATCCCCGACTTCGAGGGGGACTGGAACGCCCTCGCGACGGTGCTGGAGGCGGGGCCCGTGGTGCTGAACCACAACACGGAGACGGTCCCGCGGCTGTATTCGCCCGTGCGCCCAAAGGGACGCTATGAGCGCTCGTTGGGGTTGCTCCGCGAGTCCAGGCGCATCGCGCCGGCGATCCCGACGAAGAGCGGGCTGATGGTGGGCCTCGGCGAGACGTACGAGGAGGTCGCGCGCACCCTCGACGACCTGCGCGCCGCGGACGTCAACCTGATCACGGTCGGCCAGTACCTGCGCCCCAGCGCGAAGCACCTGCCCGTTGAGCGCTACTGGCGCCCGGACGAGTACGCACGACTTGCCGAATACGGGCGCTCGCTCGGCTTCGACCACATCGAGGCGGGCCCGCTCGTGCGTTCCTCCTACCACGCCGGCGAGCAGGCTCGAGCCGCAGCCGTGGTCAGCTAGCCGGCGCAGGCTTCAAGCACACGAATCGAGGGACCATGGACCGCCTCGTCGTGATCGGTGGTGATGCCGGCGGGATGTCCGCCGCCAGCCAGGCGAGGCGGATGCGGCCCGCCTCGGACCTGTCGATCGTCGCGTTCGAGCGCTCCTCGTACGTGTCGTACTCGGCGTGCGGAGAGCCGTTCTTCGTGGGCGGCGAGGTCGACGATATCGACACGCTGATCGCCCGCACGCCCGAGGTGCACGGCGAGCGCGACATTGACGTCCGTCTGCACCACGAGGTCGTCGGCATCGACACGCAACGTCGCGAGGTGACGGTGCGCGACCTCGATGGCGACCGCGAGCTCGTCGAGCCGTACGACGACCTGATGTACGCCACGGGCGCACGGGCGAAGCGACCCCTGCCGGGCGCTGATCTGCGCGGGGTCTACGAGCTGAGGACGCTCGATGACGCCCAGGCGATCCGCGAATTCGCTCTCGACGGTGCGCGTCACGCGGCGATCATCGGCGGCGGCTACATCGGGCTCGAGATGGCCGAGGCGTTCCAGAACCTGGGGCTGGAGACCGTGCTCATCACCGCGGCCGATGGCGTGCTGCAACCGCAGCTCGACGCCGACATGGGCGAGCTCGCGAGCCGGTTGCTAAACGAGGCGGGACTGCATATCGACCTCGGCCACCGGCTCGAACGCCTCGACGGCCGCGATGGTCGCGTCACCGCCGGGCGATGCGAAGGCCACGTCCACGACGCCGACATTGTGCTGCTCGGCATCGGGTCGGAGCCGGAGGTGGGGTTGGCCGAGGCGGCCGGCATCCCGCTCGGTGCGAGCGGTGCGGTTGCGGTCGACGACCGCCAGCGCACGCCGGTCGACGGCGTCTGGTCGGCCGGCGACTGCGCCGAGGCGATCCATCGCGTCAGCGGCCAGCAGGTGAACTTTCACCTGGGCACGATCGCGAACAAACAGGGCAAGATCGCCGGCACCAACATCGGCGGTGGGGACCAGCGGTTCCCGGGCGTGCTGGGCACCGCGATCACGAAGGTCCACGACATCGAGCTGGCGCGGACGGGACTGACCGCCGCCGAGGCCTCGGCCGCCGGATTCGACGTCGTCGCCTCGACGTTCCAATCGACGACGGCAGCCAACTACTGGCCGCACGCGAGCGCGCTGACAATGAAGGTCACGACGGACCGAGGCTCGCGGCGGCTGCTGGGCGCGCAGATCGTGGGCGGTCCCTCGTCGGGCAAGCGCATCGATGCGCTCGCGATGGCGATCTGGAACGAGATGACGGTCGACGAGCTGGTCAACGTCGACCTCTCCTACGCGCCGCCGTTTTCGGGCGTGTGGGAGCCGGTCTTGATCGCTGCGCGCAAGGCCGTCTCCGACCTCGACGGGGTCGAGGCCTGAGCGACCGCCGGGGGGACGTGCCTAGTGGTCGCTGCCGGCGGGGAAGATCTCCATCAGCACGAAGTTTGACGCCGTGGGGTGCACCCAGGCGTTGGCGCCGCCGAGCATGCGGTTCACGCGGCCGCCTTCGGCCTCGACCTGCTCGCAGAACGCGTCCACGTCATCGCACTCGTATGCCATCAGGTAGAGGCCCTCGCCGTAGGGGTTGAAATCGTTGATGCGCTCCTGCATCAGCCGGTAGATCGGGCTCTCTTCGCCCTCGGGCCGGATCAGGTGCATCAACACCTCGTCGCCGTAGCCCATGCGCTGGAACTGGAAGTTGCCGATCGAGTTGTGCGCCGGCTCGCCGATCGCCTCCATGCCGAAGCGCGCCTGGTGGTTCGCGACCGCTTCGTCGAGGTCGTTCACGGCGACGGTGTAGTGCTTGAAGCGGAGCATGCGCCCTCCCGCGGCTGCCGCGCCTCGACCCGGGCGTGGGCGAGGGCGCGCCGAAGAGCCTACGCGACGACCGTCGGCTGCGCTCGTGGTCCGCTCGAGGGTGTGCTAGGCGAGGAGAGGTCCGCCCTCGTCTAGGACCTCGCCGCTGACTGCGATCACGACCGGGCGCTCCTCGCAGTACACCTCGGACTCGCACTTGTTGAACGAGAAGACGGGCTGGTCGTCCTGCTGCTCGAAGTGGATGTGCCAGGTGCCCTGCACGAAGTTGTCGCGACCCTTCGCGAGTTCGGTCTGGATCACCTCGACGAGCGCTTCGAGTTCCTTGGTCCCCACGCCAGCCCCCTCGGCCATGCGATCGGTGTAGCGATGTACGTCCAGTTTACCGACGCGCAGCCTACACGCCCGTGAGCGCGCGCACGTCCACAACCTCGCCGCTGCGCCGCCGCACCTACAATGTCCCGCGCAGACGCCCCGCTGGTGCGGGACGCAGCCGTCCGAGGTGCATGTGAGCGGCAAGGCGACCCCCGGCAATTACTTCGAAGACCTCGTCGTGGGACGCGAGATCGTCCACGCCACGCCACGCACGATCACCGAGGGCGATGCGGCCGTCTATCTCTCGCTCACGTCGAGCCGTTATCCGCTCTTCTGCGACGCCGAGTTCGCGCGTTCGCTCGGCTTTGAGCGGGAGCTGATCAACGATCTGCTCGTCTTCCACGTCGTGTTCGGCAACACCGTGCCCGACATCTCGCTGAACGCGCTCGCCAACCTCGGCTACGCCGACCTGCGCTACGGCGTGCCGGTCTATCCCGGCGACACCATCACCTCCACGAGCACGGTGATCGGGGCACGCGAGGCGAGTTCGGGCTCGCAGGGCATCACCTGGGTGCGCACCACGGGCGCCAACCAGGGTGGCGACGAGGTGATGAGCTACGTGCGCTGGGTGCTGATGAACAAGCGCGACCCGGAGACGCCGACCGGCTTCGACGAGGTGCCGGAGACCCCGGACCACGTCGACGCGAGCGACCTCGTCGTGCCGAACGCCCTGGACCTCTCGCGCTTCGAGCCGGCGGTCACGGGTGGGCGCTGGTGGTGGGGGGACTATGAGCCCGGCGAGCGCATTCACCACATCGAGGGTGTGACTGTTGAGGAGGCGGAGCACCAGATGGCGGCGCGTTTGTACCAGAACACCGCTCGCGCGCACTTCAACGCGCACGCGCTCAAGGACCAGCCGCCGTTCAACCGTCGCGTGATCTACGGCGGGCATGTGATCTCGGTCGCGCGCTCGCTTTCCTTCAACGGGCTCGAGCATGCGCTGCGCATCCTCGCCTGGAACGGGGGGACGCATAGCAACCCCACGTTCGCCGGCGACACCATTTTCGCCTGGACGGATGTCCTCGAGCGCATCGACCTCGGACGCGAGGACGCGGGCGCGCTGCGGCTGCGGCTCGTGGCGGTCAAGAACAACGACCCCGCGACCGAGGAGCAGGCGTTCCGCGTGACCGACGAGAACGGCCGGGAGCGCTACGATCCGAACGTCGTGCTCGACCTCGACTACACCGTGCTCATGCCTCGTGCGCTCGGTAGCTAGAGACCAGCGGAGGACAGGCCCATGACGGCGACCGCATCCGACCCGACGACCGCCGCTCGTCAGCTGGTCGACGCGTGCGAGGCAGTGATCGCCGCGGCGCTGCGGGCCGGCGCCGGCATCACCGACGGCGGCCGCAACATCGACGACCACCAGGTGCACACCGAGCGCCTTGCTTACCTCGCGACACAGGTGCGCGCGGCCGGCGAGCTGACCGCCTGTGTGGAGCGCACCGGTGACGCGTTCCAGGGCGAGCTCGCCCTCGTCTATGCCGCCGAGGTCGCCTCGGCTCTCGGTTCGCAGCTCGATGCCGCGTGGGACGACTTCGGGCTGTCCGAGGCCGACGTGGCGCCGATCCGCGAGGAGGAGACACGCGCGACGATGCGCCGGGGCCTCGATGAGGCTGCGATTCGCGCGATCGGTCGCACGGTCATCGAGTCACAGGGCGTGAACAACGTCGACCTCGAGGACGAGATCGCGACGCTGACGCGCGACATGGCGCGCGACTTCGCTCGCACGGAGGTCGCGCCGATCGCGCAGGACATTCACCGCCAGGACCTGCTCGTGCCGGACGAGCTGCTCGAGAAGTTCTCGGCGCAGGGCTTCTTCGGCTCCTCGATCCCGGAGGAGTACGGCGGCACCGGCATGGGCGACCTGCCGATGATCATCATCACCGAGGAGCTCTCGCAGGCCTCGCTGGCCGCGGCTGGCTCGCTGGCGACTCGCCCGGAGATCCTGACGAAGGCGCTGCTCTCGGGAGGGACCGAGGAACAGCGCGCCGAATGGCTGCCGAAGATTGCGACCGGCGAGGAGCTGATCGCCGTCGCCGTGACCGAGCCGAACGTCGGCTCCGACGTCGCCTCGTTGCAGTGCCGGGCCGAGCCCGCCGAGTACGAGGGCCAGCGCGGCTGGCGCATCAACGGCGCGAAGGCGTGGAGCACGTTCGCCGGCCGCGCGACGACGATCGCGCTCCTCGCGAGGACCGATCCCGATCCGGCACAGGGTCACCGCGGGCTGTCGCTCTTCATGATCGAGAAGCCGGCGTACGACGGGCACGCCTGGACGTTCGAGCAGCCCGAGGGCGGCGTCATCACCGGCACGGCCAACCCGACGCCGGGCTACCGCGGCATGCACTCGTTCACACTCGCCCTCGACGACGTCTGGGTGCCGCACACGCACCTCGTCGGTGGCGACGAGGGGATCGGGCAGGGGTTCTACCTGCAGATGACCGGTTTTGCTGCGGGTCGCCTGCAGACCGGCGGGCGGGCGTGCGGGCTCGCACAGGCGGCCCTGGAGAAGGCCTGCCAGTACGTGGTGCAGCGCTCCCAGTTCGGGCAGCAGCTCGCCGAGTTCCAGCTCACGCAGTACAAGATCGGCCTGATGGCTGCCCGCATCGCGGCGGGCCGCCAGATGACGTACGCGGCCGCGAGGGCGTTCGATACGCGCGCGCCTGAGCCCTCGATGGCCAAGCTGCTGACCTGCGATATCGCCGGCGAGGTCGCTCGCGAGGCGCAGCTCTTGCACGGGGGCTGGGGCTACAGTGAGGAGGACCCGGTGTCCCGTTACGTCGCGGACGCGCAGGTGCTGCCGATCTTCGAGGGCGTGAAGTCAACACTGGAGTTGAAATTGATCGGGCCGGCCTTGCTGGCCGCTGCCGCCGAGTAGTCCACCCGGCGGCCCACTGGAAGGGTCCAACCATGGAAGAACTGATCGCGAACATCCGTGAGGCACGCGCGCGCATGATGGCGCTCCTCGCCGACCCCGACCTCGATTGGGAGCAGAAGCTCGAGGGCGACACGACCGTGCGCCGCACGGCGGAGCACGCCAGCGCGTGTCCTCGGTACACTCTCCCGACGCCTGACCCGACGCGACAGGCGAGGAGGAGGACGAGGTGGAAGAGCTGCTCAAGCAGATCGAGGAAGCCTACGATCGCTTCCGCGCGTTGATCGCCAGCCCGGAGATCGGGTGGGAGGAGGCGCTGGCTGACGGATCGAGCCTGCGCTGGAACGTCGAGCATGTGCTCTACGCCGATTCGGATGCCGCGCACACGCTCGGCACTGCGTTGGGCGTCGAGGTGGCGCCGGTGCAGGAGGAGTGGTCCGTCGAGGACGCCGCGCTTGGCCTCGAGGAGTACGACCGCATGCGCTCGGCCATCGTGACGCTGCTGGACCAGGTCGAGCCGGCGCAGCTGGCCACCTCGATCGACTCGCTCTACCTCGCGAACGTGCTCGGCGTCCTCAACAGCCTCCACGCCCACACGAACGCGCACTTCATCCAGGTCAAGGGGCTGTAGCAGGCAGAGGTCACTTGCGCGCCTCGGGCGATTGCACCGAAGCTCACGCGCGAGATGGCTGACGCGACCCCATCCGTTCCAACGATCGAGGGGCTCTGCGACGAACGCTTCGCTGGCGTGCGCGAGGCGTTCGAGCGCAATTTCGTCGAGCACGGCGAGGTCGGCGCGGCGGTGTCGGTCACGATCGAGGGCGAACCGGTCGTCGATCTCTGGGCGGGCTACCTCGACGCCGCGCGCACGACACCCTGGCCCCGGGACGGGATCGTCGCGGTGTGGTCGGTCGGCAAGGCCGTCTCCGCGATGGCCGTGCTGCGCCTGATCGACGAGGGCCGTGTCGACCTGGAGGCGCCGGTCGCGACCTACTGGCCAGAGTTCGCGCAGGCTGGCAAGGAGCGGCTTTCGGTCAAGCACCTGCTGACGCACCAAGCGGGGATGATCGCCATCGAGAAGGACCTCCCGCCCGGCGCCAATCTCACCTCGTGGGACACGATGACGGAGGCGCTCGAGGAACAGGCGCCGTGGTGGACGCCGGGCGAGGGGCACGGCTACCACGTCAACACGCTGGGATTCTTGCTCGGCGAGATCGTGCGACGCGTCGACGGCCGCCGCCTGCGTGACTTCGTGCGCGAGGAGTTCTGCGAACCGCTGGGCATCGACTTCTTCATCGGCACGTCCGAGGCCGAGGATGCGCGCACCGCGGAGTGGATCAACTACGAGACACAGCCCGACGACCCGCTTCGACGCCCCTGGCTCGAGGTCGATCCGGCGGAGGCGACCGGCCTGGCCCTCGGGCGGCTGCAGGCGTACCGCAACCCGCCGCCGCATCCAGACGGCGACGTGAACGCGCGGCTGTTCCGTGGGGCGGAGTACCCCTCGACGAACCCGCACAGCAACGCTCGGTCGATCGCCCGCCTGTTCGGCGCGCTGGCGACGGATGGAGAGGTCGACGGCGTGCGGGTGCTCTCGCCCGAGCTCATCGACCGCGCGAACACGATCGAATCAGACGGCGAGGACATCCTCCTCGGGCGTCCCACCCGCTTTGGGCTGGGCTTTCAGCTCACGATCCCGGACATCCGGCCGTTCGGGACGAGCCCTCGGGCGTTCGGGCACTACGGGAACGGCGCGGTGCTCGGGTTCTGCGACCCGGATACGCGGCTCGGGTTCAGCTACGTCTGCAACCAGGCCGGTCGCTCCTGGCGGGACCCGCGCAACAACGCCCTGATCGACGCCACCTACGAGGCGCTCTGAGCCGCGGCGTCCGACTGTGATCAAGCGATCGTTACTCGCGGTAGAGCTTGACGACCTCGACCTGGCCGGGAGCCGCGTCGATGCAGAGGTCGCAGAGCGTGCACTCGTCGAGGTTGTCTTCGACGGTCTCGAGACTGCCCGTGTCGGTGACGGTGAAGATGTCGACCGGGCAGACCTCGGCGACCTGCCGGCAGAGATCGGTGTTTGCCTGCAGCGAGTCGGCGATGTCGACGCGGATGAACATGGCGGCCATCGCTAGCCCTCCAGCCGCTCGCTCAGCAGCCGCGGGATGTCCTCGATGCGCTCCGCGACGCTGATGCCGACGGCCTCGAGGTTGGCGATCTTCTCGGCGGTGGTGTCGGCGCGGCCCTCGACGATCGTGCCGGCGTGGCCGAAGCGCATGCCGGGCATCTCGTCCATGAACCGCCCGGCCATGAAGGCGACCACCGGCAGCGTCGAGCCGCTCTCCGCCATGTAGTCGGCCAGCTCGTATTCAGCGCGGCCGCCGGGCTCGGAGTAGATGGCGATGCCCTCCGTCTGCTCGTCGGCATCGAACAACGGCATCAGTTCTGCGTACGTGCTCCCGATGATGGCGTCGCCGCCAATCGAAACAGCGGTCGAAACGCCGAGGCCCGCGGCCGAGAGTGAGTTCGCGATCTCGACCGTCATGCCGCCAGACCTCGACATCACGCCGATGCGGCCGGGCTGAAACGCCAGCTCCGGGCTCGCACCGCCGACACCGCCGACGCGTGACTTGCCCGGCGAGATCACGCCGAGGCAGTTCGGGCCGATGATGCGCACGCCCTCCTGCTCCGCGTACTCGACGAACTGCGCCACCTGCTTGCGCGGGATGCGCTCTGTGACGACCACGATCAGCTTGATGCCCGCCTCGATCGCCTCGTTCACGGCGTCGGCGGCGAACGCCGGTGGGACCGACACGACCGACGCGTCGACGCGCTCTCGCTCCGTGAAGGCGCGGACTGTGTCCTCGACTGGTACGCCGTGGACCTCGCGGCCCTTGCGGCCGGGGGTGACGCCGCCGAGCAGCTTCGAGCCGTAGTCGAGGACCTCGCGCGCCATGGTGACGGCCTCGCGCCCGGTGATCCCCTGGATGATGGAGGTCGTGTTCTCGTCGATGAGGATGGACATCACTACTCCCCCATCTTCGCGACGGCGCGGGCGGCCGCCTCGTGCATGGAGACGGAGCGATCGACGTACTCGATGCCGTAGCGATCGAGGAGCGCGAAGCCCTCGTCCTCCCACGATCCGGGGATGCGGAAGATGGCGATCTTCTCAGCCGGGTCGAACCCCGCCTCGAGGCAGCCCTTGATGACGCCTCGGGCGACAATGTCGACACGGGTGTTGGAGACGACGTTCATCATCACGGCGATCTTCTCGACCTGTTCCTGCTCGCAGATCAGCTTCGTGAGCGCCGCCGCCTTGCTGACCGACGGGTTGCCGCCGATCTCGCAGTAATTGGCCGGCTTGCCGCCCGCTGCGCGTACAGCGTCGAAGAGTGTGAGCGATCCGCCGCCGGCGCCGATGATCAGCCCCAGGTTGCCGTCGAACTGCGTGAGGTTGCCCGCGACGCCGCGCGTGTCGGCCGCGTCGACGCGCGCCGCGGCCACCTCGAACGGTGTCGGCGGGCGCGCCTGCCGGCTGTCGTCCGGGTCGACGCCGAGCTTGTCGAGGAGCGCGCCATGCGCGTTGCGCGCCTCCGCCTCCATGTCCATGTGTGCGTCGAGCGCGATGATCGTGCCGTCGTCGAGCCTCGCGATCGGGTTGATCTCGGCGAGCGTCATGTCGCGCTCGAGGAAGATGCGCGCCAGCGCTGCAACGATCCTCGATAGCTGGTTCAGCTCGCTGCCGGTCACGCCAACCGAGGAGACGGCGACCTTCGCGGTGAAGTCAGAGAAGGGGCGGGAGGCGGAGAAATGGGTGCGCGAGAGGTGCTCTGGGTGCGACTCGGCGACCTCCTCGATGTCGATGCCGCCCATGTCGCTGAAGATGATCACCGGCCGCTTGGCGCGGCCGTCGTACGTCACCGCAGCGAAGTACTCCTGTTCGATGTCGCGCCGTTCCTCGACGAGCACGCCCGAGGGCATCAGCCCGTTGATCTCGAGCTGGAGGATGGCGGCGGCGTGTTCGGCGGTCTCCGCGGGCGTTTCGGCGAACTTCACCCCGCCGGCCTTCATGCGCCCACCGGATAGCACCTGCGACTTGATGACCAGCGGGCCGTCGATGTCCCAGGCGGCGCCAGCCGCACGCTCTGCCGTCGCCGCGAAGACGCTCTTCGGCAGCGGCACGCCGGCGCGCGCGAGGATCTGCTTCGCCTCGTGCTCATAGAACCGCATGCAGGTCCTCCGTCGGTTGTCTCCGGTCTTCGAACGTCAGGCGGCGTCCGGGTCTATCCCGTACGACTCTGCCATCTCCGGATCGCGCTTCGCGATCAGGGTGGCGTAGTCCCACATCACCTTCGCCTGCTTCCAGGTGGCGTCGTCCTGCATCTTGCCTTCGAGCATCACGACCCCACGGCCGTCCGGGATGGCGTCGATGATCTTGCGAGCGAAGCGCACCTCGTCGGGTGGCGGCGAGAACACACGTCGTGCGATCTCGATCTGGCTCGGGTGGAGCGACCAGGCGCCGACGCAGCCGAGGAGGAAGGCGGCGCGGAACTGGTCCTCGCAGCCGAGCGGGTCCGAGATGTCGCCGAACGGGCCGTAGCAGGGGTAGATGCCCGCGTTCACACAGGCGTCGACCATGCGCGCGATCGAGTAGTGCCACAGGTCCTGCTGCGCCGACGGCCGCTCCGCCTCCGGATCGTCGGGGTCGGGGTCGGCGCGCACGAGGTAGGCCGGGTGGCCGCCGCCGACACGCGTGGTCTTCATCCGCCGCGAGGCGGCAAGGTCGGCCGGGCCGAAGGAGATGCCCTGCATCCGCGGCGAGGCGAGCGCGATCTCCTCGACCTGCGCCACACCGCCGCCCGTCTCGAGGATGGCGTGCAGCATGATTGGTCGTTGTACGTTGTGGCGCGCTTCGAGCTGCGCCAGCAGCTGGTCGACGAACTGGATGTCGTGCGCGCCGAGCACCTTCGGGATCATCATCACGTCGAGGCGGTCACCGATGCCCTCGACGAGCCGCATCGCGTCGTCGAGGAACCAGGGCGAGTCGATCGAGTTGACGCGCGTCCAGCAGCCGACGTCGCCGAAGTCGTGGTCGTTGACGACCTGGATGAAGCCTTCTCGCGCGGCCTCCTTCTCGTCGGCAGCGACCGCGTCCTCGAGGTTGCCGAGCAGCACGTCGACCTGCCCGAGCATGTCGGGGACTTTCGCGACCATGCGCTCGTTGGCAGCGTTCAGGAAGTGGATCATCCGGGTCGGGCGCTGTGGGATCTCGCGCAGTGGCTCAGGCGCGCCGATGGCGAGGGGGCGGAAGAAGTCGCGAGGGCTGCGCAGCGGCGTCATGACAGGTAGCTCACGGTCGATCGTCGATCGTTCAATGCGAGCCGGACGCTACGTGCGCGCCGGTGCAGCGTCAACGCCTCGGCGTGCCTCGGAGGGCTCAGCGTGAGGCCCGCGACAGGTCACCCGGCTCGCGGCCGATCGAGCGGTCGAACAGCGCGTGCAGGACGAGCGCCGGGATGATCAGCGCCAGCCCGGCGAGGAACAGCGTGACCCCCGTCCGCGCCGGCATCCACGCGACGGTCGCGGCGAGCTCTGAGAACTCCTCGGCGACCGCGGTCCCGTCGGAGCCCGCGAGCCCCACGACCGCGCGCAGCCCGGCGCCGATGACAATCGCTGGCAGCGCGCCGAGCACCAGCGTGGTGCCGAAGATCGAGTAGCGAGCGAACCCGGTACCAGCGATCGCCAGGGCGATCGAGAGCGCCAGCGCCAGCAGCCCCAGCGGCCACACGAACGTGGAGGCCCGGTCATGATTGCTCTGCGAGAGCGTGTTGAGGACGCGTCGCACGCCAGCGCTGGTCGAGAACGTGCCGCCTTCGAACGTGCCGCCTTCGAACGTGCCGCCTTCGAACGTGCCGCCTTCGAACGTGCCGCCACCCTCGGCGAGGATGGCCACGCCGTCCACATAGACGAGGTCCGCCGTTCGGCTCAGCAGCAGCCCGCGCAGCCGGTCGCGGCTCGCGGTGCGCGCCTCGACGGCGAGCCAGGTCGCGCCCAGCGCCGGGTAGCCGGGCAGGGCGACCAACGCCGTGTCGTCGAGACCCTCTGCGGTCGCGCGGACCTCGTCGAGGTGCAGGTCGAGCAGCCCATCGATGCCGGTGAGGACGGCGACGCCGCGTTCGGAGACGGGCCGTGCCACTTCGCGGCTCGTCGCCTGGGAAACCGAGAGGGCGATGGCCCAGAGCCCGATCACGATCGTCGCGGCCACCCCCAGTCCCCACACCAGCGAGTTGCGGTCGCCTCCGGTCTCGAGGTTCTCGCGCGACGGGAGCTGTGGCGCGCGTCCGAACGATCCGCCGTCGGCGATCACTGGCGCTTGATGGCCCTCGTGCCCGTCGCCGGGCGTGGCGTCAGGTTGCAGGCTCATCGCGCTACCAGCGTCGTGCGCGCCAGGCGGTCGTGCAGCGCTCGCGCGTGCGGGCCGAACACCCAGAGCCACGCCGAGGCGGTAACGATCGCCACGACAGCTGCCAGCGCGAACAGCGCAAGCAAGCGCAGCAGCGGCGCCTCACCCAGCCACAGCAGCCCGGCCAGCCAGAGCCAACCAACGAGCCCTCGGGGATCCAACGCGAGCCGCAGCAATCGGTCGCGGGAGCGTTGCGCCACAACGAGCAGTCCCGCATGACGCTGGCCCGGCGTCGCACCCTCGAGGCTGTGCAACGCCAGCCATGCCAGCCAGGCCGGCACGACGCCGCCGACGAGGGCCATGGCGATCGCCGCGTCGCCGTCGCCGATGTCCATGCGCCCCGCCTCGGTCCGCGCGACGAGCCAGATCACGGCGAGCGCGGCGACGATGGTCTCGGCGGCCAGGAGGGCGCCCAGGTCGCGGCCGAGCGCACGAAGGCGCGTCCACCGCGCCACGGGTGCGGCGCTGGTCGAGGGGGGCGGGGCTGAAGTCGGGCCGGCGTCTACTTCCTGGAGCGACATCGCGACCGATCATACGCGGGTCGGACCGGCGTTCGGTGCGAGCGACCGCGGCGCCCCGTATCGTGGGATCCAGACCCACCCGGAGAGGACGCTCGTGGCGGAACACGAACGAGGCGCGGACCGACGCCGGCTGGCGATCGTCGTGGCCGTCTTCATTGTCGCCGCGCTCCTCGTCGGGAGCGCCGCGGCCATCCGCGATGCCCGCTCGGGCGACCGCTTCGACCTTGTGCGCTGGGAGCGCAACACGCTGCTCGGCAAGCTCGTCCACGCCATCGGCGCACCGCTGCGCGACGACCGCGACGCGGACGAGGCGATCGCCGAGTACTTCGCGCTCGACGATCGGTCGGTCGAGGGCGGCGACATCGAGAACGCCGTCGAGGCCTCGATCGAGGGCCGCATCGACGCGGTGTTGCAGGACCTCGGCCTGAACGCCCGCCTGCCGCTGCTCGGGCCACTCTCGATCTGGCCGCCGGTCGATGTGGAGCTGGTGACGCCGCCGCGCGTGCTCGTGACCTCGCCGCGCAACCACATCGAGCGCCGGTCGACGAGCCTGCTGCGACCCGACCTCACCCTCGAGGGCATCGAGTCCATCGAGCGGGACGCCGAGGCCGACGATGGCGACATCGCGGCGCTCGTCGTGCGCTCCGGCGGCATCGCGACCTATCCGGCGATCGTCACAGACACGCGCTCCTACCGAGGCACGCTGGAGACCGCGGCGCACGAGTGGGTGCACCACTACCTCGCGTTCTATCCCCTGGGGGTGCGCTACTTCCTGTCGAGCGATGTCCAGTCGATCAACGAGACGGTGGCCGACATCGTGGGCGACGAGGTCGGGGCGATGGTGATCGAACGCTTCGGCGATCCAACGACCCCAGCGCCACCCGGCGAGCCGCCTTCGGTCGACCGTAACGAGGTGCTGCGGGACCTTCGCATCGAGGTCGATGACCTGCTCGCGGTGGGCCTCGTCGAGGAGGCCGAGCGGCGCATGAACCATGTCCGTGACGAGCTGTGCGCGGCTGGCGTCTGCATCCGCAAGATCAACCAGGCGTTCTTCGCCTGGTTCGGCACGTACGCGGCCCGCCCTGACTCGGTGGACCCGCTCGGCCCGCAGCTGCGCGAGCTCCGCGCGCTGTCGTCAGACCTCGGCGACTTTCTCGCACGGGTGCGCGGCGCGGGCGGACGCGATGACATCGAGGCACTGGTCGAGGCGGCGCGGGCGGAGTCAGGCGCGGGCTAGCACGCTAACCGAAGGGGCTGGCGCGACGGAGCGCCCCCGGCAAGGCTCGCAAGGTGCGGAGCATGCCGCCGCGCCGGTCACCACGAGCTCGGCGGATGCGGATGTCGCCGACGCGAGCGCCACGCCGGCGATCGAGGCCGTTCGCCCCGGTCTCATCGGAGGCGTCCGCGCCGGAGAGGGCGTGGTGGGTGTGGGTGACGTCCTGTCCCATGTGATGATTTTCACGCAATCTGGCGTTCAGTCAAGGCGCCAGCGAGAGTCGCCGCAACCTGCGGCCGTTGGACCTGACAAACTTTTGGCTCAATCAGACGGCTTCAGGCCGCTGAAACGCCCTCGTCTGGCACTGTAGAAGACGTTCAATCGCGGTCCGCACCTCGAGGGGATCAGCAGCGCATGGGTCGAACCCGTCCAGCCCCTCGCTCGCATGCCGCCCGCCTGGTGGCGCTGGTGTTGGCGGCCCTGCTGGTGTTGGCGGCCCTGCTGCTGGTGGCCGCCTGCGGAGACGATGACGGCGAGGACGCGTCGCAGGCGACGGCTAGCCCGACCCCCGAGGTTCGGAGCTACATCGTCGTGTCCGGCGACACGCTCGACGGCATCGCCGCCCGCCTCGGCGTCTCGGTAGCCGAACTCGTCGTCGCGAACGAGATCGCGGATCCGAACCTGATCGCTGTCGGCCAGGTGCTCTTGCTCCCGCGCGATGAGCCCGCGACCGCCGCCGGTTCGCCGCCGGCACCCTTGACCTGCGCCGAACACCGCATGCTCGTCGAGGATGCCGCCGCGGCGGCGGAGCTGATCGATCAGGCTTCCACGCGCGGCGCAGGGATGCAGTACACACCCTTCCTCGAAGAGATCGACCCGGTGAGCGGCCTGCTCGTACGACGCTCGGAAGCCGCGCCCGCGGAGCTCGATACGCTGCTGCGCGTGCTCGCCAGGCTCGCCATCGACGCCACGCGCCTGGGCCTCGGACAGGTCACGGCGGCCGACGCCGCCGTCGCCGAGACGACCGCGGAACTCCGCGCGGCAAGCGACCGTGTGCTCGCCGACGTCTGTGCCACCTCGAACGCTCCCGAGCCATCGAGGCCGTTGCCGGACGCCGACGAGCGTCCGGTTCACCCGAGCCGGGAGACGGGAGTAGCATGAGCGCCGGGCCGCCGTCAGAGCGGCCGGGACGGGGGTCGCCATGGGTAGCCAGGAACTCGCAGCCGTCGCCGAGGCGATGGTGCAGCCCGGCAAGGGCATCCTCGCCGCGGACGAGTCCGCCGGCACCATCGAGCGCCGTCTGACGAGCATCGACACCCCCTCGACGGAGGCCAACCGGCGCGCCTGGCGCGAACTGCTGTTCACCTCGCCCGGCATTGGCGACTCCATCAGCGGTGTCATCCTCTTCGACGAGACGATCCGGCAGGAGACCAGCGCCGGCCGCCGCATGGTCGACGTGCTGTCCGATGCGGGCGTGATCGCCGGCATCAAGATCGATCTGGGCGCCAAAGACCTCGCCGGCCACCCAGGCGAGACGGTCACGGAAGGCCTCGATGGCCTGCGCGACCGCCTCGTCGAGTATCGCGAGCTGGGCGCGCAGTTCACCAAATGGCGCGCCGTCATCAACATCGGCGAGGGCCTGCCCTCGAGGACGGCGATCCAGGTCAACGCGCACGCGTTGGGCCGCATGGCGGCGCTGTCGCAGGAGAGCGGTCTTGTCCCGATCGTCGAGCCCGAGGTGCTGATGGACGGCGATCATTCGATCGAGCGTTGTTTCGAGGTCACCGAGGACGCGTTGCGCGCGACCTTCGGGGAACTCGCCTCGCAAGGCGTCGAGCTCGAGGGGATCGTGCTCAAGCCAAACATGGTGCTGTCGGGCGCAGACGCCTCCAACCGCGCGCCCGCTGAGGAGGTGGCCGACGCGACGATTCGCTGCTTCCTGCGGGCGGTCCCCGGCGCCGTGCCGGGTATCGCGTTCCTCTCTGGCGGCCAGTCGGACGAGGAGGCCACGGATAACCTCGACGCGATGAACCGTTCGAGCCTGCGACAGCCCTGGGAGCTGACGTTCTCGTACGGGCGCGCCTTGCAGGCGACGCCGCTCACGGTCTGGGGCGGGGCGGCGGACAACGTCCCGGCCGCGCAGGAAGCGCTTCTCCACCGGGCTCGCGTCACCGCGGCCGCCCGCCGAGGCGAGTACACGCGCGCGATGGAGACCGAGGCGGCCACGACGGTCTGACCGTCCGAGCCCCATCGGCCACGCGCGCGTGACCCACGCCGCTATCCTCGATCGGTACGCCGGGGGACCGCGTTGACGAAAGCAGTCGAGGCAGACAGCGCGCTCGAGGACACGCCCGACGCCGTGCGTTCGATCGTCCTCGACGATGGCGCGTTTGTCCGCGCGACGTTCGGCGGACGCCGTCGCGGGCACGAGATCGACTGGCAGCCTGTGGTCGTGCGCCCGGTCATGCTGCGCGCCGGCCGGCAGCTGCAGTTCACGTACACGGAGGGCGAACAAGAGCGGGCTCGCAACGCGCACGGCGCCGAGGCACGCGAACTCCTCGACGAGCTGCTCGCAGCGCCGTTCCGCCGCATCGACCTGCACACCACCGGCGAGCAGGTGCAGGTGCGCATCAGCAACCGCGGTGTGCCGCGGTTGACGCGGTCAGCGAACGGGGCGGAGCTCGTTGCCGACCTCGCGCACGATCGCGAGCGCGAGCGCCTCTTGCCCCTGCGCGACGCCGAGGGCCGCCCTGACCCGTTCCTGACCTCGATCGGTGTGCTCACGGCGGACGGGCGCGTGCGGGCTGACCGCTCGCGCAAGCTGCGCCAGATCGACCACTTCCTGCGCATCGTGCGCGACGCGCTTGACCTCGACGGCGCCGGGGAGCGGGCACGGCCGCTCGAGCTGTTGGATGCCGGCTGCGGGCGCAGCGAGCTGAGCTTCGCCATCGTTCACTATCTGCGGAACGTGCGAGGCATCGACTGCCGTCTCGTGGGCGTCGATGCGAACGCGCAACTGGTCACCCAGCAGGAGCAGCGGGCTCGCGCCCTCGGCTGGGACGGCCTCGAGTTCCACTCGAGCGCCATCGTCGATTACACGCCCTCGGACGCCGCGCCCGATGTCGTGCTGTCGCTGCACGCCTGTGACACCGCGACCGACGAGGCGATCGTGCAGGGGATGCGCTGGGGTGCTGCGCTGATCCTGGCCGTTCCGTGCTGCCACCACGACCTGCAAGCGCAGGCAGCGTCGACGGAGGGCGCGGCCGAGGGGCTGCGGCCGCTGTGGCGTCACGGCATCCTGCGCGAGCAGGCGCTCGATCTCGCGACCGACGCGCTGCGGGCCCAGTTGTTGCGCCTCGCCGGATACCGCACCGATGTCATCGAGTTCATCGACGCCGAGGACACGCTGCGTAACCAGATGATCCGCGCCGCACGCGGGGCCGGCACTGCGCCGGCGGCCCTCGTTGGCGAATATCGGTCGCTGACGCGGCTGCTCGGCGTGACGCCACACCTCGAACGGTTGCTGGCGCAGGACGCCGGCGCGGCGGAGATGCCGGCCGGCTTCTTCGAGGGCGCTTCGTAGGCAGGCTCGTCGAGGTGAGGTGAGGTGAGGTGGGTGGCGGCGCCGAGCGGTCCCTCGCCCGGCGTCACCGTCGATCCACCTCGCGCGTCGCGAACGCCGCCGCAGGGCGGCCGCCTCACGCGGGGTGCACGGCAGGGCCGCGTCAGGTGTGTGAGCGCACCCAACGTAGCGAGAGCCCGGCCCGCCGCCATCGGGGGGATCCACTAGTTCCTCGAACGCCCTCGCTGGTGCGCTGACCAGAGTCGCACGGCGAAGCCATCGAGGATGGATCATGCAGGGGGGCTTGCGTACGATTGCGGCGGCCGTACCCGATGGGCGGCGCAGGCGGAGGACGCCGCAGCTTGACGTTCGTCATTACCTCGCCCTGTATCGACACCAAGGATCAGTCCTGCGTCGAGGTCTGTCCGGTCGACTGCATCCAGTTCGACGGCGATGCCGACCGCATGCTCTACATCGACCCGATCGACTGCATCGACTGCGGCGCGTGCGAGCCGGCCTGCCCGGTGGACGCGATCTTCACCGAAGACACCGTCCCGGCCGAGGAGCAGCGCTTCACCCAGATCAACGAACTCTGGTTCCAGGACCCGGCCGCCGCGCGTGCCATGGTCGGCGGCGATGCCGCTCCGGCCGCGCCGGCTCCCGCGCCCGCGGAGCCAGCGCCCGCCGAGGAAACGCCGGCCGCCGAGGCCGAGCCCGTCGCCGAGACGCCCGAGGTCCCGGCTGAAGCCGCGCCGGCGACCGAACCCGTCGCGCCTGCGGCAGCGGTTGCGCCTGCCGCCCCCGCGCCCGTCGCCGACATTGCGCAGGTGCCCGCCACCCCCTCGCCCGACTCGCACGGCACGGAGCCGGTCGTTCCGCACTACGCGCAGCCGTCGCCGGTCAGCTTCGTGCTGCTCGTCGTGTTCGTCGGCGCGTTCTTTACGATGTGGATCTTCCCCGGTCCGATCTGGATCGACATCACGGACGGCAGCCTCCGCATCTTCGGCGAGGACTGGCGACCGCTGCAGATCGGCGCGGGTGTCCTCGTGCTGCTGCCGGTGGCGATCGGTGCGCTCCTGCTCTTCCTTGGGATGCAGGCGGGCACACTGGCTCGCTTCGCCGCTACGCACGAGCGCAACCTGGCGCCGTGGCGCGAGCCGGGTGTCGACTGGCGGCGCAGCGAGGAGTCGCGCCGCTACGACCTCGCCCAGGTCGTCCAGACGATCGCCGAGGACCGCTTCGCCTTCCCCAGCGAGGAGAGCCCGGACCTCCAGACCTACGTCAATCTGCCCGAGCCCATGATGGCCATCGAGGTCGGCGCTGGGCTCAGCGGCGAGAAGCTGTTCCCCGACATCGTCGTGCTCGAGCAGCCGGGGGCCTACCCGGTCGCGATCGGTCAGGTCGAGTCGCGGGAGACGGTGACGCGCGATCAGGCCACCTACGTGTGGGCTCGCCTCGAGAACAAAACCACGCCGCTCTACCTCTACGTGCCGGCCGGGATGCTCTCCCGCGCGAAGGACTACTGCCGTGCCGCCGGGGTGAAGAACGTGAAGTTCCGCACCTGGCGTCGCCAGCCGCAGCGGATGGCCGTTCGCGAGTTCTGATCCCGTCCGAGGCGAGAGCCCCGGCCTACTCGTCCGGGTGCGCCTCGAGGTACGCGAGGACGAGTTCCGCGAGGATGGAGCGGTGGCACTCCTCGTCCGGGTGCGAGCTGCAGAGCAGTGTGACACCGGTGTAGCGCGCCATCAGCGCGGCCCAGCGCACGAGGCCATCGCGGTCCGACATCTCCTCGCGGTAGCGCGCGGCGAAGCCGTCCCAATCCACCTCGTCGTCGCGGTAGGCGTCGAGCAGCTCGTTCGATGGTCCGAGGTCGCGCTCCCACTGATCGACGGCGGCCTTCGGGATGCCGCGCGGCCAGCGCCGCATCACCAGCAGGCGCGGGTAAGTCACGCCCGGTGGGTCGTAGACCGAGCCGAGTGCGATGCCCGGCTCGTCGAGGGGAACTCGTTCGCGTGTCATACCTCGACCTCCCGACCTGAGCTGTGCGGTAGTCGCCCTGGCAGGCCGAGGTCCGGCGCGCCGACCAGCGAGGCGAGCGTCGCGAGTTCACCGGCGTGACTCCACGTATGCGCCGTGCTGCGCGCGAGCTGTGCTGCGACTGTACGGCCTGGAACGTGCGAGCTGATCTCGCACGCCAGGTCCGCCTCGGCGAGTGCCGTCACCGTGGCCTCGCTGCGCGCGAACGTGCGGTCGAGGGCCGCCAGCGCCTCGTCGTAGTCCGGCGTCGAGCGAGGGGCGCCGTGGCTGGCGTTCGCCGCGGCAAGCCAGGCGTCGGGCTCGAGGCCCTGCAACGCGACGTTCCAGACCAGGTCGTCCTGCGTCGCGATGTGGGCAACGATGAACGATCCCGGGTTGAGGCGTCCGATGGCGCCGCCGCGACCCGGGTTCGGGACCGCCTCGGCGACGCGCCGGAACTCGTCGCGCGCGTCGAGGAGCAGGCGGACAACCAGCAGCGAGTCGGCAGCAGCGGTCGGAGCGTTCGAGGACATGCGCGGATGGTAGCCGCGTGGTCGAGCCTCGATCGAACCGAAGCTGGTGAGTCGGAGCGCTAGCGGAGTGAGCGAACCGGCGATGCGAGGCGGGGGAAGCGATCGCCCGAGGCCTCGAGGCGCGGCGCAATGACAGAGCCGCGCAGCCATTGCTGAACCAGGACCACCCCCGCCGCGCCGAACATCACGCCCAACGCCAGTGCAAACAACATCCTTGAACCCCCGTCTACGTCCGCTCCCAGAACCGCGGGGAGCAGGCGACATCCCGCCCAGAACGTCTGTTCGCATAGATTAGAACAAGTGTGCGGATCGCGTCAAGGCCAGCCTCGACGGCGCTACTGAGCTGCCTACTCGGCCGGCGTGATCGCCTCGAGGCCGCCGAGGTATGGGCGGAGCGGCTCCGGCACCTCGACGCTGCCGTCTTCGAGCTGGTTCGTCTCGAGGATCGATCCGACGAGGCGTGGCAGGGCGACGCCCGAGCCGTTGAGGGTGTGCAGGTGTTCGACGCGGCCCTCGGCGTTGCGGAAGCGGAGGTTGGCGCGGCGCGCCTGGAAGTCGAGGAAGTTCGACACGCTCGACACCTCGAGCCACTCGCGCGCGCCGGGCGCCCAGACCTCGATGTCGTAGGTCATGGCGGAAGCGAACGTCGTGTCGCCTGCCGCAAGGCGGATCACGCGATAGCGCAGCCCGAGCGCTCGCACGATGTCCAGCGCGTCGTCGAGGAGCGCCTCGTGGGCCTCCCGCGAGCGGTCCGGCGAAACGAAGTGGACCAGCTCGACCTTGTCGAACAGGAAGCTGCGCTTGAGGCCACGCGTGTCGCGGCCGGCGCTGAACTGCTCATGCCGGAAGCACGGGCTGAAGGCCGAGTGCCTGATCGGCAGGTCGTCGGCGTCGAGAATCTCGTCGCGGTACATGTTGGTGACCGGCACTTCGGCGGTGGGGACGAGCCAGAGGTCCTGGCCCTCGATGTGGAACATGGTGTCGGCGAACTTCGGCAGCTGACCGGTGCCCACGAGCATCTCCTCGCGCACCATCAGCGGCGGGTAGACCTCGACGTATCCGCGCTCGCGGTGGCGGTCGAGCATCCAGCTGATGAGAGCGCGCTGCAGTCGCGCGCCGTCGCCGCGCAGCACGTAAAAGTTCGCCCCGGCGAGCTTCACGCCCCGCTCGAAGTCGATCACGCCCAGCGCTTCGCCGAGGTCCCAGTGCGGTGACGCTTCGCCCTCCGGCTCCGGGTCGGGCCAGTTCTCGACGCTGAGGCCTCGATCGTCGCTGTGCTGATCCGCGCCGACACCCTCGATGACGACCACGGCGTCCGGCTCGCCGCCGTCGGGGACGTCCGCGTGCACTCGGTTGGCGATCGTCAGCATCACCGCGTCGAATGCCACGTCGGTCTCTGCCAGCTGTGCTTCGAGCTCGTCGAGGCGGCCGGCGACGGCCCGTTGCTCCTCGATCAGTCGCTGGCGCTCCTCGTCGGACTCGGCCGAGCCAATGAGGCGACCCGCCTCGTTGCGGTCGGCGCGCATCGTCTCGACCTGCGTGAGCAACCCTCGGCGCTGCTCATCGAGTGCGAGCACCTGGCCCACCGTGGATGGGTCGTCGCCGCGCCGCACGAGGTCGGCGCGGATAGCGTCTGGCTCGTCGCGGAGGCTCGTGATCGACAGCATCAGCGCGCTCCGGTCGAGGCGACGGCCGCGGCGTCAGCGAGCTGCGCTTCGATCGCCATCAGACCCAGCTCGCGCACGTCCTCGGGGGCGGGCGTCCGCTGGCCGGTCGACGAGTCCTCGAGCGGTGCGCGGTCACGCAGTTGCGTGGCGTCGACCCACTGCCAGTCGGTGCCCGGCTCGGGCGTCAGCAGCTGCGCAGGGTCCTTCGGGACGGTGAAATAGATGAAGTCGATGTGCTGGTGTGGTTCGGGCGTTCCACCGTCCGGGCCGATGTCGAAGACCGAGACGCGCACCGGCGAGGGCAGCGTGTTGCCGCGCGGCAATGGCTCAAGGGTGCCGAGCACGCGGACGTCGAGGCCGGTCTCCTCGCGCACCTCGCGCAGCAGCGCCTGCAGCGGGTCCTCGTTCGGCTCGATGTGACCGCCGGCCGGGAGCCAGGCCTGTACGCGCGGGTGCCAGTGCAGGGCGGTGCGCCCGTCGCGATTGACGAACCCGGTGACGGTGAAGTGGCGCTCCATCGGCCGAGCGTAACGCTGCGCCGTTCGTGGCGCATCAGCACCCCGCGGCCACGGTCGTGTTACGCCTCAGATGGGCCCGGTGGCGCGTCGAATCAGCCGAGGTCGAACGCCTCGAGCGAGTCGATCAACGCGTGCGCGCCGGGCTGTGGCGGCGGCGTGATGCTCGCCTGCGTCGACTGCACGACCACCATCCCCGCCGCAGCGGCGGCTGCGATGCCGTGCGCCGAGTCCTCGATCGCTATCGCCGAGGCGGGCGCCACCGCCAGCTGCGCCGTGACGTGGAGGTAGATGTCGGGAGCGGGCTTGCCCTGCGCGACATCCGCCGACGTGACGATCAGCGGGACGCGCTCGCGCAGCCCGATCGCCTCGAGGGTCGCTTCGACCCAGCGTCGCGAGGACTGCGAGGCCACCGCGAGCGCGACTCCGCGCTCCTCGACGGCGTCGAACAGGCCGTGAGCGCCGGCCATCGGCTCGAGCCCCTCCGTCGCGAGGATCTCGTGGAACAGCCGGTCGTAGTTGACGCGGATCTCCTCGCGTGTCAGCCCGTAGGTGGCCGAGATCCACTCGCTGAAGCCGGACGTGCCGATGAACTGCTCGTAGTCGGACATGGTCAGCGCGGCTGGCGCGACCAGCGCCCGCGCCGCCTCGAGGTGGACGAGCTCGGTGTCCGCGAGCACGCGTCGAGGTCGAAGACGAGGGCTTCGACCGTCATCGAGGGTCGTCTCTGTTCGCCTCGGCAGCCGGTGGTGGCGGGAGTGACTCGGCGTGCTGCTTGAGCCGCCAGAGCGAATCTCGCAGCGCCTGCGCCCGGTGGGGGCGGTGGAGCCACGGTTCGAGCAGGGCCGTAATCAGGCCCGCGTCGGGGTCGTACTCAAGCTCGACGGTGAGGTGCACCTCTCGCGGCCCCTCGGCGAAGAGCGCCATGCTCATGCTCGTTGCCTGCGAAGCCGGGTCGGCGCTCTCGTAGAGGACAGTGCCGTCCTCTTGTGGCGCGGCGCGCAGCGTGATGCGCTCGCGTCGACCGGGCAGCGTCAGCTCCAGGCTCCACTGCATGCGGTCGACGGTGAGCCCCGTGAACTGCGGCCCCAGCCACGCCTCGAACGCGCTCGGGTCGTCGAGGAGCGGGCGTAGCTCTTCGGCAGAGACGTGCACGTGCACGTCCTCGCGGACGCTCGCCATCGGCTAGGTCGACCGCTCGCGCATGACCGGGAAGAGCACGATCTCGCGCAACGAATGTTCACCGGTGATGAGCTGGACGAGACGGTCGATGCCGATGCCGAGCCCGCCGGCTGGCGGCATCCCGTGTTCGAGCGCGACGAGGAAGTCCTCGTCGGCGGTCTCCGCCTCCTCGTCGCCGTCGGCCAGCTTCTGCGCCTGCTCGAGCATGCGCTGGCGTTGGTCGACGGGGTCGTTCAGCTCGGAGTAAGCGTTCGCGATCTCGCCGCCCAGGGCGAACAGCTCGAAGCGCTCGACCGCGCCCTCGTCGTCGACCTTGCGCTTGGCCAGCGGCGAGATCTCGATCGGGTAGTCGAAGACGAAGGTCGGCTGCACGAACTTCGGCTCGACGAGCGCCGCCATCAACGCGTCGAGGGCCGTCGCCAACGAGGCACCGTCTGCGACCGGCACTCCGCGCTCCTCGGCGAGCGCCGTCATCGCTTCGATCGTCGGGTAGTCGCGGTAGTCGATGCCGGCGTGCTCCAGCAGCGCTCCGCGGTAGGTGGTGCGGTCGAACGGTGCGGCGAGGTTCACGACGACATCGCTGTCGTGCTCGATCTCGAGCGTCCCGCGCACCGCCATGGCCACGACGCCGAGCAGCTCCTCGACCATCCGCGCGACATCCTCGTAGTCGGCGAACGCCTCGTACGACTCGAGCAGCGTGAACTCGGGGTTGTGGCGGAACGACACGCCTTCGTTGCGGAACACGCGGCCGATCTCGAACACCTTCTCGAAGCCGCCGACGAGGAGGCGCTTCAGGTGCAGCTCGAGCGAGATGCGCAGCGCCAGCTCGCGGTCGAGGGCATTGTGGCGCGTCCAGAACGGACGCGCCGCGGCGCCACCCGCTGCGTCCTGCAGCACGGGCGTCTCGACCTCCATGAACCCGCGCTCGTCGAAGAACCGCCGCACGACCGCGACGATTGCGGCGCGCTGCTGCGCCAGCTCGCGCGATCGCTCGTTCGCTAACAGATCGAGGTAACGCTGGCGGTACCGCGTCTCAGTGTCGTGCAGCCCGTAGTACTCGTCGGGCATCGGTCGCAGCGCTTTGCTGACGATGCGCCACGAGGCGACCTGCACCGTCACCTCGTCCGTGCGGGTGCGGAACACCGGCCCCGTGACCTCCACGAAGTCACCGAGGTCGAGCAGCTGCAGGTCCTCGAAGTCCTGGAGCGCATCGCGGCGGAAGTGCAGCTGGATGCGGCCGCTGCCGTCGCGCAGATCGATGAACGCCGCCTTGCCCATGCGTCGCGCCGAAGTGACACGGCCGATCACGGTCGCACGCACAGCGTCTGAGGTGTCCGGCTCCGGTTCGCCCGCATCCTCGAACGCTGCCACGGCTTCGGCGGCGGTGTGGGTGCGCGATACCCGCGCGGGGTAGGGATCGGCGCGTTGCAGCAGTTGCTCGCGCTTGGCAGCGCGCTGCTCGATCAGTTCCTCTTCGGAGGGCATGTGGCAACTCGCTCCCGCGAATTCAGTAACGCACAACGAGGTTGTACGTGCAGGGTGCGACGCCTCGAGCGTGCGGCCGAGCCGAGCTGGTTGCGCCCATCTCGTAGCTTCGTCCGGCGATTACGAACGGCATGAAGGGCAGGGCAGAGCTGATGGCGACATACTTGGGCTTCTACACGATCGACGCAGGCTTTCAGGCGGAGAGCAACGACACCGCACGGTCGGGCAACACGGGCGTGGATCCGACGTTCCTCGACAAAGTGCAGGGACTCACGGGTGCCCTGCCCGAGGGCACCTCGATCGTTGGCTCCTACGGCACGCTGTCCACTGACCGGCCAAACGTGATGATCGTCGATGCGAGCGATCCCTCGGGACTGACGTTCCTCAACAGCTACTACGCCGGATACCTGGAGTTCGACTGGACGCCGGCGACGGTGGTCGGTGGCAGTCAGGGCGAGCGCGACGCCTGGCGGGAGAGCGTCAACGGGTAGGCTCGGCAGTTCGCCCGGTCCCTGGCGCCTCGAACGGGTGCGCGAAGTCAAAGGCGGTCGCGGCCGGTCCAGCTGCGCGCAGCATGTCCAGCCGCTCTCGGGCTTCGTCGAGGCTCGGTTGATGGCCCTCGGCGACCCACCAGAGGACGGCATACGGCTGTGTGGCGCGTTCAAACCACTCGGCACGACGCCGCAAGAACGGCCCGTGCTCATCGCCGAGATAGAAGCGCTGTAGCGCCGTCAACGACTCCCAGACGGAGAGGTTCACGAGGGTTCGTGGGTCGTCGCCGGACCGGAACGAGGTGGCATCGCCCTCGTCGGACTGCAGGCGCCAGACGAACCCCGGGCTGCCGTCGGCGATTGCGTTCACTTCGAGCAGCGCGTCCGTGAAGTCGCGCATCCTTGGATCGTCCATGTCGTAGCGCGCGGCCGCGATGTTGAGCTGCGCGTGCTGGTAGCCGGCATGGCTCGTCATCCCGCTCCTTGCCTCCTGCTCCGGATCATGCGGCGGTAGGCTTGAGGCGTCGCCGACCCCGATGCAGTTGGTCCTGTCTGCGGAGTTGTTCGGTGTCGCTCAGGACACGCTCGTGACGGTCATCTCCAGCTCGCCGCTTGGGGCCTGGATCTTGACCTTCTCGCCACGCTTTTTACCGAGGAGCGCGCGACCCACTGGCGACTGGTGGCTGATGCGACCGGCGGAGGGGTCGGCCTCGGCCGGGCCCACGAGCTGGTACTTCTGGCTCTTGCCGCCCTTGGCCTTGACGGTCACGGTCGAGCCGATACGCACATCCTTCGCACGATGCGCGGCGCGCTCGTCGATGACGGTCGCGTTCTCGAGCATGCGCTCGATCTCGCTGATCCGGCCCTCGAGGAAGGCCTGCTGGTTCTTGGCGTCCTCATACTGACCATCGTGCTGGTCGGGGCCGAGTTCCTGGGCGTCGCGGATCGCCTCGGCGACCTGGGTGCGACGGACCGTCGTGAGCTCTTCGAGCTCCGCCTCCAGGGTGGCCAGACCCTTCTTGGTCAGCATTACTGGCTGGTCGGACATGCCATCCCGTCCCATCGTTGCCAGGCCCGCGCGCCTGGGGCGAATGCGGACACTGGGGGGTGGGGGAATCAGAAACGCGGACCCACCGTTGCCGGCAAGTCCGCCCGTGGCCCAAACAGGGTAGATCGACCGCCGAGGCGTTGCAACCACAATCAGCACACACGTTCGCCACAGGAACGCCACAGAACGGCACGGAGACGACGAACATCTGTTCGCTCGGCTCAGCACCCCGCTGATACACTGCGGTATCGCCACCGCACGCTCCCCCGCGGCCTCGGAGGCGTCGAAATTCGCAGTGTGACCCGCCTTGCGGCCGTGCTGGCGCTCCTCGTCCTCGTGGGCGTCGTCTCCGGCCTCGCAGGAGGCGTGATCGCACTGCAACTCGACGGTGATGACAGCTCCGGGGCAGTGTCGAGCTCGACACCGGCGTCACCGATTGCCGATTCTGACGCGGACCGCGTACGCGACGCCATTGCGGAGGTCTCGCCCGCCATCGTGCGGGTGTTGGTGACCGTCGCCTCCGACGCCGATCCACGCCTCGGCACCACAAGCGTTGGTTCTGGAATCATCGTTGACGATCGCGGGCTGGTGCTGACGAACTACCACGTGATCCAGGAGTTCGATTCGATTGCCGTGGTGCTCGAGACCGGCGAGGTGCGCCCGGCGGAGCTGATCGCGGACGATGCGCCGTTCCAGGACGTCGCGCTGCTGCGGATCGAGCCGGGTGGCCTTCGTTCGGCGCGCATCAATGACCAGACAGTGCTGCGACAGGGCGATCCGGTGCTCTCGATCGCCGCCGGCATCATCAGCGACACCAACCAGGTGAAGCTCGGCATCATTTCCGACACCGACCTCGTGATCGATCGATCCGATGTGATCCTCGAGGGGATGATCCAGACTGACGCGTCGATCAACACCGGTGACTCCGGCGGTGCGCTGGTGAACCTCGACGGCGAGGTCGTCGGCCTGGTGACAGCGAACCTGCGGATCACGCCGGACGGCGAAGTGATCGAGGGCGTTGGATTCGCGCACGGCATGTCGACGATCACGCCCATCATCGAGTCAGTGCTGCGCAACGGACTCAACACGCGGCCGCGGTACGGCATCGAGCGCATCGGTGAGCAGCACATCCCGATCGACGCCGCCGTGGCGTCGGTGCTCGAGCTGCCCGTGGAGCGGGGCGCGTTGATCACAGGTGTCGCGATCGGCAGCCCGGCCGAGGACGGTGGCGTCCTGCCCGGCGACATCGTGCTGGAGGTCAACGGTGTCGCGGTCGGCGAGCCGCTGCCGCTGGCCAATCTACTGAAGACGGGCGCCGATGTGCAGCTCACGTTGCTGCGCGCCGGTGAGCAGCGGATCGCGACGGTGCTCCCGGCGCCGCTGATCCAGGCGACGGGGCCATAACCGATGAATCGACGTAGGCTAGAGGGCAGGCGGGGGCGAGCGGGCGTCGAGAGGCAGGCAGTCTGATGGCCCAACCTCCGCTCGGGCGCGACCCCGAACGCCCGCTGGCGCCCGTGATCTTCGACGACGGTGACCGCATCGGCCCGCCACCGCCCACGGGCGGCTCCGACGACGCCGGCCTCTTTCGCATCCTCGCCATCATCGTCGGTCTGGGCATCGTGATCGCGGTCCTGATCCTCCCACCGATCTCGATCCTCGACGGCGGCGACGATTCCGATGACATCCAGGCGCAGGCCAGTGCCGAGTTCCCCTTGCTACCGGCGGGCCTCGAGGCGCTGAGCGAGCTGTACATGCCCGAACCCGTCGAGGGCGGAGAGGCCGGCTTTGAGCTGCAGGTGCCGCTGAAGCAGGCGGTCGTCGACGCCGGCAACCTGGGCGTGTACGCCTTCGAGGACGGCGACTGGACGCGCATCGCCGCCGCCGCGCTCTCCAACGACGGTGAGACCGCGTTTGCCGAGGTGACATCGCTGCCGGCGGCCTTCGCCGTGCTGCGTCGAACGACGCTGGCCGGGGAGCTGGCGCTGATCGTCAACGCCGGCGAGCGCCCCGATCCCGCGGCCGGCGACATCGCCGCGACGATCTCCGTGATGGCAGCATCGCTGGCGCCTGACGACCCCTCGGCCCTGGCCGTCGAGTCCGACGCGGTCACCGGTTCGACCGTCGGCGGGGCGACGATGCTGCTTGGCGTCGACGGCGTTGCTGACGCGGCTCGCATCGAGGTGCTGATCGGCGACGATGCGCAACGCGAAGCCCATGTGGAGAGCCTCGTGCTCGCCGCGAAGGAGCAGCAGGCGGACGGCCTCCACCTCGACTACCGCGGTCTCAGCGTCGCCAGCCGCGAAGCGTTCACCTCGCTGGTCACACGGCTCGCCTCGCGGCTCGACGACGAGGGGCTGAGCCTCGTGGTCTCGGTGCCGACGCCCGCCGGTTTCGACACCGGCGCTTACGACTGGGCAGCGATCGGCGGCGTCGCCTCCGCGATCTGGTTGCACGCCCCGAGCGACCCGGTCGCCTACTACGAGCAGGTCGAGAGCGCCGTCGAGGCGGGGCAGGCGGCTGGTGTCGACGCGGCGCAGCTGCGACTCGTGCTCGAGCGCACCTCCACGGCGCGCGCCTCCAACGTCGTTTCGCGGATCACGCTCCACGAGGCCCTCGTGCGGGCGAGCCAGGTCGCGCGTCGCTCGACCGGCGGGGTGGCGCCGGGCGATCCGGTCACGGTCGTCGCTTCTCAGTTGACCGCAGACCTGGGGAACACCGGCATCCGCTGGGACGAGATGGCGCAGGCCGTCGCCTACTCCGGCGGTGAGGGCACCGTCTGGCTTGAGAACCGCTTCTCCGCCGCCTACCGGCTCGACCTCGCGGGACGGCTTGGCCTCGGCGGGGTGGTCGTCGCCGAAGCGCGCGCTGACGAAGAACTGGCGGATCTCTGGGACACGGTCCTCGGCTGGGTCGAGAGCGGCGCGGTAGCGCTCGAACAGCCCTACGGCCCCTATCTGACTCCGTGCTGGGAAGCCTCTGGCGGGGCGCTGGAGGGCGCCGGCGCGTGCTGGGACGGCTCCAGGAACAGCGGACTCGTCACCTGGCGCGCCCCCGCCACGCCGGGTGTGTACGACGTCACGCTGATCGTCTCGGAGGGCACGCGCTTCGTCGGCCAGCGGCTGTCGATGCGCGTCAGCGTCGACGGCGAAGTCGCCGAGCCCACGCCCGAGGGCACGAGCTCGCCGGTCGTCAGTGACCCCGCTGGCACGCCCGACCCGACCGTTGAGCCGACGGCCGAACCCACCTCGGAGCCCACGGCCGAACCGACCTCGGAGCCGACGCCTGAGCCGACGCCCGAGCCCACGAGGACGCCACCGCCCAGCGGCACTCCTGACGGGCCGCCAGGTCCGGCCGGCAACGAGTGACATGCGCGTCATCGCCGGGACCGCTCGCGGCGTCGAGCTGAAGCACCCGCAGGGCTCAACGCGCCCGACCTCCTCGAGGCTCCGCGAGTCGCTCTTCGGGATCCTGGAAGCCGCCGATCTCGACTGGTCCTCGGTCGTCGACCTCTACGCTGGAAGCGGTGCGCTGGGTATTGAGGCGCTCTCGCGCGGTGCGGGCCACTGCACGTTCGTCGAGTCGAGCCGCCGCGCCTGCGCGGTCATTCGCGACAACCTCCGTCTAACGGGGTTCGAGGACGCCTCGACGGTGGTGGCGAGGCCCATCGAGCGTTGGCGACCCGACGAGCGCGCTGCGTTCACCCTCGTGCTCGCTGACCCTCCTTATGATGACCCGGACGCGTGGCGCTCGATCGAAGAGGCGATCGGTGCCACTCTGGCCGAGCACACCACCATGGTTGTCGAGCATGCGGCGCGTCAGACGGCTCCGGCGACGTTGACCGGCCGCCCGCTGTGGCGGGACCGGAGGCAGGGCGACGGCGTCGTTGCCATCTACCGCGCAGCGCAGCGCGTTGAGGAGGATGCATGACCGTCGCGATGTACCCCGGACGCTTCGACCCGGTCACACTCGGGCATCTCGACATCCTGAACCGCGCGGCCGCTATCTGGGACGAGGTCGTCGTCGGCGTCGCCGAGTCCACCAGTACGCTCTTCTCGACCGACGAGCGCATCGAGATGTTCCGGGACGCGGCGAGCGCCCACGAGAACGTGCGCGTCACCGCCATCCGCGGCCTCACCATCGAGGCAGCACGCGACGAGGGCGCTACGGTCCTCGTGCGCGGACTGAGGTACATCACCGACTTCAACGTTGAGTTCGACATGGCGCTGATGAACCGCAGTATGGCGCCAGGCATCGAGTCGGCGTTCCTGATGACCGCCGTCGAGTACCTCTACATCTCCGCCTCGCGGATCCGCGAGCTGGCGGCGTTCGGGCGCGATGTCAGCGAGTTCGTTCCGTCGGGAGTCGGCGAGCGCATCGCGGCGAAGATGGAGGCGCAGCGGCGCTGAGTCTGGGCGTCGAGGGCGCCGATGGTCGGCGAGCCCCGACGCGACGTACACTCTCTCTGGCACTCCCCCGAGGATCACCGCCATGGACCTGCTCCACCTCGTCGATCGTCTCGAAGAACTGGTCGCCAGCGCCCAGAAGATGCCAATCGGCAACCGCGCGATCATCGATCGGCGTCGGTTGCTCGATCTCGTCGACCAGATGCGCGTCGCGATCCCGCAGGAGGTGCGAGAGGCCGAGGCCATCGTCGCCCAGCGCGAGACGCTGCAGCGCGAGGCCGAGGAGGAGGCACGGATCATCCTGGCGCGCGCCGAGGAGCAGGCGGCCCGGCTGATCGATGAGCACGAGCTGACGAGCGCAGCACGCCACCGCGCCGATGAGATCGCGGCGCAGGCAGAACTCCGTATCGAGGACCGCATCGCCGACGCCAACCGCGACGTGCAGGGGCGCATCGACGAGTCGCGTCGTCTCGCGCTTCAGCAGATGGAGACTGCTGACGATTACGCGAAGGAGTTGCTGCGCCGCCTTGAGCGCCAGCTCTCCGCGTTCGTCTCGTCGGTCCAGTCCGGCATCGAACAACTCGAGGAACCTCGCGGCGGTGGGCCGGCGATCACGGCCGAGCTTCCCGGAGATGCAGCAGATGGCCACGCCGCGCCGGTCGACGGGCCGCTGGCGACGATGATCTCGCCGGAGGTCGATGACGCCGAGGAGGAGCGGACACTCGTCTCGGCCGTTGGGAACGGCGACGCCAGCGTGATCGATGACCTCGATGGCGAGCGGCTGGACGATGATCCGACTGCGGGAACCTAGCCCGAACCCCGGACGCTACTCCGCGACCTCACTCCGCGACCTCGTCAGCCCAGAGCGCCTCGATCGCGCGCGCCATGCGCTCACGCACCTCGACGCCATCGACGAGCTCGATGCCGTGGGCACGGCCCGGCGACATCATCGCGAGCGTGGCGCGTGCCCCAGCCCCGTCGCGGAGTTGCTCGAACGACTCAACGGCCGAGGCATCGTCCTCGGCGGCGATCAGCGCCAGCGGCGTCTTGGCCGACCGCACCGCGGCGAGGGCGTCGAGTTCGCCGAGCTGTGCGGGCGCGGAGAGAGCGATCACCCCTGCGATCGAGGGGTCTTCAGACGCTGCGACGATCGCCGCCGTGCCGCCCACCGAGGCGCCGACTAACACGATCTCGGTGAACCCTCGCGAGCGGGCGAACGCCACGGCGCTATGCACGTCTGCGGCCAGGCCCTCGAGGTCCCGATTCTCGCCATCACTGTCGCCATGGCCGCGGAAGTCGAACGTGAGGACCGACAGCGGCTCCTCGAGGGCTTCCTGCAGCGGCTCGATGGCTTCGTCCCAGTCGTGCTGGTCTCCGCCGAAGCCGTGGAGCAGCACGGCGATACGGTCGGCATGTCGCAACCACAGCCGGGCTGCGAGGCGGTCGCCGTGGGACCCGGGGATCGTCGCCAACTCGGCGCCGCCGGGGGCAGTCGTCGTTGCTTCATCCTCGGTCATGCGGCCAAGAGCCAGCAGCGCCAGGGAGGTCACCAGCAGGACCGCGGCGACGGCGGCTGCGATCAGCCCGATCTGCGAACGACGCGGCGGACGCGCTGCGGACACGGTCTCTCCTAGCGCACGACGAGGTTGAGCAACCGGCCGGGTACGTGGATCACCTTGACGACCTCGCGGCCCTCGAGCTGCTCGGCGACGCGTGGCGCTGCCTCCGCGGCAGAGCGTACGGCCTCCTCGTCGGCGTCGGCGTCTACCTCGATGCGATCGCGCACCTTGCCGTTGACTTGCACAGCGATGGTGACGCGGTCGGCGGTCGTCAGCGTCGGGTCGTGCTCAGGCCATGGTTGCAGGTGCACCGAGTAGCCATGCCCGGTGCGCTCCCACAACTCTTCCGCGATGTGCGGGCAGATCGGGGCGACGAGGAGCAGCAGCCGCTCGACCGTGGCGTGCCAGGTCGCCTCGTCGGCCTGGCCGGAGTCACGGGCGCGTTGCAGCTCGTTCGTCAGTTCCATCAAGGCAGCGATGGCGGTGTTGAACCGCTTCCCGGCGATGTCGCCGCTGACCTTCCCGTTCGCCGCGTGCGCTGCTCGTCGCAGCCCCTTGGTCGCCTCGCTGTCCGCCGAGGCGACCAGCTCTGGCGGATCCTCGACGGCGGTCCAGAGGCGGTTCAGCCAGCGCGCCACGCCGACGATGCCATCGACGTCGTACGGGCCGCCCTGGTCCCACGGGCCCAGGAACATCAGGTACGCGCGGAACGTGTCGGCGCCCCAGCGCTCGACCTGCCCGTCGGGCGCGACGACGTTGCCTCGTGACTTCGACATACGCCGCCCGTCGGTTCCGAGGATCTGGCCCTGGCTGTAGTAGTTCAGGAACGGCTCGTCCCCCGGCACGATGTCGATGTCGCGCGCGGCCTTATAGAAGAAGCGTGAGTACAGCAGGTGCAGCACGGCGTGCTCGTCGCCGCCGGTGTACTGAGCCACCGGCAGCCACGCATCGGCCGGCTCGGCGGCCATCGGGTACTCGGCGTTGCCCGGGTCGGTGTAGCGCAGGAAGTACCACGACGAGCACATGAACGTATCGAGCGTGTCCGTCTCGCGGCGCGCCGGCTTGCCGCAGTCCGGGCAGGTCGTGTTCACGAACTCCTCGGACAGCCCGAGCGGCGATTGACCGGTCGGCAGGAACTCGACGTCATAGGGCAGCTCGACCGGTAGCTGCTCTTCGGGCACCGGCACCATTCCGCAGTCGGGGCAGTAGACGACCGGGATCGGGGCGCCCCAGTAGCGCTGGCGCGAGATCAACCAGTCACGCAGGCGGTACTGCACGCTCGACCCGCCCCAGCCCTGGGCCTGCAGATGTGCCGTGATGGCCGCCTTGCCGTCCTCGGCGGCGAGACTGTCGAAGCTCCCGGAGTTCACCAGCACCCCGGGATCGATGTACGCCTCCTCGAGGTCCTCGCCACCCCAGTCCTCGGGCGCAATCACGACCTGGACCGGCAGATCGAACTGCGCGGCGAACTCGAAGTCACGCTGGTCGTGGGCGGGCACGGCCATCACCGCGCCGGTGCCGTAGCTCGCCAGCGCGTAGTCAGCGATCCAGATTGGGACCCGATCGCCGGTCAGACGGTTGAGGCAGTAAGCGCCGGTGAACACGCCCGTCTTTGGGCGGCTGGTGGCCTGGCGTTCGATGTCGGTCGCGTTCCGGGCCGCCTCGACGTACGTCTCGACCTCCGCGCGTTGCTCATCCGTCGTGATCTGCGCGACGAGCGGGTGCTCCGGCGCGAGCACCATGAACGTCACGCCGTGCAGCGTGTCGGGGCGCGTGGTGAACACCCGGATCTCGTCGGTGCCGTCGCCGGCTGGCTCGTCGAGGGCGAACGAGGCGTCGCAGCCCTCGGAGCGGCCGATCCAGTTGCGCTGCATGAGTTTCACGTGCTCGGGCCAGTCGATGTCCTCGTAGACGAGCAGCTCGTCGGCATAGCGCGTGATGCGGAAGAACCACTGCTCCATCTCGCGCGTCTCGACTGGCGTCTCGCAGCGCTCGCAGGCGCCGTTGACCACCTGCTCGTTGGCCAGAGTTGTGTTGCACGAGGGGCACCAGTTGGCCGGCGCGAACTTGCGGTAGGCCAGATCCTGCTTCAGCAGCTGGAGGAACCACCACTGCGTCCAGCGGTAATAGTCGGGATGGCTGGTGTTGACCTCGCGGTCCCAGTCGAACATCGCGCCCATCGTCTTCAGCTGGCCGCGCATCTGCTCGACGTTTGCTTCCGTCCAGTCACGAGGATGGACGCCGCCCGCGATCGCTGCGTTCTCGGCGGGCAGCCCGAAGGCGTCGAACCCGATCGGGAACATCACGTTGTAGCCCCGCATGCGGTAGTGGCGTGCGAGGGCGTCGGAGGGCGCCATGGCGAACCAGTGGCCCACGTGCAGATCGCCCGAGGTGTAGGGGAACATCGTGAGGTGGTAGCGGTTCGTCCGTCCCTCGACGACGTCTTCGGTGCCGTCGAGCTCGTCGGCCGCCCAACGCCGCTGCCACTTCGATTCGATCGAGGATGGGTCGTAGCGCTCTAAGTCGCCCGGCCGTTCGGTGGTCGCTGGCTCGGTGGTCATCTGGTCGCTCGCTTACGTGCAGTGTTCACATACGACGCGCCTCGCCGGTCACGATGCGCGGCTCGATTGGTGCTCACGGCGACATCGCAGGCGCGATGTCGCCTACGTAAGGAGGAGGAGGCGGGCTGAGGATGTGTGTGCCGCACTCATAGTGTACTCAGTATCCCGGCGACCGCCGCGACGCGTCAAGGACGCGGCGCGCCCCGGCTAGAACGCCACAAGGATCAGCACCACGAGGATTGGCACACCGGCGCTGACCGCCCAGAGCAGGCGTCGTGCCTCGCGCAGCCTCGTTCCAGGCTCGGTCGCCCTCGTCGCCCGCCGGGCCTGGACGAGGGTGAGCACGACATATGCGACGAACGCCGCAGCGATGACCCAGATCATGGCGACACGATACGCAAGATCGGATCGCCGAAGCGGAGCAGCAGCACCTCGCCGTCCGCGTCGAGAGCGAACGAGGCGATGCGGCCGAAGCCCTCGGCGATGACGTCGGCATCATTGGGCCCGTCGGCCTCGATCGCCCAGATGTCGCCCGTGCAGAAGTCCGCGAAGACATACGCATTGGCGATCTCGGCCACTCGATTGGCGCGATAGACGACACCGCCGGTGACGGAGCAGTTCCCCGTGCCGAACGCCGGGTGTGGGTAGTTGAACACTGGCTCCTCAACACCTCGGCGGTCGCATCCCGCGTCCGAGTCGAAGCAGCGGAAGCCCTCGAAGCGGTTCCAGCCGTAGTTGCCGCCGCGCTCGATGACATCGATCTCCTCGGCAGAGGACTGCCCGACGTCCGCGAGCCAGAGCGCGCCCGAGGTCTGGTCGAACACCATGCGCCAGGGGTTGCGGAGCCCGTACGCCCAGATCTCGTCGCGCCCATTCGCGTCACCGACGAACGGGTTGTCCGGCGGGACGGCGTAGGGCTCAGCCGTGGTCGCGTTGCTGACATCGATCCGTATGACGCTGCCCAGCAACGTTTCGGGGTTCTGCCCGTTGCCGAGCGGGTCGCCGCCCGAACCGCCGTCGCCGAGTCCGAGGTAGAGCATTCCGTCCGGTCCGAAGCGGATCGCGCCACCGTTGTGATTGCCAAACGGCTGCGCCACCTCGAGCACCACGAGCTCACTGCCGCGATCGGCCACTCCGTCCGACACCTCGAACCGTGCGAGGCGAGTGCGACGCACGCCGGGATCGACGGAGTAGTAGACCCAGAGGTGGCCGTTCATGGCGAACTCCGGATCCAGCGCCATCGAGAGCAGCCCCTCCTCGTTGCCGGAGCGGCTGACCTCGTCGCGAATGTCCAGGACCACACCCTGCTCGTCGCCGTTCGCCGAGTAGGCGCGGATGTCGCCGCGCTGATCGGCGATCCAGATCTCTCCCGGCTGGGCGGTCGTGATCGCCTCGATGGGCCGGTCGAGGACGCGACCGCCGAGGATCGGTTCGCCGCCGATCGGGCCGAACGTGCCGGGCGTCTCGGCCGTGCCCGACGGCTCCGGGCTCGCGGACGCCGAGGGGGTGGCGGTCGCGGGCGTAGTCGCGGTGGCTGTCGGAGTGGCGGTGGGTTCGCTCGTCGGCGAGGCGGTCGAGGTGGGCGTCGGAGCGGCGGTCGTCGTCGCCTCGGGACTCGCGTTCGAGGTGATCTCGGGCGTGGGCGACGGATCGTCTTCGCTGTTGCAGGCGACGAGTGAAAGCGCAGCGAGCAGCAGTAACGCAGGCAGGGCGCGGCGGATCGACACAGGCGGTTCCCGTCTAGTGGGCGGTGCGCCGATCGTACGACCCGCAGGCAGGGGCGGCGAGTGGATGACGCTGAGCGACGGCACTGGCACCCTCGACGGGCAGGGGAGGGTGCGTGTGGTCGCGCAGGAACTCGACGCGGACCTCGTCATCGTTGGCGCCGGGGCCGTTGGTCTCGCCGTTGCAGCCCGGCTCGCGCCGGTGCTGGTGGTCGAGGCCAACGAGAGCTTCGGGCTCGAGACGACTTCACATGACACCGGCATCATCCACGCCGGGCACTTCTACGAGAGACAGCGACCGCGCGACCTTCCTCGAGGCCGGCCAGCGCCTGCTGCCCGGTCTGCACGCCGAGGATCTGGCGCCGGGTCAGGTGGGGTATCGCCCGAAGATCGACACCGACGGCGACACGCCGCCGGACTTCCTCGTCTGGCCCGATCGAGGCTACGTGCACCTCGGCGGCATCGAGTCCCCGGGGCTCACCTCGAGCCTGGCGATCGCGCGCGGGGTGGCCTCGCTGCTCTAGCTGCGCCCGAGGGCCAGCCCACCGATCATCGCGACCAGACCAACTGCGACCGTTGCCGCCAGCAGCACGACTGCGGTCAGCCAGTTGCCGCACTCGGCGTGCTCGACCGTGTCCCACATGTACGTCGAGAACGTGGTGAAGCCCCCGAGGACCCCGATCGCCAGGCCGGAGCGCACGGCTTGCGACCAGGCCAGCCGCTCCTCGGTCGCACCGAGCAGCAGACCGAGCAGGAATGCGCCTGCGATGTTCACGACGAAGGTTCCGGAACCGCCGAGGTTAGTGGCGTTTGTCACGCCCGAGGAGATGCCGTAGCGCGCGGACGCACCCAGCGCACCACCAATGGCGACGGCCACGACGATCGGCATCCCGCGCCCCCTCGCTTGCCCGGAGCCCGAAGCGTGGAGGAGCATGCCGATCCACGCAACCCGCCAGCACACCCGCAGCGATGGAGCGCGTCATGATCGACCACCTTGTCTACTGGACCCCCGACCTCGAGGCTTCGATCGAGGAACTGGCGGAGCGCCTCGGCGTTCGCGCTGCGGAGGGCGGTCGCCACCCCGGCGTCGGCACACGCAACGCGCTCGTCTCGTTCGGCGAGGGGCGGTACCTCGAGGTGATCGGCCCCGACCTCGATCAGGACGAACCGGCAACAGCCTCGCCCTTCGGCCCCAGCAGGGACGGCCCCTCACTCACCACCTGGGCCGCGAAGGCGCCGGACCTCGACGCCCGCATCGAGGCGGCGCGCGCCGGCGGCACGGACATCGGCGTCGTCATGGACCGGAGCCGCGACCGCCTCGACGACGTTACGTTGCACTGGCGCCTGAGCCGCGGCGACCGGCCGGGCGACGGTCTCGTGCCGTTCCTGATCGACTGGAGCGACACGGAGCATCCCGCCGAGACCTCGCCCGCGGGCCTCACCCTCGTCGCCCTCCACGCCGAGCATACCGACCCCGAGGCGATCCGCGCCCACCTCGACGCCCTCGAGGTTGCGACCGACCTCGACGTCACGCAAGGCGACAGCCCGCGGCTCGTCGCCACGATCAAGGGACCGAATGGGCGCGTGGAGTTGAGCTGAGCGCAAAGAGGTTCCCCGCGATCCGAGCTCGCCCCGGCCGGGAGGTGAGGGCAGTCACCTCCTAGCCGAGGGTGGATCGATCATGGTCGCGAGCGAGCCGAGCGCGGAACTTCCCAGGCGCCGTTCGCGGAAGCCCACGCTAGAGGAACCGCGCGGGGGGCGGTGTAGTACTTCCGTAGTGGGGGGGATGAGAGCCGTGCCACTGACGCTCGCGGGCTACGCAGCGCGCAGGCCCGTCAAGGGGAACGCGAACAGCCCCGAAATGCCTTCGTGTGCGGACAGTGGCCGCTACTGCTGGGCCCGCTGCTCCTCGAACTGCGCGATGGACATGCCAGTCGCCCACTGCGGCTCGGCGCCATCGAGGCTCGTGATCTCGGCCCAGTGCTCGGCGACCCACTCGGCGTCCTTCAGGTCGTCGATGCCGGGCTGGAGGCCGGGGCCTTTCACCATCACCGCGCGATTGAAGTTGCCGGCGCCGGCCTCGATGACCAGGCCGCTGTCCGTGTTCTCCTCGGAGGCGATGTACATCACGGCCGGTACGACGTGCTCGGGGACGAGGCGGTCGACCATCTCCTGCGGCATCACCGTCGCCGTCAGCCGCGTGCCGGCCACGGGAGCCAGGGTGTTGACCAGGACGTTGTACTTCGCGCCCTCCTGCTTGAGGACGTTCATCAGCCCCAGGTTCGCGGTCTTCGCCGCGCCGTAGTTGGCCTGCCCGAACTGCCCCCAGATGCCCGAGGACGACGCGGTCAGCACGACGCGCCCGTACGACTGCTGGCGGAACACCGGCCAGGCGTGCCGCAGCGGATTGAACGTGCCCTTCGTTTGCACCGCGAAGATCGAGTCCCAATCCTCTTCCGCCATGTTGTGCATCGCCTTGTCGCGCAGGATGCCGGCGTTGCAGATGACGATGTCGAGGCGACCCCACTTGTCGATCGCCGTGCGCACCATCTCCTCGGCGTCGTCGTAGTCGGAGACCGAGCCGTAGTTAGCGGCGCCCTCGCCGCCGGCCGCCTCGATCTCGTCGACTACCTTGCGAGCGGGCGCCGCATCCTCGCCGTGCCCTGCCGGGTCACCGCCGAGGTCGTTCACGACCATCTTCGCCCCGCGCTTCGCCAGATCGAGCGCGTAGGCCCGCCCCAGGCCGCCACCCGCGCCGGTTACGAGCGCGACGCGCCCCTCGAATGAAATCGCCATGGTCCGTGCTCCTCCGGCGCGGCCGCTCGCCGCGCGATCTTGCTGTTCGATGCCCTCGATCGGGCCGACTCAGCCTAGGCGCGCCCCGTGCTACGGCGAAGAGTCCGCGGGCCGCGCGCGCTGGCACTGCTGCCGGGCCCGCTGTTCGACCTGAGCGACATCGATCCGGACGACCCCTCGATGGTGCTCCTGCGCGCTGGGCACCTCCCCGGCCCAACGCGTCGCTGGCGTATGTGGTGGCGGCGGCTGCGCCGCCGCCTCGGCTGACGGCGTATCCTCGCTCGCCATGGAGTGTCAGGTCGGCGATGTGGCTACGCGAAGCCTCGAGGTGACGAGCGAGGCTGTCGAGGCGTACGCGCAGCTCACGGGCGACCGCAATCCGCTGCACTTCGATGAGGCGTTCGTCGACGGGACGCGTTACGACGGACTGTTGGCACAGGGCGGGATCGCGACGGGGCTGTTGCACGCGCTCGTGGCGATGGATCTGCCGGGCGCCGGTTCGGTGTTCGTGCGTCAGCGCTGGTCGTTCCCGCGGCCGGTCTACATCGGCGACACGATCGAGGCGCGAGGCGAGGTGACGTCGGTGCGGCCTCGAAGGTCGTTCGCCGAGATGTCGTTCGTCGTGACGAACCAGCGCGGCGAGACCGTCCTCGAGGGTGACGCGCTCGTATTTCAGGCGACGCCTGCGGCCAGCTGATCGCACCGCTCCCCTGGGCTTGTTGCCGCTTGTAACGTGGCGCACCGGCGTCCGGGGCCTCTCGCGCGACACTGGATCCACCACCATTCACCGCGGACGCCCGGCCAGGGGCGCGTCCCATGCCAATCCATGCCGAACGAAGGGAGACGCCCGTGGGTGTCGTCGAGGAGCAAGTGGTCATCCAGCGGCCGAGCGATGAGGTCTGGGCAGTGCTCTCCGACTTCGGCAACATCCACCGCTGGTCGCCGGTGGTCAACCACTCAGAGGCCACGAACGAGGTCGAGGGTGGCGTGGGCTGCGAGCGCCGCCGATCGCGATCCGCATCCAACCGAGGCGCAGCGGTGGCGCGTCGTCGAGTCCCGCCTTGATCGCGACCGGGTTGCCGCCCCACAACGCGGCCAGGAGCACAGCGAACGCCCCCGACTCCGGTGTCAGTTCGCCTCGCGTGGCCGGTGCGGCCTCGGGGGGTGGCGTGGAATCGCTCACGATCCGCCGCCGGCGCGGTAGGCGTTGAAGCGGTTGCGACCGACGACGACGATCACCGGCACGAGGATCAACAGCGCCGCCGGGAGGAAGAACAGCACGAGCGACTGCTCACGCAGCAAGCTCGTCGAGTAGAAGAAGGCCACGCTGATGATCGTCCACGGGACGATGCTCGCCACGTAGAAGCGGGCGAAGTTGAGCCGCCGCAGCCCGCTGAGGTAGCTGATCACGTCGATCCCGATCGCTGTCAGCGGCAGCAGGAAGCGAATGGCGAACACGCGCCGCGCGTCGAGGCGGTCACCCACGCGCGCCACCACCTCGGACGCGCGCTGCCCGGCGAGGAGCCGGACCACCCTCGACCCGAAGCGACGCGCCACGGTGTAGTTGACGATCAGCGCCGCGGTATGGGCCACGAAGGTCGCCGCGATTGAGACGTGCGGTTCGAACACGAGCGCGGCCACGCTGACCGTCGCGAGGTCGGAGACCGGGTTGAACGGTACCGAGATGCCGAGGCAGAGGACGACAGCGTAGGCCGCGGGTGCGAACACGCCCGCTCGGTCGACCGCCTCCTCGATCCCGTCCTGGCTGATGCCGAGGTAACGCTGAGCCAGCAGGCTGACGACGACGATGACGAATGCGAGCGCGCCAAGCCGCAGCGCGGTGCGGCGATCGACCTTGATGCGGCGCAGCCTCGACACCACGTGGCGGGTCTCCGTCCTCTGCGCCTCGCATCCTCGGAGCACGCATGCTCTCACCTCGCGCCCTAAGCTGCGCGGACGGAGAGGGGTCCACAAAATGCGCACCAGTGTGTTCTACCTGCCCTCGATCGGCTCACGTGAGGAGATCGAGGAGGGTCTGGCGGGGCTACGGCCAGAGTTGTACCAACGGATGCTCGAGGAGTTGTCCGAGCAAGCGAAGCTGGCCGACCGGCTCGGTTACGCCTCGATCGCGTTCACCGAGCATCACTTCCACGTCGAGGGCTTCGAGTTGTCGAACAACCCGGTCATGCTCGATCTCTACCTGGCGATGCAGACCGAGCGCATCGCCGTCGGCCAGCTGGGCATCGTGCTGCCGTCGCAGAACCCGATCCGCGTGGCGGAAGACATCGCCATGCTCGACCACATGTCGGGCGGTCGCGCGCACGCCGGGTTCGCGCGCGGCTAGCCAGCGCCGCTGGGTCGACACGATGGCGCAGCACCTGCATGGCATCCACGGCGCGACGCCGGGCGAGCACGATGAAATCGACGCCGCCAACCGCGCGGCGTTCGAGGAGCACTTTCGCATCGTCAAACAGGCCTGGACCGAAGACTTCCTGTCGTACGAGGGCGACTACTGGCAGATCCCACCGGCGGGCACTCCCTGGGACCTCGACGCGACGCGTCAGTGGGGCGGTGGCGTCGACGAGGACAACATCGTGCGGCAGGTAGGGGTCGTGCCAAAACCGCTGCAGCGGCCCCACCCGCCGATCTTCCAGCCGTTCGCGTCCAGCGAGCGCTCGATCCGCTGGTGCGCCCAGGAGGGCGTGACCGCCATCCTGCCGCCGATGAACCTCGAGCTGCAGCACCGGCTGTTCGAGGTCTATCGCGAAGAAGCCGCTGCGGCCGGTCGCGACCTCGCGCCGGACGAAGGCCTCGGCGTGCTGCGCGACGTCGTCGTCGCCGACACCGACGAGGAGGCGATGGCGCTCTGGCGCCATGGCGGCGCGTTCTGTGGGGCCGCCTGGTTCTCGCCGTTCCACTTCGGCGAGGTGCTGAAGGACCCGCAGGGCGGTCACCAGTACACGCCCGAGGAGATGATGGAGCGCGGACTGCTGCTGGTAGGCAGCCCCGACACCGTCGCCGGTCAGGTCGAGCGCATGCTGGAGGACACGCCGGTGCAGTGGATCTTCGCCTGGCAGTACAACGGCCTGGTCCCGCACGCCTCGATGCTGCGGTCGATCGAGGCGTTCGCCACCGACGTGCTGCCGCGCTTCGGCGGGCTCGACTAGAAGGAGGCAGAGACATGGGCAGGTTGGACGGCAAGGTCGCGGTGATCACGGGCGGCGCCTCGGGCATGGGCGAGGCGACGACGAAGCTGTTCGTCGCCGAGGGCGCGCAGGTCGTGATCGGCGACGTGCAGCGCGAGAAGGCGCAGGCGCTGGCCGACTCGCTCGGCGACGATTGCGTCGCGGTCGAGGCTGATGTCAGCAGTTCCGAGGATGTGCAGGCCCTCGTGCGGACCGCGCTCAGCGAGTTCGGCGGCATCGACGTGATGTACAACAACGCCGGCATCGGCGGCGGCGAGGGTCCGATCCACGAGTGCAGCGAGGAGATGTTCGACCGCATCATCGCGGTCGACCTCAAGGCGGTGTGGCTCGGGATGAAGCACGCACTGCCGCACCTGATCGACCGCGGCGGTGGGTCGATCATCACGACCGCCTCGATCTCCGGCCTCGTCGGCATGCCCGGGCAGGGCGCCTACGGCTCGGCGAAGGGCGGTGTGCTGCAGCTGACGAGGGTCTGCGCCATCGAATACGCCGACCGCGGTATCCGCGCCAACAGCATTTGCCCGGGCGGCATCCTGACACCGCTGCTGTGGAACAATCCGGCACTGTCTCAGCCCCGCGATCCGGCTGAGCTCGAACGGTCGCTCGCCGGGGCGCAGCCGATCCAGCGCGCCGGTCAGCCGGAGGACATCGCCAACGCCGCGCTCTGGCTGGCGAGCGACGATTCGTCGTTTGTCACGGGCCAGCAGATCGTCGTCGACGGCGGCTGGACCGCCTCGGCGCGCGTCGGTGGCGTCAGCGGCGTTGGTGGCGTGCGTTCGGAGAGCTAGCCGACGGCCGGACGGCTAGACCTCGCCGAGCCCCCAGCCCACGCCGTTGCGGAGCAGCGTGCGGAAGCCCTCGGTCTCCCACGAGCCGAGGAGGTAGAGCGGCGGCGCGTTGTCGTCAGCGACGCTGGCGTCGACGGTGCGCTGGCTGTTGGTCGTGGGCGTGTGGCAGTGGCCCAGCGTCGTGTAGGCGACGGCGCCCTGGCTCAGCGACCGCTCGAAGGCAATGGCGCGCTTCGTGCTGCCGGGGAGCATCGCGCTGTCACGCTCGTAGTAGAACCCGGTCGGACTCGGTGGCACCTCGCCCCAGTCGGCGGTCAGCAGCACCGTGCTCTCGTCGGGCGCCTGCATCTCGACCATGTACGGCTCATCGATCGTCTCGAAGACGTCGGGAAGGCCCTTCGTCAGCGGGTGCTGGCGGTCGACCAGCTCCACCTCGAACTTGCGGATCGGCGGGTGATGGATAAAGAAGCCGCCGAGGGTGTTGTGGTAGTTCATCTTCACCATCTGGCGGCGCTCCGACTCGGGCATGCGCGCCGCCTTGCCGCCGGAGCTGCCATGCAGCGCCAGCCAGCGACCGCCGGCCTCGACCCACTGGCGGAGGACGGTGTTCTGCTCGTCGGTCGCGACCGGGCCGGCGACGTAGGTCACGAGCAACGAGCACTGCGGCAGCCACTTCTCGATGTCCTCGTAGTCGTTGGTGACGGTGGTGTGGACGTGGTCGCGTTCCTTGAGCAGCTCGAGGATGCGCAGACGTGCGTAGTCGTGGTCGTGGCCGGCTGGCGCGCCCGGGGGGTATCCGCCGGCGATCACATGGGCTCGGATTACGTCGGTCATCGCGCGAACCTCCACGCTGCGGCGCGTGCGTGCGCCACGCGCACTCTAGTCCCAATCGACGCGACACGAACATCGACGACGAGTCGCCAGAGTGCGATGAGGCCGCCGAGACGCCCAGCTCGCCGGGGCCGCGATGATCGGCGGGGCGAGGCCGCGGTGCGCCAGGCGGTCTACGCGGGCAGGACGAGGCTCACGCGTTCCGGCAGACGGGCAGCGAAGCGGATAGGATGCCGACGTGATTCGGCTGGGGTCAGCCAGCAGAACATGGGGGGAACTTATGGGCCTGCTAGACAGCATCAAGGGAATGTTCGGGCGCGGCCGCGATGCCGCGGGTGACGCGGCCAGTGGCGCGGCCGACGCGGCCAGCGGTGCCGCTGGCGCCGCCGGCTCGGCCGCGGGCGCGGCGATGGACGCCGCCGGTGACGCCGCCGAGGCGGTCGGCGACGCTGCCAGCGGCGCGGTCGACCGAGCGCGCGACATGGTCAGCGGCGACGACGACGACGAGGAGCCGTCCACCGACTAGACCTCGGCGGTCGGCTCTGCGAACACGCGTGGCTGTGGCGATGTAGCGACGCTGTGCCGCTGCGTGTCAGCGGCGACCGAAGGGTGTGAAGAGCCCGAACAGCGAAGCGCCGCCCGGAGTAGCCCGTCGACCCGTGCCGTCGATTTCGTCGACGGCGTTCGTTGATGTAGTAGGTGAGACAAGACCTTCGAGGGGGACGCGATGAGGTTCATTCTGTTGATCAACGGCAGCGACGACTCCTGGCGGAACGACCCGCCCGAGGTGCAGGAGCGCGTGATCGCGGGACATCAGGCTCTCACCGCTGACCTCCAGGCAGCGGGCAAGTACCTCGGCGGAGGTGGCCTCGACGACTGGCGCAACGCCCGCTAGGTACATCGCGACGCGGACGACAACGTCACCGTGCTCGACGGGCCCTTCGTCGAGTCGAAGGAGCATACCGGCGGCTACTACGAGGTGGATGCGGAGTCGTACGACGAGGCCGTCGAGTGGGCCAAGCGCATCCCCGGGAGCGTCGCCGCGACCATAGAGGTGCGCGCGGTCTACCGAGGCTAGGTCGCGCCCTCTGGGCGCCGCTGGCGCCACGCGCACGCGACGAGGTCGTGGGACTCTGCCCCCCGACTATCGGTCAGCCACGTCCTCCCAGTCTGGCGGCACATCGAGGTAGACCCCGACCCAACCTCTGTGCCCCACGTAGGGCGGTCGGAAGAAGCGGTCAGGCGCTTCCTCGATGAGCATCTCCTGCGCACCGGGCGGCGCGGCACACCAGAAGGCCTCTCGTTCGTCGTGATGGCGATCCGCGAGCGTCACAAACACACGCTTGCCGGCGAACCAGGTCGGCTCGCCGTGGCTCAGACGCTCGGTGGCCTCCGGCAGGGCCAGGCAGAGTGCGCGTAGCTGCTCGAGGGTGCCGCTGTTCACGTCGTGGAGTCTAGCCTGCGGCCAGGCCGCGTTACCGGTGGCGTCGAGCGCAGGGGCGAACTAGGAGATATTCCACCTCTGCGAATACGCCGAATCGGATGACGTGTGAGCCCGACAAAGGGTCAGCACGGGCGTATCATCCCGACACGTCGTTCGTCACCAGCTTGAATGACACCCGTCGTGGGCCGCCGTCGCCACAACCTGGTCGAGGTGCCGCGTACGGCTTCGAGTTTCTGGCCCGCGTGTGGCGCCTGAGCGCTATGACCAGCAATAGGAGGTCCCGTGCCGCGCGCGATCAGAGATCTGATGCCGGCCGATCTCGAGTTCCAGATGTTCGTACTCGATGAACTCGCCGATGAGCTGATCGATGAGGGCGCAGACATCGTCAAGCTCACGATCGGTGTGCCGGAGTTGCCGATGCCGCCGGCTGTCCTCGATCGGATGATCGACAAGCTCCACGACCCGGACTTCGTGCGCCGCGTGTATCCCGAGGGGCTGCCCGAGCTGCGCGAGGCGATCTCCGCGTTCTACAACCGGCGCCATCACGCGGATGTGTCGGCGGCACAGGTGATCGTGAACACCGGCACTTCGCCGATCTTTCGCAACGTCTTCCAGCTGGTGTCGGGGCCCGAGTACGAGATCATGATTCCGCGCCCCTACTACGCGCTGTACCTCTATTGCGCGACGCTGGCCGGCGCGTCGGTCAAGTTCTACGACATCGACATCGAGACCAAGCGCGTCGACATGGAGTCGTTCCGCAAGAGCTTTTCGCCCGAATGCACCTCGCTCATCGTCATCAATTCGCCGGGCAACCCGCTCGGCAACATCGTCTCGCCGGACGAGCTGCGGGAGATGTACGAGATCGTCGATGGCCAGGCCTACGTGCTGAACGACGAGATCTACAGCAACACGATGTTCTACGAGGAGTTCCAGTCGCCGCTCGCGCTGCTCCCAGAACATGCCGACACGACGATCGTCACGAACAGCTTCTCCAAGGGCTACCGGATGTACACGAAACGCGTCGGCTTCGCGATCCTGCCGGAGGAGCTGCAGAGTAACCTGCGCGTGATCCAGCAACACACGCTGCTCTGCACCGACCCCGTGTACCAGCATGGTATGATCGCCGCGCTCGAGGATGAAGAGAGTCCCGAGGAGCTGACACGCATCTACCGCGCGCGTGCCGAGTACACCACGCAACGCCTCGCCGGGAGCGGCTGCGAGCCGATCGCCGCGGAAGGGGGCTTCTACGCGATCCTCCGCTGCGAGGCCTGGAACGTCGCCCACGGCTTCGCCTCTTCGAAGGAACTCGCGCGCGACATCCTGCAGCAGGCCCACGTCGCCGTGGTGCCTGGCACCGACCTCGGCGTGCCGCATGACCTGCGGCTCGCGTTCTGCAACGACCGCTACAACGAGGGCATCGACCGCCTCCTCGAGTACTTCACCTCCGCTGCGGCAGAGCGAGGACCGGCCCAGACGGCGCAGGTGAATCGGGCAGCAGCGAGTTCCGGAACGTAGCTGTGGCTCCCGCAACACCAGCACCAAATTCGCGGCCCTCGGAGGCGCCGCACACCCAGCAGCCGCCAGCGGTGCGCCGGGCGGTGATCCTCGCTGCCGGCGCAGGTACGCGCCTCCAGCCGCTGACCGAGGATCTGCCGAAGTGCCTCGTGGAAGTGGGAGGCGAGCCGCTATTAGAGCGGGCGCTCCGCGCGCTCGCTGCGCAGGGCGTTGCCGAGGCTGTGATCGTGATCGGCTACGGCGGCAACGTGATCTGCGAGCGGTTCGGTGCTCGCTTCGCAGACCTCGACATTCGGTACGTCGACGCGCCGGACTTCGCTACGACGAACAACATCCGGTCGCTGTGGGACGCCCGGGACTATCTGGACGAGGACGTGCTCCTCCTCGAGGCGGACGTGGTGTTCGATCCGCAGGTGATCGGTGCGCTGTTATGCGAGCCCGGAAGCAGCGCAGCGGTCGCACCGTTCCGCCGGCCGCTGTCTGGCACTGTGGTCCATCGCGACGAAGACCAGCACGTCACGCGGTTCACGCTCGGCGCGGAGCAGGGGCCGCCCTTCGACGCCGCCTCGGCGCTGAAGACCGTCAACATCTACCTGCTACGCGGCGCACTGCTTCGTGACGAGGTGGTTCCGCGGCTGCAGCGCGCGATCGAGGCCGGTCACGTCCAGCGCTACTACGAGACGGTCCTGCAGGATGCAGTCGCCGAGGGCGCACTCACGGATCTGGCCGCGGTCGATGTTTCTGCGAGCCGGTGGTACGAGATCGACGACCATCGCGATCTCGATGCGGCCGAGTTCCTGTTCCTCGATCGGAATGCCCAGTACGAGCGGATCCAGGAACTCCACGGCTCGTACTGGCGCTACGGCTTCACCGACCACTCCTACCTCTACAACATGCACTTCCCGCCGCCGGCGATGGTGGACGTGTTCCGCGACGACCTGCAGGCGGTCGTGACGAACTATCCGCTCGGTCAACGTGAGCTGGCTCGCCTCGTCGCGGACTGGACGGGCGCGAATCCTGATGGCCTGGCCGTGGCAAACGGCGCCGCGGAGTTGATCAAGGTTCTGGGCAACCAGTTCGTGCGGCGGCTGACCATTCCCACGCCATCGTTCAACGAGTACGAGGAGGTGATCGCCCCTGAGGGCCTCAACCGCTTCCCGCTCGATCTGCGCACGTTTGAGCTCGATGTCGATGCGTTCGCCGAGTCGGCGATCGCATGGGGGTCCGACACGGCGGTCGTGGTCACGCCCAACAATCCCACCGCGCTCTCTGTGCCGCGCGAGGACGTCCTCGCGCTCGCCCGTCGCCTCGAGGACCACGACTGCCGGCTGATCGTGGACGAGTCCTTCGTCGAGTTCAGTCGCGGCGGGCTCGGCGCCAGCGTGGAGGACGAGATCGCAGCACATCCAAACCTCCTCGTGATCAAGAGCATGAGCAAAGTGTTCGGGGTCGCCGGGCTGCGGCTCGGTTATCTGCTGGGCGCGGACCGCGAGTTCATCGACCAGGTGCGTCGCACACTGCCGATCTGGAACATCAACGGTCTCGCCGAGGAGTTCCTGCGCACGGTCGGACGGTACCGTCGCGAGTTCGCTGAGAGCTGCGAGCTGACCAGAGCGAGCTTCGAGGGGCTATACGCGGATCTGCTCGCGCTGCCCGGGTTTGAGCCGATCGAACCCGACGCGAACTTCGTCCTCTGCCGCCTCGCCGAAACCTCTGCGTCTGCGCCAGAGATCGCGAGGCGTCTGTACGTTGAGCACAACATCCTGGTGAAGGACTGCGCTGCCAAGACCATGCCCGACGCCGATCGCTACCTCCGGATCGCCTCGCGCACGCCCGAGGAGAACCGCGCGCTCGTCGAGGCGCTTGCAGCCGTCCTGTCATCGGCCGGCGTCCGGAGCGGCGCATGACGTCCCACCCGCGAGGTGGAGAGCCCGGCGACACTGGATCGGGCCCGCCGCTGAGCGACGCCGAGAACGCTGCCCTGATGGATCGCCTCGAGCGGGAGATCCCCCCGCTCGACATTGCCGATGCCGAGCAGTTCATGCGCGAGGCGAAAGCGACGTTCGACGAGCATGGCGTGGTGTTCTTCCTACGGCAGGGCACGTGCCTCGGGGCGGTGCGGGATGGCGCGCTGATCCCGTGGGACGACGACCTCGATCTGGGCTCGGTCATCGGACTGCACGGGTTCAGCGAGGCGATGATCGAACCGGTCGTCGAGACACTGCGAGCGCGTGGCTGCTACGTCGAGGTGAACCACGAGGGGCTCTACACCGCGGTCAAAATCTTCAAGTACCAAATTCGCATCGACTGGCAGTGCTATCGCGTGGTCGAAGGCACGATCGCTCACTATCCGGGCGTGCCGTTCCCGGTCAGCCTCTTCGAGGAGCTGGATCCGATTGAATTCATCGGCGACCAGTACCTGGTGCCGAGCCCGCCGGACGAGTACCTCACGTTCAAGTACGGGCCGGATTGGCGCACGCCGAAGCAGGTCGGCTACGAGAAGGACGTGCTGGATGCGATGCCATCGGGCACCGTGCCCGGCCGTCCCGGCCGGCTGAAGCAGTTCTTCCTCGCGCGCTTCGTCTCCAGCCAAACGGGACGGCTCCGGGTGCTCGACGCTCAGGGCGTTCCGGTCGCCGGTGCCGAGGTGCGGATTGCGGGGCTCAATCGATCGCGGACGAACCGCCACGGCCTGGCCCGGTTCTACCTGCCTGGGCCTGAGTATTACGCCGTGGCCGTGACCTCGGATGGCGTCGAGGAGGTCCTCTACGAGGAGGAGATGGCGCCCGGCCACACGTACGTTTACCGACCGGACCCCGAGCAACCCGCGGGCCGATACTTCGTCCTCGCCGAGGAGTAGCCGAGGCTCGATGACCTGGCCTCAACGCGGGAACCCGAGGCTGTCCCGGCTCGTCTTAGGATCAGAGCTATCACAGCTACCGCTGATGGCCTCAGCCGGAGAGCCCCATGACCCGAAGGATGATCGGAATAACGCTCCTGGTGCTGGTGGTGAGCGCCTCTGCTGTCGCGTTCGCCCTCGGCACGCTTGACGCTGGTGATGGCGCGGACGGCGACCAGCCGACCGTATCCGCGGAAGAGGCGCCGTTTGTCGGACTGACGAGCGGCGCAGCGTCGGCACTCGCAGAGGCCGAGGGGCGTCGCTGGCGCGTCGGTCGCGAGGACGGGGAACGGTTCGCGCTGACCGAGGACTTCATCGTCGGGCGCGTGACCTTCGAGATTGACGACGGGACCGTGACCACCGCGTCGATCGAGCGGCCGTTTGAGGACCTCGACGACTCCGGGCAGTCGCTCACGCAGGAGCAGCGCGACACGGCGGACATGCTCGCCGCGGCGGTACGGGAAATGCTGACCGTTAACCATGGCTTCAGTGAGACGCCGCAGTTCACCGAGGTGTACGTCGGCAGCGCACTGGGCGGGCTGGGCGGCGAGCCGCTGGAGCCACTGCAACTCGAACGCATCGCGGCCACGGTCAACGAGATTGGCGCGACCGCTGAATACATCGACGACCCAGACGCTCTGATCACGGGGCTGTTCGAGAAGACGCCTGAAGGCGCCGCGGTGGTCATCATCGACTCACTGGAGCTGAGCTCGGACGGCGCAGTGGTCGAGCTGCATTACTGGTGCACGACGCAATGCGTTGTCTTCGTGAGCTACGAGCTGGCATCGGTCGACGGCGAGTGGACCGTCACCGGACTCGCCGGCCCGATCGCGATGTCGTGAGACTGCCCGTCGGCGGCGAGCCTGCGAACGATTCTGTCGAAGCGGCGCTAGTTACTCGGCGTCCACGAGTAGATGCGGGCGAGGCTGCCACCCATGAGGGCCGCTCGCTCTGACTCCGTCAACTGGTCGGTGACTCGGAACGCCTCGACGCCCTGCTCGTGGGTCAACAACTCGACCGCGCGGGTCCAGTCGGTGCCCCACATGCAGCGATCGAACCCGAATGCCCGAAAGACCTGGCTCAACGGCTCCCAGATGTCGACATAGGGGAACGGCTCATGCGACAGCGTGCATGCCCCTGACACCTTGATCGCCACATTGTCGAGCTCCGCCAGCGCGATCACCTCGGGCAGGTCGGCGAATGGCTGTTCGGGTGCCGGCGGCTGGAAGGGCTGCGAAAGGCCGAGGTGGTCGATCACGATCTGGGTGTTGGGGTGGCGGCGGGCGAGCTCCGCTACCAGTTCGAGCTTCCGCCAGCACAACACATTGATCGGTATCTCGTTCGCCGCTCCTGCGGCCAAGATCTGATTGAGCCCGGGGTGATCGGCCGACATGTCCCCGTCGGAGTACCGGTCGCTCAGCATGATGCGCGCCCCCACGACCCCGGGCGTTGCCGCCCAGCGGGCGACTTCGTCGCCGACCTCCGAGGCCTGGGGGTCGAAGGGCTTGATCAGACCGAAGCGCCCGGGATGCTGGGCGTGCACTTCGAGTGCATAGCTCGGGTCGTAGCGGTATATGCTGTAGGGGGAGACCAGCAGCGCTCCGTCGACGCCGACGGCGTCCATCGCCGCGACCATATCGTCACCGGTCACCTCGGCGGGACCGACCAGGGTGCCGACCCAGGGCCGCTCGGGTCGGTTGCGCTCGTAGGCGTGAACCTGGCAGTCGATTGTTGGCATGAGAGGTTCCTTCGCGTGGCCACCTGTGGCGGGCGCCGCTCAACAGGTGACGCGCACCGCGGTCTGAACACCGCCCGGGACAGCCAATAATCGGAGTTACGCTACCACCCGATACCTGGCATGACGCCCGCCCGCGACGCTCGTTTCGCGCGCTCGGAGCGTCGTACTGCTGAGCGAGGAGGGGATTCATGCGTCTCGAAGGCAAGGTCGCGATCGTTACCGGCGGCGCCAGCAGCATGGGCGCCGCCGAGGTCCTGCTGTTCGCGCGCGAAGGCGCCGCAGTCGTCATCGCCGATCTGTGGGAGGAGGCTGCGCGGCAGGTGGAGTCAGAGGTCAATGAAGCTGGCGGGCGCGCACAGTTCCTGCAGGCCAACGTCAGCGATGAAGGCGACTGGGAGCGCCTGATCCAGTTCACCGAGGAGACCTACGGTCCGCTAGACATCCTGGTGAACAACGCCGGCTTGAGCGGCGGGTCGTTCGAGGATCCCTCGAGCACTGAAGGCTGGCACGCCATCATGGACGTGAACGCCACCGGGGTCTTCCTCGGGACGAAGCACGCCGTGGCCTCGATGCGACGCTCCGGCGGCGGGTCGATCGTCAACATCTCGTCGATTATGGGGTTCGTCGGTTCGGACAGCGGCCACCCGGCCTACCACGCGTCGAAGGGCGCGGTACGCATCTTCACGAAGGCCACCGCTGTTCGCTACGGACCGGAGGGCATCCGAGCGAACTCCGTGCACCCCGGCTTCATGCCGCCGATGCGATCGCGGCCGCCCGGCTCGGAGGAGGCCCGCGCGCAAGCCGCCGCGGCGACGCCACTCCGCCGCACGGGCGAACCGATCGAGGTGGCGAACGGGGTGCTCTTCCTGGCCTCCGACGAGGCCTCGTTCGTGACGGGGACCGAGCTCGTCATCGACGGCGGCTACATCGCCCGATAGCCGGCGGGCTGGTTCGACCGAGACGCATGGCGGTCACGGCGGGGAGTTGCCGCTCAGCCGCCTCAAGATGCGAGAGCGGACTGCTGTAGCATGCTGGCCGGATCGCCGACGCGGGTCGGTCACGTCGGGAGGCGACAGTGAAATTCGGGCTGTTCTACGAGTTGCAGCTCCCACGCCCCCTGGACGAAGAAACGTGGGACCCCGACGCGGAGCGGCGACTCTTCGACGAGATGTTCGAGCAGGTGGAATACGCCGACAAACTGGGCTTCGACTACGTCTTTTTCGTGGAGCATCACTTCCTCGAGGAGTACGCCCACTCCACGGCGCCGGAAATAGCGCTCGCCGCCCTGGCGCGACGCACCAAGCGCATCCGCCTCGGTCACGGCGTGATCCAGATGCCGCCCGCGATGAACCACCCCGCTCGCGTCGCCGAGCGCATCGCCTCGCTCGACGTGATCAGCGGCGGGCGGGTCGAGTTCGGCACTGGCGAGGGCACGTCGGACGCGGAGCTGGAGGGCTTCGGCGTCGAGCGCTCGCTGAAGAAGTCGATGTGGGAGGAGGCGACGCGTGAGTGCGTGAAGATGCTCTCCTCCACCCCGTACGAGGGGTACGAGGGCGAGTTCTTCTCGATGCCGAAGCGGAACGTGGTTCCCAAGCCGCTACAGAAACCGCATCCGCCGCTCTGGGTGGCAGCCTCTCGGCGGGAAACCACGCTCCTCGCTGCTCGTTTCGGTATCGGCAGCCTCGGCTTCGGGTTCGAGACGCCGGAGGAGACCGCCCAGCGCGTCGAAGAGTACTACCGGCTGATCCGCGAGGAGTGCTTTCCGATTGGTCAGGCGATCAACCCCGGACTGCTGGTGTTGAACCAGTTCATGGCCGCCGAAACAGACGAGGAAGCGATCCGTCGCAGCGCCGACGGGCCCGGGTTCTTCAGCTACTCGCTGGGCTACTACTCGACGACCCGTGGCCGGCAGCGCGACGAAGAGGGAGTGGCACTGATCGACGCGCACGAGGCCGGCGTCACGAACATCCACCGGCGCTTCGATGCGTTGCCGCAGGAGCAGAAGGACGGCCGCACGCAGCTCCGCCAGGCACGGCTGCTGACGCAGCAGGAGATCGCAGATCGCGAGCCCGAGAACGAGATGGCGCGAGCGCTCTTCCGGGCCGCCCGCAGCGGTTCGGCGATCGGCTCACCGGCCTCGATCCGGGAGAACATCAAACGCTACGAGGACGCCCACACTGACGTGATGGTCTTCAACGCCCAGTGCGGCGCCCGCAAGCATGAGCACATCATGGAGGCGATCGAGCTGTTTGGGACGCAGGTGCTGCCCGACTTCGCTGAGCGTCACGAAACCGAGCACCGGCCGTGGCGGGAGCGCCAGCTCGACGGCGTCCCGTACGTCGTCAACTCATCGATCTAGCGAACGCTCGAGGGGCCGCGCATGGCCAGATATGACACGGTCGAAAATCCCGAGGTGCGCGCCATGCTCGAGCGGGCGACCAACGAGATGCGGGCGGGCGATCCGACAGCGGCGGTGCACGCGTGCTGTGACGCGTTCGTGCGGTTGATCGCGCTCAGGCCGGACCTGCTCGAAGCGAACATCCCTGACGACGAAAAGATCCACCACCAGCAGTTCCCGCGCCTGGGCGCCAACCTCGAGGCAGGCGCCGACGGGGGCGGCACGATCCAGTTCGACCGCGAGCGCTTCTCGATGAGCGACGCGATCACCTATCTGGACTTCACGACCGACACCGCTCTTCGGGAGGGGCTGTAGCCGAAGACCGGCCCTTGCCTCCTCGCAGTGAGGCGCAGTGCGATCAGTCGCGCTGGGCTAGTGTGCGTCGACAGGCGTTACCGGCGGCATGGGCGTCGGTTGCCCGTGCACGAAGGAGAGGGCGATGGCTGACCGGAAGCGCGTTGGCATAGTGGGCGCGACCGTGACCACCGGGGGCAGCGGCTGGGGCGCGAACGCCCACGTTCCCGCGCTGGGTGCGCTGCCGGACTATGAGCTCGCAGCCGTCTGCACCGCGCACGAGGAGACGGCAACCTCTTCAGCCGCGAAATTCGGCGCTGAACTGGCGTTCCACGACATGAACGACATGGTGCAGCGTCCGGACATCGACCTCGTCGTCGTGTCGGTGCGCGTGCCGCTGCACCACGAGCTGGTGATGGCGGCGCTCCATGCTGACAAGCCCGTCGTCTGCGAGTGGCCGTTGGGCGCAACGCTCGCGGAGGCCGAAGAGATGGCGAATCTGGCGCGCGAACGAGGGCTGCGAACCGCCGTTGGGTTGCAGGCCCGCAGCGACCCGAGCATCCGTTACGCGCGTGACCTCGTCGCGCAGGGGTATACCGGCGAGGTGCTGACCGCCAACCTCAGCGTGATGACGCAGGCGGTGCTGGAACGCGGCCCCGGCCGCAGCTGGCAGGCCGTGCGCACCAACGGCGCACATGCGTTCACCATCTCCGGCGGCCATGCGATCGACGCGCTCTGCTTCGTCCTCGGCGAGGTGGTCGAGCTTTCGGCGCGCCTCACGACCCGGATTACGGAATGGCGCGACGAGGAGACAGGCGCCAGCATCCCCGTCGATGCCCCTGACAGCATTGCGGTCGCCGCACGTGTCGAGAGCGGTGCAGAGATCGCGATCCAGGTGGCCAGCGTGCCCACGCAGCCGACCGGCACCCGCCTCGAGATCTACGGGCGCGAAGGAGCGCTCTTCCTGACAGCTCGGTCAGCGAACATCGGTCCCAACCAGCTGCACGGCGCACGCGGCGGCAACGTGCTCGAGGAGCTGACGCCACCGGACGAGTACCTCGTAGTGCCTGAGGGGACCCCGCCCGGCCCGCCGCGCAACGTGGCACAGGCGTACGCGCGGATGGCAGATGCGTTCGAAGCGGGTGAGCCGTTCGACCCAGACTTCGACCTCGCGGTCCAGCGGCATCGCCTCCTGGCGGCGATCGAGCGCTCCTCGGAGACGGGCGCGGCGGTCACGGTTTCGGACTAGGCGGCCAACCACGAAGGGCGGTGGACGGGGCTTCGGCCTAGCGCGGTGTCCTCAAGCTGCGTCGCCGAGCCGATACTGCTCCAGCTTCGCGTCGTCGAGCACGATGCCGAGCCCCGGGCCGGGCGGCAGCGCGATGCTGCCGGAGGCGATGTCGAGCCGCGTTGTCGCCACCGTGTCCGCCACTTTCATCGGACCCACGCACTCGAGACCCGGCACCACATTTCGCGATGTCGCCGCCAGCATGATCTCGGCGATCGTGCTCGGATCGAGACCGAAGCCGTGGCCCAGGACGACCGGGATGCCCGCCGCCTCGGCTGTCGCCAGCATGCGAGCGGCGCGCAGGAGGCCGCCCGCCTGCTTGATGCCGAACTTCACGAAGTCTGCGCAGTCGGCTCTGATGACCCGGACCAGGCTCTTATGGTCGCTGATCGACTCGTCCGCCATCACTGGGATGCCACCCTCGCGCCGCACGCGCGCCATGCCGTCCAGATCGTCCTGCGGAGTCGGCTGTTCGAACAGCTGGAGGTCGGCGCGCCTGACCGCCTGGCAGAGCTCGAGCGCGGTGGCGGCGTCATACTGCTGGTTGGCGTCGATTCGCAGTTCCATCGCGCTGCCGACTGCGTCGCGTACCGCCGCCACACGATCGCTGTCCCGTTCGACGCCGCTGCCCACCTTGATCTTTGCTGACTCGAATCCGGCGTTCAGCCAACGTCGGGCCTCTGCCGCCGCCTCGTCGGGAGGCAGCTCGCCAATCCAGCCGTTGAACAGCAATCGATCCTCGACGGCGCCGCCGAGATAGTCGTACAGCGCGATGCCCAGCCGCCTCGCGGTGAGCTCGATGCAGGCCTGCTCGACGGCGGCCACTGCGCCGGGCTGCGCCGGCGTGAGCCCTTGCGCGAGCTCGAGGATCCGATGGACGTTCGTCGGGTCTTCCCCGATCAGCGCCGGCGCGATCCGCTTGCGGACCGCCACCGCCAGCTCCGGCGCAGTGTTGGGCGAGCTCGCCGTGGTCGCTGGGTCGATGCTGCTGATCCCGATCACGCCATCTGACGCATGCATCGCACCACGACGCCATTGGTCGCGCTCTTGGTGACGCCGCCGCTCGTGAAGGCGTCGACCAGCGGCATCGCCACGCCAAATACCTCGACCCGAGCGATCTTCAGCGGCATGAGCAAGCTCCTCGTGCTTCGCATGTCGGCAATGGCACGGGCCGGTCCCGATTGGTGGATCCTCACGCAGATCGTTCACACGTGCTCGAACGAACTACAGATCCACTACACAATCGGTCCCCGGCGGCTACTAGTGTCACAGCGCTGATCTCCCACGCGCCGTCGTTCCTCTCTGACGGTTGGCGGAGAGTGGCTGTCACGTGGGAGCCAAACATGAAGCAAGGGCGCCAGGCTCGCGCCTGCCCTCGGCGTGAACTCAGTGATCCCTCTGCTTAACGACAGGAGTGGTGCCCCATGGCATCTGTGACCGACGCACCTCCTCGCGCCGTGCAATCCGAACTAGACGCGCTGGACTCGTTGTTGGACGACATACCGTCGAAACAGCTCGATCGGAACCTGCTGATCGCGAGTTGGAATATCCGCGCCTTTGGCGGACTCACGCAGTCCTGGAGCGCCGGAGGTAGTGACAGCCCGAAGCACGACTTCCACGCACTCCGCGCCATCGCCTCGGTCGTATCGCGATTCGACGTGATCGCGATCCAGGAAGCGAAGAGCGAGCTGACTGCGATGAGGGCGCTCATGAGCGTCCTCGGCGAGGACTGGGGCATGGTCATGACGGACGTCACGAAAGGCAGGGCCGGCAATGCCGAGCGCTTCGCTTTCGTCTTCGACCGCCGCCGTGTGAACCCCAGCGGCTTGGCGGCGGAGCTGGTCGTCCCTGTGGAAGATGCGGGCGTGTCGACCGAGGCGTTCAACCAGCAGTTCGCGCGGACGCCGTACGCGGTCAGCTTCAGCGCGAGCGGCGTCGAGTTCATCCTCGTGACGTTGCACGTCTTGTTCGGGCAGCGATCGGCGGAGCGCATCCCCGAGTTGGAGCGATCGCTAACTGGCTCTCCGATTGGGCTATCTGGCAGCACGCCTGGAGCAGCAACCTGATCGCACTCGGCGACTTCAACATCGATCGACGCGACGACCCGCTGCATGCGGCGTTCACTTCGACCGGCCTGGCGGCGCCCCAGGACTTGAACGAGGCACCGCGCACGATTTTCGCGAGCGGGCACGACCGCTTCTATGACCAGATCGCGTGGTTCTCCGACGGAACCGTGCCGCGATTGACGCTTGAGTATGTCCGCGGCGGCTTCGTCGACTTCCCCGCCGCTGTCTATCCGAATCGGTCGAGGAACGCGCTCTCGTGGCGAGTCTCAGACCACTACCCGCTCTGGACCGAATTCCGACTGCCGTAAGCCGTCCGTGGACGGGATGTCCCACGGAACACGCCAGGGTCGCGCCTGGCTACTTCGCCGCGTCGGTCGGTGCTGGGAGCGATGGCCCCTCGACGTTGATCATCGGGAGGGCTCGATCGAGCCAGCGCGGGAGCCACCAGTTGCGCTCGCCCAGCAACTCCATGGCGGCTGGGACGAGCAGCATGCGGACGACCGTCGCGTCGAGGAGAATCGCGGTCGCGAGCCCGACGCCGATGAGCTTGATGATGCGATCGTCCTCGAAGACGAAGCTCCCGAAGATGACAACCATGATCGCAGCGGCCGCGGTGATCACGCGGGCCGTCGAGGCAAGGCCGTCAGCGACGGAACCCACCGCGTCCCCGGACCGGTCGAACGCCTCCTTGACACGCGAAAGCAGGAAGATCTCGTAGTCCATCGAGAGCCCGAAGACGATCGCGAACATCATCATCGGGATGAACGGCTCGATCGGCGCGCCATCGATGCCGAAGAGCGAGCCGAACCAACCCCACTGGAAGATCGCGATAATGACGCCGTAGGCCGCCGCGATCGAGAGCATGTTCATGATCACCGCCTTGATCGGGACCAGGATCGAGCGGAAGACCGCCATCAGCAGCAAGAACGACAGCGTAAGCACGGCGCCGAAGAAGAGGATGATGCGCCCGCCGAGGTAGCTGGTGAAGTCGATATTGGCGGCAGCGGCGCCGGTGACGTTGACCTCCAGCGTGGAGCCGGACACTGCTGCCGGGACGACCTCTTCGCGGAGCGACTCGACGAGGGTGGTGGTCTCAGCGTCCTGCGGGGAGGTCTCCGGGATGATCTGGATCAGGTAGGCCGGCGAGTCCTGCGGGTTCTCGCGATCGCTCGGGAAGGGCCGGGTGACGGAGGCGACACCGCTGGCGTCCTCGAGCGCGCCGACGAGCGAGGGCAACACGGCCTGGTCGGAGGGCGCTCCGACCTCCGCCGTGACCAGCAGCGGACCGTTGAACCCGGGGCCGAAGCCCACGGCGAGCAGGTCGTAGGCCTCGCGCGTCGTCGAGCCCTTGGCATAGTTGCCCTCGTCGGAGAACCCCATGCGCAGCGAGAGCAGCGGGGCGGCGAGCACGAGGAGGAACACGCTGCCGACGAGCAGTGAGCGCCAGGGATGCCGCTGAATGAGGCGGCTCCAGCGGTACGACAGCGTCTGCTCAACAGGCGTCGGCGGCCGGTGCGGCACCAGTTCCTTGAGCCGGGGAAGGAAGCGGCCCGCGACGAACACGACGACCCCCAGCGGCGCGGCCAGCAGCAGTAGCGGCACGCCAAGGCCAATCCCGAGGAAGGCGACGGAGATCAGGCCAGCGGCGACGAGCGCGTACCAACGGGTGACCTCGATGCGGTCGCCCGCAAACGCCAGCAGTGCGGGGAGTAGCGTGATCGAGGCGATCATGGTGACCGCCACGGTGGTCGCGGCGGAGAGGCCCATTCCGGTAATGAACGCCAGCCCAATGAGCAGCATGCCAAGCAGCGAGACGACGACCGTGAGACCGGCGAAAATGACCGCCCGACCGGCGGTGTCGAGCGCCGCGATGGTCGACTCTTCGGGTGCGTGCCCGGCGTGCAGCTCGTCGCGGTAGCGGGTGACGATGAAGAGCGCGTAGTCAATGCCCACGCCGAGCCCGATCATCACGCCAATGAAGGTCGCGAAGTCGGGGACCGTGGTGAGATTCGAGATCAGGGTGATCAGCCCGATGCCGATGCCCACGCCGGCGAAAGCAACGGCGAGCGGTAGCCCCATCGCGAGGACCGAACCGAACGCGATGATGAGAACCACGACGGCGAAGGCGAGTCCGATGAACTCGGTCTCGGGTGTCTCGAACTCGGCTAACGCGGCGCCACCGATCTCCACCTGCAGGCCGTCGATCTCAGGCGCGAGCGCGACCATCTCGGCACCGAGCTCCGCAGTCTGCGTGAAGTCGAGGTCCGGAGACAGGCTGAGCGCGGAGTAGGCGAGGGTGCGGTCGCTGGTCACCTGTGTCAAGGCGCCGACGCCCTCGTAGGGGCTGGAGAGCGTGACGCCTTCGAAGGTCGCGACCTCGGCGAACATCTCTTCCATCGCGCTGCGGACCACAGGATCGTCGATGCCGCCTGCGTTGCGGAAGACGATCGAGCCGCTCTGACCGGCACCGAAGCTGTCGAAGTGTTCGTCCAGGGCGTCGAAACCACGACGGCTCTCCGAGTCAGGAATCTCGAACGATGCGTCGTACGCTGCGCCGACGAAGCCGACAGCGCCGAAGACGGCGACCAGAGCAACGACCCAGCCCGCGATGACGAGCCACGGGTGACGAAAACACCAGCGCGCAAGCGAAGTGATCACGGCAGTCCTCTCTGCACACGAGGGCTCTGGCCGCCTCGCCCAGCGGAGGTCGCGCTGACCGCGCGCCGCCCCCGACTCGGCAACGGTTCGTCACCCATCGAGCCTGAGTTTGAATCGTGTCCCCACAGTGGTCAACGCGGCGCGGAACGCTCGTCGACGGGGCGAGCTGACCGACGGCGTCCTCGTGCCCGTTGCGAGCGCCGAGACTTAGGCCACGTTGAGGGCGACGACCGAGACGGTGATCGCGAGCAGTCCGAGCCCGAGTGGGGCGCTGAGGCGTTGGCCCCACGAGACGTTCTTCTCGACTGCCATCACCGAGCCCAGGAGCAGCATCCAGCCGATGTTGCCCATCCCCACGACGAACATCAGCAACATCAGCAACATCAGCGTCCAGCAGCAGCCGACGCAGAAGATGCCGTGATCGACTCCGAGGCGCAGCGCCTCGAGGCGCTCGTGGCGACCGTGCCAGTGGGTCGTGATGAACGTGAGTGGCGAGCGGCACTCCGTGAGGCAGTGGTACTTCAGAGACGTGAACTGGTAGCCGCCAGCGAGACCCAGCATCGAGGCGCTGACCAACCACTCGCGCTGTTCGATCCACGCGATCTGTTCGATCACCCGGTGAACAACCAGGTCGCCGGTCAAGGCGAGGACGCCGAACGTCATCCACACGCCGAGATAGCCGAGGAGCAGCAGCGCCATCAGCTGCGGGTGCGTGGCACGCCGGCGCGTGACCAAGTCGAAGCGCTGGATCAACGGCAGGCTCGTCGGCAGCATCATCGCGGTCGTCATCACCGTCCAACTGACAACGAGCAGCGCCGCAGTCCCGCCGTAGCCCCAGCTGAAACTGACCGAGAGTTCGCCGAAGTTCTCGTGATCGAGGTAGCGGCTGTGCGGCGAGGCGCCCCAGACAACCAGCGACAGCCAGGCCAGCGCCACCAGCGTCAGCAGCAGCAAGAGTGCCGGACGCCGCGGGCTGAGCTGCTCCAGCACGCCAATCACCTCCCGGGCAGACGGCGCCCCAGCTCCGCGCCGAGCGACGTCAGTTCAATTCGAACCGGAAGCTGCCCTGCACCGCGTTGTGATTGTTGATCGTGAAGTTCAGGTCCAGCTGCGGGACGTTCGCCGTGTAGTGCGAGGCTTTGCCGACGTAGGCCGGCGAGCCCGGAATCGTCGTGAAGACGGTGTCGTGCAACGCCGTCGCGACACCGGTCGCCCCCTCGAACGGCGCGAGCTCTGCGTCCAGTGAGTCGCCCACCTTGATCGTTCCGGTGCCGTCTTTCACATCGAACGCAATCGGCACGCGCTCGACCGCGACGACCTCACCGACAAGCGATGCGAGCTCGGCCACCGGTCCGCCCAGCTTCCCTGTCCAGACGTTGATCAGCGCCTCCTGCTGCTCGTCCGTCACGCCGTCGTCGATGTAGACGACCGCCGTCCAGCCGCCGTCCAGCCGCCTTCCATGATGTTTCCGGGTATGTGCGCCATGATTACGAACGTCCGCCCGGAGACATCCACTCCTTCGATCGTGCCCGACTCGAAGTGCCATCCCAGCAGACCATCGCAGGTGCCGCCATCGGGATCCGCCCACCCAGCACGGGCAGAGCACGTTGCATGTACAGACCTCGAGCAGTGTGCCTTCCAGTTCGTACGCCACGGGTCGCCTCCTCATCCATCGTCGTGCAGCGCGGAGCGAGTAGAGTCCTCTCGCCCCAGCCGAGCATGTCGTACGTGATAGCACGCGTCTCGTCAAGGCTGAATCGCGGGAGCACCGCAGGACGGTTGGTGGGTGACTTCAGGCAGGCGTGACCGCTCTCGTGAAGACTCGTCGGCACACGACGAGCGCGGCGGGCCCGTTTGTCGCACAGCCTGCGCACTGAAACAGCGTGGCATCGCAGGCGGAGGGCGACGCGCAGCCGGGCCAGCGTGGGCTGACCTCGATCTCTTCTTCGCGGACGGAAATAGGGTGCGCGACCGCACCGACATTGAGCTTGTTGTGGTGGACCTGAGGGGGCTCGAACCCCTGACCTCCACACTGCCAGTGTGGCGCTCTCCCAGCTGAGCTACAGGCCCACGGCTCCGCACCGATTACAGCACAACGTCGAGGTCGGGTCGACGAGTGGCGCTCGGCTTGCCGGGGGGAGGCGTGCTGGTCCGACGTGGCACGTTGGTGGCTAGCTTGCCTCGACGTTCATCAGGCGCGGCGCCACGCCATCGCTGGGCCAGCGTTGCGATGGCTGCCGCTCTCTCGTTCAACGTCGCTGGCTGTTACGGTCGATCGGCGACTCCCGTTCGATCCAACGTCAAGGAATCTGCATGCAATCGGCTCTCGCTGGCGCCGAGCCGGCACTCGCGTCGCGCGACGAGTTGCGCAACGTGGCGATCATCGCCCACGTCGACCATGGCAAGACCACGCTGGTCGACGCCATGCTGCGGCAGTCGGGGCAGCTCGACTCGGGCGTCGAGCTGCCGGACCGCGTCATGGACTCGGGCGACCTCGAGCGCGAGAAGGGCATCACGATCCTCGCGAAGAACACCGCCATTCGCCACGGCGGCGTCAAGATCAACATCATCGACACGCCTGGCCACGCCGACTTCGGAGGCGAAGTCGAACGTGGTCTGACCATGGTCGATGGCGCACTCCTGCTCGTCGACGCCAGCGAGGGTCCGCTGCCGCAGACGCGGTTTGTGCTGCGCAAGGCGCTCGAGGCGCGCTTGCCGGTCATCCTGGTCGTGAACAAAGTCGACCGCCCCGATGTGCGTATCCAGGCGGTGGTTGACGAGGTATACGAGCTGTTCCTCGACCTCAACGCTGACGAGCAGCAGTTCGGCTTCCCGATCGTCTACTGCAACGCGCGCGAGGGCCTCGCCTCGCTCGATCCGACCGAGGCGGGTAGCGACTTGGAGCCGCTGTTCGAGCTGCTGTTGAGCCACATTCCCGCGCCCCGGTACGAGCCCGAGCACGGCCTACAGGCGTTGGTCACGAACCTCGACGCTTCGCCTTACTTCGGACGGCTGGCACTCTGCCGCGTGCTCCAGGGCACGATCCGACGCGGCCAGCAGCTGGCGTGGTGTCGGGCCGATGGCAGCATTGAGCCCGCGCGCGTGAGCGAGCTCTACGTGACTGAGGCGCTGGACCGCGTCGAGACCGAGGAGGCCGGCCCCGGGGAGATCATCGCGGTCGCGGGGATCGACGAAGTGACGATCGGCGAGACGCTGGCTGATCCGACCGATCCTCGACCGTTGCCCGTGATCACCGTCGACGAGCCGAGCCTGTCGGTGACGATCGGCATCAACACTTCGCCGCTCGCCGGTCGCGAGGGCACGCAGCTGACGGCGCGGCTGATCCGGAATCGCCTCGAAGGCGAACAGGTGGGCAACGTGTCGATTCGCGTCCTGCCCACGACCCGGCCCGATGCCTGGACCGTGCAGGGGCGCGGCGAGCTGCAGCTCGCCATCCTGGTCGAAACGCTGCGCCGCGAGGGGTTCGAGCTCACGGTCGGACGGCCCGAGGTCGTGACACGCCGTATCGATGATCGGCTGCACGAGCCGGTTGAGGAACTGTCGATCGATGTTCCGGAGGACTACCTCGGCAGCGTGACGCAGCTGATGGCGCAGCGCCGGGGGCGGTTGCAGCAGACGGTGAACCACGGCGCCGGTCGCGTCCGCATGGACTTCATCGTGCCCTCGCGAGGGCTGATCGGCTTCCATACGGAGTTCCTCACGGAGACCCGCGGCACTGGCCTGGCGCACCACGTCTTCCACGGCTACGAGCCCTGGCACGGCGAAGTTTCGACGCGACCGACGGGCTCACTCGTTGCGGATCGGCGGGGCGCGACCACTGCTTACGCGCTCCTCAACCTGCAGGAGCGGGGGACGCTCTTGATCGGCCCCGGTGTCGAGGTCTACGAGGGCATGATCATCGGCGAGAACCCGCGGCCGGACGACATCAACGCTAACCCCACGCGCGAGAAGAAGCAGACCAACATCCGCGCTGCTGCGGCCGACCAGACGGAGAAGCTCGTCCCGCCTCGCACGCTCTCGCTTGAGCAGTCGCTCGAGCTGTTGCGCGTGGATGAGTGCCTCGAGGTGACGCCCGAGTCGGTGCGGCTGCGCAAGGTCATCCTCGACGCCAACCAGCGAGCACGCGCCCGCAACAGGCTGAACTTCGCCTCGCCCCCGGTTAGCCGAGCCGGTAGACCTCTCCGCCGATGTCGCGGTGGAAGTGGATCACCTCGTCGCGCTGACGCAGGTACAGCGGCACGTAGAACACGCCCAGCAGCAGCAGACACCGCCACCACGAGAAGCGGCGAGGGCGTCGCAGCGTCAGAAACGTGTCGGTACGCTCCTCGACGTGGAAGCCCTGAGCGACGTAGACCCAGACCTCGTCGTCAAGACCACGAACGTCATCAGGTGGACGGGCGCTCACTCGGCGACGCGCCTGGATACGCCCGGAGACGGTGACATCTGGACCCGCTATCACCAATTCCTATGTCTGGGAGACATTATACTGATGGTGCGAGGCGCGTAATCGAGGCAGCGCGAAAATTGCGCCCGATCCCCGCCCGGGTCGTCGGGTTCCGGCAGCGCCGCAGCAGCCAACGAGCGCATGCGGCCGACACGCGATAGGATCGTCGGTGCTCCGGGCGGGGCAGTGGAAGCGAATTCTTGGTGCTCCGTGTCCCGCGTCCCCCCGCGTTCCGCACCCTTCGATCGGTCGCCCGCTTCCGCGCGCCGAGCACTGCCGCCGCCACGCCGCTTGTCGTGCTCGCCTTCGCTGCCGCTGCTCTTCGGCGCGGTGCACGTGACCTCGGCCGCCGGACTGCCGTCGACGGTCGACGCATCGCACCAGGCGCTGCGCGGCGAGCCGCTCGCTGCCGGCGACACGGCGATCGTCCGCGCCGATGGCGATTGCCTGCGGCTGCGGCTGATCCCGGGTATCGCCGGGGCTCGCATCACGTGCATGCCCGAGAGCAGCGTCGTCAGCGTGATCGGCGGTCCGGTCTCCCTCGATGGGTTCACGTGGGTACAGGTCCGCACCTCCGCCGGCCTCGAGGGCTGGGCGGCGAACGAGTTCCTCGAGCTGGTGACCGGCTCGCTCCCCACGCCGACGCCTACGCCGACGGTGGTCCAGTCGAGTGGTGGTGGCATGCCGCTGCCTGCGCCGGCGGGCACCGTCTGGTCGATCGTCGCTGGCTACAACACCGCGACCCACGTCGCGAGCGACCCATGGGCCATCGACATCGTGCGCGAAGACGCCTCCTCGTCGGGCACTCCGGTGCTGTCGCCGGTGAGCGGAAGCATCTCGTTCGTCAGCTCTGACTGCCTCACCGTCAATATGGGCGACGGTCACCTGCTGCTGCTGTGCCACCTCTTCCCCGCGTCGAACCTCAGTCGTGGCGTGAGCGTCGGCGTCGGCACACACCTTGGCGTCGTCGCGCCGCCGGGGCAGGCCAACAACAACGGGCTCGCGCACATCCACCTCGCCGTCCACACGGACCAGAACCACTTCGGCAATGCGGTCCCACTCGTCGGCAAGGACGCCGTCGAGGGCCGCGACCTGCAGCCCACCTCGACGTTCAACGGATACTAGGGGACGACCTTCGTCTCCTCGAACGGCGCGCCGGCTGCGCCCCAGCCGACGCCAACGCCGACCGCCACGCCGACGCCGACCGCCACGCCGACCGCAACGCCTCAGCCCACGGCCACGCCGCCGCCCCCGCCGACGAGCACCGGCAGCGCCTCATTCACGCCGGCCCTGCCTCCGACCGGTACGGCGCTGACGATGTGGTCGGGTGGCGCGATCGCGCAGATGGCGAGCCAGGCAAGCCACGCGGCGTCCATCTTCGTGACGGTCAACGGCCGGCTGGTTGGCTACATCCCGGGCGCCCCGGCATTCGTGAACACGTCGTTCACCGGCGCATTCCCCTCGGGCTTCATCCCGAGCGGCACGCTGTTCCTGATCAAGCTGCAGTAGCAACGAGGCGTCCCACCGAGGCGTCTCGATTTGCGGCGCCGACGGCTGGTGCCAGCGCTTGCGGCGGTCGCTGCCTATAATCCCGCTCGCAGCGGCGCGAGCGCCGGGGATGGGGCGAGGCAGTGACGAACGAGGTGCAGGCCACCGGGCCGCTCACCGGCATCAACGTGGTCGATCTGTCCAGGCTGGCGCCGGGGCCGTACGCTTCCATGCTCCTCGGCGACCTCGGCGCCGACGTGCTGCTGGTCGAGGCGCCGATGGGCGCCATCCAGGGTATGGGCGGCGGTGGCGACGATGACGCGGCGCAACGCCGACGCGCCCACAACGCGCTCACCCGCAACAAGCGCTCGATCGTCGTCAACCTCAAGACCGACGAGGGCCGCGAGCTCGTCCACGAGCTGGCCAAGGGGGCCGACGTCTTCCTCGAGGGCTTCCGACCGGGCGTGACGGATCGCCTCGGCGTGGGCTACGAGGCGATCTCCGAGACGAACGCCGGGATCGTGTACTGCTCGCTCTCGGGCTACGGGCAGACGGGCCCGTACTCGCAGATGGTCGGGCACGATATCAACTATATCTCCGTCGGTGGCTCGCTCGGCATGATCGGGCGCAATGCCGACCAGCTCTCGATTCCCCAGAACACCATCGCCGACTTCGCCGGCGGTGGTCTCATGTCGGCATTCGCTATCGTCTCCGCGCTGCTGGGGCGCGAGCAGACCGGTCGCGGGCAATACCTCGACATGTCGATGTCTGATGGCGTGACGTACCTGCTCGCGAGTCAGGCGAGCGGCGTGCTCGCTGGCGGCGGCGCGCCGGTGCCGGGGCAGGCCGGCCTCGCCGGTGGCTCGCCGCACTACGACGCCTACCGCTGCGCGGACGGCAAGTTCGTCTCGCTCGGCTCGCTCGAGCCGCAGTTCTGGGCTGCGCTGTGCGAGGTGTCAGGCCGCCCAGACATGGCCGACAAGGAGTTCGACTCCGCCTCGCACGGCGAGTTCAAGGCGCACCTGACAGAGATGTTCGCGACGAAGACGCGCGACGAGTGGTTCGAGCAGCTCCGCGAAGTCGAGCTCTGCGTCGCGCCCGTGCTGGCCGTCGACGAGGTGTTCGAGAACGAACACGCACTGGCGCGGCAGATGCTCGTCGAGGTCGAAGACCCGAACGTCGGGACCGTCCGTCAGGTCGGCATCGGCCCCAAGTTCTCCGACACGCCGGGCAGTGTGCGCTCGACTGGCCCGGCGAACGGACAGCACACAGACGAGGTGCTGCGCGACCTCGGACGCGACGATGACGAGATCGCGCGATTACGGGAGGCCGGTGTTGTCGGGTAGCGGCCAGCTCTCTTAGCCGAGGATCCGCGAGGCCGTTACGGCATCCCAGATCGACTCGGCGAGGAACGGCCCGGGCGCGATCTGGTTCGAGCCGGTGGCGAGCAGCGACATCACGATCGCCCACACGCCAAAGCCGGCCACGTTGGCGAGGACGAGCGAACCGCCCTCGACGCCGGTCGCGCGGCGCAGGGCGGTGTGTGTGGTGACGGCCCACCCGCCCAGCGCCATGATGCCCACGCCGAACGAGATGCCGGGGATGACCATCAGCACACCAAGCGCGAGCGGAGCACAGGCGAAGCCCGCTGCGCGCAGCATCGGTTCGATCTCCACCTGCACATGCTCGATCCGTTGCAGCACGAGGTAGACGACGAGGAGCCAGCTGAGCCACATCGCCAGCGAGAAGAGCGTGCCGAGCACGACGGTCTTGATGAACACCGAGTCGAGCTCTTGCAGCCCGCTCGCCCACCACCACAGCCAGCCACCGACGCCAAGCAGGGCCATGGAGGTCGCGGCGACGGCGATCGCCGGTGCGGTGGCACGCGCGTCCGCTCCGATGTCATCGAAGACGCTGGCATCGAGCTGCGCGACGCGCTGGAGGCGCTCGAACGTGATGCTCACGGCGGGGCCCCTTCGGGGAGTGGACCGGGCTGGACCCTGGCCGGCCGTAGCCGGTTGGGGGGAGTGGCGTGATTCTAGCGCGGCCCCCGCGCCGTGCGCGAATCGCGCGTTTCTACCCGCCGATCGGTCGCTTCGAGGGGATGCCGGGCCGCCGCGGATAGCGATCGTCGAGGTCGCCCACACGGCGCACCAGGATCACCGTCGGCGGAGAGTCGGCCGGCACATTGGCTAGCGGTATTGGCTCCGCCGCTTCGGCGCCGAGCGCCTCGAGGGCCCCCGCGGCTGCCTCCAGCTCCTCGCGCGCGCCGCTCCCCTTGGGCGTGACGAGCACGCCGCCAGGGCGGAGTAACGGCACGGCGTATTCCAGCAACACCGGGAGCCGCGCCACTGCTCGCGCGGTCACGAGGTCGAACTGCTCCCGGTAGACGGCGTTGCGACCCGCCTCCTCCGCCCGCGCGCGGACGACCTCAACGTCCGCCAGCGAGAGCGCCGCGACCACATCCTCGAGGAACGCCGCGCGCCGTCCGTGAGACTCGAGCAGCGTGAGCCGGAGGCTCGGCTCGACAAGACGCATCGGGACGCCGGGGAACCCACCGCCCGTGCCGATATCGACGAGACGTGGGTTCGCGTTGTCATTGTCGCTCAAGTGCGACGCCGTCCACGGGTGCTCCCGCATCAGCAGGAGGAGCGCGACCGACTCCGCGAAGTGACGTTCGACGATCGATGTCGGGTCCTCGAGGGAGGTCAGACCTGCGCGCTCATTCCCCTCGACGACGAGGTCGAGGTACCGCACCAGCTGGTCCTCGAGGGCGGGTTCTAGCGCACGCCCGAGCGCGCGTTCGATGGCGTCGCGCCCCGGTAGCGGCGGCGGGTGGCTCATCGAGCGGGGCCCTTCGACAGACCTCGACGCCCGAGCGGAGCGGGCCACGAATGGCGCGCGGGATCGCGCGTTTGGGTGTTGAGTTCTGGTAGAATTGCCACCACGGACACGATACGAAGTCCAAGTCCTACGACACACTACAAACAACGGAGGACCGCCCAAATGGCGGAGCCTATTACTGCAACCGACGCGCTGGCACACTTCCTGAACGCGCAGGAGCCAGAGAAGGCGAAGAGCGAGCGACCGGCGGTCGAGCGCTTCGTCTCGTGGTTCGGCGCCAGCAACAACCTCGAGACGCTGACCGAGACACAGGTCACCGGCTACGCACGTGATGAGCTCGACGGCAACGCCGAGCACATCGAGCCGCTGCGCGCCTTCCTGGCCTACTCCTCGCGCATGGCGTTCACCGGGGCGAACCTCGTACCGGCGCTGCAGCTCGGCCACGACGCGGGCGGCGCCCGCGGGGGTCTGGGTGCGGTCGACGAACTCGGCGGCACCGCCTACCACGTGACCCGAGAGGGCCTGGAGAACCTCGAGCTGTCGCTCGAGGAGGAGAAGTCCAACCGCCCGCTGATCGCCGAGAAGTTGCGCGAGGCGATGGCGGACAAGGACTTCCGCGAGAACGCACCGCTCGACGCTGCGCGCGATGAGCAGGCGCACCTCGAGGCTCGCATCCGCGACATCGAGGAACGCCTGCGGCACGCCGTGATCATCGACGAGGAGGCGAAGCAGGGTCGGGCCAACGTCGGTTCGACCGTGACACTGGTCGACCTCGAGAGCGAAGCGCCCCGCACCTTCACGCTGGTCAGCCCGACCGAGGTCGATCCATCTGCCGGCAAGATCTCCGTGCAGTCCCCGGTCGGCGTCGCTGTGATCAACCACAGCGCGGGTGACGAGGTGACGGTGCAGGCGCCCTCGGGCCCGATCCGCATGAAGCTAGTGGAAGTGGTCGGCTAAGCTCGGTCCGCACGCGGAGCGAGCATGAGCGCGCAACCTTCACCGGCCCAGTCCGCCGACGCTCCCGTCATCGTCGCGCGTGAGCTGACGCGTCACTACGACGACCTGATCGCCGTTGACCACGTCTCCTTTGAAGTGCAGCGCGGCGAGGTGCTGGGCATCCTCGGCCCCAACGGCGCCGGCAAGACCACGACGGTCGAGATGCTCGAGGGCCTCGTCGAGCCGACCTCCGGCACAGCCTCGGTCGTTGGCTTCGAGGTTACCGAGCAGCCCGTCGAGGTGAAGACGCGCATCGGCGTGCAACTGCAGGCCTCGTCGTACCACCAGTTCCTGACGCTGCGCGAACTGCTGGAGCTGTTCGGCTCCTTCTACCCCCGACGAGCCGATCCGGCCGAGCTTCTCGATCGCGTCGGGCTCCTCGATCGGGCCGATGCGAGGATGGCCCAGCTCTCCGGTGGTATGAAGCAGCGGTTCAGCCTCGTCGCGGCGATCGTCAACGAACCCGAGCTCGTCTTCTTCGACGAGCCCACCGCCGGCCTCGATCCCGACGCCCGCCGCGACCTGTGGGACATCGTCGAGGACACCCGAGCGCAGGGCGCCACGGTCGTGCTGACCACGCACTACATGGACGAGGCGGAGCGCCTCTGCGACCGCATCGCCTTCATGAACGAAGGCCGGATCGCCGCGCTCGACACGCCGGATGCGCTCGTTCGCCGGCTGCAAGCGCCGTACACCGTGCGCGCGCTCGCCTCGGCGCCGCTTCCGGACCTCGACGACCTCGAGGTGATCTCGAACGAGACGGGCGCCGAGGGACAGCGCCTGTGGTTGCGCGTCTCCGACGCACCCGCCGCCGCGGCGGCGCTGAACTCGGCGGCGCAGGCCGCGGGCGTCGATCTCCTCGACCTCACTATCGAGGCGGCCACGCTCGATGACGTGTTCGTGGCGGTCACAGGCCGAGGGCTGGCCGACTGATGCGGCTGCTGATTGCTGCGGCCGTCAAGATGATCGTGCGCGATCGTCAGAACCTGTTCTGGGCGCTCGCTTTCCCGATCCTCTTCCTCGGCATCTTCCGCCTGTTCGCCATCGGCGACATCGGCCGCACCGACCTGCTGCTCGTCGTCGAAGAGCCCGGCCCGGTCGCCACGGCGCTCAGCGACATCCTCGACGAGGTGACGTTCCTCGACGTCTCGCGGCTCGACTCCTTCGACGAGGCCGAGGCTTTACGCCGCCTCGACGACGGTGATGTCGACTCGGTGCTCCTGCTCCGTGGCAGTGGTGAGACGGCTCGCGCCGAGCTGGTGCATTCGATCAGTGACCCGATCGGTGGTCCGCTCACGGTCAGCGGCGTCGAGGCGCTGGTGAACGAGGTCAATCTCGCGCTCGTCAGCACGCCTCGCGCGATCATGTTCGACGCTCGCAACACCGATGAGCAGGATGCGACGTTCTTCGAGTTCATCGCGCCCGGGATCATCGGCATGGGTCTGATGACGTTCAGCACGATCGGCCTCGCCGGGTCGCTCTCGCGTTACCGCGAGGAGGGCGTGGTGCGCCGCATCCGGGTGACCCCGCTGCCGCCGTGGCGCTTCTCGGCGTCGGTGCTGGCCGCCTATCTGCTCGTGGCGTTCGTGCAGGTGCTGATCCTGCTCGTGATCGCCGCCGTCGCGGGCGCCAATATGCTGACCTCGATCGGCTGGTTCCTGGCGATCTCGATGCTCGGGACATCGATCTTCCTCAACATCGCCGTGATCGTGGCAGGGCAGGTGCAGGGTCGAGGCGCGGTCGAGAGCGCGGCGAACGCCATCACGCTGCCGATGATGTTCCTCAGCGGCGCGTTCTTCCCGACGGAGACGCTGCCCAACCTCGTCGAGCGCATCGTCCTCGTGCTGCCGCTGACCCACATGCTCCGCGCCTTGCGCGGACTCACGATCGAGGGCGAGGCGATCGGCGCCCAGGGGCCAGAGCTCGTGGTGCTGGCCGCATGGGCGCTCGGCACCCTCGTGGTCGCCCGCATGACGTTCCGGTTCAGCGAGGACTAGGCGGGTCAGCCGAGGAGTAGCTGGTCAGCCACCATCGCCGCGAACACCGCGGCGAGATATAGCGTCGAGTAACGCCACAGCGCCATCTCGCTCCCGCTTCGGAGGAGTCGCCAGGCGAGTGCGATGAATCCGGCTGCGCCTACGGAAGCGACGGCGAAGTAGAGCCAGCTCAGCTCAGCCGCGGCCCCGAACATGATCGTGATCGCGCCCGTCAGTACCGCGTAGATCAGCGTCTGTCGCTTCGTCTCTTGCGCGCCCAGGACGACCGGCATCATCGGGATACTGGCGGCGCGGTACTCCTCGGACAGGCGCAGCGCCAGAGCCCAGAAGTGGGCCGGCTGCCAGAAGAACACGATCAGGAACAGCAGCAGCCCCTCTCGCGACAGCTCCCCGGTCACCGCGGTCCAACCGATCAGCGGCGGCGCCGCACCCGCGATGCCGCCGACCACCGTGTTGTGCACGGTGTGGCGCTTCAGGTAGAGGCTGTATGCGAGGACATAGAAGAGGAACGCGCTGACGGCCAAGACCGCCGAGAGCATGTTGACGGTGATGATCAGCCACGGCGCCGAGGCGATCCCCAGCGTCCAGCCGAAGATGGCGGCATGGCGAGGCGCGATCGCGCCTCGAGGGATCGGTCGCGACCGGGTGCGCGGCATCAGCGCGTCGATGTCGCGGTCGATGTACATGTTGACGGCGCTGGCGCCGCCCGCGGCCAGGATGCCGCCGAGCAGGGTGGCGAGCACGAGGCCGGTTCCGGGCCAGCCATCCGCCGCGAGGACCATGGCCGGCAGGGTCGTGATCAGCAGCAGCAGGATGATCGTCGGCTTCGTCAGCGTGAAGTAGTCGCGCGCCAGGGCGAGCCAGGCGGGCGCCCTCTCGCGGGCCTCGGCGCGGCGGGTTGCCGTCGTCATGGCCGGCTCTCCGCGGGCGTCGCTTCCCTTCGATCAGCCAGCGACGCCTCCGCGGGCTCGAACTGACCACCGATGGCGACGGCGATCAGCACCGCCCAGGTCGCTGAGCCGACGACGAGGTGCGTCACGAGCACCGCTTCCGCGAAGTCGGACCAGATGTTGCCCGCGCCGACGAGAATCTGGAGCGCGTACAGCCCGACCACGGTGAACGCGCCGGGGCGCAGGACACGCGCCTCCTCGGGCAGCTCGAGCGCGGCCAGCCAGAGCCAGCCGACACCGACGAGACCGCCGAGGACCGAGATGCGGTGGATCCAGTGGATGTGCTGCAGTCGCGAGCCGTCGACGAACGGAATCGGCGCCTCCGGGCAGTTCGGCCAGCCGGTGCAGGCGAATCCGGCGTCCGATCCGACGAGGTAGGAGCCAATGACGAGGACCGCGCCGGTCAGCGCGCTGGCGATCAGCGCGACACGGACGAAGCCCCGAAGCTGCGGCGTCATCAGCCGGCGTCGCTGGGGTCCCTGGACGGCAAAGACGGCGATCAGAGCGAGCACCGCGAACAACACGAGCGCCATCGAGAGGTGGATCGTCACGACCTCCGCCGGCAGCTCGCGTTCCACGGTCTCCTTGCCCAGCCACGCCTGCAGCGCGAGCAGCGGCAGGGAGACGACTGCCAGGACCGCGATGCCGCCATCGCGGCGGCGGTCGCGGTACGCCCAGATCGACTGGGCGACGACGAGGGCGCCGACGATCGAGGCGACTGTGCGATGGCTGTACTCAATGATGGCGGTGCGCTCGGCCGGTGGCAGCAAACCGCCGTGACAGAGTGGCCAATCGGGGCAGCCGAGGCCTGAGCCGGTCGTCCGCACGAGCGAGCCCACGCCGATCAAGACGAGGGTGGACACGACGGTCACGACCGTCAGGATCTGGAACGGTGTGAAGCCCTGTCGAGGAGCGATGGCGCTGAGCGAAATGGTCGACATTTCCTCGCCGTCCGGGTGGCCACGAAGCCACCGCTCCGCATCCTAGAGCGGGTGCCCATTACGCGCCGGTGCCCGCCTCGCCGGGCGTCTCGTCATTCGCGCCCGCGCCGTCGTCGTCCTCGGTCGCGTCGCTGGCCCCCGGGCTCGGCGCGGCTGTCGAGGCGACCGAGGCGCTCCCAGCCTCCTCGAGGCGCTCCTCGAGCTGGTCGATCTCGCGCTGCAGGTCGCGTAGGCGGGCCTGCAGGATGATCAGGTAGACGAACAGCCCCGCCCAGAACACGGCGAACCCTGCGAACAAGAATTCGAGTTCGTTCTCTACCATCAGACACCCTCGCGACGGTCGAGATTGGCGCGGATGCTCAGCGTGCGCTGCGCTAAGCGCTCAGTCTCGCCTCGCAACACAAGGAGCCAGAGCGCCAGCAGCGTGACGGCGATCAGCCCGATCACGAGCACAATCATCATCTCCGCCGGCAGCGCCGGGCGCGCCCGTATCACGATCGGATCGGGGTGCAGCGTCCGCCACCAGCGTGTCGACATATGGATCAGCGGGATGTCGAGGAAGCCCACGATCGCCAACACCGCGGCGTACCTTGCTGCCTGTTCGTCGTTGGGTGCCGAGATCGAGCGCACGAGGAGGTAGCCGCCGTAGATCAGGAAGAGCAGCAGCGTCGTGATCAGGCGCGCCTCCCACGCCCACCACACGCCCCAGATCGGCTTCCCCCAGATCGCGCCGGTCGCGAGCGTCAGGCCAGTGAACAGCACGCCCACGGTCGCAGCGCTCCGCGCGACGGCGTCCCAGCGCATGTCGCGCTTCCAGAGCACGCCGATCGAGGCGACGAAGACGACGGTGAACGCGAGATAGGAGGCGGCGATCACCGGGAGGTGGATGTAGAAGATGCGCTGCACTTCGCCCTCGACCACCTCGCGCGGCGCAGCGACTAGCGCGCCGACGATCATGGCGAGCATGGCCACGCCCGTGAGCGGCGGCAGCAGCTGCCAGCGGCGGTCGTAGCCCCACAGTACGGGCGGCGTCAGCGGGCGGAGTAGCGCGCTCATCGCTCCACCGCCATCGGGAAGAGCAGCGCCCCGGCCATCGAGCTCCAGAGCGCGAACACCACGAGCAGCAGCGTCCAGGGTGCGGTTCCGGCGGGCAGATCTAGGGCGGCGCCGGTCGCACGGACGGCGCCAATCAGCATCGGCACCAGCAGTGGCAGCGCCAGCACCGGCAGGATCATCGCTCGCGAGCTCAGGCGGCTGCCCATCGTCGAAAGCAGGGTCGTCAGCGACACGTATCCGACCGTCCCGACGAGCACGATGAGCGTCAGTTCCGCGGTGATCAGGGTGGTATCGAACAGGATAGTGGCGAGGACGAGGAGGGCAACCTCGATCGCCAGCAGCGCGATCACGCTGCTCAATACCTTGCCGAGATAGATCATGGAGGCGGGCACGGGCGAGATCAGCATCGCGTCGAGAGTGCCCTGCTCGACTTCGCGCTGAAATGCCTGGCTGCTCGCGAAAATCCCGGCGAAGAGGAACGTGGTCCAGAGCACCCCGGGCAGCAATGGACGGACGTCTCGGGACGCCAGGTCGAATGCGAACGAATAGGTGAGCACGCTTGCCGTGGCGAACGCGCCGGTCGTCACCCAGCCGACGCGGTCCCGGCAGACCACGCGCAAGTCCTTGAGCAGCACCGCCAATGCCGCGCTCATCCTGCGCCCTCCGGGCTCGCCGCCGCCTCGGCACGGGTCGCGGTGTCCTCGACGAGCCGCCCCTCCTCGAGGCGCAGCACGCCGTCGCACCAGCGGTCGATGCGATCGAGGCGGTGCGTCGACGCAAGCACGGTCAGGCCGGGCGCCGTCAGCATCCGCGCGTCGAGGAACTCGACCGCGGCCACGTCGAGGCCCGTCTCCGGTTCGTCGAGGAGCAGCACCTGTGGCGCGTGCACGAGTGCGCGGGCCATGCCGAGCCGCTGGTGGAAGCCGCGCGACAGGGTAGCCGTCGTTGCGTGACGCCGCGCCCAGAGACCGACCGCACGCAGCAGCTCCTCGATCCGCGACTCGTCCTCGCGGCCGTAGAGGCGGGCGAAGAACTGGAGGTTCTCGAGCGGCGAGAACTCCTCGTACAGCATCGGCCGGTCGCCGAGGTAGCCCACGGTCGCCCGTCGATCGACCTCGTCGGCATCGGCTGGCCCGACGCGGACGTCGCCGCGGGTCGGGCCGGCGAGACGCCCGAGGACCTCCAGCAACGTCGTTTTGCCCGCGCCGTTGCCGCCGACGAGCGCGGTACGCGAGCCATCGGGCAGGGCGAACGAGATGTCGCGGAGCGCCGCGAATCCGCCGAACTCCTTGGTCACGCCCTCGGCGAGGATCAACGTTTCACTCATGCTTCGTCGCCCTCGCTCCCGTCGAGCGGCGTGCGGTCGCGCCGGATCGCGATGGCGGCGACGCCGCCGAGGACGAGCAGCGCGACGATCGCGCCGACGACAGCGCCGGTGCGCTCGGTCAGGGGCAGCACCGCTCGCTCGCCCGAGAGCCCCTCGAGCTCCGCGAGCAGCGCTTCGCCAGCGCGCGCCGGCTCGTCGCGGACCGCCGTCAACAGCCGCTCACCCTTGAGCGCGCCGCCCAGCAGCACGTCATCGCCACGGCTGGCGCCTTCGAGCGCGTCGAGCCCGCGTACGAAGCGGGGCGGGACGCGTAGCTCCATCAACTCGGTGGCAACCGGCGCGGTCAGGCGCACGCGGTAGTCGTCCTCGGCGAGGTCGTAGGCGACCAGGTACTGCGTGCGCAGCAGTGTGGCGCCGGGTCGGAGCGGGATCGCGGCCTGTATCACCTGACCATCGTGCCGGTAGTCGCCGTCACCCGCATCCTCGCCGGTTGCCTCGATCGTACCGTCGAGGACCGGCAACGTGACCGTGACGCCGTCCTCGCCGCCGATGTAGATGCGATCCGTCGGGTTCTCGACAATGTCGTCGCGCACGATCAGCAGCTCGCCGAGACCTCGATCGATCGCGAGCAGGGTCGCCGAGGTCGAGCTGATCGTGAGGTCTGGCCGTTCGCTCGTGGTCTCGAAGACGACGAAGTCGTGCTCGGCGGTCTGCTCCTCGGGCGTCAGGATCACCGCATCGCCGAGGTAGCGGATGCCCTGGTAGCTCATGAGCGGGATGAACGTCAGCCGGCCGTCGGCCGGCACCTCGAACTCGTAGCGACCATCCTCGAGCGTGGTCTGCGCGACCGGGGTGACGGTCGCCCCGTCGAGGGCGAGCAGCGTGACCTCGAGGCCGTCCGGGACGCTGGCGCCGGCCGTCCCGGGCGTGACCGCACCGGAGATGCGGCCCTCAGACGTCTGCGCCGCTGCGCCGGTCACCGCGACCGTTGTTGCCGCGAATGTGGCGATGAGGAGCACGGCGGCGGCCCTCATCACCCGGGCCAGACGACGTAACCCGCGACCAGGACGAGCACGACGGCGAGCAGGACCCACTCCATTAGGCCGGATCCTCGTCGGCCCGGCTACCTCGGCCCGAGGCTCCCAGACGCAGGCGCCAGAGGAAGAACGCGCCCAGCGCGGCGACTCCCACGATCGAGCCGCCGACCCAGCCGAACAGCAGCAGGTTGAACCCCTCGCGCGGCAGCTCGGCCAGCACGCGCTCGCCGTAGCGCGCGGAGAAGCCAAAGATGATCTCGTCGGGATCGTCCCCCGACATCAGCCGGTCGCGGATGACCTGCTTCATGTCCCGGCAAATCGCCAGCTCGCAAACGTCCAGGCGCTTGTTGGTGCACTGCGGGCAGAGCAGCTGCTGCTCGATCTGCAGCGCTTGCGCTTCGAGCTCCGCGCCACCTGGCGGCTCCTGTGCGACGGCGCGCGGAGCGTGCGAGGCGACGACGACTGCCACGAGGAGCACGGCGACCGCCGCGGTGAGCAACAGCGGCACGCGGAGCCTCGTCGTCACGCGCGCGGACATCGTCACGCCCGTTCGGCCGCGGCGGGCGCTTCGCGACGCACCGGGGCCGGCGAGGACAGTGGGGCGAAGGTCAGGAAGGCGCCGACGGCGAAGATCGCGCCGCCCAGCCACAACCAGCGCACCAGGGGATTGATGAAGCCCTGCAGCTCGACCGTGCCATCCGACTGGCCCTGCAGGAACGTGTACAGGTCCTCACGCCAGCCGCCCAGGATCGACACCATCGCCGTCGGCTGCTCCGGGAAGTTGCGGAAGAAGCGCTGTCCGGGCTCCAGCGTCCCGACCACCTCGTCGCCGCGGCGCACCGTCACGAGGGCGACGCGCTCCGCGCCGATCCCGTTGACGTTCGGGTTGCGCTCCTCGAGGCCCTCGAACGTGAGTTCGTAGCGGCCGACCTCGAACGATTCACCGGGGGCCAGCACGGCGCGGACCTGCTCCTGGTAGACCGTGGACGCCACGATTGCGATGGCCATCACGGCCACGCCGACATGGACGAGGTACCCGCCGTACCGCTGCTGGTCTCGCGGAAAGAGGCTGGCGAACGCGACCGCCCAGTTGCGGCCGCTCGCGCGTCGCCGCCCTCGTGCGCCGGCCCAGTACTCGCGCCCGGTCATCGCCAGGATCGAGATCGCCGCAGCGACCGTCGCGAGGGCGAATGGGTCGCCCAGTCCGAGCACCGCGAGGGCGATGGTGGCCACGAGCGTGAGCGCAGCCGGGACGCGCACACGGCGCGCGATCGACGCGGGCGTAGCTCGACGCCACGGCAGCGCGGTGGTGACCGCGATCAGCGCGAGCATCGCGATCAGGAGCGGCCCGACGACGTCGTCGAAGAAGGGCGGACCGACGGTGATGCGGACGCCCTCGATCAGCTCGCTGAAGACCGGGAAGAGCGTGCCTCCGAGGATCACGAGCGCGATCGCGATGAAGACGTACGAGTTCACGATCAGCCCGGTCTCGCGCGATAGCAGCGACTCGTACTCGTACTCGCCGCGGAGGACGGGCAGCCGCCAGATGATAAGGGCGACCGACGCGAGCAGCGTGAGCGCGAGCAGGCCGAGGAAGTACGGCCCGACGTCAGACTGCGCGAACGAGTGCACCGAGGCGACGAGGCCGCTGCGCACGTTGAACGTGCCAAAGACGGCGAGCGCGAAGGCGGCGAAGACCAGCACGAGGTTCCAGAGCTTCAGCATGCCTCGACGTTCCTGCACGGCCACCGTGTGCAGGAACGCGATCAGCGGTAGCAGCGGCAGGATCGCGGAGTTCTCGACCGGGTCCCACCCCCAGTATCCGCCCCATCCGAGCACGGTGTAGGCCCACGACCCGCCGAGGAGGTTGCCGACGCCGAGTACGAGGAACGAGACGAGGGCCCAGATGCGCGCGTGGCGGATCCACTCGCCATCGACGCGGCCAGCGAGGAGCGCCGCGGCGCCCAGCGCGAAGGGGATCGTGGTGCTGGTCAGGCCCGTCAGCAGCATTGGTGGGTGTATGAGCATGCCCGGGTCGACGAGCAGCGGGTTCAACCCGACGCCATCCGGCGGCTCAACCGGGCTCAGTTCGAACGGCGAAGCCATGAACACGAGCGCGAACAGGAACGTGGCGAGGACGGCGCCCATGGTCGCGACCGCGTGCGGCGCAGCCCACGGGATCTTCGGCACGGTCCAGAGCGTGGCCCCGGCCATGAACAGCGACATCGTCCACGTCCAGAACAACAGCGAGCCGGGCTGACCGCTGTAGATCGACGCCCACTTCATGTGCGCCTGCATCTCGCTCGACGAGACGTTGGCGACGTGAGCGATGGCGAAGTCGTTGGCCAGCAGCGCGTAGGCAAGGGCGATCACCGCCGTCGTGGTGAGGCCCGCGGCGGCGATGAGCGCTCGGCGTCCCACACGCACGCCCGAGGCGCGCCGCGCGCGCTGACCGTACGTCGACGCACCCACCGCGACGAGCGAGGCGGCAAACGCAGCGAGGATGGCGGACGCGCCGATGGTAGCGAGCGGATTCATCGCCGGCCGCTCCGGCGCTCGCTACTCCTCATCGATGAAGTGCGAGCTGATCGAGTCCTCCGGCGGGCGCTCGGAGAAGAACTCATTCTCGTGCTTGATGATGACCTGGTCCGCGCGGATCGCGCCGGCTGCGCTCGCCTCGCCCTCGACGATGACGAGGGCGTAAGGGCCGAACAGGTTGGGCACCACGCCGTTGGGATAGCTCACCTCGACACGGTCGCCGCGATCGCCCTCGATCGTGAACGCGACCGGGCGGCCACTCTGCTCGACGATCGAACCCTCCACGACTCGTCCCGCGACGCGGTAGCGCTGGCCGACGGGCGCGTCCTCCGCAAGGAACTCGTGCGGCTCGAGGTAGAACGACAACGCCGGTCCGAGCGCCTGGATCGCCAGCACCACGATCGCCACTGTCGCTACCAGGAACAGCGCGGCGAGGCGTGCTCGGCGGTCGCTCATCAGCAGGCGCACCCGCCGCGACAGCGGGGGACGCTGCGACGGGCTCGAGGGCGACGCGGGCGTCGAGGTGCTCATGAGCGGTCGCTCCCGGGGCTGATCGCCTCCAGCTGGGTGCGTAGCGCCTCCTTGTCGAGGTCTCCGCTATAGCGAGCGCTCAGGTCGAATCCGGGGTGCACGAAGAACGCCTCCGGCAGCTGCGCCACACCGTAGTTGAGGTAGACGGACCCTTGCTCGTCACGAGCGGTGGTGAACGTCAGCCCGTGGCGATCGACGAACCGCTGCGCGTCCGAGGGGTTGTCGAGGATGTTGATGCCGATGAACTCGTACCCCCGCG
>CBDAOL010000004.1:0-125440 GCA_965198045.1 Dehalococcoidia bacterium
TCCGCTGCGCCCCACGATCTTCGCCGCCAGGATCACGCCGACGCCGGGGATGCGCGTGAGGGCGCTGCCTTGTACGCGCAGCGCTGCCTCGAGGCGGCGGCCGTTCGCGACGAGGTTGCGGTCCAGCACCCGCACCTCGCGCACCAGTTCGCGGGCCATACGCAGCCGCTCGCGATCCGCGGCGCCCGTCGGACGCAGGCGGCGTAGGAGCGCCTGCTGGCGATCGGCGGAGAGCCTGGAGGGGCCCCACCCGGTCGTAGCTCGCGCAGCAGCCGGTGCAGCCGGTTGACCACGCGCGTGCGTTCCTGCGTGAGCTCGTCGCGGCGGTCGGAGAGCAGTCGCAGCACCGCCGTGTCGTCCTCCGCCCGCACGGCACGCAGCGCCGTGAGGGGTTGGGCGGCGAGCGCAATGGCACGCGCGTCTGCGGGGTCGGACTTCCCGCCAGCGGAGAGCAAGCGCACGCGCGCCACCAGCCGCGCCGGGACATCGACGACCGACTCGCCCTCCGTGAGCAGCCACTGCCGCGCCCAGCGCAGCAGCCGTCTGTGCGCACGAGCTTCCACCCGGAGCTGGCCGAGCTCGCGGCCCGCGGGGTCGACGGCGAGGGCGGTATGCGAGGACTTGTGGGGGTCGACGGCGATCAAGATCATGAAGCTCTCCCTGTCGTAGCTGAACTGCGGTGGGGAGGGCGGTGGACAGGCCGACTTCGGGAGCACCCGCACGCCTCTGTCGAGTCACACCGCGGCCGGACGGTGGCCGGCGACACTCCGCCCCAGAGCCAGTCCTGCTCAGCAGCACGGCAGCAAAACTTGGAGTCAGCCGACCAGCGTCCTCAACACCTTAGGGCCGCAACCCCCGGTGTCTGGCCGGATTCAAACAAGTCGGCAAAACCTGATAGGTGCAGCTCTGTCCTGAGATAGCAGAGTATCGGCGAGCCACGAGAGGCTCGTCTGTGCTCTACCTCCGTCTGCTTGTCGCAGCACTCTTCGCATCGGTCCGCGCCCGCCGAGATCTCGTCCTCGAGAACTTGGCGCTGCGGCATCAGCTCGCCGTCTACACAAGGGGCCGTCGTCGACCGCGGCTCCGTCGCCATGACCGCCGACTCTGGTCACTGCTGGCACGTGGTTGGTCCGGCTGGCGAGGCACGCTCGTGATGGTCGAGCCGGACACGGTGGTGCGCTGGCATCGTTCTGCTTGGCGCGCCTACTGGCGCTGGAAGAGTCGTCGCCGCTCCGGACGACCCCGGATTCCCGCAGAGCTGCGACAGCTGATCGTCCGCATCGCCACTGAGAATCCGCGGTGGGGCGCCGTCCGCATCGTCGGCGAGCTGCGTGCCCTTGGCTTCGAGGTCAGCGCCCGCACCGTGAGTCGCTACCGCCGGCAAGCGCTGCGGCGCCCCCCGAGCCAGTCGTGGCGCACGTTTCTCCGCAACCACGCGTCCAGCATCTGGGCCGCCGATCTGTTCACGGTCCAGACGCTCGCCTTCCGCACGCTCTACGTGCTCATCGTGATCGACCACGACGCTTCGCTGCTCGACTGAGGGGCGCTCCGCTAGACGGTCTCGCCCCCGTCGAGCACAAGCGTCTCACCGGTGACGAAGCTTGCGGCGGGGCTCGCTAGGTAGACCACCGCTCCGGCCACCTCGTGCGCGTCGCCGATACGACCGAGTGCGCTCTCGCCAATCGTGCGGCCGACGATCTCCTCCTTGGGCCCAGAGAGCGCGTGAGAACTCGGTCTGGATGAGGCCGGGCACGATGCAGTTCACGTGGATGCCGTCGCGGCCCCAATCCATTGCGCAGACCTTCGTCAGCATCACTAGAGCCGCTTTCGACACCGAGTAGGCGCCGAGACCAGGGAACGGCCGCACGCCCGCGCTCGAGCTGACGTTGATGATGCTGCCACCGTCGCCCTGCTCCACCATCGCCTCGCGCGCCAGCTGGCTGAGCAGGAACGGCACGCGCACGTTGTGCCCATGACCAGATCCCACGCGCGCTCCTCGACCTCGTGGATCGGCCCGAACACCGGGTTGGCGCGGCGTTGTTGACGAGGATGTCGGGCCGGCCAAGCTCGGACCGCACCTGATCGACCAGGCCCGGCAGCGCCTCGGTCTCGCGCACGTTAAACTGCAGCGCTACCGCCTGGCGCCCCGTCCCGCGCGCTGTTCGCGGCCTCCTCAAGCGACTCGGGCTTGTGCGCCGCGATCACGATGTCGGCCCCGGCCTTGGCGAGCGCTAGCACGATCTCTCGACCGATGCCACGGCTGCCGCCTGTCACCAGGGCGACCTGTCCGTCAAGCGAGAAGTCTGGAGGAGCCATCGAGGGACCGTCCTCTCGGCGGGCGATCCCTGTTGCGCGCCCGTGCGAGTCTATGAACGATATCGTCGGTTCGCCACGAGACGAACGCATGAAGGCCGGTAGCGGATGGCCGATTGCTGCTGCTGCAACCCTGCTCGGAGCCCCGTTGCTCTGCCGAGTGACGCGACCTCGCGGCCGGTGTCGAGGGCTGCGCCCGGTCGCGTGCCTCGAGGGATGGTTGTGCTGGAGGGCGGGACCTTCCGGATGGGCACGGACTCAGACGTCGGCTTCGCGGCCGACGGTGAGGGGCCAGTCCGTGAGGTCGAGCTCGACTCGTTTGCGATCGGCGCGACGGCTGTAACCAGCAACGAGTTCGCTCGCTTCGTGAACGCCACGGGACACGTGACCGACGCTGAGCGCTTCGGCTGGTCTTTCGTCTTCCAGCTCTTCGTCGGTCCCGAGGCGGAGCGACACGTGCAGGGCTCGCCCGACGGCGTCCCCTGGTGGTGGGCCGTCGAGGGCGCCTCGTGGCGTGCGCCGGAGGGGCCCGGTTCGGATGTGGGGGCGCGTCAGAACCATCCGGTCGTTCACGTCTCCTGGAACGACGCAGCGGCCTACTGCGCGTGGTCCACAACTCGCCTCCCGACCGAGGCCGAGTGGGAGTACGCAGCGCGCGGCGGCCTCGATCAGAGCGAGTATCCCTGGGGCAATGAGCTGCGACCGGGTGGCGAGTATCGCTGCAACATCTGGCAAGGAGAGTTCCCGCGCTTGAACACTGCCGAGGACGGGTACGCGGGCACCGCCCCGGTACGAGCGTTCAAGCCGAACGGTCTCGGACTCTGGAACGTGGCGGGCAACGTATGGGAGTGGTCCATGGACTGGTTCAGTCCCGACTTCCACATCGACGGGCCGCGAGTGAATCCTGCGGGTCCGCCCAAGGGCACGGAGCGGGTGCTCCGAGGCGGCTCCTACCTCTGCCACGACTCGTACTGCAACCGGTATCGGGTCGCGGCCCGGAGTCACGCGACGCCGGACAGCTCGACCGGCAACTGCGGGTTCCGCGTTGCGACCGACGCCCTGTCGGCCAGCTGATGCTGGCTGATCAGCCGACGATGCTCGGCGTGCGCTTGACGCCCTCAGGGGGACCGGTACCCGTGACATTTCGCTTCACGAGGTCGTCGTAGGGGCTGCGTCAGATCTGAGGGCTCGAACTATGAGGTTTAGCCTCGTCTGAGCATGGACGAGGAGACATCGGTGAACTGTCCGCACTGTGCATCCGCCGCCACGACCAGACGCCAGGCGCGCACGACGCTCGGCTACCGGCGGTTCAACTGCCGCTCGTGCAAGCGTCGCTTCAACGAGCGAACCGGCACGCCGTTCAACGATCTTCAGGTCCCGACCGACGTGGTGCTCCTCGCGGTGCTGTGGCGTCTGCGCTACAAGCTGAGTTTCCGCGACGTGGCAGAGATGCTCCTCCAGGGCGGTGTTGAGGTCACGCACGAGACCATCCGGGAGTGGGAGTTTCGATTCGCCCCACTGCTCGCCGGCCAGCTCCGCGCCAAGCGACGAGCCCGAGCCGGCGAGTCCTGGTACCTCGACGAGACGTACGTGAAGGTCGCTGGGCGCTGGTGCTACCTCTACCGAGCGATCGACGGCGACGGAGAACTGATCGATTCGATGCTGAGCGAGCGTCGAGACAAGCATGCCGCGCGGAGGTTCTTGCGGAGACTGGTCGAGATCACCGAACGCAAGCCCGCACGGATCACGACCGACCTGCACCCCGCTTACCGACGGGCGATCCGCTGGATCATCGGCCGCAAGGCTTGGCATCGCACGACGCAGTACCTCAACAACTACACCGAGCAGAGTCACCGAGCGGTGAAGCAGCGCTACTACCCGATGCAGGGCTTCGGGAGCTTCGAGTCCGCGTCGCGCTTCTGTAGCGCGTTCGATGAGCTGCGACAGTACTTCCGCGTCCGCCGCCGCAGTGGCGCCCATGTCGCGTTGACAGAGCAGCGACGGCTCTTCCTCACACGCTGGCACTCGCTGATCAGCGAACTGGCTGCAGCATAGACCACCAGCGACGTCGCCTTGTGGCGCCTAAGGGTCGACGCGCCCTGAGATCTGACACTGCCGGCCTCGGTAGCGCAGGTGCGAGCATCGGCCACCATGCATCGGTAAACGACGTCCGAGAGTCGGCGTTTGAGGCAGCGCAGCGCCTCGTTCCGACTCTTGCCAGCGGCGAGTTTGCGACGGAAGTAGCCGTGGCCTTCGGTGCCCGGCATGCGCGCCTGGGTGAGCGCCGCGATGTGGAGCGCCCGGTTCAGCTGGCGGTCTCCACCGCGGCTGAGGCGATGGCGTTGGACCTCCCCGCTCGACACCTCAAGCGGCGCCGTCCCCGTGTAGCTGGCGTAGTGCGCGCGCGAGGGGAAGCGACTGACCGCTCCGCTGCGCCCCACAATCTTCGCCGCCAGGATCACGCCGACGCCGGGGATGCGCGTGAGGGCGCTGCCTTGTACACGCAGCGCTGCCTCGAGGCGGCGGCCGTTCTCGACGAGGTTGCGGTCCAGCACCCGCACCTCGCGTACCAGTTCGCGGGCCATACGCAGCCGCTCGCGATCCGCGGCGCCGGTCGGACGCAGGCGGCGTAGGAGCGCCTGCGCGCGATCGGCGGAGAGCCTGGAGGGGCCCCCACCCGGTCGTAGCTCGCGCAGCAGCCGGTGCAGCCGGTTGACCACGCGCGTGCGTTCCTGCGTGAGCTCGTCGCGGCGGTCGGAGAGCAGTCGCAGCACCGCCGTGTCGTCCTCCGCCCGCACGGCACGCAGCGCCGTGAGGGGTTGGGCGGCGAGCGCAATGGCACGCGCGTCTGCGGGGTCGGACTTCCCGCCACCGGAGAGCAAGCGCACGCGCGCCACCAGCCGCGCCGGGACATCGACGACCGACTCGCCCTCCGTGAGCAGCCACTGGCTGAGGCCGTGGCCGAGACCGCGGGCCCCCTCCACGGCCCAGCGGCGCTCGGGCCACTGCCGCGCCCAGCGCAGCAGCCGGCTGTGCGCACGAGCTTCCACCCGGAGCTGGCCGAGCTCGCGGCCCGCGGGGTCGACGGCGAGGGCGGTATGCGAGGACTTGTGGGGGTCGACGGCGATCAAGATCATGAAGCTCTCCCTGTCGTAGCTGAATTGCGGTGGGGAGGGCGGTGGACAGGCCGACTTCGGGAGCACCCGCACGCCTCTGTCGAGTCACACCGCGGCCGGACGGTGGCCGGCGACACTCCGCCCCAGAGCCAGTCCTGCTCAGCAGCACGGCAGCAAAACTTGGAGTCAGCCGACCAGCGTCCTCAACACCTTAGGGCCGCAACCCCCGGTGTCTGGCCGGATTCAAACAAGTCGGCAAAACTTGATCCGTGCGGTTCGATGCTGAGATAGCAGAGTATCGGCGAGCCACGAGAGGCTCGTCTGTGCTCTACCTCCGTCTGCTTGTCGCAGCACTCTTCGCATCGGTCCGCGCCCGCCGAGATCTCGTCCTCGAGAACTTAGCGCTGCGGCATCAGCTCGCCGTCTACACAAGGGGCCGTCGTCGACCGCGGCTCCGTCGCCACGACCGCCGACTCTGGTCACTGCTGGCACGTGGTTGGTCCGGCTGGCGAGGCACGCTCGTGATGGTCGAGCCGGACACGGTTGTGCGGTGGCATCGTTCTGCTTGGCGCGCCTACTGGCGCTGGAAGAGTCGTCGCGGACCTGGGCGACCCCACATTCCCGCCGAGTGGCAGCGGCTGATCCTGTGCATCGCCACTGAGCACAGTTGGGCGAGGTGATTCAGCTACTGACTCTTGCGCCTAGCGTCCGCGGCCAGCTGTGCGTACCCGGCAGCGAGGTGGCGGAGTTCGTCGCGTTTCACCCGTAGCAGAGTCACGTCGCCGTCGAGGCGAGAGGCGATCAGCAGGACGCGCTCAGCGACGAGGTACAGCTCGAACACCTCGTCGTGAATCGCCTGGAGTCGAACCGCTGCTGCGTCGGAGTCCATGCGCGGGTTGTAGCACCTGAGTGCAATGATGTTCGTCTACGTGCAGGAGCACTCCTGCATACTCATCGTGCCGCGTTGCCGCCGGCAGCCTCATCGTCGCTGGTCAGCCCCTCGATCGCGGCGCCCATCGGACCAGCGACCTGCGCCAGGTCCATGGGGATGATCCACTTGGTCGAGTCGCCAGCGCCGAGCTGCTTCATCATCTCGAGGTATTGCAGGGCCATGGTGTTGCCATCGACCCCAGAGGCCGTCTCGTAGATCCGCTGCAGGCCGATCGAGAAGCCCTCGGCGTTCAGGATTGCTGCCTCACGGGCGCCCTGTGCGCGCAGCACCTGCGACTCCTTCGAGCCTTCCGCCTCGAGGATCGCGCTCCGTTTGTTGCCCTCGGCGACGTTGATCGCGGACTGCCGCTGGCCCTCTGACTCGGTGATCTCGGAGCGCTTCGTGCGGTCCGCTGTGAGCAGGCGCGTCATCGCGTCCTGGATGTCATGTTGCGGAGTGATCTCGCGGATCTCGATCGCCTTGACCTCGACACCCCAGCGGATGACCTCCTCCGCCATCTTCACCTGCAGGCGCCGGTTGATCGTCTCGCGCTGCGACAGCACCTCCTCGACCGTGATGTCGCCGATCACGGCGCGCAGCGTGGTCGTGGCGAGGTTGCGGACCGCGCGGATGTAGTTCTGGATGTTGATGACCGCCGCCTCGGCGTCGACCACGCGCATGTAGACGACGAAGTCGATGTCGACGAGGGCGTTGTCCTTCGTGATCGAGGACTGCGCCGGTTCGTCGAGGACCAGCTCGCGCATGTCAACCTTGACGCCGCGGTCGACGAACGGGATCAGGATGACGAGTCCCGGCCCGCGGGTGCCTGTGTAGCGACCGAGACGGAAGATCACCGCCCGCTCGTACTGCTTAACAACGCTGATGAAAAACATGAGGCTCCGCCTGTCAGGGATGGGCGCATTATAGACGCGCCATCCACTCGGAGGCCGCTCCTCAAGCTTCCACTCAGCCTGAACGCGAAACCCCGAGTGATCTTGTGGCGGGCGTGGTGACACCGAGTGACCGCCCGCTTATCGCGGGCGTGCGCAGGCACCCTTTGTCTGCGGCCCAGACTCGTCTAACGCCGACTCACCGAGCCCGCTGCGACGACTGGTAATCAGTGACACGAGTCTTTCGGTTCGTGCGCGTCGTGGAGGCTTCGACGATGGATATCTACGTAGGCAACCTGCCGTACTCGGCAAGCGAGAGTGAGATCGAGCAGCTGTTTGCAGCGCACGGCGCGGTCCTTCGCGTCAACGTCCCTATCGATCGCGACAGCGGCCGCCCCCGTGGCTTCGGTTTCGTTGAGATGGGCGACGACGATGCACGCAACGCCATCGCTGCGCTCGACGGCACTGACTTCGGTGGACGCGATCTGCGCGTCAACGAGGCCAGGCCGCGAGGCGAGGGCGGAGGCGGAGACCGAGGTGGTTACGACCGTCGCTAACTAGCAGCGTATGGCGCGGTGAACCGCGCCGATGTTTACGCCCGTTGTATATTTCCTCTCGATGAGAGAGGACAAGCACGATGGGACTGCTTGATCGCATCTTCGGCCGCTCGAAGAAAACGGAAGTCGCCGAGGCACCAGCGCCGACCAGGTGCCCACACACGATCTTGAATGCCGTGTGGGACAGCGCGGACGACGTGGGCAACGAGGAGAAGGCGTCGTCGTTCACCTGCCCGGCTTGCGACGAGAGCTTCTCGCCCGCCGCGGCTGCGGAGCTATGCGCCGGTAAGGCGTAGCGGCTTTCGCCGCAACCTCGCCTGACGGGTGGCGGCCGCCACCCGACACTCCTCGATCCTGTGACAACTCGGCCCAAAGGAGAGCCTGCATGCCCGATGTCGCCGCCGTCCTGAGGGGCGATCCGCTGGATTCTCGGCCGCAAGGCTTGGCATCGCACGACGCAGTACCTCAACAACTACACCGAGCAGAGCCACCGAGCGGTGAAGCAGCGCTACTACCCGATGCAGGGCTTCGGGAGCTTCGAGTCCGCTTCGCGCTTCTGTAGCGCGTTCGACGAGCTGAGACAGTACTTCCGCGTTCGCCGCCGCGGTGGCGCCCATGTCGCGCTGACGGAGCAGCGACGGCTCTTCCTCACACGCTGGCATTCGCTGATCACCGAGCTGGCTGCATCGCCTTTTTGGTCCACGTCAGCTCTAGCCGACCCTCGTACACGTCGCTCATCGACGGATCTTTCCACTGATGGGGACTACTTGCGGCTCTGGGGAGCGGGGCAAACCGGCCGAACACTCCTACGCGGTCCACCGACCGCGATACTACCAGTCGACGAACCGCTGACCATCGTCACGTGATCGTCGAGGCAGTCCAGGGGAGGGACTGACGACATCGGAGCGGGCAGCTACTAGGGCTAGCTGTTGCTAGCTGAGGCTGTCGCATGGAGTGGCGTGGGCGGAGCGCCACGAGGGCCAAGAGGTCAGCCGGTCCCGGCTTGAGGAGCATTCCCCTCCCCGAGAGCGTCGATGTCGGCTTGCGCTTGCCCAAGGAGGGCGGTCCGACTGCATATGCCAACAGTGTATCCGCCGTCAGCATAGTTACTGTCGTGACCGTAGACGATGTACTCCTCCCCTTCGACAAAGGTGAACCCGCAGCTGCCGCCGGTTGGTGGTGTGGTGATGTACATGTCCTCGTGGACAGTACCCTTCCACACAGCGCTGACCTCGAAGCCAATCGTGGTGCGGTCCTCAGGGGAGACAGACGCTGCCTTGGGATCATAGGAGTGTTGGATCGAGACTGCTCTCCCCGCGAAAACTGCAGAAAACTTCTCCAGCTCTTCGGAAGGAGTCCCAGGTTGCGCACACTTACACGCGTGGACCTGCCCGGGGTCCCCAAGGAACCAGAGGACACCCACCATGAGCGCGAGGCTCAATACGGCTGCTCGTACGGCCGTGGACCCAATCCCCTGCCGCTTTGCAATCACTGGCCGCATGACCTATTTCCTTTCTCCTGGTTGACTCTGCTCTACGCCTCTATTGAGTAAGACGCTGCGAGAACCTGGATGGTTCCAATGAGTCTGCGTCCGCCGCGGAATCAAGAGTTAGTCCTCGCTGCGGGCTGCGTCAGATCTGAGGGCTCGAACTGTGAGGTTTAGCCTCGTCTGAGCATGGACGAGGAGACATCGGTGAACTGTCCGCACTGTGCATCCGCCGCCACGACCAGACGCCAGGCGCGCACGACGCTCGGCTACCGGCGGTTCAACTGCCGCTCGTGCAAGCGTCGCTTCAACGAGCGAACCGGCACGCCGTTCAACCATCTTCAGGTCCCGACCGACGTGGTGCTCCTCGCGGTGCTGTGGCGTCTGCGCTACAAGCTGAGTTTCCGCGACGTGGCAGAGATGCTCCTCCAGCGCGGTGTTGAGGTCACGCACGAGACCATCCGGGAGTGGGAGTTTCGATTCGCCCCACTGCTCGCCGGCCAGCTCCGCGCCAAGCGACGAGCCCGAGCCGGCGAGTCCTGGTACCTCGACGAGACGTACGGTGAAGGTCGCCGGGCGCTGGTGCTACCCGTGGGGCGGCAATATTCCATCCAGCCCATGATTTCAGCGTTTCGGAGTCAGCGGCGCGCCTCGCGGATACGGCGGGTGAGGTTTTCGTGCCCCACACCCGAGCCTACCCACCCGAGTTCCGCCGTCGTGCTGTCGAACTGGCCCGGCTGCGGGAGAAACCGATCGCGCGGATCGCTGCGGACCTGGGGATCGCCGGGTCGTGCCTGCACCGCTGGCTGCGGCAGGCCGATGTCGACGAGGGCCACAGAGAGGGCCTGACGAGCGACGAGCGGGCGGAGCTGGTGCGGCTGCGCCGGGCCAACCGCACCCTGGAGATGGAGAACGAGATTCTGAAGCGCGCCGCCGCCCTCTTCGCGCGCGAGAACGTGCTCCCAAAATGAGATACCGGCTGGTCCGTGAGCTTGCCGCCGACGGGGTCGTCGTGGCGGTGGCCTGCCGGGTACTCGCGGTCTCGACAGCAGGCTACTACGAGTGGGGAGAGCGGGCGCCCTCGGCCCGCGCCGTCGCCGACCAGGCGCTGAGCGAGCAGATCATGGAGGAGCCAGCGAGTCGACAGCAAGCCGGTGCTAGGAGGTTTGCATCATGAGTATCGGTGGGCCGCATGAGGTTTTGCCGTCCCACGACGTCCAGCACTACAACGCGATGCGTCCGCATCGATCATTGTCGCTCGACTCTCCGGAGGGACGCTCGCCGGTGCAGCGGACGCCGAGCCAGCGAGTCGACAGCAAGCCGGTGCTAGGAGGCTTGCATCATGAGTATCGGTGGGCCGCATGAGGTTTTGCCGACTTGTTTGAATCCGGCCAGACACCGGGGGTTGCGGCCCTAAGGTGTTGAGGACGCTGGTCGGCTGACTCCAAGTTTTGCTGCCGTGCTGCTGAGCAGGACTGGCTCTGGGGCGGAGTGTCGCCGGCCACCGTCCGGCCGCGGTGTGACTCGACAGAGGCGTGCGGGTGCTCCCGAAGTCGGCCTGTCCACCGCCCTCCCCACCGCAATTCAGCTACGACAGGGAGAGCTTCATGATCTTGATCGCCGTCGACCCCCACAAGTCCTCGCATACCGCCCTCGCCGTCGACCCCGCGGGCCGCGAGCTCGGCCAGCTCCGGGTGGAAGCTCGTGCGCACAGCCGGCTGCTGCGCTGGGCGCGGCAGTGGCCCGAGCGCCGCTGGGCCGTGGAGGGGGCCCGCGGTCTCGGCCACGGCCTCAGCCAGTGGCTGCTCACGGAGGGCGAGTCGGTCGTCGATGTCCCGGCGCGGCTGGTGGCGCGCGTGCGCTTGCTCTCCGGTGGCGGGAAGTCCGACCCCGCAGACGCGCGTGCCATTGCGCTCGCCGCCCAACCCCTCACGGCGCTGCGTGCCGTGCGGGCGGAGGACGACACGGCGGTGCTGCGACTGCTCTCCGACCGCCGCGACGAGCTCACGCAGGAACGCACGCGCGTGGTCAACCGGCTGCACCGGCTGCTGCGCGAGCTACGACCGGGTGGGGGCCCCTCCAGGCTCTCCGCCGATCGCGCGCAGGCGCTCCTACGCCGCCTGCGTCCGACCGGCGCCGCGGATCGCGAGCGGCTGCGTATGGCCCGCGAACTGGTACGCGAGGTGCGGGTGCTGGACCGCAACCTCGTCGAGAACGGCCGCCGCCTCGAGGCAGCGCTGCGTGTACAAGGCAGCGCCCTCACGCGCATCCCCGGCGTCGGCGTGATCCTGGCGGCGAAGATTGTGGGGCGCAGCGGAGCGGTCAGTCGCTTCCCCTCGCGCGCGCACTACGCCAGCTACACGGGGACGGCGCCGCTTGAGGTGTCGAGCGGGGAGGTCCAACGCCATCGCCTCAGCCGCGGTGGAGACCGCCAGCTGAACCGGGCGCTCCACATCGCGGCGCTCACCCAGGCGCGCATGCCGGGCACCGAAGGCCACGGCTACTTCCGTCGCAAACTCGCCGCTGGCAAGAGTCGGAACGAGGCGCTGCGCTGCCTCAAACGCCGACTCTCGGACGTCGTTTACCGATGCATGGTGGCCGATGCTCGCACCTGCGCTACCGAGGCCGCTTGACACAGAGGCTCCGTCCCACGGCCAGCCCGGGTCGCCGAGGTCCCTTGCCGAGATGGCCGCGGCCTCTGGCGAGATGGAGCCGGGAAAGAGCTCCAGCAGCACATCGGGCGAGCTGGTCCCCGCGCTAGGTATGGTGGGCTGCCCGCGAACTCCGCCACGATCAAGTCGGCGAAGTCGCCAGCAGAGACTTCGCGTTGGGGGGCAGCCTGTGAAGCAGGGCAGTAGGTCGTCACTCAGTGGGACTGCCGAGCCCGTGCGTGATCAGTTTCGTGGCGATCCCGATGTCATCCGAGTCTTTGAGGACGGCGAACGCGGGGACTCCGGCGAAGAACTCGACGACGCTGACCTCCAGTTCGTCGAGGATCGTGAGCAGGTTCACCACCGAGATGTCACGCGCGCCGCTCTCGTACAGAGAGAGCGATCCCTGGGACAGGCCCACGGCCTCTGCAACGCGCTGCTGCGAGACCTTGCGTAGGAGACGAATCTCCCGGAGACGCGCCCCGACCGACCACACCAACGCACTCTTCGGTGGTTTGCTCTTCGGCACGTAGTAGACCCTTCGCTGTCGATGGGCTCTGGCACGACCCCGCGCAAACCGCGCCGAACGTGCAGTGGGTGCGTGATTTCTACGACGACTTGCAGCCGCACTCGACCGGGCAGATCTACGTCAATTTCCTCGGCGGCCGCGCATCGCTCCCGTGATTACGGGGCACCCACCAGCACGCCACGGGGCGACTGGTGAGTGGAATCAGAACGGCGGATCGCCCTTCCCTGTTAGTTGGACAACGTGCGTCGCTTCTGGCCCGGCGGTATCCATCCTCACGGCGCCAAGGGAGCCGATGGGCGCCGATCGGCCGTCGCTGAGGCGTAGCTCGCTCGGTGGCTCGTCGCCCACCCAGCGTAGGCCGACCGCCGCTGGGGCGGTCAGCTCCCCGCCCCAGCGGGCACCGCGGACCTCGCGGCTCAGCTTCCAGAGCTCAGCCGCCACCTCAGCCACCACGATCCCGTTCGGATCGAGTAGCTCGGCGGTGCCCTGCCAGTGCACCGTCCGCTCGGTGGGTTTCATGATCAACGCCATCTTCCTGGTCGATCGGCGAGCGCATGCGACTCAGACAACGATACCGCGATCCTCCAGTGGGGCAGACATCAGGCGGTGGAGCCGAAGGGCTTCGACAGGCTGTGCGGGCGTGGGCCGTGCGCTGGGACGGCTACCCGACCGACCTACGTCGGCGACAGAGACACCACGATCACGATCTCGGCACAAAGACATACACGATGGGTGAACACACCGCCCACCATGGTGCGGATGAACTGGGTGATGATCCGTCGGCTGCTAGTCGACGTCGAGCACGGCCTTCCCGGCGACTCGACGCCCGAACAATGCGTCCGCGGCTTCGGCGATCCGCGTCCACGACCCGCGCCAGCCCACATCGACGCGTAGCTCGCCCGTGAGGATCAATGTCAGCAGGTACTCGAGGTCCTCGCCGGAGTGCGGGCCCTTAGTGAACGCGTGGAGGCTCCGTTGCATCCCGACGAGCGACGGGAACGAGCGCGAGCAGGAACTCCCGTGGGACGGCAAAACCTGATAGGTGCAGCTCTGTCCTGAGATAGCAGAGTATCGGCGAGCCACGAGAGGCTCGTCTGTGCTCTACCTCCGTCTGCTTGTCGCAGCACTCTTCGCATCGGTCCGCGCCCGCCGCGATCTCGTCCTCGAGAACTTGGCGCTGCGGCATCAGTTCGCCGTCTACACCCGGGGCCGTCGTCGACCGCGGCTCCGTCGCCACGACCGCCGACTCTGGTCACTGCTGGCACGTGGTTGGTCCGGCTGGCGAGGCACGCTCGTGATGGTCGAGCCGGACACGGTGGTGCGCTGGCATCGTTCTGCTTGGCGCGCTTACTGGCGCTGGAAGAGTCGTCGCCGCTCCGGACGACCCCGGATTCCCGCAGAGCTGCGACAGCTGATCGTCCGCATCGCCACTGAGCATCCGCGGTGGGGCGCCGTCCGCATCGTCGGCGAGCTGCGTGCCCTTGGCTTCGAGGTCAGCGCCCGCACCGTGAGTCGCTACCGCCGGCAAGCGCTGCGGCGACCGCCGAGTCAGTCGTGGCGCACGTTTCTCCGCAACCATGCGTCCAGCATCTGGGCCGCCGATCTGTTCACGGTCCAGATGCTCGCCTTCCGCACGCTCTACGTGCTCATCGTGATCGACCACGACCGGCGCCGCATCCGGCACTGGAACGTCACGGAGCATCCGAACGCGCCCTGGATCTGGCAGCAGATGATCGAGGCGACCGCCTGGGGTCAGCAGCCAGGGTTCCTGATCCGAGACCGCGACCGTAGCTGAGGCTGTCGCATGGAGTGGCGTGGGCGGAGCGCCACGAGGGCCAAGAGGTCAGCCGGTCGGTTGTCGGGGCGGAGTAGCCGCCTCTCACAGGGCAGCGGCGCTACGCGGCCGCCACGGCGGCAGACCAGCCTCTTTGCCGGGGGTTGCCGTTCGCTGGCCAGGAGGACGGCCGCGCCCGGCGATAGAGCTTCTTGAGGTTGTGGGTGGCGGCGATCAGCTTCCATTCGCTGGCGCACGAGGCGATCCCGCGCCGCATGAACCGGCGGATGCCGCGGTTCTCCTTGACGTCGCCGAAGACGGGTTCGATCATCCAGCGCCGCTGCTCGTAGAGACGCCGGCCACGCTGCGTCGCCAGCTTGCGATCCATCCGTTCACGGACGGAGAGCCCGGCAGGGATGCGCCCGCGCGGCGGTGCCGCGCCGACGCGCCGGTTGCGGTCGCTGCGGGTCGCGAGCAGCAGCTCCGGACCTGCGCTCCCCGCCTGCCGCACGTTCGCCTCGGAGTAGTAGCCGGCATCAGCCAGCAGCACGCGCGCCGGCCCGCAGTGTGCGGCCTGCAGGTTGCGGTGCATCACCTCGATCATCGGTTGCAGCTCGTGCATGTCGGTCGCCTGTCGGCTCACCTCAGCCGCGACGATGATCTGGTCGCGGGTCGTCACCGCCTGCACGTTGTAGCCTTGGAAGTAGCCGTGATAGTCGCGCACCACGCGGCTGTCCGGGTCGGTGACGTTCACCTTCGCACCCTGCTCGGGCTGCGGCGGCTTCGGGCGGCGCCCGCGCTGGTCCTTCTCCGCGCGGCTCCTGAGGCGTTGCTCGTAGTCCTCCTGCCGCTCCCGCTCTCGGGCCGCCAGTCGCTCCCGCGCCTCGTGCAACCGCTGCAGGCGCTCCTCGCGGTCCCTGAATCCCGGAGGCAACTCGTCGCCCCGCGCGTCGCCGAAGCGCGCGTTCTCCTCGGCGTCCACCCGCTCCGCTTCGTCGAGGATGCGCCGCACCTCGGCCTCCAGGTCCGCATCCGTGCGGTTGCGCTCACGGCTGGCGTTGGCGTGCAGCTTGGTCCCGTCGAGCGCGACCACCCCGACCCGCACCAGACCAGCCTCGGCGCACAGCCTGAGCACCTCGGCGAACAGTCCCGAGAGCGCCTCCTCGTGCTGCTGGCGGAAACGGCAGATCGTCGCGTGGTCGGGGTGCTGGTTCGCGGTCAGCACCCGGAGGGCGATGTCCTCCCGGCAGCGCCGTTCGATCTGGCGGCTCGAGCGCTCGCCCTCGCAGTAGGCGTAGAGCACGAGCGCGACCATCATCGACGGCTCGTACGCCTTCCGCCCCCAACCGTCCTCGCGGTAGCGCTCGGAGAACGCGGTGAGGTCCAACTGGCTGACCGCATCGAGCACGAACCACGCGAGGTGGTCCCCGGGCAGCCAGTCGCGGAGGCTGGCGGGCATCAGGTATTGCTGGTCACGGTCGCACGGCAAGAAACGCTGGGTCACGGCGGCACCTCGGAATCACTCCGCCCCCGCCGCCATGCTCATCGTATAGCGATGTCCCCCTCTTCGTGGGTTTGTGCGACAGCCTCAGCTATGGCGGAGACTTCATCGCACGCGCTCGACGGATCGGGATCGAGACGATTCTGACTCCGGTGCGCGCGCCGAATGCCAACGCCATCGCCGAGCGCGTGATCGGCACGCTCAGGCGCGAGTGTCTCGACCATGTCATCGCGGTCAACGAACAACATCTCCGGCGGGTGCTTGGTGAGTACGTCCAGCACTACAACGCGATGCGGCCGCATCGGTCATTGGCGCTCGACTCTCCGGAGGGACGCTCGCCGGTGCAGCGGACGCCGAGTCAGCGAGTCGTCAGCAAGCCGGTGCTAGGAGGCTTGCATCATCAGTATCGGTGGGCCGCATGAGGTTTTGCCGTCCCACGACGTCCAGCACTACAACGCGATGCGTCCGCATCGATCATTGTCGCTCGACTCTCCGGAGGGACGCTCGCCGGTGCAGCGGACGCCGAGTCAGCGAGTCGTCAGCAAGCCGGTGCTAGGAGGCTTGCATCATCAGTATCGGTGGGCCGCATGAGGTTTTGCCGACTTGTTTGAATCCGGCCAGACACCGGGGGTTGCGGCCCTAAGGTGTTGAGGACGCTGGTCGGCTGACTCCAAGTTTTGCTGCCGTGCTGCTGAGCAGGACTGGCTCTGGGGCGGAGTGTCGCCGGCCACCGTCCGGCCGCGGTGTGACTCGACAGAGGCGTGCGGGTGCTCCCGAAGTCGGCCTGTCCACCGCCCTCCCCACCGCAATTCAGCTACGACAGGGAGAGCTTCATGATCTTGATCGCCGTCGACCCCCACAAGTCCTCGCATACCGCCCTCGCCGTCGACCCCGCGGGCCGCGAGCTCGGCCAGCTCCGGGTGGAAGCTCGTGCGCACAGCCGGCTGCTGCGCTGGGCGCGGCAGTGGCCCGAGCGCCGCTGGGCCGTGGAGGGGGCCCGCGGTCTCGGCCACGGCCTCAGCCAGTGGCTGCTCACGGAGGGCGAGTCGGTCGTCGATGTCCCGGCGCGGCTGGTGGCGCGCGTGCGCTTGCTCTCCGGTGGCGGGAAGTCCGACCCCGCAGACGCGCGTGCCATTGCGCTCGCCGCCCAACCCCTCACGGCGCTGCGTGCCGTGCGGGCGGAGGACGACACGGCGGTGCTGCGACTGCTCTCCGACCGCCGCGACGAGCTCACGCAGGAACGCACGCGCGTGGTCAACCGGCTGCACCGGCTGCTGCGCGAGCTACGACCGGGTGGGGGCCCCTCCAGGCTCTCCGCCGATCGCGCGCAGGCGCTCCTACGCCGCCTGCGTCCGACCGGCGCCGCGGATCGCGAGCGGCTGCGTATGGCCCGCGAACTGGTACGCGAGGTGCGGGTGCTGGACCGCAACCTCGTCGAGAACGGCCGCCGCCTCGAGGCAGCGCTGCGTGTACAAGGCAGCGCCCTCACGCGCATCCCCGGCGTCGGCGTGATCCTGGCGGCGAAGATTGTGGGGCGCAGCGGAGCGGTCAGTCGCTTCCCCTCGCGCGCGCACTACGCCAGCTACACGGGGACGGCGCCGCTTGAGGTGTCGAGCGGGGAGGTCCAACGCCATCGCCTCAGCCGCGGTGGAGACCGCCAGCTGAACCGGGCGCTCCACATCGCGGCGCTCACCCAGGCGCGCATGCCGGGCACCGAAGGCCACGGCTACTTCCGTCGCAAACTCGCCGCTGGCAAGAGTCGGAACGAGGCGCTGCGCTGCCTCAAACGCCGACTCTCGGACGTCGTTTACCGATGCATGGTGGCCGATGCTCGCACCTGCGCTACCGAGGCCGCTTGACACAGAGGCTCCGTCCCACGACGTCCAGCACTACAACGCGATGCGTCCGCATCGATCATTGTCGCTCGACTCTCCGGAGGGACGCTCGCCGGTGCAGCGGACGCCGAGTCAGCGAGTCGTCAGCAAGCCGGTCGTGGGACGGCAAAACTTGATCCGTGCAGGTCTGTCCTGAGATGGCAGAGTATCGGCGAGCCACGAGAGGCTCGTCGGTGCTCTACCTCTGTCTGCTTGTCGCAGCACTCTTCGCATCGGTCCGCGCCCGCCGAGATCTCGTCCTCGAGAACTTGGCGCTGCGGCATCAGCTCGCCGTCTACACAAGGGGCCGTCGTCGACCGCGGCTCCGTCGCCACGACCGCCGACTCTGGTCACTGCTGGCACGTGGTTGGTCCGGCTGGCGAGGCACGCTCGTGATGGTCGAGCCGGACACGGTGGTGCGCTGGCATCGTTCTGCTTGGCGCGCCTACTGGCGCTGGAGGAGTCACCGCGGTTCCGAGCGGCCTCGGATCCCCGCCGAGTTGCAGCAGCTGATCGTGCGCATGGCGACCGAGAACCCGCGGTGGGGCGCCGTGCGCATCGTCGGTGAGCTGCGTGCCCTTGGCTTCGACGTCAGCACTCGCACCGTGAGCCGCTACCGTCAGCAGGCGCTCCGGCGACCGCCGAGTCAGTCGTGGCACACGTTTCTCCGCAACCACGCGTCCAGCATCTGGGCCGCCGATCTGTTCACGGTCCAGACGCTCGCCTTCCGCACGCTCTACGTGCTCATCGTGATCGACCACGACCGGCGCCGCATCCGGCATTGGAACGTCACGGAGCACCCGAACGCGCCCTGGATCTGGCAGCAGATGATCGAGGCGACCGCCTGGGGTCAGCAGCCAGGGTTCCTCATCCGCGACCGCGACCGTAGCTGAGGCTGTCGCACAAACCCACGAAGAGGGGGACATCGCTATACGATGAGCATGGCGGCGGGGGCGGAGTGATTCCGAGGTGCCGCCGTGACCCAGCGTTTCTTGCCGTGCGACCGTGACCAGCAATACCTGATGCCCGCCAGCCTCCGCGACTGGCTGCCCGGGGACCACCTCGCGTGGTTCGTGCTCGATGCGGTCAGCCAGTTGGACCTCACCGCGTTCTACGAGCGCTACCGCGAGGACGGTTGGGGGCGGAAGGCGTACGAGCCGTCGATGATGGTCGCGCTCGTGCTCTACGCCTACTGCGAGGGCGAGCGCTCGAGCCGCCAGATCGAACGGCGCTGCCGGGAGGACATCGCCCTCCGGGTGCTGACCGCGAACCAGCACCCCGACCACGCGACGATCTGCCGTTTCCGCCAGCAGCACGAGGAGGCGCTCTCGGGACTGTTCGCCGAGGTGCTCAGGCTGTGCGCCGAGGCTGGTCTGGTGCGGGTCGGGGTGGTCGCGCTCGACGGGACCAAGCTGCACGCCAACGCCAGCCGTGAGCGCAACCGCACGGATGCGGACCTGGAGGCCGAGGTGCGGCGCATCCTCGACGAAGCGGAGCGGGTGGACGCCGAGGAGAACGCGCGCTTCGGCGACGCGCGGGGCGACGAGTTGGCTCCGGGATTCAGGGACCGCGAGGAGCGCCTGCAGCGGTTGCACGAGGCGCGGGAGCGACTGGCGGCCCGAGAGCGGGAGCGGCAGGAGGACTACGAGCAACGCCTCAGGAGCCGCGCGGAGAAGGACCGGCGCGGGCGCCGCCCGAAGCCGCCGCAGCCCGAGCAGGGTGCGAAGGTGAACGTCACCGACCCGGACAGCCGCGTGGTGCGCGACTATCACGGCTACTTCCAAGGCTACAACGTGCAGGCGGTGACGACCCGCGACCAGATCATCGTCGCGGCCGAGGAGAGCCGACAGGCGACCGACATGCACGAGCTGCAACCGATGATCGAGGTGATGCACCGCAACCTGCAGGCCGCACACTGCGGGCCGGCGCGCGTGCTGCTGGCTGATGCCGGCTACTACTCCGAGGCGAACGTGCGGCAGGCGGGGAGCGCAGGTCCGGAGCTGCTGCTCGCGACCCGCAGCGACCGCAACCGGCGCGTCGGCGCGGCACCGCCGCGCGGGCGCATCCCTGCCGGGCTCTCCGTCCGTGAACGGATGGATCGCAAGCTGGCGACGCAGCGTGGCCGGCGTCTCTACGAGCAGCGGCGCTGGATGATCGAACCCGTCTTCGGCGACGTCAAGGAGAACCGCGGCATCCGCCGGTTCATGCGGCGCGGGATCGCCTCGTGCGCCAGCGAATGGAAGCTGATCGCCGCCACCCACAACCTCAAGAAGCTCTATCGCCGGGCGCGGCCGTCCTCCTGGCCAGCGAACGGCAACCCCCGGCAAAGAGGCTGGTCTGCCGCCGTGGCGGCCGCGTAGCGCCGCTGCCCTGTGAGAGGCGGCTACTCCGCCCCGACAACCGACCGGCTGACCTCTTGGCCCTCGTGGCGCTCTGCCCACGCCACTCCATGCGACAGCCTCAGCTATGGCGGGGACTTCATCGCACGCGCTCGACGGATCGGGATCGAGACGATTCTCACTCCGCTGCGCGCGCCGAACGCCAACGCCATCGCCGAGCGCGTCATCGGCACGCTCAGGCGCGAGTGTCTCGACCATGTCATCGCGGTCAACGAACAACATCTCCGGCGGGTGCTTGGTGAGTACGTCCAGCACTACAACGCGATGCGTCCGCATCGATCATTGTCGCTCGACTCTCCGGAGGGACGCTCGCTGGTGCAGCGGACGCCGAGTTAGCGAGTCGTCAGCAAGCCGGTGCTAGGAGGCTTGCATCATGAGTATCGGTGGGCCGCATGAGGTTTTGCCGTCCCACGGCCGTGAGATCGTCGGAGCCGAGGCCCCGAGCGGCCATCACGCCGGGTGTCGTCGACTCGATCAGCACATCCGCGGTGGTGGCCAGCTGGCGCAGCCGCTGCCGGCCCGCGTCGGCCTCGAGGTCAGCCGTCACCGAGCGCTTATTGCGCGCCCACGCGGCCCACGGCAGCGACCGATCTGGGCCGGGCTCGTTGCCGGCAAAGGGGCCTCGCTGGCGGGCGGCGTTGCCCTGCGGCGGTTCCACGGCGATCACGTCGGCGCCGAGGTCGGCGAGGATCATCCCGGCGATCATGCTCTCGTCGTCGGTCAAGTCGAGTACGCGGTAGTGCTGCAGCATCAGTGTGGGCTCCGCTCTCGCCCCACGATTCGCGCTAACGACCGGGCTCGGCCGAGACGATGGACAACAAACGTGGTGGTGAACAACCCGCTAGTCGTGAGCGCGTCTGGCTAGTCGTAGGGTGGCAGGATTCTATCCGGCTAGCGTGGCCGTTTCTCGTGCGTTCGAAGGGCGTCCCATGGTCTTGATGATCAACGGACTCATAGGCCGTCGGTCATCGTCCGGAAGAGTCAGAGCCAAGGACGGCGCGCCACTCAGAGCGAGCTGAACAGCATCAGCAGCCCGCTGTCCGTTAGCTGCGGTGGGGCCCCCGCTCGCTGCGACTGGTTCCGCCAAAGCTCTGCGTGGCCGCTGTAGGGCTCCACTTGCGTCCCGCGAGGCTGCCTGAGAGCGGGCTCGAGTTGCGGCTCCGCGCGGTGGACCTGGATATATCTGAGCGACGTACCGGGGTAGGTGATGCTGCGGATGATTGGCCCGTGGTGCGTCCGCCAGTAGAGCTGCGCCTCTTCTTCAGTCAAGTCGTCGCGGTGCCTCAGACAGAAGAACAGCTTCACGATCGGGCTTCGTTCGTGCGCAACGATGTTCTCGGGCGTTGGATTCACCTGCGGATACTCGTATGCGAACCAGAGCGGCGAATTGGGATGGTCGATGAAACTCGCTTCATCTTCGATCAGCTCAGCGCTGGCGGCCTGGGCTTCTTCGTCCTCGAGCGTGGCCTGCAGATCATCGCGACTTCGCCACCACAGCTCTGCGACTCCGTCGTAGGGCTCCTCCATCCCACCGCGCGCCTCGGCCATCTGCGCGTTGGCCGGATCGTCGATCGTATGCACCTGCACGTACCTCAGCAGCCGCAGGCGCTCGGCGTGCCCGGCAACGAGGGGACCGTGGACCCTCCGCCAGTAATCCTGGAATTCTCCGCGGGAAGCCCCCGGCTGACGTCGCAGCACGTACGTGAGTCGAATCACAGCCACCCTCCCGGTGTCCGCATGTGTCCTCAGGTCGGTACCGGCCGCCAGCATATACACCAGAACTGGAGCTCCGCGGTCCCGCCCTGCTCTCACGTCATGAGCCGTCGCACGTTCACGATCGGCGCGCTCGAAGCCGGTCCCAGCGGGAACGTGTGTTCCTCCACACTCGCAATCGCTCGTCCGACGCTAGCCACGACCGCCGACGGTCCGTCCGCGCACGCGCTGCCCAGCTCCAGTTCCAAGTCGTCATGCACGTGGATGTATCTGCAGCGCTCGATCACCGTCGCCGTCGCCTCGGCCGCGAGCGATCGCACGAGGGTCAGCTAGTGCGTGCTGTGTGGTAGCAGGACCAGAGCCCAGCTCGAATGCCCCAGTACCCACAGGCATGCCTCGGCACGGGCAAGGCCGACGCGATCCGGCGTCGAGCCGAATAGCGCGACAACGTCAGCACCGCGTTCTTTCTAGCCCTGAGGAGGTGGAAGCGGCGGAGCTGAGCTCTCCGCCGCCGTGGACGACTGAGAGTCCCCATCAGCGCCAAGCTACCTACGGCGTCCGCGTGGTGCGCTGAAACCGATGTCAGCATCTAGCGCTTGATGTAAGCCGGGTGTCAGCAGTTCCTGCACGACTGCCAGCTACTCCTTTGACCTCGGCCTCGAGGTCGCTGAGGCCTGCGGGGGAGACCTCACAGCCGCCCTCGACCTCGCCGAACTGCGCGCTGACCCTGATCCCGAGCTGGACGAGACCCTCTGGATCTACAACCGTGAGCCAGCCGAGCTGCGGTTCAACCCCTACCTCGAGCCACACCACCGGCTCGCTGCATTAGAGGCCGGGTACGACCCCGTCGACAGCGTGCAGACGCTGCCGCAGCGCTTCGGCGCCTACCGGCGCTGCTGCTACCGACCGAACGGTGAGCTGAGATTGTTGTGGGACGGTGGTGGCTCGCGGGCGCGGGCGACCCGTGTGAGGACGGTGTAGCGCGTCCCAACCCACGGGCCTGCTTCGGCGGACCGGTGTTTTCGCATCGAAAGCGCCCGGCGAGGTAAGAGTCCGCGCCCGGGCTCATCGCGTCCGCCCCGACCAAGATCTCACGGAGATCTCCCCACGCAGGCGGTGTCCGCAGCGCAAAAGTCGTGAGGCGGCTGGGACTTCCTTGAGAGCCAGTGGCGTCATCGGGAACCCGGCGGAGCCCCGATAGGCCTGAGGTACCGCTCACCGACCCAAGTCACTGCGCCTGGGTCGTGACGCGGCTCCAGCCCAGCCATAAGCCTTCGCCGACCACCAACCCGGACGCCATGTGGACGTCATAACTGGCGGCGAGGGTGCGGATGACGTCGGCGGAGTCGGCGAAGAAGAACACGGGCGCGGACGTAGTGGTCGACGGCGTCACTCAGGCGTGCACTTTCGTCATCGTCCGGCTGCTCGATGCCGAGCATCTCGCACATGCCGCGAACGACGAGGATGCCGCCTGCCGCGTACGGCTCAAGGGTGAGCTGGTCCGCCCCCTCTGCTCGGGTCTTTCTTCCGTTGCGCGCCCCGTCATCAGTCGCGTATAGCTACGACGAGGTCTCTCACCGAGGGTGACCGAGCCTCCGAGCGGAGCGGGTAACCGGTGGGATCGAGCGCCGACAGGGTCAGTTTCCTCGACGCGGCCAAGCCCTTCCTGAACGTGTGGGGGCCATACCGCCTCACGCGCGACGAAGTGACTGAGACAGCCATCCGCCGCTTCTGCGAGGTAGCCGAGGACGGTAACCCAGTCTACTGGGATCCTGACTTCGCGGAGGGAAGCCGATTCGGACGCGTGATCGCGCCACCGCAGTCGCTCTTCTCAATGACCTTCCCCGCCTGGTGGACGCCTGAATACTACGAGCGCATCACAGCCGAGGACTCAGCGGCCCTCAATCCCCCCAACCTCGTCGCTGACGGGGGAGGGCTGTACGCGATCTGCGATCAGTTCGGGTACACCGTCAACACTGTCGCCGCGCAGGAGGTCGAGTACCTCGCCCCGTTCGGGCCTGGTGATGGCCGCCTCAAGATGCGGAGCATGACCACAGAGGTCTCAGACGAAAAGTCCGTGCGCGTCGGAAGCGGCATCTTCATCACGAGCGTCACGGAGTACCGGACCGAGGCCGACGATCGCCTGATCGGTCGCTCCACGATGGTCCTCCTCCGCTACAATCCGACCGAGAGGTGACTGATCGATGACGTCTGCGTTTACCACCCTCGACTGGGACACCGTCAACGAGGCGGATCAGATCGCGGGTCTGTCGTTTCTCATTTCGATGCGGACGCTGATGATCGACGTCGCCGGGACGCGAGACCTCTACCCGATCCACCACGACCGCGAGTTTGCCAAGGAGGCGGGCGCCCGGGACATCTTCGTGAACACGATGTTCTACGAGGCGCTGTTCGGTCGCATCGCGACTGACTGGGCGGGGCCCGAAGCATTTCTGCGGCGGCTTCGCTTCTCGATGGAGAGCCCGAATTGTCTCGGCGACACGATCACGTCGCGCGCCTGGGTGACCCGCAAGTACGAGCAGGACGGGCAGCGGCTGCTCGATCTGGAGATCCATCTCGACAATCAGCTCGAGAGTGACGTCACGATCGCTGAGCTCACGCTCGAGCTGCCCTAATCGAACGCGTGCGCGCGATTGCCACTGGAGCTGACCGCTGTAGCCCTTGAACGAGGAGGCCGGCATGGAGCAGAACCCACTTCACACCAGGCTCTGTGACGTCTACGGATGCGAAGTCCCGATCGTGGCGTTCTCGCACACGAAGGACGTGGTCGCGGCGGTGAGCAACGCCGGTGGGATCGGCGTCTTCGGTGCGGCCACCCGCACCCCGGATGAACTGAGCCGAGACATCGAGTGGATCAATGAGCGCGTCGGCGAACGGCCGTTCGGAGTGGATCTCGTGCTCCCCGCTTCCTTCGTCGAAGGCAGCCGTGAGGATCTGGAGGCCATGATCCCGCAGGGTCATCGGGACTTCGTTGCGCAGCTAATGCAGGAGCATGAAATCCCGAAGCCGAAGGAGCCCGAGCGGCGCGTCCCCCTCGGATCAAACCTCCTCCGGAACTCGCGGGCGCAGCTGCAGGTCGTGTTCGATCACCAGGTACCGATCTTTGCCGCGGCGCTCGGGAGCCCGGCTTTCGTGCTGGAGGAGGCGCACGCGGCGGGCACGAAGGTATGGGGTCTGGTCGGGCTGCCGCGCCAGGCCCGACGGCAGATCGAGGCCGGGGTCGATGTGGTCATCGCGCAGGGCTACGACGCCGGCGGTCACAGCAGCACCGTCGGAACCTTCACGCTGGTACCGGAGGTGCTGCGGCTCGCCGAGGGCACCGAGACGCTGGTCTTGTGCGCGGGTGGGGTCTCGAGCGGGCGTCACCTGGCCGCCGCTCTCGCGATGGGCGCCGAGGGAGTGTGGACGGGCACGATCTGGCTCGCCACCCACGAGTCGGAGACCGAGCAGTTCCTCAAACAGCGCCTGATCGAAGCCCAGGCCGAGGACGCCGTTCAGACGAGAGCGTCGTCCGGGAAGCCGATGCGGCAGCTGCGGTCGAAGTGGAGCGAAGCATGGGCCGCTCCTGACGCACCCACCCCGCTGCCGATGCCGCTCCAGCCGATGTTGGTGGCCGATATCGAGGCGGGCATCCGCGAGGCGCGCAAAGAGGACTGGAGATACACCCCCGCCGGGCAGTCGGTGGTGGGCGTAGACCGGGTCCAGCCCGCCGCGGAGCTTGTGTATTCAATGGTCGAGGAGGCGCTCGATCAGCTCGGCGGCCTCCACGAGGGACCGGGGGCGTAACCCTCGCGATCGGCCCGCACCAAGCGGGAACCGCCGCGACCGGAGGGCGGAGTGCGCCCATGTACACTCGCCTGCGATCGGTTGGTGTGCGTCATGAGTATCCAGCTGCTCGCTGGTCTACGCGTCGTCGAGATTGGCGACGTCACGACTGAGTACGCCGGCAAGATCCTCGCTGAGCTGGGCGCGGAGGTGTTCCTGATCGAGGAACCTGGGGGTGCGCCCACCCGCCAGCGACGCCCCTTCGCGGCCGTGGCGGACCCGACGCGGGCGAGCATCCCCTTCCTCGCGCGAAACTCCGACAAGCGAAGCGTCGTGTTCAGTGCTGACGACGAGCGCGATCACGACGCGCTCCGCTCGCTCGTGCTGGCGTCAGACGCTTTGCTAGCGCCGTCGGGCTCGCCATTCGAGGAGGCGCTGACTAGCCTCGAGCCCGCGATCAGCATCTACGTCGACGACCCCGACGGTATCGCTGCGGCCTCGCTCGTCGCCTTCGCCGCCAGCGGCGGCCTCTCCTCGAGCGGCTGGCCACATCAGCCGCCCTGCAACGCTCCGTCGCAGCTCGCCCTCGATGCCGGGGGGGTCTACGCGGCGATCGCGGTCGTGGTGGGCTATCGGGAGCTGCTGCGCGGCAGGCAGCCGGCCATCTCCCACGTCTCGCTGCGCGAGGCGGCGATCGCCGGGATCACACCCTGGACCCGTCCGCTGCACTCCTACGGCCTCGAGGCAGCGGGACAGGGCATCGGCGCTCGGCGCCTCGGCCCCACAGGCCATCCGATCCTGCCGGCGAGCGACGGCTACGTCCGCGTGCTCATGGGCACGCCTCGCCAATGGGAGGCGTTCATTGAGCTGCTCGGGCGCCCAACGGAGCTCACCGGCGACGAGTGGGGTGAGCCTGCGTTCAGGCGCGAGCACGCGGATGTCGTGTTCGAGATCGCGTCCCAGTTGACCCGCTACCGAACCCGTGCCGATCTCTTCGAGCATGGCCAGCGGCTCGGGGCGACGATCACACCGGTCAACACGGTCGCAGACGTGATGGATGACCGGCATGTCCGTGAGCGTGGGCTGTTCGTGCCGATCTCCGATCCCGATCTCGGCAGCGTGCGAGCGCAGCGTGAGCCGTTCATCCTGGCTGACCGGCCACCCACAGCGGTGCCCGCCCTCGGTCCGTCGCTCGATGGCTCCGCGAGCGACGCGGAGCAGGCGACGCGGCAGCCGCGCCAGAGCTGCGAGCTCGCGCGACCCGATCGTCGCGGGCCGCTGGGAGGGCTTCGCGTGCTGAACTGCGGCGTGGGCGCCGTGGTGCCGGAGGCGGCCGAGCTGCTGGCGCTGCTCGGTGCGGAGGTGATCAAAGTCGAGTCACGGCGCCGTGTCGACTTCCTGCGGCAGCGCCAGCTCAACGACTCGCCCGCATTCAATCAGCTGAACCTCGGGGTCCAAAGCATCGCTGTGGACATGACACAGGAGGCTGGGCGTGAGCTGGTGCGCCGTATCGTGCCGCACTGCGACATCGTGCTCGAGAACATGCGCGCGCCGGTGATGAGGAAGTGGGGGCTCGACTACGAATCAGTGCGAGCGCTCCGACCGGATGTCATCTATTTCAGCAGCCAGGGATTCGGCTCCGGACCGTATGGCGACTTCCAGACGTACGGCCCGAACCTCCAGGCGTTCTCCGGGATCACGGCGTCCTGGGCGCATCCGGATGACCCCTACCCGGTGGGCACGACGCTGAATCACCCCGACCACGTCGCCGGGAAGCAGGCGCTGCTCCCAATCCTTGCCGCGCTGATTCGACGGGAGCAGACCGGCGAAGGTGCATCGATCGAGTGCGCGCAGTACGAGGTGGCGACCGAGCTCATCGCCGAGCGGTTCCTGCAGGAGCAACTCCAGCCCGGCTCCGTCGCTCCGCTCGGGAATCGCAGCCTCGACTTCGCTCCCCACGGTGTCTATCCGTGCGCGGGCGAGGATCGATGGTGCGCGATCGCCGTGACTAGCGAGGACGACTGGGCGGCATTCCACGCCGCCATCGGGGAGCCCTGGTCTCGCAGCGAGTCCTTCGCGACCGTTGAGGGTCGCCTGGCCCATGCCCACGACCTCGATCTCCATGTGGCCTCCTGGACCGCGGCGCGCACGGTCGAAGAGGTCGAACGAGTCCTCCGAGGCGCGGGGATACCGGTCTCGCGGGCGGTCACCGGGGACGACATGGCCGCGAACGGCACGGATGCGTCCAGCGGATTCTTCGTGCCGCTCGACCATCCAACGGTCGGGACGCACCACTACACCGGCCTCCCGTTCACGCTGGACGACGGTCAGCGGGTGCCGCTGCGGCGTCCACCACTGCTGGGCGAGCACACCGAGCGCGTGCTCTACGACCTCCTGGAGCTGGACGTGGAGAGCGTGAGCGAGCTCATCGCGCAGGGCGCCGTGGGTTACTGACGCGTGGCCGCGCTCACCGCCACCACCGCGGTCGCAGCCACACGTCAGACTCAGCGCTGTGGGGGACGATCCGGCCGTGGGGTGGCAATATCCCATCCGGTTAGTGTTTGCAGCGCTTCTCGACGCATCACCGGACGTCCTCGACACCGCGATGATCAACGTACTCATAAGCCGTCGGTCATCGCGCCCAGCCGCTTCGCATCGTCAGAAACTGCCGTCAGCACTGGGCGGATGCGCCGTGAGGACCTGGGGTACACGAGCGAGGCGAAGCATCCGCGCTAGGCGGGTGGTGAGTGGTCCCTCTCTTCGCCATCATCGCCGGCATCCTCGTCGCCATCGCCGTCGATAAGGTCGCGCGCCCGAGCGACGGTTCCGCTGGCGGCGTCCACAACGGCCTCGGCCGCGTCGCCAGCCGTTTCGACGACCTGGTCGGCCGCCGATGAGGCCGCCCCCGCCGCGCCGCTCGCTGCGTCAGCCGCGCCGCCAGCGAGGTCGCCTGCAACGCCCTTTCCTCTTCCGAACATCCCCTTGATTGAATCGAGCAGTCCCATGCACCACGGCCCTTCAGCCGACGAACTGTCGACCAATTCCGCGGGAATCGTAGCCGTCTTCGTTCCTTCCTGTCGCTCAGCTCGGCGCACTATCTCGGCGGACCAGGTGTCATCGAGATGTGAGACTGCAGGGAAACTGCAGGGGAATCGCAGGTCAGGGGCCCGCTCGGTGCCGCTTCTGAGGCGGGCTCAGCGAGACACCGGGCCGATCATCTGGTCGCCCGGGGAGAAGCGATGGTGGCGTGTTGCCGCCTGCTCCGAGCGGTAGGCCGAGCTGTAGCGACGCACCATGTCGGGCGAGGAGTGTCCGAGCAGGTACTGCACGTCGAGTTCGCGGGCATCGTGTGCGATTGCCCACGTCGCGAATGTGTGGCGGAAGCGATGCGCGTGCACCTTCGCCACTTCTGCGCGACGACCCAAGCGGCGGAGCATCTGCTTGAGCCCGTTCGGTCGGAGCGCGGTAGCTGGCTTCAGCTCACCAAGGTGGCTGGCCGCTACGAAGAGCGGACCCGGAGCCGTTCCCCGCCGCTCGAGGTAGCGCTCCAGCGCGGCGCCACAGTGCGCTGCAAAGGGCACCACGCGCTGCTTGTTGCCCTTGCCGTGGCGTACGCGCAGCCGGCGCGTCTCGAGGTCGAGGTCATCGAGCGTCAGCTGAACGAGCTCTGAGCATCGCAGGCCAGTGTCGAGTAAGCACAGCACCATCGCACGATCCCGCAGCCCGAGCGCGGTGGCTGAATCGCACCCCGCCATCAGCTGCGCGATGTCGGCTGGCGAGAACGGCTCGACAATGCGCTGTGGCAGCCGGACGTTCTTGATCCCCCGGAACGGGTTGTCTTGGAGGTGGCGAGCGTCGACGAGCCAGTTGAAGAAGCAGCGGACCTCGCGGAAGTAGCGGTGTCGAGTCTCAAGGCTGAGGTGAGAGAAGCCGCCCAAATAGCGGTAGACGTCTTCCGGCGTGACCGCCGCCGCGTCGGCGACCGTCACTGCGCGGGCGAAGCGATTCAGTGACTCTCGGTATGCGCGCACCGTCTGCGCGGACTTGCCCTCGACCTCACAGCGCAGGAGGTACAGCGCGCTTAGCTCGGTGAGGGAGGGGCTCGCGTTCATCACGAGCATGGACGCTCTCTCCCAGGCCGAAGTCAAGCGGTGCCGCGGCCGTCCGCATCGTCGGCAAGCTGCGTGCCCTTGGCTTCGAGGTCAGCGCCCGCACCGTGAGTCGCTACCGCCGGCAAGCGCTGCGGCGACCGCCGAGCCAGTCGTGGCGCACGTTTCTCCGCAACCACGCGTCCAGCATCTGGGCCGCCGATCTGTTCACGGTCCAGACGCTCGCCTTCCGCACGCTCTCCGTGCTCATCGTGATCGACCACGACCGGCGCCGCATCCGGCACTGGAACGTCACGGAGCATCCGAACGCGCCCTGGATCTGGCAGCAGATGATCGAGGCGACCGCCTGGGGTCAGCAGCCAGGGTTCCTGATCCGAGACCGCGACCGTAGCTGAGGCTGTCGCATGGAGTGGCGTGGGCGGAGCGCCACGAGGGCCAAGAGGTCAGCCGGTCGGTTGTCGGGGCGGAGTAGCCGCCTCTCACAGGGCAGCGGCGCTACGCGGCCGCCACGGCGGCAGACCAGCCTCTTTGCCGGGGGTTGCCGTTCGCTGGCCAGGAGGACGGCCGCGCCCGGCGATAGAGCTTCTTGAGGTTGTGGGTGGCGGCGATCAGCTTCCATTCGCTGGCGCACGAGGCGATCCCGCGCCGCATGAACCGGCGGATGCCGCGGTTCTCCTTGACGTCGCCGAAGACGGGTTCGATCATCCAGCGCCGCTGCTCGTAGAGACGCCGGCCACGCTGCGTCGCCAGCTTGCGATCCATCCGTTCACGGACGGAGAGCCCGGCAGGGATGCGCCCGCGCGGCGGTGCCGCGCCGACGCGCCGGTTGCGGTCGCTGCGGGTCGCGAGCAGCAGCTCCGGACCTGCGCTCCCCGCCTGCCGCACGTTCGCCTCGGAGTAGTAGCCGGCATCAGCCAGCAGCACGCGCGCCGGCCCGCAGTGTGCGGCCTGCAGGTTGCGGTGCATCACCTCGATCATCGGTTGCAGCTCGTGCATGTCGGTCGCCTGTCGGCTCACCTCAGCCGCGACGATGATCTGGTCGCGGGTCGTCACCGCCTGCACGTTGTAGCCTTGGAAGTAGCCGTGATAGTCGCGCACCACGCGGCTGTCCGGGTCGGTGACGTTCACCTTCGCACCCTGCTCGGGCTGCGGCGGCTTCGGGCGGCGCCCGCGCTGGTCCTTCTCCGCGCGGCTCCTGAGGCGTTGCTCGTAGTCCTCCTGCCGCTCCCGCTCTCGGGCCGCCAGTCGCTCCCGCGCCTCGTGCAACCGCTGCAGGCGCTCCTCGCGGTCCCTGAATCCCGGAGGCAACTCGTCGCCCCGCGCGTCGCCGAAGCGCGCGTTCTCCTCGGCGTCCACCCGCTCCGCTTCGTCGAGGATGCGCCGCACCTCGGCCTCCAGGTCCGCATCCGTGCGGTTGCGCTCACGGCTGGCGTTGGCGTGCAGCTTGGTCCCGTCGAGCGCGACCACCCCGACCCGCACCAGACCAGCCTCGGCGCACAGCCTGAGCACCTCGGCGAACAGTCCCGAGAGCGCCTCCTCGTGCTGCTGGCGGAAACGGCAGATCGTCGCGTGGTCGGGGTGCTGGTTCGCGGTCAGCACCCGGAGGGCGATGTCCTCCCGGCAGCGCCGTTCGATCTGGCGGCTCGAGCGCTCGCCCTCGCAGTAGGCGTAGAGCACGAGCGCGACCATCATCGACGGCTCGTACGCCTTCCGCCCCCAACCGTCCTCGCGGTAGCGCTCGTAGAACGCGGTGAGGTCCAACTGGCTGACCGCATCGAGCACGAACCACGCGAGGTGGTCCCCGGGCAGCCAGTCGCGGAGGCTGGCGGGCATCAGGTATTGCTGGTCACGGTCGCACGGCAAGAAACGCTGGGTCACGGCGGCACCTCGGAATCACTCCGCCCCCGCCGCCATGCTCATCGTATAGCGATGTCCCCCTCTTCGTGGGTTTGTGCGACAGCCTCAGCTATGGCGGAGACTTCATCGCACGCGCTCGACGGCTCGGGATCGAGACGATTCTGACTCCGCTGCACGCGCCGAATGCCAACGCCATCGCCGAGCGCGTCATCGGCACGCTCAGGCGCGAGTGTCTCGACCATGTCATCGCGGTCAACGAACAACATCTCCGGCGGGTGCTTGGTGAGTACGTCCAGCACTACAACGCGATGCGGCCGCATCGGTCATTGGCGCTCGACTCTCCGGAGGGACGCAAGCCGGTGCAGCGGATGCCGAGCCAGCGAGTCGACAGCAAGCCGGTGCTAGGAGGTTTGCATCATGAGTATCGGTGGGCCGCATGAGGTTTTGCCGACTTGTTTGAATCCGGCCAGACACCGGGGGTTGCGGCCCGCCCCACGGGCCATCGAGCAGGACCAGGAAGAGAAGCCAGGTGTCGCCCGGCTACCGGAGCCAGTGTCGCCTGCGTACCGGAGCCGCGTCCGCGAAGTGTCGTGCAGGTACCGGCGCCAGGGTGTCGCCTAGCTACCGGAACCTCACAACCTCTATATGCGTGCTGTGGAGCGGGAGAAGGGATTCGAACCCTCGACCCTCTGCTTGGGAAGCACGCTGGTTGCCGCAGCAGGCGACATAACTCAGATGTGAGACTGCAGGGAAATTGCAGGTCAGGGCGCCTCCGCACCGCCTCTAAAACCGGGTTTAGCCGGGCGCTGAGCCGATCATCTGGTCGCCCGGGGAGAAGCGATGGTGGCGTAGTGCTGCCTGCTCCGAGCGGTAGGCGGAGCTGTAGCGACGCACCATGTCGGGCGAGGAGTGTCCGAGCAGGTACTGCACGTCGAGTTCGCGCGCGTCATGCGTGATCGCCCAGGTGGCGAAGGTGTGGCGGAAGCGGTGCGCGTGCACCTTCGCCACCCCAGTGCGCCGCCCGAGGCGGCGCAGCATCTGCTTGAGTCCGTTTGGCTTGAGCGCGATGTGTGGCTTGAGCACCCCGAGATGGCTGGCGGCGACGAAGAGCGGGCCCGGAGCCGTTCCCCGTTGCTCGAGGTAGCGCTTAAGCGCGGCGCGACAGCGCGCCGCAAACGGCACCACGCGCTGCTTGTTGCCCTTGCCGTGGCGTACGCGCAATCGGCGCGTGTCGAGGTCGAGGTCATCGAGCGAGAGCTGAACGAGCTCTGAGCATCGCAGGCCGGTGTCGAGCAGGCACAGCACCATCGCACGATCCCGCAGACCGAGCGCGGTGGCTGAATCGCACGCCGCCATCAGCTGCGCGATGTCGGCCGGGGAGAACGGCTCGACGATGCGCTGGGGCAGCCGGACGTTCTTGATCCCCCGGAACGGGTTGCCGTCGAGGTAGCGTCCGTCCACCAGCCAGTTGAAGAAGCAGCGGACCTCTCGGAAGTAACGGTGCCTCGTCTCGAGGCTGAGGTGAGAGAAGCCGCGCAGGTAACGGTAAACGTCCTCCGGCGTGACGGCCGCCGCATCGGCGACCGAGACAGTGCGGCGGAAGCGTCCAAGCGTCTCGCGGTAGGCACGCACGGTCTGCGCGGACTTGCCCTCCACCTCGCAGCGCAAGAGGTACAGCGCACTGAGCTCACCCAAGGAGCGCGTCGCGTTCATCGCCAGCATGGACGCTCTCCTGCCCCCTCAAGTCAAGTGGAGCGCCGGCTACGGACGCGATGAGCAAGCCGATCAATGAGGGCGGGCCGGGCTCTGGGCTGGCTGAGATGGAGTCCGTTCCGGGTGATTCGGTTCGACGCCAGTGACAAAGACTTGTCAGGACCAAGCGAAGAGTCCACCTCTTCGATAGGGTTGCGGCGGAGCTAGATGCGCTGGCGGAGGCGCGAGAGTTCGAAGGCTCCAGCCGTTGTGCGGTAGCCTTCGGCGCGCCTTGACCATTGGCTTCCCAGAGCCGATCAACCAGGCTATCCCACGCTAAGTGTACGCCACTTCGGATCCGCCTCGTCCAGGTTGTGCACCGGAACGACAACGAAGTCCGCGCTCGAGCCGGCGTAACCTGGGCTCGAAACCGAAATCCGACCCGCATCGCTCGAGAGCGCCCGCGCGTACAGAGAGGCATTACCGCCATCACCGAGCGCGACCACCGCAATATGATCCGAGGGTTGCCAATCACCGTCAGACCCGCCAAGAGGGCTAGGAACGGTGGGGGAGCGGCAGTGTCCTCCCCGGACATCCAAGTCAGGCGTGCCTCGCGATGCAGCCGGAATACGCTTGTCCCAGAGGTGTGGAGAGTTCGAGTGTGTCTCTTACCGCGTTGGTGAGCGCCATCTCTGGATCACCATGCTCGCCGGCCAACTCCGCGAGCTCGCGGAGCGCTTCAGGTTCAAGGTCGAGATAGACCGGTCTCACTGACCACCTGCCGTCGAAGAAGTAGCTGGCGACAGCTGAGTTCCAGCTCTCGTACGTCGAGCGATGGACCTGAGATGCCTCTGGCTCAGAGGGAACCGTCATGGTGTTGTAGCTCGGCTCCTGTCCCGCCCGCGGCCGAGCGCGGTCGAGCGCCATCGTGACAGGCCAGGTCGATCTGCAGCCTCGATGGCGGTGAGCTTGTCGCGTGCAGCTGTGCGAACGCGCGGCTCGCACCATCCGCGTTTCGCCGGGCCGGACCAGGAAGAGACCCAGTTTCGCTGCGCGGTGTCAGGGCGCGACCTCGTGCGGGAACTCATCGAGGCACGCGACGAGCTGACGCTCTCGCGGCTGCACCAGCGTTACCTGCGAGTCGCGCTGCTCGTCGTCGACGAGCTCGGCTTCGTGCCCTTCGAGCGCACCGGCGGCGAGCTGCTGTTCAACCTGCTGGCTGACCGCTACGAGCGGCGCTCGACGATCGTCACCACCAACCTGCGTTCAGCGAGTGGGTACGGGTGTTCGGCGACGAGAAGCTCACCACGGCGCTGCTCGACCGCCTCGGCCACCACGCCCACATCCTCACCACGCGCGGTGCGTCCTACCGCACGCGGCACCGGACCAGCGACTGAACTAGGCTGGACTGGGGTCGTGTGCATCACAACACCATTTTCCGAAGTGCGACACGCCCCAGCGGGGCTGGACACGGAGCCGACATTACTGGGCGCTAGAGGCCGGGGCCGCTTCGTCTGGATGCCCAAGGCGTGCTGTGGTCGGCGGCCAGCAGGGGGCGGCGTGTTGTCGATGCGCCGCGAAGAGGTCCCTGCGGTATTCTGAAGGCCTCCCCACTTGCGACGAAGACACGGCCACCGGGGCTCAAGAACGCAAGGATCGGTACCGCTCGATATGCCTAGACCCGGCGGCGAGGCCGACAAGCTTGGAAACCGCTACGAGGGCCTGTGGACGGTCGACGCCGCCCTTGATCTCATTGACGGCGAGTACATCGATCTGACGGTCGAAGCCGTCGGCGATGAGGCCGCAGGGGTCGAGTTCGTTCGGACGACCCGATCGGGCGCCAGCGAGTACCACTCCATCAAGCGCCAGCATGCCCGCGGCAACTGGACGATCGCCCTGCTCGATAGTGAGGACATCCTCAGCGACCTCCTCGCGAAGACCGGCACGGACAGTTGCGCGGTCTTCAGTTCCGGCACGAGCCGAAAGCGGCCTTGAGGATCTCGTTCGCCCGGCGCAGCTCACGGTTCTCGCGCTCGAACTCCCGCAGCCGCGTCTGCTCCTCCGTCGCCTGCCCCGGCCGTGCGCCGCCGTCGACCTCAGCCCGTCGCACCCACTTCCGTAACGTCTCCGGCGTCATCCCGAACTTCGAGGCGCTCGAGCTGATCGTGGCCCACTGCGACGAGTGGTCCCGCTCGTGCTCGAACACCATCCGGACCGCCCGCTCGCGGATCTCCGCTGGGGTATCGGCCTGGTCGTGTCATCGCTCCATCCTCTCAAGGACTGGAGCCTCCAACATTCCCGGGGCGGTTCAATGAGATCGCCGATGCCCGACCCTTCCGGCGTCGGCTCGGGCGTGCGCGCGGGTGTCGGTACGGACGCGGCGACCGGAGGCTCAGGGCGTGGCGCCGGCCCCGTCGAAGCGGGCGTCGACCCCTCGCTCTCTCCACTGACCGCTAGACCGAACGCCAGCACGGCGATCGTCGCTACGCCCACATAGGGCAGCCACGTGAACCGCGCCCGGCGCGAAAGCATGAATGGAAGCGTGATGAGCCATACGCCGCTGATCACGATCAGCACGATCCGCAGCCAGCTCGGCCAGCGCGCCGGGTGCAGTGGGCCCCGCGCGCGCATAACGGCGTCACCGCCGACGCTTGGCTCGGTCTCAGGCTGGCCGCGCGGTGGCGACGCCGCCTCCTCGCGGTGGACGGGACGGCTGTCAGGTCGCCTTCGCGAGAGTTCGGAGCCACGCTCGCGCGGATCGGACCCGATCGGTGCATCGCCAGAGCCGAGAGCCTCGTCGAGGATGCGAGCGCGCTGCGCCTCGAACTCCTGCTCGGAGATCAGGCCGTCGTCAAGCAGGCGCTGAAGCTCCCGCAGGCGCTCCGCTGCGGGTCTGCCACCGCCCGAGGCATCCGTGCTCATGCCATGCTCCCAGCAGGGAGTCTATCCCACCGGCCGCGCAGGGACTCTGTCTACAACTCCCCGAGAATGCGGGCGTGGCGCTCCTCGTATTCCTCAGCGGTGATCAGGCCCTCGTCACGGAGATGCTGTAACGCGCGCAAGCGCTCCAGCGCAGAATGATCGGACCCTGAGGTGCCGCGCTTGCGGCCGTCGAGGCCGTCGTCTGCCCTGCCTCGTCACGGACACCGAGCGCCGCGCCGGGCGTCGGAGCGGACTCAGCTACGACCTGCACCACACGCGGCGGCCGGGTCACGAGCCAGACGATGAACAGGATCAGCATCCCGAACCAGTAGATACCGCCCATAACAACGAAGACCAGAATCCTGCCGATCGCCTCGCCAGCGTCGCAGGCGTCGCACTCCCAGTGCCACGAGACAGCGCTCGCGCCTCCGAGGTTGCCGAAGTCTAACTCCTTCGTGACCGACCCTCCGGCCGCGACCGTGTCGCCGCCCCCAGATCCGAAGGTGGGCTCATGCTCGGCTTCTCGGGAGTCGGTCATGGTGATGTCGGAGTAGTCGAAGTAGGAGTCGCTGGATGAGATTCTCGATCCGGACGGTCACCGGGCTCGTTGAGAGCAGGGTGACAGCGAACTCATCATCGACCTGCACGGCCTCGTCGCGCTTCAACTCCGATGGCCCACTGACATCAGAACCGATCCAAGCGATCGTCACGATCGCGCAGAGCACGGACCAGATCAGCATCGCCCATGTTGTCTTGCGGAAGCGTGGCATGTGTGGCCTCTCTGGGGGAACGAGCGCAGTCGACAGCGGGACACGCGCTGCACGGGCCGTAACCGCTCCGCGCGGGAGCACCATACTGCATCCGCGCTCAGGGAGCTCGACGGAGCAGCTCGCGGGCCGTGTTCGGGACGCAGCCGTTCTCCAAGCGCTCGGTGTCGCGCATCTGCACAAAGCTCGACGGCGTCGTGAGCTCCCTTTCTTGAGTGCCACCTGGGCCGGCGCAAAGCGCGATCGATCTCGGTCAGTGATTCAACGTCGTCGCCCTCCAGGCCGGCAAGGAAATCGGCGTCCGCGAGGTAGTAGCGGCTGCTGACCACGATGCGCTGGGCCACGTGACCCCGAGCAAGCATCACGCCGCGGTCGTCGCTGCCTGCGGTGTGGTAGTCGCGCTCGATACGCCCTTCGCGATCGACGCGAACGCCAAATCTGAGTGCCGCGAGATCATCGACTGGGTAGTCCCGCTCTTCGCGCCGTCGGTCGTCCTGATAGTGATCCTCTTGGGGGTCTCGACTCACCGCCGGCTGATCTAACGCCCCCTCGCGACCATTCCTCGAGCACCTTCGAGAATCTCGACGACTCCACCACCATCGGCGGAAACAAGTCCGGTCGGGACTTGACCGAACGCCGCTGTCGTCGCCGCGAGCAGGACGTTTTGCTTTGTCGCTTCGTCGTCACCAGCGCCTTCGACAAACGCCCGGAACGTTCTCAGTGAATCCTCCCGATGGCGGTTCACAACGGCGAGGTGACGGTTTGATCGGTAGATCTTGAAGAAGTTCACCGTGAAGTACAGGGGCCGAAGCGTCCGGCCTCGGACCGGGTGGTCGTCCGCAAGGTCGACCGCAACGGCTCGGTGAGCTTCGCGGGCGCCAACTACCGCGTCGGCAACGCGTTCCGGGGACGCCAGGTGGAGGTCTCCCTGGCAGGCGACACGGTGCAGATCTGGAGCGATGACCGAATCATTCGTACGCACGCGGCCAGACACGACCGCAGGAAGGAGCATGGTGCCTTTGCGAACCCAGGTGGCAGGCCGGACCGGATGAATGCAGCCTAGTACCCTGCACCACATGTCGTGCAGGTACCGGAGCCGTTCTGTCGTGCGGGTACCGAGATCTCACACCCACACGTCTAATCAGGGGCTGGCATTCGGGTCCACCCTCTGAGGTCGCTCAGCTCTGGCGACGTCGCCTTTGCGCTCCGGAGCAGGCAGGGCCCCTTCGGCGGGCTTGTCCACGCGCTGCACGGTGCACGGAATGACCTCGCGGCAGGGCCGCTTCGTGCGCATCGATTCGTTGAGCGGCGACGACCAGCCGGATGCACCGGGCGTCGGTCCGCGCGAGATCCTGCACAACGGCCAGACGTACACGGTCGACGCCGCGGGCTTCGTCCTGCTGGCCTCGGGCTGATGAAGTCCCAGTCGAACTCGCGGTACTGCTCCAGCGTCGCCGCGACGAGGTCCTCGGCGGACCACTCCCGCAGGTAGTCGTGGCCCCACATTGAGACCGGCGCGCGATCGACCGGCTGCCCTGCGAGGGCGGCGCGAACACGCTCGCGTTTCGTCATGGTATCGGGCATCGGTTGCTCCCTGCCGGACCCTGCTCGCGGACCCTCGCTATTATCGCGGCCAGCCTACTCTCCTCGAGGGCGCAAGAAACGAGAGAATCCATGGCACGACTCAATGGTCTGAACGCGGTAGTAACGGGTGGTGGTCGCGGCATCGGACGAGCGATCGCGCTCGAACTCGCGCGGGAGGGGGCCGCGGTCGCTGTGTCCTCACGGACGAGGGCGCAGCTCGATGGCGTCGTCGGGGAGATCGAGGCAGCGGGCAGTCGCGGGCTCGCGCTCGAAGCGGACGCGCTCGATCGCGAGCAGGCGATCGGGGTGATCGAGGAGGCGCAGCGCGAACTCGGCAGCGTCGACATCCTCGTCAACAATGTCGGCGGCGGCACGCCGGCGCCTCGACCGGACGCGCAGGATCCGTTCGCTCACGATGACGACTACTTCGTCGAGAACATCACCCTCAACCTCGTGACGACCTACTGGGCGACGCGGGCGGCGCTGCCGGGGATGCGTGACAAGGGCTTCGGCCGTGTGATCAGCATCGGGTCGGGCTACTCGAAGCGCAGCGGCGGCGCGCTGGCCTACACGACCGCCAAACACGGCATCGTCGGGTTCACGAGGGCGCTCGCCGCCCAGGTCGCCGCGCACGGCATCACAGTGAACTGCCTCTGCCCGGGCTGGACCAACACCGACCTGATCCGCCTCGACCTCCGCGCCGAGGCGCTGGGCACCGATGAGGAGGGGGCGAAGGCCTACCTCGCGCAGGACAACCTGCTCGATCGGATCCTCGAGCCGGAGGAGCTGGGCCCGATGGCCGCGCTACTCGCGGCGCCGGAGTCAGGCGGCATCACCGGTCAGGTGATCAGCGTCGACGGCGGCTACAAGGTCTAGCTGCTCGACCGGTTCAGCGGAAGGTGGAGCGCCGCCCCTCGAGGTTCGAGTGGATGTCGAGGAGCACCGTGCGGCCTTCGGCATTGTGCTGGCGCGCCGCCTCGATCGCCCCGGCGATCTCGTCGGGCTCGGTCACGACGATGCCGACCGCACCCAGCCCCTGCGCGACCTCGGCGTAGTTGCCGGTCATCTCGGTGGTGCCGAACAGCTCACGCGACACCGGGTAGCCGCCGGGATAGGTGGCCATACCACCGTTGTTGAGCACCACGGTGGTGATCGGCGCACCGGCCCGCACCGAGGTCTCGATGTCGAGCCCAGACATGCCGAAGGCGCCGTCGCCCATGAAGTTGATGCAGAACTTCTCCGGCCGCGCCAGCTTGGCCCCGATCATCAGCGGAATCCCGTAGCCGAGGTGCGTCGACTTCCCCCAGCCGACGTAGCTGTGCGGCGTGGTCGCCGTGTAGAACGGCATGATCGTGTCGCGCGGCGCGCCGGCATCGTGGGTGACGATGCTCTCGTCGTGGTCGAGCACGCGCTCCAGCTCGGCGATCACGCGGTAGGTGTTGATCGGCTTTTCGTCCGAGGTGAGCACGTCCTGCCAGTCGGCCAACCACGCCTCGCGGACCGCGGCGATTTCCTCGGCGACGTTCGTCTCGCCGCGACGGCCGTTCTCGCCGAGCTGCGCCTTCACCTCGGCGATCAACATCTCGATCGTGAGGCGGGCGTCGCCCGGGAGGCCGATGTCGACCGTCTGGTCCTTGTTGATGTCCTCGACGTTCAGCGTGTTCTGGATGATCACCTTGCCGGCCGGGATCGGCTGTCCGTAACCCGTCCGCGAGAGGCTCGAACCGAGGGCCAGCAGCACATCCGATTCCTGCAGCCAGGTCCCCGCCTGCTGCGTGGTCGCGCCACTGCCTGCGCCGAGGGCGAGTGGGTGGCGCTCGTTGAAGCCAGACTTGCCGGGCATCGAGCAGTACACCGGGATCTCGAGCAGCTCGGCGAGTTCGGTGAGCGCCGCCGAGGCGCCAGAGATGAGCACGCCCTGCCCGGACCAGATGACAGGCTTTTCTGCGCCAAGCAGCGCCCGCACCGCGTCGCGCACATCGTCCGCCGCGGGGGCGGTGAGGCTGCGCCGCGGCGGCTGGTAGCGCAGCTCCTCGGCGGAGAGCTCAGCTACCGCAACGTCCGAGGGGACCTCGACGATGACCGGCCCGGGCCGCCCGTTGCGCAGCGCGTGGAACGCGCGACGCATCACGGCGGGCGCGGAGTCAGCGGTCATGATCGCCTCGGCGTGAACAGAGACCGGCTCGTACGTCTTCGCCGGCGCAAAGTTGGGCGGTACGGCGCGCTCGGCGAGGCTGACCCCGCCGGGCATATAGAGGATCGGGACGTTGTCGGCCCAGGCCTGCGCCAGTCCGCCCATCGAGTTCTCGGAGCCCGGCCCGCCCTGCGTGATCGCGACGCCGAAGGCGTTTCTGTCGTTCATGCGGCTGAACCCGTCGGCGGCCATGAGCGCGCCCCGTTCGTGGCGAAACATGATCGGGCGGATACCGACCTTGGCCACTTCTTCGAGCAGGTTGTTCGAGGGGAAGCAAGACACCCACTCGACGATCTCGACCCTGCAGGCGCTGCCCGACTACGAGCTCGCGGCGGTCTGCACCGCGCTCGATGAACCTTGACGACGACGAGCATCCGATCCGGGAGGAGGTTACACGGTCCCGTGCTGCTTCGAGGCGGCTAGGCGGCGCTACAAGATTGCCAGCGGATTGATCGGGGAGGCTGTGCCGCGCTCCAGGCGGAGTGGGGCGAGCGTGAAGAGGAACTCCCAGCGCTGGCGTTCCGCGCAGGCCGCCATCAGCCGGCCGAGCTGCATGTTGTCGATCAGGTGCACGCCCATCGACACGATCACGATCTGGTGGAACGGCAGCGCCCGGCCATCGATCCCGCTCGGGATCGCGTCCGACACGCCGTCGCATCCGAGGACAGCCACGCCTCGCTCGTGTATCCACGGGATGCAGCGCGCGTCGAGGCCGGCCATCCCGTCACCGCCTGACGCCCAGGGTCCCTTCGCCTCGCGGCGCGCGTCGCGGCCGGTCGAGACCAGGAGGACGTCGCCTTCCTCGACGTGGACGCCCTGCAGCTGCTCGGCCGCCGCGAGCTCCTCGACGCCGACGCGGTCGCCGGGTTCGACCCACGCCGTGCCGCGAAGGCGGGGGATATCGAGGAGCACGCCTCGGCTCACCACACCGTCGCAGGCGGCCATGATGCTGTTGCGCTCGGTGCCGTCGCTGCGCACCTCGCTTTGGTCGTAGCCGTTGTACATCTTGCCGTCGGCGAAGATATGGCAGAGCGCGTCGAGGTGCGTGGTCGCCGCCCCGTGCGACGCGATCGCGAAGTAGTCGGACGATCCACCGAAGCGGCTGTCGGGGTCCTGCGCATCGCCACCGCGGATCATCAGGTGGCGCACCGGCGTCGGGTTGTCGGGTGCCGGCGCGACGGGGAGCGGCAACGCGCAGCTCACCGTGTGGCCCTCGTGGACCAACGTGGCGGCGGCGGCCGCCTTCGCCTCGGTGATCAGGTTCAGCGCGCCGCGCTGATCCTCGGCGCCCCAGCGTCCCCAGTTCTTGACGTCTTCGGCGATGCGATCGGCCTCGGCCGCGGTTAGTGGCTCGGTCTGCTCGGTCACATGGCCCCCTCGGTCCAGCCGCTTCCGCCCGCCGCAGTATAGGCACGCGGACCGCCGGATGCGCCAGATGATCGGTCTCGGCGTTGCGAGCGTTGAGGGCGCGTCGCATCGCCTGACCGCAGCGGACGGCCTCGCGGGCGCTCTGGAACGCCACCATCAACGCGTCGCCTTCGGTCTCCACCTCGACCGTTTGCCGCGATGGCGTCGCGCGCGGGGCGGTTGTGCTCGCCGAGCAGCTCCATCCGGGCGTCGTCGCCCAGTGCGACGCGCGCTCGGGCCCTCGATGTCCGAGAACAGCAACATCACCGAGCTGTCCGGTGCGGCGTGCTAGGGCAACGTCGGGTTCCTCTGCCTCGACGGGCGTCTCTCACTCATGTCACGCGCGAGGCGTGCACGTTGTCACTTGGATGCGCGAGGGAGAGGCGGGGACCTTCTGCAGGACAACCTGTTTCGTCGTGCTGAGTAGCAAGGAGAAGGGCCGCCTGGCGACGGCCCTGCTCTAAATCGCAAGAGCCCGCCCATTAGCAATTGGCGGTCGTCTTGCCGAAGCCACGAGTCCCTGGGCCCACCGGGGCGTTGCGCGTATCGCGCGGGATTAGCCCAACGATCGGGCCCCCGTTGGCGGCCGCGGCTGGCGTGCCATCAGTCGCGTTGCCTCCGGCGATGGCGAAGTCAACGTGGCACCCCAGGCCAAGCAGTGGCGTAATCCCATGAACGTGCGCAGACGCCGTGCTGGGCATCGCCACGCCGGCGAGCAGCACGAGCGACAGGACGGACCCAACTACTACTCTCCTCATCTCTTGCCCTTCCTCGCTGCCGATCCTGAGCGCATCCTGCGGGCGGACCCGGCGGCGCTATCTCGCATCCATGCGGCGGCACAATTGTCGTGGCCGGTAAGAAGCGACTGTGCCGTGTCCCCCTCCACCAACGGTTACTCGGTATCGGGGTCGCGTTGGATCACCCGTGGGGCGGAGGTGAAGTGCACCACGCTGGCGCGCAACCGCCTGGCGCGCTTCCCGGACGCTGATCTTCGTGGCGCAGCGAGGCGACGTGCGCGCCTTCCAGACGCTGCCGGCGATCGATCCGCGCTTCGTCGAGGTGCAGGCGCTCGCGCGTGCCGAGGGGGTCCGCTGCCTGGCCTACCGCTGCCGCGTGACGCAACGCCGCGCGGAGATCGCCGCGCCGCTTCCGATCCTCGGGTGATCCTCCGGGAGCGGGCGGTGGACGGATTGACACCCTCGGCGGGTCGCGCTCATGATGCCGCCGGCGTCAGGGAGGTCCGCTATGGCGTTCGCGCTGTGCGACATGCCACACGCGGATTGATCGGAGGTCGACATGACCGAAATCAAGACGATCGGCGGCTTGCGCCGTCGGGACGGAAGCACACGCGAGGCCCTCTACGAGCGCTGGCAGCAGCAGCACGCGCCCTATGTGATGAAGCACGCGGAGCCCGAGCACTATCGCATCACCCTCTTCGAGGGCCGTGCGGATGGCAGCGAGTCGCCCTACGACGGTCTGGCCGAGCTGTGGTTCCGCGACGAGGCGCACCGGCAGACTTGGGTCGGCGAGGGCTCGGCTCGAGGGGGCGATGGATTCAACGAAGCGCTCAAGCCAGGCGCCGGCTTCGCACTCGTGACGACGGAGCACGTGATCGTCGACGGCGAGGTGCCGCCCGATGCACACAAGGTCGTCTACCTCATCCGGCGTCGTGCCGATGTCGCGCACGCGGACTTCCTCCGGCACTGGCGCGAGATTCACGCTCCCAACGTCGCAAGCTGCGTCGAGCGCACGGAGGGGTGCCTGCGATATGCGATCTCGCTTTGTGGCGACCCCGACGGGGTTTATCAGGGCGCAGCCGAAGTATGGTGGCGTGATAGCGTCGCCCGACGAGGCGGGCTCCAGGGCATGAAGCGAGATGGCTTCGGCGATCTGATCGAGACGATGGAGTTTCTCGTTGGGCGCGAGGTCGTGATCGTGGCGTAGCTGCGCTCACTCCTCTGCCTGCTCACGCGTAGCGACCCCTTGAAAGGCCTGAGGGTGCGAGGCTGGAGGTCGGCATGAAGGCGGCGCGATCACGTCCCACGGCTGCCCATCAGGCCTCGCCATCGGCTCCCCAACCCCTACGCCAGCGAGCGCGGCAGCGCTCCTCCCCGCCTCCCGGCGGCCGACGTTATGTCCGAGCACCCGCGGTCGCGGTCGCCGTCCCCCAATCACAGGCCATCAGGCACTGCCCGTCGCTCCTGGCGGGGGCGTTCAGATCGCTGCCCGGAACCTAGGCGCGTTTGAGCGGCCGGGACTCGTTTAGAGGTCCAAGCCACATCAGCGCCCTCGCCCCCGCCCGTCACCTCCGGGTCGCCATCGACGCCGACTCGAGATTCGACCGCAACGGGGAGACACGGCCGGGGGAACTTAAACGTGGTGAGGCTGCTCCCCTCGGCTCGCTTTTGGAGGTCGATCGACGAGAGATAGTTGAGGAAGTCCGCCGTGCCGTCGGATCTTGCGCGCGGATGGTATGCGGCGTCGCTGTGACATGATTGCCGCGCGCGGCGGCGGTCCGCCGCCGGCTCTGCGGACTGGGGAGGTGCCAGCGTGGGCGGTCGCCTTCTCGTCACGCGCGCCGCCGCCGAGGCGAGCGCGACCGACCTCGACGCAATCGCACAGCGCACCGGTACAGCCGTGCCGCTGCTGCTGTTCCCCGATGAAGGCGGCCCTGAGCTCACGGCGGACGAGCAGGCGACGATCGAGATCGCCTACGTCTCCCCCGACCTCTTCATGGAGGGCCTGCGCGCGTGGCCCTCCGACCTCCTTGACTATCGGCGTTTCCTCGATCTGGTCCTGGAGGCGCCGAACTTGCGCTGGCTGCACCTCGGGTTCGCGGGCATCGACTCGCCGCGCTTCGGAGGACTGCTCGACCGCGGTGTGCGGCTCTCGAACTCGCCGGGCGCGGCGGCGGAGCCTATCGCGCACTCGGCGATGGCAGGACTGCTCTCACTCGCACGCCGGCTGCCGTACTTCGCCGCGCAGCAGCGCGAGCACGTGTACCAGCGCCTGCCGCGCGAGGAGATCCCGCCGGACCTGAGTACCCAGACGCTCGTCATTTACGGTCTCGGTACGATCGGCGGCGAGCTGGCGCGCCTCGCCCGCGCGTTCGGGCTGCATGTGATCGGCGTTCGGCGCAGCCCGCGCTCGGCTGAGGATGCGGTCGACGAGCTCGTGCACCCCGATCAGCTCGATGACGTGCTGCCGCGCGCCGACTGGCTGGCGGTGACCGCGAACCTTACCGCCGAGACACGCGGCGCGATCAGCGCCGAGCGCCTTGCGCTCCTGCCCCGTGGCGCGCACGTGCTCAACGTGGCGCGCGGCGCCATCATCGACGAGGCGGCGCTGACCGACGCGCTGCAGTCGGGTGCGCTCGCTGGCGCCTACCTCGACGTGTTCGCCGTCGAGCCGCTGCCCGAGGACTCGCCGCTCTGGGACCTGCCGAACGTGCTCGTGTCGCCGCACAACTCCTGGGCGGCCCTGGGCAACCCCGAGCGGGCGCGCCGCATCTTCCTCCACAACCTCGAGTGCTGGCTGCGCGGCGATCCACTGCCGCAGGAGGTTCACGAGCGCTAGCGAAGCGCCCCCAGCGGGGCCTCGTCGCAGGCTCGGCACCGGCGTCACGAACTCGTACACCCGCCACCCGGCCATCACGGCATCCGCCATCGCCACGGTGCAGGCGGAGAGCAACGGCCGGGCCTACCTCCGCCGCGGGCGCGGGTGCCCGGAGACGATGGCGCACGTGATGATAGCGCCGCGGACGCAGCGCGGGCGTCAGCCGACCGTCCCCGCCTTGCGCAGACGGTCGATCCTCGCGGTCTCGTATCCGAGGGCGGCTTTGTCGCGCTCGCGCTGCGACCGTTCGAACGAGAAGTTGGAGCGACGGGCCACGAGATCTCCTTCGGTGGGTCCGACTAGGTCAAAATGGTAGCAGAGGCTGTCGCACAAACCCACGAAGAGGGGGACATCGCTATACGATGAGCATGGCGGCGGGGGCGGAGTGATTCCGAGGTGCCGCCGTGACCCAGCGTTTCTTGCCGTGCGACCGTGACCAGCAATACCTGATGCCCGCCAGCCTCCGCGACTGGCTGCCCGGGGACCACCTCGCGTGGTTCGTGCTCGATGCGGTCAGCCAGTTGGACCTCACCGCGTTCTACGAGCGCTACCGCGAGGACGGTTGGGGGCGGAAGGCGTACGAGCCGTCGATGATGGTCGCGCTCGTGCTCTACGCCTACTGCGAGGGCGAGCGCTCGAGCCGCCAGATCGAACGGCGCTGCCGGGAGGACATCGCCCTCCGGGTGCTGACCGCGAACCAGCACCCCGACCACGCGACGATCTGCCGTTTCCGCCAGCAGCACGAGGAGGCGCTCTCGGGACTGTTCGCCGAGGTGCTCAGGCTGTGCGCCGAGGCTGGTCTGGTGCGGGTCGGGGTGGTCGCGCTCGACGGGACCAAGCTGCACGCCAACGCCAGCCGTGAGCGCAACCGCACGGATGCGGACCTGGAGGCCGAGGTGCGGCGCATCCTCGACGAAGCGGAGCGGGTGGACGCCGAGGAGAACGCGCGCTTCGGCGACGCGCGGGGCGACGAGTTGCCTCCGGGATTCAGGGACCGCGAGGAGCGCCTGCAGCGGTTGCACGAGGCGCGGGAGCGACTGGCGGCCCGAGAGCGGGAGCGGCAGGAGGACTACGAGCAACGCCTCAGGAGCCGCGCGGAGAAGGACCAGCGCGGGCGCCGCCCGAAGCCGCCGCAGCCCGAGCAGGGTGCGAAGGTGAACGTCACCGACCCGGACAGCCGCGTGGTGCGCGACTATCACGGCTACTTCCAAGGCTACAACGTGCAGGCGGTGACGACCCGCGACCAGATCATCGTCGCGGCTGAGGTGAGCCGACAGGCGACCGACATGCACGAGCTGCAACCGATGATCGAGGTGATGCACCGCAACCTGCAGGCCGCACACTGCGGGCCGGCGCGCGTGCTGCTGGCTGATGCCGGCTACTACTCCGAGGCGAACGTGCGGCAGGCGGGGAGCGCAGGTCCGGAGCTGCTGCTCGCGACCCGCAGCGACCGCAACCGGCGCGTCGGCGCGGCACCGCCGCGCGGGCGCATCCCTGCCGGGCTCTCCGTCCGTGAACGGATGGATCGCAAGCTGGCGACGCAGCGTGGCCGGCGTCTCTACGAGCAGCGGCGCTGGATGATCGAACCCGTCTTCGGCGACGTCAAGGAGAACCGCGGCATCCGCCGGTTCATGCGGCGCGGGATCGCCTCGTGCGCCAGCGAATGGAAGCTGATCGCCGCCACCCACAACCTCAAGAAGCTCTATCGCCGGGCGCGGCCGTCCTCCTGGCCAGCGAACGGCAACCCCCGGCAAAGAGGCTGGTCTGCCGCCGTGGCGGCCGCGTAGCGCCGCTGCCCTGTGAGAGGCGGCTACTCCGCCCCGACAACCGACCGGCTGACCTCTTGGCCCTCGTGGCGCTCCGCCCACGCCACTCCATGCGACAGCCTCAGCAGGGGCCGGATTTGAACCGGCGACCGACGGCTTATGAGTCCGTCGCCCTTGCGGGAGCGGGCTGGGGGCCTCCGTGATGCACTGGTCTACGTTGCGGTGACCTGGGTGACCGAGATCCAGCACGTCGAACCCCTCGTGCGGTTCGTCGATGAGCAGCGCATGGGCCCTTACGCCTTCTGGCACCACCAGCACCACTTCGAGCCGGTCGCCGAGGGCACGCGGATGAGGGACATCGTGCACTACTCCGTGCCGCTCGGTCCGATCGGCAACCTCGTGAACGCGCGCATCGTTGCGCCTCGGGTGCGCGCGGTCTTCGACTACCGCCGCGAGGTGCTGACCGAGCGCTTTGGCCGCGCCGGGCTGGTCGAATCGCCGCGGTAGCGCGAATCGCCCAGGCTCACGCCGACCTCGGCAGGAGTGCACCTCGGAACGGTGCCGCCCGAGGCTCAACGGACCGGGACTCGGTCGTTCGCGATTGTGCGAACTTGTACTCGTGTGTTCGATCATCTAGGGTCGCCGCAGCAGGGGGAAACGCGATGCAGGTGATGTGCACGCGCAGTGTTGCTCTCCATGTGCATCCCGCGTCCGGCGAGAGCGGAACCATCTGGCTGCAGTTCCCGCGGAGCGGCTTGCTCGTCGAAGTGCAGGGCGAGGCGTCCCGGCTCAGGACGAAGCCCGAGGGCGACTACTTCGAACTCGATCACGCGGAGGCACACGGGCTGGGTCTCACGCCGGCTGACTTCACCGATGGCGTCGCCATCTGCCACGACGAGGATGACGTGATCGGCTGGCGTTGCACCTCAGTCGCGATCGAGCTGCACGATGTCGAGGGTGGCGAACACCTCCTCACTTCGGCTGTCGACGCGAGACGCTGGCTCGATTGATCGCGGCGCTCCGAACTGACGCGCGGAGGAGGGGCTGAGCATGGTGACCATGCCGACGACGACGATCCGACCGATGGTGAGCGGCGACCGCGAACAGATCGCCGCGCTGTGGGCACGCTCCGGGCTGGGCGATCCCGCAAGCGATGAGTGGCTGGCGCTGGCCGACGGTGAGACGACGCTGATCCTCGTCGCCGAAGCGGCGGGCGAGGTCGCCGGCGTCGCGGTCGCGTCGTTCGACGGCTGGCGCGCGTACATCTACCACGTGGCCGTGGCCTCCACGCAGCGACGGCACGGAGTCGCGCACGCGCTGATGCGCCAGGCCGAGGAGTTCCTCGCCGAGGCGGGGGCTCGTTACGTCTACGTCATGATCCCGGAGGTCAACACGGAGGGACTCGCACTGGCGGCGTCCACCGGGTATCTCCCGGACGGCGACGTAGTCCTGAGCAAGCGCCTGGCGTCCCGAGTGGAGGGCTAGCGCTCGACGGCAGCGGCGGCGACCGCCGATGCGGTTGCGGGGTGGTCCAGAGGCGGTGCCGTCAGCCGGCGCAGCTTGTTGCGGAACGGGCCGTAGCGCCAGCGAAGCTCGGCGCCATCGAGGCGACGCGTCACAGCGACGATCCGTTTGCCGCCGGGGCGCAGCTTGTGGACGCCGTCCTCGAATGTCGCGGCGACGCGGATACGCTGACCCTCGAAGCCGCCGATGTCGTCTACGCCGTTCTCCAGCGTCCCGTCGCAGTACATGTCATGCACGAGGCCGCCGGTGGAGATGCAGATGCGGTTGCCCGCCTGTTCGATGCGCTCGACGTGGCCAGTCATGCGCCCTGAGTAGACCTCCCACACGCCTCGGAGGTCGGGCACGCCTGGGGCGATCGGCTCTGTGCAGCCGTCGAGGATGCGGTGGGGCCAGACCGCGAGCGACGCGCCCGGCTGTGTCTTGCCGAGCGGGATGTCGGCGGTCAGCAACCCTGACCCGTCGAGGTCACGGCGCTCGTAGTCGGCGCGGTCGTAGGGGCGAGCGGCCGCCGATATGACTTCGTTGTGACCGCCGCGAAGCAGCCGGCCGACGGCCCTGAGCGGGAAACCGAGCACCATGGCAACTCTCCGGTCTTGTTTCGCCGCGACGTACGTCGACCTCGGCGTCTGAGAGCACTCTAGAGCCTCGCGGTGCCTTGCGAGGCGCGTAGGCTGGCCTCCGCGGTCGTCTGCAAACACATCGACCGGCTATGGCTGGAGGGGATCTTGGCTTACGTCCTGTACGAGAAGCGCGACCACGTTGCGATCATCACGCTGAACCGTCCGGAGCGGATGAACGCTCTCGGGCGCGAGCTGAGCGCCGAGCTGCGCGAGGCGGAGGCGGAGTTCGTCAACGACGACGAGGCGTGGATCGGCATCTACACCGGCGCGGGCGACCGCGCGTTCTGCGCCGGGCGCGACCTGAAGGAAGCCGCCGAACAGGACGCCTCAGTTGGCGGCGCTGCCTCGGCGCCGGCGCGCACGAGCCCGATCGGGCGCTTCGAGCGCATCGCGCCCGACCACGGCAAGCCGACGATCGCGGCCATCAACGGCGCGGCGTACGGCGGCGGGCTCGAGAAGGCACTGACCTGCGACATCCGCATCGCCGCCCAGGGCGCGCGTATGGCCCTCGCCGAGGTGAAGGTCGGCCTCTGCCCGCCCGGCGGGTCGTTCAACCTGCCGCGGCTCGTCGGCCTCTCGAACGCGATGTGGATGCTGCTCAGCGGCGAGCCGGTCGACGCCGACGAGGCGCTGCGCATGGGCCTGCTGACCCGCGTCGTGCCGCAGGAGGAGCTGCTGCCGACCGCCGTGGAGATGGCGGAGACGATCGCCGCCAATGCGCCCCTCGCCGTACGCGCGACACGCAAGCTCGCGCATCTCGGCATCGAGATGCCGATGGACTACGGGCGGCGCATGGGGGCGACGCTGATCGAGTCGGTCTGGACCTCCGAGGACTCCGTCGAGGGCGCTCGGGCATTTGCCGAAAGGCGGCAACCCGAGTGGAAGATGCGCTGACGCGCCCTCGGCTGGCCCCGCTTTGACAGACGCCATATGGCCATTCCAACCGCCCATCGTGCCGATGGAGGCGCGGGTCCGCGAGTCGTTCCCCGACGGCGAAGATTGGGCCTTCGAGCCCAAGTGGGACGGCTTCCGCATCGTGGCGTGGGGCGTCAGTGGCCGTCACGAGGTGCGTCTCGACTCCCGCAACCAGCGGCCGCTGCTGAGGTATTTCCCGGAACTCGAGGAACCGCTACAGGCGCTGCCACCCGGCTGCGTCGTCGATGGCGAGGTGGTCGTCATCACCGACGGCGTGCTCGACTTCGACGCGCTCTCGCAGCGCATCCATCCGGCCGAGTCCCGCATCACGAAGCTCGCCGCGGAGACGCCGGCGGCCTTCGTCGCCTTCGACCTGCTGGCCTCCGCAGGCGAGGACCTGCGCCCTCGGCGCTACCACGAGCGCCGCGAGCGGCTGGTGGCGCTCGCCTCGACGCTTGATGCCCCGTGGCACCTCACGCCCTCGACGACCGATCGGGCGACCGCGGAGCGCTGGTTCGAGGAGTTCGAGGCCGCCGGCTGCGACGGCATCGTCGCGAAGCGCCTCGACGATCGTTACGTCGAGGGCGAGCGCCAGATGCGCAAGATCAAGCACCGGCGCGGCGCGGCGTGGATGTGGTCGTCGGCGGCTACCGGCTGCACAAGGACGGCGACAAGATCGGCGCGCTGCTGCTTGGGATGTACGACGAGGCCGGCGCGCTCCACTTCGTCGGGCACACCTCGTCGTTCAGCGCGGCCGATCGCATGGCCATGCTCGGCGAGTTCCAGCGCCTCGAGGCGGAGTCGAGCTTTGGCGAGGGGGCGCGTCGCCCCGAGCACGAGCACCGCTGGTCGGGCCAGCGCATCAAGCACTGGGTGCCGGTTCAGCCCATCGTCGTGGCCGAGGTGAGTCACGACCAGATCACCGGCCGGCGCTTCCGCCACGCTTCGCGGTTCCTGCGCTGGCGTCCGGACAAGGACGCCGCCGACTGCCGCCTCGATCAGCTCGATGTCGAGGCGGGGCGCAGCTTCGCCGACGTGGTCAGCGAGCGATAGCGGTCGCTAGCGCCCGCTGAACCGCGGGTCGCGCTTCTCGGCGAACGAGCGGACGCCCTCGATGCGGTCCTCCGACAACGTGACCAGCGGCAGCACCGCGCCCGAGAGGTCCAGGGCGCTCTCGTAGTCGAGGTTGGCGGTGCGGTAGGCCATCATCTTCCCCACCTTCTGTCCGATCGGTGGGCCCGACTCGACCTCCTGCGCAAAGGCCATCACTCGCTCCTCGAAGTCCTCGGCGGGCACGAGGTAGTTCGTCAGGCCGGCGGCGTGACCCTCTTCGGCATCCATGAAGCGGCCCGTCATCATCATCTCCATCGCCTTGCGCCAGCCGATGATCTTCGGCAGCACCCAGAACCCGCCGAGGTCGGCGTAGAGCCCGCGCTTCACGTACGCGACCTGGTAGCGAGCGTTCGTCGAGGCGATGGCGAGGTCGCAGAGCGCGGCCATGTCGAGGCCTGCGCCGACGCAGGGCCCGTTGATCGCAGCGATCACCGGAATATCGAGCCGGCGGAACCAGGCGAACGTCTTGGTCTCGTTGCGGAAGTTGAGCCGCTGGCCCTCGGCGTCCGGACCGTCCGAGGCCGGTGGTGGCGGCGGGTCGTCTTCGCTCGTGGCGGCGCCCGCGTGGTCCATGCCGGAGCAGAAGCCTCGGCCCTCGCCCGTGATCACGACGCACCGCGCGCTGCGGTCATCGTGCGTTCGCTCGAGGACCTCGCGCATCTCGGCGAGCATCGGGAACGTGAGCGCATTCAGCCGGTCCGGTCGATTCAGCGTCAACCAGACGATGCCGTCGTGGTCGCCTCGACGCTCCACCTTGATCGACTCGTAGTCCATCGTTCCGCTCCCATTCCAGCTGCGATGCACCGCGCGCCACGAGGGCGTCGCGACAGCTAACATAACGACCGAGATATTGAGCTCGGCGGGCTGGCGGCGGCCTCGATGGTAGCGGCATGAGGTTCCTCGCGCCGGGCATCTCCGCGATGGATCGGTGCGAATGTTCGGCGTGATGGGCAGGCTCGGCCGGGTGATCGTGACGCTCCTGACGCTGGGCGCCGCCACCGTGGCGATCATCGCCTTCGCCGATCCGCCGCTGCCCGATCCGCCCTGGGCCGACGACCCCCCGGTCGCAGTCGTGAACTTCGATCGCACCTATGTCGAGTTCGCGCTTGGCGAGACCGACCAGTTCGGGGTTAGCGTCGACGGGCTCCCCGAGTCGGGCTTCGGCTTCCGGCTGCAGCTCAAACACACCGACAACCTCGAGGTGTCGGCTCCCGCCTGCGGGGGACTGTTCAACGGCTCGTTGCAAGGGGGTGCGGGCGAGACCGAGGGCGTGATCGACATCGAGTGCACGTTCGAGCACGAGCAGCTCTTCGCGCCCAGCGGGCGGATGCTGCTGTTTACGGTGGCTCGCCTGCAGGGCGGCCCGGGCTGGATCGAGTTCACGAGCGAGGCCGGGCCGAAGCCCATCATCTACTCGACACCCGCGGTGCGCATCGAGTTCGGCGGGGCGCTCCAGATCGCGGAGTCGAGCCGCCCCTGAGCCTCGCGCCTAGACCTCGGCGCAGCGCACGGCGGTGACCGGCGCCAGCGAGCTGGCGACCTCCGACCACGACTCGCCGCCGTTCGGCGACGCGAAGACGTGGCCGCCGTTCGTCCCGAGGTAGAGGCCGAGGCTGCCCGGCTCCGGGTGGTCATCGTGCGTCAGCGCCTGCCGGTACGCGCCCTGGTAGAAGTGGTCGGGCAGGCCGGTGCCCAGCGCCTCCCAGCTCACGCCGCCGTCCGAGGTGCGACAGACGCGCAGGTGGCCGTCGACGGGGACGCGTTGCTGGTCCGAGATGTGCGGCACGACGTAGAACACCTCCGGGTCGTGCGGATCGATCGCCGAGGCGAAGCCATGCAACGGGTAGTCGTCCTCGTGCCCCAGCGCCGCGGCGAGGCTGGCCGCGATGTCGTCCCAGTCCGCGCCACCGTTTCGGGACGCCAGGACGCCGCTGTGATGCTGCACGTACATCCTCGAGCGGTCCGCCGGGTGCCACTGGAACGAATGCACGTCGTGACCGGCCTCCATCTCGAGTCCGCCGCCGGGGAGGTGGTCGTCGCGCAGCCCGCGCTGCCGCGCCTCCCACGAGGCGCCCCCGTCGTGTGTCTCGAAGAGCCCCGCGGTCTGGACGACGGCGATCATGTGCTCCGGGTCGGTGGGGTCGACGCGGAGGTCATCGCAGGCGGGCGCCGAGCCGAACACGTTGTCCGACACGCTGGTCACACCCATCACCCACAGTCCTCGCGTGGGGTGCTCCCAGAGCGGGCGGTTGAGCTCCCAGCTTTGCCCGCTGTCATCCGAGGTGAAGACGCCGGCCGGTGCGACGCCGAGGTAGAGCCGGCCGGGCTGCGATGCCGCGCCCGGCACGACCGTCCAGATACGCTCCAGGCTCGCTGAGGCCTCGAGGCGCGGCGAACCATTCGCCACGCTCTTCGTCCATGACCAGCGCGTCACGCTGCGCGAGTTCGAGCGGGCTCGCCGGATAGGTCTCGCCCGGCGCGAACATCGGCGCGGGGATCTCGCTCCACGTTGCGCCGTCGTCGTCGGAGGCGAAGAGGTGTGGCCCCCACTGCATATGCGCCGTCGAGGCATAGATGCGCCCGTCGCGCGGGTCGCGGACCGCGTAGTCGACCTGCTCGCCGAGGAAGCTCGGTTCACTCAGCGACCACGACGCGCGGTCTTCGCTGCGACCGATCAACAGCCCCTTGCGCGTGGCGATCAGCAGTTCGTAGCTCAAGTGACGCCCTCCGTAGCCGCGGGCAGTCTATCCACCCGACCGCCCGCTATTGCAGCACCCTGCCGCCGCGAGATCGGCGACGCGCTCGCCGTCGTAGCCGAGGATCTCCGTCAGCACCTCGAAGTTGTCGCGACCGAAGCTCGGCGCCGCGCGCTCGATCTGTGCCGGGGTGCGGCTCAGGCGGAAGCGCGAACCCTCGACGGTGGTCGCACCGACGATGTCGTGTTCCAACTGTACGAAGTGCCCGCGATGCAGCAGCTGCGGTCGACGACACACTCCTGGCTGTTCTGCACCGCATGCGATGGCACCCCAACGGCCTGGAGCGTCTCCTGCACCTCGTACATGTCGCGCTCGGCTGTCCAGGCCGCGATGGCCGCATCGATTGCCTCGAGGTTCGCTTGCCGCGCGGCCAAGTCGGGATGCGCGTCGGCGAGGTCCTCGCGCCCGATCGCCGTCGCCAGGGCCTGCCACTGTTCCTCGGTCGCTGTCGCGATCGCCACCCATCGGTCCTCGCCCGCGGCCGGGTAGACGGCGTGCGGCGCGATGTGGGCGTCACCGTTGCCCACGCGCTCGAACTCGCGCCCGTTCACCGAGTAGTCGAGGATCGCCGGCGCCAGGAGGTGGATGCTCGCTTCCGCCTGCGAGAAGTCGATGTACTGCCCCTCGCCGGTGCGGTCGCGATGTTCGAGGGCTGCCAGCAGCGTCGCGAGCGTGAGCCTCGGCGCGACGTAGTCGGTGTAGGCGGCCACGACTGCCGGGTCGCGGTCGCCCCACCCAACGATGCTGTTGAAGCCCGCGGCGGCCGCGCCCATCGTCCCGAAGCCCGCGATGCTCGAGTAGGGCCCGGACTGCCCGAAGAGCGAGCTGCTCAGCATCACGATCCGCGGATTGATCTCGCGAAGCGTGGCGTAGTCGAGGCCCCAGCTCCGCATCGCCCTCGGCGAGAACGACTCCGCGACGACGTCCGCCCACCCGACGAGGTCGCGAATGACGTTGCGCCCCTCCTCGCCTGAGACGTCGAGGGTGAGTCCCAGCTTGCCCGCGTTCATGTTGTGGTAGAGCCCGGATGCCTCCGGGCCGGGTTCGCTGTTGATCCAGGGGGCGAGCCCTCGCGCCGTGTCGATGCGGGTCGTCGACTCGACCCGGATGATCGTGGCGCCGTAATCGGCCATTACCCGCGTGGCTGCGGGGCCGGCCATGACCCACATCAGATCGAGCACCTTCACGTCGCTTAGCGGCTGCTCGGACGCGCCCTCGATGCGTTCGACCTCGGGCACGCGCTCGAGGAGTGATGCGCCGTCATCGGCACCGATCGACGGCGCCGGCGAGCCCCGCCCGATCGGTGTCTCGCTCAGCTTCGCGAGCGCGGCCGGCTACCGGTGCGGCGCCTTCCTCGAGGTCCCGCCAGTAGTCTCGGTCGGCGAATTGCGGCGAATCGTGCAGGTCTTCGATCGAGGACATTGGGACGATCAGCAGCCGGCGTTTCATCCCCTCCTCGAGGAGCTCTGCCTTGGTCTTGGTCGCCATGAACGCGGCGATCACGCCGAGGACGCGCCGGTACTCGTCGGGCGTCTCCTCGCCACTGGCGAGCAGTGTCTGGTAGCCGATCCAGTCCTTGCTGCGCGTCGCCTCGTCGCATCCGCCCTCCTCGAGGATCCAGTCCATGAGGCGCTGCGAGAAGGGGCCGATGCCGGGGCCGAACAGGAACGTCAGCGACGCGTAGCCGTCGATCGTCTTCCAGACGAGCGGGATCGTCAGCCCGGAGAGCGAGACGCCGCCGCGGAAACGTTCGGACTGCACCGTGCCGACGGCCGCCGACAGGATGGTCGACTGCGTCGCCTGCGCGAGTGCGGCCTGCGACGAGACATCGACGTGCTGCCCGAGCCCCGCGTGCTTGCGCTCGCGGAGCGCGATCAACGCCGCCTGCGCGGCCTCGATCCCGCCGTGCAAGCCCGCCTGCGGCACAGAGATGCGGAGCGGCGAGCGGTCGTGGTCGCCGGTGATCGCCATCTCGCCGGAGGCGGCGGCCACCGTCAGGTCGGTCGCCGCATAGCTCGCCTTCGGTCCGTCCGATCCGAACGGGGTGATCGAGACGTAGACGAGCGCCGGATTCGCCTCCGCGAGGTCGTCGTAGCCGAGGCCGTGCGCAGCCATCTCGCCGGGTACCGCAGATTCGAAGAGAACGTCAGCCGTGGCCGCCAGCCGTCGCACCCGTTCGCGCCCCTCGTCTGTGCCGAGGTCGGCAGTCACGGAGCGCTTGTTGCGCCCCCACGCCGCCCACGGCAGCGAGGTGTCAGGGCCGGGCTGGTCGCCGGCGAACGGGCCGCGACGGCGGGCAGGATTACCCTCGGGCGGCTCGATCGCGATCACCTCGGCGCCAAGGTCCGCGAGGACCATGCCGGCGATCATGCTCTCGTTGTCGGTCAGATCGAGTACTCGGTAGTGACCCAACATGCGTGTACACCCTCCGCCTAGACGTGGCCGCACGAGCGGGACCGCGCGACGCCGCGTCATGCTACCTCGGAGCGGCCAGCGGAGCGCTCAACGCACGTAATGGCGGCCCGTTTGCGTTGTAAGGCCGGTACGGCAGGGCGTAGTATCGCGCCGCGACGGGGGTGCTTATGGATCGCTACGAGATCGGACAGCTACGCAACGTGGCCCTGGTGGGCCATCACGGATCCGGGAAGACGACGTTCACCGAGGCCGCACTGCTCGCCTCGGGCGTCGTGAACCGCCTGGGTTCGGTCGTTGATGGCAACACCGTGTCCGACTACGACCCACTGGAGCAGTCACACGAGTACTCGATCTCCGCCTCGCTGATCCCGATCGAGTGGCACGGCGTGCGCATCAACCTGATCGACGCGCCCGGCTATCCCGACTTCGAGGGCGAGGTCGTTTCCGCGGCCGCCGCCGCCGATGGCGCACTGATCACCGTCGACTCCGTCTCCGGCGTCGAGGCCGGCACCGAGCTCGCCTGGACGCGCCTCGATATCGCCGAGGTGAAGCCGCGCATGATGCTGGTCACCCGCCTCGACCGCGAGAACGCCAACTTCGCGCAGGTCGTGGAGCAGCTCCGCGAGCGCTTCGGCAGCGGCGTCGCCCCCTTCGGGCTGCCGATCATGGGCGCCGACGGCATCGAGGGCGTCTACGACCTCCTGGAACAGAAGGCGACCCGCGCCGGCAAGCCCACCGAGACCCCCGATGAGCTGGCTGGCGACATCGAGGCGGCCCGCGAGCAGCTGATCGAGGCGGCCGCCGATGCCGATGACGACATCATGATGAAGTACCTCGAGGGCGAGGACCTAGACCACGACGAGATCGCAGCGGCCCTCAAGGGCGGTGTCGCCACCGGCGCGGTGGTCCCGGTCTTTCCCGTCTGCGCCCCGCGTGACATCGGCGTTCAGCCGGCATTGCACGAGATCGCGCAGCTCTTCCCCTCGCCGGCAGACCGGGAGTACCCGACCGCCGAGGGCACGATCGCGCCCGACACATCAGGTGGTCTCGTGGCGTACGTCTTCAAGACCGCATCCGACCCGTTCGTCGGGCACCTCTCGTTCGTCCGTGTGCTGCGTGGGTCAATCGCCGCCGGCACGGCTCTGACGAACGCGCAGAACCGCGAATCGGAGCGCGCCCCGCACGTCTTTCTCCAGCGCGGCTCCGAGCAGATCGAAGTGCCCGCGCTGGTCACGGGCGACCTCGGCGTCATCCCCAAGCTGTCGCATACCCGCACGGGCGAGGTGCTGACGGACGGTGGCGAGGCGCCGGCGCTACGGCCGCTGCCGCTGCCGACACCGACCTATCGCAGCGCGCTCCACCCGCTCAGCGACAAGGATGTCGACAAGCTGTCCATGGCCCTCGAGCGGCTGCGCGACCAGGATCCGACGATCCAGATCGAGCACGACAACGACACCGGCGAAACGATCATGCTCACCCTCGGCGACGCGCACGCCTCCGTCGCGATCGACCACATGAAGCAGAACTATGGCGTCGAGGCCGACATGGCCGAACCGCTCGTGCCCTACCGCGAGACGGTGGCGTCCGCCTCGAAGGCCGAGTATCGGCATAAGAAGCAGACCGGCGGCCACGGTCAGTACGGTCACGTCGTGATCGAGATCGAACCGCTGCCGCGCGGCAGCGGGTTCGTGTTCAAGGACGCGGTGGTCGGGGGCTCTGTGCCACGCCAGTTCATCCCCGCGGTCCAGCACGGCATCACCGAGGCGATGGAGGCCGGTCCGCTCGCGCAATCGCCGATCGTCGATCTGCGCGTGACCCTGGTCGATGGTTCGAGCCACTCTGTGGACTCGTCCGAGATGGCGTTCAAGACCGCGGCGATCCAGGCCATCCGCGAGGGCATGATGCAAGCGCAGCCGGTGCTGCTCGAGCCTGTGATGTCGATGAAGATCCACGTCCCGAACGACAACGTCGGCGACGTCATGAGCGAGATCAGCTCGCGCCGAGGCTCGATCCAGGGCGTCGATGCCACGGCCGATCGGGACGGCTTCTCGACCGTCTCAGCCGAGGTCCCGCTCGCCGAGGTGCAGCGCTACGTGACCTCGCTGCGTGCGCTGGTCGGGGGCCGAGGCAACTTCGACATGGCGTTCGATCGCTACGTCGAGGTGCCGCGCGAGCTACAGCAGGCCGCTGTGGCGCAGCGCGCGGCCGTCGCAGCCGACTAGCCCTCGCGCACGTCTCGACCGTTCGGAACCGCGCCCTCCGGGGCGCGGCTCCACGTCGAGAGCAGCGTCCAGAGCAGCAGCACACGACGAGGAGCCGACATGGCCGACGCCAACCTCCGCATCTCTCTCGCCACGTGGTCGATGCACCGCATGTTCTTCGAGGAGGGGCTCGACCTGCTCGGCATGGTCGACCTCACGGCCGAGTTTGGCATCGGGGGCATCGAGTTCGTCAACACGTTCTTCCCCTCGCCGCAGTACCGCTACCTCGAGGGCCTGCGGGACCGCTGTGCCGAGCACGGGATCACGCCGCTGTTGATCATGTGCGACGGCGAGGGCAACCTCGCTGCCGTCGACGCCGCAGAGCGCGTGCAGGCGGTGAAGAACCACCACAAGTGGATCGACATCGCGGAGGTGCTCGGCTGTTACTCCATCCGCGTCAACGTGCACGGCGACGTGAGCGACCCCGGTGCGATGCGTGATCGTGCCGCCGAGGCGCTGGCGTCGCTCTGCGAGTACAGCGACGCCGCGGGCATCGACGTCATCATCGAGAACCACGGTAACCGCGAGGTCGGCAACCTCACGCCCGCAGCCGACCCGGCCTGGATCGTCTCGCTCGTCGAGGCGACCGGGCACCCTCGCCTCGGCACGCTGCCGGACTTCGGCAACTGGGCGCGTCACATCGATCGCTACGAGGCGGTCGCGCAGATGATGCCCCACGCTCGCGGCGTCTCCGCGAAGTGCTACACCTTCGCCGACGACGGCAGCGAGACCGAGATCGACTTCGCGCGCATGATCGACATCGTCCCCGCCGCGGACTACAGCGGCTTCGTCGGCATCGAGTACGAGGAGTACCGGGGCATGCGCCGCATTGCGGACGGCTTCGAGCCCGCCGACGGGGCGGTGCCGGTCACGGAGCGCGAGGGCATTGGCGCGGCCCGGCGGCTCCTCGAGGGCCTGCTGTGACTCGCACCGTCGCAAGCCCGCGCGCCGCCGTCGTCGGCGCCGGATGGATCGCCGACCACGGGCACCTGCCCGGCTACGCGCGCGCTGGCGTGGAGGTGGTCGCGATCGCGGACATCGACGAAGCCGCTGCAAGCGAGCTCGCGTCGAAGCATGGCGTCCCGCGGGTCGATGCTGACTGGCGCACGATGCTCGCCGAGGTGCAGCCGGACATCGTCTCGGTCTGTGTCCCCAACATGTGGCACGCCGAGATCGCCCTCGGCGCCATCGAGGCCGGTGCGCACGTGCTCTGCGAGAAGCCGCTCGCCACCTCCGTCGACGGGGCCGAGCGCATGTTCGCGGCCGCGGGTGAGGCTGATGTGGTGCTGATGGCGGACCAGAACACGCGCTTCCAGCCACGCAACCGCGTGCTGCGCGACGCCGTCAATCGAGGAGATCTCGGCGAGGTCTACTTCGCCGAGACGGTGTACGCGCGCCGGCTGGGCATCCCCGGCTGGGGCTCGTTCACGAGCCAGACCGCCTCGTTCGGCGGCGCGGTCTGCGACATCGGCGTGCACGCGCTCGACCTCGCGCTGTGGCTGATGGATAATCCGCGCCCCGTCTCGGCCTCGGCAACGACCGCGACCGAGTTCGGCACACGCGACGAGGTCGCTGATGCACGCGGCCGGCACTGGGAGCCGTCGGCCTTCGACGTCGAGGACTTCGGCGCGGCCTTCGTGCGCTTCGAGCTGCCGAGCGGTCGCGACGCCTCGCTGGTGCTGCGCCTCGTGGGCGGCGCACATCGAGGGCAACGAGGAGTGGCTGCAGCTCGTCGGCACGGAGGGTGGCGTCCGCAACGACCCCCCGGTGCGCTACCGCCTCGACGGTGGCGAGCAGCTCACCGAGCCGCTCGAGGATCCGACGCACGCGCCCGGCTGCGACGAGGCGATCGCGCACTTCGTCGACTGCGTCCGCGGCGACGCCTCACCGCTCGTCACGCCGGAGGAGACGCTGAACGTGCAGCGTATCCTCGACGGCATGTACGACTCGGCTGCATCGGGCCGCGAGGTGCGGTTCGACTGAGCCGGCGGCCGTGGGGGACATGATGCGGGTCGCCCTGCTCTGCGACATCCACTGCAACCTCCCGGCGCTCGACGCCGTCCTCGAGGAGGTCCGCGCCGCCGAGGTGGATGCGATCGTCGTGGGCGGCGATGTCCTGCCGGGCCCGGTCCCATCCGAAACGCTCGAGCGGCTGCTGAACCTCGACCTGCCCGTGCACTTCGTGCACGGCAACGGGGAGCTCGCGGTGCTGGCGCAACTGGCGGCCGCCCGCCCGGAGGACGTGACCTACCACGGCACGACCTCGGGCAAGCCGCTCCCGCAGGCCCTGCAAGACGAGTTGCGGTGGGCCGGGGAACAGATCCACTCCTACCAGGGCGTGATTGCCAGCTGGCCGAAGACCGTCACCCTCGATGTGACCGGGCTCGGCCCCGTCCTGTTCTGCCACGCCACCCCGCACGACGAAACCGCGATCCTCACACGCGTCACGCCCGAGGAACGAGCCCGCACCCACCTCGATGACATCGATGTGAGCGTGGTGGCATGTGGCCACACGCACATGCAGATGGATCGCACGATCGGCGACGTCCGCGTGATCAACGCCGGCAGCGTGGGCATGCCCTCCGGCGCGACGGGCGCCTACTGGCTGCTGCTCGGCCCGGACGTCGAGTTCCGCCACACGACATACGACCTCGACGCAGCAGCCGCCCTCGTGCGCACGACCGAGTACTCGAGCGCCGAGCACTTCGCGTCCCGCACCATCCTTGCCCCACCGAGCGAAGACGACATGCTCCGCGCCTTCGGCGAGATCGCGTAACTAGGCGAGGATTTTGAGCGAATGCCCGCTGTCGGAGATGAGGCGATCGATCTCCTCGGCGTGCGGCATCCCCTGGAGGTCGATCCCGCCCGAGACTCCTACAAACTCGACGCCAACCACCGTGCCGTCAGACGCGTAGTCGATCATTCGGAGTTCATCGAGCCGAGCAGTGCGAGCTACCTCGGTGTCGGCGAATGTGACGTAGAGGCAGTCCGCTTCGCGGTCGAGTTCGACTCGTGGGGAGCTGTCAGCCATCCGCAACGACCGTCTTCACCAGGAGGGGTGACCGGACCCCCTTTGCGAGACCACCGCTTATGAGAGTCCAGCGTGTTGCTGAGCCTCCCAGCGCTCGGCGTAGGTAGCCGGGGCGAGCCAGCCCAGGCTGCTGTGCGGGCGCTTCGTGTTGTACTCGATCCGCCAGTCCTCGATCAGCACCTGCGCCTCGAGCAGGCTGTCGAACTGCTCGACGGCCAGGAACTCGTCGCGCAGCCGGCCGTTGAACGACTCGACGAATGGGTTTTCCCACGGCGCACCGGGCTCGATGTAGCTGCTGCCCGTACCGCTGAACCGGCACCAGTCGCGCAGCGCGTTGGCCGTGAGCTCGGGCCCGTTGTCGCAGCGGATGTACCCCGGCGCCGTCCCGCGCCCGGCGACGATCCGGTCGAGCGTGGCGGCGGTGGCGTCGGCGTTGATGCGCCTGGCGGCCACCACCGCCAGCGCCTCCCGCGTGTGCTCGTCGACGATGTTGAGCAGCTTCAGGACCCGCCCGTCCGCGGTCTGGTCGAACTGGAAGTCCAGCGCCCAGACGTGGTTCGGCCGCTCAGCACTCAGCCGCCTGGCGGGCTGAGCCGAGTCCCCCAGACGCTGACGCTTGCGTCGTGTCAGCGGGACGCGCAGCCCCTCCTCACGCCAGAGCCGTTGCACCCGCTTGCGGTTCACGGTCCATCCCTCCTCGCGCAAGGTCGCCCATGCGCGGCGGTATCCCCAGCGGGGGTGGCCACGCGAGAAGGCGTGCAACTCCGTCCTGAGCGCGTCGTCGCCGCGGCCGCGCGCCGGCAGGCGGCGCTGCGTGGAGCGGTGCTGGCCGGTGACCCGGCATGCCCGCCGTTCCGACAACGCGAGGCGGTCCTGCAACATGCAGACCGCCTCGCGCCGGCGCGACGGGCTTACCAGTTTCCCCGGGCGACCTCCTTGAGCGCGTCGATCTCGAGTTCCTTGTCGGCGACGATCCGCTTCAGCCGCGCGTTCTCGCGCTCCAGCTCGCGCAGCCGTTTGGCGTCGTCGGCCTTCATCCCGCCGTACTGGTTGCGCCAGCGGTGGTAGGTCTGCTCCGAGATCTCGACCCGTTTCGCCGCCTCCGCGATCGTCTGCCCCTCACCGAGCAGCCGCTCCACCTCCCGCAGCTTGCGCACAATCTGCTCAGGCGTGTGCCTGCGTCGTTTCACCGTGATGTCCTCCTCCGCCCACCTTCGCGGGCCAAAGGACTCTCATCAACGGTGGTCTCGTCTCACGGGGTCAGGTCAGGGGCCGCGTGCCGTCGTCCACGTACACTCTAACCTCCCGCCCTTCGAAGATGCCTCCGTAGATGGTGGTCGGTGGAGCGGAGCCCCGGGTTGGCGCCGGGCGCGCGAGATCGAAGTTGGCCAGAACCCACGACACAGCCGCGTCACTGACTCCGCGTTGCCCCATCCGCCTCCGCGCGTGGCGAGTAGCACGCCAATTCGGCAACACTCATCCGCTCAGGTGCCCTGAGATCATATCAGATGCTCCGGACCACCCGGTCAGGCCCGAGTTGTCGCCCAATCGCCAGCTACGGCCGCCATTCGCCGCGGGCGACGGCGGGGATGAACGAGGCGAGTTCGGGTTCGGGGAAGCGCACGACCGAGCCGCGTTCCGCCGAGAGGTAGCAGGCCATGAGCACCTCCGTGACCGCCAGGCCGTCGTGCCAGGTCTCCTCGGGCGCGGTGCCGTCGAGGAAGGCGCGCACCATGTGGCGGTTCTCCTCGGCGTAGCCGTAGGCGGCCGGTTCGTCGGCGATTACCGGCATCAGGCCTGCTCCGCGTTCTGCTTCTCGACCAGGTCCTCGCCCTCGCTGCCCGTGACGTTGCGCGAGAAGAACACCTCGAGGTCGGAGTTCAGCGAGTCGACCTGCATCGAGTACTCGGGGCCGAGCAGCTCCATGCGCAGACGCAGCCCCGCCCCCACAAAGTTCCACGAGGTCGTCGCCTCGACCAGCGCGGGCCGGCCGCCCGCGTTCAGCGTCACCACCGCGCGCGCGAAGTCCTCGGCGGGCGTCTGTGTGTAGTCGACGCCGAACTCCTCCTGCAGCGCCGATGCGTACTTGGGGTCGCTCCACTTCAGCGAGGCGATCTGCGCGCTCACGTCGACCACCTCGACGGTCGAGCGAGGCTGGCCGGGCTCCGTCAGCAGGAACCGCGCAGCCTCGAACGAGTGGCAGAGCATGTCGTTGAGGACGCCCCCGCCCTGGCGCTCGCCGGACCAGAACCACGGCATGTGCGGCCCCGCGTGCTCCTCGGACGCGCGTGCGAGGTAGGGACGGCCGCTGGCCGGCACGCCGCGCCGCCAAATGATCCCCTTGCCTCGGGCCAGGCTCGGCGCGAACACTTGGTTCTCGAGGTAGCCGTGCGTGAGCGCGGCCTCCTCGACCAGCTCGAGCATCCGCGTGCCCTCGGCGACGTTGCGCGCGAGCGGTTTCTCGCACGCCACGCCGAGGAGTTCGAGGTCGCCCTGCATCGCCGCCACGATCTCCTCGACGACCGCGACGCGGGCATCGTTCGGCGCGCAGATCCAGATCGCCTGCACGTTCGGGTCGCACCAGCTCTGTGATCGAAGCGTGGACCGTGGGGTCGCCCACGCCGAGGTCGCGCGCCAGGGCGGCCGCCTCCTCGGCGTGCGCGCGTGTGGGTGCGAAGACGCCGGCCACGTCGGCATCGCGGACCGAGACGAGGCTCTGGATGTGGAACTGCGCGACGAACCCCGCGCCCACGAACCCGATCCCCAGCCGCTGACCGCTCGCCATCGTGCTCCGCCCCTCGCTGCGCCCCCACCGTCCGTCGAGGTCTCCCCGACCGACGGCGACGATAGCGCATCGCCGCTCGACGTTGGCCCGCCGATCGAGGCGGGGACGGCCGCTACACTCCTCGCGACGCCCTTCTTCAATCCCTCCGCAAGTCCTACATCGGGGACCCTTACCCCTCGCTGGCTACGCCCGTCCGGACGTCGAACGTCGCGCACCGACGCACCTCAACTTCGGCCGCGGCATCCACTTCTGCGTCGGCATGCCCGCCGTTCGCATCCTCCGCGAGACGATGATCGAAGCGCTGCTCGCGCGCTTCGACACCCTCGAGGTCGCCCGCCGCGGCGTCGAGTGGGGCGGCACGCTCCCGCTTCGCGGCCCGCGCTCTCTCAAGCTTGTGGGCAAGCTCGTCGGCGCGAGCGAATAGAGGGCCGATAGCACCTCGTCTGCACCTCCCGTCGCCCGATGGCTACGCTGACTCCAGCGACCGGCGCGATCGCTCCTCGGGTGGTCCGCGCCTAGAGAGACGCCGCCATGCCCCGCCTTGCCCTCGCCGCCCTCGCCGCGCTGTTGCTCGCCGCCTGCAGCTCGAACACCCCGCCGCCGGAGGCGTCGCCAACGCTGGAGGTGACGACAAGGCCCGAGGCGACTCCAACGCCCGAGGTGACAGCGACCGTCTCCGCCTCGCCGACCGTCGAGGCCCGGCCGACAGTCGCCGCCACGCCGCCCCCAGCCCAGGTGACGCAGACAGCCGAGCCGACTCCCGAGCCGTGGCCCTCGTCGGTGATCGAGGTCGCGACCGGCGCGTACGTGACGATCGCAGAGGGCAAACGGGTGAACCTTGTCGGGGACGGAACCTTCGCCATTGGCCCGCGGCCGGCGTACCCGTGCGACGAGGGGGAGGGTGGGGCCTAGGTGGATGGTCGTTTCGTCGAGGGCGCCGACTGCGGTCGCTTCTCACCGGACGGACGCTGGATGACCTACCGAGTCCGGATCCCTGGCTCGGCGAGGAACGATTGGGACCAATGGCTCGTCGACGCTGAGGCGGGAACAACGCGGCTGCTGATCGCTGGTGTCCGCAGCTGCGGCGGGTGCGACGGAGTAAGCGGTCCACAGTTCTCACCAGACAGCCGCCGGCTCGTGGTCGCGGAGTACATCGATGCTGGGAGACTGTTCCTCGCTGATCTGGCGGCCGACGACCTGCGGGTCATCGCGGAGGGGCGTGGGCTCGCCATGCCCAGCTGGTCCAAGGACGGTTCGCGAATGCTCTACTCACCGGACGGCACCCGCGTGCTCCTCGAGGACTTTGCTCGCGGTACCACTGCGGAGCTGTCTGGCCTGCCGTGGCCGGCCACGTTCGATACGACGGATCGATTGATCTACTCGCCTGCCGTTGGCGGCGGCACCGCAGCGCGTACTACGCATGTCGTCGACGCTTCCTCGCTCACCCGTCTGGTCGAGGCCCCGGGTGAACCTACCCGTCGCTTCTTCGGGCCCGGGCGCTCCGCGGTTGCTGTCAGCCCTCGTGGGCTGGTCCTCGCGCTTGAGGCCGCGCCGGGCGGCACGCAGGGCACGACTGTGTACGCGCCTGACTTCGTGGACGGGCGCTGCTTCGCGAATGTACTCGGCGCAGCCGTCTCGCCGGACGGAGCCTTCGTGGCGATGAGCGAACACGCGCTGGACACGCCGCCTGGCCGAGTGCCCTGGGAGATCGTCGTCTTCGATGTCGAGGCGGGCGAGGTGTCGAGGGTGGGAAGCCGCCTCCTCTCCGAGGCGCCTCCCGTTATCCGCTGGAACGAAGGGGGCCGCTGATCCACGTGACCCCCTCATTCTTCGGACCGTGACACCTCATGACCATCGCTAGCCGACGCCACGCCGCCGTCGATCTACACTGCGGAGCGTCGAGGTGAGCACGACGGCAGGCGAGGCGAGGCGTTGGCGTACTTCAATCCGTTCCGGCCCTCCTACCTGCGCGATCCCTATCCCTCGCTGGCGCGGCTGAGCGAGGACGATCCGGTCCATTACTCGAAGCAGATGCAGGCCTGGGTGGTCACCCGTTACGCCGATTGCGTCGAGGTGCTGCGGGACCAGGAGCACTACTCGTCCAACCCGCGGTCGGCCGGGGGGCGCATGGCGGGGATGGTGGAAAAGGCGCGCAGCCGGTCGCCGCTGGGCGAGACGCCCCTGATCGTGCACTCCGATCCGCCCGTGCACACGCGCCTGCGCTCGATCGTCAACCGGGCGTTCACGCCGCGCATGGTCGAGTCGCGCCGAGATACGATCCATCGCTATGCACGGGAGATCCTCGAACGAGTGCCCGACGGCGAGCCGTTCGAGCTGATCCAGACATTGGCCTATCCGCTGCCGCTGCTGGTCACCGGCGACCTGCTCGGGCTGCCTGACGAGGACCGCGAGACCGTGCACAACTGGGCACGCGCGATCATCCTCGGCACCTCGGGCGAGCGCATCCCACGCGAGGCGATCACGGCGGCGCGAGCCGGAGCGGAGGCACTGCGGGCGTACCTCGAGCGCTTCCGCGAGGAGCACGACGGCGAGACCGACCGTTCGCTGATCTACATCCTGACCGAGGCGGAGGCGGAGGGTGATGTGCTCTCGGCCGACGAGCTCCTCGCCTTCGTCACGTTCCTCTACACCGCCGGCACGACGCCGGTCGGTTCCGCGCTGGCGAACGGCGTGTCACTGCTCCTCGAGCATCCGGACCAGCTGGCACGGCTACGAGAGGATCCGGCGCTGATGCCGGACGCAGTGTCCGAGATGCTGCGCTTCGACGGGCCGACACACGTCCACTTCCGCTGGGTGTCAGAGCCGGTCGAACTCGGCGGCCGACACCTGCGCCTCGGCGACTCGGTGCTTGCGATGGGCGGCGCGGCCACGCGCGACCCGGAGGCGTTCGAGGATCCCGACACGTTCGATGTCGGACGCGGCCGTTCGCGGCACGTCAACTTCGGCCTCGGACCGCACTTCTGCCTCGGCGCGCCGTTGGCGGAAATGGAGCTCGAGATCATGTTCGCGGAGCTGCTCGAACGCTTCGACGGACTCGAGCTCGGAGGTGACGGAGCCCTGCGCGAGGAGAACTTCCAGATGCGCGGCATGCGTCGGCTGGAGCTCATCGGGCGCAGCTAGCGCCCGTCCACGTCCACCTCAGCGCGCGGCCGATCGCCCTCGAACGGTCGAGGACAAAGAGAAGGGACGGTGCCCGAAGGCACCGCCCCTTGTACCCGTTGCGAGCGCCGGGTCCAGGGACGCTCGCTCCGGGAAGTCCCGGGACATCTCCCTTTATACGTCGAACCAGTGGTTCGGTACCGTTTCCGTCCCCGATCCATAAGAACGGGTCTGGACGATGCCGCGCACCTCTGGTCTCCAGGCCGACCATCCGGTGCCGGCGCCAGCCTGGGACGGGAGGTAGTATCCCATCTCCATGTTGTGCACCTGCGCATCGAAAATGAGCTCTCGCCGCGTCTCTTCGTCAAGCTCGACAGCCTGCTTGGCCGCGATCTCGTCGATGACCGGGTCGGAGATCCGGCTGTGGTTGGCCGGGTCGTCGCCGAACATACGCGGGAAGTACCCACCGACCTCCGGGAACGGCGTCTCGTAGCCGAAGGCCACGCCGTTGAACTCGGAGCGGAAGGTCTGGGTGATGTACTTCGACGAGTAGTCCTGGCCCTCAGTCTCGAGCTTCAGGCCTGCCTCGATGAAGTAGTTGCCCATGGCCTCCGCAATGGAGTTGAACGTCGAACCGTAGCGGTTCGTCGTGTACTGCCAGGTGAACTCGGTGCCCTCCCAGCCGTTGGCCGCGAAGATCTTCTGAGCCTCTTCTGGGTTGTACTCGAAGAACTTCGAGCTCTCACCCTGGCGGGCCGACTTCGGGTCGAGCCACCAGCGCGTGAAGCCAGCAGGGATCAGGTTGTTCCAGGTCTCGATCACATCGAGGCCGGCCTCCTTGAGGGCGGACACGTTGTAACCGAGGTCCGTCAGCGCGTCTCGGTCGTATGTCATCGAGAGCGCCTGGCGGAACATCGGGTCCTGCCATGCAGCGTCCGGGTCCCGCTCGGGCTTCGAGAAGTAGACGAACGACAGCAAGGCCGGCTGGAGGCCACGCCACTGGACGTCGCTCTGCTCATCCTGCAGTCCCAGTACGTCGTTCGCATTGATGCCCGCAACGGACGTGTTGCCCGCCTTGAACTGCGAAAGTCGGTTCTGGTACTCCGGGATGATGAACAGCTCGACGCCGTCCATGAACGGCTTGCCCTCGACGAACCACTCGGGGTTCTTCGAGTACTGGATCGACACGGACGGTTCGTACTGATCGAAGATCCACGGGCCGGTGCCGATCATGCCCAGACGCGGGTCGTACCCGCCATCCGCCTCGGTCGGCTGGATGTGCAGGACGTTGGCGTCGGCGAGCAGGTCCTTGAACGTCGCCGAGGGCGACTCGAGCTCCACGTTCAGCGTGTAGTCGTCCACCGCCTCGAACTTGGTCACGTGGCTGACCATCGTCATGTTCGGGGACTCGGGAGCGGTGAGCTTCTCCCACGAGAAGATGATGTCGTCGGTCGTCAGCTCCTTGCCGTTGACCGGGGCCTTGTTGTGGAAATTGATCCCTTGCTTGAGCTTCACGGTCCTTCTGGCCGTCGGTGGTCTCCACGGACTCGGCCGCGTCCTCCTCGGGGAGGGCCGCGTTGGGGTTGATGTCCGCGCGAGCGCCGATCTTGAAGAGACGGCTGTGCGCGTAGAGCGACACCGTCTTCGCCTCGAACGACAGGTTGCCGTAGGCGTCGATCGTCGGCGGGTCACCAAAGCGCGTCGACTGCCAGGTGCCGCCGCGCGTGATGTTCGCGAACGGGTCGACGGCCGTCGGCGCCGGGGTAGCCGTGCCACCGGTGGTGGCTGTCGGCGCCGGCGTCGCGCCGTCCCCATCGTCGTCGTCGTCATCGTCGCCACAGCCCGATCAAGGCTGCGCCGGCGAGACCCGCGCCCGCCACGCCCGCGCCACGAAGCAAGCCTCTTCGAGAGACGCGGTGGCGGAACGTCCGGTTCCAATAGTTGGTATCTGTCACAGTTCCCCCTCACCCACAGCGACGCCCGTCCTTTGACGGACTTCCGCAAGAAGCGGCCGCGGTGGAAAGCTTTAAGCGAGCATCCCGTGCCTAGCGTGCATCTTTTGGTGAAACACACCACTACCCGCAAGTCTGTTGGAGATACGCCACCTAAGCCCGGATTGGATCTGCCGTGCGAGCTGCAATGTGTCGCTTCTGATCGCGGCGCCGCGAGGGCACTACGAGCCGAATGGCGAGAGCTGGCGCCGGAGCTACGATGACGCTGCTCTGCACCTCCACGCCCTTTGGCGGCTAGGCTGAGCCCTCGACGAGCCGACCAGCCGAACGGGGACACCGTGGACGCATACCGCGCGATCGTGAGCAAGCGGGACACCCGCGAGTACGAACAGCGGCCGATCGAGGCGGAGACGCTGGAGCGCATCCTGCAGGCCGGGCGGATGGCCGGCTCCTCCAAGAACGAGCAGCCGATCCGGCTCATCCTCATCGAGGACGACGAACGCAAAGCGGAGCTGGCGAAGTGCGCCGACTTCGCGGCGCATTTCCCGCTGACGCCGCTGGTCGTCGTCGTGGTGCGCCTGGGCGACAGCCGGCCGTTCGACGCTGGCCGCACCGCTCAGAACATGATGGTCGCCGCGAACGCCGAGGGCGTGGCGAGTTGCCCAGTTGGCATCCAGCACGACGGCTGCGCCCGAGCGCTGCTCGGCCTGCCGCCCGACGCCACCGTCGCGATGGCAATCACATTCGGCTACCCGACCGGCGGTCGCGCGCTTTCCCGCGGCGAGGGTCGCATCGACCTCGACGAATTCGTGCTGCACGAGAGCTGGGCCTAGCGCGGAGGAACCAGCTAGCGAGCACGCGACCACGGGGTGAAAGCGCGTAGCCCACCTCGTGGCTGATCGTCAGACCCAGCTTCTTGAGCTTGCGCACATCCGCCTTGAACGGCCGCGTCTCCCGACCAAGCGCGGCCGCGAGTCGCGTCGAGACCACCAGCGGCGACGCCTCGATCGCGCGCAGCGTGTCGAGCGTCCAGGCGCCGTGCTTGCTGCGGACGTCCATCGCCGCCAGCCGCGCCGCCAGTGCCTCGCCGTCGAGGTGGTCGTCGCGCAGCTCCACACGCTCGTCTAGGCGCGCTTCGTAGTGGAAGCGGAGCCGCGTCAACGGTTCGACGGTTCGGCGCCCCGCGCTCGCCGCCCCGAGCTGGCCGAGCAACTCCGCGCGGTTGGCGAATCCGCAGTCGGCGGCGTCGCGGTCGGTCAGGTCGTCGATCGCCACACCGTCGAGGGCGTCCACCACGATTACCCCGCGGGGACTCAGGCGGTACACGCCGCCGACGCGCGCTTGCGGACGCCGCCAGGCGCGAACGGTCATCGTCACCGCCCCGGCCTCGATCGCTTCATGGTCACGGGCGCGAAAGAGGCTTCATGGTCACGGGCGCGAAAGAGCATGTCCGCGAGGGTAGCTGAGCGTCTCGAATTCCGAGGCGGAATCGTGCATGTCTGGCGAACTCTGGGGCGATAATCTGGTATAAGAGACGCCTGTCCCCGTACAGACCTTAACAGGTGCCATTAGATTCGGAACCCAGCTGTCATGCCCAAGTTCACCACTCTCGACCCCGCAACCGTGCGCATCGGACGGCAGCGCGAGGCTCACGAGGCTCGCCAGTTCTACCTCGACATCCTGGAGTCGGCCAACGCCGGCGCCATCGATCTCGAACCCGGCGAGAATCCCGCGGTCGTGAAGCGACGCCTGCGCGAGTCCGCGAAGCTGGTGGGCCTGAAGGTCCGCTCAGGCTGGCAGAACGGCGAGCGGAAGACGCTGGTCTGGGAGCGCGTCTAGCCGCGCCGATGGTTCGCGACTGCGCAGACGAGACTGCGCCCGATCTGACCTCGGCGGTCGTGGATCTGGCACTCCGCGACGGCGACGCCGTCGGTGCTGTGGTGCCCGGCGACCTCGAACCCAAGCCATTCATCGGTGGGGTGGCGATGCAGGTAGAGCGTCACATCCGCGTTCACGAATTCGAGCCCGCGGTCGCCGGAGTTGGCGAACGGGTTCGTGAAGTCAGCGGCCACGGCGACGCGCAGGAACGGCGTGGTCGGTTCGCCCTCGACCAGGGCGCGCGTCTCGCGTAGCCAGGCGCGTTTCTGCACCACGTCGCCGAAGTCCCCGCCTTCGACCAGACGCGTTTCCCACATCGGCACGCGTCCCGATGGAGGTTCCGGCGCGGTGATCGAGTCGGGATCCGGCGCATCCCAGGGCGGCGGCGACCACACGCTGCCGTCCGGCTGTTCGGCCCGTAGCAGCATCACCGCGCGACCGCGCGCCAGTTCGACGCCGCCCGAGGACACGCTGCCCTCGACGACGCGGATGCGGCGACCGTCGCGCACGACCTCACTGGTCACTTCGAGCGGCGCGAACGGCGGGAGGCGGAAGAGCTCCGTCGTGAGCCTCGACACCTGGAACGACTCGTCGCCGTGCTCCTGCTCGAACGCGCGGGCGAGCAATCCGACGAGGACGCGTCCGTGCAGCGAGTTCGGGTCCCACGGCCCTCTCGCCTCGTCGCTGGGGACGAAGACGCCATCCTCGTGGCGGAAGAACGCCTCGGCTGTCATCGCGGCTCCCTTCGGCACGCCAGGCCGTCTGGAGATTCAACGCGTGCGCGGTCCTAGCGTCGAGGGCTGGATGGCCTGCCTCGCCGCTCGTCAGCATCAAAACTGGCAATCTCTAACCGGTTCAATACGACTGGGCGATCAGAGTGGGTGGGCGACGAAACTGCGGACGTCGGAGGCGGGAACTCTATGAGCGCGCGACCTCATTCGGCGGCGTCTGCACGCACGCGCAGCCGTTCGATCGCGCTGGATCCCGCCGACCTGGCTGCTCGCCGAGACGAGGACGGCGACATCCGTCCGCGGCGGCGGGACGTAGGTGGGTCCCGGTTACGTGCCGCCATCCGCCCTCTGCTCACGGTCGCGGTCTTCGCGGCTCTCGCCACGGGCGCCGTCTACCTCTGGAGTTCGGGCTTCGCGTCCGCCGCGCGCGCCGAGTTGAACCTCGCGACGACCGAGTTCTCCGAGTGGGCGGAGGCACGGGTCGTCGGCGTGACGGACGAGGGCAGGACCGTACAGCTCGCAGACGAGATCGACGAGGGCAGCAGCGAGAGCAGCGTCGTCATCAACGAACCCGAGCCGGTCGTTGCGCGCATCGCGGAGACGGCCGCGCGCGGCGTCGCGGTTCGCAACGCCTGCCGGGCAGACGCCACATCCGGTGGGGCGTTCCGCGAGGGGGCGAGTGTCACCGTTGTGGAGCCGGGCGCCGGGCAGTGCGCCGGCTGGTCCTACGTGGAGGCTGACGGCGTCGAGAGCTGGGTGAGCAACCGCTTCCTCGCCCTCGACACGAGCGAGGAGCACCCGAACTGACGAGGAGTTCCGGCATCCACACGAAGAGAGCGCCTGTGAGGCGCTCTCTTCGTGTGGCGATGCGGTCGTGTGCTAGGAGGCTGCGCGAGCCGAGGCGGCTTCGACGCGGACGGCCTCGAGGAAGCGCGCTCGTGCGAGGAGGTAGGCGGCGTCGGCACAAACCGGGACACGGGCGCCTGCCACGAGGCGGTGCTCGGCGAGCTTCTGGCCTCGGGTGTCATTCAACTGCAGCACGGGGGGTCCTCCTGCGGTGCCATCGGCCACGCGGCTTCTGGCAGTTCACTTCACCTTAGAGATGGCCGGCACGCCCACGGTTCGTTCCGCATCGGAGAGATAAGAAATGACGCAAACCCTGTTTAGCATCCCTATGAGCGGGCCCGTACGGGCCTGCTACGACTAAGCTGCGTGGGCGGGGAGGACAGGACCACTCTGTGACGGTGCGCGTCAGACCTTCCCGGATCGCTGGCGTCTCACTCCTCGGCCTCTCCCTCGCAGCGCTGGTGCTCGCCCTGGGGTTGATCGTGGGAGCTGCCGTCGAGGCGCAAACGGCGCCCGACAGCGACGGCGACGGGATCACAGACGACATCGAGACACGCTACGGCAGCGATCCACAGTCGTCGCGCAGCCGACCAGAACATCTCGAGTACGACCAGACCACCGGTGCGAACACCTGCAACGACACCGCCGATAACGACCTCGACGGACCGATCGACGCTGCCGATACGGGCTGCGCGGTGCCGCCAACCGCGACCACGCCACCGACCGTCCCCCCGACGATCATCGCCACCACCCCGACGCCAACGGCAACGACACCGCCGAGGGTGACGCCCACCGCCACGACGCCGCCGATCCAGCAGCCGACCACGACGCCGACGCAGCCGCCGATCGCAGCTCCGACGGTCACGCCGGGTCCTGACCCGACCGCGCCCGGCCCCGGCGGCGAGGTGGCCGCACCGGAGCAGCCGACCGAGCAGCCCGGCTTCGGCGTCCCAGATCCGCCGGACCTCCGCATCACCGACGTCGAGTTCACGCAGGGCATCCAGGACCTCGACAATCGCATGCCCCTCGTGGAGCGCCGGCTGACCTACCTGCGGGCGTACGTCGCCACCGACGATGGCCAGCTCTCCGGCGTCGACGCGGCGATGGCGGCGTTCCGCAACGGGCAGCAACTGGGGCTGTCCGCGGACGACGACGACCCGGCGGTGCTGTTCGCGGACAACGGGACGATCACCGCCCGCGAGGACGGCGGGGAGCGGGTCAACCTCGACGACTCGCTGTACTTCAAGCTGCCGCGCTACTGGGCAGAGGACACGACTACCTTCCGCGTGCTCGTGTACGGGCAGGGCAATCCCGACTCGGTCGACTTCGAGCCGAACCCGGACAACAACGAGATGCAAGTGGCGATGTCGTTCGAGGAGGGCCTGGACGCGAACTTGATGCTCGTCCCGATCCACCTCCACCAGAACTCGAACGCGAACCAGGCGTCGATCACGTACACCTGGAACGCCAACCAGACGCAAGCCACGCGAGTCGTGAACGACATCTTCCGGCTCAACCCGGTGCCGCGGCTCTACGTCTACGGCGGCAACTCCGACAACTCGGTGGGCCCGCTCTGCCACTCCGGCTGGTGTGACCCCTTCCCGTGGCTCGACTTCCTGGCACGCGAGTGGGATCTCTCAGACCCGGAACAGGTCGGTCTGCCAACCGTGCGGATCGCCTCGATGAAAGACAACACCGACCCGTGGAAGGACAACCTCGCCTGGTACGGCATGGTGCCGAACAGCGTCACCATGACGATGCAGAGCGAGGGCTTCGACCCCATCAACATCTCCGGCTACGCGAAGAACGGCGTGTCCTACGGGAAGATGGACGATGGGTTCAGCGACGACTCCCCGTGGCACATCTCGCGGGCGGCGATGCTGGCGCATGAGCTGGCGCACAACCTGGGGCTGAAGCACGTCAACTGCAACGGCAACGAGGAGGCGGGTGGCGCCGTCGACGACGGCTATCCCTACCAGAACCCCGACTGCTCGCTCGCGGACGTCGACGAGGACGGGTACTACGGGCTCGACGTCTACTGGCACGTCTGGCCGTGGCTGTCCGAGCCGGCGGTGATCAGCAACGACCCGGACGAAGCGGATCCGGCCAACGGCTTCCCGCTGCTCGGCTACCTCTCACCGAAGTGGGCCGACCCATACGACTACTGCCTGATGCTGAATGGCTACGACGTCGACTGTGACCTCGACGACCTCCAGATCGCCATGCCGGACCGCCTCCGCGACGCGTTCGTGACGATCGCCGAGGCGCTCCGCGAGGGCCGCGTCGTTCCCCCCGCACCGGCGGCATCGAGCCGCAACCAGGCTCGGTGACGCCCCCGCAGCCTTCGGCGTTGCAGGCGGCACAGTCGTTCGCCCTGATCTACGGCTTCGTCAATCGCGACAGCGGCGAGGCCGTGATCATCCACGTACAGCGCCTCGACGACCCGCTGTCGCACGTGCTCGAGGAGGCACAGGCGCGCGAGGCGGCGCGCTCGGGTGCTGCAACCTCGACGTATCAGCTGGCCCTTGAGGATGGCGGCGGCCGCGTGCTGTTCGAGCTGCCGTTGATCGACTTCGATGTGGCGCACCACAGCGGCGTCGACGCCATCCAGATGTTCCGCGAGCTGGTGCCCTGGCCCGCCGGCGTCGAGGCGGTGACGGTCCGCAGCGACGGCGACTCGATCGCCGAGCGGCCGGTCTCAGCGAGCGCACCGTCGGTGCAGATCACCTCGCCGAGCGACGGCGCGGAGCTGCGCGAGCCTCTGACGCTGAGCTGGGATGCCACGGACGCAGATGGCGACGCCCTGGTCGCGATGGTGCAATACAGCGCCGACGACGGCGCGACGTGGCGCGTGCTGATCGACGCGGTCGGCGGCGGTGAAGTCACGATCGAGTCGCTCGGGTATCTCCCGGCAAGCGATCGCAACGGACGGTTGCGCGTCACGGTGAACGATGGCGCGAACACGGGCAGCGACGAGGTCAGCGGGCTGACCGTGCCGAACGGCACGCCCGCGCCGCGCATCCTCGGACCGGGCCACGGCCAGCGCGTCTTCCAGGGCGACATCGTCTCGTTCGAGGGCTCCGCGACCGACTGGGAAGACGGCGACCTGCCCGGCGGCGCGCTGACCTGGAAATCGAGTCTCGACGGTGAACTGGGCGGCGGCGAGGTCCTCGACACGGTCGACCTCTCGCCCGGCGAGCACATGATCACGTTGCGCGCCGAGGACAGCGACGGCGCCGTCGGCGAGACCCAGATCGTCGTCACGATCGTCGGGCGACTGCTGCCGGACCGCTCCGAGGAGCTGCGCCGCGCGGCGGCCCAGCTCGACGCCGAGGTGGGCGGCCTGAGCGGCGACGACGACACACGGAACGTCGCGATCGCGGCAGCGGCCGGCGCAGGTGGGATGCTGATCCTCTTCGGGCTCGGCTGGGGCCTCCGTCGAATGACGCGAAGAGCGACCAGCAGATGACCTCGAGCGATCCGATCTCGATCCCCATGGCGATCGCAGCGCTGACGGAGGCGTGGCAGCCGCGAGACCTGGCGGCGCCCAACGATGCCGTCGTGCGGGTGGCGCGCCTCGAGGGTGAGTTCCCGTGGCACCGACATGACGAGGACGAAGCGTTCCTCTGTTGGGACGGCAGCTTCCGCATCGAGCTCCGCGGGCGGGAGGATGTTCACCTCCGGCCCGGGGATCTCTTCGTGGTGCCGGCCGGCGTGGAACATCGGCCCGTCGCCGAGGAGCGTGCCCACGCGCTCGTGATCGAGCAACAGGTGACGCGTCAGTACGGCAACGAACCGGCCAGCGCTACATAACCGACCGCGGAGGTCTGCGGACCTTACGGGGGTTTTATTCCCTCATCGATATCCTCTCCTCACGAATCGCTCCCGCGTTTCGAGGAGGAACAGACTGATGATGATCAGCAGACGAGGAATCAGCCTGGCGCTCGCCTCCGTGGCGGCCGCGGCAGCGATCGCCGTGCCGGCGTTCGCCATGGCGTCCGGCGGTGGCAGTGCGGCTACGACGCTCACCGAGCCGGTCGTCGTGCAGCAGGCCGAGGGCGAAACGGACGAGGACGGCAAGAGCTGCCGCGGCCGCCATCACCGCGGAGAGCGCGGCGCGGCCCTCGCCGAGGCGCTCAGCATCGACGTCGAGACGCTTCGAGCTGCGGCCGAGGCCGCCAAGGAATCCCTCGGCGACCGGCCCGATGAGGTCACGCCCGAGGTGAGGGACGAGCGTCGCGCTGCCTTCGTCTCGGCGCTCGCCGTCGAGCTCGGCGTGAGCGAGTCGGAGATCACCGACGCGATGGCGGAGCTGCGAGCCGACCGGCTCGTGAACCTCTCCGAGAAGCTGGCTGAGGCGGTTGAGAACGGTCGCATCACCCAGGAGGAGGCCGACGAGATTCTCGAGAGCATCGAGAACGGCGAGCGGCCGGACGGCTTCCGTGGCCGCTTCCACGACGGTCCGCGCGGTGGCGACACGAGCGAGACGACCGGGCAGAGCGCCTAGTCCCGACGTTCGACACACGATCAGGGAGGCCGCCCCATGGGGGCGGCCTCTTTGTCTGTGTCGCGATCGATACGTTCAGTCGACCCGCGCGCGGCCCTCGGTCTTGCGTCGCGCCTGGCGGTCACGTCGTTCCTCGCCGGCGCGGCTCAACTCTTCGCGGTTCGACTCGTCGACGCGCATGTAGCCCGCGCGCCAGGCGTCGTCGTCCCAGCGGAACGGGGTCTGCAACGTCGTGCGCGGGAAGCGTGCCTCCTCGAGGAGGTCGAGTCCCATGCCGACGACTGCGCGCTGCATCTCGATGTCGTAGGGCTTGCCCGCGGAGTTGCCGAGCGGGAAGTCGCTGAAGACGAACCGCGCGACGGCGGCCTGTTCCACGATGTCCCGCGCCGATCCGAGGATCACGGTCGGGATGCCGTTCGCTTCGAGGTGTCTTGAGACCAGGCTCACGGACTGGTGGCAGACCGGTCAGAGCGGGACCAGCAGCGCCACGTCGACGCGGTCCTCGCGCAGGTACTCGAGGAGCTGGGGCGCGTCGACCTCGTTCGTTCGGCGCTGGCTGTACTCGGTCGGTACGCCGTAGAAGCGGGGCGAGAGGCTGCCGATGCGACCGGCCTCGACGGCCTCCTGCAGGCGGTGGACCGGAAAGAAGGAGTCGAGGTCGTGCGTGTGCGTAGCCTCTTTGTCCCAGGACAGATCCATCGTGTAGAGCCGCTCGGGGAGCGGCTCTAGCGGCGCGGCATAGGGGCGCTTGGGCGGTCGGTCGTCCGGGTTCGGGTCCTCGGCGTCGTCATCCACGAGCGTGGTGGTCGTGATCAGCCCGATGCGGCTCTCGGAGAGCGGCTTTGCCAGGGGCGTGAACGGCGCCTCGTCGTTGCGAGCCCAGCGGTAGGGCCGCTCATAGCCCTGCGCCGCGTAGAAGTCGCGCGACTTGTCGATGTAGCTGACGAACACGCGATACGCGGGATCCGCCGTCGCTTCGTCCGATCGCGTCCCGATCGCGTCAACCATCGCTGTGTCCTCCGCCGCGCGTCCGTGACCGGCTCGCGCGGAGGCCACATCACAGCACAGATAGCGCATCGCTGTGAAGTGAAGTCTCTCGAGGTCCGCTCGACGGCGGAACCGTGCAGGGCGCACGATCGTCCTATTCGTGCGCCATGACGTATTGAAAGGGCGTGCCTTCTTGAGACGCAGAACGCTACCGCTGCTCTCGTTCGCCTTCGCTTTAGCACTGCTGGCGATCGCTTGCAGTAGCGGCAACTCCGACGCGACGCCCACGCCCACCTCCGAGCCGACCTCGACCGCCACGCCCTCGCCAACATCGGAGCCCACCGCGACCGCCACGCCCTCGCCGACCGGGACACCGATCGGCAGCGACTTCGGGATCCCCGAGGTGCTCGCGGCCGCCTCGGGCGGGTCGATCGCCCTCGGCGAGGTGACTTATTGCTGGTCCAGCGCCTCGGGTGCCGGGCTGTGCGCCGACAAGATTGGCATCATCACCCCGCTCGACTCGCTGACTGTGATCAACGACGAGACGATCTCGCTCAGCGGCGACCTCGACTGGAGCGGCGCCGACGTGCTCGAGGTCAACGCGATCGCCCGTCCTGCCGCGCCCACGGACTTTGGCGTCGACTGGCTCGCCTTCAGGCCCGAGGGCGGTGCCACGAAGCTCACGCTCGATGTCACCTCCAACGGCGCGAGCTTCTCGCTGCCGTCCGACGGCGCGTGGCTGGTCACGCTCGCGGTGTTCGAGGACCGCGGCGATGCGATGTACGGGCTGCTCGTCGAGCGCCACGCGAGTGACGATGGCCAGACGCGGACCTACCTCGGGCTCGAGACGGTGCTGCCGTTCGGCATCCCGTTCGCGGTCGACGGCACGCCCTACGAGCTTGCCCTCGCGGCGATCGAGGGTGACTCGCGTTGCCCGGTCGACGTCACCTGTGTTTGGGCGGGCGAGACGAAGCTGGCACTGATCGCGACAAGCGCGTCCGGCTCGGTCTGGCTGCCCGTCACGGCCCCCAACGGTGGCGACGCGACCATGGAAATCGACTCGACGTACCGCGTGCGGCTCATCGAGGTACGCCCGGAACCTCGCTCGACCGTCGAGCTCCAGCCAGGCGACTACAGCGTCGTGGTGACCGTGGAGCGGTCGGACGCCGCCTCGCCTGGGAGCGGCGCGCGAGGGGTCGTCCACCTCGGGCCGATCTGCCCGGTGCAGCGACAGGGCTTCTGGTGCCCCGATCGCGCACTCGCAGCGGAACTCGTCGTGCGCGACGCGAGCGGCAACGAAGTCGAGCGCGCCGAGTCGTCGGACGACGGTTGGTTCGAGGTATCGCTGCCGCCGGGCTCGTACCGGCTCGAGCCACTGACGCCGGCCGGGTCGCCGTTCCCGGTGGGGCACCCGATCGATTTCAAGGTCGTCACTGGCACTTGGACCGACCTCGACGTCGCATACGACAGCGGTATCCGCTGACCCGTCGGCTGCTACGCTCGGCGTCCTATGTTCGATGTCGTAGCCGCGGCCGCGGCCATCGCGCCCCGGATCCGTGCCGCTGCCGACACGATCGAAGCTGAGCGCCAACTCCCGGACGACATCGCCGAGGCGATGGCCGAGGCGAAGCTGTTCACCTTGCTTTCCCCCGCCGCCTACGGCGGCGCCGAGGCCGAACCGACGACGGCCATCCGCGCGATCGAGCAGATCGCCCGCGCCGACGGCTCGGCCGGCTGGCTCGCGCAGAACGGATCGTTCGAGGCGGCGCTCCTCGGCTGGCTCTCGGCCGAGGCGATCGAGGGCATGTGCACCCTCGAGAGTCGCGGCGCCGCCGACATCAGGCTCGGCGGGTCGACGATGGCGCAGGCGACAGCCGTCGAGGTCGAGGGTGGCTACGTGATCGATGGGCACTGGGACTTCGTCAGCGGCGTCATGCACTCCAACTGGATCCTCGGCGGGTTCTGGATCCTCGACGGACCTGGCGGCGAGCGACGCATCGGTCCCACGGGGGATCCGGTGCAACGCATCGCCTTCATGCCGCAGGGCGATGGCGAGGTCATCGACACGTGGGACGTCATGGGCATGCGCGGCACGGGCAGTAACGACTTCGTCGTGCGCGACCTTTTCGTGCCGGCGGGACGGACGATGTGGTGGGCCGAGGCCTCGTCGTTCCCCGGGCCGCGCTACCGCGCGCCGTACGTCGGCACGTGGGGCTGGTCCCTGCACGGCGGCAACACCCTGGGCATGGCGCGCGGTGCGATCGAGGACCTGAGCGCGTTGGCCCAGACGCGGACCTCGAAGGTGAACACTTCACTGCTGCGAGACCGCCCGCAGGTGCAGGCGGCGATCGCCGAGGCGGAGGCGATCGTGCGCGGCGCTCGCGCGTTTCTGTTCGAGGCGGTCGAGGCGGCCTGGGTGGCAGCGAACGAGGATGCGCCGGACGCCGTGCTTCGCAACTGGGAGGCGCGGCTGGCGCTGACCCACTCCGTGCACGAGGCGTTGCGTGCGGTTCAGCTCCTCTACGACGCCGCGGGCACGAACGCGATCTACACGGCGCATCGCATCGAGCGGGTGCTACGCGACCTTAACGTGGCGAAGCACCACATCGCGGCGTCGAAGAAGCACTACGAGTCGGTCGGCAGCGTGTTGCTCGGCGCGAACGATCCGGTGGCGCCGAGCGATTAGCGTTTACGACGAGCTGGCGAAACGACTACGCAGCCCTCGCACGGGCGCAGTGATGGCGCTCCACACGTCCACGCCCCGCAGGATCCACGGCAAGATTTGCAGCAACCGCTTCGCGTTCCGATCGTTCAGCGCCGCTTCCATGCGGTCCATGGCTGCATCCGAGAGCGCGATACCGCGCTCTGAAGTGAAGTCCAGGCTACCGGCGAGGATCGGAATGCCGCCGAGCATCTGGATCGTGCCGTCGCGATAGCCGGCCTTGAGATTGCGCATGCTGAAGCCAGTGACGCCGTGGCCGATCAGCGCCTCGTGGTAGCGCCGTAGCAGCGCGTCCTCGTGTTCTCGCCGCAGCTCGACCGGCAGGCTGAGTACGAGCCAGTACGCCAGCTCCTGCCCCGGCGGGCCGAGCGCGATCGCCTGCCAGTCGATCACTGTGAACTGGCCGCCCTCTTCGGAGGGGAAGAAGAGGTTGTCGAGGCGCATGTCGCCGTGGAGGAGCGTGTAGGGCTTCGGCGGGACCCCGGGCTGGATGCGCTTCAGCAGCTCTGGCAGCACCTTGCGGGTTCGCTCGACCAGCGCGACCAACTCCGGCCGCTGCGGCGCCCACTCTTCGCGTACCGCGGGCATGCCGCGGTCGAAGAGTTCGAACAGCTGGTCCTCGAACCCCTCGGGCGGCGTGAGCCAATCGATCTCGGCAAGCTCGTCGCTGTTCCACCACTGAGCGTGGAGACGCGCGAGTTCGTCGACAATGAGCTCCGCCTCCTCGAGTGTCGCGCCCACGACCTGGTCGCCGACGGTTGCGGGCGCCAGGTCCTCGAGGATGATCAGGAAGGTCCCCGCCTCACCGTCGAACCCCGCGAAGTAGGAACGCGGGGTCGGGACGTCCACCTGCTCCGCGAGGCGGTTGTAGAAGTTGACCTCGTGTTCGTATCCCCCGAAGTCCGCCATGAGCTTGCGGGTCGTCTCATGCTCCGCCGCGAACTTCACGATCAGTGGTGGGAACGCTTCGCCATCGGTGGTCGTCACCTCGACGCGAGCGAGACGACCGGCGAACCCCTCACCCTCGCCGATCATCTGGCTGGTGAACGCGGAGATGCGCTCCGGGCGCAGATCGGCCGGCAGCGATTCGCGTAGCCATTCGACGATGAGTTCATCGGCCGAAGCCGGCAAGGTATTGGCCATCGCGATGCCCCCCATGCGCGCACGTGATTGGCGGAGCTTAGGACATCGTCGAGGCAGTGTGTGCCAGTCGTGAGGTCGAGCTAGGCGGCGCGCTGGTCGCGCGTCGGGACAGCGCGCCGTGCACGCGCTGCGACGAGGTCGAGTTCCTCGAACGTGATTGCGACCTGTAGATCGGAGATGGGGGCGTTGACGCGTGCGGCGAGCGCCTGCGCGGCGCCTCGGGCGTGTTCCTCGATCTCGGCGAGCAGCGCGTCTGCGGTGACATCGAGTGTCATGCTCGCGGCGACGGTGCCGCCACGGTGCTCGACGACCACCTCGGCGGTCCGCACGTCGGAACGGCGGATCACGGCCTGTCTCAGCAGCGTAGCCGCGGCGGTCATGGTGAGCCGGTTGCCATCTTCGAGCGCGAAGGGGCGCGTCGGCCTGGTCCGCCACGACCAACCCACGAGCGCGACCAGTGACGCCGAGGCGATCAGCAGCACCGAGGCGACGCCGCGGTAGGCGACGGTTGACGCCTTGAGCGCTGGTGGGAGCTCGGCGGTCAGTTCGCGAATCGTCGATGGCGATGCCATCCAGACGCCAGCGATCAGCGCGGCGTATGCCGTCAGGGTCGCGGACAGAAGAGCGCGCCGAACGAAGATGGACCAGGTCATGGGGTCAAGGTAGGCGGGGTGACCCGGGGCGACATCGGGGTTTTCCCTCGGATGCGACGCCGTCGAGCCACGCTGACGGCGGCTCGCGGGCGCTGTCGCCGTGCGAGTAGGATGGCCGCATCGTGGGGGGCGGGACCGGAGGACACCAGGGTCGTCGGATTGGTCATTCTCGGCGTGCTCGCAGCGGTCACCGCCGCTGGTCTGGCCCTGTTCACGATGGGCGAGGCGATTGCGATCACAGTGCTGGTGTTGATTCTCATCGGCATCATCGCCGGTATCTTCTTCCGCGGCCCCGTCGGCGCCATCCTCATGGCGGGCTTCGCGATCGTGTTCGTCGGTTCCATCGCCTTCGGCGGCTGGTCGGCCTACCAGGTCGTGAGCGCGTTGACTGACAGCGATGGCCCGGCCGATCCGGCAGACCCGGTCGCGCTCGCTTCGATCGAGCGCAAACTCGAGGAGGCGGAGGGCACCGCGGGCTTCCGCATCGCCCTGACCGAGCAGGAACTGACAGCGTTCCTGCAGGACGCGATTGCCGCCGAGGGCGATACACCGATCCGTCGCGTTACGCTCGATGTGATCGAGGGCGAAGACGGCGAGAACGGGCGCGTCCTCTTCGACATCGAATTCAAGAGCGGCTCGCTCACCGCGACCGGTTCGGTGACTGCAGACATCGAGGCAGGCGAGATCAAGTTCGACATCGCCGATGTCGACATCGGCAACCTCACCCTGCCCGGCATCGCAACCGGCGCCGTCAATGATCTGCTGAACACCGTCCTGGACTTGAACGATGAACTGGCCAGGGCCCAGGCCGACGTTCAGGCTATCGTGATCGGATCGGACGAGATCGCCGTGGTCGGAGCGGTCGGCGGCGGAGATATCATTTCCTCACAGGACCTGCTTGACGGGCTCGCTGCGAATGTCGCGACGCTCGGCGGTGCAAGTGCACCGCCGGAGCAGCTGACGCGCGGAACCGCAAGCGACGGCGCGACCGGACCCTCGTTCGTGGTGGCCATCGGCGACTCGCTGACTGCGAACGTCGGGGTCAGCGACGCCCGCGACGGGTTCGTCTCACGGTTCCACGCCGAGGTGCAGCGACGCGACAGCCAGACCTACGGGCTGCGCAACTTCGGCGTGTCCGGCGAGACCTCGGGCACCCTGATTCGTGGCGGGCAGCTCGAGCTGGCGCTGGACTTCATGCGCGACCGGGAAGTTGCCTACGTCACCATCGACATCGGCGCCAACGACTTTCTGGGCCACCTCGGATCGGCCGACTGCAGCGATAGCCTGACGACGCCGGCCTGCCAGGCAAGGCTGGAGCCCACGCTGGCGGCGTACCGTCCGAACCTGGAGCGGATCCTGGACGATATCCGGGACGCTGCCGGGGACGACGCGCAGATCGTGTTCCTGACGGTCTACAACCCGTTCAGCCTCGGCCTCGGCACCGGTCTCGAGACGGCCACCAATGATGTGACGGAGGAGCTGAACGCCATCGCTGTCGAGATCGCCGGCGAGCGTGACATCGCCGTCGCTGACGGCTTCAGTCCTATGGCTGGAACGACGAGCGCGACCACGCACATGTTCGACCTGCCCCCGGACATCCATCCGAAGGTGATCGGCTACGACATCCTCGCGGTCGCGTTGATCGAGGCGCTGCCCTAGTTCGCCTGCGGAGACCGTGGCGACGGGTCGGGTGTGTTCCGCACTCGGCCCTGTTTCGCGTCTTCGTAACGCTTTCTCACGGAGGCACCACGCGGCCCTGATGGATGCGGGCGCTTACTGGTTCAGACGACCGGGCGAGTGGCGCTGAATTGCGTGCGAGGAAACCCCGCCCGTTGCCTCGGTCCCGAATGGGACCGGCACGCCCCTCCGGCTCCGCTCGCCCCGGCCGTCGTCCGCGAACCTCGACCATGGACCGCCACCGCGAGGTACAGCGATGCCGCGAGGCCGCAAGCTTCGTCCACCGCAGCCGTAACGCAAACGCCCCGGCCTCGTCGGGCCGGGGCGTTGCCGTTCTCGTCAGGCGTCGTCGCCTCGGTCGCTAGCTCCTCGTGCGTCGCGTCGCGACGCGACCACCGAGGATGATCATCGACGCGAGCACCGCGGTGAGGGCGAGCAGCCCGGCACCGGCCTCGGTTGAGGAGATGCCGCCGCTGCCGGTGTCAGCAGCCGCCGGCGGCGGTATCGCCGTCGCTGTTGCCGTCGCGGTTGCGGTGGCGGTCTCGGTCACCGTTATCGGGGGCTCGTCCTTCTCCTCGGCGAGCGCCTGGGCTTGCGTCACGATGTTGGACAACGCGGCCATGTGATCCGGGAGCTGCGTTATGGGACTTCCCGAGGAACCTTCCTCAGGCGGCGTGCTCGAACTCGATCCCCCGTTGAGTTCGTCGTGCAGCCACATGTAGACGCGAACGCCGTCGCCGCCAACCTCCTCGAACGCCTCGCGACACTCGGGATGGTTATCGGCGTCGCCGCGTACTGCGTTCGCCGCCTGGCCGAGCGCGACGATCTGCGCCTGCGAGGCCTCTCCACCACCGTCGAGGGTGGTCAGGATGTCACTTGCCTTGTCAGCAAGGTTGGTCAGCGGATCTGTGTCCGCGTTCGCCTCCTGGGACGGTGCCAGCGCGAAGGCTGCAACGGACAGGATCGCAGCGAGTGCGAGGGTGATTTTCAGTGCGTGTCGGGTCATCGGTGCTCAGCTCCTTCATGAGTGGAGGGGAGAGTCGTGCCGATCAACTGTTAACACAAGAGAACGTGGGAGTAAGCGCCACCGGAAGACTGGAGAACAGCCCTAAATGTTATCAAAGCTCCTAGGTCACTCGAGACTTACGGGATTCGCTAGCCGATCGGTGGGGTGCTTCGAGTAGTCCCGTGGCGTCCTCGAGTCTGGCGTCTACGACTTCGTCGCCATGGCGGCCGCTGAGAGGTTGATCAATGTCCGCGCGCTACCCCTCGCAGATCGTCGCCGTCGAGGTCATCGCATCTGTGATCGCACGGACTCAGCGCGTGAGGCCTCGGCGGCGTTGTAGGGTGTGCCGCGACGCCTCGGCGGAGGCCGGGCGCGGCGGTGGCATCGGAGGTGCGGGGTGGGCATTCGCTACGAGACGCGCGACCAGATCGCGTACATCACGATCGACAACATCGACCGCGCCAACGTGCTCGACCATGACACCTCGAACGAGCTGTCGGAGGCCTGGCGGCAGGTCTGGGAGGACCACGATGTCCGAGTCGGGATCGTCACCGGAGCGGGCGACCGGCATTTCTGCGCTGGCCACGACCTCAGCCCGCGCGAGGACGTGACGGCCGAGGAACGGGCGTTCCTGCGCTCGCGGCGGAACTTCTGGCCCCTGGGCGGCACGGTGAACGGCGCGACGATCGGCGTCGACGGGCGCATGGGTGACCACTACCCGCGCATCTGGAAGCCGGTGATCGCTGCCGTCAACGGCTGGGCCGCCGGCGCCGGGCTCTATCTGCTGCTCTCGACGACGGACATCCGCATCGCCTGCTCCGACCACGCGAGGTTCAAGTTCGCGCTGCTCTCGCAGGGCTGGCTCGGCAACGGGCCGGGCGCGACGCTCCTCGCGCGGCAACTGCGTTACGCCGACGCGATGCGCATCCTGCTGACCGACGAGCCGGTCGACGCTGACGAGGCGCTGCGCATCGGGCTGGTGAACGAGGTGGTCGAGCACGACCAGCTCCTCGCCCGCGCCGAGGAGATCGCGCGCCACATCTGCACGATGCCGCCGCTGGCGGTGCGCATGATGAAGGAGTTCTTGATCCGCTTCGGTGAGTCGCGCACCGACGAGGCGTGGCAGGTCCAGAACCTGATCAACAACCTGCTGATCCAGACCACTGCGGACGGCGAGGAGGGGCGGCGCGCCTTCAACGAGAAGCGCCCCGCCAACTTCACCGGCGCGATCCGGCAGCCGGGCGAGCCCTTCGACGAGCCGACCGTCGAGGAGTGGGAGCGACTCGAGCAGATCTACCGCTCCGGCCACTACTAGCGAGGACCGCCGAGGCCGACTACTCGAGGGCTCCGGCGTCGCGGAGCTGGGCGACGCGCTCAGGCGTCAGGCCAAGGACCCTCGTCAGGACCTCGTCGGTGTCGCCACCGAGGGCCGGCGCAGCACGCGGTGACGCTGCCTCGTGCGTCGTGGCTCGCCAGGGGAGCCCGGGCAGACGCAGCGTCGCGCCGTCGGGCTGCGCCACCATGTCGTAGAAGCCACGGGCGGCGAGGTGCGGGTCGTCGAAGAGGTCGCGGCTGCTGGTGGCGCTCGCCGCGGGGACGCCAGCGGCGAGCAACTCGCTCGTGGCCTCCTCGGGCGTCCGATCGACGATCCAGCTCGCGATCGCGGTGTCGATCTGCGGTGACCGCTCGCGGCGCTCTGCCGCGTCGAGGTGGCGCAGCGGCGCAAGCTGCTCGATCACGTCACAGAGGGCGTGCCACTGGTCCTCGGACGTGACCGCGAGCGCGACCCACGCGTCGTCGCCACGCGCGCGGTAGATGTCGTGCGGCGCGTGGAGCGGGTCGTGATTAACGGCGGGCGAGGACGTCTCGCCGCTCAGCTGATATTCGAGGACGGATCCCGGCATCGTCCCGAGGAGCGCCTCGACCATCGAGAAGTCGATGCGTGCCGCTTCGTGCGTCGCGCCCTCGCCACGGCGGGCGTCGAGGATCGCCGCACCGACGGCGAGCGCCATCATCAGGCCACACATCGGATCGAGCCAGGCCATGCCGATCCTCGGCGCGCGGTCGGGCTCGCCGTTGAGCGCGGCGAAGCCGGTGAACGACTGCAGCAGCGTGCCGTAGGCGACGAGCCCCGCGTCCGGCCCGGTGCGGCCCATGCCCGAGGCGGACAGAAGCACGAGGTGTGGGTTGAGTTCGCGCAGCGCGTCGTCCCCGAGCCCGAAGCGCTCCATCACGCCGGTCGCGAAGTTCTCGACGAGGACATCGCTATCGGCGACCAGCTGGCGGGCGACCTCGAGGGCGTCGGGGTGCTTCATGTTGAGCGTGACGCCACGCTTGCCCTCGCCGAGCACCGCGTGCAGCTCGGAGGCACGGCCGGGGTCGGGCCGGCTCGAGGTCTCGACCTTGATCACCTCCGCGCCCCAGGCGGCGAGGTAGCGCGTGCAGGTGGGCCCGGCGATCACCCAGCTGAAGTCGAGGACGCGGACGCCCTCGAGCGGTCGGGCCGTGGAGGCCGAGCCGTGGGTCGCTTCTTCGCGATCATGCCAGCGCGCGTGCGTCGAGAGCTCGGTCGGTTTCGCGTCGCCCCGCGGGTGGCCCCAGGGCGGACCGGGGACGGTGATCGGCCCGTCGACTGGCGCGAGGCGACGCCAGAACTCGCGGTGGCGCAGCTGGCGGTCGTCGAGGAGGTCGGCGGGGGTGCTCAGCGGGAAACAGGGCACGTGGGCGCCCTGCCCGGCCTCGAAGATCTCGCGGCGAGTGCGGACGCGACTCCACTCGCTCATGAGCGTGTGCAGCTCGTCGAAGTGCTCGGCACGATCGGCCTTCGTCGCAAACCTCGGCTCGCCTCCCCACGCGGGCTCGTCGATGACGCCGAGCCAGGTCTGCCACTGGCGCTCCTCGCGAGGCGAGATCGCGATGTAGCCGTCCCGCGTCGGCAGAATCGTCACGGTCGTACCGTTGCCGTCGAGGTGGCGGAGTCGCGCCGCCGGTTCGCCGCCGTGGCCCGGCACGGCGAGCTCGCGGATCGCCATGCAGGCCAACGCCTCCTCCAGCGAGACGTCGATGAGGTCGCCCTCGCCTGTCTGTTGCTGGCGCAGCAGCGCCTCCATCGCGCCGGTGGCGGCGGTGATGCCGCCGATGAACGCCGACTGTTCGCCGGCGGCGCGTGACGGCGGGTCGGCCTCGAGGTCTTCGACCTGGCCGACGAGGAGCCTGCTGAGGCCGGAGGCGTGGAAGAGGGTGAGGTCGGTTCCGGGGTCGTCGCAGCGGGGGCCGGTCAGCCCGAATGGGGTGACCGCGACGACGACGAGCCGGGGGTAGCGCTCGCGAAGCTGCTCAGGTGTTGCGCCCTCGAGGGTGGCGAATGTGCGATCCCCGCCGACCAGAACGAGGTCGGCGCCAGCGAGCGCCTGCGAGACGTCCTCGCCGGTAGCGTGCGGGGCGAGGCGCTTGTCGGCGTCGAGTGTGACGTAGGCGGCTGCGGCCGCGCGTTCGAGGGCGATCACTTCGGCGCCGAGGTCGGCCAGCACCCGTCCGGCGACGGCGACCGAGCGCTGGGGGCCGGCCTCGAGGACGCGCACGCTGGCGAGCGGGTTCCACGGACCGCGAGCGCTCACGCGACCGGCTCCGGCGCGTCGGGGGCGTTCACGATCGTCTGCTGCCAGCCGCGCCAGCCCGAGGCCAGGCGGCCGCCGGAGAGTGCGATCGCTTCGTCAATCAGGTCGGATGCCTCCTCGGCGGTGAGCCAGCGTTCGGGCTGGCGGCCGTGCGGACAGGGCGTTGTCTCCACCACCCCCCAGAAGCGGCAGATCATCGGGCGCAGTGCGTGGGCGCGGCAGAGCCCGGCGTCGCGGTCGAGGTGCGGGCAGACGGTGGCATCGCCCCAGGCCCCGCCGCCGGTCGCAGTTTCCATGCGCCGCCACTCCGCCTCGGTGGCGACGATCGGGCCGCAGGCCTTGGCGCAGCGGAGCTGGCAGTCGATCGACGGCAACCGAGCGTAGAGCGCCTCGTGGGCCGCATCCACCGCCGCGCCGGTCTCTGTCGTCATGGCGACGCCCCGAGTTCGCGTAACGCCACCGCCTCGGCGAGCGCATTGCGCCGCAGCTCGTCGAGGTCCTGGCTCTCGTTCGGGCCGTGGATCCGGCTCGTGGGTTCGCCCGCGCCAATCAAGACGATCGAGGCCTTGGGGAACGCCTCGCCGAACGCGGCGACGAAGGGGATGGTGCCGCCGATCCCGATCTCCATCGGCGGAACGCCCCAGGCCACCTCGCAGCCTGCGCGGTAGGCGTCGAAGGCCGCGCCCGTGGCCTCTGCGGCATAGCCCGCGGCTCCCGCGCCGGGGGTCACCTCGACGATCGCCGAGGGCGGCGCATGGCGTTCGAGGTGCGAGACGAGCGCCGTCATCGCGTGCGCGGGGTCCTCGCCCGGGGCGAGGCGCAGGCTGACCGTGGCGCGGGCGACCGGGACGATCTGGTTCACCGCGTCGGGGACCGCTGGCGCGTCGATCGCCAGCACGGAGACCGCCGGCTGCATCCAGAGGCGGCTCGCGAGGCCCCCGCGGGATGGCGAGCCCTCGCCTGGGAGGGCGACGCCAGCGAGCACGCCCGCCTGCTCGCGGTACTCGTCATGACTCACGGCGGGGCCGTCGACGCTATCGCTGGTCAGACCCTCGACGAGGCAGTGCCCCTCGGCGTCCTGCAACGTCGCGAGGAGGCGCGAGAGTGCGGAGAGCGCGTCGGGCAGCGGGCCGCCGAACTGACCGCTGTGCACACCGAGCTCGAGGACACGCACCTCGACGACGCAGTCGACGAGCCCTCGCAGGGAGGTGGTGATCGCTGGCTGGCCGACGGCCCAGTGTTCTGAATCGGCCGCGAAGATCACGTCGGCGGCCAGGGCGTCACCGTGGGTCGCGAGCAACTGGTCGAGGTGGGGTGAGCCCAGCTCCTCCTCGCCCTGCGCGTAGAGCAGCACCGTCGGTGCGCCGGGTGGCGGTGGCACCTCGGCAGTGACCGCCGGTGGCGCGTCGGGTATCTCGAGCAGTCGCACGCCTTCGAGGCCGGCGGCCTCCAGCGACGTGGCGACGTGGTGGGCGGCTTCGAGGATCGCCGGCGTGTCTGGTCCCTCGGCACTGACGGAGCGGATGCGGACCAGTTTCTCCAGCTCGCTCCTCGCGGCCGGCTGTAGCGCCTCGACGGCCTGCCAAAGGTCGGCGTGGTCGGCGGCGGGTTCTGGCATGGGCGCTCCGGCGGCGGTTGGATCCCTCGAGAGTCGGGCGCGGCCCAGAATAGCCGCTCTGGCAGGGGGTGTTTGACAGGTGACCAAACAGTCACCTATTGTCCATCGCATGACCAACGGAGCGGCACCCACGGTGGCGACGATCGAGGCTCAGGAGGAAGCGCCAGAGGAGGCGCAGGTCTTCCGAGCCCTGGCCGATGCCAGCCGGCGGGAGCTGCTCGATCGCCTGCGGGAGCGAGACGGGCAGCGCCTGAGCGACCTCGTCGAGCATCTGCCGATGACCCGCTTTGGTGTGATGAAGCACCTGCGGATCCTCGAAGAGGCGGGACTCGTCGTGACGCGGCGTCGAGGTCGCGAGAAGCAGCACTTCCTGAACCCGGTGCCAATCCGGGCGCTCCAGGAACGCTGGATCGCGAAGTACCTCGAACCGTGGGCGGCGGCGATGACCGCGCTGCGGACGGAACTTGAGAGTGATGCGACCGAGGCCGGAGGGCCGGCCACGGAGGGGGAAGCGATGACACAGGAGACAGAGACGGCGACCAGCGACGAGGCCGGCGCGATTGACCTCGGCGTGACAGGCGCCTCCACGGACGAGCACGTCCTGGAGGTCTACATCCGGGCGACGCCGGAGGCGGTGTGGAGCGGGATCACGGACGGCGCGCTCACGCGCCGCTACTTTTACGAGACGACGATCAGCTCCGACTGGGCGGTCGGATCCCGGGTCGAGTACGTCAATCCCGACGGCAGTCTGGCCGTCGAAGGCGAGGTGCTCGAGGTCGAGGAGCCGCGCCGGCTCGCCTACACCTGGCACGTCCTCTACAACGACGTTGCGGCGACCGAGACGCCCTCACGGGTGCTCTGGGAACTGGAGCGGGTCGGTGAGAGCGTGCGGCTGCGCATGACGCACGACCGCTTCCCGGCGGGCTCGGCGGTCTACCCGGAGATCAGCGAGGGTTGGGCTCCGCTGCTCAGCAGCCTGAAGAGCCTGATCGAGACCGGGGAGCCGCTGGACTTCGGCCCGGACGCCTAGCACGCGGAAGGTGCGCCGCGCGGGCTACGAGCCAGCGTCGCTCAAGTCCTCGATGTCCGGCGCGACATCGGGTGTGACGAACAACGCGGGGTCCGGCACCACACCAAGCGTGCCAGTGGATGTCGAGCCATTCGAGGTTGCGCCGTTCTCACGGGCGGGCCGTGCGTTCTCGTCCTCGTCGCGTGGGTGGCTCCCTGGGGTCTCGCGCGCCTCGAGCGCCTTGAGCGCCGCGCGGTGGTCGCTGTCGCCCGCGACGAAGTAGGAGGCGATGGCCGCCTGCACCTGTTCAGTGGTCAGTTCCGGAGTGATCGCTCGGAAGCGGGCGAGGTCGACGAGGTTGGCCACGATGTCGCCGGGGTGGCAGCCTCGGAGTTCGCGCACGCCATCCGTGTAGACGTCGAGCAAGAGGTCCAGACCATCCTGACGGAAGGTCACGCCACTGCTCTCGCACGTGCGCTTCAGGATGCGGATGAACTCGTCGCGAGTTGGGTTCGGCACGACCACCTTGTGGCGGATGCGTCGGAAGAACGCCTCGTCGCCCAGTTCGTGAGGCTGGAGGTTGGTGGAGAAGGCCAGCATCAGATCGAAGGGGACGCTGACGCTGCCGCCGGTCTGCAGGCGGAGCTGGTCCCAGCCCGACTGCATCGGGGTGATCCAGCGGTTCAGCAGATCTTCCGGGCGGACGGACTGGCGACCGAGGTCGTCGATGACGAGCACGCCGCCGTTGGCCTGCATCTGCGGTGGTGCGTTGTAGAAGTGACCGGCCGACGCGAATTGCAGCTCGAGGCTTTCAAGGGTGAGCTCGCCGCTGACCATCACGATCGGGCGTTCGCAGCGCACGAGGCGCGCGTCTTGGCGGGCGGCGCGGAGGATAGGCGAACCAGCGCCGGGCTCCTCATGATCCGTGACATCGAGGCGGCGATGCACGCGCTCGTCGTAGATGCGGATCACCTGGCCCTCGACCTCGATGGCGTGGGGCACAAGCACAGATCCCGAGAACATGTCGCGGATGCCGGTGGTGATCGACGACTTCCCGTTGCCGGATGGGCCGTAGAGCATCATCGAGCGCCCCGATGTGAGCGCCGCGCCGACCGACTCGAGCAGATCGTCCGAGAGCACGAGGTCAGCCAGGGCTGCGCGGACGCCATCCGGGGTGACGCGCGCTTCTCGGACGGACTGCTGCTGAAGGACATTCAGGTACTGAGAGAAGGGCAGAGGCGCGGGACCCAGGTAGCCATTGCGGTCGAACGCCTCGGCGGCGTGCCGCTTGCCGCGGTCGGTCAGGACGAATGAGTACTCGACGTGCCGTCCGCCTACGGCGCCGCCGATCTCCACGAGGCCGTCTTCCTTCATCACCTCGAGGATCTCGGTCAGCACCGCGGTCGGAATGGCCATGCGCTCGCCGAGGTCGTACGCGCTGGGCTTCGCGAGGTGCCGGATCATCTTCAGCGTGAGGTCGATCAACACCTGCTCGCTGAGGCCGACTTCGGCCATCGAGGTCGGTTCCGGCGCGTGCATCGCGGACGCGCCGCTCTCCGCCTTGAGGTCACCCGAGTCGGGGAAGAGCGAGAGTGGTTCGGTCGCGACCATTGGGTGGTCCGTTCGGATGAAGAGATGACAGCGCGGTCCGTCTCTCAATCATCGGTCGATCGGGTAGGAAACCTGAGGCGGGTCCTCGGTTGCTGAGCGATGCGCGGAGGTCCGCCGGCCGCGGCGATTTAGTCAATTGGACAGCGGGTCGTCGGGGAAGTTCGCGTAGATGGCGAGTTCACGGCCCTGTCGTAGCAGCACGGTCCGCCAGAGCTGCTCTGGATGCTCGGAGAATGCGTCTTCGGGCCAGCGATCGACCGTAAACCACCCCTCCGAGGCGATTTCGGAGCCCAGCTGGCCTGCGCCCCATCCCGCGTACCCGGAGAACACCCGTAGCGCCCTCAGTTCGACGGTCGCCGGATCCTCGGCCAGGTCGATCAGCCCGAGGCCCGGGCCGATCCGGATGTTCCACTCGCGGTTCGCCGGGCCCAGGGCCAGGCCCACGGCCGTGCTGCGCTGGACTGGACCACCCTCGAAGACCACAGGTGGGTCAACGACGTGCTCCGACCACTCGTCGATGTGGTCCGCCACGGGGGCGTCGAGCGGGCGGTTGAGGATGAGCCCGAACGCGCCCTCGTCGTCGTGTGAGCAGACCAGGACCACACTGCGGTAGAAGCTCGGATCGAGCAGATCCGGCGTCGCGACCAGGAGCCGGCCGGCCACGCCGTCCACGCTAGGCTCCGCGACGCAGCTTCTCGATGCGGGCGGAGACGACGCCGTCATCGATATCGAGGATGGCGAAGGTGCCCAGCTCACCGCGACCGTGGCGGAGCCCGGGCGTCGTCGTGCTGCCCGGGTTGACGAACAGCACGCCCTGGTACCAGCCGATGTACTCCTCGTGTGTGTCGCCAAAGCAGACCACGTCGACCGTGTGGCCGAACTGGCGCTGGAGGTGGTCATGGATGTCGCCGGGCGGGAAGCTGATCGTGTGGGTGAAGGTCTGCGCGGGGCCGTGCCCGCGGATGTCGTGCATCATGCCGATGCGCACGTCGCCGATCTCGACCACCCGCGTGCGGTCGTTCGCGAGGCGCTGCCCCTCCTCGCGGGGGTCGGGGTACCCGCGAACGGCGTAGACCGGCGCTACGGTCTCGAGGTGGTCGAGCACGCCGAGGACATCGAGGTCGCCGCAGTGCAGGATCAGGTCGACGCCACTCAGCGCCTCGATCAGCTCCGGTGGCGAGCCCCAGCCGTCGTCCTGCTCGTGCGTGTCGGACACGACGGCGACGCGCGAGCCGCTGACGCGAACCCGGCCGGGCCATACATCGCGCAATGTGCTGCCGTTATCGTCGACCATCGTCCGTCCCAGACCTCGGTACACCTGCCGTCCGAGGGGCACTCTACCGAATCTCACCGAGGCTGCGACCACGCTCGTCGTGAGCAGGGCTCCCTGTTCGCGCGAGCACTTGTACGCTGGTGCAGCCCGCGGTCAGTTGCCCACCGTCAGTTGAAGGACGTCGTCGATGTCACTGTGGCAGGTTCTGCGCAGCTCGCGCACCGCGATCATCGCGGCCGTCGTCATCGGGCTGCTGTTAGGCGCGGTCGCCGGCGCTGCCGGCGGGTTCTTCTCGCGCGACGGCGAGGTCGATCGCCTCGACGATCGCGTCGCTAGCCTGGACGACGGCATCGCGGAGGCACTGGACGCACGGGTTGCGGCCGACGCGCGTGCGCTCGAGTTGACCGAGGAGGCGTCGGGGCTCCAGCGCCAGATCGACTCGAGGGACGTCGAGATTGCGACGCTCCGTTCGCAGGTGGCGTCGCTGACCGTCACGAACGCCGAAAGCCTGCAGCTGCGCGCGGATCTCGAGGCGGCTCAGGAGGGCCGGGATCAACTCCAGGACCAGCTCGACGCCACCGCGGCGGATCTCGTGACCGTGCGCATCCAGCGCGACCAGGCGATCGCCGACTTCGGTGCGCTGCAGACGATCAACTCGCTGAACATCTCGCCGGACCCGCTGCTCTTCGACCCCGACAGCCCCACGCAGATCATCCGCGCTCTCTGCACCGGCAGCATGGAGCCGACGATCGAATGCAGTGACTCGCTGCTCGTCTACAAACCAGAAGCGCAGGACCTCGACGTGGGGGACATCATCGTGTTCTGGCAGCCGACGCCGGACTGCTCGCAGGCCATGGTCGGGACCGGCATTCTGCACCGCATCGTCCAGATCGTCCGTGCCTCGGATGGACAGATCGCGTTCCGCACGCAGGGCGACGCACTGCCGAACCGGGACCCCTGCCCGGTGCCGTTCGACTCCGTCGTCTCGAAGGTGGCGGCGATCGTCTTCGACGCCAGCCTCGACGAGAACTAGCCGCTAGCGGCCGCTGTCGCGCATCGAGCCGGTCAGCGCGTCGAACCGTTCGGCGTGCAGGTAGCACTGTATGGAGCGGTCGCCGAGTACTGCGAACGTGCCCTCGGTGGGCGGGATCGGCGAGACGAACAGCTCCGAACTCTGGTAGTCACGTCCCACATATCCCTCGAATGCCGCCAGGCAGGAACGTTCGGCCGTCTGCAGCACCACCCGCTCGCCGGGGAACGTCGCGTTCTCGATGGTCGACACCTCGAACACCTCGAAGGTGTGGCGGTCGCCGCAATCGACGCGGCTCGTGACGAGCAGGTCGGCCGTGTAGCACTCGCCGACGGCGGGAACGAAGAACGATGCGCGGTCGAGGAGGCAGTTGACTGTGCGGTCACCTAGTGCCCAGCTCTCGACCGTGGGGAACAGCGGCGCCGTCGTGGCGAAATCGCAGTTCGTCAACACCGCTTCATCGATCGCGGGCTCGCCGGGGTACTCGTCGCCGGCGTCGAGAAGGAATGAGCTGAGGACCGCGAACGACCACTCGGCTTCGCACGGGACGATATCGACCTCGTCGAGCTCGTCCTCGAAGGTGACACTCGGTGCGAGGCAATCGCCCGTGCGCACGTCGAAGACGCTGATGTTGCCTCGTTCTTCATCCGCGGCGCGCGTCGCGTCCGACTCGTTCCGAGCGGCCTCGTTGGCGCGATCGATGCGCCCCTCGTCGCTCTCGCAGGCGGCGAGGAGGACGACGAACCCACAGACGAGCGTCAGGAGGGGGGAGCCAATGCCCGCAACCTTCCGCTCGCGACGTTTCCGCGGCGCTGGGCTCGCCTAAGTCCTCCCGGTGTGCCAGTCGAACTCCTGCGGCTTGCGTCGTGCCCGAGGGTCGATCGCGATGTTGACGATCGCCGGCCCCTCGCCCGCGTTCCCCTCGCGCAGGGTCGACTCCAGCTGGTCGGGCGAGTCGATGTAGTAGCCACGGCCGCCGGAGGCGTCGATCAACTTCTCGTAGCGGGCGCCGGGGAGCATGATGCTCGGCGGCGGGTCGCGATCGGGGCGCAGCTCGGAGACGCCCCGGCCGATGCCGTTGTTGTTGATCACGATCGTGGTGATCGCCAGCTGGTAGCGGCACATGGTCTCCAGCTCCATGCCCGAGAAGCCAAACGCGGCATCACCCTCGACGGCGATGACTCGACTCGACGGGTCGACCACCGCCGCCGCTATGGCGAAGCCCATGCCGACACCCATCGTGCCGTAGGTGCCGGCATCGAGGCGCTCGCGAGCGTCGTAGTTGTTCAGGATCGTGCGCCCGATGTCCATCGTGTTCGCGCCCTCGGAGACGATGATCGATTCGCGAGGCGTCGTGTCGCGGATCGCGCGGAGCGTCCGCTGGTAGTTCAGCGGCGTCGAGTCGTCGGCCATCATCTGCTCGGTGATCTGCACGTTGGCATCGATCGCCTGCTCGAGCCCCGAGCGCCAGGGTGTCTCGGGCGGATACTCCCACGGCTCTTCAGCGATGGCTGCGTTCAGCTGCGCCATCACCGCCTGCCCGTCGCCGACCAGCGCCACCTCCGTCGGCACGTTCGTGCCGATCTCCTCGGCGTTGATGTCGAGCTGGATGACGCGCAGGTTCTTGGAGTACCTGGGCGCCTGGCCGAAGTGGAGGATCCAGTTGAGCCGAGCGCCCAGGAGCATGACGACATCGGCGTTGCGCAGCGCGAACGTTCGTCCGGCCGCCACCGAGAGCGGGTGGTCGTCCGCGACGACGCCCTTGCCCATCGGCGTCGCGAGGTAGGGCACCTGGGTCGCCTCGATGAACTGGCGTACCTCGTGTTCGGCACGCGACCAGGCCATGCCCTTGCCGACGATGATCAGCGGGTTCTCAGCGCTCTTGAGCGCCGTGATCGCCGCCTGCACCGCCGAGGGGTCCGCGTCGGGACGCGGCGCGTCGCCGACCGTCGCCGCCTCGTAGACCTCGCTCAGCGACACCTCGGACGTGAGGACATCGTCCGGCAGGTCGAGGTAGGCGGCTCCGGGTGCGCCGAAGAGCGAGCTGCGGATCGCCTGCTCGACGTAGTACGGGATGCGCGCGGCCTCCTCGACGGCGTGGGCGTACTTCGACAGCGGCGAAGCGACCAGGACCTGGCGCTCCTCCTGGAACGCGCCCATGCCGTTCTGGTAGACGGCGGATGCGCCGCCGATCAGGATCATCGGCCAGCGGTTCGACTGCGCGTTGGCGAGGCCGGCGAGCGCGTGGATCACACCCGGTCCGGAGACGACCGCGCAGGCCTGTGGGCGGCCCGTCAAGTACCCGGCCGCCTGCGCCGCGTACGAGGCGGCCTGTTCGTTGCGCATGCCGATGTAGCGGATGCCCGCGCGCTGCGCGTCGGCGGCGAACGCGGTGATCGGGAATCCGACGACGCCGAAGATGAAGTCGACCCCCTGCTGTTTCAGGCTCTGCGCGAGGATCTGCGCGCCGGTCATCGTGTCGGTCTCGGTCGTCATCGTTGGGTCTCTCTCCTGTGGTCCTCGAAGGTTCGTCTGTGCCTGTGTGTTACTCGGCGGTGCCGGCCGCAGCGGCGTGCTCGGGCGAGCCGACAGCGCCCGTTCCCCGCAGCCGCGCGAGGGTCGCAGCGTCGAGGTCGAGCTCGGATGTCAGCACCTCGTCGGTGTGCTGGTCGAGCAGCGGCGGCGCGCCCAGCTCGACGTGCGAGTCGGCCATGCGGATCGGCGAGCCCATCAGCGTCACCGCTCCGTGGTCGGGGTGGTCGACCTCGCGGATGAACTCGCGCTCCCGCAGATGTGGGTCGTTGAACACATCGAGCGTGTCGTAGATGGCGTTGGCCGCGACGCCGGCCTCGTTGAGGATGCGCGACGCCTCCCACTTGTCGTGCGCCAGCGACCACGCGGTCACCTCCGCGTCGAGCGCGTCGGCATGTTCGCGGCGAGAACGGCCGGTGGCGTAACGCGGATCCTGGAGGAGGTCCGGGCGCTCCATCGCCACGCAGAGCTGGTCCCACATGCGGGTGGTCGCCACGAGCATCTGCACGTAGTCGTTCGGCCCGCCGCCCTTCGTCGGGTACATGCCCGAGGGCGTCCCGGCGCGGTGGCCCCGGCGTTGCGCCGGGCGTTCGTTCCAGTCCATGACACCGACGGTGCGCATGAACATCGTCATCGCTTCCTGCATCGATAGCTCGATCAGCTGCCCGCGGCCGGTGCGCTCACGCTGGGCGTAGGCGGCCTTGATGGCGAGGGCGGTCTGCATCCCGGTCCCGGTGTCGGCGACGGTCGGCCCCGGCTTCGTCGGGGGCCGTCAGCCTCGCCGGTCACGCTGAAGGCGCCCGCCGAGGCCTGTGCCAGCGAGTCGAAAAGACTTGCAGTGCGCGTGCGGCCCCTCGAGGCCGTAGCCCTTGATGCGCGCATAGATCAGCCGCGGGTTGCTCAGCCGCTCGTAGTCGATGTCGAGGTTCTCGATCACGCCGGGACCGTAGTTCTCGACGAAGACATCGAACTTCGGCACGAGATCGAGGAGGAGCTGCCGTCCCTCCTCGGACTTGAGGTTGAGCACGACGCTGCGCTTGTTCGCGTTGTAGTTCATGAAGTACTGCGAGTCTTGGGGCCCCGTCGAGAAGGAGCGTCGGCCCGGGTCGCCCAGCGGCGACTCGACCTTGACGATGTCCGCGCCGAGCCAGGCGAGCATCTGCGTACAGCTCGTCCCCGCCTCGTACTGCGTCATGTCGAGGACGCGCATGCCCTCGAGTGCTGCGCTCATGGCGTGCCCCTCTCTGCTTCGCACGATCGCGGGCAGTCTAGCGCGCGGCGACCTCGTGGCGGCCGGCTGTGGCATGATCGGCCCGGCCACAGCCGCCCGAGGCTGTACACCGGCGAGGAGCATTCCCATGTTCATCGAACTGCCCGAGCACGTCGTCGCGCTGCGCGCCGCGGTCAAGGACTTCGTCGACCGCGAGCTGCGCCCACGCGTGCCGGAGATGGAGGCGAAGCAGGACATCGACGCCGACCTGATCGCGCAGATGGGCGAGCTGGGCTACTTCGGCGCGCCGTTCGAGGAGCGCTGGGGCGGGTCGGCCATGGGCGAGATCGGCTTCACCATCGTCACGGAAGAGATCGCCCGCGCGCACGCCTCGATGGCCGGGTTGGTCGGCGCCTCGTCTGGTCTCGCGGCGCGCATGGTCGCCGCGTTCGGCAGCGACGAGCAGAAGGAGCGCTTCCTCGCGCCGATGGCACGCGGCGAGGGCCTGGGGGCGTTCGCGCTGACGGAGCCAGGCGCCGGTAGCGACGTGCCTGCGATGTCCACGACGGCCGTGGCCGATGGCGATGACTTTGTCCTCAACGGCTCGAAGGCGTTCATCTCGAACGGCCGCCGCGCCCGCTTCGTGGTGACCTTCGCAAAGACCGATCCAGAGCAGCGCGGCCGCGGCATCTCGCTGTTCGTCGTCGAGCAGGGCATGCCGGGCCTCTCCGTCGTGCGCGAAGAGTCGAAGATGGGCCTGCACGCCTCGGACACCGCGCAGCTCGCGTTCGACGACGTGCGCGTGCCGCGGTCGCACCTGATCGGCGAGGTCAACAACGGCCTGCCGATGGCGCTCTCCACGCTCAACCAGTCGAGGATCGGCATCGCCGCGATCTCGCTAGGGCTGATGAAGGAGGCGCTGGAGCTCGGCTTCCGCTACGCCCACGATCGCGAGCTCTTCGGCGGCACGCTCGCCGACCAACAGGTGACGCAGCACGCGCTCGCCGACATGCAGATCGCGGTGCTCACGGCCGAGTCCCTCGTCTATCGCACGGCGCTGATGTCGGACGCTGGCCAGAACATCGAGGCGGAGGCGTCCGCCTGCAAGGTCTACGTCACCGAGGCGGCGGACAGCGTCATCGACCGCTCGCTGCAGATGCATGGCGGCATCGGCTACACGCGCGAGGCGGACATCGAACGCCTCTACCGCGACCACCGCGTGCAACGCATCTACGAAGGCGCGAACGAGGTCCAGCGCAACAACATCTACCGCGTGATGCGCAAGATGTACGCGTAGTAACGGCCTACTCCGCCGAGGGCTGCGTCTCCTCGGCGATGGCGGCGTCCTGACGGTAGAGGTCGGGTTCGACGTAGATCTGGGTCGCCCGAGGGACGTCGCTCCGGACTTCAGCCTCGACCTCGTCGATGGCAAGGGCGACCTGGCGCATCGTCAACTCGTGGGCGAACTCGAGCTTAGCGGCGGCCAGGATCTCGTCGGGGCCGACGTGGAGTGTGCGCAGGTAGATGAGGCGCTGCACGCTCGGTGAGCGCTCGATCGCCGCCTCGATGGCCGCGACGTCCTCGTCGGTGGCGGGCTCGCCGATGAGCAGGCTGCGCATCTCCGTGGCGAGGATGATCGCAATCACGCCCAGCAGCAGGCCGATGGCGATGGTCCCGCCGGCGTCCCAGCGAGGGTTGTCTGTGATCATCGTCATCCCCACCGCGCCGAGCGCGACGAGCAGGCCAAGCAGCGCGCCGGCATCCTCGAGGACCACGACCGGGAGCTCGGGCTGCCGCGTGTGGCGGATGAACTCCCACCAGGACGCGCTGCCCTTGATCGCCCGCGCCTCGTTGACCGCCAGCCGGAACGACGCTCCCTCGAGGACTAGCCCGAGGAGCAGCACACCGATCGCCCACTCCGGGGAGTCGAGTTCGTGGGGGTGCTGCAGCTTCTCGACACCCTCGAACAGTGCGAACAGCGAGCCGAGGGAGAACAGCACGAGCGCCACGACGAACGCCCAGAAGTAGCGCTCGCGCCCGTAGCCGAAGGGGCGGCGCGCGTCTGGCGCGCGGCTGGCCTGCCGCTTGCCGAACAGCAACAGCGCCTGATTGCCGGTGTCGGCCACGGAGTGCACGGACTCGGCAAGCATCGCCGAGGACCGCGTCACCAGGAACGCGATGAACTTGGCGATCGCGATGCCGAGGTTGGCGAACAGAGCCGCCACCACCGCCCGCGTGCCATCGCCACTCGCCACGCCCGCCTCCTCGTACGCCTCGCCGTTACGAAACGCTACCGCATCGCGCGCGATCGGGGCAGGGCGGAACCGCACCCGCGCGTCTGGTGTACTGGTAGTGAGAACGAGGCACACGTGACGGTCGACTTCGACGAGGCGTCGGCGCTCGCGGCCGCCCGGGAGAGCGATACGGAGGCCTTCGGGCGGATCGTGGAGCGCTATCAGCAGGTCGCCTACCGCGCGGCGTACCTCGTGGTGCGCGATCAGACCGCCGCCGAGGAGGTGGCGCAGGACGGCTTCGTGCGGGCGTACCGCGGGCTGCACCGGTTCCGAATCGGCGAGCCGTTTCGGCCCTGACTGCTGCGCATCGTCAGCAACCTCGCCCGCAACGAACTGCGAGCGCGGGGGCGACGTCGAGGGCTCCTGGGCCGTCTGCTGGGCGGCGACGCCCCGCCGACCGACCCCGGTCCATCGGTGGCGATCGAGGACGCCGAGCGCTCCGAGCAGCTGCTGGCAGCGATCGGCGAGCTGTCGAGGGAGGATCAGGAAGTGCTCCATCTGCGCTATTACCTCGACCTGCCCGAGCGCGAGATCGCGGCAACGATTGGCCAGCGGCCGGGAACGGTGAAGTCGCGCCTGTCGCGGGCTCGGGAACGTCTGCGCGAGACGATCGAGGACGGCTACGCCGGTCTCCGACCCGAGCGTGACGCCAGTGAGGAGGCGACCCGATGACCGCCTCGTACGACTGGGTGGAAGAGATGCTCCTCGAGGAAGGCGCGGCCTTCGCCCCACCGTCGCCAGAGCTCCGCGCTGGCGTCGCCTCGCGGCTCGCCCGACCGCAGGCGGAGCAAGGGTGGCGTCGCGTGGCGTTGGTGGCGGCGGCGCTCGCACTCGCGGCGACGCTCGCCGTCGAGCCCGCGCGCACGAGCGTCGCGGAGTTCTTCGGGCTGATCGAGGGCTACGAGATCGAAATCGTCGAGACACCCTCGACGCCGGTCCCGCGCGCCACTGCGCTACCGACGGCGGCGGGAACGGCCGCCAGCGTGACCCAGACCCCGATGCCAACGGCCCAACCCACCACAGCGCCAACGCTGATCGAGACGATCGCCGAGCCGGCGACCGCTGCCGAGGCGGAGTCGTTCCTCGGTGTGCCGATCAGCTTCCTCGACGGTCGCGGGACGCCCGAGATCTTCATTATGACTGAGTTCGGCGCGTCGTTCGTAATCCTCCGCTACGACGGACTCGACCTCTGGCAGACGGCGGAGACGCTCGTCTACTTCAGCAAAGTCGGCCCGCCCGGCACCGTCATCGAGACGCCGGTGATCGACGGCAGCGGCGCCTACTGGGTCGAGGGTCCACGCACGATCCGCTTCTCGGCGGACGACGACGCGACCAGCCTCCAGGTCACACGCAACAGTCTGATCTGGCGCACGGCGGACCGCGTCTATCGCATCGAGACAGAGCTGACGCTCGCCGAGGCCCTTTCGATCGCGGAAGCGCTCCGCTAGCCCCTCGACGGAACCGAAGGCACCTCGCTGGTGTACCAGCACCAGACAGCGAGGGTGGAGGTGTGTTCATGTCGAGACGAAGCTTGCTGGTTCCGATCGCTCTGTTGGTGCTCTCCGTGGTGGGCGCGGTCAGTCCCGCCTTCGCGGGCGGCGGCGGCCACGGGTGCCACGAAGCGCCCCTCGAGGCGGCCTCGAGCGGCACGAGTGTCGAGATGGTGGGCAACTGCTTCCAGTCGGCCGTGTCTCGCGTCGATGTGGGGACGACCGTGTCCTGGCAGAACCTCGACGGTTGGGACCACGCAATCGGCGCCATTGGGTCGGACTGGGGCAGCGAGCCCCTGATCCCGGCGGCGGGGACGTTCTCTCACCGTTTCGACGAGGCTGGCGTCTACCCCTACTACTGCGTCCTGCACGACGGCATGGTCGGCAAGATCGTTGTCGAGGATGCGACTGGCCCCGTCGCCCCCGCCGTTGCCTCGGTCGGTGCGGCGGGCGGGCGACCCGACGTCACGTGGCTCATCCTCGGGCTCGTCGCAGGGATCGTGGTCAGCGGCGCAGCAGCGCTGGCGCGGTCGCGACGATGACCCGCGTGGCGGCCGCCCTCGCGCTGCTCCTCGGCGTCGCGCTCATCCTCGGCGGTTCGCCCGAGGCGGAGGCGAAGGGCAGCGACTCCTGGATCATCACGGGCGGCGCACTCGGCGAGCAGGCGGTACACCTCGTCGGGAGCGGGGACTTCGGTGATGACTACGTTGTTCTGCCGGGTGACGGAGCGGCCCGCGTCGACGCGCCTGCGGTTGCGCCGGGTGAGGCGTACGAGTTCTACGTGCAGCTTGGCGTGGCGAGAGTGGCCGAGGACGTTCACGCAGAGAATCCCGCGTTCCGGTTCTACCCTGGCAGTGGTCTGCTTCACGATCGGCGCGAGTTCTACGGACAAGAGAGTCGCTGGTATCAGGTGTCTGGCGACGGCGCAGCCGCCCGCTATGTGCGCCTCGCTCTGAGCCGGATGCGTGACGGAGACGCCCACCGAGACGCCCTCGTCGCCGCAGCCTCGGTCGCTGGCTACTACACGCGAGGCGGCACGACGTTTCGAGCAGTGGTCGCCGGCTGGACTGATCATTCCGTGCTGGGAACGCCGGGGTTTCTGATCAACGACGATGCCCTCGCTCTGGCGACTGAGATTGTCGAGGCGGTGTCGGTAGCGCCCGCCGGACGGTCGACTCCGCCCGAGGCGATGTGGATTGTGCTTGGGAGCCACAGCTGGTCTGGCCCTGTGGCTGCCTACGCGCCCCCCGACTCGTCGAGCGGCGCGCCCGGACGGCTGTGGCCGGGGTACATAACCCGCGACCGAGTCGAGGCGAACTTCTACCACACGAGCCCGCAGTTCGATGCCCTCGTGCAGCAGTCGATCGAGCGCGGCGAGGTGCGCGAGTTGGAGCGCGAGCGCAGCGCCGAGGAGTCGCTGGCGCGCATCCGGGCGGCCAACGCGGAGCGGATGGCCCGCGTGGCCCTCGAGGAGCGCGCGCAACAGTTGGCGCTCGAGGAGCGCGCGCAACAGTTGGCGCTCGAGGAGCGGGCGCAGCAGCTGGCCCTCGTCCGTGCGGCCGAGCCGCCGATGCCGGAACCTCGCGCCGTCGAGGCTGCTCGGACCGGCGGAGCGCGCCTGGTGGTCGGCTCCCTTGTCGGCGCGCTGGTGCTCGCGACGCTGGCGTTCGCGACGCTGGCGAGGGCGACGCTGGCGAGGTCGCGACGATGACCCGCGTCGCCGCAGCCCTCGGGCTGTTCCTCGGCGTCGCGATCATCCTCAGCGGTTCGCCCGAGGCGGAGGCGAAGGGCAACTCGTGGATCGTCACCGGTGGCGCACTCGGCGAGCAGGCGGTGCACGTCGGCTTCTGGCGGTTCGACGACGAAGTCGAGGATCCGCCGGGGAGCGACGCGGTCTTCATGAGCGAGGCGCCCGGCGAGGTGCCGTCGGGCGCGTTCGAACTCTACTTGTTCGGTTCCCTGGAGCATTTCTCCGCGAGTATCCGCGCCGGCGACGCGGACTTCAGGTTCTACGCGGAGCTCGGGCTGCTGCACGACCTCCGCGATCACGCGGGGGACGAGGGCCAGTGGTATCGCGGTCCCGAAGATGGGGCGATGCAACGATACGTCGAGTTCGCCGTCAGCCAGCTCGGTGGCGACGATGTGTATCCCGATCCAATGATCGCTACGGCCACGTCGCTTGGCTACTTCACGCGTAGCGGAACGAGTTTCCGCGTGATTGTGCCTCGCTGGAGCGACCACAGCGTGTTTGGCACACCGGGAGCGATCCTCGACGACGACGCACTGGCGATGTCAGGGGAGATGGTCGAACTCCTGGCGGGCGCGCCATCAGGGTATGCAGGCGATCCCAACGCGATGCAGGTAGTCCTCGGAGGGTCCAACCGAACCGGCCAGGTTGGGTTCTACTCGCCGCCCGAGGCGGACCGACAAGCTGGCCGCTTCTGGGCGCAGATGTACCCGGCGGAACTCGAGGCGGACGCGCCGTACTACCACACCAGCCCGGGATTCGATGCCCTCGTGCAGGTGTCGATCGAGCGCGGCGCGGCGCATGAACTCGATCTCCATCGCCGCGCCGAGGAATCGCTGGCGCGCATCCGGGCGGCCAACGAGGAGCGGATGGCCCGCGTGGCACTCGAGGAGCGCGCGAGCGATCTCGCTGCCTTCCGTGCGGCCGAGCCGCCGCCCGAGCCTCGCGCTGTCGAGGCCTCGACGGTCGCTGATGTGCGCGTCGTTCTCGTGCCGGTGCTGGCGGCGCTCGCGGCTGCGGCCGTGGGCGTGTGGCTGCTCCGGCCGAGAGGCGCCGCCTAGCCCTCGACGAGGTCCTTCGCGATCTTGGCAGCGATGGTGTAGGCGGGGTCGAAGACGTTGCCGATGTCGTACTCGATGGCCTGGCCGAAGAGGTGGCTGGCCGCGCGGCCGTCGTAGCCGTAGTCGGCGCGCAGCCAGCGCATTAGCCCGGTGGTGGCGTACTGGAGCGCCTCCTCGAGGGGTCGCGCGTTGCCGAGGGCGATCAGGTGCGTCGCGGTCTCCATCCTCGGCATGCCGATCTGCCGCTCGTCGCCGAGCTGCTCTGCTTTGACGAGGTCGACGGTGAGAGTGACGTCCATCGAGATCTCGATGCCGGTGCCGACGATCTCGCCTTCGCCCTGCCGGGCGTGGCCGTCGCCGACCCACAGCAGCGCGCCGTCGGCGAAGACCGGGAACATGATCGTGGCGCCGGGGGCGACGTCGCGGTAGTCCATGTTGCCGCCGTAGGCGCCGGAGGTGGCGCTGCTGATCGCCTGACCGCGTGGCGGGGCGACGCCGATGCAACCGAGCATCGGTGCGAGCGGCAGCGTGACCTCGGCGGGCCTCGCCTTCGGGTCTTCGAGCGTGGCCGTGCGGGCGTCGAAGTCGAGCTGCCAGCGCATCACCTCGCGCTCGGGGAGCTCGCCGATGTAACCGGGGTGCACGATCGGGGCGGCGACGCTGCTGATGGTCTAGCCGTGGTCGCGGTTCGGTTCGATGTGTTCGAGGTGGACGACCAGCATGTCGCCCGGCTCCGCGCCCTCGACGGCGATGGGGCCGGTCAGTGGGTTGCCGCGTGTGGTCACACGCTCGCCGGTCCGGTCCTGCCCGAACGCGTCGCTTGTCGAAGTCGTGACGCGATCGCCAGGTGCGACGGTCAGCACCGGCGGCAGCGTAGCGAAGTTGTTGCTGTACTCGGACGGTTCGAGGTGGTGGTCGGTCATGGCTCGCTCCTCGCCGGCGAGGTTGTAGCACGCGGCGGCGCTATCCTGTCTCCTCACCAGAGGGAGGGCCATCTTGGATCACATCACCGAGGAGCAGGCGGACCTGATCCGGCAGTCGAAGCTGTTCTTCGTCGCCAGCGCCGACCCGGAGCTGAGCGGCGGGCCGCTGGGGCAGGGGCCGATCAACCTCTCGCCGAAGGGCGGGACGCCACTGCACATCCTGGACGACACGCACGTCGCCTACCTCGACTACATGGGGAGCGGGAACGAGACGGCGCGGCATGCGGACGCGGGCGGACCCGTGACGGTGATGGTGCTGTCGCTGGACGGCGAGGACGTCGGCATCGTCCGGCTCTACGGCCACGCGACCGCCCAGCCGTTCGAGGAATCGGCGGTGGCCGACCTCGTGCTCTCCGCACCCTCGGATGACATCGAGCTGGCGCAGCGTCAGGTCGTCGAGATCGAGATCGACTACACGCAGACCTCGTGCGGTTACGGCGTGCCGGTCTACAGTATGTCGGCGAACGTACGCGAGCAGAGCGCGGACGGCGCTACAAGGAGTAGCAGTCGCTCCCGCGGGAACCTCCACCCCTCGATTGACCTCTCCTCGAACAGCGGATCGCCGTAGGATGGCGGCGTGGCGCTGCCGTCCGGGTTCGGGCGGGCGTCGAGGCTGGGGAGGCCGCGCCTGATCGCCGACGAGATCAAGGTCATCGATGTCGATACCCATGTCACCGGGCCGGTGGACATCTGGACGGCGCGCGTCAGCAAGAAGTGGGGCGACAAGATCCCGCACGTGCGCGCGCACCCTGACACCGGCAACCCGGTCTGGTTCTTGAACGAAACGCCCTCGGCGGGTGTCGCGGCGACGACGTACGCGGGGTGGAGGAAGTGGCCTCCGGAGTCACCGCCGACCCTCGAGGAGACCGAACCCGCCGCCTGGGACTCGAACAAGCGCCTGGAGCGCATGGACGAGTACGGGATCTTCGCGCGGGTCCTGTACCCGAACGTCGCGGGCTTTGGCAGCCAGAACTTCCTGCGCCTCGAAGACCCCGAGCTGATGATGGAGTGCGTGCGGGCGTACAACGACTTCCTGACGGACTGGTGCTCGCCCGACCCCAACCGGCTGCTGCCGATCTCGGCGATGCCGTTCTGGGACGTCGACGAGTGCGTCGCGGAGATCGAGCGCACGGCCAAGCTGGGCCACAAGGGTGTGCTCTTCACCGGCAAGCCTGACCGCTACGGCGCCGAGCCGCTGGCCCACCCGCAGTGGGAGCCGGTCTGGGAGGCGTGCGTCGAGTACGAGCAGACGCTCAACTTCCACATCGGGTCCGGCGGCATTGACGGGCTGTCCGGCTTCCCCGGGAACGGCTACCACGCCAACTATGCGAAGGGCACCGTGCAGCTCTTCCTCAACAACAACGACGCGATCATGGAGGTCATCTCCTCCGGCATCTGCCACCGGCACCCGAAGCTCAGCGTCGTCTTGGTCGAGAGCGGTATCGGCTGGGTCCCGTTCCTGCTCGAGGCGTTCGACTGGCAGTGGATGAACAGCGGGGTGCACGAGGAGCACCCGGAGTACGATCTGCTGCCCTCCGAGTACTTCAAGCGGCAGATCTTCGCCTGCTTCTGGTTCGAGCAGCAGTCGGCGATCGACGCGATCCGCAGCGTCGGTGCGGACTCGTTCCTCTATGAGACCGACTTTCCGCACCCGACGAGCATGTCGCCCGGCCCCAAGTCCTATGCGGAGACGCCCAGGGACTTCATCGAGCAGACGTTCTCCGTCCTGACGGAGGAGGAGCGCCGCAAGGTGCTGCGCGACAACGCGGCGCGGCTCTACAAGGTCGACGTAGGCTAGAGCGCGGCGTTACGCGCTCCAGCACCGATCCGTCGAGGGCTCGTCAGGCCCCGACGTAGGTGTATGTCAAAAATCTGCCAATAGCTCTGGGTTGGCACCACGAATTGGCGGCTTTACGATTCCTCGAAGGTTGCGCCGATTACGATCGTGGTTCTGCTGCGAGGGGCGCTCGACCGACAGGACACAACTAGCAGGGGGCACGACACATGATGAAGCGGTGGCTGTTGCTACCTCTCCTCGCTCTGATCTCGTTCGCGGTCTTTACGACTGCATGCGGCGATGACGACGGGGACCAGCTGAAGATCGGATTCCTGGCGGACTTCTCCGGCCCACTCGCGGAGTTCGGTCCGGCGATCCAGACTGGGGTCCAGCTGGCGATTGATCACGTCAACGCTGCTGGTGGCGTCAACGGGCAGGATGTCCTGCTCGTCACCGGTGACACACAGGTCGACACCACCGTCGCCCTCGAGGAGGCGCGACGCCTCGTCGATGTCGAAGGCGTGCACGCGATCATCGGGCCGCTGGCCTCATCGATCAGCATCGCGGTGGCGGAGAGCGTGATCGGCGACGCCGAGGTGCCGACGGTGAGCCCGTCGGCGACGTTCCCTGCGCTGTCTGAGGCGGCCGACAACGGCTACCTCTTCCGCAGCACAGTCTCGGACGAGGCGCAGGCGCGCTTCCTGGCTGAGCTCGCCGTCGACGAGGGCTACGACAACGTCGGGGTGATCTTCCTCAACGACACGTACGGGCAGGGCCTGTCCAGCGCGTTCGAGCGGCACTTCCCCGGCACCGTGACATCGGCTTCGTACGAGGACGGCGCAGCGTCGTACCTCTCCGAGCTGCAAGCGACGACCGGCGGCGGAGCCACCGTGCTGGTCGCCATTGGGTTCCCGACGCAGGCATCGATCTTCCTGCGCGAGGCGCTGGAGAACGACATCTACGACGAGTTCCTGTTCGTGGATGGCACGAAGAGCGAGGACCTGATCGCCGAGTTCGGCTCGGCGATCGAGGGCTTCAAGGGCACCGCCCCGATCGGGCGGACCGAGGCTGAGGCTGCAGGCGCCGCCTGGAACTCGGCATACATCGCCGAGTACGGCGCACTGCCGACGCGTCCGTTCGTGCGCGAGGCGTACGACGCGGCGATCGCCATCATGCTGGCCGCCGAGGCGGCTGACACTCTGGACGGCGCGGACCTCCGTGACGCCATGGTGCGGGTTGCCTCGCCGGGCGGCACACTGGTGATTCCGGGCGCCGACAGCATCTCGGATGCGCTCGACGCGATTCGCGATGGTGACGACGTCGACTACGACGGCGCCGCCACGACGCTCGACTGGAACTCGACGGGTGATGTCACGACCGGTGTCATGGGCATCTGGCAGTACACCGCCGACTCCATCGCGGAATTGGAGGCGTTCGACTTCGACCTCGAGCAATAGCTCGACGGCAGAGTTCGATCAACGAGCGGGCGGCCGAAGGGCCGCCCGCTTTTTGATGCCTGACGACGGACCGCGCGAATCAGACGCTCGAGGGCCGGAGCCGAGCGCGCACACGCGACCACAGACCCTCGCGCGATGGGTGGGGAACCCAGCGGCTCACGATCGGGTCCTCCGGGATGAGGCCCTGCGGGCGCAGCAGCAGGAAGACGACGATCAGCAGCCCGATCATGAACTGACGGACCATGAACACGCGAGTGCCGAGGAAGTCGGGGAGGTCCTCCTGGATGAGCGGGACGCCGAACCAGATCAGGCCCACGACCAGCGCGCCGAAGACCGCTCCTCGGTTGTTGCCGCTGCCGCCGATGATCACCATCGTCCAGACGAGGAACGTGCCGAAGAGGTCGCTGAAGGAGTCGGGTCCGATCGCGCTGACGCGGTGTGCCCAGATCGCGCCGGCCAGTCCCATGATCATGCCGCCGAGGACGAACGCCTGCATGCGATAGCGCGTCGTGTCCTTGCCAACGGACCGCGCCGTCTCCTCGTTGTCTCGCAACGCTCGCAAGACGCGACCCCACGGTGACGCCGTCGCCGCGCGAACGACGATGTACGAGAAGAGCAGCATCGTGACGGCGATGCCCAGCAGCACCCACTGATAGTCGCGCCCGATCAGCCACTCCCGGTCGCCGCCCTCGACGAGGTGGTCGAGGAAGCGCGGAATGCCGTTCATGCCGCGTGCCTGGTTCACGAAGTTCTCGGTGGACGCGGCGACTGAGCGGAGGATCGCGGCGAATCCGATCGTGGCGATGGCGAGGAAGTCGCGGCGGAGCCGCAGCGTGGGCAGGCCAATGATCAGCGCGAGCACACCGCCGGCGATCGCCCCGCCGAGCCAGCCGATCGGGATCGGCAGGCTGTAGCCGCCGATGTAGTCCTCGAACTGGCTGGGAGCGTCCACCGTGAGGATCGCGCTCGTATAGGCGCCGACCATGAAAAACGCGACGATGCCGAAGTTGAAGGTGCCGGTGTAGCCCCACTGCAGATTCAGCGCCAGCGCGAGGATCCCGAAGATGGCGACGGTCGTGAGGAAGCCGACCGTCCAGTTTGTCGCTCCGATGAACGTGACCAGCGCCTGCGGCTCGGGGATCGGGATGCCCTCGATGGCCACGATTACACCGTCGATCCGAAGAGCCCTCGAGGGCGTACGAGCAGCATCACGATCAAGATCGCGAAGGGCACGCCGGGTTTGAGACCGGTGTCGATCCACTCGGTCGAGACCTCACCGGAGATGCCCACGATCAGGCCGCCGACAAGGGCGCCCCAGGGGTTGCCGATACCGCCGAGGATCGTCGCGGCGAACATCGGGAGCAGCAGCGAGAAGCCGGCGTCGAAGCGCAGCTGCGCCTGCACGCCGAGCATGATGCCGGCGAGGGCCATCAGCGTGCCGGCGATGACCCAGGTCGCTCGGTATACGTGCTCGGTGTTGATGCCGGAGACATCGGCCAGACTGGCGTTGTCGGCGGTGGCGCGCATCGCCTTGCCGAGGGTCGTGTGATAGAGCAGGAGGTAGAGCAGGATCGTCACCGCAAGCGTGAGCGCGACGATGAAGATCTGGTCCGGGCGGATCTTCAGGTCGAAGATCGTCCTCGCCGGGTTGAGGCCCTGCGCATAGCGTTCTCTACCGGGACCCCAGAAGATCTGTACCAGCGCGCGCACCATCAGCCCCACGCCCAGCGAGGCGATGGCCATGGTGATGATGCCGCTGCCACGCCGGCGCAGCGGTCGGTACACGACGCGGTCGACCGCCACGGCGATGAGGGCGATGCCGGCCATCGCGAACAGCATCGCGGGGAACAGCCCCCAGCCGAATGAGAGCGCCCCGACATTGGCGCCGCGCCAGCCGAGGTTCCCGACGATCAGGAACGCGAGGAACATCCCCAGCGTCATCAGGTCGCCGTGTCCGAAGTTGGCGAACTTGAGCACGCCGTAGCTCAGGGTCAGGCCCATGGCGCCGAGGCCGATGATCGACCCGACGATGATTCCCACAACGACCAGTTGCGCTATGTCCGTGGCACCGACCCCTCACTCGCCGGCTGCGTTCCGGGTCCTCCGGACTCCGCCTGGCCGAGGAAGAGGCGACCCACCTCGGCGTTGGCCAGCATCTCCGTGCCGGTCTGTTCGATCACGATCTCGCCGGCGGACATCGCCGTCCCGCGGTCGGAAATGGCGAGGGCTTCCGTGGCGTTCTGCTCGACCATCACGACAGCGACACCGCCGTCGGCGATCGCGCGGATGCGGAGCAACGTGTCCTCGCGCATGTTGGGGGACAGCGCTGCGGTCGGCTCGTCGAGGAGCAGGAGTTTCGGGTCGAGCATGAGCGCGCGGGAGATCGCCAGTGCCTGCCGCTGGCCGCCCGACAACTCGGACGCCTTCGCCCGCGGCCGCCGTTCGAGGTCCGGGAACATCGCCAGCAGCTCGTCGATGCGTTCGGCCTTGCCGCTGCGGCGGAGATAGCCACCCATCTCCATGTTTTCGCGGATGGAGAGCGACGGGAAGATGTTGTCGGTCTGGGGGACGAAGGAGGCGCCGTTGGAGACCATGCGGTGCGCCGGCTCGCCCGCCACGTCCGTGTCGCCAAGCCGGACCTCGCCGGCCATCGGCCGGATCACGCCGAAGATGGCCTTCAGAAGCGTCGACTTACCCGCCCCGTTGGGGCCGATCACCGTCACCAGCTCGCCGGCGTCGACGGTCAGCGACGCCTCGCGAACAATGACTACGTCGCCATATCCGGCGACGAGGCCGTTCACCTTCAGCACGTGCGTCACCGGTACTGGCTCCCGAGATAAGCCTCGCGCACGGCCTCGTTGGCCAGCACCTCGTCCGGCGTGCCGGATGTTAGCACCCGCCCGGCGGTCATGACGACGAGCTGGTCGCACAGTCGTGTGACCAGGTCCATGTCGTGCGCGACGACGAGGAAGGTGATGCCCAGCGAAGAGCGGAGCGACTGGATGTCCTTGACGAGGCGCAGCATCAGGGTCGGGTTGACGCCCGCGCTCGGCTCGTCGAGGAGCACCATGCGGGGACGTCCCATGAGCACTCGTGCGAGCTCCAGCAGCTTGCGCTGGCCGCCGGAGAGGCTGTCTGACCGCTCGTCAGCCGCGGCGTCGAGATCGACGAGCGAGAGCACCTCATGTGCGCGGATTACGTTGGCGCGCTCCTCGCGTGCGACGCGTCGGGGCAGCAGCCACGAAGCCCAGATGCGCTCGCCACTCTGGCCGAGCGGGGCGAGCATCAGGTTCTCGAGCACGCTCATGCCGCCGAGCTCCTGAGGGATCTGGAACGTACGCGCCAGCCCTCGCTCGTAGACGCGATAGGAGGGCATCCCGGTGATGTCCTCGCCATCGAAGACCACCGTGCCGCCGTCTGGCCTGAGCGCGCCGGCGATGCAGTTGAAACAGGTGGTCTTGCCGGCGCCGTTGGGGCCGATCAGGCCGGTAATAGAGGCCTCGGAGACATCGAAGCTCGCGCCGTCGACCGCGCGGTTGCCGCCGAAGCGCTTCTCCAGCCCCCGAACCTCGAGCATTGGCCCCATTGGATCCCCCTGCCATTGAGGGCGGCGACGACGCCGGGGTCAAGTCATCCGACTCGGTCAGCCGTCGAGGACGGTCGTTTCCGAGCCCGCGCGCATGATCGTGAGGTGGGACATCGGCGAGCCGGTGTCGCCGGCGCCGTGCCAGTGGTCGACTCCCGCGGCGATCACCACGGTGTCGCCGAGCGTGATGGTGTGGTCGCCCTCGGCGTCGCCGACCTGGCCGATCCCAGCCACCACGTGCAGCACCTGGTCGCTCGTGTGCCGGTGCATCTTCGTGCGCGCGCCCGCGGCAAAGCTGACGACCGAGGCGGTGACCATGTCCGATGCGTCGCCGGTGAGACCACGACCCCAGACCTGTCCCTCGAAGATCGGCGCGTCGCTGCGATCGACCGTCTCGCCCTCGGCGGCTCGCTGGATGTACATGGGGCGTCCCTCCTCCAAGTCGGTGGCGCACAGCGTATGCGAGCGGCCGCTCGGTGGTGCGACCTATCATCCGGGCGATCAGGAGCGCCGATGTACGCCCTCCGACGACCGCTCACGTTCGCGCTGTTCAGCACAGCGCTGCTGCTCGTCGCCTGTGGGGCAGAGCTGCCGGTCTCGCTGACCCAGAGTCCCGACGCATGCGACTACCACCACGCGGCGCAGCGGCGCTTCGACGCGCTGGTCGGCGCGCTACGCGCAGATCTGCAGGCGGGCGACCCGATCGAGGTCGTGCTGCGCTACGAGGAGCCGATGGCGGAGGCGGCCGAGCTGTTGCCAGAGGGTGACGAGGCCGACCAGGTGCCGCTGGTACTGGTGTCGAGCTACAAGGAGTTCCTCTTCGCCCTCGTCGCCCCGCGTGAGGGGGACGCGGAGCACGCGCGCCAGTATGCGGAGAGCTTCGTCGTCGTCGTCCACGCTGCCGAAGGCGCCTCCGCCGGCTGCTAGGTCTGTTCTTCGATCCAGGCGAGCCGGCCGGCGAAATCGCCGACGAAGTCGAGGGTCGGGTGGCCGAGGTGCTGGCGGATCGCGTTGATTTCGCCGATGTGGAACCAGCTGTGCAGCACACCGCGCAGCAGGAACTGTCCTACGGTCTCGCCCCGCATCGAGGGGCGCAGCATCGCCGCCCCGGGCGCCTCCGGCAGCCATTCGAGGATCCGTGCGCCTTCGTCGAACAGCGCCAGGGCGTCGGGGTAGGCGGGCGGGGTGCGGTCCTGCGGCGGGAGTGTGTCCATGCGGAACGGCTCGCCGACGCCCTGCGAGTAGACGTTGATCCAGTGCGATGCGATGTGCTGGACGATCCAGGAGACGGCGTTCATCGCCGTGCCATCGTCCTTGGGCACCCGCACCAGCGCGTCGGCGTCGCTCAACCCCTGGAGGTTGCGCCGGAACTCCTCGATCGTGAACTCGGCGAGTTGGTCACTTCGGTACACGCGTGGGCCTCCGACGCGATTGAAGCACAGTCGAGCGTCACCTCGGACGCTGGCGCGCGGCGCGATGGTGCGGCATGCTCGCGCGGGCGGCTTCCGAGGGCGGTCGCGAGTCGAATGGGAGCGACGATGCACGACCGCACACCGGTGATCATTGGCGTCGGACAGTCCGTCCAGCGGGACGTGGATCCGGCCGCAGCGCCTGAGCCGCTCGAGATGCTCGCGGACGTCGCCGCCATCGCCGCAGACAACGCGGGCGTCGGCGGGGGTGTGTGGCCGAAGGTCGACACGCTCGCGCTGATCTCGGTGGCGGGCTGGCGCGCGCAGAACGCGCCCCGGCTGCTGGCGGAGCGCCTCGGCGCCGCGCCGCGCCTCGAGTTCACGACCGAGGTCAGCGGCCAGATCGGCGTGACGGCGACGAACCGGGTAGCGGAGGAGATCATGCGCGGCGAGACGCGCGTGGCGCTGATCGCCGGTTGCAACAATCTGCGGACGATCGGCAAGCTGCAGCAGGCTGGCCTCCCGATCGAGTGGACGATGGGCGGCACAGGCGAGCCGCAGATGATCGGCGAGCTGAAGCCGGGCAACACCGACCTCGAGAGGGCCTACGGGCTCAACGGGCCGACCGACATCTACCCGATCTTCGAGAACGCGTTGCGCGCCAGGCGCGGGCTGAGCATGGAGGAGCATCGCGCCTCGATGGGTGCGCTGTTCGAGCCGTTCACCGCCGTGGCCGCGGCCAATCCCTACGCCTGGTTTCCGACCCATCGCTCCGCCGAGGAGCTGACGACGGTCGCGCCGAGCAACCGCATGATTGGCTTCCCCTACCCGAAGTACCTCAACGCCGTGCTCGCGACCGACCAGGCCGCGGCCTTCCTCATGACCTCGGTCGAGGCGGCGCGCGAGCTGGGCGTGCCCGAGGAACGCTGGGTCTACTACCGCGGCGGCAACGACGCCGTCGAGGAGGCGTGGTGGGCGAGCGAGCGGCCGGACTTCGCGGCCGCGCCGGCGATGGCCGACTCGACGCTGGGCGCGCTCGCCAACGCCCGCATCGGCATCGATGAAGTCGGGCACATCGACTTCTACTCCTGCTTCCCGGTCGCGGTGGAGATGGCGTGCGAGATGCTCGGCCTCTCCCAGGACGACCTCGAGGCTTCACCGTGACCGGCGGGCTGCCGTACGCCGGCGGGCCGGCCAGCGCCTACACGTTGCACTCGCTGGCGACGATGGCCGAGGTGCTGCGCGAGGATCCGGGCTCGGTCGGCCTCGTCACGGGCAACGGCTGGTACCTCACGAAGCACGCGGCCAGCGTGTGGTCGAGCGAGCCGCCGAGCGGTGACGACCTGCCGGACACCGCCCACAGCGAGCCCATGGAGCACGAGCGGGAGTGCACGCCCGTCCCGGTCGTCGAGGCGGCCCGCGGTCGCGGCGCGGTGGAGACCTACACCGTGATCTACGGTCGCGACGGCTCACCCGAGCGCGGCATCGTCCTCGGACGGCAGGAGGACGGCCAGCGGTTCATCGCCAACACCTCCACGGACGCCGCCACGATCGCGCAGTTCACCGAGCGGGAGGGCGTCGGGCTAACGGGCTCGCTTACCAGCCGAGACGGTCTCAACCACTTCGACCCGGACTAGGCGGGGTTCGTCGATGCGGCTTCCTGCTCCGCGGGTGCGGCGTCCTCGGGTGTGCTTCCGCGAATGATCTTCACGGGCCGGAACAGCTCACCCCATCCGTACTGAGCGGTCTCCGTTTTGCCGCTGAGGAGATCCTTCTCGGCCCCGGTTCTCATCACCTCAAACGTTTGGGAACTATATACTTGACTCCACCCGCGCCAGACGTTGAACTCGACTAGGGAGTCATGTATATAATCCCCAAACGTTTTGGCGAGCCAGTACATCCCGAACGACAACACAGCGGCCGTCTCGGCCCAGAAGATGAAGTGCTCTGGGTCCTCACCCCCCGGGCGAAGACTACGGCCAGTAGAACCGATCCCACGATGAACGCGCTCAACAGCCAGTAGAAGAGGCCTGTTGCCCGGCGCCGGCGAGGGTCCGCGATCTTGCTCAGGGTGTCCTGCGAGCGTATGAGTGCCACGTATCCCGCCGAAATGAAGAAGGCGATGGCGAAGTATCCATGCCAGTCCGAAGTGCCCTCCGGGACCAGCGCGACACCGATTGCGGACACGCCGGCGATGTTGAGCGCCCAATGCTCGAATCGATTGAACCCCTTGTAGAGGATGAGCATCACGCCGATCGCGCCGACCGCTGCGACGAACTCATCCCGCATCGCGCCGTCGCCGGCACTGTAGTAAGCGCTGAGCGAGGATTGCAGATCGACATTCCCAGAGAGCTCGCCACGCAATACCAGATAGATCGGAAGTCCGAACGCGACGAAGCCGAGTCCGAAGCGCAGACGGAAATATGTGCTCTCGAAGACCCACTGAAACGGGTGGATCGCGAACTTCTCGGGGAAAAGCGTCGTCACCCCTTGGGCGACGCGGTCGCCAAGGCTTTGAGTCATGTGTGAACCTCCCAGACCCGCGTCGGACGCGGCATTACATGGATAATACCGCGGCGGTTCTGAGAACGCCGGATGGGCCTATCAAACCACTGGTGGGGGCGTATCCGGCGCAACGCGCTGCGCCTCTACTGCGGCGAGGGGTCCAGGGCGCTCGGTCGGGGTGGCAGCAAGACCGCGAGGGCTGAGCCCTCGATACCTCGCAACAGCCAGACCGGTGGCTCGTCGCCGCAACCGACGAACGCGCCGACGATGCCGCCGTTGCGGCCGACGTAGACCAGGCGGCCGCTGTGTCGCGCGTCATCGAAGGCGAACAGCACCGCGTACTCGGCGTTCGCTTCGTCCGGCGTTTCGACCACCAGGTAGAGATGCAATCGGTCGTAGGCGTTGCCCGCGGTCGGGGCGGCGAGGACATTCCCGGCGAGCACGGTCGAACCTCGACGGTGGTAGCCGCCCTCGCAGGCCGCAAACTCGACCGCATCGACCGGTGTGCCGGGCGCGAGGTTGTCGCAGCTCGGTCCGGGGGACCCGTTCGTGCAGGGCACCGAGAGGTAGTTGATCAGCCCGGTGATGGCGGCGGCGTCGTGGTTGGTGACGGCGTCGATCACCGCGTCGACCGAGCCAACGCCCAGGTGCGTGCCTGCGGGGTGCAGCTCGCCAATCGTGCCGAACGTGGTGGAGACGTGGAGCGCTGCCAGGGACGGCAGCGTGACGCCGAGGTCGATCCATTCGGGGTTGTAGAAGATCCAGCCCGCGCCATCCACGGCGAGCCACTTGCCATCGACGCTGCGCCCGAGGACATCGATCTGTGCGCCGTCGTTGAGCTGGCCGACGACCGAGTAGTCGAGGCCGGGGCCGAGGCGGACGTTGAGGTGGTCGGTGACGATCCGCGCGTTGCCGGCGATCGGTTCTGGTGTGGGGACGACTGCCCGCGGCGGGGCGACGATGAACGTCTCCTGGTCCACGGGGATCAGGCTGGACGGGTTCGGCGAGCAGCCCTGGGCGATGGCGCTGACGCGGTCGCCACGCGCGTAAACCGCGAGGCCGAACTGCCGCTCCGCCGAGGCGAAGACGGCAACGTAGTCGCCCGGCAGCTGCCGGTCCTCGGGCGCTTCGAAGATGGCGTAGACCTGCGGATCGGCGCCGTCGACCCAGTCGAACACGTCGATCAGGTTGTCCTCTCGACGCCACTCGAGGTTGCAGGCGGCAAAGGGGAACACCTCGACGAGCGTCCCCTCCGTTTCTGTGTAGCGCCGAACGTTGCCAGACGGGCTCGACACGACATCGAAGTGGCAACCGGGCTCGCTGCCGGGGTCGAGTGCGGCCGAGCAGGGGCGGTTGCTGAACTCGATGCTGTCCTCCAGGGACCGCGAATCGGCCTCGAGCACGACCTCGATCACCTCGGCGAGGTCGGCGAGGCCGCTCTGAGCGAGCTGCACCTGGAGGTCGGAGGGCGCATCGGACAGTGTCGGTGTGGGCGTCGGCGTGGCCGCATCGTCACCGCTGTCGCCACCGCAGGCGGCCGTCAGGAGCGCGAGTGCGCCCACGGCGACCGCGAGCGCTGCGCGACGGTGACCGGCGAGGATCGAGGTCATTGCGGGGACTCCGAAGCGCGAGAGCAGCCTGATTAACCCTACGACGTATGTTCGCGCACGTCCGTTCCATCCCGCGCTATCGCGGGGCTATCCGATGACCATCGTCCACGGTGTCGCTAGCGGTTCGCCGTCGCCAGTACGAGCTGTGTCGCGGTCGCTGCACTCACGAGGTCAGTGTTGATCACGAGGTCGTAGTGCGTCGGCAGCTCCTCCGAGACGTCGTAGAAGCGCTTGAAGTAGTTGCGCCGTGCCCTCGTCGGAGGCGTCGACCTCTCGCTCTGCCTCGGCGGGCGATTGGTCTGTGGCGACACGGCCGATCCGCTCGTCTCGGCTGGCGGTGACCAACACACGCGTCACGTCCGGACCCGCGCCGAGCGCCATGGCCGCGCGGTGAGCGACGATCACGGCGTTGCCCGCCTCGGCGGTCTCGCCAAGCACTTCGCGGATCAGCTGGCGCTGGAGGTCGCGGTCGCCCTCGAGGACCGTCTCGGGAGAGAAGGCCGTGGGGTCGGCCTCGGTGAGCGAGTTGAGCGCGAGCGCACGGACGAGTCGGGAGACCCAGCTCTCGGGCGACTCGGCTTCGGCCACGACCTCATCGGGGAGCGTCAGCCGCCGCGCGGCCTCCGACACGATCTCGTTGTCGACGTACTGCATCCCGGCGGCCTGAGCGACGAGCTGGCCGATCTCTTCGCCGCCAGCGCCGAGGGTCCGTGAGATGCAGATGACCGCCATACAGCTGTGCTCCTCCGGTGGTGTGGTGTGTGCTGACCGTGCGCAGCATGCACGGAAGTCCATGACCTGACCACCGCCGCTCAGCGCTTTGTTCCTAACGCGCATCGACCTCGCCGGGCCGGTCCGCAGCCTGTCGTGTAGGCTGCCTTGCGGCGGCCAAGCGACGAGGGGTGGCGATGAGCGGCATCTGGCCAGGCGATACGCGCTGCACCGTCATGCTCGGTTTCGACGTGGATGGCCCGTCGGCGAGCATCCATCGCAACCCCGCGATCGAGCGCATGCCGTCCGCGCGGTCGATGGGCGAGTTCGGGCCGAACGTGGCCGTGCCGCGGATCCTCGAAGTGCTCGCCGCCCGCGACCTGCCGGCGTCGTTTTACATTTCGGGCTGGATTGCGGAGCGGCATCCCGCGATGGTCGAGGCGGTCGCGGCCGCCGGCCACGAGGTGGCTCACCATGGCTACCTCCATGAGCCGCCAGCGGACCTCGACGGTCGCGAGGCGGAAGCCGAGGTCCTGGATCGCGGGAGCGCCATCCTCGAGGGCATCACCGGCGAGCGACCGCTGGGCTATCGCTCGCCGAGCTGGGAGCTGTCCGAGCACTCGCTCGACTTGCTCGCCGAGCGGGGCTTCGTCTATGACTCGAGCCTGATGGGCGACGATGTGCCGTACACCGTCGAGGCCGGTGGCCGCCGCCTCGTCGAGATTCCGGTGCACTGGTCCCTCGACGATGCGCCGTATTACATGTTCAACCCCGCGAGCGGTCGAGTGAGCCTGATGGCTCAGCCACGCGATGTCGTCGACGGCTGGATCGATGCGTTCGACGAGGCTTACGAGCGCGGGCGAGCGTTCACGCTGACGCTGCATCCCTGGATCAGCGGCCGGCTGGGCCGCCTGCGGCAAGTCGAGCGCCTGCTCGACCACATCGCTGCGCACCAGGGCGTCGCCGTGCGCCGCGCCCTCGATGTCGCGCGGGACTTCGAGTCGGGCAGCGGGGTTGCATGACAAACATTTTCGTGGCGCGTACGCTCCCGGCAGGCCCCGGGGCCACTCGACAGAGCTAACTTTATTTCGCCAACTGAGTCGCGCCCGGGGCTCCCACTCCCTGACTCGGCGCCCAGTCCCCCGGCATGACCACACCCGACGAGCAGGCGCGCCTCGACGCGAACCGCACGATGTGGGACGAGCGCGTCCCGCTGCATGTGGTCGCCGACCTCTACGACGTTCCGGGGTTCCGCGCAGGCGCTAACACGCTGCCCGACCTCGAGGTGCAGGAGCTGGGCGACGTCACGGGCCGGTCGCTGTTGCACCTGCAGTGCCACTTCGGGCTCGACACGCTGTCGTGGGCGCGGCTCGGTGCGACCGTCACCGGGCTGGACTTCTCGGGCGAGGCGATCGCTACCGCGCGTGAGCTGGGCCTCGGAGGTCGGCATCGCGGAGTTCGTCGAGGCGAGTGTTTTCGACGCGCCGGCGGCGCTCGGCGGACGTCAGTTCGACATCGTCTACACGGCCGAGGGGGTGCTCGGGTGGCTGCCCGACGTCGACCGCTGGGCGCGGGCGGCGGCGGCCTGCGTGCGGCCGGGTGGCGTCTTCTACATCCGCGAGTTCCACCACGTCGCCTGGATCTTCGACGACGCGGAGGGCGTCGAGAAGCTACAGGTCGCGTATCCCTACTGGACCTCGCCACTCGAGTTCACGACGAGCGGGAGCTATGCCACGAGCGAGCCGACGGTGCACAACCAGACGTACGAGTGGTCGCACAGCCTCGGCGAGGTCGTGACCGCTCTCGTCGGAGCCGGGCTGCAGCTCGAGTTTTTGCACGAGCACGACTGGAGCACGTTTCGCATGCTGCCCTTCATGGTCGAGGACGGGCGGGACCGCTGGGTCCTCCCGGAGCACCGCGAAAGCGTGCCGGTGATGTACTCGCTCCGTGCGCGCAAGCCGGCCTGACGAGCCCTCGAGGTCCCTGCGTCAGGGAACGATCAACTTCTGGCCGACGTAGATCACGTTCGCGTCAGCGATGCCGTTCGCGTCGATCAGCGTCTGGAGGTCCACGCCGAGGCGCTCGGCGATGCCGGAGAGCGAGTCGCCCGCCTGCACGGTGTACGTACCGCCCGAGGAGATGGGCGGCGCCACGGGATCGGTGGAGAGCGGCGCGCCGGCCGCCCTCGTCGGTGCGGAGACCGCGGAGGTCGGAGCGGAGCGACCGGCGAGCGCCGTGCGCCCGGCGCGGCCTCGGCCGGGGACGATCAGCTGCTGCCCGACGACGATGAGGTCGGGGTTCTCGATGCCGTTGAGGTCGGTGATGTCAGCGACGCTGGTCGACCAGCGGACCGCCAGCGCGCTCAACGTGTCGCCGCCGACCACGGTGTAGCCCTCGGGCTGCGGCTCGGTGTCGCGCAGCAGCGCGAGCACGCTCGGATCGCTGTTGCCGAAGCGGAACGTCGAGATCGACTCGGCGCCGACGGCGCGCGCACCCTCGACGAAGTTGTGCCAGCCGGCGCTGGCAGGAAGCGGGCCGTCTCCGATCGGGTGGATCGGCAGATCGAAGCGGGCGAGGCGCGTCATCGCGGCAGCGAGGACGAACCTGCCGTCGATGCCGCTGGCAGGCGGAAGCATGCCCTCCTGCGTGTAGAACCGGAGGTGGGTCGAGTTGCTGAACAGGCTCCAGTACACCTGGGGCGAGAGCTCGTCGCTGAACGTCGCGAACTCCTCGATCGGCACGAGGTCGATCTGCCACGGGCGCGGGTCGACCGAGGTCGAGACGAACGCGTCCGGGGCGAGCCGGCGCAGCTCGGCGCCGTAGACGATGGCGTCGAGGCTGGTGCCGTCCCAGAACCCGGCGTGCGCCTCGAGGTCGAGGAACAGCGAGCGCGCGCCCGAATTGAGGACCTGTGCTGCCATCTCTGCCTCGCGCGGGGCGTCGTGACCCTTGACGACGCACCAGGCGTGGAAGGGGACGCCGCCCGCCTCGAAGAACTCGGCCAGCTCCTCGACGCGAGCCGGGCCGCTGACGGCCCAGGGGTCGGGGTCGTGCTCGGACATCCACTTCAGCCCGTCGTGCGTCTTCAGCGCCACGCCCATGCCGTGCCTGGCGAGCGTTTCGCGGATCAGGTCGCGCGAGCCGTCGATGGTGAACTGCCAGACCCAGGCGATGTGGTGCGCGGCGCGCCCGACGAGGAGGGGCGCAGCTGGAGGCTGACTGGGCGCGGGGACCGAGCGCGCCAGCAACCTCGTTGGTCCGAGGACCAGACCGGCGGTCGCGAGCCCGGCGGCAGCGAGGAACCGGCGACGCGAGAGGCCTCGCGGCGTGCGCGGGGCGGGCGATGCGTCTTCAGGCAGAGCGATGCGGGGGCGACCGGGCGTCATCGGATGCGACCTTCGTCCGACTACCCGCCCGCATCGATTGAACCACAGCGCTGCACAGGGCGTGAGTGTCGTGCCCTCGGCGGTCGCGTGGAGCGGAAGTCGCGATCGGGCGGATCGAAACCGAACGAGGCGTTAGCGTTCGAGGCTAGCGGCGGCGCGCGATGTAGTGCGGGCTCGTGTTGAACAGCAGCTCGGCCGACTCCATCAGCGTTTCGGACAGCGTCGGATGAGTGTGCACCGTGAGGCGGAGGTCCTCGGCGCGTGCGCCCATCTCGACGGCCAGCGTGGCCTCGCCCATCAGCTCGCCGGCACCACGGCCGACGATGCCGACGCCGAGGATGCGCTGCGTCCGAGGCTCGAGGACGAGTTTCGTCAAGCCATCGTTGCGCGCGATCGTGGTCGCGCGTCCCGAGGCGGTCCAGGGGTATGACACCGTCTCGACATCGATGCCGCGCCGCTGCGCCTCAGTCTCGCTCAGGCCGGTCCAGGCGAGCTCAGGGTCGGTGAAGACGACGGCCGGGATCGCGGCCGGATCCCAGAGTGCGGGTTCGCCGGCGATCGCCTCGACAGCCACACGAGCCTCGTGCGTCGCCTTGTGCGCGAGCATCGGCTCGCCCGCGACATCGCCGACCGCGAACACCGAGGGCTCGGCGGTGCGGCGCTGGCCGTCTACCTCGACGAAGCCGCGGTCGTTGACGATGGTCGCCAATGATTCGAGGCCGACGCCTTCGCTGTTCGGCTGGCGACCGACCGCGATCAGGACGCGATCGACCTCGACGGTCTCGTGTTCGTGCTCCACGCCCGACAGCGTCACGGCGACGCCGTCCGCCGTCTCCTCGAGGGCGGTCACGCTCGTCTTGAGATGAATGGCGGCGAAGCGGTCGCGGAGCGAGCGCTCCAGGACGCGCACGATGTCGAGGTCGGCGCCCGGCAAGAGGCCGGTCGTCATCTCGACCACCGTGACCTCCGAGCCGAGCGCCTCGTAGGACGCTGCCCATCTCGAGGCCGATGTAACCGCCGCCCACGACGAGCAGGCGCTCGGGGACCTCGCGCAGTTCGAGGGCGTCGGTCGAGTCCCAAACGCGGTCGGACTCGATGGCGAGTGTCCCGGGGATCATCGGCGAGGATCCGGTCGCGACGATCGCGTAGTCGAAGCCGAGCTCCTCGATGTCGCCGTCGTTCGCGATGTGGAGCGTGTGCGCGTCGAGGAACCTCGCACGGCCCTGCCGGTAGTTCACCTTGCGCGCTCGCGTCAGCTGGCCGAGGCCGCCGGTGAGCTTGTTGACGACCGCGTCCTTCCACCCGCGCAGCTGTTCGAGGTCGATCTCGGGCTCGCCGAAGCGGATCCCCAGCTCCTCGGCGCCGCGCGCGTCGTGGAGCAGCTCCGCGGCGTGGAGCAGCGCCTTCGAGGGGATGCAGCCGCGGTAGAGGCAGACGCCGCCGGGGTTC
>CBDAOL010000005.1:0-159541 GCA_965198045.1 Dehalococcoidia bacterium
GGGGGGATGAAGGCCGACGACGCCAAACGGCTGCGCGAGCTGGAGCGCGAGAACGCGCGGCTGAAGCGGATCGTCGCCGACAAGGAACTCGAGATCGACGCGCTCAAGGAGATCGCCCGGGGAACTGGTAAGCCCGTCGCGCCGGCGCGAGGCGGTCTGCATGTTGCAGACCGCCTCGAGTTGTCGGAACGGCGGGCATGCCGGGTCACCGGCCAGCACCGCTCCACGCAGCGCCGCCTGCCGGCGCGCGGCCGCGGCGACGACGCGCTCAGGACGGAGTTGCACGCCTTCTCGCGTGGCCACCCCCGCTGGGGATACCGCCGCGCATGGGCGACCTTGCGCGAGGAGGGATGGACCGTGAACCGCAAGCGGGTGCAACGGCTCTGGCGTGAGGAGGGGCTGCGCGTCCCGCTGACACGACGCAAGCGTCAGCGTCTGGGGACTCGACTCAGCCCGCCAGGCGGCTGAGTGCTGAGCGGCCGAACCACGTCTGGGCGCTGGACTTCCAGTTCGACCAGACCGCGGACGGGCGGGTCCTGAAGCTGCTCAACATCGTCGACGAGCACACGCGGGAGGCGCTGGCGGTGGTGGCCGCCAGGCGCATCAACGCCGACGCCACCGCCGCCACGCTCGACCGGATCGTCGCCGGGCGCGGGACGGCGCCGGGGTTGTAAGGCCACAAAACACCGATCCATGGGCTCGATCCGAGTTTTGCGGTCCCACAGCCCACGAGCGCTACCGCTGCGCCCGTCGGCGTATCTCGAGATTCTGCGCGCGTAGCGACGCCGTGACGATCAGCGCGTCCCCGTCGACCCGACTCTCTGCGCCCGTCGCTCCGCGCACCGTCCACGACGAGGGCTGACGGAGGCCCACAACCCGGAACGAGGTCGTTTTGGCGGCCGACTCCGCGTTGGGCTGGAGCCCGAGGCGCAGCACTTCGCCCTCCCATCGGGCCTCGTTCAGGGCTACGCGCGGGAAATCCAGACCCTCGACCATGGGATGCTCGGGCAGGCGCTCGGTGGCCAGGCGTGTCCACCCGCCGGCCGAGTTGGCCTCAGCAGCGGCGAGCCAGGCGTTGTATTGTCCCCGAGGGTGTGGCTCGTCGAGCTGGCAGCCCCAGATGAACTCACCGCGATCGTCGTCCCACGTAGGCTGTTGGATTGCGTCGATGCCGGCCGACAGCCGCGCCGCGACCTCGTCCAGCCCGAACTCTTTGGCGAGAAAGAGCCCGCCGGCCGCGAGCCGTGGATCGGTCAGCCGCCTCCTAGGTACATCTTCCTCAAAGAACCCGACGCTCGATGCGGCTGCGTCATAGATACGCCGCGCATCCTCCGGTTCGAGTGGGGCGACGAAGAGTTGGTTTTGCAGTGCGCTCGCGATCGGAGCGCTCAGGTGCACGTCTTCGATCGGGTCGTAGTACAGGGTGATGCGCTCAGCCACCTCGTCGCCGCCGAGCCCTTGGTACTCGGTCCGCGCGAACTGCCACCAGTCGGTAAAGACGTCGAGGTGGCTGGTGCCGTATCGCAGGTCGTGAAGCCTCAGACCGAGGCCGGCGCCGCTCAGTCAGTAGGGCCAGATCTTCGTGTTTTCGCAGTGGCACCCCGTCGGGTGGCGACGCCACTGTTCCTCGAGGTGTTGGGCAATCGAGGAGTGGGTCCATTGGAACGTGTAGTCGCCGTCGCGAATGATCTCGAACGGCTCGTTCCAGCGGTCATCGGTCGCGACCAGCGAGCGGATGCCGAGCAGCACGAGGAAGAAGCCCTTGTAGAAGAGCATCGCCTCCGCCGCAATCGGGTCCATCTCGACATGCCAGGGGTCGATACCGTTAGCGGTCCACCCGGGTGTGTCGTAGTTGCCCCAAAGCTCTTTAGGAATGAACGCCCGATAGCGGTCCGGGTAGTTCTTTCGATCCGGATCCGGGCCGAATTGCGTGAGCCAGTCTGCGGCGGACCACCAGCCGGTATGGCGCTCGATCAGTTGATCGAGGATCTCGACATAGACCTCCCGCCAAGCGGGTGTGGTGTGCGCCATGAGGCCGAGTGCGTAGCTCGAGTCCACGAGGTCGAACCGGTGCCAGGAGAGCATAGGAGGGCCGGTGCGGTTGTCCCAGTGCGCGTGGGGCTCGCCGTCCTTGTTCCAGTTGTCTGGGGTCATCGCCTTGCGGTGCAGGTATCGGAGCCAGCCGACCGACCGATTTGACAGTGCCGTGAGCATCGTGCCTCACCTCCGAGCCGGCTCGCCCGCGGGATCCGGGCGCGCTCCAAGGCTATTTTCGACCGCCATTGCTGACATCATCCGCGGTGCGGGCCGCGCGATCCAACGTTGTGGGACCCGTGGGGCGACTATATTCCATCCGGCCAGCGTTTACAGCGTCTCTCATTCACAAACAGCGACTCGCGAGCCAGCGCGGCTGGCGCAGCTGGGGGTGGTGGCAGGGGTCGGATTTGAACCGACGACCGACGGCTTATGAGTCCGTTGATCATCCTGACCGTGACGACATGCTCAAGACGACGAGAAACCCCGCAAACACTGGACGGATGAGGAATTGCCGCCCCACGCGTAGCCTCGGCTGCGGACGCGCGACGGGATCGCCAAGGATCGGTCGCGCCAGCCACAGCGCCTCCCGGCGACGTTCCGAGACGCTAACTCAGCGTCGCGGCTAGACGCGGCATCTCGCTGCCGGTTGCACGCAGTTCGTTGGCGAGCGCCTCAGCAGGAAGGTGCGTCATCGCCGGGTGTGACCGGGGTGCCCTCTGGATCTAGGTTTACAGGGAGCCGCGTCCGCGGCTGGAACTGACGCTCGAATCGGGTTCGACACCTACGCTCGGAAGTCCTCGTGCTCTGTCAACGCGCGCAGCCCTCGGTAGTGATCGCCGTCGTGAACCGGCTGAAATGCGAACCACTGGATGCAGTTGAACTCTCCGAAGTACATATGCGGGAACGTCGCGTCTAGGTTCGCCCGATCGCCCATCTTCGTCGGCAGCGCCGCGAACTCCACCGAATGCTCGATGAACTGGTCCAGCCGCCGCCGGTAGTCATCACTACCGCCCGGCACCGCTTCGTGAGCCGTCACGTCACCTGGCGCGTCGTACTGACCGTTGCGGACCTGCTTCCCTTCGGAGAGTGTGACCGGACCCCCTTTGCGAGACCACCGCTTATGAGAGTCCAGCGTGTTGCTGAGCCTCCCAGCGCTCGGCGTAGGTAGCCGGGGCGAGCCAGCCCAGGCTGCTGTGCGGGCGCTTCGTGTTGTACTCGATCCGCCAGTCCTCGATCAGCACCTGCGCCTCGAGCAGGCTGTCGAACTGCTCGACGGCCAGGAACTCGTCGCGCAGCCGGCCGTTGAACGACTCGACGAATGGGTTTTCCCACGGCGCACCGGGCTCGATGTAGCTGCTGCCCGTACCGCTGAACCGGCACCAGTCGCGCAGCGCGTTGGCCGTGAGCTCGGGCCCGTTGTCGCAGCGGATGTACCCCGGCGCCGTCCCGCGCCCGGCGACGATCCGGTCGAGCGTGGCGGCGGTGGCGTCGGCGTTGATGCGCCTGGCGGCCACCACCGCCAGCGCCTCCCGCGTGTGCTCGTCGACGATGTTGAGCAGCTTCAGGACCCGCCCGTCCGCGGTCTGGTCGAACTGGGAGTCCAGCGCCCAGACGTGGTTCGGCCGCTCAGCACTCAGCCGCCTGGCGGGCTGAGTCGAGTCCCCCAGACGCTGACGCTTGCGTCGTGTCAGCGGGACGCGCAGCCCCTCCTCACGCCAGAGCCGTTGCACCCGCTTGCGGTTCACGGTCCATCCCTCCTCGCGCAAGGTCGCCCATGCGCGGCGGTATCCCCAGCGGGGGTGGCCACGCGAGAAGGCGTGCAACTCCGTCCTGAGCGCGTCGTCGCCGCGGCCGCGCGCCGGCAGGCGGCGCTGCGTGGAGCGGTGCTGGCCGGTGACCCGGCATGCCCGCCGTTCCGACAACGCGAGGCGGTCCTGCAACATGCAGACCGCCTCGCGCCGGCGCGACGGGCTTACCAGTTTCCCCGGGCGATCTCCTTGAGCGCGTCGATCTCGAGTTCCTTGTCGGCGACGATCCGCTTCAGCCGCGCGTTCTCGCGCTCCAGCTCGCGCAGCCGTTTGGCGTCGTCGGCCTTCATCCCCCCGTACTGGTTGCGCCAGCGGTGGTAGGTCTGCTCCGAGATCTCGACCCGTTTCGCCGCCTCCGCGATCGTCTGCCCCTCACCGAGCAGCCGCTCCACCTCCCGCAGCTTGCGCACAATCTGCTCAGGCGTGTGCCTGCGTCGTTTCACCGTGATGTCCTCCTCCGCCCACCTTCGCGGGCCAAAGGACTCTCATCAACGGTGGTCTCGTCTCGCGGGGTCAGGTCAGGCGCGCTGATGATGTCCAGCACCCCCTCCGACGAAGCCAGCTGATGGCGCATGATCTCTGCGGCCGACCACGAGTCGGGCGACGGACTCCAGGCCGCCTGAGTCGTCGTCAGCTCTTCGGCCGCCTCGATCAGCCGCACCCGCCTCGACACGACGACCGGCCAGAGGCCCATCCAACCACGTTCCGCTTGCTCCTCGATGAAGCCACGGACGCGCTTCGTGGTCTCGTTGTCTAAGGCGACAGGCGTTAGCCCTTCCCGCTCAAAGCCACGACCTGGATCGACTACGCACTACGCCACGCGATTCCTCGGGCTTCGTCCCGGGCTCAGCGTCGGTCTGCTCTCGGTTCATGGCGAGCGTAATGATAGCGGTTGACCAGGGCACTGATGCTCCTATCGCCTGTCAAGCGAGCGACTCGGGTCGCGGGAGGTGGCGATAGAGCTGCCGTGCGACGTAGCGCTTGAGCGAGCGGATGATCTCGCGCTTGGAACGGCCCTCGCGCGTGCGCCGCTCGACGTAGCGGCGGGTGCGGGGGTCGTGGACCATGCGGACCATGACGATTCGCCAGAGCGCTTGATTCGCGGTGCGGTCGCCACCGCGGTTGAGTCGTTTGCGGATGGTCAGCCCCGACGAGGCGTCGATCGGGGCGACGCCGCAGTGATGGGCGAATGCCGCCTCGCTGCGGAGGCGTTGCGGGTTGTCGCCGGCGGAGACGAGCAGAGCGCCGGCCGTGTCGGTGCCCACGCCGAAGCAGGCGACGAGGGCGGGCGCGGTGGTGGCGACCAGCTGCTCGAGCACGGCGTCGAGGCGGCGACACTCTGCCTCGAGGCGCTGCACCCGCCGAGCCAGCTCACGCAGGGCTAGCTTGGTGGCGCCGACGGCGGTCGTGGGGTCAGTCGGACGCAGCCGGGCCGCGGTCGTCACCAGCTCGAACACAGTGCTGCCCCGCAGTGCGGCCCGGAGGTCGTCCGGTCCACTCACGAGCAGGGCGCGCATCTGGTTGAGGGCCGTCGTGCGTGCATGCCCGGCCGAGCGGCGAGCCGTGCGCAGCGCGCGGATCGCCTCCACGGCACCGCTGCGGGTCTGCGCCTCACCCGAGGCCTCCCCTGACTGCGCAGCGCGAGCGGCGGCGATGGCGTCGACGGGGTCGGACTTACCGTGGCGGCGTCGCAGCTGGCGGTTGGGGCGATTCACCTCCACCACCGCCACCGCCTCTGCGAGCAGGTAGCAGGTCAGGCCAGCGCCGTAGGTGCCCGTCCCTTCGACGCCGATGCGCTCGACCGGACCAAGGCTGCGGAGCCAGGCGAGCGCCTGTCGGTAGCCGGCCGTGGTCGTCGCGAACGACCGCACCCCGAGCTCGCCGCCCCGCTCATCGAGCGCGGCGACCACGTGCTGGTCGCGGTGCGTGTCGACCCCGGCGGTGACGCGCGTGGTCGCATCTGTCATGGTGGTCATCGTCATCCCTTCATCGAACAATCTGTGCAGGGTGGCCGCACGTGCCGGGACGGCGGACAGGACAGGGACGAGCCGCCAAGGCAGGCTCCTATGAGGTCACGTTCGCCCGACCGGTGCGTGCCAGATGGACTCGGAGGCGCGGCCGACAGATCAGAGCGAGAGCAGCCGAAGCGCCAGTCAGAATCTGGGGTCAGACCGAGCCCGGGAGCCCACCCGGCACCGTAAACGCTCGCCGCCTAGTGGTGGCTGGGCGTCGTACCGATCATCCCTGTCAGATCTCAGACGATTGATCACGCGGGATTAGCAGGACCCTGGACTCGACTCGTCTACGCGACTCCCGCCTCGGCGATCAGCGAACGCCAGCGCATGAGGAAGAGTCGTCGCTGTTCGGCGAGCGAGACGTGAGGCTCGCCACGACGCCGAACGCGGAAGTACTGCCGCAGCTCATCGAACGCCGCACAGAAGCGTGCGGCTGATTCGAAGCTCCCGAAACCGAGCATCGGGTAGTAGCGCTGCTTCACGCCGCGGTGGCTCTGCTCGGTGTAGTTGTTGAGGTACTGCGTCGTCCGATGACGCGCCTTGCGGCCGATGATCCAGCGGATCGCTCGCCGGTAGGCCGGGTGCAGATCTGTGGTGATGCGGCGAGGTCGGTCGGCCACAGCGAGCAGCCGTCGCAGGAACATCCGCGCGGCATGCTTGTCGCGCCGCTCGCTCAGCATCGAGTCGATGAGATCGCCACGGTGATCGATCGCGCGGTAGAGGTAGCACCAGCGTCCGCCGACCTTCACGTAGGTACCAGGAGACACCGGCCTGGCCGCGCCGCTTCGCGCGCAGTTGCTCGCCGACCAGCGGTGCGAACCGGAACTCCCACTCGCGGACGGTCTCGTGCGTGACTTCGAAACCACCCTCGAGCAGCAGCTCTGTGACGTCTCGGAAGCTCAGCTTGTAGCGTAGGCGCCAGAGCACGGCGAGGAGCACTATGTCGGTCGGGTGCTGGAGATCGTTGAACGGAGTGCCGGTTCGCTCATTGAAGACACGAAGACAGGATCGACAGGAGAACGTGCGGTAGCCGAGCGAGGTCCGCCGGCGACGACGACTAGTCTGGCTCGAGCTGCAGCGCGGACACTCCACTGGAAATCCTCTCCCGGAACGTCGATCGTCGCGACGCTAGCAGGAGCCTTGTGGTCTGAGATCTCACGGAGCCGCTGCGAGATCAGGAGCCTGGTCATCGGAGCCAGGAAGACGTCGTTGGCGGTCAGTTCAGGGGGCTTAGGGAGAAAGGCTCGGATCTCTCCGCAGTCTGTACTGGCGCAGCGAATCCGACGGAGATCGGACGTGAGGAGAGCGTTGGGTGGTGGCTGCTGCTCGCGGCGGTTCATCACAGTTTGTCTCCGAGGCCGAACCGCCTATGAGCCAGAGTGGCCCGCTCGTCGGCCGCGCTCGCCGCGTACCGCTGGAGCATCGTGGGGCTGCGCCAACCCATGAGGCGCATCAGATCCGACCCTTCTCCGCCGCCTGCCTGCCAGTGATGGGCAGCGGCGTGTCGGAACAGGTGGGTGTGGAGCCGTCGCTGGATACCTGCTTCTCGACCCCGACGCCGAACCATCTGCGCGATCCCCGATGCGGACATCGGTCCCTTACGGGCCAGCCACAGCTCCGGCGCATCGGCGTGCGCGTGGACGGGGCGTGCACGAAGGTAACGGTCGAGCGCGCGTCCGGTCTTCGCCCCATACGGCACGACCCGTTCACGGCGGCCCTTCCCGAGGACGCGGATCTGCCGGCTGTCCGAGTCGATGTCAGACGGATCGTCGCCGCGATCGAGGACAAGGCACGCGATCTCGCTGAGGCGCGCACCTGTGTCGATGAACAGCCGCAGCATCGCATGATCCCTACGCTCCTCGAACCCGCGGCCTGAGGTGACGTCAAGCAAGGCGGCTAGCTCGTCGAGGGTGAGCACCGGCATCGGCCGCTCGGGCACCTTCGGAGGCTTCATGCGCCCTATGGGGTGTTCGTCGATCACCTCCTCGTCTAGGAGGTAGGTGAAGAAGACACGGAGCGCCCGGAAGCGGTTGTGGGCCGTGGAGGCCGAGCGCGTCTCGACAAGGTGGGCGACGAAGTCTCTGACATCATCGCGAGAGATCTCTGCAAAGCTGGGCGCTTGGCCAGCTTCCGCGAGATGCTCGCAGAGCTGGGTAACTGCCTCCCCGTAGGTGGCGATGGTCTTATCGGCCTTGTTCTCGGCGCGGAGGTGGCGTTGGAAGCGCGCCAGCTCTGCCTTGACCGCCTCGGTGAGTGGGCCTTGAATGGAGGCTGGAACTGAGGATGCCATGCTCGTCGACCGTTCCGGGGAGTGCCCCAGTTATACGCTTTACGAGCACTGCGCTACAAGCCTGTCTCAGTTAGGCGCTGTTCTCAGGTTCAAAACGGAGCGGGGGTAGCTCAGGGGTAGAGCTCCTGCCTTCCAAGCAGGTGGCCGCGGGTTCGAATCCCGTCCCCCGCTCCAGTCACGATCAGAGCCCTCTTCGCTGGGGACCGGCAACGGACTGGCTGCCGCGATATGACCTCCCGAGTGCTCCTTGTCGTTGCGATCGTCATTGTGGGTGCGCTCGGGGCGTGCAGCGCCGAGCCGACGGGCCCGCCTGCCAGCGAGACGCTTTCTGCGACCGCTGTGGCCGACGAGTGTGCGCCGCCAGCGCCGCCCGAGCGTCCGGCGAGCGACCGTACGGTCGTCCGAGGCACGGCTGGTGTGGAGCTGGTCCTCGACGCAGCGAGCCTGTTCGCGGTCGGCGCTGACGCCGAGGTGCGGTGGGAGCGGGTGACGCTCGAAGGCACCTCGCTCGAGTACCTGAGCCAACATGCGCTGGACCTCGACGGCGGCGGTCCTGCGGCGACGGTGGTGGCCAGTCACCCCGGCCGCTACCGGCTGGCCGCGGTCACCGACGGAGGCCGGTTCGAGGTCGACCTTGAGATCGAGGCGCAGCGGCGGGCGCTGAGCGTGCGCGGGATCGCCCTCCTCGATGTCTTCGGCGAGATGGGCGGACCGGGGTTCGACGTCAGTCCGAGCGAGCCGTCGTGTCTCGCATCGACGCTCGAGCACGCGCTTTCGGGACCGCTTCGCGTGGGCGCGAACTGGATCGCGATTGCTCCTGCGAACTTCATGACGGTGGCTGAGCCCTCGCCGGTGTGGGCGGGCGCAGTACCCGGAGCTCAGCCTGACGGACGATACGTTCTACCACGCGCTGACCGACGAGGCCCACGCGCGGGGGCTGCGTGTGCTCCAGGCCGAGCAAGACGCGCCCGACTTCAGCCTCGCCGGGGGATGGGAGCGGCTGCCGGAGCTCCAGCAGCAGGCCGAGTGGTGGCAGGGCTGGTTCGATGAGTGGACGCCGTGGGTCGTCGCGCGTGCAGCGCGCGCCGAGGCGGCCGGCGTCGAGGCGTTCGCGCCGTACGTGTGGATGAACTTTGCGGTGCCCGCAGACGTCTATCCGCAGTACTTCGAGCGCTGGGTGGAACTGGTCCGCGCGATTCGCGAGGTGTACTCAGGCGAGCTCGTGGGCACGCTCCTGGTCTCGGCGGACGAGCGCTTCGAGCCCTTGATCGAGCTGTTCGACATTGTGATCGTGACGTACGACGCGGGCGGGATCGCTGAGTCACCGCTGATTGCGGACCCGCTCGATCCGACGGTATCGGAGCTGCGGGCGGCGTTCGAGGAGCTGACCGGCTCGGCTCGGGAGCACCTCGCTGCGGCCGACATTGCCGTTCACTTCGCAATCGGGGCGTCCAGTAACTCAGGCCAGCGGGCGTCCGAAGAACAGAGCGTTCGCGAACGGTTCGTGGTGGACTTCCAGGAGCAGGCCGCCTACTACGAGGCGTTTTTCGACGTCATCGACACGATGCCATGGGTCAGCGGCGTTTGGATCGAACGCATGGACTGGTTCGACCAATTCGCGCGGCCGGCCGAGGGCTGGTACTACGACGCCACGACCGAAGCTTCGCCTCGGAGCAAGCCGGCGGAGGACGTCATCCAGCGGCGGTTTCAGCCGTAACGCGACGGCGGACGGTGCTGGCGTTCGGGGTCGCGCACGGTCCGGGCGGCCCGCCGAGGCGTGCTAGCGTGCGGCCGGGGGACGCGAATGGGAGACATCACCGCGGCATTGGCTCGCTATCCACGGGAGTCGCTCACGCGCCTGCCGACGCCGCTGCACTCACTCCCTTCGCTCGGCGCTCGGCTCGGCGTCGACCTCTGGATGAAGCGTGACGATCTGACGGATCTGGCGCTGGGCGGCGACAAGCCGAGGAAGCTCGAGTACGAGATCGCCGCTGCGCGCGCGGCCGGCGCCGACACGCTGGTGACGTGCGGGAGCGCGCAGAGCAACCACGCTCGGCTCACCGCTGCGGCGGCGCGTCGCCTCGGCATGAGCTGCACTGTGGTCTTGAGCGACGACCAGTGGCGGGCCCTCCAGGGGAACCTGCTCACGGTCTTCCTGCTGGGCGCCCACGTCGAAATCGTCGAGGTCTCTGACCACTGGGACCTGGAGAAGCACGCGCTGGATCACTGCTCGCGGATCGACGCCGCGGGAGGGCGCGCGCACTACATCCCGGTCAGCGGCACAACGCCGATCAGCTGCCTCGGGTACGTGGCAGCCGGCCTCGAGATCGCCGATCAGATCGAGGAGCACTCGATTGCGCTCGACGCGGTCTATGCGCCGTTCGGCACTGGCGGCGTCTTCACGGGCATCATGCTGGCCCTCCGCGAGCGCGGGATCGATTGTCCGATGGTCGGCATCAGCGTGAACCGGGATCAGGGCACGTGCGAGGAACAGCTCGAGCATTGGTGGCGGGCGCTCGGTGACCTCCTCGACCTCCCGGCGGACCGCTCGCCGAGGTCATACGAGCTGTACGACGGCTACGTGGGGCGCGAGTACGGAGACCCGACCGAGGCGTCACTCGATGCCATCCTCGACATGGGCGAGAGCGAGGGCATCCTCCTCGATCCCGTGTACTCGGGGAAGACGACGGCGGGATTCCTCGACCACTGTGCCGCAGACCGATGGGGAGATGGCGAAACGATTCTGCTGATCCACACCGGTGGGGTTCCGGCCCTGTTCGCCTATCAGAAACCGCTCGAGGAGCATCTACGCAGAAGCGGACGGCTGGCCAGTCTGCCCGAAGACGCCTGAGCGTTCGAGTCCGACGCCCAACTCCTCTAGACTGCGCCGCGAGCCGTTGCCGGTGCCTCGGCGCGGCGAGCGAACCTGTGACGGGTGGCGAGCGGTGTCCCGGCAGATGCACCTCAACCTGTTCATCCAGAGCCGAGGGCACCACGAGGCGTCCTGGCGTCATCCGGCGGCGTCGCCGCTGTCGCTGACCGACATTCGGTACTACCAGGACCTCGCGCGGCGCGCGGAGGCGGGTCTGTTCGACTCGATCTTCTTCGCAGACCAGCTGGCGGTCGGGACGGACATCGCGCAGGGGCCGCGCACGGGGCTCGAGCCGATCACGCTGCTGGCGGCGCTGGCGGTGAGCACTGAGCGGATCGGGCTCGTCGCGACTGCATCGACGACGTACACCGAGCCCTTCAACCTCGCCCGCCAGTTTTCTTCGATCGATCACATCAGCGACGGGCGCGTCGGGTGGAACGTCGTCACCTCGTGGCTCGCGAGCGCGGCGCGGAACTATGGCGGCGGGGTGCAGCTGAGCCACGAGGAGCGCTACGCGCGCGCCGAGGAGTTCATGAGCGTCGTCAACGGCCTGTGGGACAGCTGGGCGGCCGATGCGGTCGTCGACGACCGCGCGAGCGGCCAGTATTCACGCCCGGGGCGCGTTCGAGCGACGGCGCACGAGGGTGCGTACTACAGCGTCGCCGGGCCCCTGAACCTGCCGCGGTCGCCACAGGGCCGGCCGGTCCTGGTGCAGGCGGGGTCGTCCGAGACGGGCCGCGGTTTCGCAGCGCGACACGCCGAGGCGATCTTCACCGCCCAGCTTGAGAAGACGACGGCCCAGGCGTTCTACGCCGATCTCAAGGCGCGCGCCGTGGCGATGGGACGAAGCGCGCAGGAGGTGCTGGTCCTGCCCGGGTTCAGCCCGCTGATCGCCTCGACTGAGGCCGAGGTGCAACAGTTGTCGGAGGAGCTAGACGCGCTCGCGGACCCCGAGGTGGGGCGGACGCGTCTCTCCGCCCGCTTCGGAGGCCACGACTTCTCCTCGCTGGAACTGGATCGTCCGCTCACAACTGAGGACTTCCCCGACCCAGACACGGTTGAAGCGGCTCGCAGCCGGACCGTGGTGATCGTTGACCTCGTGCGACGCGAGGGGCTGACACTGCGGCAGTTACTCCGTGTCCTGGCCGGGGCGCGGGGGCATTACACGTTCGCCGGTACACCCGAGCAGGTAGCCGATCTGATGCAGGAGTGGATCGAGGACGGCGCAGCCGACGGGTTCAACGTCATGCCTCCGCTCCTCCCAACCATGCTCGATGTGTTCATCGACGAGGTGGTGCCGCTGCTGCAGCATCGAGGCCTCTTCCGCACGGAGTACGAGGGCGCGACGTTGAGGGAGCACTACGGCCTGTCACTCCCGGCGAGCCAGTTCGACTAACGCAGGCGGTCCCGACTCCCCGGTGGCGCACCTCGAGGAGCGCGTGCTTCGCTTAAGACAGGCGGGGGCCGGTCCGCTACGCTCCAGCCGCTTCGCGTCAACGGACGTGATGAGTCGAGGGGGGCATCGTGGTGGGGATCCAGTCGGCGACGGTCGCGCACTTCCAGACGGCGCTCGAGGACATCTACGGGCGCTCCGAGGCGTTGATGGACAGCCTGTCGGGGGAGGACTGGCAGCGAGAGCATGGTGACGACTGGACCATGTCCGACGTGCCATTCCACATCGCCTACTTCGATCGTGAGCTGGTCAAGAAGCCGCTCGAGGCAGGTGAGAACCTGGCTGAGGGCGACCGGGTCGTGTTCGATTCGCTTGAGTCGATCGACGCGTGGAACGCGGTCGAGTTTGCCAAGCGCCCCGCCGGACAGACGATCGAGCAGACGCGCGAGCAGCTGGCGTCCGTGCGATCGAGCATCCAGGCTCGCCTGGGTGCGATGAGCGAGGCCGACCTCGAGGAGCGCGTCTGGATGGCCCTGGGTGGCTTCGAGTGGCGTCCTGCTCGGGTCGCGATTAGTGGGTGTGTCCTGCACAACTGGAGTGAGCACATCCAGCTGGGCCTGCGCCTCGGGCGGACCGAGTTTGTGCCGGCGGCGGAGACCACGCACATCGCGCTCGACACGATGCTGCGGATCATGCCGATGGGGATGAACCGCGAGGCCGCTGCGGAGCCGTTTGCTGCGCGCTTCGCCATCTCCGGCCCCGGTGGTGGCGAGTGGCTACTCCAGGCAACCGAGGGCGGCTGTGAGGTCGGCGAGGACGGTACGTCGCCGGCTGACATCACGATGAGGATGTCGAGCGAGAACTTCGTGCGTATGACCAGCCAGATGAGCAACCCGATGATGATGATGCTGACGCGCAAGCTTCGTGTGAGCGGCCTCTTCAAGATGCCGACGTTCGGAAAAGTCTTCCCGCCACCGAGCGGTGACATTCGGTTCCAGGGAGACCTGGTCAGGCTCTAGAGACGGCGAGGCGCGCGCTACCCGCCGGCGATCTTCACACGGTGGCCGTCCGCCTCGAGGAGCGTCTGCAGCTTCTCTCGCTGGTCGCCCTGCAGTAGCAGCACACGGCCTTCGCGCGAGCCGCCGGCGCCGATCTGGCGCTTGTAGCGCTTGAGGACGGCGTCGAGGTCCGTGTCGCTGCCGGGCAGTCCCACGATGAGCGTGCGTGCCTTGCCGCCTCGCGCGGCCGTCCCGCGGTGCAGTCGCACGAAGCCATCACCGGGATCAGCCGGCAGTTCGCGCGAACTCCCGCGCCGCGGCTGCTTCGACGCTCGGCGCGGCGGATCGTCGGCGGGTGGACGCACACGGCCGCCATCGGTCGAGTAGACGAGGCGGGAGTTCTGATCGCTCATGACCGCGATCATAGCGCCGAGGACACGCGCCCCGGTTGCCACGGTGGGCGGCGGACGCCTAGATTCCGGTTCGATCGCAGAAGGAGCGGCCATGACCTACGAACAGATCCTCACCGAGACTCGCGACCGGGTCGGCGTGATTCGGTTGAACCGACCGGAAAAGCTCAACGCCTGGACCGGGCAGATGTCCTCCGAGATCATCGACCAGATGACCGCCTGGAACGCTGACCCGGGCATCGGGGCGATCCTGCTTGCGGGGGAGGGACGCGCCTTCTGCGCCGGTGCGGACCTCAACGATTTCGCGCAACGTGTGGAGACGAACACCGAGGGCTCTGGCGAGCAGCTGAGCCGTGGTGGCTACGGGATCACACAGCTCATACGCGCCTCGAAGCCGACGATCGCCGCGGTCAACGGCTACGCCGTGGGCGTGGGGCTCACGATGATCCTGCCCTGCGACGTGCGGATCGCCTCGACCGAGGGGCTGATGAGCATCCGCTTCATCAAGATGGGTCTGATGCCGGAGCTCGGCTCAACCAGGATCCTGTCCGAGATCGTTGGCCTCGGCCACGCGACCGACATGTGCCTGACTGGACGCATGGTGCCGGCCGACGAGGCGCTACGCATGGGCCTCATATCGGCGGTGACCGAGCCCGAAGATCTCTTCGACACAGCGCTTGCGCGGGCCTCGGAGATCGCGGACAACCCGACGAACGCGGTGATGATGATCAAGGAACTGCTGGCGCAGAACCCGCTCGACCGCGACCTGCAGGCGGTCATGGAGCGCGAGGGCCTGCGCGACCAGATCGCTCGCCGGCTGCCTGACCATCGGGAGGCGGTGGCCGCGTTCGGTGAGAAGCGGCAGCCGAAGTTCAACCAGAGCTGACCGCCGGCTGTCGAGGTCTCGCCGGCCGCTAGTTCGGCGTTGGCGCCACCATGCCGATGTCGGCGGGAGTCACGCCGAACTCCTCGATGACCTCGGCGCTGTAGCGGATGCCGGCCGTCACCGTAGCGGGGTCCCCCGTCACGAGGGCCAGCGACGCCTCCGCCATCTGCTCGACCGGCTCCGAGTTGTCGAGCATCTCCTGGCTATAGGTGCGGCCGTACATCTGCCCCGGCGTGGCCACGACGAGGCTCGGCGACAGCGCGTTCACCGAGATGTGCGATGCGAACATCTCTGTCGCGAGACCGGTCGTGAAGCGCTCGATGGCCGCTTTCGTCATCCCGTAGACAGCGCCATCGCCCCCGGAACGCCCACCCGGCGTCGGGTGGATCGCCGCGCCTGAAGAGATGTTGAGGACGGAGCCGCCGTCTCGTTCGATCATGCCGGGCAGTGCGAGCTGGCAGAGGTGGAACGGCGCCTTGACGAGGATCTCGAACATGCGGTCGTAGTAGCGCTCGGGGAACTCGATCGTCCCGCCGGGGACGAGGATGGCGGCGTTGTTCACCAGCACGTCGACGGCGCCGTAGGTCTCAATCGCAGTGGCGACGAGCTGTTCGCGGTCCTCACTTCTCTGCAGGTTCGCCGGGATGGCCGTGGCCTCGCCACCGGCCTCGCGGATCGCCTCGACGACGGTGTGTACGGTGCCGGGGAGGCGTTCGTCGCGCACCTCCACGCTGCGCGCGGAGACCACGACTCTTGCACCAGCCTGCGCGAAGCGGCGCGCTATGGCCTCGCCGATGCCCCGCGAGGAGCCGGTCACGATCGCTACTTTGCCTTCGAGGGTGGTCATGTCGCTCTCTCCTTCGCGCCCTGCGCTCATCGCCATGGGGCGAGCGCGATGATAGCGACCCGCGGAGCGGCGTGCCGGAGGCTGGTGCTGATGATCAGGGCGTCGGGTCGGCGACCGGTAGCCGTACGGTGAAGACCGAGCCCCGCCCGACGCTCGATTCCACTTCGACCGTGCCGTCGTGGGCCTGGACGATGCCACGCACGATGGCGAGCCCGAGCCCGGTGCCGCCTCGTTCGCTGCGACCGCTGACGAAGCGGTCCCAGACGCGCGGGAGGTCGGGTGCGGCGATGCCCTCGCCGGTGTCGCTGACGGCGACCCAGGCGGTGCCATCGTCCCGCCCGAGCGAGACGGCCACGGTGTCGCCAGCCGAGGTGTGTTCGAGCGCGTTGCGCAGCAGGTTGCCGATCACGCGTTCGATGCGATTGCCGTCGATTGGGATGGGCGGCGGCTCGGACTCGATGTGGAGTTCGAGCGCCACGTTGTGCTCGCGTGCCAGCGGTCCCATGGCGTCGACGACGTCGGAGGCGATCTCGACGATGGGCAGTGGCTGCCGATCGAGCTGGGTCGCGCCGGCGTCGAGCTGGGCCAGTTCGAACAGGTCCTCGATCAAGCGGTCGAGGCGATCGACGTCGCGCTCGATGCGGTTGAGATAGCGAGGCACGTCGGCCGCGGGGACGATGCCGTCCGTCAGCGCCTCGACGGACGCGCGCACGCTGGCGAGCGGCGTTCGCAGATCGTGCGAGATGGCGGCCGTCAACTCCCGACGCTCGAGGTCGAGCCCTTCGCGCTGCTCCTCGGCGGCCGCGAGTTGCTGCGAGAGGCGATCGAGGCTGACGCTGAGGCGATCCAGTTCAGCATCGTCGGTGGGCTCGCTCGGCTCGTGGTGCAGGCCCCTCGCCAGCGCCTCGACGGTGTCGGTCAGCGCCGTGACGCGTTGGCTGACGCGGCCCGCGTGCAGGTAGGCGATGGCGCCGCTGACGATGGCGGCGAAGCTGAGGACGGCGAGGAGCACCGGCAGGTCGTGGCCGGTCGAGATGAACATCGTCGCGGCGAGGGCCAGCACGGAGATCAGGGAGGCGATGCTGGCGACGACGGCGCCCAGTGCCGCCCTGGTCCGCAACGATGTGAATCTGGTGCGTTCGAGCACCTCAATCGCCACCCAGGAGACGATCAGGACCGCTGCGCCCGTGAGCGCGAGGTAGACGCCGAACTCGATCGCCTCGTCGGCCGGGGGCGTCATCAGCAGCTCGAGCAGCAGCAGGCCGATGGCGGTCGCCAGCACCAGGCTCGCGAGGCTCACGAAGGCGACGCGAGCCAGCGACGGACCGGCCTCGGTGGGCCGCCAGCCGGCGTTCGTCAGGCGTTTAGACCTCGAGGCGATAACCCACCCCCCAGACCGTTTTCAGGTGCTGTGGGCGCGCAGGCTCACGCTCGACCTTGGCTCGGAGGCGGCGCAGGTGAACCGTGACGGTCGATTCACCGCCCTCGTAGTCGGCGCCCCACACCGCCGTCAGCAGCTCGTCGCGGGAGAACACGCGGCGGGGATGCCGCGCGAGATGCCACAGCAGCTCGAACTCGAGGGCGGTCAACTCGACCTCGCGGTCGTTCACCCGGGCCTCGCGCGTGATCGCGTCGAGGTGGAACGGTCCGACGTCCAGTGCGTGCTCCGGCGCGACGTTCGCGCGGGTCCGGCGAAGCACTGTGCGCACTCGCGCCGCGAGCTCGCGCGGGCTGAACGGCTTCGTCACATAGTCGTCGGCGCCCAGTTCGAGCCCCAGCAGCCGATCGGACTCGCCGGTGCGGGCGGTGAGCATGATCACCGGCGTGTCGGAGCCACCGCGAATGTGTTCGCACAGCTCGTAACCGTCCGGCTCGGGGATCATCAGGTCGAGCACCACCAGGTCGGGCTGCTCATCGCCGAGGGCGCGTAGCGCCGACTTCCCGTCGCCGACCACGCGGACGCGGTGGCCGTCACGCTCGAGGTAGCGGCCGACCACCTCGGCCACCTGCGGCTCATCCTCGACGACGAGGATGCTGGCCGGTCGGTCCTGCGTACTGGCTGGCATCGTGATGCGACCGTTCTCGCGGGTGCGCCCAGGCTCGCTCGGAAGCGAGGGGCGCACCCACGATCCAGTCTATGCGCTGGACTCGACGCCTAGGTCCGAGTCCGGGCGCCGACGGCGAAGCGCCGGACCGCGAGGCCCATGGCGACGACCGCGGCAGCGAGCAGGGCCAACGTCCACGGGCTCGATGAGCCCTCGGTCGTGCCGAGGTTGCCCGTCGAGGCTGCGGCGGGCGGCGCCTGGGTGGAGGCGATGCTCGCGGAGCCGGTTGGGACGCTCTCGAAGTTCGCCCCGAGCGCTGTCAGCGTGTGGTCGGCGAGACCCGAGGGCACGCTGGCGACCAACGGCTTGATCGAGAACGGTCCATCGCCGGTCGGGTCGACACCGCTCATGTCCGGTTCGACCGAGAGCACGATCAGGGAGCTGCCGTCAGCGAGGTTCACTGGCGCAGTGATCGACGCGGGCAGGTTCGTCAGGAAGTCCTCGCCCGGGAACGGCGGGCCGTCGTTGGGTCCGGAGTACGGAGCGGCGGCGTCGGGGCCCTCTGGCGTCGAGAAGCGGCCCGACGAGAGTGGCGTGCCCTGTGTGACGCCCCAGCCCTCGTACACCCAGCCCGCGGGCAGGGCAGGCAGATCGAGCGCCGCGCTCGGACCGGCCGGGTCGAGGAACCAGAGGCCAGCGACATCGTTCGTGTCGTCGTCGTCGGTCGGCGTGGCGAGGATGTACCCGCCCAGCACGCCGCCCAGGTCCACCGGGAAGGACAGCGCCGCATCGCCAGCGGTGAGCGGCCCAACGAGCACGATGATGCCGCTCGGCTGGTCGTCGACGTCGCCGTCGGGCTCGATCGTCAGAACAAACGTATCGCCGGCAGCGGCATCGCCGTCGGTGGAGAAGACGTCGATCGGCGCGCCGTCGAGGCCGACGAGCGAGCCGTCCGCAGCGATGGCGAACTTGCCGGTCGAGAGCTTGACGTCGCCGGTGACGGCCCAGCCTTCGTAGTGGCCGGCGGCCAGCGGCTCGAGGCCGTTGAGCGTGAGTGCCAGCTCGGCGGTGCCGGCCGTACTGGCAGGCGTGGTCGTAGCGACGAAGGCGAAGGCCAGCGCCGCGAAGATGAGCAAGATGCGTGCAGGTCGAACAGTCGTCATGAAGTACCCCCTCGGGTCTGCCTGTCGACGCTAGAAGGGAGTTCTTACAGCAGGCTTACAGGCCTCCTGCTCATCCGGTCCGGGTCGGGAGCGCTAAGCTCTCGAGGAGTGGGCGGGCTTCGGAGCAGATCGATGTCTTTGCCAGTCCTACCGCGAGCATTCGCCGCAATCGCCGAGGTGATCGCCGTGATCGCACTCGGCGCGGCCGCGTGCGTAGCCATCGTGGCTCTCTCGCTGCTGATGACCGGCACGTTTGTCTTCGAAGGGGCCGCCTCGCCGGGTGAGCAGGAGCATGTGTCGCCGTACTTCGGCGGCGTGATCGGCTCGGCGGTGACAACTGCGCTGGTCGCCGGCTGGCGCCTCCTCGACGGAACACGTGCCCAGACCCGCGCTCGCGACCGCTGACGCCTACTCGGGCATCCTGAAGACGCGCATCTCGATAGCGCTGGTGTTGCCACCGGTGCCGGCGTCGACCTCGAAGCGGAGCAGGCGGCCACGCGTGTCCTCGCGCTGCAGCGCCGTCAGTTAGCCGGCGTCGCGTCGATGAAGCCGCGCACGACCTCGACGACGGCGTCCACGTCCCCGGTCCAGGGGAATATGCCCGCGCCCGGGATCGAGACGAGTCTTGCGCCCTCGATGCCGGCGGCGATGCGCCGCTCGCTGTCGGGGGTCATGTTCTCGTAGTCGGGACGACGGATGATGAGCGTGGCGGCTTGCACCTGGGACAGCCGATCGGAGATGTCGTAGACGTTCGCCATGGCGGCGTCGACGGCGCGGCTGAGACGCAGTCCGGCGAGTTCCGCCCCGACGAGGCCGATGAAGTGCTCACGCTCTGGCTCGGGGCCGAGGAAGCGACGAACGGCGCTCGCGATTCCCAGGTCAGGATCCGCTTCGGCGAGACGCTGGCTGGAGACGAGGAAGTCCGCGCTGTTGTGACCGACGAGGCCGTCCTGCGGATTCGTCAGTACGAGGCGGGCGACGAGGTCCGGGTGGTCGGCCGCGAAGGCGATCGCATAGGCGCCGAGGCCTCCCACGCCGAACAGCGTGAAGCGCTCGGCGCCCAGTTCGCCCAATGCGCCCACGACCGCGCCGATGTCTCGTGCCCAGGCGTCCCGGAGCGAAGTTCACCTCGGCGTCGTCATGCCTCGAGTAGCCGCAGCCGCGCAGGTCGATCCGCACGACGCGGTGATCCTCGGCGAGCGAGCTGTAGAAACGGTTTGCGCTGTGGAAACTGGTGGTCTGCTCGATGGTCTCGAGGGGGCCATAGCCGGACACGACGAGGAGATCGCTGCCGTGACCGCTCTGGAGGAACGCGATGCGCGCGCCGTCTTCCGTGAGGGCGTACTGCAACGGTGATTGCATCGCGATTGCCCCCCGCCGGACACGTAGTGCGCCGGACCGTAGCATCCCGGACCCGCGGTCGGCCGGCGATGCGGGCCGGACCTTCGTCCCACCTGTGACGCGGTCGCGTCCGCGGGATGTTGCGGTCCATGCGACGATTCGCGGGAAATTAACGGGGAGGATGGTCAAACATGCTTGCAGTCGTTGCCCTGGACGGCGGTCCGACCGACCGCGATGTCGTCGCCGCTGCCGCGTTTAATATTGCACTCGGATCGAGACGAGGTGCGTCTGCTGACGGTGGTCGACCCTTCCGAGATCGAGGAAACGCGCGGCGGCACGCCTATCAGCGCCACGCTTCCGCAAGCAACGGGCGGCGGGCGCACCTTGCCGATCGCGCAGACCGGCGCACCACTCGCGGAGGGCCGGGACCAGGCCGTCGCGCGTGTGCACGCCGAGAAGGCAGTCTACCTCGAGAGCCTTGCGCCGTTGCTCGGAGAGCTTCCGTACGAGTGCATCGTCGAGGTGGGCGAGCCCGCCGAGACGATTGTCGATGAGACGCAGCGACTCGGTGCGGGCGGCATCGTGATGGGAACGCGTTCGAAGCGCTCACGACTCGGGAGCGCCGTCTTTGGCTCGGTGGCCGAAGAGGTCGTCCGCGCGGCGAACGTGCCGGTGCTGGTGGTCAAGGAAGGCACCGTCGCGCCTGCCGAGGGGTAGCGCTCCGCCTAGCCGCTGAAGCGCATCGGGTCATACGGGGTGAGATCGAAGCAGTCGGTCGCACCGTCCAGGATCAGGTCGGCAATGGCACGGCCCGTCGCGGGCGCCATCAGGATCCCCTGCCGGCCATGGCCGGTGGCGAGATAGGCTCCATCGAGGCCCTCGATCGCGCCGATCATCGGCCGCTCGTCGCGTGTGAGCGGACGCAGGCAGGCGGTTTGCTCCACTAGCTCGGCATCGCGCAGCGCGGAGACGAAGCGCAGGCCCCAGTCGAGAATCTCGTCGCGAGCCTCCTCGGTGACCCCGCGATCGAAACCGACGCGCTCCTCGGTGGTGCCGAGGAAGACGATGCCGTCCGGCTTGGTGATGGCGTAGTTGCCGGCGTTGCTGAAGCTGTGCGCGGCGAAGGTCTGCGATGGGCGGACCTTCACGATCTGGCCCTTCAGCGGCTCGACCGGCACGCCGGTGCCCAGCCAGTCGCCCGCCTCCGCCGACCACGGGCCCATCGCCACCACGACCGTCGAGGCCTCCACGGACCGCCCGTCGAGCTCGACGCCGGCGACGCGCCCGCCGTCCCGCTTGAGGCCGGTCACGCGGCCGCTCTGAACGATCGCGCCGAGGCGTTCGGCGGCGGTGACCAGGGCGAGGGTGAAGCGGTAGGGATCGAGCTGGGCGGAGGGTTCGAGGATCACACCGCCGCGGTGGCCCTGGTCGACCCAGCCGGTCACAGCTGTCAGCGCGTCGGCATCGACCCAGCCTCCGTCGCCGCCCGCCGCCGCGAGTCGCTCGGCGATGGCACGCGCCTGCGCCTCCTCCTCGGCGTCTGTCGCGAGCAGGACGCGCGGCGTCACGCTGTAGGCGTAGTCGACGCCCGAGTCCTCGGGAAGCCGCGTGGCCAGATCGGTGTGCAGCGCGAAACTGACGCGCCGCAGCTCGTCGAGGGGGTCGCTGCCGCCCGCTGGTGGCGGTGTGAGGATGCCGGCAGCAGCACCACTCGCGCCCGAGGCGACGGCGTCGGATTCGATGATGAGGGGCGCCCGACCGCGGCCGGCGAGTTCATAGGCGATCGCGGCTCCGATCACCCCGCCGCCGCAGATCACCGGGCGGTCGCCCTCGAGGGTCACGATGAAGCCTCGACGGTTGCGAAGTAACGGCGGACGGTCGTCTCCAACTGCGCGCCGAGGACGGCTCGGGCCTGGTCGGGTGCTGCGGCGAGCGCCTCCGCTTCGGAGGCTGCCTCCGCGCAAGAGGCGCTGACACCCTCGAACGCGGCCGCTTGCGACTCGACGAAGGCCGCGTCCACCGGCCGCCCGTGTCCGGGCATGAACGTCGTGGCGTCGACCGCGGCGAGCCGGCGCAGGGTCGGCCCCCAGTCCGCGGGGAACGCCTCGAAGGCGACAGGGGGCGCCGACTCCTCGATCAGGTCGCCGGCGAAGACCACTTCGCTGCCGACCGTGACAGCGATGTCGTTGTCGGTATGGGCGCGGCCGAAGTAGTCGAGTCGCAGTGCGCGCTCGCCGAGGTGCAGCTGCAGCGAGTTCTCGAACGTCACGCTGGGCGGGGTGACCGTGACGGCGGCCAGCGCCTCGCGTGCCATCGGCACGAGTTGCGCGAACATGTCGCGATGCTGCGTCCCGGCGTCGCCGACGAGGCGCACGCGGCAGCGCTGGTGCCCGACGACGATGGCCGGCAGCAGCCACCAGTTGCCGAACGAGTGGTCGCCGTGGTGGTGCGTGTTGATGACGTAGCGCACGGGGAGGTCGGTCAGGGTCGCGACCTCGAGGATGGCGCGCGCATCCGCCTCGATCGTGCCGGTATCGATGACCGCGACACCGTCCTCGCCGACGACGATGCCCGCGTTGACGATCATCGCGCCCCGCAGCTCGAGGCTGTAGATGCCGCTCGCGAGTTCCGTGACTCGACTCGAGACCATGGGCCGCCCTGGCTGCGCGCTCGTTGCGAGGAGACGCTAACGCGCGCGCTCCGCTGCGGTCGAGCCCTCGGGCGGGCGGAGTCGCTCGCGCGGCGGGCAGGCCCTAGGCTCGGCGAGAGCCATCGAGGCACCAGCGCGACCTCGACGCGTCAGACGTGGGCACCCGGAGGTCGCTGGTGGAATTCGTCGTGGTCCTCGTGCTTGTCGCGTTCTCGACAGCGCTGCAGGGCACCGTGGGATTCGGGTTCGCGGTGGCGCTCACACCGGTGCTCGCGCTGCTGATCGAGCCACGCGACGCGGTGGCCCTGACGCTGGTGCTCGGACTGATGGTCGCGATCGGGCTCTACCTCGGACACTCGCCGAAGGCGCCGCCGCGCGGTGTGATGCCGATCGTCGTCGGGGGGCTGCTGGGCACACCGATCGGCCTCGCGGTGTTGCTGGCCGTCGACGAGCAGCCGTTGCGCGTGCTGATCGGTGCGGCGGTGGTGGTGGTCGCGATCGGCCAGGCGATCCATGGGCGGCTCGGCGAGCCTCGGCAGCCGGGCCTGTGGCCGATCGGCGTCGGCGTGGGGATGCTCTCCGGCGCGATGCGAGGCGCAGTCGGCATGCCCGGACCGCCGGCGTTGGTCTACCAGCACTACCTCGGTGGCAGCGCCGACGAGATCCGGTCGCAGATGTTCGTCTACATGGTGCTGTTCACGCCGCTGGCGACACTGATCGCGGCCTTCACCGGCGTCTTCACCCGTGACGTGCTCGCTCTCGCCGCTGTGGGCGCGGTGGGTGTCGTCGTGGGCGTCGGGCTCGCCGGGCTGGCACGGCCGAGGGTCGACGAACGCTGGTTCGGGGGCATCACCGTGGTGGTGCTCATTGCCTCGGGCGGCTCGGCCTTCCTGGCGGCGCTGCTCGCGTAGGATCCGCGCAACCCTCGATGAGCGCGCCCGGCATGGGCGCTGGGACGGAGCGAAGCATGGCGACGGTGGACCTCGATCGGGTGCGCGCGCTGACGTTCGACGTGGGCGGCACCGTCTTCGATTGGCACCACACGATCCGTGACGAGGTGGCGGAGCTCGCGAACGCGCAGGGCGTGGACCTCGACGCGGCGCAGTTCGCGAACGACTGGCGACGCCGCATGTTCGAGCTGCTGTTCCAGATGCGCGCGGGCGAGATCGATCGCACGAACGCGGATGGCCTGCACCGCCTCGCGCTCGAGGATGTGGTGCCGTCGCACGGCCTGGACCTTGATGCGGCCGGGCGCGACGAGTTGAACCGCGTCTGGCATCGGCTGCGCGTGTGGCCGGACTTCCCTGAGGCCCTCGAGGTCCTGCGGAGCCGCTACACGGTCGTCGTGCTGACGGTGCTCAGCTGGTCGATCGCCGTCGATTCCTCGAAGGTCAACGACCTGTGGTGGGACGGCATCCTGTCGTGCGAGTTCCTCGGGCACTACAAGCCGGACCGGGAGGCGTACCTCGGCGGGCTCGAGGTGATCGGTGTGACGCCCGAGGAGACGATGATGGTGGCGGCGCACCACGGAAATCTACGCGCAGCGATGGAAGCGGGGCTGTCCGCGGCCTACGTTCCGCGGCCGGGCGAGGGTGGCGAAGGCAACGACGGCGACCTCTCGCCGCAGGACGACTTCGCGATCAACGCAACGGACTTCCCGGACCTCGCGAGGCAGCTCGTCGGCTAGGCCTCCCACTGGCGTTCGCCGCGTCCGCTGACCCGGTAGCGCAGGTACAGCTCGCTCGTTTCCTCGTTGTGGTGCGCCGAGATGAGTTCGAGCTGCCCGAGGTCGTCGAATGTCGGCGCAACGCGCGACTCGATCGGCGTCAGCGGGTTGTTGCCGGAGACGAGGACCGGTCCGAGCGTCAGGAAGTACTCGTCCACCGCGCCGGCCGCCAGGAGCGAACCGTTGACGGTGGGACCGCCCTCGACGAGTAATGAGCGCGCGCCGACCGCTTCGCGCATGTGACGAAGCATCGCGGCGACCGGCTCGCGCGAGGGCACGATCACTACGGTTCGTCCCGTTGCCTCGACGGCCGCGCGCCGCTCGGCGGGCGCCGTGTCGGCCAGGTAGACGATTGCATCGAAGTCCTCGCCGTGGAAGAACAGTCGATCGAGGGGCAGGTCACCGCTGCCGCTCAGCACGCTGGCGACCGGATTCGGCGAACGGCCCTCGGCGACGCGGCGCGCGATGAGGCGGTCGTCGGAGATGCGGGACGAGGTGCCAGACGTGCGCAGCGTCGAGGCGCCATTCAGCACCATGTCGACCGCGGCGCGGAGGTTCCGCATCAAGCGCTGGTCGGTGGGCGAGCCGAGCCCGCGCTCTGTGCCCTCGACGGTGACCTTGCCGTCGGCGGACATCACCATGTTCGTCACGACGTAGGGGCGGTCGGCCGGAGGGTCGGGGAAGCGCAGCGAGGAGTAGTCAGGGAGGCCGGCTGCTGGCATAGCGCGATCATACGCGGGGCGCCGGGGTGAGGCCGTCGCCTCAGCGTCGCGCGCGCCGTCGACTCGGTACGATGGAGGCGCGCCGCGCGTCGGAGCCCTCCGCCGACGACCTGGCGTTAGGCACGCCCACGTTGTCCGCTCCCTCGAGGTCTCCCGCAGGCTCGGGCCACCGCATTCTCGTCGTCGAGGACGAGCCGCAGATCGCGGAGGTCGTCGAGCGCTATTTGCGGCGCGACGGGCACGATGTCGAGGTCGTCGGCGATGGCGAGGCAGCGCTCGACAGCTTCGAGTTGCGCCGCCCGTCGCTCATGGTCCTGGACCTAATGCTGCCCGGCGTCGATGGCCTGGAGGTATGCCGGCAGGTCCGCGAGCGGTCGCAATTGCCGATCATCATGCTCAGCGCGCGGGCCGAGGAGGTCGACAAGCTCCGAGGGCTCGCCAGCGGCGCGGACGACTACGTCACGAAGCCGTTCAGCCCGCGCGAGCTGGCGGCGCGGATGGCCGCTGTGCTGCGTCGAGCCGGCGAACCGGCGAGCCCGGAGCGCGAGCTGCGGTGGGGTGACATCCGCCTCGATCCCCTCGGTCGGCGTGCGTTCAGCGGCGAGCGGCCGCTGGCGCTGACGGCGCGCGAGTTCGATCTGCTGTTCCACCTGGCGTCGCACCCGGGCCGCGCCTTCTCGCGCGCGGAGCTGCTCGACGCGATCTGGGACTCGGAGTTCGACGGCGGCGACGGCACGGTCACCGTCCACATGCGCCGGCTGCGCGCGAAGGTGGAGGCCGTGCCCTCGAGGCCGCGCCATCTGCGCACCGTGTGGGGGATCGGTTATAAGTTCGAGCCCTAGCGTCACGCTGCGGCGTTCGCGTCAGACGAGCTCTCTCGCCAGATCCTCGTCCGCGCCGGCGAAGACCAGCAGGTCGCCGGGCTCGATGGTCTGCGACAGCGGCGGGTTGAGGAGCACCTCCTCGCCCCGCACGACCATCAACAGCCGGCGTTTCGTCTCCTGTTGCTCGACACGTTCGAGCGTCTGTCCGTGCATCGCGGAGGTCGCGCGGTAGAGACCGATGCCGTAGTTCTCGCTGAGTGAGAGGTAGTCCTGTGCGCCTCGGACGCGGAGCAGGTGAGCAAAACGCTGGCCACCCTCCTTCTCGGGCTCGACGACGCGGTCGGCGCCGAGGCGCCGGAGGATCTGCGCGTGGCGCTCGCTGCGCGCCTTGGCGTAGATCGGCTGCACGCCCAGCGCCTGCAGGTTGATGCTGGCGAGGACGCTGGCCTCGAGAGCGGAAGTGGCGACCACGGCCGCATCCATGCTGTGGACGCCGAGGTCGCGCAAGGCCGCCTCGTCGGTGATATCGGCGATCGCCGCCTTGGCGACGCGGTCGGCGAGCTGCTGCACCGTTGTGGCGCTGCTGTCGATGGCCAGCACCTCGTGGCCCTGCCGCGCGAGCGACAGCGCCAGCTCCGTGCCGAAGCGTCCCAGTCCCAGTACGGCTACCTGCATGACTTGACTCCTTGTGAGCTGCTGAGCGGACTCGACGGCCCGCCTGCGGCGAAAGCGGCATCAGCCGATGCGCACCACGCCATCCGGGTACTGGAACCGTTGCTGTGGCCGGTCCGGGATCGTGAGGACCACGATGAGCGGGCCGAGACGCCCGATGAACATCAACGCAATCATGATCATCGCACCACCATCGGAGAGGCTCCTCGCGACGCCCTGTGACCAACCGACGTTCGCCAGTGCCGACATGGCATCGAACAGCAGTGGCAGGAACTCGACGTCGTCGGTGAGGCCGATGGCCCAGGCGCCGGCCGAGTGGATCCCGAAGCCCAGCATCACGATCGAGAGCGCACGCAACACGACCGCCTGCGGGATCTGGCGCCCGAAGGCGTGCGCCGAGGCACGGCCGCGCAGGCCCGAGGCCACGACCACCATCGTCACCATGAACGTACCGATCTTGACCCCGCCTGCCACCGAGCTGGAGGCGCCGCCGATGAACATCATCACCAGCAGCGCGGCGGTCGTCGTATCGGAGATCGCCGACATATCGACGCTGGACATTCCGGTCGTGCGATTCCCGGAGAGGAAGAACGCATTGGCCGCCGAGTCGACCATGCCGAGGCCGGCCAGGCCCTGCCCGACCTGCTGCTCCGTGACCAGGAACAGTCCCATCCCCACGAGCAGCATGGTGCCCATGCCGATCACGACGAGCCGGGTGTCGAGCGTCCATCGCCTCGGCGCCCGGCGGATATTGAAGATGGTCACGAAGGACAGGGAACCGAGGAACGCGGCCGTTCCCATCACGACGAGTGGGTAGGGGGAGTGGACCTGCGCGGTGAACCCGAGTCCGCCTCCCATCAGGTCGAAGCCGGCGTTGTTGGATGCCGATAGTGCCGTGAAGAGGCTGCGCCAGACGGCTGTCGGCAGATCGTCGGTCCTGAGGAACCATGGGACCAGCAGTACAAACGTCGCAGCTTCCAGGGTCCCCATGAAGATCATGACGCGGCGGAGCAGCCGCAACACGTCACGCTCTTCACCGCCCAGCAGCTCGACACCGAAGAACTCGCGCCCGCGCAGTCCGATGCGGCCGCCGACGACGAGGATCACGAGCCCGGCGTACATCGTCACGCCGAGCCCACCTGCCTGGAAGAGCACCGCGATCACGACCTCGCCGAACCCGCTGAAATGATCAGCGGTGTCGAACCTCGTGAGGCCGGTCACGCAGACCGCGGACGTTGAGGTGAAGAGGGCGTCCGTCAGGCTCGTCCACTCGCGATCCTCAGACGAGATCGGCAGCGCGAGCAGCGCTGCGCCGATCGCGATCAGCACGGCGAACGCCAGGGGGATCATCCACGGGCGCACGCTGAGGGGGAGCCGGTCACGTCGTTGCCGCGCGATCTTGATCGTCTCGGATCGCCGGCGTCGCCGCCGTACGACGATGTTACCGAGGAGGCGTTGACCGTCGCGGGTCATGGGGCGCGTCCTCGTGCGGCCCGTGCGGTCGGGGACGCGAGGACAGACATCGAGCGCGGGCCCGACCTCGCTGGGTCGGGGGCGCGGCGTCGGCTCACTCGATCATTCTTGCGCCGCCCGGCCGGTGGGTCCACCGTTCGAGGCGCTACCAGCGGTCGCTGCCGAGCAGCTTGCGGCCGAGCTCGGTCAGCTCGGGATCCGCCATACGGTCCTCGTAGCCACGGTCGTCGCCATGGAAAGCGGCGCTCTGTGGCGGCCGGCGCAGGCGGAACGCCTCGAGACGGGCCGCCAGCGCCTCCTCGTCGTCCGCTCGGGCCGGTGACATGGTGACGTACTGGGCGAAACGCGGCCGGTTCGTGACGTTGTGGCCGTTCCCGTGCGCGAGCGAACGCGTCCAGATGATCATGTCGCCAGCCCGACCCTCCACGTGCGTCACGTCGAGGCCGTTCAGGTCCGGGTTGCGGGTGTCGCGGTCCGCGGGTTGCGTCTTGACCCACTCGTCGTAGTCGCGGTGGAAGCCGGCGATGCCCTGCCAGCCGCCCTGCTCCGCCGACGTATCGCCGAGGTAGAGCACGCCCTGTAGCGAGAACGGGAACGGCCAGCTCTCTGTATCGCCATCCCAGTGCACGAAACCGGGGTGGTCGTAGTCGGGGTGGTCGTAGTCGGGGTGGTCGGGGTGTGGCGGTGGCTTGAAGCCGACGCGGTCGAGGGAGACCCAGAGGTCAGTCTGGCCCCAGAGTTCGCTGAACACCTCGTAGACCGCGGGATGCTGCCGCACGTCCCACATTGCCGGGTGGTGGTAGAGCTCGACGAAGCCGCTCGTGCGGTGGGGCTCGCGGTACCAGTCCTGGGGGTCGTCCGGGTCCATGCCGAGGAAATCGAAGATCGCATCGACGACGGCGGCGCACTTCACTTCAGGCACGAGTCCTTCGATTTTGATGTAACCGTTCTCGTCGAAGAACGCGCGATCGGCGTCGCTGAGGATGGCCATCTGTGCGGCTCCGCCCTCCCTCGCGCGAACGCCGAGGACTGCGCGGCGAGGATGGACGAGCCTCGACGCATCTGCAACCGTGCGCGGCATGAGCGAGCTGCCCGATGCCCAGCGCCTCGTCGACCTGCACCTCGAGAACATCTGCGACTTCGACGAGCTGGGCCGGCTGACGGTTGAGCGCACCGGCGGCTCGGGCAGGCCCTCGCCACGTTTTCGCCTGGTGCTGGCGGCGGCTGCGCACCGCTGGTTCTGCCGCGCTGACATCGAGGATGCGCTGGCCGAGGAACTGAACGCGCTCGCGGCCAGGGAGCCGGTGACCGGCACGATCCCGGCGTGGCCGCAGCATCGCGAAGCGTACCGGGACCTCCTCGGTGCGAGCGAAGACGACGAGTACGGCGGGCCGGCCTTCGTGCTGCCGGAGCGACCCCTGCCGGACGGTCGCGCTATGGAACTGGGTGAGGCGGACCGTCCGCTGCTCAAGCGTCACATGGGCGGCTGGGCACGCGACTTCGAGGCGAGCCGGCCGTTCGGCGCGGTCGTCGAGGGTGGGGCGGTGGTCTCCGCCTGCGGCAACGCGCGCCGTCTCAGCGCCGCCGTCGAGGCCGGTGTCGAGACGGTGGAGGCGCACCGCGGGCGCGGCTATGCGCGCGCAGCGACGGCCGTCTGGGCCTCAGCGATCCGCCGCGAGGGGATGGTTCCGCTGTACAGCACAAGCTGGGACAACGTGGCCTCCCAGCGGATCGCGGCGTCGCTCGGGGCGGTGCAGTATGCCGTCGACTACACGGTCCGGTAGTGCGTGCGTGACGATGTACAAGACATAACGCTAGCGGAGCGAATCAGCGAGTAGCTCTACCGCATGGCGCGGGCGGCGCGATGAGAAGTGGCCGATCTGCTGCCGGCAGGAGACGCCGGTGACGAGGATCTCCGTGTCGTCCGAGGCGCCCTCGACGGCCGGGATCAGGGAGCGCCGGGCCATCGCCTCGGAGATCTCGTAATGCTCGGCCTCGAAGCCGAACGAGCCCGCCATCCCACAGCAGGCGCTGTCCACCAGCTCCACTTCGAGGCCGGGGACCAGTGCGAGTGCGTCGAGGGTCGGCTCTGCGCCGACGAGCGCCTTCTGATGGCAGTGCGCGTGCAGGAGCGCTCGAGACGTCGGCGCGCCCTCGAAGATGTCGCGCACCGAGCTATCCCCCGCCGCCAGTTCCACGATCAGTTCGTCGAGGAGCCGCGCTGCCTCGGCGACGGTGCGGGCCTCGTCGCTGCGCAGCAGGTCCGGGTACTCGTCGCGCAGGGTCAGCAGGCAGGAGGGCTCGATGCCGACGATCGGCAGGCCACGCTCGGCGTAGGGAAGGAGCACCTCGACGGCCTGCTGGGCCCACTCGCGCGCCTCCGCGAGCTGCCCCTTCGAGATCAGCGGCCGACCGCAACAGCCGAGGCGCTGGACCACCGTCACGCGGTAACCAAGCGCCTCCAGCACCCGCACGGTCGCCTGGCCCGCCTCCGGGTGGAAGAACTGCGTGAACGTGTCGTCGAAGAACACCACCTCGCCGCGAGGCGCGTCCGCGGTCGGCGCGCGGTTGGCGAACCAGCGCCGGAATGTCTGGCGCGCGAACGTGGGCAGTGGCCGTTGGCGATTGATGCCGATCGTGCGTTCGAGGAGCGCTCGGACGGGAGCGAGGCGCGCTATGGCGTTCGCCACAGGTACGAGAGGCGGCATGGCCGTCGCGACACGCGCGCCGGTGGCGATGCGGCCGAACAACCGCGAGCGGAGCGGCACGCCATGGCGTTCGTGGTACGCGGTCAGCACCTCGTACTTCAGCTTCGCCATGTCGACGCTGGACGGACACTCGGCCTTGCAGGCCTTGCACTCCACGCACAGGTCGAGGGCTGCGTAGACGCGCTCCCCGGCGAGCTCAGACGCCGGGATGACGCCGTTCAGCGCCTGTCGCAGCAGGTTGGCGCGGCCGCGGGTCGAATGCTCCTCGTCGGCCGTCATCATGTACGAGGGGCACATGCCACCGTCGTCCTTGCGGCAGGCGCCCTGGCCGTTGCAGAGCTCTGCCGCGCGAGCGACGCCGCCATCGGCGCTGAAGTCGAGGTAGGTCGGGGGCAGCAGGTTGACGGTGGCGGGGCCGAGTCGCAGGTTGTCGCGCAGCGGCGGCGTGTCGATGATCTTGCCGGGGTTGAGCAGCCCTCGAGGATCGAAGGTGCGCTTCAGCTCGCGGAAGGCCTCCGTCAGCTCCGGGCCGAACATGCGCTCCGTGAAGACGCCGCGGAGGATGCCGTCGCCGTGTTCGCCCGAGAGCGAGCCGCCAAACTCGAGTACGAGGTCGGCGATGTCACTGGCGATCGACGCGGCGACGTCGAAGCCCTCGCTCTGCTTGACGTTGATCATCGGCCGGATGTGCAGGCACCCGACCGAGGCGTGCCCGTAGTAGGCGGCGGTCGTGCCGTGTGCTCGCACGACGGCGTCGAACCGCGTCACGAAGTCTGCGAGGCGTTCGGGCGGGACCGCCGTGTCCTCGACGAGCGCGACGGGCTTGGCGTCACCCTTCACCGACATCAGCACGCCGAGGCCCGCCTGGCGCATGCGCCAGAGCCGCAGCTGCTCGCCGGCGTTCGTGGTCGAGTGCGCCGCATAGGCGCCCGCGCGCGCCTCGAGGTCGGTCGCGAGGGCGTCGAGGCGCGTCTGGATCGCCGTTTCGTCGTCACCGAAGAGCTCGATCAGCAGGAGCGCGCCGGGGTCGCCGACGACGAAGTCGACGAGGCTGGCATAACCAATGCTCTCGCGGCAGCGCTCGATGATGACGTTGTCGATGAGCTCGATGGCCGCCGGGTCGTGCTCCAGCGCCGCCATCGTCGCGGCGCAGGCGGCCGGCACCGACTCGAAGTGCAACACCGCGAGGCCGCGGGCCACCGGCAGCGGCTCCAGCCGCACGCGCGCCGAGGTGGCGACGGCCAGCGTGCCCTCGGAGCCCACGATCACGCGCGCGAGGTTCATCGGCCCGTCGCCGGTGAACTCGTCGAGGTTGTAGCCGCTGACGCGCCGCTGGATCTTCGGGTAGTGCTCCGCGATCGCCTCGCGCTGGGCGTGGGCGATACGCCGGGTCCCGCGGTAGGCGGCGCCCTCGAGGCCGGACAGATCGAGCTTCGCTTCGAGCGGTGTGCCATCGAGTTCCTCGAACGTCGTCGCCGTGCCGTCGGCGAGCACGACGTCGAGGTCGATCACCTGCTCGAGTGTCTTGCCGTAGAGCACCGAGTGCGTGCCGCAGGAGTTGTTGCCGATCCCTCCGCCGACGGTCGCGCGGTTCTTCGTCGAGGGGTCCACCGTGTAGTTGAGCCCGTAGGGCTTGAGTTCACGATTGAGCTCGTCGATCACCAGCCCGGGCTCCACACGCGCCCAGCGTTCCTCGACGTTGACCTCGACGAGGCGGTTGAGATGGCGCGAGCAGTCGAGCACGATCGCATGGTTCACCGCCTGGCCGGCGAGGCTCGTCCCGGCGCCACGCGGGAGGAGCGGCACGCCGGTGTCGTTGGCGACGCGCACCGCGTGCTGGATGTCCTCGGCGGAACGAGGGAAGACGACCGCGACCGGCTCCATCTCGTAGATCGAGGCATCGGTGGCGTAGAGGAGCCGCGAGGGGCGGTCGATCAACACGTCTTCGCGACCAGCCTCGAGGCCCGCCGCGAGCGCGGCGGCGAGCGCCTCGAGGCTCGTGGGGCCCTCGTGGAGCGTGTCGAGCGCGCGTTGCACCGAGGCGTATGGCGTGGGCGTTTCGCCCTCGATCACCGATCGCGGGTCGGCGGGCCGGGGAGTGGTGGTCACGGCGCGAGCGTATCACGGGTGATCGTGGCGAAATTCTGCGAAAATACCGCGCCTGTGATGTCGATCTACGCGGGGCTGCCCGTAGTGATCATGGAGCGATAGGCCTCCAGAGACGTGTGACAAGGAATGGAGATTCGCGTGCAGTACATGCTGTTGATCTACGAAGACCCGGCGAACGAGAACGGTCCGCCGGATGACGCCGTGATGGCCGGCTACATGGCTTTTGGCCAAGAAATCACGGCAAACGGGAGTTTCGTCGCCGGTGAGGCGCTGCAGCCGACCAGCACCGCGACCACCGTGCGCGTGCGCAACGGCGAGACCGGCTCGACCGATGGTCCGTTTGCGGAGACGAAGGAAGTCCTGGGCGGCTTCTACATCGTGAACGTCGACAACCTCGACGACGCGATCGCCACGGCGGCGAAGATTCCGGGTGCCGCGACCGGCGCGGTCGAGGTGCGGCCGGTCATGGTGTTCGAGTAGCGGTCCGATGAGCGACCGCTCTGCCGCCACGGATTCCGCCTCGGGCAGCGCGCTCGAGGAGGTGTTCCGGCGCGAGTCGGGGCAAATCCTCGCCACGCTGATTCGCGCCACCGGCGACTTTGACCTCGCCGAGGACGCGCTGGCTGACGCGGTGGCGGTGGCGGTCGAGCGCTGGCCGGAGGAGGGCGTCCCGGCCAACCCGGGCGGATGGCTTACGACGACGGCGCGGCGGCGTGCGATTGATCGCATCCGCCGCGACCGTCGCTTCGCGTCGAAGCTCACGGCCCTCGGCGCGCTCTACTCGCAGCAAGAACACGAACCGGTCGAAGACACACCGCCCGAGGAGCGTCATGACGGCGCAGTGAGCGATGACCGGCTGCGCCTGATCTTCACCTGCTGTCACCCGGCGCTCTCCACCGAGGCGCGCGTCGCGCTCACGTTGCGCACGCTGGGTGGCCTCACGACCCCGGAAATCGCGCGCGCGTTCCTCGTGGCTGAACCGACGATGGCGCAGCGCATCGTGCGCGCGAAGCGCAAGATCCGGGACGCCGGCATCCCGTATCGCATCCCGCCGGCGCACCTGCTGCCGGAGCGGCTTGCGTCGGTGCTGGCCGTCGTCTACCTCATCTTCAACGAGGGCTACTCGGCCAGCGAGGGCGAGCGGCTCGTGCGCACGGACCTGGCCGAGGAGGCGATCCGGCTCGGCCGCGTGCTCGCCGACCTGATGCCGGCCGAGCCCGAAGCGCTGGGGCTGCTGGCGCTGATGCTGCTTCACCATGCGCGGCGGGAGGCGCGGACGGACGCTGAGGGCGACCTCGTGACGCTCGAGGCGCAGGATCGGTCGCGCTGGGACGACGCTCTCATCTCCGAGGGGCAGCGTCTCCTCGACGCTGCGATGCTGCGAAGGCGGCCGGGGAGCTACCAGGTCCAGGCGGCAATCGCGGCGCTCCACGACGAAGCAGCCGCGGCTGACGAGACCGACTGGTCGCAGATCGCCGCACTCTACGGCACCCTCGAGCGGCTGCAACCGTCGCCGGTGGTCGCGCTCAACCGGGCAGTGGCGATCGCGATGGCGGAGAGCCTCGATGCCGGGTTGAGTTGCCTCGATGGCCTCGCCGTTGAGCTCGAGGAGTACCACCTCTGGCACGCCGCCCGCGCCGACCTGCTCCGCCGCGCGGGACGTCACGAGGAGGCGGCGATCGCCTATGCGGCGGCCATCGCGCGCTGTGGCAACGAGATCGAGCGGCGCTACCTCGAACGGCGGCTCGTAGACATGGGCTCGCCGGCCTAGGCGTTCCCGCGCTCGCCGCCGCGGCGTAGGCTGCCTCGGAAGGTGGCTGTGATGCGCTGGTGGAATCGCCTGCTCGTACCGATCGCCGCCTCGCGCTTCGGCGCGTGGATGTTCATCCACGTGCTCACGTACATCGACCGGCTGCTGCTGCGAATCAGCCGCGGGCGACTGGGCACGAGTGTCGGCGAGCCGCTGCTGCTGCTCACCACGACGGGGGCACGCACGGGACGCCGGCACACCGTACCGCTCCTCTTTCTCACCGATGGCGACGACATCGTCCTGTTCGCTTCGAAGGGCGGCGCAACGCAGCACCCATCGTGGTACCGCAACCTGAAGGCCCACCCGCGGGTCTCCGTAGCAGTGCGTGGCGCGACCACCGAGCGCGAGGCGCACGAGGCGGAGGGCGAGACGCGCGAGCGCCTCTGGCGGCGCGCCGTTGACTACTACCCCGGCTACGCGAGCTACCAGGAGCGGACGGACGGACGCGAGATCCCGGTGCTGATCCTGGAGACGGTCGATCGCACGGACGCAGACGGCGGCTAGACACGCTCCAGGTCGAACGCCGAGCGATCGCTCGGCGAGCGCGGCTATAGTCCTCGGCAGCCGCCAGCGTGCAGCTGAGAGGACCGCGATGCCGTCGCAACCGGAGTTCGGGGCGATGCTGGCGCGCGACGTGGGGATGACTGCGCGCGATGGCGTACACCTCGCGACGGATGTCTGGCGACCTGCGCTCGAAGGTGAGCCGCTGCCCGGGCCGTTCCCGGCGGTCATGATCCGCACGCCGTACAACCGCACGAGCGAGCGCTACGGTCGCGAGGCCGCGTTCTGGGCCGCCCGCGGCTACCTCTTCGTCGTGCAGGACTGTCGAGGGCGCTTCGACTCCGGCGGCGAGTTCGTGCTGCTTGCGAACGAGGGGCCCGACGGCTACGACGCCGTCGAGTGGGTTGCCGGGCTGCCGTACTGCGACGGGAACGTCGGGACCTACGGCACCTCCTACTCCGGGTGGGTGCAGAACGCGCTGGCGATCGAGCGGCCTCCGCATCTCAAGGCGATGTGGGTGAACCAGGGCGGAGCCAACGGCGTCAGCTCCTCGCTACGCCACAACGGAGCGCTCGAGCTGCGCTGGCTGACGTGGGCTGTAACGCATGGCGCGGCCACCTTCGCGCGCAGTGATCCGGCGCTCGCCGAGGAGCTGCGGCAGCAAGGGCTCGAAATGTACGACTGGCTCCGCCGGTTGCCGTGGACAGACGAGACCCCCCTCGAGGCGCTGCCGGGCTACGACCGCTGGGCGCGCGAGCTGTATGAGCACGGTGATGCAGCCGGCGAAGATGGCTACTGGCTGCAGACGGGCCTGAACTTCGAGGCCTACTACGACCGAACGGCCGACGTGCCGACCGTCTACTCGGGCGGCTGGTACGACTCGTACACGCGGGCCACGACCGACAACTACATAGGTCTCGCGCCGCGGCTCCGGCAGCAGCGGCTGCTGATGGGCCCGTGGACCCACGGCGACCTGGCCCTCGACCGCTCCTACGCCGGTGAGACGGAGCTGGGTGCATCAGCCGCGATGACCTCGAACGCCGAGGTGTTCCCCGGCGGCTCACGCCTCGGCGAGTTGCTGCGCTGGTTCGACTGCTGGCTGCGCGACGATGACGACAGGGTGCGTGATGCGAGCCCAGTGCGGCTGTTCGTGATGGGCGGCGGCAGCGGTCGGCGCGACGCGGTCGGGCGTATCGAGCATGGGGGCGCGTGGCGCGACGAGGAGGCGTGGCCCCTGGAGCGTGCGGTCGCGACGCCGTTCTACCTCCGGCCGGACGGCCGCCTCGAGAGGACGGAGGCGTCGGAGGACGGCGGGACCTCGACGTTCCGCTATGACCCACAAGGACCGTTGCCGACGGTGTCTGCCAACACATCGTCGCTGAACCAGATCCTGCCGACGCCGGATCGCGTGACGCTGGCGACGCCGATCTCGCTGATGCGGGTGATGGTGATCCAGGGCGGGGCCGACCAGCGCGTCCGTGAGGACACGCTGCGCCTCGACGACTTCACCGGGCCGCTCGAGGTGCGGGACGACGTGTTGATGTTCGAGACCGAGCCGCTCACCGAGGATCTGGAGGCGACCGGACCGATCGAGGCGACGATCTACCTCGAGTCGGACGTTCCCGACACCGACCTGTTTGTCATGCTGCAGGACGTGTATCCGGCCTCGGAGGATTGGCCTGATGGGTTCCGGCTCAACGTCGCCGACGGTCTGATGCGCGTCCGCTACCGCTACGGCTTCGACACGGGCGTGCCGCTCGTGCCGGGTGAGGTCTCCGAGGTCCGCTTCCAGCTCTACCCGACGAGCAATCGCTTCGTCGCCGGCCACCGGATCCGCGTGCTCGTTTCCTCATCGTCGTTTCCGCGCTTCGACGTCAATCCGAACACCGGCGAGCCGATCGGGCGGCATACGCATACGCAGGTCGCAACGAACACGATCCACCACTCGGTCGCATACCCGTCGAGGGTGGAGCTGCCGCTGGTGTCGATCGTGAGCTAGGGCGCGTCGCGTTCGTGGGCTACGCGGCCTGGGTCGAGATGTGCTCGAGCGGGAGGCTGGCGAGTCGGTACCCGATGCCCCACTCGTTGAGGATGTAGATCGGCTTCGCGGCGTCCTCTTCGATCTTCGCGCGCAGGTAGCCGACGTAGATCCGCAGGTAATGCTTGTCGTCGATGTACTCGTCGCCCCAGACCTCGCGCAGCAGATCCTCGTGCAGGACGACCTCGCCCACGCGAGTGGCCAGCGCGTCGATCAGCCGATACTCGGTGCGCGTCAGACGGATCGCGTTGCCGCTCTTCGCGACGTGCTTTGCCTCGCGATCGATCACCAGCGCGCCGGTGCTCACTTCGCGAGCGGGCTCGCCGTCGTTGCGCCGTTGGGCATAGCGCCGGAGCGTCGCTCGCATGCGGGCGAGGATCTCGGGAACGGGGCAGGACCGCTCGACGACATCGTCGGCGCCGTTGTCGAGTGCGTCGGCGATGAGGTTCACTTCGCCGTCGGGTGCGATGCAGAGGATGGGCATGTCGGTGGCGGCGCGAAGCAGGCGCACCAGTTCGACACCGTCGAGGCCTTCGGAAATGAGATCCACGACCGCGCCGGCAGGGCGCGACTCGAAGGCCACGCGCAGCACTTCCAGGGCGCCTTCGACCTCGACTGTAGCGTAGCCGCCGGCGTCCAGGGCACGCGCGACGCGACGGCGTACCAGCGGATCCGGGCTCGCGATCTGAATCAACCCCATGGTCCTGCTCCCCCGCAGTTAGGACATCCCACAGCGATTATCGGAAGCTCTCATACGGCTCTGAACCCTACTTGCGAGACGGTGTTGATGTTCCGAACACGGGGGCCGGTGCTCGGAGCGTGGATAGAGCAACAGCCCCGCGCCGTGGGGCGCGGGGCTGTGCGAGGGTCAGGGAGGGCTCAGACGCGCGTTAGTCGCCCGATCCTGCGGCCATGCCAGTGCTGACGCTCTCTGGCGCACGCTCGACGCGGAGGTCGGGCAGCCAGAGCAGCGGAGGCTGTCGCACAAACCCACGAAGAGGGGGACATCGCTATACGATGAGCATGGCGGCGGGGGCGGAGTGATTCCGAGGTGCCGCCGTGACCCAGCGTTTCTTGCCGTGCGACCGTGACCAGCAATACCTGATGCCCGCCAGCCTCCGCGACTGGCTGCCCGGGGACCACCTCGCGTGGTTCGTGCTCGATGCGGTCAGCCAGTTGGACCTCACCGCGTTCTACGAGCGCTACCGCGAGGACGGTTGGGGGCGGAAGGCGTACGAGCCGTCGATGATGGTCGCGCTCGTGCTCTACGCCTACTGCGAGGGCGAGCGCTCGAGCCGCCAGATCGAACGGCGCTGCCGGGAGGACATCGCCCTCCGGGTGCTGACCGCGAACCAGCACCCCGACCACGCGACGATCTGCCGTTTCCGCCAGCAGCACGAGGAGGCGCTCTCGGGACTGTTCGCCGAGGTGCTCAGGCTGTGCGCCGAGGCTGGTCTGGTGCGGGTCGGGGTGGTCGCGCTCGACGGGACCAAGCTGCACGCCAACGCCAGCCGTGAGCGCAACCGCACGGATGCGGACCTGGAGGCCGAGGTGCGGCGCATCCTCGACGAAGCGGAGCGGGTGGACGCCGAGGAGAACGCGCGCTTCGGCGACGCGCGGGGCGACGAGTTGGCTCCGGGATTCAGGGACCGCGAGGAGCGCCTGCAGCGGTTGCACGAGGCGCGGGAGCGACTGGCGGCCCGAGAGCGGGAGCGGCAGGAGGACTACGAGCAACGCCTCAGGAGCCGCGCGGAGAAGGACCAGCGCGGGCGCCGCCCGAAGCCGCCGCAGCCCGAGCAGGGTGCGAAGGTGAACGTCACCGACCCGGACAGCCGCGTGGTGCGCGACTATCACGGCTACTTCCAAGGCTACAACGTGCAGGCGGTGACGACCCGCGACCAGATCATCGTCGCGGCTGAGGTGAGCCGACAGGCGACCGACATGCACGAGCTGCAACCGATGATCGAGGTGATGCACCGCAACCTGCAGGCCGCACACTGCGGGCCGGCGCGCGTGCTGCTGGCTGATGCCGGCTACTACTCCGAGGCGAACGTGCGGCAGGCGGGGAGCGCAGGTCCGGAGCTGCTGCTCGCGACCCGCAGCGACCGCAACCGGCGCGTCGGCGCGGCACCGCCGCGCGGGCGCATCCCTGCCGGGCTCTCCGTCCGTGAACGGATGGATCGCAAGCTGGCGACGCAGCGTGGCCGGCGTCTCTACGAGCAGCGGCGCTGGATGATCGAACCCGTCTTCGGCGACGTCAAGGAGAACCGCGGCATCCGCCGGTTCATGCGGCGCGGGATCGCCTCGTGCGCCAGCGAATGGAAGCTGATCGCCGCCACCCACAACCTCAAGAAGCTCTATCGCCGGGCGCGGCCGTCCTCCTGGCCAGCGAACGGCAACCCCCGGCAAAGAGGCTGGTCTGCCGCCGTGGCGGCCGCGTAGCGCCGCTGCCCTGTGAGAGGCGGCTACTCCGCCCCGACAACCGACCGGCTGACCTCTTGGCCCTCGTGGCGCTCCGCCCACGCCACTCCATGCGACAGCCTCAGCCACGACGGCAGATACCAGTTGCGGTCGCCGAGGAGCTGCATCGTCGACGGGACGAGCACGGTGCGGACGATCGTCGCGTCGAGGAAGACCGCGACCGCCAGCCCGATGCCCATCTGCTGGAACATCACGAGGTCGCCCAGGGCGAAGCCGCCGAACACCGCGACCATGATCGCTGCCGCGCCGGTGATGATGTTGGCCGTCGACCGCAGTCCGGTCGCCACCGACGCCGTGTTGTCGTGCGTCGAGTCGAAGGCCTCGCGTACGCGGCTCAGGAGGAACACGTGGTAGTCCATTGAGAGGCCGAAGAGCACGGTGAACAGGAAGAGGGGTAGCCAGGCCTCGATCTTGTCGACCGTGCCCATGCCGAGCTCATCGGCAAACCACCCGAGCTGGAAGATCGCCACCACCACGCCATAGGCGGCGCCGACCGAGAGCAGGTTCATGATGATGGCCTTGACCGGCACTACGATTGACCGGAAGACCAGCAGCAGCAGGATGAAGCTCAACGACAGCACGAAGGCGATCACGAGCGAGGTCATCACGCCGACCACCGCGAAGAAGTCGCTGGACTGCGGTGTCTGGCCGCCGATCAACACCTCGGCGCCGCTGACCGAATCGAAGTGAGCGGGCACGTAGTCGTCACGGACGCGCTTGAACGCGTTGATCGCCTCGTCGCTGGCGTTCTCGCCGGGGACGGCGAAGGAGAACACGGCGAGGTTCTCGGTCGTGCTGATCTCGGGCGGGCGGAGGAGCACGAGCTCCGAGTCGGCCTCGATGTCGGCGACCACGCCGCTCAGCGCCGTCTGGATGTCGCTGCGGGTGATGTCGTCGACTAGGACGATGCCTTCGGTCGGGGTGGCGCGCCCCGCGTTGAACTCCTCGTCGAGGATGTCGAAGGCCTGGCGGGCCTGGAAGCTCTCCGGGATGGCCGAGGGCCCGGTGAAGCCGGGCTGGATGGCAAAGAACGGGAGCGTCAGCAGTAGCAGGAACGCGGCGCTCGAAATCAAGCTGACCCAGGGACGGGCCATGACGCTTCGCGCGGCCCACGCCCAGAACCCGCTGTTGGGGTCGTCTGCGCTGCGGCGACCGAAGAAGGGAATCCTCAGGCGGTTGACGTTGTCGCCCAGCAGACGCAGCACGGCGGGCAGCATCGTGATGGAGAGCAGCACCGAGAAGATCACTGCGAGGCTCGCACCGATGCCGAAGCTCTGGAAGATGCTCATCGGCGTCAGCAGCATGCCCATCAACGCGATGACGACGGTCACCCCGGAGAAGACGACGGCCCGACCGGCCGTGTCGCCGGCCACCGCGATCGCATCCATGACGTCACGTCCGAGGAACCGCTCCTCGCGGAAGCGCTCGACGATGAACAGCGCGTAGTCGATGCCGACGGCGAGGCCAATCATGATCGTCACGTTGGCGACGAAGAAGTTGAGCTCCCACAGGTTGGTGACCAGAGTGATCACGCCGAAGGCGAGCGTCAGAGCGACCGCCGCCAACGCCATGGGGAGGATCGAGGCAACGACCGCGCCGAAGACCAGGATCAGGATGAAGAAGGCGACGGGCAGTACCTGAAGCTCGGTGCTGAACGCCTCCTCGGCAGCGATGTTGAACGCCTCGTTCACCGTGGCGAAGCCGCCGGAGACGACCAGGAAGCCGGTGCCCTCACTGTGCTCCTCGAGGATGGTCTCGAGCGCTTCGACACGCTCCGGTGAGTCGTCAAGTTCTCCTACGAGGCGGACGGGCACGATGGTGGTAGCGCGGTCAGCCGAGACGAACTCATCGACGCCAGTCTCGTAGAACGAGGTCACGGACTCAGCAACGAAGTCGTCCGGGTGCGACCGCAGTTCGGCGACGAGCTCTTCCACGAAGCTCTCGAAGGCCGGGTCGTCCACGGTCAGCAAGTCGGCCTGGATCACGACGCTCTCGAGGAGCGGTTCGGGTCCGCGGAAGGACTCGAGCGCGGTCTTCGCGCGCTGCGACTCAACCTCGAGGTAGGTGAACTCGATCTCGGTGGTGAAAGTGCCGCCGATGGCGGTCGCGGCGCCCGTGATCAGAGCGGCGGCCAGGAGCCAGAAGCCGATCACTCGCCAGGCGTGCCGGGCGCTCCAGCGTCCCAGGCGTCCAGTCAGTCCGAGATTGTCGGCGTGCTGATCCACAGTCGGCCCTCCCCGGGCGCCCGGGGCTTGCCAAATCGGCCGGTTTTTCGATAATCTTAGGTGCGACGGCCCTCCCCGGGCGCCCGGGGCTTGCCCCCTTGATGCCTCGGCGTGCTGTCGTGCCTGGGTGTTCCCCTCTAGTCGTGCGCCCAATCCGCGGGGCCGGTCGGTGGCCTCAGGATCAGCTGAATTTCAGCTTAGTTGGCCGACTAGTCAGCGTCACGAAGGTGCTCGAACGGGGCGAGCAGGCGTTTCTGGGTCTCCCATACGACCGCCGAGTTCGCATCGTCGCCGAGCTGTAGTTGCAGCAGCTGTATGCCGGACACGAGCGCGTACAGGACGGTGGCGAAACCACGGGCGTCGAGGTCGGCGTCGATTTCCCCGCCCGCCTGTGCGCCCTCGACGAGCCCCGTGAGCCCGTCGAGGACGGTCTGGGCGGAGCGCTTCGAGGCGTCGCCGACCTCTGGGTTGCGAGCGGCGACGAGGAGCGCTTCGAGGGTGAGCAGCGTCTGCTCGCGCTGCCCGTCGGTCCCCATCTGGGCCCAGACGTGGTCGCCCAGCGCACTGAGGGCCGCGTTGGGTGATATCGACATCTCCGCGGCCTGGGCGAACATCGCCCGTGCGTCATCGTCGCAGCCTTCGCAGACTGAGGCGATGAGCGCCTCCTTGTTCGGGAAGTAGCGATAGATATTGCCGGCGCTCACTCCGGACTCGGCAGCGATTTGCTGCATCGAGGTGCCGTCGAACCCGCGCGCGATAAACGCACGGCGCGCGGCGTCCAGGATCTCCTGACGCCGCGCTGCGACGAACGCGTCGCGCGGGCTGTCGACAGTCTCAATCACCGCGTTCGGCGCGTCTGCGCCCTCCACGGTCGTCTGCTGCACCATCTGTCGCTCCTCGATCGAACGGCGCGCTGGTCGGCGGCGGCCTAGCGGGCCAGCGGGTCCGGACCGAAACGTGCGGCGATAAGACGGGCGTAGTCGTCGCGCGCCTCGGCAATGGTGGGGTGACCGCCGCCCGAGCGACGAATGATGTTGGTGTAGAAACGCTGGATCATGATGCTCTCCCGGTTCATGCTCCTCGACCGTCCGGCCGGCTGAGAATGAACGTTCATGCAATGAGAATAAACGATCATTCTCAGTTGTCAACCCCGTCGCGAAGAAACTTCGGGAAAGCCACGGCAGAGGGCGAAGAGGCGTGTCAGCGCGCGGCGGAGAGGCCGACCCCGTCGTCTTCGAGCAGGTCGGCATCGGGGTCGAGGTACGGGATCAACGCGTCGAGCAGGTCCGTCTTCGACTCGAGGATGCGGCTGAGGCCGGACAACAGACCCATCACGCGGGCGATCAGGATGACGTCACCGGGCACGTCGACCAGCGGGTTGCCGCGGAGGACACGACCGACCCGCTCGTTCACCTCGGCCATCATCTCCTGGTCGGCGTACGACTGGCCCGAGCGGAGGACGTCGCCAAGGAAGGCATCGCCGAGCGCGTTGTACGTCTCAACGTCGCGTTCACGAGTGCGGAAGCCCATTCCTTCCATCGAGCTCGTGATCGCCTCGGGATTACGCCCGACGATGGCGCTGGTGAGCACGATCAGCTGCTCGCGGAACTCGTTTGGCAGCACCTTCGTCAGCCCGAAGTCGACGAGTCCGATGCGCGCGGGCGCCGAGGGTTCCTCGGCCGGGAGGACGAACAGGTTGCCGGGATGTGGGTCGGCGTGGAACACCCCGCGCTCGAGGATCATCGTGTTGTAGAGGTCGGTCAGGGTGTCGGCGACGGCCGCGGTGTCGATCCCGGCCTCGCGCAACGTCTCGACATCGCTGATCTTGATGCCGTCGATGTAGTCCATCGTGAGCACGCGCCTCGACGAGTGCCCCCAGATGATGCCCGGCACGACGACATCGTCGCGGTCGGCGAGCAACTCCCCGATCAGCTCCGCCGCGTGGCCCTCGTGGATGAAGTCGACCTCGTCGGGCGCGTTGCGCTGCATCTCGACCGCGACCGGGCGGAAGTCGATGACCTGCTCGAGGCGTGCCCAGATGTCGGCCAGCAGGCCGATCGTCCGGAGATCCTGGTGCACGATGTCCTCGATGCCGGGGTACTGGACCTTCACCGCGACATCGCGCCCATCGTGGAGACGAGCGCGGTACACCTGCGAGAGCGACGCGGCGGCGACCGGTTCGCGATCAAAGGTCGCGAACCGCTCCTCGATCGAGCCTCCGAGCTCATCTTCGATTACTCGCCGCATCTCGTGCCATGGCCGTGGCGGCACGCTGTCGTGCACGAGCGAGAGCGTGCGCACGTACTCGTCCATGAGGATGTCGGCGCGGCTGCCCAGGAACTGGCAGGTCTTGATGATCAGCCCCTGCTGCCGGATGGCACGGCGCACGATGCTCTCGGCGGCGTGAAGGTGGAAGCGGTGCGTCGCCTCCTCGAGGGCTTCGACGCCCTGGATGCGCCGGCGGATGCGGAGCCAGCGCCAGCGCAGCCAGAGTCCGGCGATGGTGCCGATCAACGGCAGCGAGCGACGCCAGCGCGCGCGCGGGGCACGCGAGGGAGCGGCGACGTCCGGCATCGACATCGTTGGATCTCACCTTGATTCGTGCGGTGGGGCGTCAACCTGAGGCCGACGTTGCGCCGTCCGAGGATAGCGCGCCGCCACCTTAACGACGGTGGACGCCGACGCCCGAGTCCGCCAGTGGATAGAATGCTGCGCTCATGGCGTTCTTCAATCCCTTCCGCCGTTCCTACATCGAGAACCCGTACCCGGCGCTGGCCCGGCTGCGTGCCGAGGAGCCCGTGCACCGCAGTCGGGAGCTCGATGCCTGGGTGATCACGTCGTATGACCCCGCCCTCGAGGTGCTGCGCGACGAGGCGCGGTTCTCCTCGGAGCTGACCCGCGCGACCGGGCGGCTCGGGGATCAAGTCACTCAGCAGCGCGAGGCCTCGGCGCTGGGGACGGCGACGCGAATGGTCTCCTCCGACCCGCCGGAACACACACGGTTGCGGCGCATCGTGAGCCGGTCGTTCACACCGCGCTTCGTCGAAGGTCTGCGGCCGTTCATCGAGGCCGAGGCGTCGAGACTCCTCGATGCGGCGAGCGCCGATGAGCCATTCGACCTGCTCACCCAGTTCGCAGAGCCGCTGCCGCAGGCGGTGATCGGGGAGCAGCTTGGCGCGCCACCAGAGGAGCGGGACGAGGTGATGGCGTGGGCGGATGGGGTGATGCGCACGACCGTCCGTGTGGACCTCACGCGCGAGGAGCGGGCAGCCGCCGACGAAGCGCGCGGCCAGCTCGCGGGCTACCTCGATGGCCTCGCGACACGCAGCGACGTGGCAGAGGGCGCACTGATGGTCCAGCTGGCGCGGCCGAACGCGGACGACGAGCGGCTCGAGACGGACGATTTGCTCGAACTGGCGATCGACCTTGCGCTGGCCGGAAACGACACGACCGCGAACATGATCGGCAACGGCGCCCTCGCCCTCGTGCAGCACGCCGAGGCACAGGAGGCCCTGCGCGCCGACGGGAGTCTGCTCGACGGGGCGATCGAGGAGATGATGCGCTGGGATCCCCCGACGCAGGCGGTGCTGCGCATCGTGGCGGACGACACGGCTCTGGGGCGTCACAAAATGCGCGCGGGCGAGCCGGTGTTGGTGATGCTGGCGGGCGCGAATCGCGACCCGGCACAGTTCGAGGAGCCCGACCGCTTCGACGTGACGCGTGACCCGAACCGGCATCTCGCCCTCGGGATGGGCATCCACCATTGCATCGGCGCTCCGCTGGCGAGGCTGCAGGGCGTGATCGCGTTCCGAGTGCTCCTCGATCGGTTCGATTCGCTCCAGCTGGCGACGAGCGATCCGCTGCCGAGGAGCGACGACTGGATGATGCGCAGCGCGCGGCGCATTCCGATCGATACATCGCGGCTCACGCACGGTGCATAGACGGCCCGTCGGTCTCGGGTAGGCTCAAGTCATGGCGATCTTCAATCCGTTCGCTCCCTCGTACCGGATCAACCCCTACCGGCAGCTCGGCCGGCTGCAGGACAGCGACCCGGTGCACCGCAGCGACGTGCTGCGCGCCTGGCTCGTCACGCGTTACGCCGATTGCGTCGAGGTGCTGCGCGACCCGGCGCTCTTCTCGTCGGACGCGCGCAGTGCCCGCGGCGACCTGGCCGAGGTGATCCGGCAGCGCCGCGAGTCGTCCCCGCTTGGAGACGCGGCGACCGTGTTGAGTTCGGATCCGCCGGTGCACACCCGTCTGCGAGAGCTGGTCAACCGTGCCTTCACGCCTCGGCGCGTCGAGGCGATGCGACCGCACATCGAGCAGGTGGCGCGCGAACTCCTCGAGGAGGCGCTGCGCGAGAGCGATGGCAGCTTCGATGTAATGACCGGTCTGGCGCAGCCGCTGCCGGTGATCGTGATCGCGGAAATGCTGGGCGTCTCTCGCGATGACCGAGCCGACTTCCGCCGCTGGTCTGACGCCATCGCGCAGGTCACGGACATCGCCAGTGGCGGCGAGGCGCTGCGCGAGGCGCGCGACGCGACGCAGGCGCTCGTCGAATACTTCGACGCGGTCGTGACGGCCAGGCGTGCCGAGCCACGAGACGACCTGATGAGCGCCCTCGTGCACGCCGTCGATGAGGGCGATCGGCTGACGCACGAGGAGCTGTTGGCGTTCGCCGTCCTCCTGCTCGTTGCCGGCAACGAGACTACGACCAACCTCGTCGGCAATGGGCTCCTCGCGCTCGCGGCGAGCCCGGAGCAGCTCGATCGGCTGCGCGCCGATCCGGACCTGATGCCCTCTGCGGTGGAAGAGTTGCTGCGCTTCGACAGCCCGGTCCAGGGCATCGTTCGCTTCGCGACCGCGAACACGGGGGTGGGCGGGCAACCGATCGCGAACGGCGACTCGCTGCTGCTCATGCTGGGGATGGCCAACCGCGATCCGCAGCAGTTCGATGAGCCGGATCGCCTCGACGTAGGCCGCCAGGAGAATCGACACCTGGCGTTCGGGCTCAACGTGCACTACTGCCTGGGCGCGCCGCTGGCGCGGATGGAGGCGGCGATCGCCTTCGATGCGCTCATGGAGCGCTTCCAGTCGTTCGAGGTGGAGGTCGACAGGCTAGAGCGCGGGGGGACGTTTCTGCTGCGCGGTCCGACCCGGCTGCCGTTGCGCGTGCCCTCGACGACGAGCTCACGCTAGCTACGTTCGCTAGAGCGACTCGTCCTCGCGGTCCGGGACCTCGCCGCGACGTTGGCCCTCGAAGAGGGCACGTACGTCGTCGACGGCGGTCTGCGTGGCGATCACGGTGACGCGATCGCCGGAGATCAGCTGTGTGTGCCCCCGAGGAATGATCGTGACGCCGCCGCGGCGCACCGCGACGATCACGGCGTCCTCGGTGAGCGGCACCTCACTCAATCGGCGGCCACTCAGCCGGCTCGCGGCGGTGACTCGCAGCTCGAGATAGCACACGTCGTCGGAGCGCGTTGCAGTCGAGAGCCGCCCGCGTCGGGCGGCGGCGTCCCGGTCGTCAATCTACGAGGCGTAGGCGTTGGTGATGTCGGCGCGACGGAGGACCCCGGTCGGCACGTCGGGATCGTCACGCAGCGTCACAGGCAGCGCATGCATCGAACGCCCGGCGAACACGCCGAGCGCCTCGTGAAGCGATTGATCTGGGTAGATGGTGACGGGCTCGGTGGTGCAGATGTCGGAGGCGAGCAGGCCGGTCGCGCCCTCGGCGATCGCGGCATTGACGTCGGTGTCGGTGATGATGCCGTAGAGGCGCCCATCCTCGGTGACGACGAGGGCGACCGCGTCGCGATCGCCGGAGATGGAGCGCGCGATGTCGTCCACCGGGGCATCGGGCGCGACGGTAAGCATGGCCGGACGCATCGCGTCCGAGACCCGAAGCGACTGCATCACGTTAACGGGGAGCTGCTCCTCCTCGATGAGGACGCCCTCACGGGCGAGCCGGAGCGTGAAGATGTTGTACTCGGACAGCATCTGCGACACGAAGGTCGCGAGCACGGAGGCGGTCATGACCGGCAGGATGATTGCGTAGTCGCGCGTCAATTCGAAGATGATGAGCACGGCGGTGATCGGCGAGCGTGCTGTGCCGGCGACGAGCGCGGCCATGCCAACTGTGGCATAGACGTTCGCCTCGGCAGAGAACTCGGGGACGATGCCGTGGATGATCCCGCCATAGGCCGCGCCGAGCGCCGCACCGAGGAACAGCGAGGGGGTGAAGACGCCTCCGCTGCCACCGGAGCCAATCGTGATCGATGTGGCGACCAGCTTGAGCGCCAGCAGTGCAAGCGCCGCCCGGACCGCTGTCTCCTCCGTGAGCAGCTCATCCAACGTCCCGCTCGACGTGCCGAGGATGCCCTGGTTTTCTAGCGCGAGCAGACCGACGGCGAGTCCTCCGAGGGCGGGCAGGAGCATCGCCGGCGGGTAGGGCAGCGCCGCGAACTGGTCGCCGGTCCAGTACAGCAGACGGATGAACGCCACCGAGGTGACGCCGGCGAGCACGCCGAGGCCGGCGTAGAACGCGATCTCGATGGCGTGCTTGAGGCCGACTTCCGGGATCAGGATCGTGGGGTCGTCGCCGCGGAACGACACCGCCGTGACCGTCGCCACCACCGAGGCCAGCACGACGACGCTGAAGTTCTTCGTGCTGAAGCTGCGGAGCACGACCTCGAGGGCGAAGAAGACTCCGGCGATGGGGGCGTTGAACGTGGCGGCGATGCCGCCGGCAGCCCCCGAGGCGAGGAGCAGGCGCATGTTTTCGTCGGAGAGCCGCAACACCTGTGCCACGCTGGAGCCGATGCTGGCCCCGATCTGGATGATCGGGCCCTCGCGACCGGCCGAGCCGCCCGAACCGACGGTGAGCGCCGACGCGACCGCCTTGGTCAATGAGACCTGCGGCGCGATACGGCCCTGCTTCGTCTCCACGTCGTAGAGCACCTGCGAGACACCGGGGCCGCGAGCCTCGGGGGCGAAACGCTGGGCAGCGGCCCGACGAGCAGCCCTCCGAGTGTGGGCGCGAGGATGATCTTCCAGTGCGGAATCTCGCTTAACCAGTCGTCGAGGAGGAGGTCGAACGCGAGCCAATGAACGAAATCGACCAGTTCGGCGAAGGCGATCGCACCGAGGCCGGTGAGGAAGCCGACGAACAGCGCCATCAGCATCGGACCGAGGCGCGGCGACCGCTCCACGAATTCGCGAAGATATCGAGGTAGTCTGGCGAGCGCCCGGGTGGCTGAGGCGGCGAGCGTCACGGTGACCGCATCGTAGCGCCCACGCTGTCGGGCGCAATCCGCTGAGCAGGAGGAGGCGATCGACGTGCCGTACGACCCGGACAACATCTTCGCGAAGATCCTGCGGGATGAGATCCCCAGCGACCGCGTGCACGAGGACGACGAGTTCGTCGCGTTCCGCGATGTGGGGCCGCAGGCGCCGATCCATCTGCTGCTGATCCCTCGGGGGGAGGCGCCGACCTCGACGGACGAGCTCACGGAGGACGACGTTGAGTGGCTCGGCCGCATGGTCGTGCTTGCCACGCGCATCGCGCGCGACAAGGGACTCGCCGACGAGGGGTACCGGCTCGTTCTCAACTGTGGCGAGCATGGCGGACAGACGGTGCCTCACCTGCACCTGCACATCGTTGGTGGCGCTCGCCTCGGCCGGTTCGGGACGTGATCGCGCGGGCGCGGCGCGCGATGATGCGGAGATGAACGACCGCGCGGGAGACCCCGACCGCCACGAGGAGCTGCTGGACGCGCTGCTGCTCTCGGTGTCACACGACCTGCGTTCGCCGCTGCTCGCGATCTCGCTGAGCGCTGAGCTGATCGAGCAGGGCGGTGAGGGCGTCGAGGAGGCCACGCGCGCGCTGCGTGTCGGTGCGACAGACCTCGAGCGCATGCTGCAGGCGCCGACGCTGCTCTCCCGCGCGCGCCGCCGTGAGCTCGACGTAGCCTCGCACGCGCTCGGCGACCTGCTGGGCGGCCACGTCGTGATCTCCGAGGTCTCGGAGCTGGCGTCGGTCCGCGTCGTCGTGGACGGGAGCACCATCGGCGAGCTGCTGGCGGCGCTGGCCGAGTCGGGCCCGGTAGAGGCACAGATCGCTGTCGAGGACGGCACCGTCCGCTGCGACTTTGCGCTGCGAACGGAGGTCGAGCCCTCGGATGCTTCACCCCTCGCCGCCCTCGCGCGCTCGCTCGAACGGCACGCGGGAACGCCCGTCGAGGCGTTGGCGGTCCACGAGGTGACGCTGACGCGCCAGGGCGTGGGATTCGCGCGCAACGGGCAGCGTTTGATCGTCACGCTGCCGCTGGCGTCGCGGTGACCTCGGACAGTGCGAGCGGCTTGCTAAGATCGCGCAGCAGTGCCGGTGGACGTGGGGCCTGTAGCTCAGCGGCCTAGAGCAGTCGGCTCATAACCGATCGGTCCCAGGTTCGAATCCTGGCGGGCCCACCACCAGCCAGTCCGAGTCAAGTCGTGGCCCGTGGCACGAAGAGCCGAGGTAACGCCATCCTTCGTTCACGCGTCCGCGCGGCCCTCGCTGCGCACCAACCACGGGAGCTGCCGCGCGAAGACTATCGGCTGTCCGCGGTGATGGCGCTGCTCTACGAGAGCGAAGGCAGCGAACGCCTGCTCTTCCAGGTGCGGACGCAGACGGTCCGGCATCACAAGGGCGAGATCTCGTTTCCCGGTGGCCGGCACGATGAGGACGACGCGGACCTCCTGGCCACGGCGCTCCGTGAGACCGAGGAGGAGATCGGCGTCGACCGAGGCGAGATCGAACTCTTCGGTCAGCTCGACGACACGCTGACGGTGGTCTCCAACTACCTGATCCGGCCTTACGTGGGCGCGCTGCCCGCTGGGCGTGCGTACGAGTTCAGGCACGCGCCGCGCGAGGTGAAGGAGCTGCTGCAGGTGCCGCTGCCGCACCTGCTGTCCGAGGAGGCGGCTGCGTGGCAGGTCGTCGAGGAGGGCGGCGAGCCGAGGCCGACCCGCGCGTTCATGTACGGCGAGCACCTGATCTGGGGTGCGACGGCACGGATCCTCTCGCAACTGGTCGACCTCGTCGCGGCGCAGCCGGCCGAGGTGTCGGCATGACGCTGGCGCTGGTGCGCCACGGGCAGTCCGAGGGCAACGTGGCCGGGTTGATCCAGGGCTGGGTCGACGCGGCGCTGACCGAGCATGGTCGGGCGCAGGCGGCCGCCGTCGGTCGCCGCTTCGCCGATGAACCACTCGTCGCGATCTACGCCTCGACGCTCGAGCGTGCCTATCACACCGCAGAGGCGATCGCGGGACACCACAACCTTGAGGCGGAGGCACATCCCGAGCTGCGGGAGCACCACTTTGGCGAGGCCGAGGGGATGAGCTGGACCGACGCGACCGAGCGCTGGGGTCTCGCGGGCCAGTGGCACCGGCGGGACGAGTTGATCCCCGGCATCGAGCCGACCAGCGACTTCCACGATCGCGCCGTGACGAAGGTCGAGGAGTTGATCGACAGCCACGAGGGCGAGCTGGCCGTCGCCGTCGCCCACGGTGGCGTGATCGGGCAGGTCGTGCGCCATGTGCTCGCGATCGAGCCCAGCGTGGCGCCGAGGCTAGCGGTCAGCAACTGCTCGGTGACCCTGCTGGACCGCATCGGGGGCGTGATCGTGATGCGCACGTTCAACGACCGTTGCCACCTGGACGAGTTGGACTAACCGTCGAGGGCGCTACGTCGTCCCGGCGATGCGCACAACGGTGACGCCGACACCGCCTTCCGCGGGCTCGGCCGTCTCATACTTCGTGACGAGCGGGTGTCCAGCGAGCATGTCGCGCACGGCGCGACGCAGGGTGCCGGTGCCACGGCCATGGATCACGCGCACGCGTGCCAGACCGGCCCGGGCGGCCTGGTCGAGGAAGAGATCGACCGCCGGAAGCGCCTCCTCGATCGTCTGACCACGCACCTCGATCGACTCGCTGGCGAAGGGCGCGACCGGCACGCGCACGCGTCGCGGTTCGTTGTCGTCGGGCGCCTGCGTCTGCTCGACCTGTTCGAGGCGTGCGCGGGTCCTCAGTGCACCCAGTTGCACGTCGAACTCACCGCGCTCGTCCGGGTCGGTCAGCGCTTCGCCGGGCACACTGACGCCGCGGAGATAGACCACGGCGCCGGCGACGACGGGCAGCGGCTCGTCATCCGTCCCGGCCGCGGCTGCGAGTTCGACGACCTCGGGCGGCGGTGTGGGCTCCGGCGCCAGCTCCTCGGCGGCGCGGGCGGCGCGGGCGAGGTCAGCCTCGGCCTGCTCCAGACGCGCGGCCTCGACGTCTCGGCGAGTGCGTTCGAGGAGGCGCTCGACATCACGCAGCTCCTCGCGCACGCGGGCGCGCGCATCTTCGCGCAGCCCGGCGGACTCGCGTGCGAGGGTGTCGAGCTGCTCACGGAGGTCGAGGCGCAGTCGGTTCGCCTCCTCGGCGTCAGCGGCCGCACGGGCCGCCCGCTCCTCGGCGGCGGTGAGCTGCGCACGCAGGTCGCCGAGTACACGTTCGAGGTCGCGTTCGCCGCGGGAGAGTCCGCCACGCGCGGCGTCGACCACCTCGTGCGGCATGCCGAGGTTGGCGGCGATGGCGAGGGCGTTGGACTGACCGGGCAGTCCGATCGTGAGGTGGTAGGTGGGCGACAGCGTCTCGACATCGAACTCCACCGAGGCGTTCTCGACGCCCTCAGTCTCGTGCGCGTAGAGCTTCAGCTCGCTGTGGTGGGTCGTTGCGATCAGCGTCGCGCCCGCCTCGACGAGGCGATTGACGATGGCGATGCCCAGCTGCGCGCCCTCGGTCGGGTCGGTGCCCGCTCCGATCTCGTCGAGTAGTACCAGTGACTGGGCGTCGGCGCGTTCGATGATGTCAATGATCGCGCTGATGTGGCCGGAGAACGTCGAGAGTGACTGCTCGATCGATTGCTCGTCGCCGATGTCCGCGAAAATCGCTTCGTAGACGGGGACCCGTGTTCCTGCCTTGGCGGGCACGGGCAGGCCGGCGAGGGCCATGAGGCAGAGGAGACCGGCGGTCTTGAGCGCGACCGTTTTGCCGCCGGTGTTGGGCCCGGTGATCAGCACCGCCCTGATGTCGCCGCCGGCCTCGATGGTGTTCGCGACGACGTCGCCGTCGAGCAGGGGGTGGCGGGCCTCGACGAGTCTCAACTCGCCCGGCGCTTCGACCAGCCAGTCGTTCGCCGGCTCGAGCGTGAGATCGAGCGCGCGGATCTCGCGGCCGTAGCGCAGCTTCGCCTGCGTGGCGTCGAGGTGCGCCAGGCGCTCGACCGTGTCGACGACGTCGCTCGCCACCTCGCCGACGGCCTCGGACAGCTCATGGAGGATGCGCTCGACCTCGTGCTGCTCCGCCAGCTGCAGCTCGCGCCACTCGTTGCCGAGGTCGACGACGGCCATCGGTTCGACGTAGAGCGTCGCGCCCGACGCGGAGGTGTCGTGGACGACGCCGGGCAGGGCGCCTCGGAAGTCGGCCTTTACCGGCAAGACATAACGACCGGCGCGCAGCGTGACAATTGGCTCCTGTAGCGCGTTGCGCAATCCGGACGAGCGTGTCATCGCATACATGCGCTGCTGCAGGCGCTCGTGCACTGATACGACGTCGCGGCGGATGCGCTGTAGCGCCGGCGAGGCGGTGTCTTTGACCTCGCCACGGTCGTCGAGCGCCTCGAGGATCAGCGCACGCAGCGGGCCGAGTTCGGCCATGCCGGCAGCGATGACCGAGAGCCGCGGCGTATCCGCGGAGGTGCGCTGCAGCAACCGCTGGACGCCCTGGGCAGCGCGCACGAGGTCGGCGACGTTGACGAGATCGCTCGCGGCGAGGATGACGCCACGTGCGGAGGCGAGCGCATGCGTGCGCACGTCGTGCGCACCGCCGAAGGGGATCTCGAGACCCTCACGGTGCAGGGCGGCGGCTTCGGCCGTCTCGCGCTGGCGGACGATCACCGTCTCGCGGTCGGTGCTCGGGCGTAGCGCCTCGATCGCTTCGCGGCCGGCGGAGAACGAAGCATGGCGTGCGCAGCGTTCGATGACGGCGGGGTACTCGAGGACCTCGAGCGCGCGATCGTCCATCGAACGCTAGGCGAGACGGCGCAGCGTCGAGGCGACGTGCTCGTCGTCCTGGGGATCGACGGTGCGCGGATCGAGCAACACGCGGCCCTCGTGGATGCGCCCGACGATCGGCGGATCCACCGCGCGGAGGGCAGTCGCGAGCTGGTCAGCGCCGGCGTCGGGTGCAATCGCGCAGACGAGGGTGGGCAGGTCCTCGCCGGGCAGCGAGCCGCCACCGACGTTCGAGCGCGCGCTGGCCGAGGAGGCGCCGCCGCCCGCGGCTTCGTTCCAGGCCTCGACCCACAGCTCCGTGCGAGGGCGCAGCTCGTTGATGTCAGCGGCAATCATGCGCCAGACGGGGACCGCCTCGACGGCGTCGCCACGTTCGTAGTGCGCCAGCGTGGCGGCGAGGCCCGCGATCGTCGTTTTGTCCATGCGCACGGCCCGGGCCAGGGGGTGGCGCTGCATCCTCGACACCGGTCCCTGGCGACCAACGGCGATGCCCGCCTGCGGACCGCCGAGGAGCTTGTCGCCTGAGAACAGTGCGACGTCGACGCCCGCGGCGAGTGAGTCCTGCACGGTCGGCTCGTCGCCGAGGCCGTAGCGGGCGGTGTCGAGCAGCGCGCCGCTGCCGAGGTCGTCGATGGCCAGCGCGTCGTGCGCGTGCGCGAGCTCGACGAGGCCCGGCAACGCAGTCTCCTCGGTGAATCCGACGACGCGGAAGTTGGAGGCGTGGACACGGAGGATGGCCGCTGTGCGCTCGGTGATCGCCTCCTGGTAGTCGGCGAGGCGCGTGCGGTTGGTGGTGCCCACCTCGACAAGGGTGGCGCCCGACTGGCGCATGACATCGGGGATGCGGAAGCCGCCGCCGATCTCGACCAGTTGCCCGCGCGAGATGATGACCTCGCCGCCAGCGCAGAGCGCCGCCAGGGCGAGCAGCAGCGCCGAGGCGTTGTTGTTGACGGCGATGCCGGCCTCGGCGCCGGTCACGCGCTGCAGCGTCGCCTCGAGGTGGGTGAAACGCGAGCCGCGGCGGCCGTGCTCGATGTCGTACTCGAGGTTGGAGTAGCCACTGCCGGCCGCGGCCATCGCGGCGATCGCGGACTCCGGGAGCGGCGCGCGGCCGAGGTTCGTGTGGATGATGACGCCGGTCGCGTTGACGACGCGTCGCAGCGAGGGTGTGAGCGCCTCGGCGGCGATCAACACCCGCTCGGCGACCGTCGTCTCCGGGGACTCGCCGGTCGCGCCCATCTCCACGCGTGCCGCGCCGATGGCGTCACGCACGAGGCCCGTCACCGCCTCGTGTCCGTGGCGCGCGACCAGGGGTGCGATGCGCGGATCGTCGAGCACCCGGTCGACGGAGGGCAGCTCGCGATAGACGTTGGTCATGCATCGATTGTAGGCGGCGAGGCCGCCACGTTGACCGTAGCTGCGGCGTTCCGCACGATCGTTCACCCACGACGCCACCCCGACGGAGGACCCCAGTGAACCTGCGACTTCCCGGCCCCACCCCGGTTCCGCCGGAGGTGGTCGAAGCCGGTTCCGCGGACATGATCAACCACCGGGGACCGGAGTTCGCAGCACTGCTCGGGGCCACGACCGAGGGCGTCCGACGCGTCTACGAGACCACCAACCATGTCTTCATCCTCTCGGCTTCGGGATCGGGCGGGATGGAGGCGGCGGTCGTCAACCACGTTCATCCGGGCGAGGAGGTCCTCGTCGTCACGATTGGCGTGTTCGGCAAGCGCTTCATCGAGATCTGTGAGGCGTTCGGCGCGCGGCCGACGGAGCTCGCGTTCGAGTTTGGGACCGCCGCCGACGTGAACCAGATCGACGAGGCGCTGCGCGGCAACCCGAACTTCCGCAGCGTGCTGATCACCCACAATGAGACCTCGACGGGCACGACCAATGTCTTCCTGCCTGACGTCGCGCGAGTGGTGCATGAGCACGATTGCCTGCTGATCGTCGACGCCGTGTCGTCGCTGTCCTCGATCCCCTGTCCGGTCGACGAATGGGACCTCGATGTCGTCGTTTCGGGTTCGCAGAAGGGTTGGATGACCGCGCCGGGCCTCTCCTTCGTCTCGGTCAGCGAGCGCGCGTGGGAGCGGGCGGCGAACAACCCGACGCCGCGCTTCTACTTCGATCTACAGAAGGCCAAGGACTACCTCGAGACGGGCCAGACGCCCTGGACGCCAACGATCTCGGTGTTCTACCAGCTTGAGAAGGGCCTCGAGATGATGTTCGAGGAGGGGCTCGACAACGTGTACCAGCGTCATCGCGACCTGGCGCGTATGACGCGCGAGGGCGTGCGGGGCATGGGCCTCGAACTCCTCGCCGGCGAGGGCCTCGCGTCCGATACGGTGACGGCGGTCAAGATCCCGGACGGCATGGACGGCGTCGAGTTCGTGCGCGTCGCGCGCGAGGAGTTCGACACGGTCTTCGCCGGCGGGCAGGGACCGATGCGCGGTCAGATCTTTCGATTCGGGCACCTCGGCTACGTCACGGCGGAGCATGTGGCGACAGGGCTAAGCGCCGTGCGAGGCACCCTCGAACGCCTCGGCTACCCGATCCCGGAGGCCGCCGGCTAGCGGCCTCAACGAGCGCAGGGAGGGCCCGTGGCCCGCATCCTCGTCGCCGACACGCTTGCGCAGCAGGGCATCGACCGCCTGGCGGAGGAGCACGAGGTCGTCGTCCAAACGGGCCTGTCCGAGGATGAACTCGTCGATTGCATCGCGGGGTTCTCCGGCCTCGTCGTGCGCAGCCAGACCCAGGTCACAGCGCGCATCATCGCGGCGGCCACGGACCTCGAGGTGGTTGGTCGCGCCGGCGTCGGTGTCGACAACATCGATGTCGCGGCGGCGAGCGAACGCGGCATCGTCGTCGCGAACGCACCACTCGCCAACACCATCTCCGCGGCAGAACACACCTTTGGTCTGATGCTGGCGGCAGCCCGCCGCATCCCGCAGGGTCACGCTTCGCTGCGCAGCGGGGCCTGGAACCGTTCGCAGTACATGGGCGTGGAACTCGCCGGCCGCACGCTCGGCATCGTCGGTCTCGGGCGCATCGGGTCCGAGGTCGCGCGCCGGGCCCGCAGCTTCGAGATGGAGATCGTCGCCTACGACCCGTTCGTCTCCTCGGACCGTGCGTCGCAGCTCGGTGTGCGCCTGCTGGACCTCGACGAGCTGATGGCGGAGTCCGACTTCGTCACGCTGCACACGGCGCTGGTGGACTCCACCCGGCAGATGATTGACTCGGAGCTGCTGACGAAGGCGAAGCCCGGGTCGTACATCATCAACACCGCGCGAGGCGCGCTCATCGACGAAGACGCGCTGTACGCCGCAGTGCGTGCCGGCCAGATCGCTGGCGCCGCGATCGATGTCTTCTCGGAGGAGCCGGCCGTCGGCAACATCCTGACCACCGACGAGGACGATCGGATCATCGTGACCCCGCACCTGGCCGCCTCGACGGAGGAGGCGCAGGACCGGGCCGCCCTCGACGTCGCGGAGCAGGTCCTCGAGGTGCTCTCCGGCGGTTCGGCGAAGTTCGCGGTGAATGCGCCGACCGTGGACCCGGAGACGCTCGCGATCATCGGGCCCTACATCGACGCGGCGGAGCTGGCGGGTTGCGTGCTCATGCAGCTCTCACGAGGGCGCATCCAGCGGGCGAAGCTGGAGTACTTCGGCGAGATCGGCAACTACGAGACCTCGCCGCTGCGCGCCGGATTCATCGTGGGGATGCTGGGCCAGGTGGCGACCGAGAAGGTGAGCGCCGTCAACGCCGAGCGCGTTCTGGCGGAGCACGGCATCCCGGTCGAAGAGGAGTCCGGCCCGGCGCAGGAGCCCTATGCCAACCTCGTGACGGTGTGCGCGGCGACCGAGGACGGCGACGAGGTCGTGTCGGTCACGCACACGCCGACGGGCCTGCGCATCGTCGGCATCGACGACTACGAGGTCGAGATCGGTCCCGACCTGCCGTACCTGCTGGCCATCCACAACACGGACCGTCCCGGCATGGTGGGGCGCGTCGGCACGGAGCTGGGCGAGCTGGGCGTGAACATCTCCTCGATGTCAGTTGCCGCGGGGCCGGAGGGTCGGGCGCTGATGATCCTCAGCACGACGCGTGGGCTCGAGGAGTCAGAGGTGGCGGCGCTGACCGCCCTTGACGACATCTTCCACGTCGACCAGATCGATCTCAGCGTCCTCTAACCGAGGCTGCGCCGCCGAGCGTTCAATCCTCGAAGGTGTAGAAGACCATCCCCGTCGCCAGCTTCGGGTAGAAGTACGTCGTCTTCGCGGGCATCACCTCGCCACGGTCGCAGACGTCGACCACCTGCTGCACGGTCGTCGCGTTGAGCAGGAACGCCATGCGGTGCTCGCTGGCGACTCGACGCTGCGCCTCCTCGACGTCTGCAGTGAACTCGACGCGATCGCCGTGGCCGAGCACCTCGGCGTCGATACCCAACAGCGGCGACAGGATCGTTTCGGTCAGCACCACGGCGTCGAGGCCCCGCGAGGCGTCGGAGAGACCGACTGGTAGGGCTGCCACGATCGCAGCATCGTCACGCGCCGTCGCGAGGTGGACGCGGCCGTGCTCGGCGCCGAGCACGGCGAACGTCATCGTGCCGCCGGCATTCGCCTGCACGCGACGCCACGCCTCGGCGGTGGCCGCGGCCGGATCGCCCGCGATCAGCTCGACTTCGTAGAGCTCGGCAAGACCGCCGAGGAAGCCGTCCGGCACCGGATTCGCGTAGACGAGGCGGTGCGCCGACAGGATGGTGAGTCCGGGGTCGTCGTCAGGCACGAGGCCCATCAGCACGAACGCCTCAGCGTCGTCGTCGCTCCACGCCTCGCCGCGCTGCTCGCGGACCTCGCGGCGGTAGTCGAGCGCGGTGTGCGTGCGGTGGTGACCGTCGGCGATCGTGATGTTCGAGGCGGCGACCGTGTCCACGACGGTGGCGATGCCCTGAGTGTCGTCGAGGACCCAGAGGCGGTGGCGGTCGCCGAGTGCATCCGTGGCGTCGAAAACGGGATCGCCCGCCGCCGTGTCGTCGAGGGTGGCGCGCGCGCGACCGTCCGGGTCGGCGAACATCGAGAAGATCGGGCTGATCTGTGTCCTCGTCGTCCGCAGCAGCTGTAGCCGTTCCGCTCGCGGTCCCGCCATGGTCGACTCGTGGAACCGGATCACGCCCTCCTCGGGCTCGTGGAGCCGCACGGTGGCGAAGACGCAGCGGCGCACGCGCTTTTCGTCCTGGACCTGCGTTTCCTGCTCGTAGACGTAGACGGCCGGTGTCTCGTCGCGGATCACGGCGTCGGTGGCCTGCCAGTCGGCAAGCGTCGACGCGGCGCGGTCGAACCGGCGGTCGTCGTCGCCCTCGGGGTTCTCTATGTGTGCGGCGTTGTGCGTCGAGCGCACGCGCAGGCCTTCGAGGTCGTCCGCACTGACGATGTCGTACGGGGGTGCGACGACCTCGTCCGGGGTGACGGAGGCCGGGTCGTACCGGAGCGCGCGGAAGGGGCGGATCTCAGCCAAGTGGCAGTTCCTTTGCGCTGTGGGGAGGCGGTTCCTAGACTGAGGGCCCGCAGAGCGCCGCACGGCGCCGACCGGGATCTCAACGAGCGTCCTAGCGAACGTAGGCCCACTCCCGATGATGCGCCAACGTCACTGCGTGTTCTGCGAGATCGCGGCTCACAACGAGCCCGCCGAGATCATCTACGAGACCGATGACGTGATGGTGTTCCGCAACCGTTTGCGGTGGGTGCCGACCATGCTGCTGGCGATGCCGAAGGAGCACATGACGCAGGCTGAGCTCTGGAAGGACATGGGCAAGGTCGGTGAGGCCGCGGTCAAAGTGGCCGAGGAGGAGTGCCCCGGTGGCTTCCGCCTGATCTCGAACAGCGGGTATGACGGCATGCAGTCCCAGCAGCACGCCCACGTGCACATCCTCGGCGGCATGTTCCTCGGCGAGTACGCCTAACTGCGCCCCGGGGCCCCGAGCTCGGCGTCCGCCTCCTCGAGCGCATCGAGACGCTGCCGCTCCGACTGCAGCGCGCGCTGCAGGAACTGACGGCCGAAGCGGTAGTTGCGCAGCGGCGACCAGACGGCCGGGCCGACCTCGAGGGGGAAGACCAGCGCGACATCGTGCTCCTCGATCGCACCTTCGAAGGTGTCGCGCACGACGCGTGCGGGGTGGTCCGACTGCAGCAGCCAGACGCTGTCCGGGAAGTGCCACGAAGCGATCGAGACCGACTGGACCGCGCCGAAGAGGGTCGGATATTCAGCCGCGGGACGGCTGAGACGACAACAGACGGCGAAGAGCATCGCGCACCCTTACGCCCCAACCGCGAACATAACGCTAGAAGCCGCGCTCCAGTGCGTCACTGCTGGTAGAGGCGCCGCGCGGTCGAGTCAGCCGACTGAGGTCAGCCGACTGAGGTCAGCCGAGTGAGGTCAGCCGAGTGAGGCGCGCCAGTCGTGTAGCGCCGCCTGCTGCACCTCGAACAGCCGCTTGATGCCGGACGTCGCGAGGTCGATCAACTCGGTCATCTGCTGGCGCGAGAAGGGCTCACCCTCGGCGGTGCCCTGCACCTCGACGAACTGCCCGGTGCCCAGCATGACGACGTTGAAGTCGACGCCGGCCGCGGAGTCCTCGCGGTAGTCGAGGTCGAGCAGGGGCGCGCCCTCCATCAGTCCGACGGAGACGGCAGCGACTGAGGTCTGCAGCGGCGAGGTCGGCAGGCCACCGGCCCGCTGCATCCACTCGATGGCCATTGCCAATGCCACGTAGGCGCCGGTGATCGATGCGGTCCGCGTGCCGCCGTCGGCCTGGATCACGTCGCAATCGAGGGTGATGGTCTGCTCGCCGAGCTGTTCGAGGTTGATCGCGGCGCGAAGCGAGCGGCCGATCAACCGCTGGATCTCCTGCGTACGTCCGCCCTGGCGTCCCCGCACGGCTTCGCGATCGTTGCGGGTGTTCGTCGCCCGGGGGAGCATGCCGTACTCGGCCGTCACCCAGCCGGAGTTGCTGCCACGGAGCCAGCCGGGCACCCGAGGCTCGACGCTCGCGGCGCAGAGGACCCTGGTGTCGCCGAAGGAGACCATCGTCGAGCCCTCGGCGTGCTTCAGCACGTCGAGTTCGATCGTTACGGGCCGCTCGTCGCGCGGGCCGCGGCCTCCCGATCGTTCGAACATCGAGGGTCCTCTCGGTGGCGTGGCGGAACATGGCGGCGCGGGCGCGGCGGTTCGCGGGCGGCAGCGTAGCACGGTACGCTCGGGCCTCAGCGTGCCCCCGAGGGGGCGCGAGTGCGAGGAAGCGCATGCCCTCCTATCGCCTGTACGCCGACGAGCGCGGCCGGACGCACCTCGAGCCGACCGACCTGTTCGCACTACCGTTCGAGAACGGCCCCGGCGCCTTCAAAGGCGTCGGGGGGAGCGTCCTCGGCGCGGCGAGTCGGGTGATGATGATGCGCTTCGAAGTGGGCGCGCGGCCCGAGTTCCACCGCGCCGTTCCGAGCTTCGCCGCGCTCCTCGCCGGCGCGCTCGTGGTGAGCACCACGTCCGGCGACGAGGTCGAGCTGCACCCGGGCGACGCGGTCCGTGTCGAAACCACCGGCCGCGGCGGCTGGCGCCTGGGCAACCGCGGTGAAGACGAGGCGCTGCTGGCGCTCGCCCAGATGCCACCGCCGTCCGGCAGGGGCGAGCCCGCCGAGGACTAGTGGACCGCTCGCTCCGATTCGAAGCGCAGTTCGACGCCATCACTCTCGAACGTGACCTCGCCAGCCTCGTCGGTGCGCAGCAGCAGCGAGCCGGCGTAGCGCTTGACGACCTCGGGCGCCGGGTGGCCGAACGGGTTGCGCGCGCCGACCGAGATCACCGCGACGGACGGACCGACCGCCTCGACGAACGCGGGTGACGACGAGGACTTCGAACCGTGGTGTGGCACGACGAGTACGTCCGCGCGCAGCAACAGCCCGCTCGCTACGAGCCAGGCCTCGGCGGGCGCCTCGATGTCGGCTGCCACGAGGATCCGGCGTTCGCCGATCGCGATGAGGAGGACGAGCGAGCCGTCGTTGCGTTCGACATGCGCCGGGCGGGCCGTCGCAACGGGGGGTGACAGCACCTCGATCGTTGTTCGCTCGCTCAGGGTCAGACGATCACCGATGTCGACCGCACGCGCGCCGTCGAGCCCGGCTTCCTCGATCGTCGCGGGCGAGGCGAGAATCGAGCCGATGGCGCGTCGCCGGGCGAGTTCGGCGAGCCTGCCGAGGTGGTCGGCGTCGGCGTGAGTGACGATCACCGCGTCGAGGCCAGCGCGCGCCCGACCGCCGAGCGCCTCGAGCAGCGCGCCGTCTGGCGGGCCGGCGTCGATCAGCACGGCCGCTCCGCCGTCCTCGACGAACACGGCGAGGCCCTGCCCGACATCGAACACGGTGACGCGCGCGTCAGTCAAACCGGCGTGAGCACGATGAACCAGAGCCCGGCGGCGAGGACACCCGCGAGGACCGGGGCCCCGTAACCCCCTCGACCCGGATCGAGCGGCGAGGCCTGTCTTCCGAGCCGAGCGAGGTACCACGTGCCACCAGCGAGCAGCGCGACCCAGGCGAAGCCGGCGAGCAGCGGCGCGCGCAGCGCCACCTCGGCGCTGGGCCATCCCGCGACGACTCGCGTGACGAATAGGAAGGCGGCGGGTGCGAGCTGGCCGGCGGGGCGGAAGGCCTCGGCGGCGGTCTCGCTGAAGCCGACGACGGAGGCCACAACGGCGACCGCCACCGTCGCCTCGTAGAACGGCGCGACGAGGATGTTCGCCGGGATCGTCCACAGCGACACGCGCTCGAAGGCCGCGACCTGCACTGGCACCACGGCGAGCGCGGCGCCGGTCGCGGTGGCCGCCAGCTCGATCGCGGGGGCTCCGAAGCCGGTCGAGGCGAGCCGGAGCCTCGCGAGGATCGCGTCGCGGAGCGCGGGAGCGATCACCACGACGCCCAGCGTGGCGCTGGCGCTCAACTGGAACGCCAGATCAGTGGCGTAGCGCGGGTTCCACGCCAGCACGAGTGCCACGGCGTAGAGGAGGTAGAGCCAGCCGGGGGTTCGCCGACCGAGGATTCCGCCCGCCGTGATGCCTACAGCCATGAACGCGGCGCGCACCACTGGCGGATCGGCGCCGATGAAGACGACGTACGGGAACAACGTGAGGAGGGCGATCCACGACGCGGTGCGCCTCGACACGGCGAGCGTGAGCGCTGCTACCAGGATCCCAACGAGCAGAGCGATGTTCTGACCGGAGACAACGACGAGGTGGGTCGTGCCCGTGCGCCGTAAGTCCTCGACGATCGACGGCGGTAGTGCTCGACGTTCGCCCACGAGCATACCCGAGGCGAGGCCGGACGCAGGCTCCGGCAGCGCTCGTTCGATGTGACGGACCATCGCTCTGCGGAGGCGCGCCAGCAGCGCGGCGAGTGAGGTGCGGTCGCCGTCCTGGACCGTCCAGCGCTCGGGGAACGCCGCCGTGGCGTCGAGGCCAATCGGCCGCAGTCGGTCGGCGATGTCGGCGTCGTCGAAGGCGGTGAGCGGTTCAACCTCGACGGTCGCGGTGACAAGGTCGCCGCGCTCGATCGGCTCGCGCGCCGGCACGGTCCGCCGCAGGCCGCCTGCGATCGGGGCCCCGTCGAGTCGGTCGACGCGGAGATCGACACGGGCAAAGGTTCCTGAGACGACCGCGTCTTCACGAGCCGTGCCAGAGACCTCGTGCGTCCCAACTGCCGAGGCAAGCGCGGAGCGCGGCTGATCCGAGGCGTCGTTGAATCGCGCGTGCGCCCCACCGGCAACGGCGGCGAGCACGAGCAGCGTCACGAAGGTCCTCGGCGTGGGACGCCACACCACGACGCAACCGCCGACGAGGAGCCAGAGGGCAACGCTCAGCCACCACTCGCCGCCGGCGATCAGCGCGGTGAGCACGCCGAGGATGTACGCGGCCGCCGCGGCGAGCAGAAGCGGCTCGAGCTCGCCTCGGCGCGCGGCGGGGTCAGGGCGTCGTCTCTCCACCGGGCGTGGCCACGAGGTCGCGGATCCCCTCGTAGACACTGGGCGGTATCAGATCGCGCGTGAGCAGTTCGTCGGTGCTGGCGAAATGGCGCTCCATTCGCGCCTCGAGGATGGCGTCCGCACGCGCCGGTCCGATGCCCGGCAGCGCCTCCAGCTCGCTTCGGGTCGCAGCGTTGAGGTCGAGCAGGGGTGGGCGCTCGCCTCGACGGGGCACGCGGATGCGGTCCTGGTCGGTGATGCGGCGTGCGAGGTTCAACGGCGCCAGATCGCCGTTGGAGGTGACGCCGCCGGCGAGAGCAATCGCATCCTCGAGGCGTGCGCCCGGGTTGAGGGTGTAGACGCCGGGCGTTCGGACCTCGCCGCCGACGTCGACGCGGATCTCGTCGACGCCGGGCGGCGGGTCGCGTGCCTCGATCAGCACGCCGGAGCCGCCAGCGTCGCGGCCGACGAGGATCGCCAGCGCGATCAGGGCGAGGGCGGTCGCGGCGACGATGAACGTCGCGCGGCGAGGTAGCGAGGGCATGCGCTCGTTTCAACTGATGCTGGACCGGACCAGCGAACGGCGCGGCGCGGACCGCGAAACGCGGCCATCGTAGCGGCGCGCCGTGCGGTGTGCGGGCCGACGTGCCGCTACATAAGCGGGTCGGTATACTCGGTCGGCAGGCGCTTCGCTCAGGTGGACGGCCCGCCGCCGCCTCGGAGCGTGCGTCACCGGTTCCGCCATACCCTGCGCGAGCCTCGGAGGACACGGTGCTCGGCCGCGATTTTACTTCGATCCTCGACATCTCGAGCGCCGAGCTCGACGAAATCCTTGAGCTTTCGCTCGGGATGAAGCGCGACGGCGCGGGCCCGCTGCTGTCCGGTCAGACGCTGGCGCTGATCTTCGAGAAGCCCTCGTTACGCACGCGCGCCTCGTTCGGGCAAGCGATGTATCGCCTCGGCGGTCAGGTGCGGCACTTCTCGGCCTTCGAAGTGCAGATGGGCGAACGCGAGTCCGTGCGCGATGTCGCGCGCGTGCTCTCCACGATGGTGCAGGCGATCGGCGTCCGCACCTTCGGACACGCCACCATTACGGAGATGGCGGACTACGCGAGCGTGCCGGTGATCAACGCGCTCACCGAGGACGAGCACCCCTGCCAGGCGCTCGCAGATGTGCTGACGCTGCGCGAACGCTTCGGGCAGCTCGCCGGCCTCAAACTGACCTATGTCGGCGAGGGCAACAACGTCGCGCGGTCGCTCGCCTATGCCTCGGTGCTCGCCGGCATCGAGTTCACCTGCGCCTCGCCGGAGGGCTTCGGCCTGCCGCCCGAGACGCTCGAGGTCGCGCGCGCCCTCGACGGCTCCGGCAGCGTGACGCAGACCGACGATCCAGAGGCGGCGGTCGGGACCGCTGCGGCGGTTTACACCGATGTCTGGGCCTCGATGGGTCACGAGGACGAGCTCGAAAGCCGTGTGGAGATCTTCAAGCCGTACCAGGTCAACGCGGAACTGCTGGGACACGCTCCGGCGGATGCGTTGGTGATGCACGATCTGCCCGCCCACCGCGGGCAAGAGATCACCGATGATGTAATCGAGTCCGAACGCTCCGTCGTCTTCGAGCAGGCGGAGAACCGGATGCACGCGCAGCAGGCGTTGCTGGCGCTCCTGCTGGGCGGTTCGCCGAGCTAGGCGCGGCCCAGCCGCCTGCGCAGGCCCCGCTCAGGAGGTGCCTTCCGTGCCCGACGTACCGGCCGGGATCAGCGACGTATTCGCACGCCTGGACCTGTCGGCGGTCGTCGACATCCTGATCGTCTCGATCTCGATCTACTGGATGCTGCTGCTGGTGCGGGGTACCACGGCGATGACGGTCCTGCGGGGGGTGGGCGTGCTGCTGATCGCCGCCTTCCTGTTGAGCCGCGTGCTCGACCTGCGGATGCTGAACTGGATCCTCCGCAACTCGGTCGCTGGTCTCGTGATCGGCATGATCATCATCTTCCAGCCCGAAGTGCGTCGCGCGCTGGAGCGGCTCGGTCGTACCGGGCTGCGCTCGGCCCTGGGCCGCCGCGAGTATCGCGACACGCTGGACCTCGTCGTCCGCGGATCGCAAGAGCTAGCACGCCAGCACGTCGGTGCGTTGATCGTGCTCGAGCGCGAGACCGGCCTCGAGGACGTAATCGACACCGGCGTCCGCGTCGACGCCAGTCTCACGCTTGAGCTGCTGATGAGCATGTTCACCTCGACCTCACCGCTGCATGACGGCGCAGTGATTATCAGCATCGACACCATCCTAGCGGGCGGCTGCACGCTGCCCCTGTCGCAGGCGGAACTGCCAGCCCTCCAGGGCACACGCCACCGCGCCGCGCTCGGCATCACCGAGACGACGGATGCCGTCGTGGTCGTGGTATCCGAAGAGCGTGGCGAGATCTCGCTGGCTTCGAACGGGCGCATGGTCGCCTCGCTCGACGAGTCGCGCCTGAACCGCCAGCTGCACCGGCTGTTCGACCTCGAGTTCCACGAGGAGACGGACGAGGTCCCGGCCACCGGCGCGCGCCCAGCGGGCTCTGAGCGCCGGACCGGCTGAGTGCAGTTCCCGCGCTTCTCCGAAGAGAGCCGACGTGAAGCGCTCGACCTCACGCGTGACGCTTGGCGTCGCGGCTGGTCCGCCGTGCGCGGGACGCCGGGGTTGCTGCTGCTCTCGCTGTTCCTCGGCATTTCGCTCTGGGTGTTCGTGACCGAGGACGAGAACCCGACACGGGTCGATGACTTCCCACGCGTCGTCGAGGTGGAGGCGGTCAACATCGGTCTCGAGCTCGCGTTGGCGAACCAGCTCGAGACCGTGATCGTTCGCGTTTCGGCCCCCGAGGATCGCTGGGAGAACCTCACCGTCGCCAACTTCCGGGCGTTCGTCGACCTGAACGACCTCGGCGCTCGTGAGCAGGAGGTGCGCGTCCAGGTCGATGTGATCGACGCCGGCGGCGGCGTCCGTGTCGTGGGCACGGTGCCCGAGGCGGTCGTCGTGAACCTCGAGGATCTGGTGCGCAAAGACGTCCCCGTGCGACTCAACGTCCTCGGCGCGCTGCGCACGGGCTACGAGCTGGAGTCGATGAGCGCCGACATCGAGATGGCCACGGTCGTCGGCCCGGAAACCCTGGTAACGCTGGTCAGCGTGGCGGAGGGCAACGTCAATGTGACGGGTCTGAATGCCGGGGTTGAGCAGACCGTCCCGCTGGTGCCGACGAGTGGCGCCGGCGAGATCCGCGGCGTCACGCTGGCCCCACGGTTCGTCGTCGTGGATGTCGAGATCGCGCAACGCACGCTCTTCCGCCTCGTGCCGTTCTCCGCCGAGGTGGCGGGCGTGCCGGCGGCGGGCTACCGCGTCAGCGGGGTCTCCGTATCGCCGAGCGCCATCGAGGTGCAAGGCATCATCCAGGCGGTGCAGAGCCTCGACTCGCTGGCTCTGCCCGCGATCGACATCAGCGGCGAGCAATCGGACGTGATCCGGGTGGTGACCGCCAACCTGCCGAATGGGCTGTCGACCGACGACTCTCGCTCGGTGACGATCTCCGTGACGATCGAGCCGATTCCGAGCACAACCCGTCTCTCGCTCGCGCCAGTCCTCGAGGGCCTCGACCCGGAGCTGGAAGCCACGTTCGACGCGGACGTGGAGCTCACCTTGAGCGGGCTGCTGCCAGTGCTGAACGCGCTCGCCGATGGCGACGTTCGCGCCGTACTGGATGTCGGGGGTCTCGGTACCGGGACGTGGAACGTGGCGGTGCGCATTGAGACACCCGAGGGCGTGATTGTGGAAGCGAGCACGCCCGAGACGGTCGAGGTGGTCCTGTCGTGAATGAATCGCTCCCCCTGGTCGCGATCGTCGGCCGGCCGAACGTCGGTAAGTCCGCGCTGTTCAACCGCCTGACCTCCTCGCGCGACGCGCTTGTCGAGGATCTGCCAGGCACCACCCGGGACCGCCACTACGGCGCGTTCGACTGGCGGGGCCGCCACTTCCGCGTCGTGGACACCGGTGGCTACCTGCTGGAGGACGAGGAGGATCCGTTCTCACCGCTGATCCGCGCGGGCGTTGAGCGCGCTCTGTCCGAAGCGACCGTCGTGCTGTTCGTCGTCGACGCGGTCGATGGAGTGCTCTCGGCCGACGAGGAGATCGCCGACCTCCTCCGCCGCTCCGAAGTGCCGATCCTCGTCGTGGCGAACAAGGTCGATGTCACCGCTGGTGCTCTCGGCGCGGGCGAACTGCACGCGCTCGGTCTCGGTGAGCCCTTCGAGATCTCGGCGTACCACGGGCTCGGTGTCGGCGACCTGATGGACGAGATCGTGGAGCGCGCCGGCGGGGCGGAGGAGCGTGCGGAGCCCGGGCAGCTCCGCATCGCCATCGTCGGCCGGCCGAACGTCGGCAAGTCGTCGCTGACGAATGCCATCCTCGGCGACGAGGTAACGATCGTGTCCGATGTGCCGGGAACGACCCGGGACGCGATCGACACACCGTTCGACTTCGAGGATCAGGAGATGGTGCTGGTCGACACGGCCGGGATTCGCCGTCGAGGCAAGATCGAACGCGGCGTCGAGGGGCACTCTGTGAGCCGCGCCGAGCGCGCGGTCGACCGGGCGGACGTTGTCTTCCTGCTCGTCGACCAGTCGGAGCCGCTGACGGCCCAGGACACGCACATCGCTGGCTATGTGCAGAAGCGTGGCACGGGCCTCGTGCTGGTGGTCAGCAAGTGGGACCTCGCCGAAGACCGCGATGTGCGCCATCGCCTCGCCCGCCGGATCGATTGGCGTTACCGCTTCGTCGGCTGGGCTCCGGTGATGTTCAGCTCGGCGGTGACCGGCGAGGGCGTCCGCGACCTGCTGGAGCTGGCCGTGCACATCGCCGAGGTACGGAAGCGCCGTGTGCAGACGAGTGAGCTGAACCAGGTGGTGCACCGCGCCGTCGCGGAACACGCTCCGGCGACCGTGCGGAACAAGCGCCTCAAGGTGATGTACGTGACTCAGGCGGAGGTGGAGCCGCCCACGTTCGTGTTCTTCGTCAACGATCCATCGATCGTGCACTTCTCGTATCGTCGGTACCTGGAGAACCAGATCCGCGGAGCGTTCGACTTCGAGGGGACAGGAATCCGGCTCGTGTTCCGTAAACGCTCAGCCGATCGATTCGAGGAATCGGCGTGACGACCTTCCTCGTCGCGATCGCCGGCGCGGCGATTGGCTACCTGCTCGGTTCGATCCCGACCGGTCTGCTGGTCGGTCGTCTGAGTGGCGTGCGCGATGTCCGCGAGTTCGGCTCTGGCAAGACCGGGTTTACGAACAGTCTCCGCGTGATCGGCGTCCGCTGGTCGATCATTGTCGTGGCCGTCGACATCGGCAAAGGCGCAACGGCAGTGTTGATCGGCCGCTACCTCTTCGACGAGCCCTGGGCCGCAGCACTGGCCGGCGTCCTCGCGGTGGTGGGCCACCAGTTCCCCGTGTTTGCCGGCTTCCGAGGTGGACGCGGCGTCGCCACGATCTTTGGCGCATTCATCGCGCTCGTACCGCCATTCGCGGCTGTCGCGGTCGGTGTCTTCGGTATCGCGGTGCTGCTGATCTGGCGTTACGCCTCTCTGATGTCCGTCCTGGGCACTGCGGCCGGTGGGACGGCGCTGTTGCTGCTGATCGCGTTCGGCGAGATCGCACGGGAAAACCTCATCTTTGCGCTGGTCGCGGTGGCGGCCGTCGAGTTCAGCCACCGCGGCAACATCCGCCGGCTCCTCGCGGGCACCGAACCGAAGCTCGGTCAGGGCGGCGAGCGCCGGGGCGGGGCCTAGCCCGTGCCGCTCCAGCGAGCGGCGGTCATCGGCACCACGTCGTGGGGCACCACGCTCGCCATCCTCCTCGCGCGCAACGAACTCCGGGTCGACCTGCTCGCCCGCGACAGCGACGAGGCGCGAGCCCTCGACGAGGCGCGTGAGCACCCACGGTTGCCTGACATCGCGTTCCCGGACTCGCTGCGGCTCGACACGCTCGACGGTTGGGCGGGCGAAGCCGACCTCGTGCTCTGCGCCGTGCCCTCGCGGACGGTCGAGGCGAACCTCGCGCGCGTCGCCGAGCTGGTGTCGAACGACGCGCTGGCGGTGACGGCGACGAAGGGGCTAGACCTCGAGACCGGACGCCGCATGAGCGAGGTGTTGGCGGATGCGCTGCCGGTGCGCGGCGTCGCGGCGCTGTCCGGCCCGAACCTGGCGCGAGAGATCGCCGCAGGGCTGCCGAGCACTACGGTGTTGGCCTACGGAGGCGCGACCGAGGACCTCAACGCCCTGCGGGAGGCGTTCCATTCCGACCAGATGCGAGTCTATACCTCCACGGACGTCACCGGCGTCGAGTTCGGCGGCGCGCTGAAGAACGTGGTTGCGATCGCTGGCGGGATGGTCGATGCGCTCGCGTTCGGCGACAACGCGAAGGCGGCGATCGTCACCCGCGGTCTGGCTGAGATCACGAGGCTGGGCGTGGCCGGCGGCGCCGATCCGCTGACGTTCCAGGGCCTGGCCGGCGTCGGCGACCTCGTCGCCACGGCCTACAGCCCGCTCTCGCGCAACCGGCGGCTCGGCGAGCTGCTCGGGCAGGGGCTGACCCTCGAGGCTGCGCTGGAGGGTGTCGGCGAGACCGCCGAGGGCGTGGCCACCGTGCCGGCAGCGCTGAGGCTTGCGGAGCGGCTCGACGTCGACATGCCGATCGCTGCGGGTCTCGAGCTGATCTTCGAGGGGCGGCTGGCCGTGGCGGATGCGCTGGGCGCGCTGATGAGCCGGGAGCCGACGTCAGAGCTGCGTTGACGGCGCCCGGTGCGGACCTGAGCGCAAGCCGCGGCAGCGGTACACTGCGATCGCAACGCGTGAGCTACGCGCGGAGACCTCCACGTGACGAACGACCACCAGGACATCGACGGCGCGGCCGGCGGCGAGCCCGACGCGGACGACCTCGAGCGCGACGATCCGGTCGAGGTATTGCCGGAGCCGAGTGAGGTTTTGGCCGAACTACGCGCGGCCGGTTCCTTCGATCCGGCGCACCTGAAGGCGCTCTCCGAGCCTTCGGTTGAGCTGCTGGCGCAGTGCCTCGGGCTCTGGCCCGACCTCGAGCCAGAGCGCCGGCGCGAGGTGTTGGCGGCGATGCAGCAGCTTGCTGACGAGCAGGCGACGCTCGACTTCCACCGCATCCATCTCACGGCGCTGCGCGATCCGGACCCGGCGACACGCATGCTCGCCATCCGAGGGCTGTGGGAGGACGAGCGGCCGGAGTACATGCGCGTGCTCGCAGCGCAGCTCCGCGAGGACCCCTCGGCCGCTGTCCGCGCCGAGTTGGCCGGTGCCCTGGGCGCCTATGTCATCGGCATGGAGTTCGGCATGATGAGCGACGCCGAAGCGGAGTTGCTGACGGCGACCCTGCGCGAGGTGATCGAAGACATCGAGGAAGCCGACGAGGTACGTGGGCGAGCCCTCGAGGCCCTCGGCGCATCGTCGGAGGAGGCGACCGCCGAGCTGATCGGTGAGATGTACGAGCTTGGCAACCACCGGCTGCGCGTGGCGTCGCTGCGCGCGATGGGCCGCAGCGCCTCGGACGGCTGGCTCGACCTGCTGGTGTTCCACTTCGACGACGAGGACTCGGAGGTGCGCGCCGTCGCTGCCGAAGCGGCGGGCGGGCTGCTCCTCGATGCCGCCGTCGGGCCGCTGACGATGCTCGCGACCGAGGATCTCGACGAGGATGTGCAGCGCGCTGCGATCGGTGCGCTCGGCGAGATCGCGAACGAGGAAGCCGAGCGGATTCTGACGAGATTCCTCGAGGAGCGGGGCGAGCCACACCTGCTCAAAGCCGCTCGCGATGCCCTCGAGCAGGTGCACCTGATGACGATGGATCCGGTTGAAGATTCGGACCGCGAACCCACGTTCGAGGACGACTGATGGCGCGAGATGAGACGCAGCAGGCGATGTCCGCGGGCGGCGTGGTCTACCGCGTCGGGGCCGACGGCATGGAGATCGTCCTCGTCGGACGTTCGCGCGAGCAGCTCTGGGCGCTGCCGAAGGGCACGCCTGACGAGGGCGAGTCGATCGAGGAGACGGCGCTGCGCGAAGTGCGCGAGGAGACGGGCCTGGAGGTGGCCATCGTCGACGAAGTCGGCGACGTTCACTACAGCTTCGTGAAGCCCAGCGGCGGACGCGTCTCGAAGGTCGTGCACTACTTCCTGATGGAGCCTCGAGGCGGTGGGTTCAGTGGTCACGACCACGAGCACGACATCGTCGACTGGTTCCACATCGTCGAGGCAGAGCGCCTGCTCACCCATCGCAACCAGCTGCACATCCTGCGTCGGGCTTCGGAGCTGATCACCACTCGCGGGCGGGAGCTCGACAGCGAGGCCGCGCCGGGCTGACCTCGACGGCGGCGGATCGGTACAATGCGCCGATGACTGCTACCCAGCCGGCAGTGATCGCCGAGGGCGAGTTCGTGCGGATCCGCGAGAAGCAGATCGATGACGCTCACCTCGACTACCAGTGGCGCTCCGACCCGGAGCTGGCCTCGTACGACGCGGCACGCCCGATTACGATCAGCTACCGCAGTTTCCTCGCGGCGATGGCCGACGAGCTGGAGTACCCGACCGTCCAGCGGCGCACCTACGCGATCGAGGATCGCGAGACCGGCGACCACATCGGCAACGTCATGTACTACGGCCATGACGCCGGCCGGCGCGAGGCTGAGCTCGGGATCACGATCGGCGACCGCGAGTACTGGTCGCGCGGCTTCGGCACCGAGACGGTCGCCCTCGTGCGCGATCACCTCTTCGAGGAGCTCGACCTCTTGCGCGTGTACCTCCATACGCTGGCCTGGAACCACCGCGCGCAGGCCGCTTTCGCGCGTGCCGGCTTCCAGGAAGTCCGGCAGGTGGAGCGCAGCGGTTACGACTTCGTGCTGATGGAATCGGTACGCGAGTCAGCCGAGGAGTGATCGTGTCGGCTCGACGATGTACACAACGAAACAGCCGCCCCGAAGGGCGGCTGTCGCGTTCGGCCTCGTGCGGTCCGCGGACCGCCGTTGGTCGTTAGTCCTCCTTGGCCACCGGGCGGCCGGGGAGGTCGAGGTCGGATGGGGGCGGCGCGGGGTTGGTGAGACCTGCCATCAGTTGGCTCGGCACCAGCGCGCGCAGCTCATCCATGTCCCACATGCCGGGCTTCGCGAGGGAGCGGTTCGGGCCCTCCTCCCAGGCGAGACTGACCTGGCCGCCGGAGACGTAGAACACGCGCCCGTTGACGTCCCAGGCCTGGTCCGTCAATAGGTAGGTAGTCATCGGCGCCACGTACTTGGCGTCGCGCAGCCGCGTGACGATCGAGGGCGGACGCTCCGCCTGCGCGATCCCTGCGCGGGCGCGCAGCTGGCGTGCCGAGTCCGGCACGGACTGCGTCATGCGCGTGTTGGCGCCGGGAGCGACCGCGTTGGCGGTGATGCCGTAGCGACCGAGGTCGCGCGCCAGGCAGCGTGCGCCGCCCGCGATGCCGGCCTTCGCCGCACCGTAGTTCGCCTGACCGACGTTGCCGTTCAGCCCCGAGCCGGAAGAGAACCCGACGATCCGGCCGAAGCGCTGCTGGCGCATCAACGCGGACGCGGGCTTCGCGACGTTGTAAAAGCCATCCAGGTGGACAGCGACGACATCGTCCCACTCGTCCTCGGTCATGTTGAAGACCATGCGATCCCGCAGGATGCCGGCGACGTGCACGACGCCGTCGATGCGGCCGAACTCGTCGACCGCCTGCTTGATCATGTTTTCGCCGCCATCGACCGTCGCGACCGAGTCGAAGTTCGCGACGGCGGTGCCACCGGCCTCGGTGATCTCGCGCGCGATCGTCTCGGCCGGGCCGGCGTCCTCGCCGGAGCCGTCGACGTTCACGCCGGGGTCGTTGACCACGACCTTCGCACCGGCGGCTGCCGCGAGCTTCGCGACCTCCGAGCCGATGCCGCGACCAGCGCCGGTGACGACGATGGAGCGTCCTTCAAGTGGAGTTGCCATGTCTTACTTCCTGTTCCGGCTTACGCCAGCGCCTGGGCTTCGGTGTCGCGGCCGGGGACCTCTACATCGTCGCGCGGCGGGGCGGGGTTGGTCTCGCATCGGAGCAGCACGTTGTGCACGGCATCGTCGAGTTCGTCGAACTCCCAGAGGCCGGGCTTGAACACGGTGCGGCGGGCGATCGGGTGGTGTCCGATTGAGACGTTGCCGGCCGAGACGTGGAAGACCTGGCCGTTGATGTTCCACGCGTCGTCCGAAGACAGGTAGCCGACCATCGGCGCCACGAACTCGGGCTCGCTGAAGCCGACGAAGCGGCTCACCTGCGCCGGAGCGTTCGAGGACGCACCGGTGACGCCAGCACGTGCACGCAGGTCGCGTGCCGAGTCCGGCACGGTCTGCGTCATGCGCGTCGCAGCGCCTGGCGCGATCGCGTTGCAGGTCACCCCGTAGCGACCGAGGTCACGCGCGACGACACGCGTGAGGCCGGCCACGGCGGCCTTCGCCGCTCCGTAGTTGAACTGCCCAGTGTTACCGAGCAGCCCGGACGTCGAGGAAAAGTTGATGATGCGGCCGTATCGCTGCTGACGCATCAGCACGGAGGCCGGCTTGATCGTGTTGTACTGGCCCTTGAGGTGAACGTCGAGGACGTCTCTCCACTCGTCTGGGCTCATGTTGAAGATCATGCGGTCGCGGAGGATGCCGGCGACGTTGACGACGATGTCGATCCTGCCGAACTCGTCCACTGCCTGCGTGATCATAGCCTCGCCGCCCTCGAGTTCGGCGACCGAGGCGAGGTTGGCCGTGGCTTCGCCGCCGGCCTCCTTGATCTCGTTCACGACCTCCTGGGCCGGGCCGGCGTCGGAGCCACTGCCGTCGACGTTGACGCCGGGGTCGTTAACCACGACCTTGGCGCCCTCTTCGGCGAACAGCTTAGCGATGCCGCGGCCGATGCCACGGCCAGCGCCGGTCACGACGGCGACTTTGCCGTCCAGTGCGCCCATCTCTGTGTCCTTCCTCGACCCCTCGCCGGGGCCTCGTGAGTTGCCTGGTTAACCGTGGCTCGGCAGCACGACCTTCGCCGTTCCGGGCGTGGTCTTCTGACCGTCCGGGTTCTCCGTCCAGATGTCGAGCTCGACGAAGTGTTGGTCACCCTCGACGTAGGTCTTGGTGACAACGCCTCCGCAGGTGATGTCCTGGTTCGGGTAGTCCATGCCGCGATACTGGCAGCCGAACTCCTTGACCTCGCCGCCCGGCGCGACAAAGTCGTGCAGCAGCTGGCCCAGGAACGCATTCTTGAGCGCGCCGTGCACGATGATGTTGTCGAGCCCGGTGTTCTTGGCAAAGGTCTGGTCGTAGTGGATCTGGTAGAAATCGCCCGAGGCGCCCGCCCAGATCACCAGCTGCTGCGTCGAGCAGTTCTTGGCGATCTCCGGGATGGAGTCGCCCTCGTTCATGTCTTCGAAGTAGACCTGGTCAGCCATGACAGACCTCTCCTCCCGGTCGCTAGTACTGGATCAGGTTGCCGTACATCTTGGCCACGGTCGTGCCGTCCTGCCGCGTGAACTCGGTCTCGCGATAGGTGATGAGCATCGAACCGATCGAGCCCTCGCGCTCCTGGAACTCGGTGATCCGAGAGACCGAGGTGATCACGTCACCCGCGACGATCGGCTCGAGGTACTCGTAGCTCGTGCCGCCGTTCAGGATGCGCTTGTACGGGACGCTGAAGCCGCCGCCGGGCGGCCCCGCGGGTCGCGGTCCATCCGCGGCCGGCCTGTAGATCGGGGTGCCGAGGTACCCCGGCGGCGCGACGATGCCGAGATAGCCGCGCTCCTTCGCCACATCTTCGTCGTAGAAGATGAGGTCCTTGTGGCCGACGGCGCGTGCGAAGAGCCGGCACCCGGTCGTCGTGACCTCGGCGACCGACTGTGGGCCATCGACGCCGATGGCTGCGTTCATCTCATCGTTAATGACGGAGTCCGCCACTCGACTACCTCCTCGAAGCGAGTGAAATGTCGATTTCGGGCGTGCCTGCGCGACATCGAGGTCAGACGCCCAGAGTCGCGGGCCGCTGGCACGATATGCTCGGCCCTCGGTGGTGTCAATTTGGAGAGGACCGGACCGGGGCTGCGCGATCCCGGGTGCGCAGTGACTTGCGCCACCGGCAGCGGCAGGCCCACGCTGGAGCCATGACGCCGCCACTCAACCGGCAGGAAATGGGCCTGCCACCGGAGCCCGATCTGTCCGCCTCGACGCTTCCGGAGCAGCTCGAGGGTTATTCCGTGCGGGCGTCGCAGCTGGCGTTCGAGGGCGCATCGGCAGTCGCGACCGATCTGCGTACCGAGATCTGGGTCGGCGGCGCGCACGCCGCACACGGCTCGACCGTGGGGACAGCCGAGGTGCGCGACGCATGGATCCTCGACCTCGCAGGCGACCTGCCTTCGGCACTCGTCGCGCATTCGCGCCGCCACGTGCCGAAGGTGTTCCAGGACATCGAGGCCGTCCCGCACGACTACGGGCGCCTGCTCGCGATCGTCGAGGCGCTGGCGCGGAGCCTCGAGGGCGCGCCAGCGCCGACCGAGAACGAGGGGCGGGCGCTGCCGCCGCTGCCGGCCGAGCCGCCGCCCCGGCTCTACGTGATGTGCAAGCAAGGGCTGAACCGCTCCGCGTTGGCGGCGGGGCTGCTGCTGCGTGCCCTCGGCGTCGAAGGGCCGGAGGCGGTCCGCCTCGTCCGTGAGCTCCGTCCCGGCGCGTTGAGCAACGTGACGTTCGAGGAACTGCTGCTCGCCTGACACACGGAGCACGACAGGAGCACGACGAGTCACTTACGGCCTCGGCGATGGCCGCTGGGGACCAGCGTCACATGCAAACTGGTGGGCAGCGGCGTATGCTACCCCGCGAATTCAACAAGCGAACCGACACCAGCCATGGACCGCGCCCAGCGGCGTCAGAGCGAGGTGTGAAGGGGGGCCAGCATGGCAGAACTGAATAGCGTGGTCGTGGTCGACACGGCTCGCTCCGCGTTCACTCGTGGCGCGCGTGGCGGACTCGTAGCGACCCGTCTGGACGAGGTGGGCGCAGAGATCGTGCGCACGCTCCTGGACCGCAATCCAAAGGTCACGCCGAACATGGTCGAGGACATGGGCCTCGGGCAGGTCGGCAACGCCCCGGAGCTTTCCGGCATCGGCGCCGACAACGTGCGTCAGCTGTCAGGTCTGCCGCCGGAGGTGGCCACCTTCGAGACCAACCGGCAATGTGGCTCCTCGATGGACACGCTGCAGCGCGTGGCGCAGTCGATCATGGTCGGCGCGTCGAGCGTCGGCATCGCCATCGGCGCCGAGCGCATGGGCCGCACCCTGGGCGGCGGCGGGCGCGGCGAGACCAACCGTCTCACCGAGTTCAACTCGAAGCGCCTGGAAATGAACGACGTCCAGCGCAACATGTCGCCGAATCACGACGCGAACTTCTCGCGTCCGATCCCCGACTACATTCTGGACGCCCCTCCCGTCACCTCGATGCTCCAGACCGCGCAGAACGCGGCGGAGATGTACGGGCTGACGCGTGAGGCGCTCGACGAGTTCGCTGTCGAGTCCCACGCCAAGTACGGCGCGGCGCTCGAGAAGAACTGGTACGCCAATGAGATCGTGCCGCTCGAGGTCGAGCTGCCGGTGTTCGACGACGAGGGCAACCACCTCGTGGACGAGCACGGCGAGACGAAAGTCCTCGAGTGGGACGAAGGCTATCGCGTCGGCACGAACATCGAGGCGCTGAGCAACCTAAACCCCGTGCCGGGGCTGCAGTCCTACGGCGACCAGGAGTTGCTGATCACGCCGGGCAACGCTTGCCCGACGAACGATGGCTTCTCCGCCGTCCTGCTGATGTCTGAGGCGCGCGCGCTCGAGTTGGGTCTCGACCCACTCGCTCGCATCGTGGGCTTCGGCATCGCGGGTGTGAAGCCGCAGTTGATGGGCCTCGGCCCGATCCCTGCGACGGTGAAGGCTCTGGCCCACGCGGGCATCGAGGCCGAAGAGATCGACCGTGTCGAGTTCAACGAGGCCTTCGCGGCCCAGGTGATCCCGTCCGTGGCCGATGTCGGCATCCCGCTCGACCGGGTCAACGTCAACGGTGGTTCGCTGGCGATCGGTCACCCGATGGGCGCCACCGGCGCTCGCCTGGTGGGCACCGTCTCGCGTCAGGTCAAGGAGGAGGGGCTGAAGTACGGCCTCGCCACCCAGTGCATTGGCGCAGGCATGGGCATCTCCACGATCGTCGAGGCGATCTAAGCGACACGCCCTCGGGCGTAACGCGACGAACGACAGGGCCCCGCGCAAGCGGGGCCCTGTTCTTGTCTGCTCTTGTGCGTTGATGGTTCGAGGTCAGCCTGCCTCGGCGTCGCGCAGCCGCTCGAGGCCATCGAGCAGTAGGCCGAGCGCGAACTCGAACTCGAACTCGTCGTCGCACCCCGTGCCGACGACCGAGTCCGCGTCGTGGTTGATCGAGGACATCATGGCAGTGAGGTTGGGATACTCGCGGACCCGCTGCCGCAGCATGAAGGCCTCGATCTCCGGGCTCTCCTCGAGCTCCTGCGCGTCCGTGAACAGCTCCTGCGAGAAGCCGAGGATGCGGCTGCCCAGGGCATGCAAGGCGTGATGAGCGAGGTCGTCTGAGAACCCGCCGTCGCGGAGCGTTCCTACGGTTGCGTCTATGTACGCCAGGAACGGCAGGCTCGGCTTGGTGCGCGACTCGATTACGCGTGGGGCCCACGGATGAAGCAACAGTACCGAGCGCGCCGAGAGCGCACGCCCTCGCATCGTGGCCTTCCAGTCGGGAACGCCCGGGGGCACCTCGATGTCGCTGACGATGAGGTCGACCATGCCGTCCAGGAGATCCTCCTTGTGGTCGACGTGGTTGTAGAGGGACATCGCCTCAACGCCGAGCAGCTGGCCGAGCTTGCGCATGCTCACCGCTTCGATCCCGATGTCATCGGCGAGGGCGACAGCTGCGCGCAGGACGCGCTCTCTGCTCAGAGGAGTGCGTGTAGCCGCTTCGTGCTGCCGTTGAGCAGGCATCGCTCGTCCTCCATGATGATCTGACGTACACGGTAAGTCGGGTCGCTTGACAGTGCATGCCTCGCTGCTTAGCTTACGCCGTACACTGACGGTGTCCACTTACGACGTATGTTAGGGAGAGACGTATCACCGCTACCTCCGCACTGACAGCCCTCGAGGCCGTAGCTGAGCTGAAACCGCTGATCGAACAGCATGCCGACGAGGCCGACGAGCAGCGGCGCATGTCCGACGAGGTGGACGAGGCGATGAAGGCCGCCGGGCTCTTCCAGGTCTGGCAGCCGGCCAGCGTGGGCGGGCTTGAGATGCCGTTCCCTGAGTCGCTCCGGGTCTTCGAAGCCCTCCGCCGTGTCGACGGCTCCGCCGTCTGGGTCGCGTTCACCGCGGCCGCGAGTTCACTGATGTACCGGCGTCAGCCGGAGGCGGTGGTCCGGGCGCAGCTCGGCGGATCAGAGGTGCACATCGTTGCCGGCGGGCCGGCTGTTCGGGAGTCAGCCGAGCCCGTCGAAGGTGGGTATCGTGTCTCCGCGCAATGGACCTTCCTCAGCGGCGCCCATCACGCGACCGCAGTCGCTGGGTTCGCGATGATCACCGAGGGGGGCGAGCCGTTGTTGAGCGCGGCGGGGATGCCGCAGATCCGGATCATGATGATCCCGCGAGAGGCGGTCGAGTTCATCGACACGTGGCACGTTAGCGGGTTGCGAGCGACCGGGAGCATCGACGCCGCCGTCGAGGACCTCTTCGTACCGGAGGAGGATGCCTTCGAGTTTCCGTTCATCGGCAGGCCGAAGAGTGACAGCTGCCAGGGGCCTCTCTACCATCTGCCGATCGCCATCCACTCGATGGCGCTCGCCGCAGGCGGACTCGGCATCGCGCAGCACGCCATCGACGCGTTCATCGAGTTAGCGTCGACCAAAACCGCATCGCCGCCGGAGGTCCCGTTGGCGGAGCAAGTGCCGGCGCACGCGACGCTCGGGGCTGCGGTCGCCGAGCTTCGCGCAGCGCGCGCCTGGTACTACGAGACAGCCGAGGCGGCCTGGGCGGAGGTCATCGCGGACGGTGACGTCTCGGAGGAGATGCGAGCCGACTGCCTCATGGCGGGTGCCCTCGCGACGAAGACGGCCGCATCCGTGGTCGACGAGATGCAACTCCTCGGTGGGAGCAGCACGATCTACGCCCGCAACCCGATCGAACGCTGTTTTCGTGACATCCATGCGCTCACGCAACACGCCGGGACGAGCCACCGCAACCTCGAGGTGGGCGGCGCGCTACTCCTCGGCCAGCCAGTGTCAAACCCGATGCTGTTGCTATAGCGTCGAAGGAACCTCATGAAAGCAATCGTTCAGGACCGTTTCGGCAGCCCGGAAGACCTCGAGCTTCGCGAGATCGAGCGGCCCGAGGTCGGGGACAGCACCGTGCTGCTGCGCGTGCATGCGGCCGGCGTCGACGCAGCCGATCTGTTCATGATGCGTGGGCTGCCATATGTCGCGCGTCCGATCTTCGGCATACGCAGGCCAAAGACGCCGGTGCGGGGCCTCGATGTTGCCGGGGTCGTCGAGGCGGTCGGCTCGGAGGTGACGCTCGTCAAACCGGGCGACGAGGTGTTCGGGGTCTGCCGAGGTTCCTTCGCTGAGTTCGCCGCCTCCCACGAGGACCGCCTTGCCCCGATACCGGCGGGCCTCACGTTCGAGCAGGCGGCAGCGCTACCGGTCGCCGGTCTCACAGCGCTCCACGCGCTGCGAGACGAGGGGAAGGTCGAGGCTGGGCAGCGGGTGCTCATCAACGGCGCGGGCGGCGGCATCGGCTCGTTCGCCGTTCAGATCGCCAAGGCCTTCGGCGCGGAGGTCACCGGCGTCTGCAGCACCTCGAAGGTGGAACGGGTGCTGGGACTCGGCGCCGATCACGTCGTGGACTACACCCGCGAGGACTTCGTCGCGAGTGGCGAGCGCTACGACCTGATGCTCGACATCCCGGGGAATCGATCGGTGCGGGACTGCCGGCGAGTGCTCACGCCTCGGGGGACATACGTCCAGATCGGCGCGCCGAGCGGAGGGCGGTTGCTCGGACCGCTGGTCCGCACAGCGCGATTGATGGCCTACTCGCTCTTCGTCCGCCAGTCGCTGCGGACGTTCGTGTCGTCGGAGCGGCGCGACGATCTACTGGTGCTGAGCGGGCTCGTCGAGTCCGGTGACGTAACGCCAGTGATTGACCGCACCTACCCCCTGAGCGAGGTGCCCGAGGCGATGCGCTACCTCGAGGAGGGGCATGCCGCGGGCAAGCTCGTGATCCAGGTCAGGCCCGAGTAACAGCTATCCCGCCCGCGCGGCCTCGAACGACTCGCGTGCGGTGTCGCGGGTGCTCCAGCGATCGCCGAGGTCGCTCGGGACGCTGTGGTGGTCGGCGTTCTCGGTGAGCGTCCCTTGCGTGAGATCGACGGCCCAGCAACGACCGGCGCGAATCTCCTCGATCAGCTCGCGCCCGTTGGTGATGTTCCGCTCGAAGTACGTGGCGGCCTTGCCGATGTCGCCCAGCGCGTGCGAGTCCGTGCCGGCGGTGGAGGGCATGCCCATGCGTTCCGCGAGGCGCTGCGAGAACAGGTTCTCGTTGAGGTTGCCTCGACCGTTCAGGATCTCGATGGCGGCTGTGTAGCGGTAGGCGCCGTTGCGTTCGGCGCGCTCGAGGGCATCGGCCCACTGCTTCTCGTCGTCCCACACCCACGGGGCCTGGCGACGATAGGGGTGCGCCGCGATCATCACGCCATCATGCCTGCCGACATGCTCGGCGAGCTCGTGGGCGCGGTGCATGCCGAAGACGTACTCGTGCATGCCGTAGACGAGGATGTGCCCGTCCTCGGTGTTGATCTCCATGCCGGCCATCACGAGGTAATTGTGGCGCTTGGCCAGCGCGGCCACTTCGTCCGGATCCCACGCCCAGTCGTGCTCGCTGAGCACGATACCGTCGAGGCCGACGGCCTTGCATTGCTCGATCAGCTCGTCGGCGGTGAGGAATGAGTCCCACGACGAGGGGTGTGTGTGTGTATGGAGGTCGATCAGCATGTGTCGCCTATGCCTCCGAGGCGTTGGGCCCGGGAATGCAGCGAGGACGGCCTGCGCCGCCCTCGTCGCGAATCGAGTCTCGGTCGGTCGGGGCCAACCGGCAAGGAGCTAGTCGGCAACCAGTACCAGCGTCCCGGTCACCGAGAGCGAGCCACCGGTGCCGTTGACGACGCACGTCTTGGCGCTCGTCTGCTTGCCCGGGAGGCCGTTGACGCCATCCTCGGCGGTGCCGGAGAGCTGTCGGTAGGCCTCGACCATCAGCTGCATGCCGTACATGCCGCTGTGGTTGAAGGAGAGGCCGCCGCCGTTGGTGTTGACGGGAATGCCGGAACCGCCGGGGCCGGCCTTGCCGCCCTCCCAGAGACTCGGGCCCTGTCCTCGAGGGGTGAGACCGAGCATCTCGGCGGTGATGGCGGCGGTGACCGTGAACGAGTCGTAGATCATCGCCAGTTCCATCTCGTCCGGGCCCATGCCGGCCATGCGGTAGGCCGCCTGGCTGGAGGCGAGCGCCGAGGTGGCGGTGAAGTCACCCATCTCCAGCATCATCGCGTGGCTCTGGTTCTCGCCGGCGCCGGCGATCCAGACCGGTGTCGCCGCCAGGCTCTCTGCCTTCTCGCGCGAGGCGAGCAGTACGGCGCCGCCGTGGTCGGTGACCAGGCAGACGTCGAGGAGGTTGAGCGGCCAGGAGATCCAGCGGGAGGTGAGCACGTCGTCGATCGTGATCGGGCCGCCGTACGGGTTGGTTTCCCGCGAGTGCATGATCGCGCGCGGGTTGAGCGTCGCCCAGCCCCGGGTGGTCACAGAGATCTGGGCGAAGTCCTCCTTCGTCGAGCCCCACTCGTGCATGTGCCGCCGCATAGCGTGCGAATAGGCCGAGGGCGCGCCGGAGGTGCCGTACGGCGCGTCGAACTGCGCGCTCGGCGACCATGGGTCGCCACCACGGGCGCGGCCCGTGCCCTTGCCGCCGGTCTTGCGCTGCGACCAGCCGATCTCGCCGTGCGAGATCACGCCGAGGTCGATGATGCCCGCGGCGATGGCGGCCATCATGTGGTGGGCGTGCATCTCGTAGGAGCAGCCGCCGACCGAGGTCGTGTCGATCCACTTGGGGTGGATGCCCAGGTACTCGGCGACCTGATTAGCGACACCGGGCGAGGCGAAGCCCTCGATCTCGGAAGGCTTCACGCCCGCCTGGGCGCAGACGTTGCGGATCGCTTCGATGTGGAGCTGCATGGCCGTGACCGGGCGCTCGATGTACCCAATCTCGTCGGACTCGGCGGCGCCGATGATGGCTGCCTCCATCGAGGGGTTGTAGGGCATTCGGTTCTCCTTGGTTCAGTCGAAGTCGTTCAGTGCTGGTCTCGGGGCGCTAAACGACGCGCCAGAACGGGATCGCGATGTCCTCGGTGGCCTGTTCGAATTCGACCTGCACTTTGGCGCCGATCTCGATCTCCTCGGGCTTCTCGGGGTCGACGCCCCGCAGCACGGTGAAGATGCGATCGCCCTCGGCGAGGTCGATGTAGGCGGTCACGAAGGGCGCCTCGTCGGCCCAGCCGCCGAAGGCGCGGTGCTGGACCGCGTAGGTGTGGATGAAGCCGGTGCCGGACGCCTCGAACCACTCGATCTGCGAGGAATGGCAGTAGGGGCAGATGACGCGCGGGTAGAAGTGCACCTTGTTGCAGGTGGTGCACCGCGGGAGCATCAGCTTGCCCTCGTTGGCGCCGTCGAAGAAGACCTGGTTCGTCGGATCGGGATCGGGGATGGGCTTGGTGTAGTCGGCCAAGCGAGCGCTCCTTCCGGGCCCTTCCGGGCTTGCATGCGGGCTGTGGCAGCGTACGGGCCGCGATGTCTGCCGGCGAGATGCCGGCCGACGTGTGGCAGCCATGGGAACGCCATCGCCATCGCGGGCGCGGAGGCGGGATCCGTCGTCAGAGAGCAGGCCAGAGGCGAGGCTCGCTGGGCCGGTTCGCGCCCCACGGTCGCGACCGCCGGAACTCTACGCGGGGCCCAGACTGACGGTCAAATCTCGCGGCGGGACGGGCGTTGCGGTTCATTGCTCGCCATATAGGCCCGTGCTACATTCGCGCCCGAACCGGCCTTGTGAGCGCAGTCACGAGTGCTCACCGCCGCGTCGAGGGCGCAGCACTGGCGTGGCGCCTGCCGGCGCCGAATCGGCGACCTCGATGGTGGCGATGGTCGGAAGAGGGGACACCCGTGATACCGGAGACGTTCGGGCGGATCGCGCTCCTCGCGGTGTTCGCCCTCGCGTTCCCGGCGCTGCCGCTGACCGTCTCCTTCATCTTCTATCGCTTCAAGTTCCGACCGGACCGCCCTGATCCGATCAAGAGCGCCACGTATGAGTGTGGCGTCGAGGCGGAGGGCAGCTCCTGGGGGCAGTTCAACGCCCGCTACTACCTGTTCGCGCTGGGGTTCGTCATCTTCGATGTCGAGGTGATCTTCCTCTACCCGTGGGCGGTCCAGCACGCGGAGTTCCCGCTGGGCACGATCTGGAAGGCGGCGCTGTTCATCGGCATCCTCGCCTTCGGTCTGGGCTACGCGTGGCGTCGGCGCGCGCTGGAGTGGCGCTGATGCCGCTCGGGCCGACGCAGCTGCGTGGCGACGAGGTCGCGGCAGTCCTCGAGGAGGCGCTACCGGGCATCGTCAGCACCTCGACGGACGAATGGATTGAGGTCGATCCGACGCGTCTCGACGAGGCGCTGCGCTGGCTCCACGACTCGGAGACCTACGATGCGGCGCAGCTCAGCAACCTCTGCGGCGTCGACCGCCACAACCACTTCGAGGTTGTCTACCATCTCCAGTCGCTTGACCTGAACCACCAGATCGTGTTGAAGACGCGCGTCCAGGACCATGAGGCGCCGGCGCTGCCCAGCGCCTACCCGGTCTACAAGGGGGCGCTGCTGCAGGAGCGCGAGGTCTACGACCTGATGGGCATCCACTTCGAGGGTCACCCGGACCTGCGACGGATTTTCCTCTGGGAGGGCTTCCCGGGCCATCCGTTGCGCAAGGACTTCCTCGGTCTGGAGCAGCAGACGCCGGGGCTGGAGCGCTTCCCGTTCGAACAACCCGACGCGCCCGACCGGATCATGAACCCGGACGAGAACCTGGATGCGGACCGCAACGAGGAGAACCTGTCGCCGGACGCCGGTCGAGCGGGCGCAGGGCGATGACCGCAGCGGTGGAGCCGTACGTCCTCAACATCGGGCCGCAGCACCCCTCGACGCACGGCGTGTTCCGCCTGCGGGTGGTGATGGACGGCGAGAAGATCCAGGACCTCGACATGATCGTCGGGTACCTGCATCGCTCGATGGAGAAGCTCGCCGAGGAGCGCACCTACACCCAGAACATCCCGTTTACCGACCGCGCTGACTACCTCGCCGCCATGTCGAACAACCTCGGGCTCTGCCTTGCTGTCGAGCGGCTGGCGGACGTCGAGGTGCCAGAGCGTGCGACGGTGCTGCGCGTAATCTTCGCGGAGCTGCAGCGCATCGCAAGCCACGCGATGGCCAACGGCACGCTCGTCTCCGACGCGGGCGCCTGGCAGACGCCACTGCTCTACATGTTCCGAGAGCGCGAGAAGATCCTCGACCTGTTCGAGATGACCTGCGGCGCGCGTCTGACGACCAACTACATGCGTATCGGCGGCGTCGCCTTCGACCCGCCGCCCGAGTTTTGGCCGGCGTTGCAGGAACTGGTCGACGAACTGCCCACGAGGATCGACGAGTACGCGGAGCTGCTCACCGACTCGGAGATCTTCCTCGCGCGCACGAGCGGCGTCGGCGTGATCTCGCCCGAGGACGCGATCAACGGCTCGCTGGTGGGGCCGGCGCTACGGGGCTCAGGCGTGCCCTGGGACCTACGCAAGGCGGAGCCCTACTGCGGCTACGAGGGCTACGACTTCGACATCGCCGTCGGCCGAGACGGCGACGTCTACGACCGTTTCATGGTGCGCCTCGAGGAGACGCGCCAGTCCGTCCGCATCATCAAGCAGGCGATGGCGCGTGTGCCCGACGGTCCGCACAAGACCGAGATCCCTCTCGCCCTCGCACCGCCTCCGGGCGAGGTGTATGGCCGCGTCGAGGGTCCTCGCGGCGAGCTGGGCTACTACCTCGTTTCCGACGGTTCGCCAGCGCCGTATCGCTTCCACATTCGCGCGCCGTCGTTGATCAACCTCTCGTTGCTGCGCGAGCTTGCCGTGGGCGCGGCGCTGCCGGATGCGGTGGTGACCCTGGGCTCGATCGACATCGTGGTGGGGGAGATCGACCGATGAGCGAACGCGCCTACACGCCGCTCTATCCGGATGGCCCCGCCACACCGATGGCGCAGCAGATCCTCGAACACCGCTCGCTGCTCCAGCGGGCGATGGGGCTGCCGACGATCGTCAAGCTGATCGGGACGCTCTTTGGCCTCGGCTTCCTGGCGGCCAACGGGGCGATCGGCTTCTTGATCATCGACGGCCGGCTCGACGGTGAGTGGTACGACATCCGTGATCTGGGCTTCGCCGTGGACCGGCTGCGGTTCGAACTCGACGACCTCGGCGCTGGGCCGTGGCTCTCGTACTGGGTGACGGCGCTGCTCGGTGGGCTCGGCATCCTCTCGTTCGTGGGCGGCGTGCTGCTGATCGGCAGCTGGGTGGAGCGCCGGCTGCTCGCGAAGTTCCAGATCCGCCAGGGTCCGAACCGTGTCGGCCCCTTCGGCCTGCTGCAGCCGCTCGCCGACGCGTTCAAGCTCATGCAGAAGGAGGTGCTAATACCGCTCGGTGCGGACCGCTTCCTCTTCTACCTGCCGCCGGTGTTGATCTTCATTCCCGCAATGCTCGGCTGGGGCCCGGTGCCGTGGGCCGAGAACATGGCCTACCTCGACATCAACGTCGGGCTCGTCTACGTCATCGCCATCTCCTCGCTGGCCGTGATCGCGGTGTTCCTCGCCGGCTGGTCCTCGAACAACCACTACGCGCTGCTGGGTGGCATGCGGACCGTGGCGATGATGGTGTCGTATGAGATTCCGATTTCGATCGCGCTGCTGACGGTCGTCCTGATGACCGGCTCACTGCAGCTCAGCGAGATCGTCGCCTGGCAATCGACGCACAACGCCTGGCTGGGCCTGCTGCTGCCGTTGCCGCTGTTCACATTCTTCTTCGCCTCGACCGCCGAGATCAATCGAACGCCCAACGACATCGGCGAGGCGGAGTCCGAGATCGTGGCGGGCTTCCACACCGAGTACTCAGGCATGAAGGCCGGCCTGTTCCTCGCTGTCGAGCTCGGCAACGCGATGCTGATTGGCGCGTTCGTCGCCACGTTTTTCCTCGGCGGCTACACGCTGTTCGGCCTCGAGGAGTGGATCCCGGGCTATCTGATCCTCTTCGCGAAGATCAGCGCGGTCTACTTCCTGCTCGTCTGGTTGCGAGGCACACTGCCGCGGTTCCGCCTCGACCAGCTGATGGGCTTCGCCTGGAAGTTCTTGATCCCGCTCTCGATCCTGCAGGTGCTGCTCGTCGCGGCGGAGGTCACCATCATCTCGCGCACGGACTTCGCGGGCGTCGTGGAACTGGGCGCGGTCGGCGTGATCAACCTCGTCGTCACGGTCGTCTCAGTACGGTTGCTCGCCGAGGCGCTGGGGTACAACCCGCGCCCCGGCGCGCTGCAGGCGCCGCGACTGACGAACGAGGTCGGCGGCCTGCGCGCCGCTCGGACGCTGCGGGCGGGGTCGTAGATGGAGTCGGCGGGAATCATCGTCGCCTTCTGGGTGCTGTCGGCGGCGACCGTGGGCTCGGCCGTCGCCGTGTTCGCCGCGCGCAACCTGATCCATGCGATTGTGTTCCTGATCGTCTCGTTCCTCGGGATGGCAGGGCTCTTCATCACGCTCTCCGCCGACTTCATCGCCGTTGCGCAGATCCTGATCTACGCCGGGGCCATCTCCGTGCTGTTTGTCTTCGCTGTGATGCTCACGCCGCTGGCCTCGAGGGATAACTCGAACTCGCTCTACGTGATGCCCGGTGTCCTCGCCGGCGGGGCCATGGCTGCGCTGGTCGTCTTCGTTGCTGTCGACGCGAACTGGAACGAGCTGACCGGGTCGGCCCTGGAGGCGGCGGCGTTCGAGACCACCGTCGGCACGATCGGCGACCAGTTGATCGGCCGCTACGTGCTGGCCTTCGAGGTTGCGTCTGTGCTGCTGCTGTTCGCACTGCTCGGAGCAATCGTGCTCGTACACCAACACTCCGCCGACGAGGATCTCGCTGGCGACGATCCATCCACGCTCGACGTCGAACACCCGGATGTCGCCTCCGACGGTCCCACGGAGGAGGCGGTATGAGCGTGACGCTGGCGCACTACCTCGCCGTTTCGGGTGTCGTCTTCGGGCTCGGCATGACGATCGCGCTTTCCAAGCGCAACGCGGTGGCGGTGCTGATGGGCATCGAGCTGATGCTGAACGCCGTGAACCTCTCGCTGCTCGCCTTCTCACGCTTCTCAGCGGCGTTCTCGGGCGAGGAGGCGGCTCTCGGTGGCCACGTCTTCGTCGTGTTCGTGCTCACGATCGCTGCCGCCGAGGCCGCGGTCGCGCTCGGCATGGCGGTGCTCGTGTATCGGCGTCGCGAAACGGTCGACCTTGACCGGTTGAACCTGTTGCGCTGGTAGGGGGCGCGCGATGTGGGTGAAGTTCATGGATGTGCCGAACGGCTACGCCGCGACGACGTGGCGCGACCTCTTCAACGCCGAGGCGCTCGCCGTCCGCGTGGTGCCACCCCTCGAGCTGGGCTCGATGCGCGACGCTCGTGAGATCTGGGTGCCCGACGGCAAGACGCACGTGGCGCGGGAGGTCCTGAACAAGATCTGATGTACCTGCCCGACATCAACGAAACGGCCATCTGGGCCATCTATCTCGCGCCGTTGGCGTCGTTCCTGCTGATCGTGCTGCTGTTCTGGCGACCGCGCACGGTCGCCGGCTTCGAGGTCGATGCCGGCAAGGTCACCATCGTCCTGGTGGCGGTCTCGTGGCTGCTCTCGCTGTGGGCGCTGGACAGCGTGCTGGTCGACACTGAGGCCCACGCTCGCGGCGCCGCGATCATCTTCGGGCCGCACGAGTGGTTCACCGTCTCTGACTTCAAGTTCGAGGTGGGCGTCCGTCTCGACGGGCTGAGCGCCATGATGCTGTTCGTCGTCACCTCGATCTCACTGATGGTGCAGATCTACTCGACGGGCTACATGAAGGGCGACACCGGGTACTCCCGGTTCTTCGCGTTCATGTCGCTGTTCACGATGTCGATGCTCGGCCTCGTCATGGCCTCGAACCTGCTCCAGCTCTTCGTGCACTGGGAACTGGTCGGCGTCACCTCGTTCCTGCTCATCGGGTTCTGGTTCCACAAGCCCGAGGCAGCAGCGGCCGCAAAGAAGGCGTTCATCGTCACGAGGTTCGGCGACTTCGCCTTCCTGGTGGCCGTCGTCCTGATCTGGACGAAGACGGGCTCCTTCGACATCGACGTGATCAACATCGCCGCACATGAGGGCGCGCTGTCGAGTGCGGTCGTCACCGGCTTCGTGCTTGGGCTCTTCTCGGGGGCCGTGGGCAAGTCAGCGCAGTTCCCGCTGCACTTCTGGCTGCCCGATGCGATGGAGGGCCCAACGCCCGTCTCCTCGATCGTCCACTCGGCGACGATGGTGGCCGCCGGCGTCTATCTCCTCGCCCGGTTCTTCCCCGCCGTCGAGGCCGCGCCCGCCGAGGTCGGGTGGACGATTGCGTATATCGGCGGGTTCACCGCGCTGTTCGCCGCCTCGATGGGCGTCGTGGCAACCGACATCAAGCGGGTGCTGGCGTATTCCACGATCTCGCAGTTGGGTTACATGGTGATGGCGATCGGCCTCGGCGGTTACGTCGCCGCGGCGTTCCACCTGTTCACGCACGCGTTCTTCAAGTCGCTGCTGTTCTGGGGCGCCGGCTCCGTCAGCCACGCGACCAACACCTTCGAGATGCCAAAGATGGGCGGTCTGCGCTCGGTCATGCCGATGACCTTTGCGACGTTCCTGATCGGAGCGCTGTCGCTCTCCGGTGTGTTCCCGCTCGCCGGGTTCTGGTCGAAGGACGAGGTGCTGCTCGACGCGTGGAACGAGTCGAAGCTGTTGTGGGTCGTCGGCACCGCCGTCGCGTTCCTGACGGCGCTCTACATGTTCCGCGCGATCTTCATGACCTTCTTCGGCGAGTACAGAGGCGGCGAGGAGCCTGTGCCGGGTGAGCATGGCAACGAGGGCGAGCCGCACGAGTCGCCTCGCTCGATGCTCGTCCCGATGGTGATCGGCGCCGTGATGGCGGTCGGCGCCGGGTTCTTCGCCCTCGGCGGAACCTTCGGTGAGTTCGTTGAGGCCTCGCTGGAGGTGACGCCGGCGCATCACTTCGAGTTCCACACCGAGAGCATCGTCGTGGTTTCCTCGACGATCGCGGCGCTGGCCGGGATCGGGCTGGCGGCAGCGATCTACCACCAGGGCCAGCCCTCGGCCGCCCGCGTGCGGGCCGCGTTCGGCCCCTTTGCACGGCTCGTCGAGCGCAAGTACTACGCCGACGAGATCGCCGAGGACGCGGTCGTTCGAGGCGTCTTGCACCGCGGGGTCGCTCGCGTAGCGGAGTTGTTCGACAGGTACGTCGTGGACGGCATCGTCAACGGCGCCGCCGCTGCAGCACGTCTCGGCGGGGACGCGCTGCGGCGAAGCGAGACGGGGCAGCTGCAGGCCTACTCCTCGATCTACTTCGTCGGTCTGATCGTGGCCGTGGTCGTCATCTTCGTGGTGAGCGGTGAGGTGCTGGAGCGCTAATGCTGACCACCTTCATGCTGCTGCCGGCCGTCGGGGCCCTGATGGTGATGACGCTCCCGCGCGAGCGCGCCCGCGACGCGCGACACGTCGCGCTCATCTTCGCCTTGCTCACCTTCGGCGTGTCGATCGCAGTCTTCATCGACGTCCGCGATGTGATCCTGGGGATGTCCGACGGCGAGAACGCCGGTTACCAGCTCGTCGATCGGTTCGAGTGGATCCGAGCGGGCGACGCCGGGTTCTCGATCCAGTACGCCCTCGGCGTCGACGGTCTCTCGGCGCCACTGATCTTGCTGCTCGGCCTGCTGACGGTGGTCGCAGTCCTGGTGAGCTACAGCATCGAGGAGCGCACCAAGGAGTACTTCGCCTGGCTACTCCTCCTCGAGACCGCCGTGGCCGGCGTGTTCCTCTCGCTCGACCTGATCCAGTTCTTCTTCTTCTGGGAGCTCGAGCTGGTACCGATGTACATGCTGATCTCCGTCTGGGGCACCGGCAACAACCGGTACAGCGCGATGAAGTTCCTGCTCTTCACCCTCGCCGGGTCGGCGTTCATGCTCGTCGGCTTCCTCGTGCTGGGCCTCGAGGCGGGGACATTTGACATCGCGGTCCTGACGTCGAGTCCACCCGCCGACGCAGTCGTCCCGCTCGGGTTCGTGTTCTGGGCGATCATGCTGGCATTCCTGGTGAAGCTGCCGATCGCGCCGTTCCACACCTGGCTTCCCGACGCTCACACCGATGCGCCGACGGCGGTGTCGGTGATGCTGGCGGGCGTGCTGCTGAAGATGGGTGGCTATGGCATCCTACGCATCGCCTTGCCGATCCTGCCGGAGCAGGCCAAGGACTACGCGGTCGTGCTGGCCGTCCTCGCGGCGGTTTCGGTGGTCTACGGCGCGGTGATCACGCTGCGGCAGACCGATCTGAAGCGCCTCGTCGCCTACTCATCGGTGTCGCATATGGGGTATGTGCTTCTGGGCGTGTCGGCGCTGGGGGCGGTCGGTCTCTCCGGAGCGGCCCTCCAGATGTTCACGCACGGCACGATCACCGGGTTGCTCTTCGTGATGGTCGGCCTCGTCTACGAGCGCACGCATACGCGAGAGATCTCCCAAATGAGCGGACTGCTGCACCGCATGCCGGTGATCGGCAGTGTGATGCTGATCGCCGGTCTCGCCTCGCTCGGTCTGCCCGGCATGTCCGGCTTCGTTGCCGAGATCACGACGTTCCTCGGCACGCTTGGCGAGCATCCGGCCGCGACGATCGCCGGCATCTTCGGCGTCGTGCTCTCGGCGGGCTACATGCTCTGGGCCTACGAGCGCGTGTTCCACGGCCCGCCCTCGGAGCGCTGGCGTGACCTCACCGACGCGAACGAGTGGTGGGAGTACGCCGCGATGGCCTCGCTGGTCGTCGTCATCATCGGCGTCGGAGTCTATCCAGCGATCCTGACCGATGTGGTCGAGAGCGGCGTCGAGCCGATCGCGCTGATCGTGGGGGGCGTCACGTGACCGCCACGACCGCCGCGGAGAACCTCCACTACCTGGGCCCAGCGCTGGCGCTCTTCGTGGGCGGCGGGCTCGTCCTCGCGACCGACCTCGTGACGCCGCGCCGTGCGCCCGTGTGGGGTCTCTCGCTCCTCGCCGTCGTCGCCGCGTTCCTGTGGGCGTTCTGGCATGCCAACACCGGTACCGACGGCACCGGGTTCGAGGGCGCGCTGGTCGTCGACCGCTTCTCGCTGTTCTTCGCGTTCCTGATCACGATCGCGACCGGGGCGGTCGTCGTCTCGACGCGCACGTGGGCGTCCAAGTTCGAGCAGGCGCCCGAGTTCTACGCGTTGCTGCTGGTCAGCGCCGCGTCGATGATCGTGCTGGCGCAGGCGAACGATCTGATCACCATCTTCGTGGCGCTGGAAACGACCTCGATCTCGCAGTTCATCCTCGCCGGCATCACACGCACCGATCGCTCGTCGGAGGCGGGACTGAAGTACCTGCTCACGGGCGCGATCGCCGCAGCGGTGCTGCTCTACGGCTTCGCGTTCCTGTTCGGCATCTCGGGAACGACAGACCTCGAGGGCATCGCCGCCTTCGTGCGCGAAGGCGACGAGGGTCTGCGGCTGCCGCTGACGCTCGGCTTCGTGCTCGTGGCCGCAGGCTTCGGGTTCAAGATGGCGATCGTCCCGTTCCACGCCTGGGTGCCCGACGTCTACCAGGGCGCGCCGACGCCGGTGGCGAGCTTCCTCTCCGTCGCTTCGAAGGCGGCCGGCTTCGCCATCGCGTTGCGCCTGTTTTACGCGGGCCTCGGCGGGCCCGAGACGTTCATCGCGAATGACTGGGCGGTCATGTTCGGCGTCTTCGCCGCCGCCTCCATGCTGTTCGGCAACGCGGCTGCGCTGGTGCAGACGAGCGCGAAGCGGCTGCTCGGCTACTCCTCGATCGCACAGGCGGGCAACGTCGCGATCGGGCTTGCTGCTGTCGCCGCAGGAAGCACGCTGGGTCCCGCGGCGGTGCTGTTCTTCCTCGGCACCTACGTCGCGACGAACCTGGGCGCGTTCCTCGCCGTGCAGGCGATCTCGGATCGGATCGGGTCCGACCAGATCTCCGACTACGCGGGCATGTTCCGGCGCGCGCCGATGGCCGCTGGCGTCCTCACGCTCTGCCTGCTTTCGCTCACCGGGATCCCGCTGACCGCGGGCTTCATCGCCAAGATCTATGTCTTCAACAGCGCGGTTCAGGCTGGCGAAGCGTGGCTCGTCGCCCTCGTCGCCATCGCCGTCGTCAACACCGCAATCTCGGCGTTCTACTACCTCCGCTGGGTGCGCACGATGGTGCTCGACGACCCCGTCGAGGAGTCAGCGGTCACGCCCGCCAGCGACACGATGGCGGTGGTCTTCGTGGCAGGGGTGGCGATCGTGGTGCTCGGCGTCGTGCCAACACCGCTGATTGCGGCGGCCCAGCGCGCCGCCGAGGTGCTGACGATCGCACCCATCGGCTAGCGTTCGCGCATGTCCCACGCTCTGCAGATCGAAATCGCCGAGGGCGTCGACGTCGCCCTGGACCTCAATGCCCTGCGCGAAGTCGTCGCGCGTCTCCTCGGGCAGGAGCGCCCAGAGGGCGGGACGCTGGCGATCCAGCTGGCGGACGACGGGCTGCTGCAAGCACTCAATCGCGAACATCGTGACATCGACGCTCCGACCGACGTGCTGTCATTCGCCGCCGAGGAAGGTGATCCGTTCCCCGCGCCCGGCGAGGGGGCGGACGACGACGATGCGGGCTACCTCGGTGACATCGCAGTCTCCGTCGAGTTCGCCGGCCGCCAGGCCGAGGAATCTGCCATCGCCCTCGACGATGAGGTGCAGCACATCGTCGTGCACGGCGTGCTGCACCTGCTCGGCTACGACCATGAGACGGAGGCCGACGCGGCGGCATTGGAGGAGGTGGAAGAGGCGCTGCTGGGCTCGCACATCCACCGTGGACGGGTGCACGAGGACAGCTGACGGTGTCATCTCCTCGGCCGCCGTTCTTGAGCGGCGGGGTCGGATACACTGCCTGAGCGGCGCCCTCCAGACTCCCCTCGGAGGGCCGGGGGTCATGTGACGAACGGCGATTCCGGGCAGGTGTTGTACCGCCGCTGGCGTCCGCGCGACTTCGCGGGCGTCGTCGGTCAGGCCGCTGTGACCACCACCCTGCGCAACGCGGTCGCCTCCGGCGCTCCGGCGCACGCGTACCTGTTCACCGGACCTCGAGGCACGGGCAAGACCAGCGCCGGTCGCATCATGGCCAAGGCCGTGAACTGCGAGTCGCCTGTCGAGGGCGAGCCCGACAACACCTGTGCCTCGTGCGAGACGTACAACACCGGGCGGGCGCTCGACCTGATCGAACTCGATGCTGCCTCGAACCGTGGCATCGACGAGATACGCGACCTGCGCGAGAGCGCTGGATATGCGCCGACGTTGGGGCGCTACAAGGTCTACCTGATTGACGAGGTGCACATGCTCACCGACGCGGCGTTCAACGCGCTGCTCAAGACCCTCGAGGAGCCGCCGCCGCACGTCATCTTCATCCTCGCGACCACCGAGGCGCACCGCATCCCGGCGACGATCACCTCTCGTTGCCAGCGTTTCGACTTCCGTCGCCACCGCATGGACGACCTCATCGGACTGCTCCAGACGATCGCCGAGGGCGAAGGCGTCACGGTCGAGGAGGGCGGATTCGAGCTGATCGCCCGGGAGGCCACCGGCTCGGCTCGCGACGCCGTGAACCTCCTGGACCAGCTCATCGCGTACCACGGTCGCGACCTCACCCTCGACGCCGTGCAGGCGGGCCTCGGCCTCGTCGTCGACGAGCGCGCCACCGAGCTGGCGGCCGCCGCGGTTCGACGGGACCTCGCCGCCGGATTGACCGTACTCTCGGCGGCCCGTGACGACGGGATCGAGATTCGAGCGTTCGCCCGCGAGGTCGTCTCGACGCTGCGTTCGATGCTGTTGCTGCGCGCTGGCTCCGAGCAACTGCCGATCTCGGACGCGCAGCACGAGGAACTCAGCTCGATCGCCAAGGAGGTCACCGTCGACGAGATCGTCCAGGCACTGCGTGCCTTCGGTGGGCTCGACTTCGCCGGCGACGCCTACGATGCGCTCCCCGCCGAGATCGCATTCGCCAGCCTCGTCACTGACGCGCAGCCCTCGACGGCTGCCGCCGCTCCGCCGGCCGCTCCTCCGACCGTCGCTCCAACAGAGCCGGCGAGGCGTGAGACACCCGCAGCACAGCCGGCACCCCCCAAGCAGCAGCAACCTCGAGGGCAGCAGCGCTCGTCGACCCCGCCGCCTGTGCAGCCGACAGCATCGCGGCCCGCGACCAGACCTGCGGCGGCTTCGGGCGGCGGCGCGGCCAGCCGGCCGTTCACCCCGCCCGACGAGGGGCCGGTCTCGCCGGAGCTCGCCGAGCTGAGGGAGCACTGGGACCAGATCCGCAGCGCCGCGCGCGAGGCGCACGTCAAGGCCGGCGCCCTGCTGAACACCGCCTACCCGCGATCCGTGGAGGGCGATCGCGTCGAGATCGGCTTTCGCTTCCCAGCACACGTCGACCTCGCGCTGAACTCTGAGTCTGGCGCGGTCCTCACGGCCATCACCCAGACCGTCAGCACGGCTGTCGGGCGCAGCGTCGAGGTGGTGCCGGTGCACTGGGAGGCGCTGGCCTCGACCGGTCCAGCGCCGGCAGCGCAGTCGAGCGGCGGCCATCTCCTCGACGAAGCGATGAAGCAGGGCGCGGTCAAGATCGACGACTGAGCCGCGAGTAGACTGGAGGGGTGAATGAACAACACCCCCCGGTCGTTAGCGGCGCCACCTCGCCGATCACGCGCCTCGTCGAGGCGTTCAACCGCCTGCCCGGCATCGGGCCGAAGTCCGCACAGCGGCTGGCGTACCACGTCCTACGCGCCTCGCGCGAGGAGGCGCAGGAGCTCGCCGACGCCCTCCTCGAGGTCAAGATCTCCGTAGTGCTCTGTGAGCGCTGCCAGAACCTGGCGACGACTTCGCCGTGCAGCGTCTGCGAGGACCGCAGTCGCGATGGCTCGCTGATCTGCGTCGTCGAAGAGCCCCTCGACGTGCTCGCGATCGAGCGCACGGGCGGCTTCCGCGGCCAGTTCCACGTGCTCCACGGGGTCATCTCGCCGAGCGATGGCGTGGGGCCCGAGGACCTGAAGCTGCAGGAACTGCTGGCGCGCATCGGCGATGCCGATCCCGAGGTGACGGAGGTCATCGTCGCCACAAACCCGAACCTGGAGGGTGAGGCCACCGCGATGTACATCGGACGGCTGTTGCGACCGCTGGGCCTGCGCGTGACGCGACTCGCCCGCGGCCTTCCCGCTGGGGCCGACCTCGAGTATGCCGATGAGGTGACGCTCGGACGCGCCCTGGAGTACCGGCAGGAGGTGTCGTAATGGACGACTTCGTCGAGCGCTGGTCGGCGCTGTCGCGGCCCTGGAAGACGTTCTGGGTGGCCCTCGTGATCACGCTGATCCTCTTCGTCGCCACCGGGTTCTTCCGAGTCTCGCCGGCGTTCGCGCTGATCAGCGCGCTGATCTGGGCCGCCGGTGCGGCGTCGCTCGTACGCATCCGCGATCACTACATCCCACCCGACGAGGAGCCCCGGGACCGACGATGACCTCGCGCGTTCCGCGGGTCACCAAGTCCGACGCCATCGCCCTGCGCCACCGGCGGCTCGGTGACGCCGACCGCATCGTCACGCTGATCACGCCGTTCCGAGGCAAGCTCGACGTCGTGGCGAAGGGCGCGTTACGCGTGCGCAGCAAGCTGGCGGGGCACCTGGAGCCGCTGACGCATCTCGAGATCGTGCTGGCGCACGGGCGGTCGATGGACATCGTGACGCAGGCACAGACACGTGAGTCGTTCGGGAGCATCCGAGGCGACCTCGAACGCCTCGCGAGCGCGATGTACTTCCTCGAACTGGTTGATCGGCTCACGGTCGAGCACGCCGACGCGCGAGGCGTCTACGACCTGTTGCTCGACGCATTGACCGCCCTCGATCGCGGCGACGGCGTGAACTTCGTCGCCCGCACGTTCGAGTTGCGCCTGCTGGAGCTCGTCGGTTTCCGGCCGGAGCTGCAGCAGTGCGTGTCGTGTGGCCGCGATGTCGCTGCGGACGAGGCACTGTGGAACGCCCTCGGTGGTGGCGTGCTGGGCAAGGAGTGCGCGCGGCCCGAGGACGAGGTGCGGATCGTCGATGCCACGGCCCTGCGCGCGCTGCGGGCGTTTCAGGAGCTGCCCTACGAGGAGGCGGCCCGCATCCGCCTCGACGACGGCCTGGCAGCGCACCTGGAGAACCTCATGCAGACGCTGGCGCAGGCGGCTTCGGAGCGCGAACTGAAGTCGGCGCAGTTCGTCGCGGCCACGCGGCGAGCCGGGCTGGCTGAACGGGAGGCAGGCGAGGCTTCGGCCGGCGAGCAGGAGCGCGCCGAGGGCTAGAGCTCGCGCTCGAAGACGTAGTCGACCAGGCCCTCGAGCGTGTCTCGGACCTCGCCGTCGTCGACCGGTGCGAGTGCCTCGAGCGCCTCGTCGCCAAAACGGCGGGCGGTGGTCAGTGACTCGGCCATGACGTCGGACTCCAGGATCTCGCGGATTGCGCGCTCCAGGTTGGCACGGCGGCGTACGCCCTCGAACGCCTTCTTGACCGGATTGTCGTTCGGCCGCTCGCGCATGTAGAGGATCGTTGGCAGCGTCAGCGTCCCCGCCTGGAGATCGGAGCCGACGGGCTTGCCCATCACCTCCGGGTCACCGGTGAAGTCGAGAATGTCGTCGACGATCTGGAATGCGATGCCGAGCCGCAGCGCATAGAGCCGCAGCGCCTCGCGTTGCTCCTCCGGCACGCCACCAACCATAGCGCCACCCTCGGCTGCCGTGCCGAAGAGCGACGCGGTCTTGCCGGTGATGCGATCGAGGTAGCCCTGGATGTCCTCGTCGTACTCGAACGCGGCCATGTCTTGCGTGAGCTCGCCCTTGGCCATCACCATCAGCGTCCCGGCGAAGCGGCGGACGACGAGTGTGTTGTCGGTCTGTGCGATCAGGTCTGCGGCATGGGCGAACATGAAGTCGCCGAGCATCACTGAGGCCGCGTTGCCGAAGAGCGCGGCCGAGGTGGGAACGCCTCGACGCTCCGCCGCCTCGTCGATCACGTCGTCGTGGACCAGCGTGGCGGTATGCAGCAGCTCCACGCTGGCGGCGAGGGGTACGAGACGGTCGAGCGGGTAGTCGCCCAGGCGGCCGGCCAGGAGGGCGATCGCAGGGCGCATCATCTTCCCCGTGCCAGCCAGGGCGTTCGCGAGCATCTCCCGGACGAAGTCGAAGTCGACACCGTCCGCGATGGACTGGAGGCGAAGCGAGACCAGTGGCAGGTCGTCGGCGACCGGCCCGTAGAGCGTTCGTGAGTCGACTGAGGTCGTCATGTCGCCTCCGCGTCAACGCTGAAGCCGAACAGCCGGCCCGCGTTTCGCGCGGACGCGCTGGCGACAGCCTCGGGCGTCTCACCTCGGATCGAGGCCACGAAGCGGGCGGTCTCGATCACGTACGCCGGCTCGTTCCGCGCCCCGCGATGGGGCGCCGGGGTGAGGTACGGACAGTCGGTTTCGATCAGCATAGCGGAGGCTGGGAGCGTGCGCGCCACCGTCTGACCCCGCTCGTTGTTCTGGTACGTGACGGTCCCGGGTATCGAGATCAGCAGGCCGAGGTCGATGTAGCGCGAGGCGAGATCGGCGTCACCGGCGAAGCAGTGCATCATCCCGATCTCGCGCTGCGGACCGAGGTAGCGCCCGACCCGGCTAGCCCACACCTCGATCACCTCGAACGCTTCGAGGTCGGCGGCGCGCGAGTGGATCACGACCGGCAGGTGGTGTTCGCGAGCGAGGTCGAGCTGCCATTCGAAGGCGATCCGCTGCTGGTCGCGCGGCGAGAGGTCGCGGTAGAAGTCGAGGCCGATCTCGCCGATGGCCACGAAGTCACCGGAACCCGCGAGGCGTTCGAGGCCCGCGCGTTCCTCCTCGAAGCGCTTCGCCTCGTGTGGGTGGAGGCCGGCCACGGCATGGACGCGCGGGTCCACGCGTGCCATGTCGAGCGCACGCTCGCTGGTCGCGACGTCCACGCCTACTTCGACGATCGCGGCCAGTCCCGCGGTCCACGCGCGGGCCATCATCTCCTCACGGTCGCCGCTGAACTCGCGTGACGAGGTGTGCGCGTGCGCGTCAACGGCGCCGGCGAGAGGTTCAGGATCGGGATGCTTCGATCGTTTCACGACACGTCGGCGCGTCGGGCCTCACTGCCCGAGGCGCGCCTCCTCCTCGGGAACGATCGAGGCGTCGAGCTTCTTGAACAGCGGGGCGGGCTCCGGAAGCAGTGTCCCGGGCGTGACCGGCGTGCGCCGCCAGCCAGCGGCTTCGATGTCGTCCTCGTGGCCCAGCATCGCCCACGCTTGAGGGGAGGTGAACGGCAGGAACGGCTGGAACAACGAGGCGAGGCCGCTGATCACGTTGAGCGCCACGTACAGCGTCTCGGCGGCGTGCCCGCGGTCCTCCTTGACCGCCTGCCATGGCGCGCGCTCATCGAGGTACTGGTTGGCCGCCTGCGCGACGCCCATCGCATCAGCGATGGCGCGGCGGAGCTCCACCTCGTTCAGGTGGCCAGCCTCGACCTCGAATGCCTCGTCGACGCGCGCGACCATGGCCTGTGAGGTTGCCGATAGCTCCTCCGGCGGCGTCGGAACGCGGTCGTCGAAGTTGCGCCGAGTGATCGTGAGCACGCGGTTCACGAGGTTGCCCCAGCGTGCGACGAGCTCGTCGTTGTTGCGCCGCAGGTACTCCTCCCACGTGAAGTCGGAGTCGGACGTCTCCGGCATCGTTGCCGTCAGCACGTAGCGCAGGGGGTCGGGGTCGTAGCGCTCGAGGTAGTCGGGCATCCACAGCGCCCAATTGCGGCTCGACGAGGCCTTCGAACCGGACATGGTCAGGTACTGGTTGGCCGGCACGTCCGAGGGCAAGTTGAGATCGCCGTACCCGAGCAACATGGCCGGCCAGACCACGGTGTGGAACGGCACATTGTCCTTGCCGATGAAGTAGACGGTCCGCGCCTCCGGGTCCTGCCACCAGCGCTTCCACGCTTCCGGATCGTCGCCGAGTGTGGCCGCCCACTCCTTGGTGGCGGAGAGGTAGCCGATCACTGCCTCGAACCAGACGTAGATGCGCTTGTCCTCGTACCCCTCGAGGGGAACCGGGACGCCCCAGGAGATGTCGCGCGTGATCGCGCGATCGATCAAGCCCCCGCGGAGCATGCCGAGCGTGAAGTTGCGCACAGCTGGACGCCAGTCGGTCTTCGTCTCCATCCACTCGGTCAGCTGCTCGTCGAACGCGGAGAGCTTCAGGAAGAAGTGCTTAGAGGTGCGCCGCTCCGGCGTCGCATCGGACAGCTTCGAGCGAGGATCGATCAGATCGAGCGCGTCGAGGGTGGACTGGCAGTTGTCGCACTGGTCTCCGCGGGCCCCGTGATCGCCGCAGATGGGGCAGGTGCCCTCCACATAACGATCAGGCAGGAAGCGCTCGGCTTTTGGGTCGTAGAGCAGGGTCTGCTCAGCCTCGTACATCAGTTCCTGCTCGATCAGGCGGGTGAAGATGTCCTGCGTGACCTCGCTGTGGTTCTCGGTGTTCGTCGAGGTGAACAGATCGAACGAGATGCCGAACCGCTCGAACACGTCGAGGAACGACTGGTGGTAGCGCTCGAAGATCGCCTCCGGCGTGGTGCCCTCATCCTCGGCGCGCACGGTCACCGGGGTGCCGTGCGAGTCGGAGCCGGAGACCATCAGCACGTTCTGGCCGCGCATCCGCTGGAAGCGGGTGAAGATGTCGGCAGGCAGGTAGGCGCCGGCGATCTGACCGGCGTGGAGCGGGCCGTTGGCGTACGGCCAGCCAACGGCGACGAGGATGTGTTGCGGCTCAGGATCGCTCATCGAGGGCGATCGTATCAGCGATGCCGCTTGCGAACCGTCGGTCCTGAACGCGTTGACCGTGTCTCAGTGCGGGGCTAACCTCTCTGGAAATCCCCTTGACCCCTGGCGGGGAATCGATGGTGAGTTTCCTTCAGCGGCCCCCCCACCCACGCGCATCGGGCTCGTACGCCCGGGCTCACGCGCGCGGAACCGACAGCCCCCTCTCGCGAGGGGGTTCTGCGTATACGGGGTAGCGGCGGCCCCGCCGGGCGATCACACACACGAGCACACACAAGAGCAGCGACACGGGCGACAGGTCAGAGGTGGGGTGATACGTGGTAGCCAGCGACACGCGCACGAAGATCGACGCCAGCGCAGCGACGGTTCAGCCGAAGACTCTCCAGCACGCTTATGGCTTCGACGATGTGGCCATCGTTCCCGGCGCGGTGACGACGAACCCCGAGCTCGTCGCGCCTGAGTTCCACCTCGGTGATCTCAACTTCAGCATTCCGGTCATCGCCTCTGCCATGGACGGCGTCGTCGACCCCAAGTTCGCCATCAAGATGAGCGAGATGGGCGGATTCGGCGTGCTGAACGTCGACGGCCTCTGGACGCGCTACGAAGACGGCGACGCCATCCTCGAGGAGATCGCGGCAGCGACGATCGAGGAAGCGACGCCCATCATCCAGCGCGTCTACTCGCAGCCGGTGCGGGACGATCTCGTGGCCCAGCGCGTCGAGGAGATCAAGGCGAGCGGTGGTATTGCGGCCGTCGCCTGCACGCCGCAGAACACCAAGCGCTTCGCGCCGATCGTCAAGGAGGCGGGCGTCGATGTGCTCGTCGTCGCCTCGACGGTGACGACGGCGCGCCACATCTCGCGCTCGCTGACCGGTCTCCGCCTCGACGAGCTGGTCGAGCAGATGGGGCCGGTCCCCGTGCTCGTTGGCAACACCGTCGACTTCCACGCCACGATCGAGCTGATGGAGACGGGCATCCACGGTGTGCTCGTTGGCGTCGGCCCCGGGGCCGCCTGCACCTCGAGGGAGGTGCTGGGCATCGGCATGCCACAGGTTTCGGCCACGATCGAGACCGCGCACGCACGCGACGTGTACTACGAGGCGACGGGGCGGTACGTCCCGATTCTCACCGACGGGGGCATTCGTACCGGAGGCGACGTCTCGAAGTCGATCTGCGCCGGCGCAGACGCCGTGATGATTGGCTCGCCCTTCGCCTCCACGCTGGGCGCACCCGGCCGAGGGTTCCACTGGGGCATGGCCACCCCGCACGCGGAACTGCCCCGAGGTGTGCGCGTCCAGGTTGGACAGATGCACAGCGTCGAAACCCTGCTGTTCGGCCCGACATCGAAGACTGACGGCACCGAGAACCTCGTCGGGGCGCTGCGGACGTCGATGTCGACGTGCGGCGCGCAGACGATCAAGGAGTTCCACGAGGCGCGGATGATCATTGCGCCGTCGATCAAGACGGAAGGCAAGATCTACCAGATCGCGCAGACCCGCCCCGCAGGCGTCTAGCCTCCGGCCGCCGCCTCGGCGTAGCCGAAACGCGCCTCGACGACCCTGCGGACTCCCCGCAGATCGCGGTGGGTGGTCACCTCGATTCTTGGCGCGGCGTCGAGGGCTCCGCGCAAGCGTTCCGCCACGAAACCGGCCTGGCCCGCGCCGACCTCGAGCAGCACCGCGCCGCTGTCCTCAGCAAGGTGGCCGGGCAACTGTCCGAGGAGCCGCTCGATCAGTTCCCTGCCGGTTGCGCCGCCCTCCACCGCATCGCGTGGCTCGTGCTCGCGGATCGCGGGCGGCAGCACCTCGAACTCCTCGGTCGGCACGTAAGGCAGGTTCGATACGAGCACGTCGATCGGCTCGGCGAGTGGCTCGAGCAGGTCACCGGCGAGCAGCACGAGGCGGTCAGCGAGGCCGAGAGTGCGCATGTTGCGGCCGGCCCATTGGAGCGCCGCCGTCGACACGTCTGTCGCGAAGATCTTCGCGTTCGGCATGTGCCGGCCGATGGCGCACGCGATCGCGCCCGAGCCGGTACCGATATCGGCGACCCGCACGAGGCGTGCGGAGCGGGGGTGTCCCGCGATCGCTTCGAGTGCCGCCTCGACGAGTGTCTCGGTCTCCGGTCGTGGCACCAGCGCGCCCTCGCCGACCGCGAGCGTGAGCCCGTAGAACTCGCGGTGCCCCAGGATGTAGGCGAGCGGCTCGTGGGCAACGCGGCGCGCCAGCAGCGTCTCGAAGGCCTCGACGTTCCGGGCCGGCTCTGGGCCAGCGGCGATGACCGCGGTGCGCTCGAGGTCTGTTGCTGCGCCGTAGAGCAGCTCCGCCTGCAGGCGCGCGTCGTCCACATCCTCGGCGGCCTGGGCGGCGAGTAGGCGCGCTTCCGCTTCGTGCACGAGCTCGCGGACCGTCGAGGGCTCGCTCATCCTTCGCGCCGCGCGGCGAGGTCGTAGAGCAGCACGGAGGCGGCAGCGGCGAGGTTCAGCGAGTCGGCGCGCCCGCGCATCGGCAGCGCGACGATCTCGTCACAGGCGGCGAGTTGTGCGTCGCTCAAGCCCGAGCGCTCCGTTCCGAAGAGCAGCGCCGCGCGTTCACCGTAGTCGGCGCTGCGGTAGTCGGCAGCGCCGCCGTCCGACGTGCCGATGAGCCGGATCTCGCGCTCGGCAGTCCAGGCGGCGAACGCCTCGAATGTGGCGCGCGCCATACGCCGCGAGAACAGCGAGCCCATCGAGGCTCGGATCGCGGTCGGGTGGTACGGATCGGTGCTGTCATCGAGCAGCACGAGATCGGTGATCCCGGCGCCGTCGGCGCTTCGCAGGATCGTGCCCAGGTTGCCGGGGTCGCGCACCTCGGCGAGCGCCACGACATCCGCCGTGCCGAACTCGGTGTCGTCGAGGCCGCTCCAACGCTGTCCGATGACGGCGCAGAGTCCGACGGACTGGTCGCGGCCGGAGAGCGTGGCGAGCACCTTCGGGGCAACCGGCAACACCTCGATGCCCCGGGACTCGGCGTCGGAGACGAGCTGGAGGCCGAACTCGCTCGTCAGCTGGTCCGGAGCGAAGACGAGACAGCGCACGTCCGCGTCGAGCTGGATTGCCTCGCCTACCTGGCGGATGCCCTCGACGAGCGCGAGACCGCTGGTGCGACGCTGCTTGAGCCTTCGCAGCCCGCGGATCGACCGAATTCGGGTGTTCGCCGTGCTGGTGATGGTGGCGCGCACCACAGCGTCCGAGGCGCGCTCAGGCGGTGGCGGCGAGCTGGCGCGCCTGATGTTCGGCGCTCACCGCGTCGATCAGCGGCTCCAGCTCACCATCGAGGACGCGCGGCAGACCGTGCACGGTCAGCCCGATGCGGTGATCGGTGATGCGGTCCTGCGGGAAGTTGTACGTCCTGATCTTCTCTGAGCGGTCCCCGCTGCCTACCTGTGCGCGGCGGGCGTCCGCCTCCTCGCGGTCGGCGCGCTCCCGCTCCACCTCGTACAGCCGGGCGCGGAGGACGGCCTCGGCCTTCGCGCGGTTCTTCGCCTGCGAGCGCTCGTCCTGGCACTGCACGACGATGCCGGAGGGCTCGTGCGTCATGCGCACCGCTGTGGCGACCTTGTTGACGTTCTGACCACCCGCGCCGCCGGAGTGGAAGATGTCGATGCGCACGTCGTTCCAGTCGATGTCGACATCGACCTCGTCCGCCTCGGGCATCACCGCGACGGTGGCGGTCGAGGTGTGGATGCGGCCTTGCGACTCCGTGTCCGGCACGCGCTGGACGCGGTGCACGCCGGACTCGAACTTGAGCTTCGAGTACGCGCCCTCCCCGTTCACTTCGAAGGTGATCTCGCGGTATCCGCCAGCACCAGACGCCGAGGTATTGAGCACGCCGGTCTTCCAGTTCTGCCGCTCCGCGTAGCGCTGGTACATGCGGAACAGATCGGCGGCGAAGAGCCCGGCCTCCTCGCCACCAGCGCCCGAGCGGATCTCGACGATGACGTTCTTCTCGTCCGCCGGGTCCTTCGGCAGCAGGGCCACACGGAGCGCCTCCTCGAGGGCTTCGAGTTCCGGGACCAGGCGCTGCTCCTCTTCGCGCCCGAGATCGCGCATCTCCTCGTCCTCATCGCGCAGCAGCGCGCGCGCCTCCTCGAGCGCCGCCTCGGTCCCACGGAAGCTGTGGAACAGCTCGACGACGCCCTCGAGGTGGCTGCGTTCGCGGTTGAGCTCCTGGACACGTCGATAGTCGCCCGCGATCTCGGGATCCGCGAGCAACGCCGTCAACTCGGCGAAGCGAGCCTCGATTTCTGCCAGCCGTTCAAGCATGAATCCAGTCTACGACGCCGGTTCGGCAGGATCCGTCGGAGCCCGCGCGTCAGGCCGAGGGCGGCAAGGCTGCTGCAATGGCGGCCGCGACGCCGTCGAGGGGCACCGCTCGTTGTTCGCCGTCAGCGGTGAGTGGCTTCAGCTGCACCTCGCCCGCCGCGACCTCGGCGTTACCGACGATGACGGCGAACGCCGCGCCGGAGCGGTCGGCGCTCCGCAGCTGCGCGCGCATCGAGCGACCGGGCGTGCCGTTGCGGACGGCCAGCCCGGCGTCGCGCAGCTGACGCGCGACCTGCATAGCCGCGCCTGGTCCCGCCTCGCCGAGAGGCACAGTGACGGCGGCGAGCGGTGGTTCCTCGCCCGCGTCCAGTCCGGCGTCGCGCATATTCATCGCGATGCGCTCGATGCCGGTGGCGAAGCCGACGCCGGCGGTCGGCGGGCCGCCGAGGAGTTCGACCAGCCCGTCGTAGCGCCCGCCCGCGCCCACGGTCGTTTGGGAACCTTCGTCTTGCGGCTCGAACTCCCAGACGGTGCGGGCGTAATAGTCGAGACCGCGCACGATCTTCGGATCGACCTCGTAGGGCTGCCCGAGGCCATCGAGGTAGGCGCGAACCTCCTCGAAGTGCTCCAGGTCCGATGGCGTGAGGTGGTCGAGGATGCTCGGAGCATCTGCGATCGCCTCGGCGTCGGCCGCTTCCTTCGAGTCGAGGATGCGCAGCACGTTGGTCTCCAGGCGTCGCTGCGAGTCCGGAGATAGGGCGTCGCGATGCCCGGCGAAGTGCTCCGCCAGGACCTCGACATAACGCTGCCGTGTCTCGGCGGTGCCGATCGAGTTGATGCGCAACACGAGGTCGTCAAGGCCGAGCTCGCGGTAGAGCGAGGCCTGGAGGTCAATGACCTCGGCGTCCGCCGCAGAGGACTCGTCCCCGATGCACTCGACGCCGAACTGCCAGAGCTGCCGATAACGGCCGGCCTGCGGGCGGTCGTAGCGGAAGTACGGGCCGAAGTAGAAGAGCCGCACCGGCTGCGGGCGGCTGGCCATGCCGTGTTCGAGGTAGGCGCGCGCCACGGAGGCGGTGCCTTCCGGACGCAAAGCGAGACGATCTCCGCCGCGGTCGTCGAAGAGATAGACCTCCTTGGTCACGATGTCGGAGTCGTCGCCCACGGTGCGCAGGAAGACATCCGCGTCCTCGACGATCGGTGTCTGGATCAGCTGGTAGTCGAAGCGCCGGGCGACGCTTTCGGCGACGTCGCGGATGCGACGCCATAGGGCGGCATCCTCCGGGAGGGTGTCGTGCATGCCTCGTGGCGCCTGCAGATCGGCCATGTCGTCACCATACGGTCGCCCTGATCGGCGGGCAATCGAGGCGAGGAGCCGCGGTCTCCGTGCTAGAGTCGAATACACACGGGACGAGACATATGGTCGCCACTGAGACGGCCGTCCCCGGCCGCGAGCAGCTCCTGGCAACGGTCACAAACTACCTCCCGACGAAGCGGGTGGGTGCTGTCGTGCGTGCAGTCGACTTCGCGACCCAGGCGCACGAGGGGCAGAAGCGCAAGTCGGGCGATGCGTACATTTCGCATCCCCTCGCCGTCGCGCAACTCGTCGCCGACCTGCGGATGGACCCGCCGACCGTGCTGGCCGCGGTGCTGCACGACGTCATCGAGGACTGCGACGTGTCCGCGGCCGAGCTGCGACGACGATTCGGCGCCGATGTCGCGAGCCTGGTCGAGGGCGCGACGAAGATCGATCACATCACCCCGGGTGGCGTCCTCGACGTCGAAACGGTCGACGCCGAGACGTTGCGCAAGATGTTCATCGCGATGGCCGAGGATGTCCGCGTGGTGATCGTGAAGCTGGCTGACCGGCTGCACAACATGCGGACGCTCGCCTACCTCGACGCGGACCGCCAGCAGGCGATCGCCCGCGAGACGATGGACGTCTACGCCCCGCTGGCCTCGCGTCTTGGCGTCTGGCAGTTCAAATGGGAGCTCGAGGACCTGGCCTTCCGCTACCTCGAGCCGGAGCGTTACCGCCGGCTCGCCGATCGGATCCAGTCGAAGCGCAGCGAGCGCGAACGCTACGTAACACGCGTCGAAGCGCAGGCCCGCAAGGCTCTCGAAGAGGCGGAGGTCGAGGCAGAGGTCGTGGGGCGAGTCAAGCACCTGTACTCGATCGAGCAGAAGGAGGAACGCTACGCCGCCGAGGGGCGCAGTTTCGATGACATCCAGGATCTCCTCGCCGTGCGCATCCTCGTCGACTCCGTGGCCGATTGCTACAACGCGCTCGGCGTCGTGCACCAGGCGTGGCAGCCGATCACCGGCACCTTCGACGACTACATCGCCAGCCCGAAGGAATCGCTCTACCAGTCGCTGCACACCTCGGTCCTCGGCCCCGGCGCACGAGCGTTCGAGGTGCAGATCCGCACGCGGGAGATGCACGAGCTTGCCGAGTACGGCGTCGCCGCGCACTGGCAGTACAAGGAAGACGCCTCGCGCCGCGACTTCCAGGCCGAGGAGCGTATGTCCTGGCTTCGCCAGTTGCTCGAGTGGCAGCAGGAGGCATCGGGGACGGATGACTTCCTCGAGTCGGTCAAGACCGACATCTTCCGCGACCAGGTGTTCGTCCACACGCCTCGTGGCGACGTGAAGGTGCTACCGGCCGGTTCGACGCCCATCGATTTCGCGTACCGCATCCACACTGATCTGGGCCACAACTGCGTGGGCGCGAAGATCGGCGGCAAGATGGTGCCGCTCGCCACCAAGCTGCAGAACGGCGATGTCGTCGAGATCGTGCGGTCGCGGCAGCCCAAGGGTCCGTCACGCGACTGGCTGCTGCCGTCGCGCGGCTACCTCGGCTCGAGCCACTCGAAGCAGAAGGTCCGCCAGTGGTTCCGCCGTCAGCATCGGTCGGAGAACATCGACCAGGGCCGCGCCACACTCGAACGCGAGGTGAAGCGGCTCGGGATCGACAAGCTGCCGCGCGACCTGCCGCGGCAGATGGGGTACGAGAACCTCGACGACCTGTATGCCGCGATTGGCTCCGGCGACGCGTCGCGGCAGAAGCTGACGAACCGCCTCGGCGAGCACGCTCCGGCGCCCACGGAGCAGCCGGCGCCGCGCTCCACCGTCGTTGTCTCGAAGACCAAGGGCGCGCCGGGTGTACGCGTGTTGGGCACCACCGGGCTGCACGTCGTCCTCGCCCGCTGCTGCGGTCCGCTGCCCGGCGACCCGATCGTCGGCTACATCACCCGCGCCCGAGGCGTCACCGTCCACCGCCGCTCCTGCCGCAATGTCCTCCAGCGCACCGACGACGCCGATCGGCTCGTCGAATGTGATTGGGGCCCCACCGGCGAGATGTACTCGGCGGCCGTCGAGGTGCTGGCCTGGGACCGCGTGGGCCTGTTGCGCGATCTCAGCACCCTGGTTGCAGAGGACCAGGTGAATATGGTGCGGGTCTCCACACGCGAGCACGACGACCGCACGACGACGGTCTCGCTCACCCTCGAGACGGAGGGCGGTGCGCAGTTCGCTCAACTGCTGACCCACCTCGATGCCGTGCGCGGCGTGATCTCGGTTCGCCGCGTCGGCGCCTAGCGACCCTTGGCCGTCTGCTCTTCGGATGTCACGCCCTGCGACGATGCTCGGCCAGCCTGCGTGGCGTAGGATGCGCGTGTCCTTGCGACTGATCCGACCGCCCGCACCGGACGCGCGTGGCTAGACGGGACACACCGCCTCGTGAGCCTCGCCACCGTGCGCAGCGGCGCGCTGCGCGGCATCGAGGGCATCGCCGTCGACGTTGAGGTCGACATCGGCATCGGACTGCCCGCGTTCAACATCGTCGGCCTGCCAGACGCGTCGGTGCAGGAAGCGCGAGAGCGCGTGCGTTCGGCGATCCAGAACGCCGGCTTCGAGTTCCCGCTGCGCCGCATCACTGTCAACCTCGCGCCGGCCGACGTGCGGAAAGAGGGGCCGATCTACGACCTGCCGATCGCGATCGCCATCCTGGTCGCGTCGGGGCAGGTCGAAGACCGCTTTGGTGACCGCGCGACTGCTGGCGAGTTGTCGCTGGACGGCCAGTTGCGCCACATCAACGGCGTGCTGCCGTTCGTGGCGATGTGCGCCGAGGAGGGTATCGCCGGCGTCGTCGTCCCAGCCGTCGACGTGCGCGAGGCCTCGATGGTCGACGGGGTTGAGGTCAGCGGCCTCGCCGATCTCCGGAACGTCGGCGAACTACGCGAGACGTGGCCGGCGGCGGAGACTGCGCAGGCGCGGGGCGAGGACGATCGCCTCGTGACGCTTGACCTCGCGACGGTGCAGGGGCAGGAACACGTCAAGCGCGCACTGGAGGTGGCGGCGGCGGGTGGTCACAACGTGCTGATGCAGGGGCCGCCGGGGAGCGGCAAGACCCTGCTGGCGCGCGCCCTGCCCGGTCTGCTCGCCCCGCTGGGCAGCCGTGAGGCGATCGAGGTGTCGAAGCTCTACTCGATCACCGGGCTGCTGGCGCGCGACGCGCCGTTGATGACGCACCGCCCGTTTCGCTCGCCGCACCACACGATCTCGCACGCGGGTCTCGTCGGCGGCGGCAGCCAGATCCGTCCCGGGGAGGTCTCGCTGGCACATCGCGGCGTGCTCTTCCTCGACGAGTTCCCCGAGTTCAGTTCGGCAGCCCTCGAGGCGATGCGGGAGCCGTTGGAGTCGGGCGCGGTCACGATCTCGAGGGCCCGCGGGTCGCTCACGTTCCCGGCGCGCTTCCTCCTCGTCGCAGCAATGAACCCTTGTCCGTGCGGCTATTACGGCGACGCCAAACGCGCGTGCTCCTGCGCCGAATCCACGGTCTCCCGCTACCAGCGCCGCGTCAGCGGTCCGCTCCTCGATCGCCTCGATCTGTTCGTCGAGGTGCCGCGGGTCGACTACCAGGAGCTGACGGGTGCCCCGACCGGCGAGCACTCAGCCGTCGTTCGCGACCGCGTCGTCGAGGCACGGGCGCGGCAGGCACGACGCCTGGCTGGCACCACGTTCGTGACGAACTCGGAGATGGGGCCGGTCGAGGTGCGGCGCTACTGCCAGGAGCCGCTCGCGGTCGACGCCGAGCCGCTGATGGCGACCGCGATGGAGCAGCTCGGGCTGTCCGCTCGTGCCTTCCACCGCGTGCTGAAGGTCGCACGCACGGTCGCAGACCTCGCCGGCTCCGACACCATCGAGGCGCTGCACATCGCCGAGGCGATACAGTACCGCCGGCGCTGTTCCGACTGAACCGCGTTTCCACCGGCGAGTCAGCCGAGCGAGGGGACCGCGTGCCGTTCGATCCGTTCCGCATCGAGTTTTTGCAGCGCGCGATCGACGATTTGCATCGGCGGATCGATGCGACGCGGTGGCCGGACCTGGCGCACGACCCCGGCTGGACCGAGGGTGCGAACGACGCCGTGCTGCGCGACCTCGTGCGGTACTGGCGGAACGACTATGACTGGTTTGCCATGCAGGACGCGCTCAATGGGCGCACGCACCTCCGAGGCGAGGTCGAGGGAGAGGCGATGCATGTCATGCTCGCCACCGGGCCCGGCGGGGGCGAGCGCATGCCGCTGCTGCTTCTGCACGGCTGGCCCGGCTCGTTCATCGAGTTCCTCGACGCCGCAAACCGCCTGAGCGAGGGCGTCGACGGGGTCGCGTTCGACCTGGTCGTGCCGTCGTTGCCGGGCTTCGGGTTCTCCGATGCGCCCTCCGCAGCGGGACTGCACCCCGGGCGCATCGCTGAGCTGATGCACCTGCTGATGCAGGAACTCGGCTACGAGCGCTACGGCGTCCAGGGTGGGGACTGTGGCGCCATTATCGGCACCGCTCTCGCCTCGCGACACCCCGAGGCGCTGACCGGGCTGCATCTCAACTTCACCATCGGCGGGCCGCCGCCGGCAGACGGCGAGATGTCCGAAGAGGAGCAAGAGTGGCGGAAGTTCCGCCAGGACTTCGAGCGCGAGGAGACGGAGTACTCGCGGATCCAGGGCACGCGACCACAGTCGCTCGCGTATGCGCAGCAGGACTCGCCGGTCGGGTTCCTCGCGTGGATGCTCGAGAAGTTCTGGGTCTGGACGGACCACGGCGACGATCTGTGGGACGCGGTTGATCGCGACTGGCTGCTGACGAACGCGATGCTCTACTGGTTGACCGGGAAGGTGCTCTCCGCCGCCCGCATCTACTACGAGACCTCACACATGAGCGAGCCGCTCTTCATCCCACCGATCGAGGTTCCGATGGCCTACGCGAAGTTCCCCGCCGAGGCGTGGGCGGCGCCTCGCGAGGTCGTCGAGCGCGTGTACAACCTCGTCCAGTACACGGAAGCGCCCCAGGGAGGGCACTTCGCGGCGATGGAGCAGCCCGAGTTCTTCGCGAGCGATGTCGCCGCGTTCTTCTCGACGCGCGATTAGGGATCCGGAGGGCCGGAGGCGACGAATCGGACGCTCGTGCGAGCCACGGCCTGTGGATACACTGGATCTCGGGCCCTCGTAGCTCAGTGGATAGAGCACTGGCCTCCGGAGCCAGGTGTCGCAGGTTCGAATCCTGCCGAGGGTACCAGCAGGTCCGCTCCCCACTTGAACCCGCCGAAGATGCGTGATCGGAGACCATTAGTGAGCGATCGTCGTCAGCAACGTCGACGAGATCGACAGCGCCGCCGCCGCCAGGGCGGCGGAGGGAGCCCCGGCTACGAGCCCGTCGGGGACGTCGAGTTCAGCGGCATCATGGGTCTGATGCAGCGCAACGCGCGTGGGCTGTTCCTCGGGGGCATCGTGGTGATGGTGCTGAGCCTCGGCAGCATCTTCTTCGTAACCCAGCTCGGCGGCGCGTCGCCGCATACCGCTCCGAACGGCAATGGTTCCGGCGATACCGCGCCGACGCCCGTGGCATCCGCCGAGGCGACGCCAGACGCCACCTCGGACGACCCCGATGATGGTGAACCAGCGATCGTTCGTTTCTACGAGTCGGCGCCACCGCTGGAGATCGACCTCGAGCAGACGTACGAGGCCATCATCGCGCTCGAGGGTGGCGGCGAAGTGCGTCTGGAGTTGCTGCCAGGCGCCGCCCCCGCGTACGTGAACAACTTCGTCTTCCTGGCTCGCAACCGCTTCTACGATGGGCTCATGTTCCATCGCGTCGTCCCGGGCTTCGTCGCACAGGCCGGCGATCCGACAGCGACCGGCTTCGGCGACGCCGGCTACGCCCTGATCGAGGAGAGCAACAGCCTGACGTTTGGCACAGGAGTGCTCTCGATGGCGAAGGCGGGAGCCGTCACGAACGGCTCGCAGTTCTTCATCACCCTCGCGCCGGCGCCCCACCTCGACGCCGGCTTCACCGTGTTCGGTCAGGTGACCGGGGGCATCGAGCTGCTGCAGGCCCTCGAGGCTCGGGACCCAGCGTCGGCCGGCACTCCCGGTCTCACCATCGCCAGCATCGAGATCGTCGAGGGCGGGTAGCACCGTGGCGAGGCACTACGAGGCCGCACCGGAGTCGTCGATCGATCCGAGCCATCGCTATGCCGCCGTGCTGCGCACCGAGCGTGGTCCAGTGAGCATCGCGCTGCGGCCAGACCTCGCGCCGGTGGCCGTCAATTCGTTCGTGTTCCTTGCTCGAGAGGGCTACTTCGACGGTTGCGCGTTCCACCGCGTGGTGCCGGGCTTCATCGCGCAGGCGGGCGATCCCACGGGCACGGGGCGTGGTACGCCCGGCTATCGCATCGAGGATGAGCCCAGCGACGAGCCGTTCGTCGCCGGCGCCGTGGGCATGGCGAACGCGGGCGCCGGAAGCGCGGGATCGCAGTTCTTCATCGCGCTCGCCGATCTGCCTCATCTCGACGGGCGGTTCACGCTCTTTGGCGTCGTTGAGGAGGGACTGGCGCTCCTCTCCGACCTCGAACGCCGCGAGCGCTCTGACGATCCATCGGACCCGCTCATGATCTCTCAGATCGAGATCGCGGAGGATGACGCGTCCGCTCCGAGCTGAGCCGCGCAACGCGTACCGAATCAGCGACTTCTTGCCGATAGTGAAAGCACGACGGGCGTGCGCGTGCCCGCACGAACGCTCTAGCTCGGTGGCGAGCCCTGCGAGGCGTCGGCGGAGCGTCCAGCACGCCGTTCGACATAGGCCATCAACCCAAATGAGGGGACGAACAGGGCAAACGCGATCAGCGCCGGTAGGACCCATCCGCCGATGAGGAGGAGCAGTCCAATCGCCAGCGCGAAGGACATGCCCAGGATCGAGCCGATCCGGGCGACGAGCACGTACGGGGGGACGCCGTCTGGCATGAGCGCCGCGATCGTAGCAACGGGCCCAGCCGGGGACAACGAGGACACTGACGCCGCTCTGCGTGTCCGCGTCGAATCCTCCGCTGTGACCTGGCAGCAGCGGCGACTGCTGCTCGTCGCCGGCGCGCTGGTCGCGTCCGCTTCACACCTCATCGGCAGTCCCATCATTGCCGCTGTCGCGATCTACGGGATCGCGGTGGCCGTCCTGGTCGGCGAGGCCGAGGTGATCCTCGCCCGCCGCGCTCGGAGCGAGTGGCAGTTCGATGCGATCACTCTGGTCGCTCGCGTGGCGCTGGTGACCGTGCTGGCGGTTGCTCTGACCTTCGGCGGGGCAGGGACCTGGCTCACGCTCGGAGTACTCGCGGTGCTGGTGATCTCGATCGCGGGCTCAGTCAGCACCGTGTCGATGGTCGTGGTCGTCGCCTACACGTCAGCGGTCTTCGTCGCGACCGAATTCCTCGCGATCCGCGACTCGGTGCCGCATGCCCACCTGGTCGCGTCGCACGAGACCGGGCACATGTCCGTCCTGCAACTGCTCGGCGTCGCGCTGGTGGGGTTCCCGGGCCTGGCGGCGGTTGTTCACCTCCGCTGGCGCGCTTCGATCGAGACGCGCGAGGAGCTCGAGGAGACGGTCGACGAGCTGAGGACAGCGCCCGGCGCCCTCGAGGAGTCGCGCGGCGAGCTGGAGCGTCTGAACCGCGACCTCAACGCCGAGGTGAGCCAGCAGACATCAGAACTCGAGCTGCGCAACCGCTACCTCTCGGTCGTCAACGCAGTCTCGACCGCCCTCGGCGAGCCCGGGAACGACGAGCCGCTGGTCGGCCGCGCGGCGCGGATCGCCGGCCGATTGATCGGCGGGAGTGCGGCACAGGGCTGGCAGATTGCGAGTGACACCGAGCCGACCTCGACGTTCGTGAAGCTCGACGGGGAGTCAGGCGCCGACGTGCAGGCACTGCCGGTGGAGCTGCTGCAACAGGTTGCAGATCGCCGCGAGCCGCTGCTCAGTGAAGACGCCGTCGGCCCGGATGGCGAGCCGCTACCGGACCCGGGCGGGGCATTCGTGGTCGTCCCGATCCACTCTCATGGTGAGTCGCTAGGCGCGTTCGCCGTGATCGGCATCGAAGACGAAGAAGTCGGCCCACGCGAACGCAATCTGCTCCTCTCGGTCGGTCGCGAGGTCGGTGCGGCGCTGGTGAACGCCGTGCACATTCGGAATATGGAAACCCGCGCGGACCGGGTGGCCCTGCTCAGCGACGTCGCGAAGTTCGCGGGTGGCCGACGGGCAACGCGCGACGCGCTCGACGAGGCTCTGGCGCCGGTGCGCGACCACCTCGATGCACTACGTGTGTCGGTCGTGGTGTCGCAGCGCGACGGCCAGGGCGGGACGCTAGCCGTGGCGGGACCGCCGACCGAGTACAGCCGCGATGGACGCCACGTCGATCGCCTGCGGAGTGAGGTCGCAAACGGACAGTCGGTGCTCTATCGGCGCGCCGACGGCGTTCTTCCGGAGGACGTCGCGCAGCGTGTCGGCACGATGATCGTGGCGCCGGTGGTGGCGAGCGTGCCCGGTGTGACTCGGTTCGGCGATCCGCCGCCGAGCCCAGACGCGGCGGACCCGGATACGGCGAACCACAGCGACGCCGAACGCGTCGTGGGCGCCCTCGTTTGCTCGTCTGCCGAGGAAGACGTGTGGGATGCCGACACAGTTGCGCTCATCGCTGAGGTCGCCGAGGTCGTAGCGCGCCGCCTGGAGGCAGACGCCTATGCCCGCTTGCAGAGCCGGCGGATCGATGAGCTTGCGAGCCTGACTGAAGTGGCTCGGCTAATGCAGTCCGGCGCCGACGTGGAACGACTCTGTGGCGGATTCGCACAGGCCCTGCGCGCCCTCATCTCGTACCGAGCGCTCACAATCGTACGAACTTCGACGTTTGGATCGCGTGACCAGGTGCACCAGTTCGACGCTGACGCTCTGACGGTCGACAGCGGACCAGACGCCAGCCCGCCGGAATCTGTTACGCCGCTCCCGGAGCCGATCGTCTGGGCCAGTGGAAACGGCCCGGAGCCAACTCGTCGCCCCGCGCGTCGCCGAAGCGCGCGTTCTCCTCGGCGTCCACCCGCTCCGCTTCGTCGAGGATGCGCCGCACCTCGGCCTCCAGGTCCGCATCCGTGCGGTTGCGCTCACGGCTGGCGTTGGCGTGCAGCTTGGTCCCGTCGAGCGCGACCACCCCGACCCGCACCAGACCAGCCTCGGCGCACAGCCTGAGCACCTCGGCGAACAGTCCCGAGAGCGCCTCCTCGTGCTGCTGGCGGAAACGGCAGATCGTCGCGTGGTCGGGGTGCTGGTTCGCGGTCAGCACCCGGAGGGCGATGTCCTCCCGGCAGCGCCGTTCGATCTGGCGGCTCGAGCGCTCGCCCTCGCAGTAGGCGTAGAGCACGAGCGCGACCATCATCGACGGCTCGTACGCCTTCCGCCCCCAACCGTCCTCGCGGTAGCGCTCGTAGAACGCGGTGAGGTCCAACTGGCTGACCGCATCGAGCACGAACCACGCGAGGTGGTCCCCCGGCAGCCAGTCGCGGAGGCTGGCGGGCATCAGGTATTGCTGGTCACGGTCGCACGGCAAGAAACGCTGGGTCACGGCGGCACCTCGGAATCACTCCGCCCCCGCCGCCATGCTCATCGTATAGCGATGTCCCCTCTTCGTGGGTTTGTGCGACAGCCTCAGCCGGGGCGAGCCAGCCCAGGCTGCTGTGCGGGCGCTTCGTGTTGTACTCGATCCGCCAGTCCTCGATCAGCACCTGCGCCTCGAGCAGGCTGTCGAACTGCTCGACGGCCAGGAACTCGTCGCGCAGCCGGCCGTTGAACGACTCGACGAATGGGTTTTCCCACGGCGCACCGGGCTCGATGTAGCTGCTGCCCGTACCGCTGAACCGGCACCAGTCGCGCAGCGCGTTGGCCGTGAGCTCGGGCCCGTTGTCGCAGCGGATGTACCCCGGCGCCGTCCCGCGCCCGGCGACGATCCGGTCGAGCGTGGCGGCGGTGGCGTCGGCGTTGATGCGCCTGGCGGCCACCACCGCCAGCGCCTCCCGCGTGTGCTCGTCGACGATGTTGAGCAGCTTCAGGACCCGCCCGTCCGCGGTCTGGTCGAACTGGAAGTCCAGCGCCCAGACGTGGTTCGGCCGCTCAGCACTCAGCCGCCTGGCGGGCTGAGCCGAGTCCCCCAGACGCTGACGCTTGCGTCGTGTCAGCGGGACGCGCAGCCCCTCCTCACGCCAGAGCCGTTGCACCCGCTTGCGGTTCACGGTCCATCCCTCCTCGCGCAAGGTCGCCCATGCGCGGCGGTATCCCCAGCGGGGGTGGCCACGCGAGAAGGCGTGCAACTCCGTCCTGAGCGCGTCGTCGCCACGGCCGCGCGCCGGCAGGCGGCGCTGCGTGGAGCGGTGCTGGCCGGTGACCCGGCATGCCCGCCGTTCCGACAACGCGAGGCGGTCCTGCAACATGCAGACCGCCTCGCGCCGGCGCGACGGGCTTACCAGTTTCCCCGGGCGATCTCCTTGAGCGCGTCGATCTCGAGTTCCTTGTCGGCGACGATCCGCTTCAGCCGCGCGTTCTCGCGCTCCAGCTCGCGCAGCCGTTTGGCGTCGTCGGCCTTCATCCCGCCGTACTGGTTGCGCCAGCGGTGGTAGGTCTGCTCCGAGATCTCGACCCGCTTCGCCGCCTCCGCGATCGTCTGCCCCTCACCGAGCAGCCGCTCCACCTCCCGCAGCTTGCGCACGATCTGCTCAGGCGTGTGCCTGCGTCGTTTCACCGTGATGTCCTCCTCCGCCCACCTTCGCGGGCCAAAGGACTCTCATCAACGGTGGTCTCGTCTCACGGGGTCAGGTCAGGACCGTGAGCGACGGACGCCTTACCCCTCGAGGCCGGACGCACCGCCTTCGGCGTCGATGCCGAGGTCTACGATCGCGCGCGCCCACCGTATCCCGATGCGCTGTACGCGCTCCTCGACGCCGGACAGCTGATCGAGGGTCGAACCATCCTTGACGTGGGCGCGGGTACCGGCGCGGCCACGTTGGAATTGGCCCGCCGCGGGGCGGGGCGGATCACGGCGTTGGAGCCCGACCCGCGGCTCGCCGAGCTGCTCGTGTCCAAGGCCAGCAGCTCGGACGCTCCGGTCGAAGTGCGCATCGTGACGCTCGAGGAAGCGGACCTGCCGGACGCGTCGTTCGACCTCGTGGTGTCTGCGACCGCGTTTCACTGGGTGGACGAGACCCTCGGCCTCGAGATTGTGCGGCGTGTGCTCCGCCCGGGCGCCGTGATCGCGTTGTGGTGGACGGTGTTCGGCGATCCAATGCGGGATGACCCGTTCCACGCTGCGACGAAACGGCGCCTGGACATCGGCTTCAGCAGTCCGTCTGCCGGCGTGCGACCGAGCGTGCCACACGCCCTCGATGTCCCGGCGCGTCGAGCCGCCCTCGAGGGCGCGGGGTTCGAGGATGTCCAGCACGAGCTGATGCGGCGACTCGTCCGGTTCACAGCTCGCGAGATCCGCGAGCTCTACTCGACGTTCGCGCAGAATCAGCAGCTCCCGGCCGCCGAGCGCGACGCGCTGCTGGACGACCTCGAGGGGATCGCCCAGCGGGAGTTCGGTGGGGTGGTGGAGCGGCCGATCCAGACCTCGCTCTACATCGCACGACGTTCCTCGTAGCTCGGTCACCGGCGATGTGCCGATCGGATGGGGCGTAATAGACGCCGCACCGACAGGCGGACATCGGCGAGGTGGGCGGGCCCGCTGCGTTCGTCTACGCTTCGCCGGCTGAAACACCTGCATTGATGCAGGAGAAGTTGAAGGGAAAGATGGCAGTATCAAACGTAATCCCGTTCCAGGTGAACCCTGGTAAGGCCCAGGAGTTCGGCGCACTCATCGCAGAGGGCACGGCGATCGCTGCGCGCGTCGGTGACTCCACCAGCATCCGCATCTGGCAGGGCGCCGTGGGCGCCGCCGGGGCGAACGGCGTCACCATCGTGGTCGAGTACGAGAACATGGAGGCCTACGGGCGCTCCGTCGACGCGATCACCAATGACGCTGACTGGCAGGCGCTGCTCGCCAAGTTCGGCGATGCCAACGTAGCGACACCGATGCCGACCGCGTTGGTGACCGAGATAACGATGTAACGCGCGCCGTCGCGTTGCGTATGGGGCAGGGGCCGGTCGTGTGCCGGCCCTCGTGCCGTCCTCTAGCGTTCCAGCAGTCGCCGCCGGCCGCGATCAAAGCGATGCTGGTGGCGAGTCGGCGGTCGGGCAGACGCCCGCGAGCACCACGGAGTACCGGAAGTGGCGAGAGAGCCGTTCAATCTCAGCATCTTCGGTCCGCAGGCCGTCGGGAAAATGACCGTCGGTTTCGAGGTGCAACGCCTGACGGGCGCGTCGCTCCTCCACGGCCACATGCTGGTAGACCTCCTGACCGAGTTCTTCGAGTTCGGATCCGAGCCTTTCGTCCGCCTCGCGACCGCTTTCCGCAGGGAGATCATCGAGGAAGCAGCGCGAGCTGGAACGAACCTGGTCGGGACCGGCGTTCCTCCGTTTGGCGACCCGGCCGTGATGCGCGTCATCGAGGATTGGGCCGACCTCGTCTCAAGCGCCGGTGGCGAGCCACTCTACGTGGAGCTGGACGCGCCACTCTCGGTTCGCCTCGACCGCAATCGCAGTGAGCTACGACGAGCGAGCAAGAAGACAGATTGGGCGAGCGACGAAGTCATGGCGGCGCTGAGCGAACAGCACACGACGGTAGCTGAGGCCGGGGTGACGCTTCCAGGCCGCCACATCGTGATCGACAACAGTCAGCTCTCCGCCAGCGCGGCCGCCGAGGTGATCGTGGCGAAGTTCGACCTCCCGCGGGTGACGGGTGTCGGATAGCGGCGCGACGCCTCAGGGTTCGAGCGATCGGCTGTTCGTCTCGCCCGTGGTACGCGTTCGTCGATGTCCTCGCTCGCTAACCGCGAACGCGCGCGGTGACCTCGACGATCCCGAGGTAGCTACCCCGGTCCGCTCGTAGCGCGTCGCCGGTCTCAGCACCTGGCGCGACGCCCAGCACCGGCACAGGCAGGGCGGCCGCGACCGCGGCGTCATCGAACTTCAGCCACACGTCCCAACGGTCATCCATGGCGGCGGCATGCTCAATGTCGACAATCCCGGTGTGCTGCCAGTGGTTCCGCCACCACTCGGCGGTATGGAACGACCAGCACTCCCGGGGATTCCAGAAACTGGCGCCGCTCTCGTCCTCCTCCGTGAGATATGACGGCGGGTCGCCCTCGAAGTCTCGGATCAGCCCCGGATGGGCGGTGATCTCGCGGACAGTCTTCCTGGCGAGGGCTCCATCGTGGAATCGCGACTGAGTCGGCAGGCGAGACATGGCGCGCGCGCGTGGACACCTGGGACAACGCGCACCCCGCGTGGGCATACGAGGATGTGCGGAAATTCGAGCGGGCGTTCCGTCGAGCGGAACTCCAGCTTACGGGCGAGAAGCATGGACTGGAATGGTTCTACGAACCGGCATCAAGGCTGAATAGGCAAGAGCTAGAGCGTAGGGCCGCCGCCGGCGATCGGAGCGTGGCCCGCCAGCTCAGCCGGATCGCAGACGATGAGCGCAGGTTCTGGGAGTGGAGCCAGGACCTGCCCATGTACCCCGGTGAACACGAACTTCGTTTCGAGGACGCGATGGAATCCGGGATGATTGGCGACCGGTCGGATCAGTACGAGTCTTGGGGATCAGCGCTGATTAGGGCCTACCGCTTGTCGGTGACCGGAGTTGTCGATCCGACCGCCCACACCCACTCCACAGAGATTGCTACCGGGCAACGGAGACCCGGCGACCCAGTGATCAACGCGGAGGAAAGTCATGCCTAGAACGCGAGGACCTCGGGGCGACGGCTCGATCACGAGGTTAGGACGCCGTTACCAGATCCGGGTTTTGGGTGGGCCAGCACCGCCTCCAGCGAACGGTCTCGACGATGGCCGAAGCCCAGAAAGTGCGCGACGAGCTGCGGCGGCGCGCCGATGTCGGCATAGCGGCGCCGGGTTACCGGCTGATTGACGTCCTCGACGCCTTCCTTGAGCACGGCAGAACCACCCGTGGCTGGACGCCGGCGACGATCCGCTCGTACCGCTCTACCATCGATCTGCACATTCGGCCGGCAATCGGGAAGGTTCTCCTTGACCGTCTGACGGTTCGCCACGCACAGGGGTTTATCGATCGTCTGGTAACGGTCGGGCACAGTCCACGACACGTCGCACACATTCGTGGCGTACTCCGTTCAGCCATTGCGCACGCGGTCAACCAGAAGCTGGTCACTCGAAACGTGGTCGCTCTCGTCACCGTGCCGCCCACCCGGAAGGCTGAGACAGCGGCCTTCTCGCACGACGAGGTGCGCCGTCTCTGGGAGGCGCTTCAGGACAACCGGCTACGCCCCCTCTTCATGGTCGCCGGCACGCTTGGACTTCGGCGCGGCGAGCTGATCGCGCTCCGCTGTGAGGATGCGAACCTCGACCGCGCTGAGCTGCAGGTCAGGCGCACGGGATCCCGAATCTACGGCGAGTACGTCGAAGGGCTGCCTAAGAGCGAGCGCTCACGTCGCACGGTGTCACTGCCGGCTTTCCTCATCGAGGAACTGAAGCGACACAAGGCCGCGCAGAACGAAGACCGCCTGCAGCTCGGGCCTCACTGGCGCGACGAGAACCGCGTGTTCCCTGGCGACGATGGAGGGCCACTCGGAGCGACGACGATCAGGAAGACGCTAGACGCAGGCCTCGAGAGAGCCGGGTTACCGCACATTCGCGTGCACGACTTGCGCCATTCTGCGGCGACAGGGCTGCTCGCGGCGGGCGGATCGCTCCACGATGTGCAGGAAATGTTGGGCCATGCCGCCTACGCGTTCACGTCTGACACCTACATCCACGCGCTCGACGGGCAGAGGCGTGCCACCGCAGACCGTCTCGATCGAGCCCTCGGTGGCTCCTCGTAAGTACGCGATAAGTACGCGCGACAGGATGCGCACCGAGGGACGCCAGTGTTTAAGCAGGATTGATGGTCGGGGCGCGCAGATTTGAACTGCGGACCTCTGCGTCCCAAACGCAGCGCTCTGCCAGGCTGAGCTACGCCCCGAGGGGGTGACGGGGCGCGCGTGCGCCCTCGTTTGAAGCTATGTCGCGCACAGCTCGCACGTCAACGCCTCCGAGTGTTCATAGCCGCACGAGGTGCAGCGCCACTCGGTCAGTCCCTGAGCCAGCGCGCCGGACCGAGCGTGCTCGTGACGGACGTCCAGAGCGCTGTGGCAGTGCGGGCAGATCGTCGAGGCGAGGGCGGCCTGCTCCTCGTCGGTGCGTGCCCAGCGCCAGATCGTGGCGGCGATGAGGACAGCGACGACGACGCCCGCGGCGGGCGCAGCGCTGTCCGGACCCCAGATGCGGACGACGCGTGTCGTGACGACGAACCAGACGGCGGCGGCGAAGATGGCCAGCGGCGCTGCCACGGCGGTCGCGCGCAGGGCGTCGCGGCGTCGACCGAGCGCACGCAACATCCGAGGGTCAGTCCATACGGCGGGCGACGCCGCGGATGTCTTCGATGCGCTCGACACCCTCGGTCGTACACCACGCCTCGAGCTCGTCAAGGATGCGCCAGGGAGCGGCCGGGTCGAGGAACGTCGCGGTGCCGATCTGGACGGCGGTCGCGCCCGCCATAATGAACTCGACGACGTCTTCGCCGGACATCGCGCCGCCCGAGGCGACCACCGGAATCTCGTTCGCGGAGGCGGCGAGGAAGACATTGCGCAAAGCGATCGGCTTGATCGCCGGGCCGGAGAGCCCGCCGAACGTGGTACCGAGCGCCGGTCGCCGCCGTTCGATGTCGATGGCGAGCGCGGGGATGGTGTTCATGATGGTGACGGCGTGGGCGCCGGCCGAAGCCACCGCGTCGACGATCGGACGGATGTCCTCGACGCTCGGAGTCAGCTTGACCAGCATCGGAAGCGATGTGTTCGCCGCTACTTCGCGTACGACCTCGGCTGCCGCGTGAGGGTCCTGACCGAACTCGAGCCCGCCCTGGTCCACGTTGGGGCACGACACGTTCACCTCGAGCGCCGCGACGCCCGCGACGCCGTCCAGGCGAGCGGCGAGCTGGCCGTACTCGGGCACGGTGTCGCCCATGATGTTGACGATCGCCGGGACGTCCCAGCGCGCCCAGGTGGGCGCGACGCGTTTGATCAGCGCGCCGACACCGATGTTCTGGAAGCCGATCGAGTTCAACATGCCGGCGGGCGTCTCGACGGTCCTCGGCGTCTGGTTGCCGCGCCGCGGTCGCAGTGTGGTGCCCTTCGAGATCACTGCGCCCAGGCGGTCGATGTCGTAGTGGGCGGCAAGTTCGAGGGCGTTCGAGAAGGTCCCGGAGGCGGTGATCACGGGATTGCGCAGCGCGAGCTCGATCTTGTGGTGCGGCGCCAGGTTGACGCTCAGGTCCATCGACGGCTCCTCGGCAGCTGTGCTCCGTCGATGATACGCCGTGACGCCAGCCCGGGCGCGCTGGGGGCGCACGCAGAACGACGCCCCCGGGGTCGGGGGCGTCGTTTGGTTGTGAACCGTGCCGTGCCGCTGGTTAGCGGACGGCGTCGTCCGAGAGCACGATCTCCGAGGGCTTCGAGAACCTCGAGGAGTCGCGGAGATCCGCGCGTAGCGTGTTGGTCTGTTCCCACATCACGCTCTCGTTCGAGTTCGAGAAGTTCTTGGCGAGACCACAGCGCTTGCAGACACCCTGGCTCTCGCGCCCGTTGGGGGCCTCGATGCGCCAGTGGTGCACACAGTTCTTGCGCGACCGGCGCGCGGTCGCGGTGGTCTTGCGGCTCTTGGTCTTGGTCGCTGCGCCACTCATCTGAGCTGTTCCATCCTTGCGATGACGACACCCCGCAGTGTGTGGCCTGTCGTCGCCTCCGCTTCATCCAAGCCGCCGACATCAGCCAGCTAGCTCAGATCTCGGGCCCACACGCCCGAATCGCCGAGACATTGTCCGCAGCATCTCCGGCTGCGTCAACGTTATTGTACTAAAAAAGTTTTAAACTTCCCTAATACACCTTCCGGAATGCCATTCCGCCTGCCGTGGAGCCCCGATATACTCGGATCCACGGCTAGGGCTCTTCATAGCCCGCTCGACCCGCGTCGAGCTTCCGGTCGTTGTAGACAGAACGCTCAAAACGGCCCGGAGGTTCCCCGCCAGGGCGTATTTCTCGACAGATTTGTCATCGAAGGCTCATTTGGACGGGTTTCTGGCCGCGGAACACTCGTAATACGTCAAGAAGGCTCCGAAGAAAGTGGGTTCACGAGTGGTTGACGAGCAGAATGTGCTCGCAGCGCTACGTGGCGTGAACGACCCCGAGCTCCATCGCGACATCGTCTCGCTAGGGATGGTCCGCAACCTCCAGATCGACGGATCGAACGTCTCGTTCGAGCTGGTGCTGACAACGCCCGCCTGTCCCCTTCGCGAAACCATCGACCGCGACGTGCACGCCGCACTCGATCCGGTCGCTGGCGTCGGAGAGGTGACGATCGACTGGGGCGCCGAGGTTCGTGGGACGGCGGCGAGAGGCGAGGGGCCGCAGCCGATCCCGGGCGTGAAGAACATCATTGCGGTCGCTTCGAACAAGGGTGGCGTTGGCAAATCCACCGTCGCCGTGAACCTCACAGTGGCCCTGGCGCGGCTCGGCGCGGCGGTCGGGCTCCTCGACGCCGACATCACCGGACCGAACGTTCCGACGATGATGGGCATCGACGGCGGGCTGCAGGCGGACGGCAACCAGGGCCTACGGCCGGTCGAGGCTCATGGCGTGCTGGCCGTCTCGCTAGGCTTCGTCTTGCCAAAGGGCACGCCGGTCGTCTGGCGGGGTCCGATGGTCGGCACGGGCGTGCGACAACTGATGCACGATGTCGACTGGGGCGAACTCGACTACCTGATCGTCGACCTGCCGCCTGGCACGTCGGACGCCTCGATGAGCATGGCGCAGGAGGCGCTGATCTCCGGCGCAGTCATCGTCTCGACGCCGCAGGTGGTGGCGCTCGAGGACGCGCGCAAGGCGGTGGGGATGTTCGACCGGCTCGCGGTGCCGGTCTTCGGCATCATTGAGAACATGAGCGGCGAAGTCTTCGGCCGCGGCGGGGCCGAGATTGCAGCCGACGAGCTTGGGGTCGAGTTCCTGGGTGAGCTCCCCCTCGACGCTCGCATCCGTGAGGGTGGCGACACCGGCGTGCCGGTGATCGTGGGCCACCCTGACTCCGAGATCACCCAAGCGTTTATCGGACTAGCAGAGCAAGTGGCGGCGCGCTGTTCTGTATTGCAGTATGCAGGCGAGGCAGGTGTGCCATGAACGAAGGCTCTGGACTACTCGAGATCCTGATGGACAGCGGCGACGGCGGATCCTCGAGCCGCCGCCGAGGTGGTCGTCGGGTCGATTCGATGATCGCCGGTCGGCGCAAGCCGAGTGACGATGCCGACGGCAACGACGCAGAGAAGAAGCCGGCGCGCCGCCGGCGCACTGCGGCGCCCAAGAACGACGCCACGGCCGAGGAGAAGAAGCCGACACGTCGGCGCACCTCGCGGGCCAAGGCCGAAGAGCCGGCCGCCGAGGAGAAAAAGCGGGCGCGTAGGCGACGCACCGCCGCGGCCAAGACCGAAGAGCCCGCCGAGGAGAAGCAGCCAGCGCGCCGCCGGACCTCGAGGGCCCGGACCCAGACGCCGGTGGCGGCCGAGGAGCCCGAAGCTGCCGTTGAGGAGGCGGTTGCCGAGCCGGCTGAGGCGGCTGAGGCGCCTGAGGCGCCCGCGGCCGAGGTCGTGACGCCTGCGCGCGCGGCGCCGGCACGGCGGGTGCGAAGCACCCGTACCGCCACGAGCACTGAAGACCTGCCAGCGGCCGTGGAGGCGGAACTCCAGGAGCTGCGCAGCCTGGTCGAAGACCAGCGCTCCATGCTGACTGAGCTGCGTGCCGGCCTGACGGCGGTCGCCGAGGCGACGGACCGTGCGGGGTACCGTCCGCGGCTGGGGATCTTCGTCGACGTGCCGAACGTCATGTACGGCGTGGACGCCGCGTCGAAGCCGGTGCACATGGGCAAGCTCCTCGACCTCCTCTCCGCGGGGCGGGAGCTCGTGCGGGCGACGGCATACTCACCGGTGTCGGATGATCCGCGCGAGCCGATGGAGCAGCAGAAGTTCGTCGCGCCGTTCGTGCCCTACAACTACCGCATCACGACGAAGCCGCTCAAGCGCTTCGCAGACGGATCGATCAAGGGCAACTTCGACGTCGAGATGGCGCTGGACATGCTGCAGATGGCCGACCGGCTCGATGTGCTCTGCATCGTGTCCGGCGACGCCGACTTCTCACGCGCGGTCGAGGCGGTCCAGACCCGCGGCGTGCGTGTCGAGGTGGTCGCGTTCGCCGGCAGCGCCTCGATCGAGATGCGGGCGCTCGCCGACAAGTACATCCAGCTCGACGGCATGCTCAACGAGATCACTTAGGGAGCCCAACGCCGCCTCGCACGGCGCTACTTCGCGCGGCCTCAGCTCGATCCGTTCGAGGTCGGCGGAGCGTTGTTGGCGTCCTCGTCGTCCCAGATGCTTGGCGTGCCCGGGCCGCCGGCGCCGCCGCCCGCAAGGTTTGTGCCGGTGGCGATCGCGGCGATGAAGGCACCACCACCGAGTCCCGCGCCGAGCCCGAGCAACGCGCCGAGGATCGTCGGATCGATGAACCTCGATCCGACCACGAGCCCAACGACGGCGGCGATCACGACCACGAAGACGTGCAGCTGGAACAACGAGCGCATCGGTGACTCCCTCGACGTCCGCGGGTCTGACGTTAGGCGTAGACGTCGCGGAGGTCGAACATTGGTCCGTCGCTGCAGACGAGCTTGACGCCGCCGCGCCGCGGAAAGATGCCGCACGAGTAACAGACGCCAAACCCGCAGGCCATGCGCGCCTCCAACAGTCCCTGGACGGGCTTGGACGTGCCACTGTCCCGGACGACGCGGTAGAGCGCTTCGAACATCGGGTCGGGACCGCAGGCGAAGGCCTGGTCGCACCAGCCCAGGAGCCGCTCGAACGGCGCGGTGACGCGCCCTCGTTCGCCGAGCGAACCGTCCTCGGTCGTCACCACCAGTTCGATCGCCGCCGCCAATCGATCGGCCGGGTAGATCTGTGCGTCGCTGCGACCACCGAGGATCAGCGTGACCTCGCGACCCTCGGTGACGAGTCGTTCCGCGAAGCCGATCAGCGGCGCGCATCCGATCCCGCCGCCGACGAGCAGCATCTTCTCGACACGCTCGCGCGGGTGAAAGCCCTGGCCCAGCGGTCCGACGATGGACATTTCGTCGCCACTGCGACGCCGCGCCAGCCATGCGGTGCCCGTGCCCACGACCTCGAAGAGAATCGCGAACTCGGCACCGTCGGCGCTCGGACGGGTGCGATGGATCGACATCGCTCGTCCGAGGAGCGGGGCATCGCCCTCGCCGATGTAGACCATGACGAACTGGCCATCGTGCCAGGCGTCGTTGGCCCACGGCTGGCGCATCCACAGCACATGCGTGTCGCCATACAGGCGCGCCTGCTCGACGACCTCGACGGTGTAGCGCTTCACGAGGCGGGCACCGTGTCGAGCAGCAGACGACCGACCGCGCTGAGATCGGCGACGACGTCCGTTGCGCCGGCCTTGAGGAGCCGCTCGGCTGACCGGCTGTCGACGATGCCGATCACGCGCCCCAGGTTTGCGGCGGCGGCGCAGCCCATGTCGTACTCGGTGTCGCCGACCAGCGCCGCCCTCGCGGGCTCGACACCCAGCTCGGCGAGCGCGGCTAGCGCGGGGTCGGCCGCCGGCTTCGGGGCGGCTGCGGTGTCGCGGCCCACGATGCTGGCGAAGTAGGGCTGCCAGCCCTGCACCTCGACCATGCGCCGGCCGCCCGTCTCGTTCTTGTTCGTCACGACGCCCAGCGGCGCTCCGGCCGCGTGCAGAGCTCGCAGGAGGTCGTGCGCGCCCTCGTGTGCCGGCGTCTCTGCGATGTACTCGCCGTGGTAGATGCGGAGATAGCTCTCGTTGATCGCCTCGGCGACCGCACGAGGCGCACCGGTCACGCGTTCCGCCAGGTCGGCCATCGGCGCGCCGATGATGGGGATGACCGCCTCCGCGTCGACTTCGTAGCCGTGCTCACGGCAGGCAGCCGCCATGGCGCGAGCGATCGTGGGAAGCGAGTCGACGAGCGTACCGTCCAGGTCGAAGAGGACGGCGTCGAGTCCGTCACCGATGCGCGCCGCGGTCACTCGTGGCCGTCGCGGTAATCGATGAGCGGTCGCACGTCATAAGAGCCGGGCGCGCTCAGCGAGTCGATCGCCGCGCGGGCCGTGTCCAACGACGTGAAGGTCGGGATGTGCATCTCCGTGGCGTTGCGGCGAATGTCGAACCCGTCACGACGGGTCTCGGTGCGGCCGCCCTCGAGCGTGTTGATCACGGCCCGCACCGTAGCGTCGCGGATCACGTCGACGACGTTGGGATGGCCCTCGTTCAGTCGCTTGGCCACGCTCTGGACGGGCAGTCCGAGCCCCTCGATCAGTGCAGCGGTGCCCTCGGTGGCGTACAGGGGACAGCCGGCTTCGTGCAGCGCGCGGATCAGCGGCACGGCCGCCGTCTTCGTCTGGTTGGACAGTGAGAGCAGGAACGGAGTTTCCGGCAGCACGCCGAGGTCGCTCGCGATCATCGCCTTGCGCACAGCAGCGTCGAACGTGCGATCGACGCCCATAACTTCGCCCGTTGACTTCATCTCGGGGCCGAGGAAGGTGTCGACGTCTGTCAGCTTCGACATTGAGAACACCGGCGCTTTGACGGCCACGAGGTCGCGCTCCGGGTAGAGACCGCTCTGGTAGCCGAGGTCCGCGAGGCGTTCGCCGAGCATGACCTTCACCGCCAGCTCCACCATGGGCACGCCGGTCACTTTCGAGATGAACGGCACCGTCCGCGAAGACCGCGGGTTGACCTCGATGACGAAGACGCCGGGGCCGTCAGGCTGCGCCTCGGGCGCAATCACGAACTGCACGTTCATCAGCCCGCGGACCTCCAAGGCCCCCGCCATACGTGTCGTGTAGTCGACGATGGCGTCCCGCTGCGCCTCGGTGACGTTCTGGGGCGGGTACACGGCCATCGAGTCGCCCGAATGCACGCCGGCGCGCTCGATGTGCTCCATCATCCCCGGGATCAACACTGTCTCGCCGTCGCAGACGGCGTCGATCTCGACCTCCAGACCGTCGAGGTACTTGTCGATGAGCACGACAGCGTTCTCGGCGAGCGCCGCGCCGAAGAACCTGACGAGCTCGTTGGCGTCCTGCACGACCTCCATCGCTCGGCCGCCGAGCACGTAGGAGGGGCGTACGAGGACCGGGTAGCCGATCGCCTCGGCGGTGGTGAGCGCCTCCTCGAGGTCCGTCACCGCTGCGCCCGGGGGTTGCGGTACGTCCAGCTCGGATAGCGTCGCTTCGAAGCGCCCTCGATCCTCCGCGAGATCGATCGAGTCGGCGGAGGAGCCGGCGATCGGCAGCGCGGCCGATTGCAGGCGGGCAGCCATGTTGACGGCCGTCTGGCCGCCGAACTGGACGATCGAGGGCGGCGCTTCGCCGCTGTCGCCGGCCTCGTTTTCAAGCAGGTCGCGCACGGACTCCTCGTCGAGCGGTTCGAAGTAGAGCCGGTCGGAGGTGTCAAAGTCGGTGGATACGGTCTCCGGGTTGGAGTTGGCCAGCACCGCCTCGATACCAGCCTCCTGCAACGCCCACGCGGCGCGGACGGAGCAGTAATCGAACTCGATGCCCTGGCCAATGCGGATCGGTCCAGAGCCGATCACGAGCATCTTCTCGGCCGAAGTCGGCAAAGCCTCGTTCTCCTCCTCGTATGTCGAGTAGAAGTAGGGCGTGGCTGCGTCGAACTCGGCGGCGCAGGTGTCGACCATCTTGTAGACGGGTCGCAGTCCCCACTCGTCTCGCAGCGAGCGCACCTGCTCCGGCAACCGGTCGGCGAGCGTGGCGATCTGCACGTCGCCGAAGCCGAGGCGCTTCGCGTCGCGCAGCAGGCGCGGCGTCATTTCCTTCGTGAGCAGCTGCCGCTCCATCGCGACGATGCGTCCGAGGCGTTCGACGAACCACGGGTCGATGCCGCTGCGGCGTGCGATTTCGCGGGCGTCGATGCCCCGACGTATGGCGCCGAGCACGGCCCAGAGCCGCTCGTCTGTGGCGTGGAGGGGCGGATCGTCGCCCCAGGTGGCGTCCTCCCAGAGCAGGGAGCGACCGCCGACCTCGAGCGAACGGATGGCCTTCTGCAGCGCCGCCTCGAACGTGCGGTCGATCGCCATCACCTCGCCGGTCGCCTTCATCTGCGTGCCGAGCGCGCGATCACCGGAGGCGAACTTGTCGAAGGGCCAGCGGGGGATCTTGACGACGCAGTAGTCGAGGGCTGGTTCAAAGGCGGCGGTCGTGCGCTCCGTGACGCTGTTCGGGATCTCGTCGAGGCGCTTGCCGGCGGCAATCTTCGCGGCGACCCGGGCGATCGGGTAGCCCGTTGCCTTCGACGCGAGCGCGGAGGAACGAGAAACACGCGGATTGACCTCGATCACGTAGTAGGCGAGCTCCTCGGACATCTCGGCGTCGTCCCGGGGGACGATGTCTGGCCGCGGCGCGAGCGCGAACTGCACGTTGCAGCCGCCCTCGATGCCCAGCGCCCGGATGATCTTGAGCGCGCTGTCGCGGAGCGCCTGGTACTCGGTGTCGGAGAGCGTCTGCGAGGGTGCGACGACGATAGAGTCGCCGGTGTGGACGCCCATCGGGTCGAGGTTCTCTATGTTGCAGATCGTGATGCAGGTGTCGTTGGCGTCCCGCATCACCTCGTACTCCAGCTCCTTCCAGCCGAGGAGCGAGCGTTCAACCAGGACCTGGGTGATGGGCGACGCAGCGAGGCCGGTCGTGACGAGCGCGCGATAAGCCTCAGGCGAGTGCGCGATACCGCCGCCTGTGCCACCGAGCGTGTAGGCGGGACGGATCACCGCGGGCAGGCCGATCTCCTCGACGGCCGCCTCGGCATCCGCCCACGACTCGACGATCGACGAGGGTGGTGTCGGCTCGCCGATGGCATCAAGCAGGTCGCGGAAACTCTCGCGGTCCTCGGCGAGCTTGATCGTCTCGACGGTCGATCCGATCAGTCGGACATCGTATTTATCCAGCACCCCTGCCTCGGCGAGGGCGATCGCGAGGTTGAGGCCGGTCTGGCCGCCCAGGGTGGGCAGCAGAGCTTCAGGGCGCTCGCGATCGATGATGCGCTCGAGGACATCGACGGTCAGCGGCTCGATGTAAATCACGTCGGCAATGCCGTCGTCGGTCATGATCGTCGCCGGATTGGAGTTGACGAGGATGGAGCGGATGCCCTCCTCGCGCATGGCCTTGCAGGCCTGCGTACCGGCGTAATCGAACTCGGCAGCCTGCCCGATCACAATCGGACCGCTGCCGATGATGAGCACCGAGGACGGCTTCGCGGGCGCGGGCGTGGCTTTGGCGGTCAGTTGTGGTAACCCTCGCGGTGCTTCGCGCCGAGGAGGGGAATCTCCGCGACGACATCCAGATCGGCGTAGTGCGCATGCGGCTGGATCGGAACGCGCGCCATCTTCATCATGGTCTGCTCGATTGGTCCGACCGCGAGCTCGCGGTGGGGTTCGAGGGCGTCGATCACTCGTTGACGGTCGCCGCGGCCGGTGAAAAGGCCGATGTCGATCTGCGGGATGAACGCATCGCCGCCCTCGGCGGAGAAGACCGGATCGTCGCGGAACCGCTCGTACACCTTGGGCACGCCGTTCCGTATCTGCTGGCGGAGCTCGCGGAACGAACCGCTGTCGTCGATGCCGAGGTAGATGCGCTCGTCGTCAGCGACCGAGAGACCCCCGAGCTGCAACGTGAATGGCTCGACCCGCCGGATCCTGGGCGCGGCGTTCGCGTAGAACGACTCGACCTGCGACCAGAGGATGTCGGTGGCACGCAGAAAGCCGACGTGGACGTACGTCAGGTGCATCCACTCGATCGGTGGCACCTCGACCTCGTCCAGCTCCTCGAGGGTGTCGAGCAGCGGCTGCAGTGGCTTGAACGCGTCCGGAGCGTCGAGCCCGATCGGCTGCAGGAACTCGATTGGCACCTTCCAGCTGTGCGACTGCTCTTCCCAGTGTTCCCAGTAGTCCTGCGGCGACCCGCTGCGGCCGGTGAAGTCGGTCCAGTCGTGCTCGCGCTGCGCGGCGTAGTCGACGGCGAGTTCGGGAAGCGCCATCAGTCCTCGTCCTGTTCCTGGTAGATCGGCAGCTCGAACGCGGTGCCCGGGTTCGTCAGCGGCACGAGCGCGCCGATCGAGGAGAGGTAGGAGAGCGCCGGCTCGTTGTCCTCCGGCAGCCGTGCGCGAATCCGCTTGTAGCCGTGCTCCCGCGCGAAGCCGAGCGCTACCTCGGCCAGCTCGGTGCCGTGACCCTGACGGCGGTTGCGCTGCCGCATCCACGTTCCGAAGGAGGCCTCGTCGGGCTCGGACGAATCGAAGTCGAGCGCGCAGAAGCCGAGGACCTGGCGACCGTCATCGACAACGAAGATCGCGCCTTCGTCGCCCTGGCGGTCCATCCACTGTTCGACTTCCTCCGTGGTCCAGGGGCGGTTGAACGCAACGGGATTGGGCTCCTGCACCAGCTCGCTGATGATCTCGGCGATCTGGGAGGCGTCCCTCTTCGTGCTTCGGCGTACTTCGGTTGCCATGATCTCGTCCTCGTTTAGGCGTCGTCTCGAACGGCTTCGACGAACCGGTCGAACAGGAACTCCGTGTCATGAGGTCCCGGCGACGCCTCGGAGTGGTACTGGATGGTAAACACCGGCTCGCTTCTGTGCTGAAGACCCTCGACCGTCCCGTCGTTGAGGTGCACCTGCGACACTTGTACGGCACCGTCGAGGCCGTCGCCATCGATGGCAAAACCATGGTTCTGCGCGGTGACGTAGACGCGACCGGTCAGCTCGTCTCGGACGGGGTGATTGGCGCCGCGATGGCCGAACTTGAGCTTGTAGCTCGCCGCGCCGAAGACGCGCCCGATCACCTGGTGCCCCAGGCAAATCCCGAGGATCGGCGTCCGGCCGATCAGCCCTCGTGCGGTGGTCACGACGTGATCGAGGAGCATGGGGTCGCCCGGACCCGGTGAGAAGAGGACGCCCGAGGGGTTCAGCGCGAGGACATCCTCGGCGCTGGTCGTGTGCGGCACCGTCGTCACCTCTAGCCCCCGGTGACGTAGCAGGCGCATGATGTTGTGCTTCACCCCGAGGTCGACAATGACGATGCGCCGCCCTGAGGCAGGCTCTCGCTGTGGTGCATCGACGAAGTCGTACGGCGTCTTCGTTGAGACGAGCTCGACATAATCGCCGGAAGCATAGTCCGGCTCAGAGGAGAGTCGCAGCCGGGCCTCCTCGACGGTCTCGTCGCGCGTGATCGTGCCCATCACGACGCCCTGCGAGCGGAGATGGCGCGTCAGGGCGCGCGTATCGATCTCGGCGATGCCTGACACACCCGCGTCGATCAAGTAGCGGTCGAGTGTCGCGGTACTCAGCCAGTGCGAGGGTTGGTCGGTCAACTCGCGCACCACGAACCCCCGCACCTGGACCTCGCGGCTCTCATCAGCTGTCACGTTGGTGCCGTAGTTGCCCTGGATCGGGTAGGTCATCGTCAGGATCTGGCCGCCGTAAGAGGGGTCGGTGAGTGCCTCCTGATAGCCCGTCATCGAGGTGTTGAACACCACTTCGCCGGTGGCGTGCGCGTCGACACCGATGCCGACGCCCTCGAAGCTGCGCCCGTCCGCGAGCACGAGGCGCGCCGGTGGGCGTGCCTCGACGCTCGGTGCGGCATCGGGCGGCGTGGTCATCAGCGTGCCTTCATGTGAGGGCGGCCACTCGTTCGGTCTGGTGCACCACGACGCCGCCGGCGATGGTCGCCAACACCCGTCCTCGCAAGGTCGTGCCGGCGAGCGGGGTGTTGCGGCCGGTCGAGTGGAAGCGTTCGGGCTCGACCACCCACTCCTCGTCCGGGTCGATGATCGCCACGTCTCCGACGGCGCCTGGCGCCAGGGTGCCGATGCCTTCCAGCCCGGGGCGCTCGAGACCGAACGTTCGGACCGGCCCCGCCGTGAGCCGCTCGATCAACGTCGGCAGGTCGAGGTGACCGTCGTGGACGAGACGCATGCAGAGGCCCAGGGCGGTCTCGAGCATCGTCATCCCCGGCGCGGCGAGGTCGAACTCGATCTCCTTGTCCATGACCGCGTGCGGCGCATGGTCAGTAGCCACGGCGTCGATCACCCCTTCGCGCAGTGCCTCGGCCAGCGCCTCGACATCCCGCTCCTCCCGCAGCGGTGGGTTGACCTTCGCGTTCGTGTTGTAGGTGAGCGAGGTGTAGTCCTCGCCGAACGCCACCTCCTCGTGCGTCAGCGTGAGGTGGTGCGGGGTGACCTCGGCGGTGACGTGCACTCCGCGCTCGCGAGCCGCGCGGATCAACGCGACGGAGCCGGACGTTGAGACATGGCAGACGTGGAGGTGAGCGCCCGTGAGCTCGGTGAGCGCGATATCGCGGGCGACGAATGTCTCCTCGGCCGACGCAGGCCGGCCGCGCAGGCCGAGCCTCGTCGCGACCCAGCCCTCGTGCATCTGGCCGTCGCGGACCAGGCTGGCGTCCTCGCAGTGCTGCGCGACCGGGAGGTTGAAGCGGGTCGAGTATTCGAGTGCGTGTCGCATCAGTCGGGCGTCGTTCACCGCGTCGCCATCGTCGCTCAGCGCGACCGCACCAGCCGTCACCAATTCACCCGCCGGCGCCAGCTCGCGGCCGGCACGCCCTCGCGTGATGCACCCGATCGGCAGCACGCGCACGACCGCCGAGGCCTCGACCTCGCGCAGCACCGACTCGATCGCGGGACGCGAGTCGAGCGGCGGATCGGTGTTGGGCATCGCGCAGACGGTGGTGTAGCCCCCCGCGGCGGCGGCCGCGGTGCCCGACGCGATCGTCTCCTTGTACTCGAAGCCGGGCTCACGCAGGTGTGTGTGCAGGTCGACAAAGCCCGGCGAGACGACCAGGCCACTCGCATCGATGCGCTCGGCGTCGATGACCATGTCGCCCTCGTTCGGTCCGACGCGGCTGACGCGGCCGTCGACGATAACCACGTCGGCCACCCCGTCGCGCCCGAGGCTGGGGTCGATCACCCGACCGTTGTGGATGGCGACGGTGCTCATCAGGGGCTTCCGCTCGCCGCTGGAAGCTCGGTCTGCCCGGAGAGGAGGTAGAGCAGCGCCATGCGGACGGCGACGCCGTTGGTGACCTGTTCTTCGATGATCGAGTGGCGGCCTGATGCGACGGGACCGGCGATCTCGATGCCCTCGTTCTTGGGCCCGGGATGCATCAGCAGGTGCTCGGGTCGGGCTCGCGCCAGGCGTTCCTCGGTGACCTGGTAGTGCGCCGCGTACTCATGCATCGAGGGCAGCAGGCCGCCCTCCTGGCGCTCGTTCTGCAGGCGGAGCGCCATCACGACGTCCGCGCCCTCGATGGCCACGTCGGCGTCGGTCTCGACGATGACGGGAGGCAGTGCTGACTCGGCGTGCGCTGGGCGATCGCCTGGTCGCAAGCCCAGCGGCAACAGCGTCGGCGGCCCGCAGACCACCACCTGCGCGCCCATCGCCGCGAGGCCCCACATGCCGGAGCGCGCGACCCTCGAGTGTGCGATGTCGCCGATCATGACCACGCGCCTGCCGTGGAGGTCGCCGAGGTGCTTGCGCATCGTGTAGAGGTCGAGCAGCGCCTGCGTCGGGTGGGCGTGGGCGCCGTCGCCAGCGTTGATGATTGCGGCGTCGGTGTGCTGGGCCGCAAAGTACGGAGCGCCCGCCATCGAGTGGCGCATCACGATCGCGTCGGTCCGCATCGCGCGCAGCGTGCGGACGGTGTCGACGAGTGACTCGCCCTTCTGCACCGAGGACGTGTCGGCGTTGACGCTGATGACGTCCGCGCCGAGCACCTTGCCGGCGAGTTCGAACGAGGCGCGAGTGCGCGTCGAAGGCTCGTAGAAGAGGTTGACGACCGTGAACCCGCGGAGCGCGGGGACCCGCGCGATGCGCCGGTCGAGCACCTCGCGCATGCGATCAGCGAGGTCGAGCGTCAGCTCGATCTCGGCAGCGCTGAAGTCGTCGAGGTCGAGGACGTCGTGGTGTCGCCAGGGCGAGGTCGACTCGGGGTCGGCAGTCCCCTCGGCGCCCGTCTCGGTGGCCACTTCCGAGCCTGATGTGGTCATGAGGGCACCTTCCTCGGCACCAGAACGACCGCATCCCGGCCGTCGGCCTCCTCGAGCAGCACGCGCACGTCGTCATCACGCGATGTGGGGATGTTCTTGCCGACCATATCGGCGCGGATCGGGAGCTCGCGGTGACCGCGGTCGACGAGGACCGCGAGGCGCACAGCTCGCGGGCGTCCGAAGTCGTTGAGCGCATCCATCGCCGCGCGCACGGTGCGGCCGGTGTAGAGCACATCATCGACGAGCACCACGACCCGCCCCTCGATGTCCGGAATCGTGCTCGGGAGCGGCGTCGCGTCGAGGCCTCGCTGAGCGAGGTCGTCGCGGTGCAGCGTCGCGTCGATGGCGCCGGTCGGCGGTCGTGTGCCCTCGAACTGTTCGATCGCGTCGGCCAGACGCTCGGCGAGCCTCGCGCCGCCGCTCTGGATGCCAAGCAGGACGAGGTCCTCGACGCCGGGATCCGCCTCGACGATCTCGTGTGCCATCCGTCCCAGGACGCGGCGCAGGCCCCGCTCGTCGAGCACCGGCGCGGTCATCGCTGGGACCCCGGGGACGGCCGACCGAGGGTGAAAAAAACCTCCCCGGCGGGGGAGGAAACGGAGGAACCAACGAGCGTCACAGCGGCGTGACCGCTGGTGACGTTTGCGCTCGACGTGTCGCCCCGGCCGCATGCGGCGGTCATGGCGGCGCCCCTTCCCGGCCTCGCGGGACCGGATTAAAGCAACGCACTCGGCTGCTGCAGGGCAGGATAACACTGCGGGAGGGGACGACCAAACGGGTGGTGCGGTGGGCGGCGGAGCCTAGTCCTTCGCGTCATCCCGCTGCTGGCGCAGGAAGCGCTCGAGCTCGTCGACCATCGCCCCCGGGTCCGGCAGTTCGTCGTCGTCGTGCGGTGACGGGCTCTCGTCGGGCTCCTCGTCCTCGAGCCGCTGGGCCAGCTCGGCGACCTCCGGATTGCTGGCGATGTCGGACTGTACCTGCGCGTCGAAGCGGGCGCCGAAGACCTCGAGGTCGTGCAACGTGAGGTTGAGCTCGAGCCCGCGGTTGACCCGCTCGAGGAGCGCCAACGAGCCTTTCGGGTTCGGCGACCGCTGTACGTAGAAGGGCACGTTCGCCCACATCGACGCACTGGGAATACCGGTGTCGCGGATGGCCTGCGAGAGCACGCCGACGATGCCGGTGGGTCCTTCGTAACGGGAGGTGGTGTTTTCGCTCAGCTCGAAGATGCGGGCGAGGTCGTCATCGGTCGAGGAACCCGTCACGCGCACGGGACGCGCGTGGCTCGCCTCGGCGAGCAGTGCCGCCAGCGTGACGAAGCCCGAGATCTCGTAGGCCTCGCAGACTTCGAGGATCGATTCCATGTAGTGACGCCAGTAGAGATGGGGTTCCGTGCCGTTCAGCAGGATGATGTCGCGGTCGTGGTCCTCCAGGACATGGCCCGAGAACGTGTTGGACGGCCACTCGATGACCCGCTTGCCCTCGCGCAGCCGCACGAGCGGTCGCGCCTGTGTGAAGTCGAAGAAGTGCTCCGGGTCGACGGTCGCGAACGTGTCGGCGCGCCAGCGACGCTGCATGAACTTCACGGCGCTCGTTGCCGCGTCGCCGGCATCGTTCCAGCCGGAGAACGCCGCGATCAGCAGCGGACGACGCAGCGTCGGACGGTCGGTGTATCGGATCTCGCTCACGTACCCAGCATAGCCCTCGACGCGCGCCTCCGGCGCATCCCGGCGAGGAGGGCGTGCCTCCGAGGCGTCCCCTGCCTCAGATGCGGATCGTCGAGACGTCGATCGCATTCACCTTGGGCAGCGAGCGCTCGACGGCGTGCTCGACCAGCTCGATGCCACGCTCGTGCGAGAGATCGAGCGTGCCAATCAGGATCACCCCTCGGTGCACCAGCCAGAGCTGCGCGAGGACGTAGTCTTCCTGGCACTGCTCCCAGCTGTAGTTGCTCACCCCGCCGGCGATGAGGGCGTCGTGGTACGTCTTGACCAATCGATCCTCGTGCTCCTCTGCGACCTCCGCATGGACATTGGGGAGCAGGAAGTAAGCGACGTCCGCCATCGGGTTGGAAGCGGTGACCCCCTGGAAGTCGATCATCGTGATCTCCTCCGACCCGGTGCCCGGGTCGTGGAACATCAGGTTGTCGAGGCGATAGTCGCCATGTGCGAGGGTGAGCGGAGCGCGACCCATCCGCCGGAGCAATTGCGGACCGTGCTCGGCCACCCAGTCGGTGCGCTCGCGTACGTCGGGAGTCAGCAGCGCGCCGAAACGTTCTTCGTAGACCGGCCAGGCGCGCTGGAAGAGACCATGCACCAGACCGGGCGTGTCATCCGCCCGTCGCACCCACGGGCGATCGAGGACCGCGCTCTCCCAGAACGTCGCATGCATCGCCGCCAGGGCGCGCAGCGCGAGTTCGGCCTCCTCCAGGCCGCAGCCTCCAGCCTGGTCACCAACGCGCCGATCGCCGAGGTCCTCGATCAGCAGGCCGAAGCCGCGGTCGCTGCTGCCGGCGGCGAGCGTGAGACGGTCCATCAGCCGCAATGTGATCGCCGAAGGGAGCCAGCCGACGACCTTGCCCACGACCGCCGAGCTGCGCGCCTCGGGATCGAGCGCGCCGAAGTAGCAGTCGGGGACGGAGACGGGCATCTGTGCCGCCAGCTCCTCGTAAAATCGGATCTCGTTCTCGTAGGCTCCGAGCATCACACCGAAGCCTCGGTTCTCGGGCTTCTCGGTCGGGAACTTAGCGATCATCGTGGTGGGCGCGCCATCGTCGGCGCCGGAGTAGTTGATCTCGATGCGAGCGAGGTCTCCGAGGAACCCGGCGCCTTCTCCGATCCGGGAGGCGGTGTGCCCCGTCACCTCGCCGCTCGCGCCGATGTAGCCGCGGCTGCGCATGGCGTGCGTCAGCCACTCGTCGTTCAGCTCGCCAAGGTGGGCTGGGATCCGCGTCATGCTGGCGTCCTCCGGTCTCGCGCGCCGCGAGTCCGGCGCGCGGCGTGGCGCATCATAGGGGGAAGAGCGGGCGGTGTACCAGAAAATGCGCAAGCGGCTTGACATGACGCCATTGTGATGTCAGAATGACGTCACGAACGACGCGACGGCTCCGGCGGGGAGCGGTTTGCTCAAAGAGCATAGCGCGCCAGCTGGCGGGGTGGCCGTCCGCGGCCGGCCGGGGAGTGTGAATCATGCGCATCGAAGTGAGACCGGTGATCGAGGCGTTCGACTCGGCGCTGCAGCTGATCCAGGACACAGACGAGCGCGATCGCTTCCAGCACGTGCTCGGGGCGAGCAGCGACAGCGTGCGAAGCGCCGTTCACGACATCATCAGTCAGGCCGTCAACGAGGTGAACGAGGCCGCCGACGGGGCGGTCCGGGTCTCGCTCGGCTACGGCGCGGACGGCCTCGACCTCACGGTCGAAACGCCCACGCCGGAAGAGACGGCCGACGACCAGGGTGGGCTGCACATCACGTTTGATGACAGCGAGGTCGAACGCCTGACGCTGCGCCTCCCGGCGGAGCTCAAAGAGATGGCGGCACAGCACGCCGACTCCTCGGGCGTGTCGCTGAATACCTGGCTCACTCGCCTGGTCTCGCACGAGGCGGGCCGGCGCGAGCGCGGCGAGCGACGACGGGGACGCCGCGGGCGCAGCTCGAGGCAAAGCATGAAGGGCTGGATCGGCGGCTAGCGCCGCGGGCCAGCAACCGACCGGAGGGGCGGCAGGATCTTCAGCGATGCAGTATTACCGAACGATCGAGCACACGTTCGAGGTCGACCAGGGCGCTGAGCTGCAGGTCGAGAACCGCCGCGGCGAGATCGTCATCGTCGCCGAGGATCGCGACGACATCACCTTCACGGGCCAGCTCGTCGTGAACGCTGACAGCCAGCGTGACGGCGAGGAGCGCCTCGACGCGATCCAGCTACCGATCACCGCCACGCGCACGCAGGTGACCATCGGTCCCCCGGTGTACGACGAGCAGACCGCGCTTTCGATCTTTGGCATCTCCGTTCATCTTCCCCGCATGGGAACTCGCGTTGACATGCAGCTACACGTGCCTCGGCACGTGCGCGTGCGTGCACTGTCGCGCTCTGGGGTCACCCGCGTGAGCGGTCTCGAGGAGTCCGTCTACGTCGGCACCCGGAGCGGGCGTATCGAGTTGAGCGACATCGTGGGCGGCGTCAAGATCGAGGGCCGCTCAGGTGGCGTCGAACTGCGCGACATCAAGGGCCGGGTCGAGGTCGGCAACCGCTCCGGCAAGATCGAGATCGAGGGTGTCGAGGGCGACGTCTACGTGAAGACGCGCAGCGGCTCGATCTCCGTCCAGCGTGCCACTGGCAATGTTGAGGTGCACGCGCGCTCCGGCCGGCTGCGGATGGAAGACATCGATGGCGAGGTCGAGGCTACCAACGGTTCCGGCCGCATCGAGTATCGCGGCGGGATCGGCGGTCCTATGAGCCTCGACCTCGTCAGCGGGTCTGTGCGACTGGCGGTGGCCCGCGACGCCTCCTTCTGGATGGACGCCGAGACGCGCAGCGGCTCGATCCGATCGGAGCTGCCGGTCGACTATTTGAAGGAACCCGACGAGAGCGCGCCCACGGTCCGTGTCCGGACCCGGAGCGGCAGCATCCGCGTCGTCGCCGCCGCGCTCGGGCTGTTCGCCCTGCCCGGCTTGATCGTGCTGGCGCAGGCGCTCTCGCAGCCCTCGGGACTCGCCTGAGCCGCGCGAGGCTCGGCAGGCAACCGGCTGATCCGAACTCGGAGTTGCTAGACTCCTCGTCGCGGCGTCGAGCGCGCCGTTGATCGCTGCCATGCGACTGCGAGGAGGGCTGTCATGCTCAATCTGGGGATGATTCTGCGCGGATCGGCGAACGACAAGCCGGACGCACCAGCGATCCATTTCATGGGCCAGCCGATCAGCTTCGGCGAGCTTGACCGCGCCGCCAGCGGCGTCGCGACAGCGTTGCATGAACGAGGTCTCGAGCCGGGCGATCACGTTACGCTGATGTGCCCCAACGTCCCGCAGTTCGCGATGGCCTACTTCGGCATGCTCTACGCCGGCCTCACGGTCGTCCCGATCAACGTGCTCCTCACCGCCGAGGAGGTCGCCTACCACATCCAGGACAGCGACTCGAAGCTGCTCATCGCACACCCGATGTTCGGTGACCCTGCGCGCGCCGGCGCGGAGGAGGCCGGCGTCGACATCGTGTGGTGTGATGGCGACGACTCACCCACGATCAACGAGTACGCCGCGGCTGCACCCCTCGACGACCTGCACTCGGCGTCCCCCGAGGACACCGCGGTCATGCTCTACACCTCCGGCACGACCGGACGTCCCAAGGGCGCCGAGCTGACGCACTCGAACCTGATGCTCAACTGCTCGGTTGTGACGCCTCGGCTGATGGACGTGACGGCCGACGACATCGCGCTGGCGACGCTGCCGCTGTTCCACTCGTTCGGGCAGACCGTGATCATGAACGCGATGTTCAGCCTCGGCGGCTCGATCGTGTTGCTGCCCAGGTTCACGCCGGACGACGCTCTGCAGTTGATCCAGGACCACCGCATCACCGTCTTCGCCGGCGTGCCGACGATGTACTTTGCGCTGCTGCACCACGCCGAGGCCGACGCCTACGACGTGTCCAGCATCAAGCACGCCCTCACCGGCGGCGCCGCCATGCCGGTCGAGGTGATGGCGGCGTTCGAGAAGAAGTACGGTGTCGAGATCCTCGAGGGCTACGGCCTGTCTGAGACATCGCCGGTGGCGTCGTTCAACGTGCCGTGGAAGCCGCGCAAGGCCGGTTCGATCGGCTACCCGGTGTGGGGCGTGGAGATGGCGATCCTCGACGAGCAAGACCAGCCAGTCGAAGACGGAGAGCGCGGCGAGATCTGCATTCGCGGCCACAACATCATGAAGGGCTACTACCAGCGCCCCGAGGCCAACGAAGAGACGCTGCGCAACGGTTGGTTCCACAGCGGCGACATCGGCATCAAGGACCCGACGGACGGCTCATACGCCATCGTGGACCGCGTCAAGGACATGATCATCCGTGGCGGCTACAACGTGTACCCGCGTGAGGTCGAGGAGATCTTGTTCGCGCATCCGGCGATCGCGGAGGCGGCCGTGATCGGCATTCCGGACGAGCAGTACGGCGAGGAGATCAAGGCCGTGGTGGTGACCGCACCCGGCCAGACAGCGACCGAGGAGGAGATCATCTCCTACTCGCGCGAGCACCTCGCCGCCTACAAGTACCCGCGGTCCGTGCAGTTCATCGACGAGCTGCCGAAGGGCGGCACCGGCAAGATCCTCAAGCGCGAACTGCGCGACGACGGGAGCTAGCCGGCCGGACCCCGGGGCTGTCGAGGCTGTGCTCTACCCGGTCGTCGGATACCACTCGGCCAGCGCCGCACCGATCTCGTGCGGCGAGTCCTCCTGGATGAAGTGCGATCCGGCGACGCTGACCTCGGTCTGGTTGGCGAAGCCCTGCGCGAACTCCAGCTGTGGACCGTTGAGGATGGCGCCCGGCTCCGCCTTGACGAGGAGCTTCGGGACATCCGTCTCCGCGAGCCACTCGCTGTAGGCGCCGACGATCTCAACGACATCCGCGGGTTCGCCGGACAGCGGGATCTCGCGCGGCCATGTCAGCGTCGGCCGGCGTGACTCACCCGCCTCGAGGTAGGGGCGCCGGTAGACGTCCAGCTCCTCGTCAGTGAGCCCGCGGAGCACTGAGCGCGGCAGAATCACCTCGACGAAGAAGTTGCCGCCGAGGATCATCTCGTCGCCCTCCTCCGACCGCATGCGCCGGAAGATGTCCGCCGGCGGCCAGTCCTCCCACTCGATGGGGCGCACCAGCGCCTCCATGTAGCAGAGACCGCGCACGGCCTCGCGGTGCCGGTTGGCCCAGTGGAAGCCGAGCGCCGATCCCCAGTCGTGGATCACGAACGTGACGTTCTCGGTCACACCGACGGCGTCCAGCCACGCGTCGAGGTACTTCGCGTGGTCGACGAAGCGGTAGCTGCCGTCCGAAGAGGGGCCAGAGGCACCCATGCCGATCAGGTCCGGCGCCAGGCAGCGGCCGAGGTCCTGGACGTGCGGGATGATGTTGCGCCACAGGTATGACGAAGTCGGGTTGCCGTGCAGGAACACGACGGGGTCGCGGCCCTGTGCGCCCGGGCCGGTGTCGACGTACGACATCTCCGAATCGAGCACGGCGATGCGCTGCCGCTCGAACGGATCGGCGGCTGAAATCTCGTTGGTCATGGGGAGTTCCTGTCCATTCGCGAGCGTCCGCGGGCGCGCGCGGCCCGGAGCGTAGCAGAGGGACGCCAAAGCGAGATTGCCGCCCTCGATCGCCCTTGCCGGCGGGGGCGTAGGCTGGTGCCGACGCGCACCATGGGTGCGTGGGCGCGCCAGGACGGGGGTGCTCCCATGCAGTTGAGTTACTCACGCTGGGAACGTCGCGGCACCACATCTCGCGAGGAGTTCGGTCGCGCGGTCATGCGCTGGTGCCAGGCGCATCGGTCCGCGAATCCTCGCGTGGCGGCCGCGCGCTACTACTGGGTCGACGCCGGCAACACGATCGTGGTCGTGATCGGGGGCGAACCGGGGTTCGCGGACTTCGACCCGGAGCCCGATACCGAGCTGACGCGGTCGCAGTTCGCGCTCAACGATATCGCTCGGCGCGTGGCAAGCGAGCTCTGGACAGACGCACGCCTCGGCGTGGAGATCTACGAGCGGGCCGGGATGCCCAGCGGCATCTCATCCGCGTGTCCGGTCTGCGACGGCATCGGTCAGATCCCGCTCACAGACGTGGGCGGGGGCGCTGCGCAGACCGAATGTCCCTCGTGCGACGGCACGGGACTCGCGGCGGCATACCGTTCCGAGGCAACGCAGGCGAACTAGTGCACGTCTCAGGGTGTGAGCTGAGGAGCTGCGTGCGAGTGAGAAGGATGGCTCCCCGACGTGGACTCGAACCACGAACCTATCGGTTAACAGCCGATCGCTCTACCAATTGAGCTATCGGGGAACGCGTGCTCGCGAGCATCTCCAGTGTGGCGACGGCCGCGCGTTCGGGCAACCGAGGACGTGGCGCACCGCGGTCAGCCCAGACCGGTTGAAGGTGGCTGCCGGGCGAGGACTCGAACCTCGACCAGGAGATCCAAAGGCTCCTGTGCTACCGTTACACTACCCGGCATCCGCGGCGCAGTGGCGCTGTTTTGAGCCTACTCCATTCGCCTCTTCCAGCAGATCCCGCGCGCTCCGTTTGCGAGCGGGCCGGCGCTCGCGCATGCTGCGTCGGGCACCGTGTTCGGTGCATTGGGGGACCTCATGACGCCCGAGTTCTGGCACCTCGAACTGGTCGCGCGCGCCACCGGCTACTCGATCGTCGACGGGTCAGCGCTCCATGACCAGTAGCAGGGGTGGCGCGGCCCTCGAGGGCCGTCCGGAGCCGCTGTTCGACTGGTTCGTGCCGATCGATGGCGACGGCTCGCGCATCGGTACTGACCGCGCCGAGCGCGAGCCCTCGTTCGAGTACCTGCGCCGGGTGGTCGAGACCGCCGAGGCGCAGGGCTTCCACTCGCTGCTGATCCCGACGCGCTTCAGCAACGGCCTGTTCGAGGAAGCCGCGCCGCTGGCGGAGACGTGGACGACCGCCACCGCGCTGGCGGCTGTGACCGACCGGATCCGCCTGCTCGTGGCTGTCCGCCCGGGCTTCATCGCGCCTGGACTCTTCGCACGCATGGCCGCAACGCTCGACGAAATCTCGGGCGGGCGCATCGACATCAACGTCGTGCCGGGCGGGATCCAGGGCGACATGGAGCGCCTCGGCGTCACCAGTGACCACGAGCGCCGTTACGAACAGGCCGAGGAGTTCATCGCCGCGTGCCGCGCCCTCTGGGCGACCCCGGGTACGCCGGTGGACTTCGCAGGCGACACCGTTCAGCTCCGCGGCGCGATCGCATCGCCCGGTACGACCACACCCGGGCCGCAGTGGTACCTCGGCGGGGCCTCCGAGGCGGCGGTCGGCCTCGCGGCGCGGCAGGGCGACTGGCTGCTGATGTGGATCCAGCCGCTGGACCAGACCGCCGCGTTGATGGACCGCGCCCGAGTCGCAGCGGCGGCAGCCGGACGCACGCTGAGCTTCGGCCTGCGGACCCACCTCGTCGTCCGCGATGACGAGGCGGAGGCCTGGAGCGCGGCGGAGGCGTTGATCGCCGACGCCTCCGACCGCGTCCTCGAGCAGCGCGGGGCGGCCGTGGCAGGCACCGCGATGGTCGGTGCGGCGGCGCAGGCGCAGCGGCATGAGGCACATCGCGTCAGCGAGCGGCTTTGGAACGGCATCTCGCTCGTGCGCGTCAACCTCGGGACCGCCATCGTGGGCACACCCGAACAGGTCGCCAACGAGCTGGAGCAGTACTGGCGGCTGGGTATCGACGAGTTCATCCTCAGCGGTTTCCCGCACGTCGAGGAGTGCGAGCGCGTGGCCTCAGACGTGTTGCTGTTGCTCCGAGAGCGCGTGGCTGCGGCTCGTTAAGGGTCCGTCTCAGGCGTTCTTACGGGCCTTCTCCCGCTTTCGGCACAACTTCGAACCGCTTCCATACGGACGCGGGCGTACCACTGTGGGGAGCAGTCCTCGGGGCGGTAACGCCCGGGCTGTGGATGGCGTCGCGGGCACGGCGCGAGCGTCCCCTCGGGGGCGCACTGCCTGCGGCGCTGATCGTCGACGGGCGGCGTCGAGGCGTCGGAAGTCACGCTCGACCTTCGCTGGCGCGCCCCAGCCTCCGCTCCGGCGTCGCCGCATGGTCGGCGCCGGCGCGTCGGCGCCGCCTCGACGATCATCTCGACCGCAGCCGGTCAAGCGATGCGGTCGGACTTCGTCCGGTTGCATCCGCCGCAGAGCAGCTGGACGGTTTCAGCGCCGTTGCCGCCACCCAGAGCCACCGGGATTACGTGGTCGAACTGCAGATCGTCCTCCGCGTCGCAATGTACGCACCGGCCGTCGTCACGCTCCCACACGAACGCACGGACATCGTCGGGGATGCGTGTGCGGCGGGCAGTCGCCACCTCCTCCGCGCGGGCGCGCGCCGTGCGCAGTCGGCCGAGTCGTGCATCCTGGCGGCGTTCGCGGTCCCAGACGAGCCGCGAGACCGCCTCGGCGTCGAGGCCTTCGTCGGCCCAGTAGAACCCATCGAGGGTCCACCACAGGGCGCGCTGGCCATCCTCGATGATCCGCGCTGCGCCATCGGACTCGCGCGCTTTCCGCGCGCGGCGGTAGGCGCCGTCGTCGAGGGTGAACGAGCGCGTCGAGGAGACGAAGAAGTGATGCCGGGCGAAGACCCAGAGGCCCGAGTGCTCGACGCGCGCGGCGGGGAGGCGGCGAAGGCTCATGGACTCCGAGTCTAGGTCACCTCGGGGTCGCTCGCGTCGGGGTTCACCTCGACGGCCGCCCGCTAGAGCAACGCCTGGCCACCGATTGCCGCCGCGAGGACGGCGACCCACGGCGGCGAGCGCCAGACGACGAGTAGGCCAAGCGTCACGAGCGCGATGCCGAACTCCCGTTCGCCCACAACTGAGCTGGTCCACAGCGGCTGGTATAGCGCGGCGGCCAGCAGACCGACGACGGCGGCGCTGACGCCCTCGAGGGCCGCGCGCGACCTGACGTCGCTGCGCAACCGCGTCCAGATCGGGAGCACGGCGACGAGCAACAGGAAGCTCGGGAGATAGATCGCGACGAGCGCCACGGACGCGCCACCGACGCCGCCGGGAGCGCCCTCGAAGGACGCGCCGAGGTAGGCCGCGAACGAGAACAGCGGTCCTGGCACGGCCTGCGCAGCGCCGTAGCCGGCGAGGAAGTCGTCCTGCGAGATCCAGCCGGCCGGCACCACCTCGCGCTGGATCAGCGGAAGCACCACGTGTCCGCCACCGAACACCAGCGAGCCGGTGCGATAGAACGCGTCGGCGATCTCGATGATGCCCTCCTCGGTCGCCTGCGCGAGCACCGGGAGGGCGACGAGTAGACCGACGAAGATCGCGCCCGCCACGATCGCACCCCGCCGCCCGAGGGGTGACCGCACGGGGTCGTCGGCTTCTCCGCTGTCGTCGCGGCCATGCCGCAACACCAGTGCGCCCACGACGGCCCCGCCCGCGATCACGCCGAGCTGGGCCACCGGGTGCTGCCACGCGAGCATCGCGAGCGCCGCGGCCACGGCGATCGAGCCTCGCACGCGACCGGTGGCGAGGCGACCGGCCATCGTCCAGACGGCGACGGCGACGACGGACACCGCAGCGAGCTTGAGGCCGCGGACGAACCCAGCGTCGCTGAGGTCGAATGCATCGATCCCGTACGCGAACGCGACGAGGGCGATCGCCGAGGGAAGCGTGAAGCCGACCCAGGCGGCCACTCCGCCCAGCAACCCGGCTCGCAGCATGCCGATGCTGATGCCGACCTGACTGCTCGCCGGACCGGGCAAGACCTGGCAGAGGGCGACCAGGTCGGGATAGGCGCGCTCGCCGAGCCAGCGACGCCGGACGACGTATTCATCGTGGAAGTAGCCGAGGTGGGCGATCGGGCCACCGAACGAGGTGAGGCCGAGCCTGAGCGCGACGCGCACCACCTCGAGGCGCGAGTGGCGTGCGGCGCTGGTCTCGGTTGCGGCCATCGCTTCCCTCGACCGCCCTCGGCGGCCGCCTCGGTCGAGCCTCGTGCTGGTGCCGGGGGTGGGACTCGAACCCACACGTCCCGAGGGACAACGGATTTTGAGTCCGTCGCGTCTGCCAATTCCGCCACCCCGGCACCGTCGCGGCTAACGATACGGTCTCCCGCTAGCGCGGACGACCTCGCCGCAGAGGTCGCGTCGGAACCGACCTCCGCAGCCCGAGTTGTTCTTTCCCGGCGCCGGGGCGCTGTTAGGCTGCGCGCGTGGTGTCGGAAGGGGCGGCCATGGAGTTCGGCATCTTCATGGAGTTCGAGACTCGCGAGGGCGAGAGTCAGCCCCGCGCGTTCAACGAAGCCTTCGATCTCGTCGATGCCGCGGAGGAATGGGGTCTCGACACCGTCTGGCTCGGAGAGATGCACTTCTCGCCTCGGCGGTCAGTGCTCTCGGAACCGATCGTCGTCGGCAGCGCGATCGCGGCGCGCACCAAGCGCCTGCGGATCGGGGTTGCCGTGCGCGTGCTGCCGCTCAGTCATCCACTGCGCATCGCCGAGGAGACAGCGACGCTCGACCAGATCAGCGAGGGACGGCTGGACTTCGGCATCGGGCGCAGCGGCTCGCCGCGCGCCTATGACGCGCTGAGCATCGAGTACGGCGAAAGCCAGCCGCGCTTCCGCGAGGCTCTGGCGGTCATCCTCGAGGCGTGAAAGGGCGAGCCGTTCTCACACCACGGCGAGTTCTACAGCTTCGACGAGATCGCGGTGTCGCCTCGGACCCGCCAGCAGCCGCACCCGCCTTTGCGCATGGCCGCCACGAGTGCCGACACATTCGCGCTCGTTGGCCAGCTCGGCCTCCCTATCTTCGTCGGCCTTCGCGGCAACGATGTGCCGCAGCTGCGGGAGCATCTCGAGACGTATCGGGCGGCTTGGCGCGAGGCCGGTCACCCGTCGGGGCCAGACGGCGACGGCGATGTGCTCTTACGTATCCCCGTTTACGCAGCGCCGACCGAGCGCGAGGCGATCGAGGAGCCGCGCGCCAGCACCGAGTATTTCCTCGAGCGCCAGGCGGTGATCTCGCGCACGGCTCTCGGTCGCGCTGGCGGCGGACCGGTCGAGGCGCGTCGAGCCGAGGCGGAACGCCTGGAGAGTGTGACGTACGAGGAGACGCTGGCGACGAAAGTGGCCTTCGGCACACCCGAGGCGTTGATCGATCGCTTCGCCGAGCTGCGTGACGACCTCGGCCTCGTTGGGATCTGCGCCGAGCTTAACGGCGGCGGGTTAGTGCCGCAGGACCGCGTCGAACGCAGCCTGCGCCTGCTCACCCACGAGGTCATGCCGGCGCTCTGACCAGATCGCCCGCGCCAGCGCGTATGCTCGCCGACGAGGCGGTCGGCGAGCGACTCCCTTAGGCTCGGCGACGCATAAGGAGGCTGCACATGCCCTCGACAGCTCTGAACACCGAGATTTGCGACCGCTTCGGCGTCGACTACCCCCATCTTTGGCTTCAGTCACTCCGCTGATACCGTCGCGGCCGTATGCCGCGCTGGCGGCATCGGCGTCTGGGGCGGTACACGCAACACGCCCGAGGAGATCGAGGAGACGCTGACGCAGATCTCCTCGGCGGTCGACGGACGGCCGTTTGGGATCGACCTCGTCATCCCAGCGGGGATGCCCGAGCGCAACAACCGCGAGGAGATTGAACGCCTGCTGCCGGACGAGCATCGCGAGTTCGTCGATGGTCTGTGGGACAAGTACGACGTACCGCGCGACGGACTGCCGGGGGGGCGCTCACGCTTCGTGCGGTCCGAGGAGTCGGCCCGGCGTCAGGTCGAGGTCGTCCTCGAGTCCGATGTTTCGGTCTTCGCCCTGGGCGTGGGCAGCCCGATGGACGTGATCACGGCGGCGAAGGACCGCGGCAAAACGCTGATCTCGCTCGTCGGGCAGCCTCGGCACGCCGAGCGGGCGCTCGCGGCGGGCACCGACATCCTCGTCGCGCAAGGCCACGACGCCGGTGCACACACCGGTCCGATCGGCACGTTCTCGTTGGTCCCGCAGATCGCGGCTATGGCGGATGTACCGGTGCTCGCTGCCGGCGGCGTCGCCACCGGTCGTCACATCGCCGCCGCGCTCGCCCTCGGCGCGGTCGGGGTATGGATCGGGACGGCCTGGCTACTGACCGAGGAGGCGCATCTCGAAGAGCAGGCGGTGCGCCAGCTCGAGGGGGCGCGGTCGGCCGACACGGTGATCACGCGCAGTGACTCTGGGAAGACGCTGCGCGTCGTCCGCAGCGCCTGGACGGACGAGTGGGAGGACGAGGACGCCCCGGTCCCGCTCCAGATGCCGTTACAGGACATCCTCGTCGGGGACCTCCTGGGCTCGATTCAGCGCAACAAGGTCGAGGAGCTCGCACACCACCCGGCTGGACAGGGCATCGCCTGGTTCAACCAGCTGAGTACCGTCGACGACGTGATGTCGGGCCTGGTCGACGAGGCTTCTGAAGTCCTCGAGGGGTTGCCGGGCTAGGCGTCCGGCTCAACGAACGGCGGTCAGCTCCGGACGCGAGCGGGCCCCACCGTGTCACCGGGCTTGTACTTCGAGGTGCGGATCAGTGTCCGCGGCGCCGTCTCGTCGCCCTCGATGTGCCGGACCAGCAACTCAACGGCCGCCCGTGCGTCCTCCAGTGGGGCGCTGAGCACGACGCTGAACGTTGGGCGGGCGATCGATCGCGAGTGCCACACGCCGAAGCCGATGATCGAGATGTCGCCGGGGATGTCGAAGCCACGCGCCTCGAGCTGGTCGGCCACGGCCTCGGCGTTGGTCACCCAGTGCACGAAGATTGCGGTCGGCGGCTGGTCGAGCGCCATCAGGGCGTCGACGGCCGCGCGCGCGGCCTCGGGGGTGTCGCTGACGCGCTCAAGGTCTTCTTGTTGCGATAGGCCCGCGCCTGAGAGCGCCTCGCGGAGCAGGTCGAAGCGGTGCGATCGCGTCGAGGGCGTGATCATCGCGATGCGCTGGTGTCCGTGGTTGCCGAGGTCGGCAAACGCCTCGTCGAACGCCTGCTGCTCGTCAACGACGAGCGAGGGGGCGATCGGGTGCGGGCGCGAGCGTTGAAGCAGGATCGTGGGGACACCCGCCTCCTGCGCGGGGCGCAGGATGTTCTCGGTGGCGCCGAACTGGTAGCACAGCAGCCCGTCGACCTGTCGCGCGATCAACTCGTCGATGTATGCCGTCCACAGCTCCGGGTCGTCATGTGCGACCCCTCGCTGATGGTCAGGAGGTAGCCGTGCTCGTGGGCGGCGGCGGCCGCCCCCTGGATGATGTCGGGCATCACGGGCAGCGCCAGGGTGGGTAGCACGAGGCCCAGCACGTGCGTCCGTGCCGTGCGCAGACTGCGGGCCTGTCGGTTAGGGCGATAGCCCAACTCCTCGACGGCGGCGCGCGGTCAGAGGCGGGCTCGCGCTCCTTCCAGCTGCGTGCCGAAGCGAGGCGCTGCTCGGCCTCCTCCTGCGAGAACGCGTTGCGCTCCATCAGCCGGGGGAGGGCCGCCTCGTCGTCCGCCGCGACGAGCCACGTGGCGTCTGTCCACTCGGAGTACCCGGCCTCGATCAGATTCACAGCCTCGAGGATCGCGATGTCCTCGTCGCCCAGCTCCTCGCGCCAGCGGTCGATCGTCTGCTTCATCTCTGCAGCGATGTCGCCGATCGCCTTCGTCAGTGCGCCCATGCGCTCCGGCTTGCCGAAGACCATCCCGCCGAGGATCTTGCGGTCGATGTAACCGTCCTCGCCGACGATCTCGTCGCCAAACTCGGCGACGATGCGGTCGAAGCCGTCCTTCCCCGGGTCGTACATGCGGTGCACGAGCCGGTCGGCGTCACCATGGATCGCGCCGTGCTTCGTCACGAGGTGCTCGCAGAGCAGACTCTTCCCCGTCGCGATCGAACCGGTGATCCCGAGAACGAGAGGCATGGACGTTCCTTCGACCTAACGGCAGCGCCGTGACTGCCGAGGATTGCGCACTCAGCAGCGCCCAGCCTAACGAACGCACCTCGCTTGCGACAGATGGCAGCTACGAATGCGCTGCGGTTAGCCCGATCGCTCCGGCGTCAGCGTCAGGGTGTGCTCCGCCGCCGACTGCGCGGCCGTTGGATCGAGGTGCATCGGAACGCGCTCGTGCGCGCGCCAATGCTCCAGCTGGGTCCGCGTAGTGAGGCGAGGCGGGATGTCCGGAGGCGCCGGCCGGCACAACCCACGTCGCCTCGAGTGGCGCGGCGAGGTCGATGACCTGCCGGTACACGGAGAGCCCCGTGATCGCGAAGCTGTCGCCGACGACGCTGCTGGCGCCGGAGACCTGGAGTGTGTCGCCGTCGCCGCCGACCGCCGCCGAGGGCGGGTCGAGCGTCGGCGCCTCCTCGCCGTGCGAAGTCGAGAGGGTGTGCGTCGCGGCTGTGCTGTGCACGGCGTCCCAACGCCACGCGGCGGGGTCGTCGCCGCCAGCGGTCGCAGCCGTGGCGGCCCATGCCGCGTCGAGGGCCTGCTGCAGCACCGGCGCCCAGTCGCGGCCGTCAGGCGTGCCGGCCGAGTCCGCGAGCGTCGAGGCTACGTGGAAGAGCCAGCCACCGACGAGGCGAGCCGCGCCCGTATTCGTGCCGCTTTGCAGCCACGCCCAGGTCTCGTCCCCGACGATCGGAGCGAAGATCGCTGAAGCCAGCTCGCGCCGGGCATGTGCATAGAGCAACGCCGCGGCGCTGTCGGGCCGGAGGTCGCCGTCCCACGCCGCGAGTAGCGATCGTGCACGTTCGGCATCACCCGCGAGGGGTGGGTGAGCCTCGAGGAACCGAGCCCAGTCGCGCGCCCGCACGGAATTGACGTCGCCCTGTAGTGCGGCGAGCGCCTCGGGCGTCAGGGGGTCGCGGGTGCGGTCGCCGAGCACCTCGGCGATGCGCTCCGCGCGACCGGGTGTCGTGAATTCGTAGGCGAGGTAGGGTTCGTCGCGGTCCCACGGCTGCTGGTTGGCCGTGCCGAAGAAGCCCTCCCGCGGGTTGATCACGCAGGGCAACTCCTCGAACGGCACGTCGCCGACCCAGTCGTGATCGCCGGTCCAGCCCGGCACCGGCAGTTGCCGGCCGGCGTCCGAGGAGCGCACCGGGACGCGACCGCGATAGAGCATGCCAATGTCGCCTGCAATATCAGCGGCGAGGAGGGCGTTGACAGGCTCCTCCTAGCCGCGCTGCGTCTCGAATAGGCCCTCGACGTTGACCGCGCCGAGCATTGGCCGCAAGCACTCCCACTGCGTACTCGGTCGATCGGTCGCAGTGTATCGCAACGCCATGGCCACACCCGTCGAAGGGTCGCCGTCGATGATCGGCCCATGGCGGCTCGCCCACGTGCGAAACACGACGGGATCGCCGCCGCGCACCGCGATCGTCTCGTCGCGCACGTCGGCCTCGGCCCAGCCGCCCTCGATGTCGTCCGCCTGCGTCGCGCTGGCGTCAGCGTTGAAGCGCTCGAGGTAGAGGTCCTGGTAGTCGGCCTGGCCGTGCGTGATGTTCCAGCCGACCGTGCCGTTCTGCCCGAAGTGAGGCAGTGCCGGGAAGCCCGGGAACGCCCCACCGGCGACGTTGAAGTCGGGGCAGGTCACGTGTACCTGCCAGTACACGTTCGGCACATCAAGGGGTCGGTGCGAGTCGTTGCAGAGCACAGGCAACCCGGTCGTCGTGCGGCTGCCGTGCACGACCCAGGAGTTCGATCCGCCCTCGTCCGATCCGAGTGTGTCGAGGTCCGCCGCCAGCGCCGCGAGACGCTCCTAGGACTGCGCAATGACGTTCGAGACAGCGCCGTCCGGCGGGAGGATCACGCTGTGTCCGGGCGGCTCAATGCCCTCGAGCGCGACGTAGCCGTCGAGGCCGACCCGCCGCAGGAACTCCGCGCGCGCGAGCTTAGTGAGCCGCTTGCCCATGATCGCGTGACGGACTTTGAACGTGAGCACGGAATGCCACGGCTCCCATGGCTCGCACTCGATCCCGGCGAGCGCGTATTCGACTGGCAGCGGTTCGTCGGAGGCGATGAACGCGTTCACGCCGTCGGCATAGGCCTCGAACATGGCGCGGGTCTCGGTGCTCATCGCCTCGACATCCGCCGTCGAGGCATCGTGCAGGCGGAACTGGCGGAACAGCTGGTCGGTCTCGACGCCAGACGGGCCAACGACCTCGGCCCAGCGACCGGTGCCTCGTCGGCGATACCACTCCATCAGCCACAGCCGGTCCTGTGCGCTCGCGTAGCCCATGCCGAACCATGCGTCGTGCTCGCTGCCTGCCTCGACGTACGGGATGCCGTAGCCGTCGCGCCGAATCACCACTGACCCGTCGAGGCCCGCGACCGCGCGATCGCCGTCGATCGTGGGCAGCGCCGCCTCGTAGGCCGAGCGGCCGAGGCTCACTGCAGCATCCCGGCACCGGCGACGTCCCAGACCGCCTCGACGATGCCATCGCGAACGGCGAAGAGCCGGCGGTGCAGCAGCACCGTCGAGTCGGAGTAGTGCGGGATCATCGTGAAGCGCTGGCCGGGGGTGAGCTCGATGCCCTCGTCGAGTTCGAGCAGCGTGTGCTCGGCGTTCAGTCCGAGGCAGGTTACGCCGCTCGGCGCGATCACCCTCGGCAGGCCGGTGTGGCGGCCCGTGGTCTTCCAGCCGGCGTCGCCAATCGCCCGACCCGCGCGTGCTGTGGAGATCACCTGCGCCTGCACGAACAGCGCCGGTCGGTGATCAGGCACCTTCATCGACTCGGCGTAGCTCAGGTCGAGGAGCACGCCACCGCCGGACTGGATCTCCGTGAGCGCGCCCAGACGCGCGGCGATCCAGTAGTTGCCGGTCCCGGCGCCACTGCGCACCGGCACAGCGATGCCCGCCGCCTCGACGGTGGCCTGTGCTTCAGCCAGTACATCGGCCGAGGCCTGCGACGCCGCCTCTTTCTCCTCGAGGTCGGGGATGCCCATGACGTGGCCCTCGTAGCCCATCAGGCCTCGCAACGAGACGCCCTCGAGGTCGAGCGCGAGCTGGGCGAGGGCCGGCGCCTCGTCGGGCGTGATGCCGCAGCGGTTGAGCCCGACGTTGATGTCGACGAGGACCTCGACGTCTACTCTGGCCGCCGCCGCCGCCGCCGCCGCCTCCGCGATCGCACGTAGATTCGTCGCGTCGTCCACCGCCACGCAGATGCGCACGCTCGAGGCGATGTCGATCAGTCGAGCGATCTTCGTCGCACCGACGATCTCGTTGGCGATCAGGATGTCGTCGATGCCGCCTGCGGCCATCACCTCGGCCTCGCTCACCTTGGCGCAGGTGATGCCGACCGCACCGCCAGCGACCAGCCGCCGGGCGAGGTCCGGCGACTTGCTGGCCTTGACGTGCGGCCGCCAGTCGACGCCGGATTCCGCGGCCCGCGTGGCCATCATCGCGATGTTGTGGTCGAGCGTCTCGAGGTCGACCCAGAGCGCCGGCGTGTCCGCCTCCTCGATGGACCGCCCGACGATCGCCGCCGTCTCCGTAGCCAGGGTCATCGCACACCTCAAACGCTGGTCAGCCGTGGAGGCGCGAGCGTAGCGGCCCCGCCCCGATCGCGGAAGCGCGGCCGTGACGAGCGCCCTCGAGGGGGTGCGCTAACCCCGCGGCAGGCCGAGGCCGCGGGTGGCGATGACGTTGCGCTGGATCTCGGACGTGCCGGCGCCGATGGTCTCGGAGACCGTGGCGAGGTAGTACGTGCCCCAGCGCGCGCGCATGGGGGCGCGCTCGTCGCTCTCGTCGTAGATGAGGCTGTACTGCCCTAGGGCGGTGACGGCGGTGGCACTGATGCGCTGGTGCAGCTCGCTCGAGAACAGCTTCTGCACCGAGGCCTCGTAGTTCGGGATCAGGCCGCGGTTCTGCATCGTGATGATGCGGTTCGAGAAGTTCCTCGCGACGCCCGCCTCGATGAAGCGGTCCGCGAGCTTCGTCCGCGTCTCCGGCGCTTCGCCGAGGTTCGTGCGGCCAGTGCCAGCGTCCCGCTCGTCCTTGAGGAACGTCAGCAGATCGTCCAGCCGGTTGGCGAAACCGACAGCGGATCCGATCGAGGAGCGCTCGAAGTCGAGGTGCGTCGCGCCGACGTACCAGCCGCGATTGATCTCGCCGACCGCGTTGCGGACGGGGACGCGCACATCCTCGAAGAACACCTCGTTGAAGGACATCGAACCGGTGATCTGCTCCAGAGGGCGCACGGTGATGCCGGGCGAGTCCATCGGGAAGAGCAGGTAGGTGATGCCGCGGTGCTTGGGCGCGTCTGGATCGGTGCGGATCAGCGCGAAGATCATGTCAGCCGTCGCTGCGCCCGAGGTCCAGATCTTCTGCCCGTTGATGACGAAGTCGTCGCCGTCGCGCACGCCGCGCGTCTGCACCGAGGCGAGGTCGGAACCGGCGCCCGGCTCAGAGTAGCCCTGGCACCACTGGATCTCCCCACGCACCATCGGCGGGAGGAACTCCTCCTTCTGCTCTTCGGAGCCGTGCACCAGGACCGTGGAACCGACATCAGGGACGGAGACGATCGGCGCGCGGTTTTCGGTGAAGACCTCGCGCATGATGAACTGCTCCATCGGCGACATATCCGCGCCGCCGACGTTCTTGGGCCACGCAGGAGCGATCCAGCCGCGGTCGTGCACGGCCTTCCGCCACGACTTCATGAGGTCACGAGACTCGTCGCGAGAGAGCTTGCCGCGGTTCATGCCGCCGAGGCTGCCCTGGTAGAGCGCGTCCTCGGCCAGCACGTCGGGTAGGTGCTCGTCGATGAAGGCCTGCACCTCGGCGCGCCACTCGGCCTGTTCCGTCGTATCGGTGAAGTCGACCATCGGGCGACCCGTCCTTCCGTGACGTTGCGGATCCTACACGAGCCCTCCGGCGAAGTAGAATCCGCGAGCGTCGAGGCGGCGACCAGCCGTCGCGTGGGCGCGCGCGAGGGAGCGACGAATGCAGGCGATCACCGGAGCGACACTGATCGACGGCCGCGGCGGCGATCCCGTCGCCAACGCGACGGTCGTCATCGACGATGAGGGGCGCATCGTCGAGGCGGGGGGCGATGCCGCCGTGCCTTCGGACGCCAGCGTGCGCGATGTTGGTGGCATGACGGTCATGCCCGGGATGATCGACAGTCACGTTCACTTCTACTCCGGCCGCAAGACGATGCAGGAACGCTCGATGACGCCGCCGACGCTGGCCACGTTCGAGGCGGCCGAGAACGCCCGCATCACTCTCGACGCCGGGATCACCTCGGTGCGCGACGCCGGCGGGTCGCCGGCCGGGTTCAAGCTCGCGGCCCAGCGAGGACTGCTTGCGGCGCCGCGGATGCAGATCGCCATCACGGCGCTCTCGCAGACGGGCGGGCACGGCGACGCCACGATGCCCTCGGGCGTGCGCATGGCGCGCGGCAACGGCGTCGAGTGGCCCGAGAACATCTGCGACGGCGAGGACGAGGTGCGCCGGGCCACGCGGACGGTGCTGCGAGCCGGCGCCGACTTCATCAAGCTCCACGCGACCGGCGGCGTCATGTCGCCCTCGGACGAGCCGGGCTCGCCCCAGTTCACCGCTGAGGAGATCGCGGTGATGGTCTACGAGGCGGCGCAGCACGGGAAGACGTGCATGGCCCACGCGCAGGCGACGGCGGGCATTCGCAACGCGGTCGTCGCCGGCGTCGAGTCGATCGAGCACGGCATCTTCCTCGACGACGAGGTGATCGACGAGATGAAGGCGCGCCGCACGTTCCTGGTACCGACGTTGCATGCGCCTCGAGGTGTGCTCATCCGTGAGAAGGAGAACCCGGGCTCCGTCCTCCCGCAGTCGCTGCGCAAGACGCACGAGGTGCTCGAGGTGCATCGCGAGAGCATCCGCGCCGCGCGGGAGGCGGGCGTGCGGATCGCGATGGGGACCGACGCGGGCGTCGGCAAGCACGGGACCAACGCCGAGGAACTGCAGTTCATGACCGAGATCGGGATGTCGGCCATGGACGCCATCGTGGCGACCACGCAGGTCGCCAGCGAGTGCATCCACATGGCGGACGACGTTGGCACGGTCGAGGCGGGCAAGTTCGCCGACCTGCTCGTCATCGACGGCAACCCGCTCGATGACATCGCGATCCTGCAGGACCAAGCGAAGATGCCGCTGGTGATGGTCGGCGGGCAGGCGCATCGCGACGAGCTCGCGTGACCGGCGACGGCATCGCCTCGACGCTCACTCACTACGAGTGCTCGATCTGCGGCGAGGAGCACAGCGCCGAGGAACTGCAGACCGTCTGCCGCGCCTGCGGACGGGTGCTATTCGCGCGTTACGACCTCGATCGCGCCTCCGCCTCGCTGTCGCTGGACGCCGTCGGAGGGCGCGTCGCCAGCATGTGGCGCTACGCCGAGGTGATGCCGGTGAACCAGGACGAGATCGTGACGCTCGGCGAGGGCTACACGCCACTCCTCGAGGCGCCGCGGCTGGCCGAGAGACTCGGCCTCGACACCCTGCTGGTGAAGGACGAGGGCGGGAACCCGACCGGCACCTTCAAGGCTCGCGGCATGTCCGTCGCCGTCTCGATCGCCCTCGCGCGGGGCGTCGAGGAGCTAGGCGTGCCGACCGCCGGGAACGCCGGCTCGGCCGCCGCGGCCTACGGCGCGCGCGCCGGACTGCCTGTGCACGTGGCGGTGCCCAGCGATACGCCTCGGGCGATGATGGACGAGGTCCGCGCGTACGGCGCGGAGCTGATGCTCGTCGATGGCACGATCGCCGACGCTGGTGCACTGATCCGCGAGCGCAGCGCCAGCGCCGGCTGGTTCGACGTGTCGACGTTCAAGGAGCCGGGCCGCGCCGAGGGCAAGAAGACGATGGGCTACGAACTCTGGGAGCAGCTCCGCGGCGAACTGCCCGATGTCATCATCTATCCCACCGGCGGCGGCACCGGCCTCGTCGCGATGTGGAAAGCGTTCGAGGAACTCCAGGCGATGGACCTCGTCGGCTCGGCGCGCCCGCGGATGGTGGCGGTCCAGTCCGAGGGCTGCGCGCCGATCGTACGGGCGTTCGACGCGGGCGCGGATCGAGCCGAGTTCTGGGACGACGCCGCGACCCTCGCTCCGGGGATCCGCGTGCCGGGCCCCTTCGCCGACGATCTGATCCTTACGGCGTTGCGTGAGAGTGATGGCGTCGCCGTCGCCGTGCCAGACGAGGAGATCGTGAACGGCGTGCGCGCCCTCGCCACGATCGAGGGCATCGACGCCTGCCCGGAGGGCGGAGCAACGCTCGCTGCGCTACGACGACTCGTTCACG
>CBDAOL010000006.1:0-195936 GCA_965198045.1 Dehalococcoidia bacterium
CGCGGCGCTCCTTCGGCAGGTAGCCGGAGCGATAGCCCCGCACTGGCTCAGGCTGCCCGGGGTGTCGCGGCCGCCCGCCCCGGCGCTCGCGGAGGTACTGCGTCATCACCTCGACCCGCGTGCGTGAGCCGGCGAAGAGGATCGACTGCACGTCGTTTGCGAGCAGCGCCGAGGAGATGTCGGTCGCGGAGTTCACCACGCCACGGCGGATGCCGAGCTGGTGGTTCACGACCGGCGGGTTGTAGAGCGCGACCACCCGCTCGCCCCGTGGTGCGCCGCTCTCGCCGACGACCTCGACGGGCCGCCCGATCAGCGCCTCGGCCAGCTCGCCGGGGTTGGCGATGGTCGCGGAGCAGCAGATGAACTGCGGGTCGCTGCCGTAGAAGCGGCAGACGCGCTGCAACCGTCGCAGCACGTTCGCCACGTGCGAGCCGAAGACACCGCGGTAGGAGTGCAGCTCATCGATCACGATGTAACGCAGGTGCTCGAAGAGCCGGACCCACCGCGTGTGGTTGGGCAGGATGCCGGTGTGGAGCATGTCGGGGTTCGTGATCACGACGTGCCCGGCGTTGCGCACGGCGCGGCGCGCGTTCGGCGGCGTGTCGCCGTCGTAGGTGAAGGTGCGGACGTCGACTTCGGCCTCCGTCACGAGGCCATGCAGCTCGTCGAGCTGGTCCTGCGCCAGGGCTTTCGTGGGGAAGAGATAGAGCGCGCGGGCCTCACCCTCCTCGAGGATCGCGTTGAGGACGGGCACGGTGTAGCAGAGCGTCTTGCCGCTGGCGGTCGGCGTCACGATCACCTGGTCGCGGCCGGCCAGGGCGTGCTGGATCGCCTCGGCCTGATGGGTGTAGGGCTGCTCGACACCGCGGCGACGCAGCGCCCCGACGATGCGTTCGTCGACCGCGCCCGGCCATTCGGCCGCGTGCGCGGGCTCGGCGGGCAGGACCCGCCACTCGAGGAACCCATCGGCGAGGCGCGGATCGTCGCGCAACGCCGCGATCGCCTGCTGGAGGCTCACGGCACCGCTCCCACCCCGCCGCTGTCAGTCGCCTTCCGGGTGTGCTTTCCACCCCGCCGCAAGACAGAACATCTGTACCGAACAGATGTTTGCGTACGATAGCAGGCACCCCAGGGCGGCTGTCAAGCTGACGATTACGAGCAACCTCTCTCAAAATTCCCCTTTGAAATCCTTGACATGCGACATCGCGATCACTTAATCTCAAATTACGAATACTTCCTCGTCATTACGGAAGACAGATCATGAACCGTTCCACTCGCGCCGCCGCGGCTCCTCGCTACGCGCTCGTCATCGACGAATCTCTGCGCGAGCGACTCGAGCATCTCGACGCCCAGCGGTCTTCGATCGAGGCTCTCTTGCCAGATGGCCTGAGTGCCGTTCTACGGGAACGCGCTCAGTACGAGAGCGCCCACTCCTCGTCGGTCATTGAGGGGAACCAGCTCAGCTTCGATCAGGCTGTCGCTGCGATAAGCGACAACCCGGCCCTGGCCTCAGCGGATGAGACCGAGTTCCGTCAACTGAACGAGGCATATGAGCACGCCTATCGATACACGTCGGATCGGACCGCGCCGATAGACTGTGGCGTGATCAGGGCACTGCACTCGGTCTTGCTGCGCGGGGGGCCTGAGCCAGCGGCCTCTTCTCGGGGTGCCTATCGCCGACGGAGGGTCGCCGTCATGAGAAGCGGCGAGACGATCTACGCAGCTCCCGAACCGGAGCAAGTTCACGATCTCATGCGCGCCTTCGGGGACACGATTGCTGACGAGACATCAGGCGCTGACCCGTCAATGTCGGGCCCGGTCTTGGCTGCGCTCGCACACGTCGCCTTCGTATCGATCCACCCCTTCGAGGACGGGAACGGTCGCATGGGGCGGCTGATCTCCGACATGATCTTGGACCGAACTCGATGGTCGTTCGACAGAATGCTTGCGCTCAGTCGTTCGATTCTGGACACCAGGGACGAGTACTACGCTGCCCTCCGCGAAGTACAGCGCGGGCGGTTCTCTGAGAACGGCGACGCAACGCCGTTCGTCGAGTACCAGATCAATCAGATGTGCTCGGCAGCCGACGGACTCCAGCGTCGCGTCGTTCAGATGAATCGAACGATTGACGAATACACGACTGTTCTGAACGCAGGGGGCGGCGCCATCCCGCGAGCTCTGAGCCAACGCGTCGCGCGAGGGATCATGTACCTCCTCGCAGTGGGTCCGATCTCGACATCAACCTATTCACGGCTCACGGAGTCGTCGCAGAGTACAGCCCACAGCGACCTGCAGCGGCTCGAAGAGGAGGGGGTGGTCGAGAGGACAGGTTCGGGGCGCGCTACACGCTATCGGCGAGTCCGAGACGGCTTGAGGAGAGCGCAGACGTAACCCCCTCGCCGACACGCTGGCCCTCGTGCGAGACTGCGGGCGTCGAGGGGTGAGCGGGACGAGGGATGAGATGCCGCTGTTCGGTCGCAACGAGGAGCCCAGCGCCGTCGAGGTCTGTCGCCACGAGTCGCCGCTGACGCCGCGCTGGCGCGGGCCCGAGGTGATGGACGACGACAGCCAGGCGATGGGCTACATCTGCCATGCCTGCGGCGCTGAGTTCCCGCCGTACCTGGTCCGCGACCGCCAGTTGAAGCGGCGGGGCTGACCGCAACGCGCCGCCACGCAGCGTCACCTTCGGCGCTCCCAGCGGTCGCCGAGTCGGCCCGCTCCGGGCGAAAAGAGGCATTGCCAGCCTCGAGGGCTACAAGCCGGGCATGTTCGTTGTATATTCGCCGCGAAGGGGGACTGACATGGGACTGCTAGACCGTCTGTTCCGCCGTTCGAGCGAGGCGTCGCCAGCCGCGACCGAGACCGCCGCCACCTCGGTCGAGTGCCCGCACGTCACGCTCGTCGCGCGCTGGGACAACGTCGACGACATGGGAAAAGAAGACAAGGCGAGCTCCTTCACTTGCACCGCGTGCAACGGGACCTTCACCCCAGAGGAGGCGGCAGCGCTCCGCGCGGACGAGGCTGAGCGGATCCGCCGCGACCTCGCCTAGCCGCCGCCAGCCCTGGCTGAGCAGGCACCTATACTCGCTCGGTGGTTGACGACGCGCTGCTGAACCCGCCGCCCGAGGGCGTCGAACGTCGCCCGAATGCGACCGCCTCGCGGTTGCTCATGGGCGGGCCGGTGGCGCTGGTCACGGCGACCTGGCGAGGCCGTCACAACGTCATCCCGGTCGCCTGGCACATGCCACTATCGAGCGACCCGCCGCTGGTCGGCATCGGCATCGAGCAGTCGCGCTACTCGGCCGATCTGATCGACCACGCGCAGGCGTTCGCGATCAATCTGCCGACGCGGGAGCTGTTGCACCACGTCCACTACCTCGGCACGCTCACCGGCGAGGAGGTGGACAAGTTCGAAGCGACGCAGCTCGACACGTTCGCCTCCCAGAAGATCAACACACCGCTGATCGAGGGCTGCGCGGCGTGGCTCGAGTGCGAGGTGCAGGACGCGATCCAGCTGGGCGACCACATCCTCTTCGTCGGCCTGGTGGTCGCCGTGCAGGTGGACCCGGCCGCGTTCGAGGATCGCTGGCTCGCCGGTGACGAGGGCGGTGGTGAGTTCTCCCACGTCCTCCACTTCCTCGGCGGCAACGAGTACTCGACGCTGACGCGTGTCCTGGAGGCACGTTTGCCGGCCGCCTCGGACGCGCCGGAGGCCGTCCTGCAGGAGCGCATCGACGAGGACCTCGAACTGTCGCGGGAGGCGCAGGAGCGGCGCGCCGGACGTCTCGACGAGCTCAAGCGCGAGGTCGAGCGCGGCAACGTGGTCGACATCTCGGAGCTCGGCGACGAGGTGGCGGCGGATGTGCCGGGTGACGAGTTCCCCGAGGTCGATCTGACGAGCGGCGCGCTGCTAGGCGAGCCGGACGAGGACTGAGGCGCACCCCTGAAGGGCACTTCCGCAGACGGCTAGTACGGCTCCCCGTGGCGCTGCCGCGCGGCGACCATGATCAGCGAGACCGCGGCCAGCGCCGCAGCGCCAGCCGCGCCGAGGATCAGCAGTGTCCCCAGGCCGCGGGTCGAGGGCTCGCCGGCCGTCGCGTCGTCGGGCGGCGGCGGCGCCTCCACGGTTGGCGTAGCCTCGACGGGCGTCGGCTGCGGCGTAGGCGTGGTGGTGGGCTCGACGACGCCTGACGAACCGGGCAACGTCAGCTCGGGCGGGGGTGCGGCAAAGAGGGGCGCCGGCGCCGCGGCGTAGCCCTCGTAGACCAGCGTGGAGAGCGCATGCACCGCCTCGTAGGCGGCGTCGATGTCCTCCTGGTGCTCGGTCAGGGCGACGAGGACGTAGTCGCCCGCGGGCGAGAAGACGATGCCGGCGTCGTGGAGGTGTCGCTCGAGCAGGCCAGTCTTGTGCGCGATCTCGATGCCGTCCTCGACACCGACGGGGATCAGGTCGTTGATCTCCTGCTGCAGCAGCAGGTCGAGCATCGCTTGACTCGCCTCGGACGACACGATCGAGCCCTCGTAGAGCGCGGCGAAGAACTGACCCATGTCGCGTGGCGAGGTGAAGAAGATCCGCCCGAGCGACGTCTGGTCGAGGCCGAGCCAGGCCGGCGCCTGCGCCACCAGGCCGACGCCAAGGAGTTCACGCAGCGCCTCCGCGGACGGATTGTCGGAGAAGGTGATCATGCGCTCGATGGCCTCGATGCGGGGCAGCTCGAGCGGCTCCGTGAGCTGCAGCGAGGGCGGGCCGTCCATGGAGTGTCGCGGCAGCAGCTCGATCGTCTCTTCGAAGTCGAAGCCGAGCTCTTCCTGCTGGCGGTAAGCCTCGGCGAGCACGACGAGCTTGTAGAGCGAGGCGCTGCGGAAGATGCGGGTCGGTCGCACCTCGCAGGTGTCGCCGCTGTCGAGGTCGATCAGCGCGATGCCGAGGTCGACGCCGAGGCGTTCGTGCGCGTCCAGCGCCAGCTCGTCGATGCGCTGGCAGAGCGGCGCGGGGTCGTCCTCGGACGGCGAATCCTGCGCGTGCGCCGGCGGTCCCGACGATGACGCGAGGGCGAACGAGGCGATGAGCAGTGCGAGTGGGGCGAACAGGACGAGCGACCGCCATGCTCCGGTGGAGCCCCGGCCGCGTACGGCCGAACGTGCCACGAGTCCCCCCGCCGTTGCCTCTCTGGGTGGCGTGCCCGCCCCCGATCATGCGCTGCCGGGAGGAATGGTTCAACGAGGGGCCGCCGAGGCGGACGGGGCGAGTCCTGAGGCGGTTGACCACCACCTCTGATGGGCCGATAGTGCCCTGTGCGCGCGGCCGGGGTGGCTATGCGTGTGCGGAATCCGCACAGCGGCGCGAGCCGACATCAACCGACGGCAGTCCTCGGACGGCAGCCGACAGCCGGACGACGACGACCCCTCGTGGGACCTCGTCTGGCCGACCTCATCTGGCGCCGTACTACCCCAGGGCTGACGACTGATCGGAGCAGGTATGGACTGGGGCGACAGCCCGGAGCAGCAGGACTTCCGCGAGGAGGTCCGCGCGTTCATTCAGACGAAACTACCCCCTCGCTATCGTCCGCAGTCATCCGGCACCGACGACAGCAACGAGGCCGAGGCGCTGGTCGGCGGCTGGCAGGCCGACCGCAAGTCGGACGATCCGTCGCGCGTGGCGACCGCCGTCGAGTGGTCGGACGCCCTGGCTGATCGCGGCTGGATCGCACCGGCCTGGCCCACCGAGTACGGCGGCGCCGGGCTCTCCGTCATGAAGCAGTTCATTTACAACCAGGAGATGGCCGCCGCCGAGGCGCCCGCCGTCGGGGGCATGGGCGTTTCCATGCTCGGCCCGACATTGATCGTGCACGGCACGGAGGAGCAGAAAGAGGAACACCTCTCGAAGATCCTCTCGGGCGATGTGGCCTGGGCGCAGGGGTACTCTGAGCCGGGCGCCGGCTCAGACCTCGCGTCGCTGCAGACGCGCGCGGTGCGCGATGGCGACGACTTCGTGATCAACGGGCAGAAGATCTGGACCTCCGGTGCACAGTTCGCCGACTGGCTGTTCGCCCTCGTGCGGACCGACGCCGAGGCGCCGAAGCACCGGGGTATCTCGTTCCTGGTGATGGACCTGAAGACGCCTGGGCTGACCGTGCGTCCGATCGTCGACATGGGCTGGAACGAGCCCTTCAACGAGACGTTCTTCGAGGACGTGCGCGTCCCCGCGCGGAACATCGTCGGCGAAGAGAACCGCGGCTGGTACGTCGGCATGACGCTGCTCGACTTCGAGCGCTCCGGCATCTCCGGTGCGATCTCGTACCAGCGGACGCTGGACCACCTGGTCGAGTTCGTGAACGACGAGTCGAACGCGCGCTTCCTGCGCGGCGACCTGGACACGACCCGCCTTGACGTGGCTGACTGCCGCATCGAGACCGAGGTGTTGTTCAACTTCGCGTTCCGCATCGTCTCCATTCAGAACGCCGGCCTCGTGCCTAACTACGAGGCTTCGGTGAACAAGCTCTTCGGCTCCGAGTTGCACCAGAAGCTGGCGCGCACGGGGACGAAGGCGTTCGGGCTCTACGCCAACGTCTGGGATCGCGACAGCGAGCACGCGCCGATGCGCACGAGCTTCACGCGTGACTACATCGGCTCGGTCCCGCACACGATTTTCTCGGGCTCGTCCGAGATTCAGCGCAACGTCATCGCTACGCGCGGCCTGGGCTTGCCCCGCGGCTGAGCACCTAAGAGGCATCTGAGAGGCATCTGAGAGGCATCTGAGAGGCATCTGAGAAGCAGCTACCGACCTCGCGGACCGGCGGAGCCGGCCGCAGAAGGAGAGAGTCACATGGACCTCGGACTGAACGAACAGCAGGAGCTGCTCAAGAACGCGGCGCGCGACTTCCTCGAGAACGAGTGTCCCGAGACGCTCGTGCGCGAGATGGAAGAGGACGAGTCCGGCTACTCGCCCGAGCTCTGGTCGAAGATGGCCGAGCAGGGCTGGCAGGGCCTGCTCGTGCCGGAAGAGCACGGCGGCGTCGGCTTTGACTTCCTGGACCTGTGCGTCCTGCTCGAGGAGTTCGGCCGAGCGCTGGTGCCCGGGCCGTTCATGTCGACCGTCCTCGGCGGCGCGCTGCCGCTGATGGTGGCCGGCTCCGACGAGCAGAAGGCGGAGTTCCTCCCGAGCATCGCCACGGGCGAGCTCATCTTCTCGCTGGCGCTGACCGAGCCCTCCGCTCGCTTCGACGAGGAGGGCGTCCAGGCCGAGGCTTCGGTCTCCGGCAACGACGTGACCCTCAACGGCACGAAGCTGTTCGTACCGGACGCGAATGTGGCCGACTACCTCGTGGTCGCCGCGCGCTCCGGCGCCGGCGTCACGCTGGCCATCGTGCCGACGGACCAGGACGGCGTCGAGGTGACGCAGCTGCAGACCATCGCTCGTGACAAGCAGTGCGAGGTCAAGCTGAACAACGCCAGCGGCCAGCTCCTGGGCGCGGAGGGCGCCGGTTGGGAGCTGCTGCAGCCGGTGATCCAGCACTACACCGTCGCCGAGTGCGCCTACCTCGTGGGCCTCGCGCAGATGGACTTCGAGATTTCGGTGGACTACGCGAAGGAGCGCGTGCAGTTCGGCCGCCCGATCGGCTCGTTCCAGGCGATCCAGCACAAGTGCGCGGACATGGTGACGGACGTGGATGGCTCACGCTTCATCATGTACAAGGCGGCCTGGTCGCTGGCCTCCGATCAGCCGACGGACGACACGCAGATGGCGGTGAACATGGCCAAGGCGTGGTGCTCCGAGGCGACCCGTCGCGTGGTCGCCCATGGCCAGCAGATCCACGGCGGCATCGGCTTCACCAAGGACTACAAGGTGCAGCTCTACTTCCGCCGCCAGAAGCGTGCGGAACTGGCGTTCGGCGACTCCGACCACCACCGCGAGCTGGTGGCGCAGCAGTTGGGCATCTAACGCTCAAACGTCGGGGTCGCTCGCGGCCTCGAACGTCCGGCGAACAACGCAACGCCGCTCCCAAGGGAGCGGCGTTGTTGTGATTAGCGGCACGCCGCCGGCCCTCGGCAGTCGGATCACACCCCGCTAACCATCCCCTCGTGGCGTCGAGGTAAGATCGATGTGTAGCGAGGAGCGACATGAACAACCTTAAGACGGCCGTGCTCATGGTCATGATCAGCGCGCTGCTGGTCGTGGTTGGTGGGCTGATCTTCGGGATCGGCGGCGTCATCATCTTCACGGGCATCGCCCTGGCGATGAACATCGGGTCCTACTGGTTCTCGGCCGACATCGTGCTGAAGAGCTCGCACGCAGTCGAGATCGAACGTCGTGACGACCCGCACCTCTTCCAGATGATCGAGGAAGTAGCGGACCGCTCGGGCATGCCGATGCCGCGTGTCTACGTCATCAACTCGCCGCAGCCGAACGCCTTCGCCACCGGACGCAGTCCGAAGCACGCGGCCGTGGCTGTCACCACCGGCATCCGTCAATTGCTGACCGATCGGGAGCTCCGAGGCGTGCTCGGGCACGAGCTGGCGCACGTCGGCAACCGCGACATCCTGACCTCCTCGATCGTCGCGACCATGGCCTCGGCGATCTCGATGATCGGGTTCATCGGGCTGTTCTTCGGCGGGCGGCGCAACATGCTGGCCAGCCTGCTGGCCATCATCGTGGCGCCCCTCGTGGCGGGGATGATCCAGATGGGCATCTCCCGCGCGCGCGAGTACGAAGCCGACGCCGACGGCGCACGCATCGTGGGCGACCCGGAGGGGCTGGCCTCGGCGCTGGCCAAGCTCGAGGCGGGCGCGCGACGCGTGCCGATGGCGGTGCCTGAGTCGACGGCGCACCTCTTCATCGTCAACCCGTTCGCGGGCATCAAGACGAACAGCCTCTTCGCCACCCACCCGCCGATGGAGGACCGCATCCGCCGGTTGCGGGAGATGAACTTCTAGCCGCCCGCCAGACGCTGGTCGCCGTTAGCATCAGGGCTCCGGAAGGAGCCCTGATTGATCCACGCAACCGCAAACGATGTCTTACAAGTCACGTGGGATGACCCTGCGGACGCCGGCGTTACCTGGATGTGGGACGAGATGCAACTCGCCACGCCCGCTGACAGCGTTCGACCAGGACATGCGCGATGCTCTGTCGGAAGCCCGCGAGGGCCGGCTGATGGTGGTGCACGGCTACGGGTACTTCGCCGGACCGATGCCGCCCGTCCGCATCCCGGCTCCCGACGACCGCACGTGGTCCGAACTCTGGGAGCAGCTATACGAGGCGCAGGCCGACGCCGAGGTGAGATCGATCCTCGATCGGGAGTACGCGAGCCTGAGCGACATCGCGATCGTGGAGCTGTTCGACGAGCTCTTCGCAACGTCGGCTCGGGCGCTACAGTTCACGCACTTCGAGGGGCGGCGTCCGGAGGAGGAGTTGGCCGAGTTCGCGGAGCAGCACCTCGGGGAGAACGGTCTGCGCTTCGCCGGAACCATGATGCAGGGGATGGAGAACGACACCCGGGCCGCCGGAGCGGCGCTGGATGCGCTCGGCGAGATCGCGCGGACGCACCCGGCGGTCGCCGCAGCAATCCGCGAGGGTCGGTTCGAGCAGCTCTCCGACGTCGCCGGCGGTGACGTGTTCGTGGACGCGTTCGACGCGCTCATCGACCGCTACGGCTGGCGAGCGGAGTCGTGGACGGACCTGCTGACGCCGACCTGGGCCGAGGACCCCTCCGTGCCGCTGGCGCGGGTGGTGCGCTACCTCGACGAGCCGCAGCACACGGCGCAGGCGGCACACTCACGCTCCGCGGAGGTCCGCCAGCGGGCGATCGACGATGCGCTCGCGCGACTCACGGACGCAGAGCAGCGCGCGACGTTCGAGAGGCTCGTCGAGGAGGCGTCGTGGGTGACGCGGACCCGCGAGGGGCGCGCGCGGTTGCAACTCATGGCCAGCGGCGTCCTGCGCAAGCCGCTCAGCGAGCTGGGACACCGCTGGACAGCGCGCGAACTCTTGAACGATGCGAACGACGCCGTGATGCTGCACGTCGACGAGCTGCGCCGGCTGGCGCAAGGCGAACTGCCCGACGCTCGGGCGCTGGTCGCCAATCGACGCTCGCTGCTGGCGCGGCAGGAAGCGATGCACCCGCCGAGGATCCTCGGCGCGCCGCCCGATGCAGCGGAGGAGGCCGACCGCGAGCGCGCCTGGGGTACGGCGGTAGCCCCGAGCGACGGAGGGCTGAGCGGTACCGGGGCGAGCGGCGGCCAGGTGCGCGGTGTCGCGAGGGTGATCACCAGCCTGGCGGAAGGCGACCGGCTGACGCCCGGCGAGATCCTGGTCTGCCGGTCGACCGCGCCGCCGTGGACGCCGCTGCTGGCGGTCGCGGGCGCGGTGGTGACGAACATCGGTGGGGTGCTATCGCACTCAGCGATCGTGGCGCGGGAGTACGCGATCCCGGCGGTCGTCGGCGCGGCCGACGCGACCGAGTTGATCCCCGATGGCGTAGAAGTGACGGTCGACGGTGACGCTGGCCGGGTGACGATCCACGGATAGGCGACGCGTTACGCCGCTCGGCGTACGTCTTCTTCGTCGCTCGTGTCCCCGAACAGTGGCGTCACCTCGGCGGCGGCGCCGCGGAGGAGCAGCCAGCGGAGGCCGAGCGCGATCGTGAGGAAGGCGAGTGCCGCCACCGCGGCCGAGCCGCCCGAGGGCAGGCCGACGGCGTTCGCCGCTAGGCCGACCGGCGCTCCGATGAGGATGCCGGTGAACGCGCCGCCGAGGACGATCGAGAGCATGCGCCAGACACGCCCGGCAGCCGTCGTCCCAAAGACATCCGGCTGCGGCGTGTCGTCGGCCTCCGGAGAGGCTGCCCACGTTGGGGCCTCGCGGTCGTTGTCGACCCTGTGCATAGGAACAACCTAACCATCGCGGTGCGCCGCCGTGATCGGGGAGCACCCTAAGATCGTCGGCAGCTGCGGTGCGCTCCGCAGTGCGCACAGGCGAGGTTTGGCCAGGTTGGACGAAGCAGAGCTCAAACGCCGCATGGACCTCGAGGTTCCGGAAGGGCTGGGCGCGCATATCGCGCGGGTAGTCTCGCTGGCGGACGACTACGCGCGCCGCTTCGACCTCGACGTCGCGCTGGTGCGCCTGATGGCGCAGGGACACGACCTGGTGCGGGCGCTGCCCGAGGAGGAGCTGCTGGCGCGCGCCGAGGTGCGGGCAGAGCGGGGGGAGCTGACGATCACCGAACTCGATCGGGAGCAGCCGGTGCTGCTGCACGGCCCCGTCGGGGCGCTGGAGCTGCGGGACCGCTTCGGCCTCGACGACCCGCGCTTCCTCCGCGCGGTGTGGTGGCACACGCCGGGGCACCCCGACTACGGCGACGAGGCGTGGGCGATGTTCGTGGCGGACAAGGTCGACCGGCGAAAGGTCGACCGCTGGCCGGTACTCGCCGAGGTGGCGGCGCTGGCCGAGTACGACTTACGTGAGGCAGCAGCGCACTACCTCGACCTGCAGGCGGCGAGGGCCGCCGCGGAGGGCTGGACGTTGCAGCCACAGGCCGAAACCACTCGCTCCGCGCTGCCAGATCCTCGGGCGCTGGAAGCGCTCTAGCTCGATCCTGATCGCCCTTCCGCGCTATAGATCCCGATTCCGGCAAATCTCAAGTTCCGGGTGACGCTATCCCCTTGGCGTTGCAGACAGGGCTCGACCCCGCTGTTCCGCCGCGTCGCGCGCAAGCGGTTGATCCGCAGCGGCGCCTTTCGCGAACGCGACCGGCTGATCTTGCGCATCGCCGGCCACCACCTCGGCGCGCGCTTCGAGGGCCTGCGCCACGACATCAGCTGGGGCCCGATCTTCGACCGCGAGACGGGCGGGATGCTGCCGGTGCCTTGACCTCCGCGGGTTCCCGGCCACGCGAGGTCTCGAAGGGTGTTCCGCGCGACTTCACCTTAACGTGAGGGTGTTTTAGACTTCGTAATTCCGACGGCATCGCTCACGGAAAGGGGCCGGATGGGTCAGCGCACCATGCCCATCCACCTGCGCCTCGTCGCGCGGGCACTCCCGTACAAGGGTCTTCTGCTGCTCGCGGTCTTCATCCTGACCGCGAGCAGCGTCCTGACGCTCGCCACGCCGTGGCTGATCGGCTACGCGATCGAGACCGGCCTGGACATCAAGGGCGTCAATGACGCGGGCGAGTCGATCGTCGGCGGCAACATGGGCACGCTCCTGTTCGCGGTCGGGCTGATCATCGCCTCGGCGGTGGCCCGAGGCATCTTCGTGTACGCGCAGACGTACGTCAACGAACAGATCTCGCAGGCGATCGCTTACGATTTCCGCAACGACATTTACGACCGTTTGCAGCGCCTCTCCTACGCCTACCACGACACGGCCGAGATCGGTCAGATCATGTCGAGGGCGACGCAGGATGTCGAGGCTGTCCGCTTCTTCGTCAGCATGGGCGTGCTGCGATTCCTCTACATCATCGTGCTGGTGACAACGGCATACGGCCTGATGATCGGGACGAATCTGAAGGTCGGCCTGGTCGCCTTTGCCTTCGTCCCGCTGATCGCCATCCAGGCGTCTGTCACGTCGATGATGCTGCGCCCGATCTGGCTGCAGGTGCAGGACCTGCAGGGACAGATGTCGAACGTCCTGCAGGAGAACCTGACGGGCCAACGCGTGGTCAAGGCGTTCTCGCGCGACGAGTTCGAGCAACAGAAGTTCGACGAAAAGGTCGACGAACTCTTCGAGGGTTCCTACGCGACGGCCAAATTCCAGGCGTTTAACGACCCGTTCATGATGTCGATGTGGCTGCTGTCGAGCGCTGTCGTTTTCTGGGTCGGCGTGCAGGAAGTCCAGGCCGGCAACATGAACCCTGGGCAGCTCGTCACGTTCCAGCTCTACCTCACGCTGATGCAGGTGCCGGTCCGATCGATCGGCTTCATCGTCAACATGTTCGCCCGCGCGCACTCCTCCGGATCGCGCATCTTCGAGATCGTCGACGCCGAGTCGGCGGTGCAGGAGAAGCCCGAAGCGGCCGCGATCCCTGAGGGCGGTCGAGGCGCCGTGCGCTTCGAGCACGTTTCGTTCGGGTACGACTCGCTGTCACCCGTGCTGCACAACCTCGACATCGAAGCCCAGCCCGGACAGACCGTGGCGCTGCTGGGGCCGACCGGCTCCGGCAAGTCAACGGTCGTCAACCTGCTGCCCCGCTTCTACGACGTGACCGAGGGCGCGATCACCATCGACGGCCAGGACGTGCGCGACGTGACGCTCGATTCGCTGCGTGCCGCGATCGGCACGGTGCAGCAGGATGTCTTCCTGTTCCACGCGAGCATCCGTTACAACATCGCCTACGGTCGCCCGGATGCCACCGAGGAGCAGATCGAGACCGCGGCGAAGGCCGCGATGATCCACGACTACATCGTCTCCCAGCCCGATGGCTATGACACCTGGGTCGGCGAACGTGGCACGACGCTCTCCGGTGGCCAGCGACAGCGCGTCGCGATCGCGCGCACGCTGCTGCTCGACCCGCGAGTGCTCATCTTCGACGACTCGACCGCGGCCGTGGACATGCGCACGGAGCACCTGATCCAGCAGGCGTTGCGGAACCTGATGGAGGGCCGCACCACCTTCGTCATCGCGCAGCGTCTGCGCACGGTGAAGGAGGCCGACCAGATCCTCGTTATGCGCGGCGGCGAGATCGTCGAACGCGGGACGCACGAGGAGCTGTTGGAGCGTGGCGGCTTCTACCGTGATATCTATGACCTCGAGCTGCGCGACCAGGAGGAGGCGGCTTCCAGCATGCCTGCTAGTGGCGACGCGAACGGCGACAGTCAGGACAGAGACGCCTAGATGGCGTACTGGGGCGGCGGCGGACCGGCCGGATGGAGCGGCGGCGATGGCCGCGGCCGCGGCCGTGGCGGCGGATTCAGCCGCGCCGATGGCTGGGACTACGAAGAGCTGGGCAAGGTCTACGACCCCACGCTCGTAGCCCGTCTCTTCCCGTTCATGGCGCCATTCAAGTGGCGACTGATCGTCGCGCTGATCTCGATGATCGCCTTCTCGCTCACCTCGTACCTCCAGCCGGCGATCATGGCCTGGGGGCTCGGCCGCATCGTTGACGGTGTGATCGCGGGCGAGGATGTCTCTGATGATGTCGAGACGTTCGGGATGGTCCTGGTCGCTCTGGCACTCGCTTCGTTCGTCGCCGGGTTCGTCCAGCGACGGATGACGGGTTATGTCGGACACGGCATCCTGCGCGGGCTGCGGAGCGACATGTTCCGCCACCTCAACAAGCTGTCACTGCGCTTCTACGACAACGAAGAGGTCGGGCGCGTGATGTCGCGCGTCACCTCGGACGTGGTCACGCTGCAGGAGTTGATGACGACCGGCTTCTTGAACGTGCTGGCCGACATCATCGGCCTGGTGATCATCGTGGTGCTGATGTTCCTCATCGACGCCCAGCTGGCGGTCGTTTCGCTGGCGGTGATCCCGGTGCTGATCATCTTCATGGCCGTCTGGCAGGGCTATGCGGCCCAGGCGTTCATCCGCGTCCGCCAGGCGATCGCCGTCGTCAACGCGAATATCAACGAGAACGTCTCCGGCGTCCGCGTGGTGCAATCGCTTGGACGCGAGGAGAAGAACCTCGAGGAGTTCAACCGCCTGAACGACGCCAACCGTGCGATGAACCTGAGCGCGGCACGACTGCAGGCGTCGGTCATGCCGGTCGTCGAGATCCTGTCAGCCGTGGCCTCGGCGCTGGTGTTGATCGTGATCGGGATCCGCGTCTTCAACGGCTCGCTCTCGCCCGGCGAGGCATCGACGTTCGCCCTCGCGTTCCTGCTGTACATCCAACGGTTCTTCAACCCGGTCCGCGACATCGTGCTGCAGTACACCCAGCTCCAGCGCGCCATGGCGGGCGCCCACCGCATCTTCGAGGTGCTCGACACGGAGCCCGAGATCGTGGACGCCGAGGACGCCGTGGAGCTCCAGGACGTCGAGGGCGGCGTCGACTTCAACCACGTCAAGTTCAGCTACATCGAAGGCGTGCCGGTCCTGAAGGACTTCGACCTGCACGTCAAGCCGGGCGAGACGATCGCCCTCGTCGGCCACACCGGCGCAGGGAAGACCTCGGTGACGGCGCTGATCAACCGCTCGTACGACATCCAGGACGGCTCGATCGAGATCGACGGGATCGACCTGCTGCAGATCAAGCGCGCCTCGCTGACGCGGCGCATGAGCGTCGTGCTGCAGGAGCCGTACCTCTTCTCCGGCTCGATCGCGGACAACATTCGCTACGGAAAGCTCGACGCGACCGACGGGGACATCGTGAGGGCGGCCACCGCGGTCGGCGCCAACGAGTTCGTCGACGACCTGCCGGCTGGCTACGACACCGTCCTGCACGAGCGCGGCCAGAACCTGAGCGTGGGCCAGCGGCAGCTGATCTCGTTCGCGCGCGCCATCATCGCCGACCCGCGGATCCTGATCCTCGACGAGGCGACCGCGAAGGTGGACACGCGGACCGAGCGCATCATCCAGGAGGCGCTCTCGACGCTGCTCCAGGGCCGCACGTCGTTCGTGATCGCCCACCGCCTGTCGACGATCCGCAGCGCCGACCGCATCGTCGTCATGGCGGACGGCGAGATCGCGGAGATCGGCGATCACGATGAGCTGATGGAAGTCGACGGCATCTACGCCGACTTCTACCGCATGACCTTCACCGGCATCGACGAGGGCGTCTCCTTCTAACGTCGGCCCGATGTCGCCGGTCCTAACGGCCATCCGCGCGCGCACCTCGAAGATTCGCGGTAGGCTGCGTCGCCATGGCAACGAACGAGGATCCCCCGAGCGGCGCGACGCCCGACGCGGCGGAACGCGAACGGCTGCTTGCGCTGATCGACGCCGGCGCTGTCGCCTACTGGACCACGCTCGGCATCACCATCGAGGATGTCGCGCCGGGCGCGGTCACGCTCCGTCTCGCCATGCGCGACGAGCTCGGCACGCGGCGGCCGGACGTGATGCACGGCGGCGCCATCGCCTCGCTGGTCGACGCAGCGGCGGGAGCCGCGACTGCCACTACCCGGCGTGAGGACGACGACACGTGGGCCGGCCAGGCCACGACCGACCTCAACGTCAGCTTCCTCAACGCCGCCACCGGGGACGTGCTCGCCCGCTCGCGCGTGCTGCGCGGCAGCCGTTCGCTCGTCTTCGTCGAGGTGGCCGTCGAGGACCTCGAGGGCACGCCGATCGCCGCCGGTCGCGCCACGTACACGGTGCTCCGCCGCCGGTGAGCGAGGCGCACGAGGCGGCCTCACCCGACCCTGGCGCGCTGCGTCGCGTGATGGTGATTGGCAACTCGGGCTCGGGGAAGTCGCAGTTCGGCCGACGGCTCGCCGAGGTGCTCGACCTGCCGCTGACCGACCTCGACGACGAGCACTGGCAGGCCGGGTGGGTCGAGCCGCCGGAGGAGTGGTGGCGCGAACGTCAGCGCGAGCTGGTCGCCGAGGAGCGCTGGGTCCTCGAGGGCAACTACTCCAGCACGATCGACATCCGAGGACCGCGCGCCGACCTCGTGGTGCTGTTTGACCTGCCGCGCTGGCTCTGTGCGTGGCGGGTGATCGTGCGTTTCTTCAAGATTCGCTTTGGCCGCCAGATCTGGCGGCTGCCGCGCAACTGCCAGGCCGCCCCCGACTGGGAGCCGCTGCGCGACTTCCCGGCGTTCCTGCTCTACATCTGGCGCTTCCCGAAGCGCAGCCTGCCGCCTACCTACGATCGCCTCGCCGAGGCCGGCGTCGAGCGCCTCGTCGTCCTGCGCTCCACCGGTGACACTCGCGCCCTCGACGCCGCGCTGACCTCGACGTCCCGACCGTCCGAGGCGCTCCGCGCCCACGAGGAGCCGCTCGCGAACGCGATGGCGGGCTAGCCCTCGATCACGGCCTCGACCTCGATCTCGACGAGGTGCTCGGGGAGCATGAGGCGCGCGACCTGGACCATCGTCATGGCGGGGCGGACAGGGGCGAAGCGTGCGCCGAGGGCGGCCGCGACCTCCTCCCAGTCGCGGTCGATGTTGATGACGTAGCTCCGCGCGACGACCACGTCCTCCACGGTCGCGCCCAGTTCCTCGAGGGCGCTGGCGATGGTGTCGAGGGCGCGCGCGGCCTGAAGGCCGGCGCCGTTGGGGACGCTGCCGTCGGGCCGGGTGCCGGTCGTGCCGCTCACCCAGATGCGTTCGCCGCTGCGGATGGCACGCGCGTAGCCGACGCGTTCCTCCCACGGGCCGCCGCTCGAGACGCGCTGTCGGGTCACTGGCCGGCCGCGTCGCCGACCTCGGGCGTACTCGCCTCGGGGTCGTCCGGCGCGTCGGCGTCCGGTGCGTCGGAGTCGGGCGCGTCGGCGTCGAAGAGCGTTGGCTGCGCCGCGCCCTCGACGGTCGTGGCCTGCGAGGGCGGTTCGAGGCCGATGTGGTCGTAGGCGCCCCGCAGCAACATGCGGCCGCGCGGGGTGCGCTGGATGAAGCCGATCTTGAGCAGGTAGGGCTCGTAGATGTCCATGATCGTGTCGGACTCCTCGGAGATGGCCGCGGCCAGCGTGTCGAGGCCAACCGGACCGCCACCGAAGCGTTGCGCCGTGATCGTGAGCAGTTCGCGGTCCATCTCGTCGAGACCGAGCTCATCGATCTGCAGCTGCTCGAGGGCCAGCCCGGCGACCTCGGCGGTGATCACGCCGTCCGCGCGCACCTCGGCGTAGTCGCGCACGCGGCGCAGCAGGCGGTTGGCGAAGCGCGCGGTGCCGCGGGAGCGGCGCGCGATCTCGTGGATGCCGCCCGTTTCGATGCGGCAGCCCAGCACCCCGGCAGAGCGCGCGACGATCTGGCGCAGCGCCGGCTGGTCATAGAACTCCATGCGGTAGCTGGCGCCGAAGCGGTCGCGCAGCGGCTGGGAGACGAGCGCGTAGCGCGTGGTCGCGCCGATGAGGGTGAATGGCTCGAGCTTGAGCCGCACGTCGCGCGCCTTCGGCCCTTTGCCCACGATCAGGTCGACGGAGAAGTCCTCCATCGCCGGGTAGAGCACCTCCTCGACGACGTGCGAGAGGCGGTGTATCTCGTCGATGAACAGGATGTCGCCGGGTCGCAGCCCGGTCAGCAGCGAGGCGAGATCGCCGGCCCGCTCGATGGCCGGGCCGGAGGTCGTGCGGATCGAGACGCCCATCTCGGATGCCATGATCATCGCCAGGGTCGTCTTGCCGAGGCCCGGCGGGCCGTGGAACAGCAGGTGGTCGAGCGGCTCGTCGCGACCCTTCGCCGCCTCGATGGCGATGCGAAGCGACTCCTTGATGCGTTCCTGGCCGAAGTACTGCTCGAGGTGTGTCGGGCGCAGCGAGGACTCCTGCGCATCCTCGGAGGTCGCGCGCGGCGAGAGCGGTCCCTCTCGCTCGTTGCTCCCGTCGGCAGCGTCGCTCATGCGCCCTCCGCGCGGCCCCCGCCTACGCGATCGGTTGAGCCGAGTATACAGATGGCACGCACACAGAACGAACGTTCGAGACGAACGCTAGTAGACGCCGACCACCATCGCGTCGCGGTGATTCGCATCGTCGAACTGTGCGATCGCGACGCGCCGCCCGACGACGATCTCCGCCGCGGCGATGCTGCGTGAGACCGGGACGCCGTCGATGGTGGTCGCCAGCGAGCCCGCGACCTGCGCGGTCAGGGCGTGCGAGGTGACGTCGAACGCCACGATGGTGCCTCGAACGATCGTCATGTCGCCTCCTAAGGCGCGGTCAGCGTGAGCTGCATGTCGACCCGTGGCCGGCGCTCGCGTTCGAACCGATAGCGCAGCCCGGCTACGCGGTAGCGCCTCGCGTCGAGGTCGAGCGGCGCGTGGGTCACCTCGACGACGTCGCCGATCTCCTGCGCGAAGTTCGGTGCGGCGACGAGACGCCCGCTCTCGGTTGCGAGCGCGGCGCGATGCAGCACGGTGATGGCGCGCGCATCCACGCGGGCCGGCGCGTCCAGAGCATCGTCGATGACGACCACGCGCGCACCGCCACTCCGGACGGCCACCGCATCGACCGCCTCGCCGACATCGGACGCGCCGAACACGCGCACCGCACCGACCGAGGGTGTCTCGGTGATGCCCTCGAGGTCCTGGATCGCGTGATCGGTGCCGTAGCTGTAGCCAGCGGCCGCGTCCGGGGCCGCCTCGACGAGGTGCAGCTCGATGCCCCGCGAGCGCAGGACGTCCGGCACACGCTCGAGGAGCGCGCGCAGCGCCGTGCTTCCGCGCTGGCCGGCGCGCAAGTGAACGCGGGCTTGATGGCGGTCAGTTCGGGGCTGACGCCGCTGGACAGCACTGCGACCCCCGCGCGCCGTGCCACGTCCGTGGCGATCTGCTGCAGCGTGTCGCCGGCCGGCGCGTAGGCGAGCTGCGTCGGCGAGCGCCAGCGACCGAGCACGCCAAGCGGACCGGTCGCCTCGATCTCAACGAAGGAGCGGCCTCGACGCCGGCTGCGGGCGATGCTGGTGATCGTGAGCCGGCCCACCTCGACGAGCTCCAGGCCGGCGCTGGTCCGATGGCCGGCCCGCACGAGGAGCTCCGCACCGGGCGCGAGCGTCGGTGGCGCCACCCCCTCGACGTAGCGGCCGTCGGCGTCGCTGAGCGTCAGTCGAGCGCTCTGCACCGAGTCGACCGTCGCGAAGTCCATCGCGACCACGTCAGCGCTCACGTCTACGGCCGGTTCGCTCGGCGCGGCGCTCCACACATCGGCGGGCGCAGCGAGGTAGCTCGCCGTGCCGCTACTGGCGATCGCGAGCCCGAACGGCGTCGTCTCATCGAGTGGCTGCGGGTCTCGCCAGCTCTGCTGCAACACCTGGAGCCCCGCAACCGTCGACGCGAGCTGCACGCGGTCACTATGGCCGCGTTCGACAACCGAGGCCCACGGCGAACTCCCGATGGCCACGCCGGGGGCGAGGTAGGTGATGCCCGTCCCGGCGGACGCCAGCGCGATCGGCGCCAGCGGGAACCAGACGCCCGGCGGCAGTGTCAGTCCGCTGCCGAAGAGCGTCGCCCAGACGCCAGCGTTGCCACCGCTGTCGGTGCCGCTCACCAGCACCACGTAGTCCTCGGCGTCGCTCGCGGCCAGGCCGTCCACGGTCGCCAGCGAGTGCGACCACGAGGCGGCCGCGCCCCAGGCGCCGAGGCCGGTGCGGGTGACCGAGGAGACCACACCGCCCGCGGCGAAGAAGACGGCCGCGCTGCCATCGGCTCGCACGACGCCGGCGACGGCGGTGATCGTCGCGCCGGCGGTGGCGATCACAGTCGCCGCGGTCCAAGTCGCCCCGCCATCGGTGCTCTCGCGCACCTCGACGCCGGTGCCCGCGCTGTTAACGCTGGTCAGCAGCAGACGCTGCGAGGCGGCCGAGCAGCCGAGGCCAGCCGAAGCGGCGACCGAGCCGAGCGCGGTCCATGGCGTGTAGTCGCTGCTGGCGGTGGGCGTCGCGACACGCTGTACGTGCAGCGTGCCCGCGCCGGGTTCGATGCGCGCTCGCACCAGCGCGCCGTCCGAAGGCACCGCCGCCGCGGCCGGGCCGTCCGGCTCGGACCCGGTGTACCAGCGCGTCCAGCGCAGCGGCACCACGCCGACATCGCGGTCGAGCAGGTCGACGCGCAACACTGGCACGGTGCTCGCCCCCTCCTGCGCCGCGCGCAGCGTCGAGGTCAGTGGCCGCACGGTTAGCGCTGCCCTCGGGTGGTCGCGGACGAACCCGGGTAGAGTTGCTGGACCTGCACGCGGCGATCGCGGCCGTGCTTCGCCACGCCGTTGGTGAACGCAGCGAGCCGCTCCTGGCCCCACGTGTGGTAGTGACGCCACACGTCGTCGCCGCCACTGTTGATGCGGTTCGTCGCGTACGAGGCCCACTCCAGCGCCGCGTAGCCGCCCGCGCCCGTGGCCACCAGGTCCTCCAGGCGCTCCGGGACGGTGCTCGTCATGGCGTCGAGCTGGTGCATCGCCCTGTAGCGGATGCGCACATCCTCGACGCCGCTCGGCCGGCGCTCGACCTCGAGGGTGAGCGTGTCGCCCCAGACGGAGAACGGGGCGAACAGCGGCGGATGCTCGTCGGTCGGGTACTCGACGGCGTCGACCGCGACGCGGTCGGTCAGCGTCACGATGTCGAGCTCGCGCGAGCCGGCGGTCGTCGAGACGGTCGCCACGAGCTCCCGCGGCGCGGCCAGCGAGAGCTCGCGCAGGGCGCGAGCGATATGCCGGTCGAGCGTGGCGTCGGTCCAACGCTCTTCGTTCGTGTCTTCGTCATGCAGATCGACGCGCACGCGGGCGCGCATCTCGCCGAGGTCCATGGCATGGCCTCTCTCTCCCGCACGTGGCGGGCGCTGCCCTCTGCAGCGAGTGCGGCGGGTCCGGTCTCCGGCTGAGCCGGCGAGTGGTGTGCGGCCCGCCCCCCGCCGCAGGGTCCCTCGCAAGGGTCGGGCGGGCCGCACCGCTGACGTGCCTAGGGACGCACGCCGGTCAGCCGCGCCAGCTTGAGCCGGCCACGCCTCCCTCGCCGAACTGCAGCGCGTACACCGTCGAGGTGTCTGTGCTGGTGCCCATGGTCTGGTCATCGGCGATGAAGTCGTTCACGCCGATCGGCACAGCGTCGTAGAACTGGACCATGCGACCAAACTCGTCGCGGTCCTGCTCGACGAGGTTCGACCCTGCCGCCCGCGCCAGCGCGGTGAGCGTCCGCCTCGTGCGGCGCGACATCAGCAACATCTCCGGCTTGCCGCCGCGCACGGTGTCGACTAGCTCATCGAACTTGTCGAGCGTGAGCGAACCGCCGTTAACGCCCATCGACACGCTCTGCGGGACGCCGCACAGGACGTCGATGCCATCGAACGAGTTGATGTCGATGCCGAAGTCGCCATTGATGAAGGCGTCATCGAACTTCTCCTGGACGGCACGCGCCTTCAGCTGCACCACGGGCAGCTTCCAGGTCCTGCACGTTGCTGCGGGTGTTCTGCAGGTACTGGTCGACATCGGCGTCGCCACCGAGGATCGCCAGCGTCGCAGTGACCTGCGTCAGCGTTTCAGCGTGATATCTATTCATGACCCCTATGTAGAACAAATGTTCGGATCATGTCAATCCGCGCCAGGCTCGAGGCCCGCCCGATGTCGGCCCTACACACCGATGGCGCTCAGAAGCATCGAGATCGAGAGCTCTTACCGACCTGTTCAGGGGCGCGGTCGACACGGGAGAGATGGAGCCGATGGATCCGGAGCTCGCCGCGCGGTTGGCAATTGGCCTGCTTCAGCATGCCATGGTCGAGGCCTTTGTCTTTGGCGATGGAGAAGAGTCGAACCAGCTCGAACAAGGCGTTTCCGCATTGCTTCTGAACGCGCTAAGACGAAGAACCGATTAGTTTTTGCAGATTAATGACTGATCGTCAGTCATAAACGCGGATCAGCAAACTATCGAAACCAAGTCGTCGACCGCTTTGACAACGGACTGGCCGTTCTGACGCACGCCGCGCTTCCCGCCGAGGGCACGCCGCTGGTCCTCACGCACGGCTTCGCCCGCAGCTGGCGCGATTGGGAACCGCTGATGGTGCAGCTGGCGCGGATCGGACCCGTACACGCCCTCGAGGCGCGCGGCCATGGCGCCTCGGCGCGGGTGCCTCTCGGGTACGAGGTCGCGGACCATACCTCGGATCTGCTGTTGTTTCTGCAGGCGCACGTGGCTACACCGGCGATCCTCGTCGCGCATTCGGCGTCCTCGTTCGTCGCTCTGAGGGCGGCGGTGCGTCGGCCCGATCTCGTGAGCGCAGTCGTCCTCGAAGACCCGCCGCTCTACGTGTCCGAGCGCGGGATGCCGGACTCCATGCGCCAGGCGTTCGAGGGCATGGTCCAGCTCCTTCGTTCGGACATGTCGCACAAGCAGATCGTGGAACTGATCGATTCCCCACGCGACGAAGCCATGGCGGAGACGGACCTCGACGCGTACGAGCTCTTCCTTGAGACGTGGGTCGGAGTCTCACAGGGTGTCGATCGACTGCTGCGCCGGCTCGCAAGGCCGCTGCTCGTGCTCCACGGAGAGCCAGAGCGCGGCTCGATGTTGCCTCCCGACGACCGCAGACGCCTCGTCACACAGCATCCTGGGGCGCGCTTCGCCGCCGTGGCCGGGGCGGGTCACTACCTGCACGCGGCGGCGCCCGAGCTTTTCGTCGAGATCATCTCAGCGTTCGTAGAGGGACTGGATGATCGGCACAGCGCTCTTCGATCTCTGGGGGCACGCGCGGAGCGTCAACGCGATGCGCCTCTACACGGGCGTCAGCGTCTTCACGTCACCAAATGAAGTCCACGGTTCCAGCGGGCAAGGTTGATTCCGCCGCCGGTGCCAGAAACAAGGAGAGACCGATGGCCACCACAACATTAGATCGCTCACCCGAGGCTCCCAGCGCGGCTGATCCCCGCCGCTGGTGGGTGCTCGCGGTGATGTCGCTCAGCATTTTCATGATCTTCGTGGACAACACGGTCGTGAATACAGCGATCCCCTCGATCGCGCGCGACCTCGAGGCCTCGACGAGCACCCTTCAGTGGGTCGTCGATGGCTACACGATCGTCCTCGCCGCGCTACTGCTCGCCGGCGGCACGATCGGTGACCGCTTCGGCCGGCGCCGCTCGATGACGATCGGCATGGTCGTCTTCGGACTCGCCTCGGTCGGCGCTGCGCTCTCCTCGAGCGCCGGTGCGCTGATCGCGTTCCGTGCGCTGCAGGGCGCCGGCGCAGCGCTGGTGATGCCGGGGACGCTGTCGATCCTGACCGACGTCTTCCCGCGCGAGGAGCGCGCGAAGGCGATCGGTATCTGGATCGGGGTCGGCGGCCTCGGCATCGGTTTCGGTCCGGCACTGGGCGGCTATCTCGTCGACCAGCTGAACTGGCCCGCAGTGTTCTGGCTGCACATCCCCATCGTCGCGATCGTGCTGATCGGGCTGACGCTGGTCGTCCCGGAGTCACGTGACAGCCGCGCCCGCCGCCTGGACATCCCGGGCGCCGTGCTCGCCACCGGCGGCCTGCTCGCCATCGTCTACGCCATCATCCAGGGCCCCGAGGCGGGTTGGGCCTCGCCCGGGATCATCGGCGCCTTCGGCCTCGGCGCGCTCGCGCTCGTCGCCTTCGCGGCCGTCGAGCTGCGCAGCGACCACCCAATGCTGCCGCTGCGTTTCCTCCGCGAGCGCGACTTCACCGGCGCCGTCCTGATCATCGGCATCGTCTTCTTCGCGATGTTCGTGACCTTCTTCTTCCTGACCCAGCTGTTCCAGCTGGTTCAGGGGCGGAGCGCGTTCGAGGCTGGACTCCTGATCGTGCCCGTTGCTCTGGCGATCATGGTGGCGGCCACGATCTCCGGCGTGCTGGTCCAGCGCACCGGGCCTCGGATCCTGGTACTGGGCTCGCTCAGCGCGGTGATCCTCGGGATGCTGGCGCTGACGCAGCTCGACGCGGACTCCTCGACGCTGCAGGTTGCGGCGACACTGTTCTTCTTCGGCATCGGTGCCGGGCTCGCCGAGACGCCGCTCACCGACACGGTGATGGCCGCGGTCCCCGTGGACGACGCCGGTATCGGCTCCGCCATCAACGACGTCTCGCGCGAGCTGGGCGGTGCGCTCGGCATCGCGCTGATCGGCTCCATCGTCAACGGCTTCTACCGCTCGAACGTCGCGGACGCTCTGGCGGGGCAGGCGCCGGCCGAGGTGATCGAGGCGGCCCAAGAGAGCGTCGGAGTGGCCACGATCACCGCAGCCCAGCTCTCGCCCGAGCTGGCCTCCACCGTGACGGCCGCAGTCAACCAGTCGTTCATCGACGCCATCGGAGCGGGCTTCATCGTCAGCATCGCGTTCCTCATCGGCGGATTGGCCATCGCCGAGGCCCCACCCTCGATTGCGCCGACGGGCTCGGTCGCCAGCGGATCGGTGGCTGCGGAGACCGACGCCACGTAGCCACCACGATCGCTCGCCTGGCAATCGGAATGTGGTGTGTATGTACGGGGTTAAGGGGCTCGACGAGGCCGTGACGCTGTATCAGGTACTGGGGCGTTGGTCCGTTATCATGCGCGCGGACGCTACCGAGCGACGATCGGGCGGGGCCACCTTAGGCCGGTAACCCTGCATCTCCCCTCCGCGAGGTACTCGACGAGCTCGACTTCAGCGACGAGGACATCGACGAGCTGATCGCGAGCCAGGCGGTCGCGGAGCAGCTGCCTGAAGACGACAACGATTCGCAGACGCTGTCGATGCCAACGTGGCTCGTCGGCCTTGGACGGAAGGAGACGACGGTGACGACAGAGCCGCAATTCGAAGGCACGATCGGACGCAGCTTTCAGGACTCGCAGCCGTGGTGGCCGCCACCGCCCGCGACCGCGGACGGCGAGACGCCAAACGTCGTGATCATCCTCTTCGATGACATGGGCTTTGCCCACCTTGGCTGCTACGGCTCGACGATCGAAACGCCGAACATCGACGCGCTCGCCGAGGGCGGCGTCCGCTTCTCGAACTTCCATACCACCGCGCTCTGCTCACCAACACGCGCCAGCCTGCTGACCGGTCGCAACCATCACTCGATTGGCATGCGCGGCATCGCCGATTACGACAGCGGCTACCCCAACATGCGCGGCGCGATCACGCGCAACGCCGCCACTCTGGCCGAGATGCTTCGCGAGGATGGATACGCGACGTTCGCGGCCGGAAAGTGGCACCTCGCGCCTCGCGAGGAGCGATCTGCTGCCGGGCCGTTCGACGCCTGGCCGTTGCAGCGTGGCTTCGACCACTACTACGGCTTCCTGTCGGGCGCCGAGGACCAGTTCTATCCGGAACTGACTGAAGACAACCACCACGTCCACCCGCCGAAGACCCCGGACGAGGGCTACCACTTCAGCGAGGACATCGTCGATCACGCGATCGGCTACATCCGGGACCATCGCTCGGTGTACCCCTCGCGGCCGTTCTTCCTCTACCTCCCATTCGGCGCAACCCACTCGCCGCACCAGGCGCCGAAAGGGTACGTCGACAAGTACCGCGGCAAGTTCGACCAGGGCTGGGACGCGGTCCGCGAGGACTGGTACCAGCGCCAGTTGGCGAGCGGCATCATCCCCGAAGGCACCGACCTGGCGCCTCGCAACCCCGGCGTCGAACCGTGGGAGGACCTCTCCGAGAACGCGCGGAAATTTGCCGCGCGCTTGCAGGAAGCGTTCGCTGGATTCCTTGATCACACGGACGCACAGATCGGGCGACTCGTTCAGTTTCTCGACGAAACCGGGGACCTCGACAACACGGTCCTGGTGGTGACCTCCGACAACGGTGCGAGCCAGGAGGGAGGCCCGCAAGGGGTCTCAGAGGGCGCTCGCTACGCCCATCCGTATCTCGACGACCTCGACACCATCGAGGAGAAGCTCGACGACATCGGCGGGCCGCACAGCTCCCCAAACTACCCGTGGGGCTGGGCGCAGGCGGGGAACACACCGCTCAAGTGGTACAAGAGCACCGTCCACGGTGGCGGCATTCGCGACCCGCTGCTTGTGCACTGGCCGCGGGGCATCCCCGACAGAGGCGGCATTCGGCATGAGTTCCACCATGTGACGGACATCGTCCCGACCGTCCTTGAGCTGCTCGACCTGGAGGCGCCGACCAACTACCAGGGCATTCCACAGATGCCGATCGCCGGGACCAGCTTCGGCTACGCACTTCGCGCTGAACCCGAGGACGAACGGAGGAGTCCCCAGTACTTCGAGATGTTCGGACATCGCGCGATCTGGTCGGACGGCTGGAAGGCGACATCCCGGCACCGTAAGAATGATCCGTACACGGACGACGAATGGCAGCTCTACCACCTAGACGAGGACTTCTCGGAGGTGCACGACCTGGCCGAGACGCGTCCGGAGAAGCTGCGGGAGCTGATCGACCTCTGGTGGGTCGAGGCGGGGCGTTACGGGGTGCTGCCCCTCGACGATCGGAGCTTCCAACTGACGGGGCCACAGCGGCGCCCAGGAGGTGTCCACGAGCACCTGCGATACCACTACCTCCCGCCGATATCACGGATCCCGGCGGCCGTGTCCCCGGCGATGGGCCTCGGCGAGTGGACGATGACTTTGGACATCGAGCGCGCTGACGCCTCCGACGAGGGGCTGCTCTTCGCACGCGGCACGCAGAACACCGGTATCGCGTTCTACGTTCAGGGCAACCGGCTCCACTTTGACTACAACGTCTTCGGCGAGGTGACATTCACCGAGGCGGACGTCGATACACCACTGGGACGCGCCACGGTCGGCGTGCGCTTTGAAGCGGAGGGTGTAGGCGGCGAGGGCCGGATCATCTTCCTGGTCAACGGCGAGGAGGCGGGGGCGACGGAACTGCCGTTCATCATGCGCGGCGTCGGCGGTGGCGGCACGCGGGTGGGGGCGGACTACCAGTCCCCTGTGAGCCCAAACTACACCACGCCCTTCGAGTTCGGCGGGACGATCCATGCCGTCGATATCGAGGTCACGCCGTATCCGACCGGTGGCAGGCTAGTAAAGCGACACGGTCCGCAGAACATCTACAGCGCCAGTCTGTAGGCAGGCTCTCAAGGCAGGCTGCGGTCGAGTACGGGTGCATCCGGACTCATAGCCTGAGGGCCGGCGATGCCGGCCTTCAGGGTCCAGAGGGAACTGGCGCCACAAACGTGGCTGAGGCTGGACGCTAGCACTTTGCGCGTGATTTGGGAACGTTCCCTGACGGCTCCCTGGCGCTAGTTCTCGGAGTCGACTTAGCGCGGCAATCGGGCCCGCCGGAATCCGGTGGAGCGCGGTCCGACGGAACCCCTGGGAACGTACTCGCGGTGGCGCGTCAGCGTTCGAGGAGCGCTCTCGTCGCCCTCGATGTGCCGGATCAGCAACTCGATCGCAGCGCGGGCGTACGCCGCTGGGGGATGGACGGCGCTGATTGCCGGGCGAGCGTGTCTTGTCAACTCCGAGTCGCCGAGCGAGATCAGAGACATCAGCGCGCCGCCAGTGGGGTAGTGCCGATGATCTCGGCTTGTCCGAGTGCTTCGAGCTCTTGATCGTGGAGCCAAGATGCTCGCGAAGCACTTCTGAGGTCTCTTCGCCGAGGAGCGGCGCCCGCCGCTCGGATGGCGGTGGCGCGATCCGGAACCGAAGGGCTGTGCCGGATAGTGCTTCACGCCGACGTCGGCACGGTCTTGTGCCGTGCCGGGCGAGCTTGACTACCCTGATGACGAGATCGACCAGCTGATCGCCGATCAGGCCGTGAGCGAGGAGCTTCCGTAACCACGTCTGACGCAGCGGCGAGGACGCCCATGGCGTCAACAGCACTGCACACGGAGATCTGCGACCGATTCGCGGTGGAGTACCCCATCTTCGGCGTCAGTCATTCGGCGGAGGTGGTGATCGCTCTCTGCCGCGCCGGTGGCATCGGTGTTTGGGGCGGCACGCGCAACACGCCCGACGAAATCGAGGACACCGTCGCGCACATTGCGTCCAAAGTCGACGGTCGTAGCGGGCTCGCAGCACTCGGCACCGACCCGACGGTGGCGGCGCGGCGGGTCGGACCCACTCTCACGAGGAGTGACATACTCCGGATGCGGGCGCTTCGTGGGAGACGGGTGAGAACCAGCGAGATGAAACTGCTGATAGCGAACCGCGGCGAGATCGCGATCCGGATCACGCGCGCGGCAGCCGAGCTGGGGATCCCGACTGTGGCGGTCGCTCCCCTTGACGACGCCGGCTCGCTGCACACCGGCAAAGCGGATGAGGCAGTCACGCTCGAGGGGACGGGCACATCGGCCTACCTCGACGGCGAGCAGCTGATCGCCGTCGCGCAGGAGCACGGCTGCGACGCGGTGCATCCGGGCTACGGCTTCCTCGCCGAGAACGCCGACTTTGCCCGGGCCTGCGCGGAGGCTGGTCTCACCTTCATCGGCCCGCGTGTCGACACATTGGAACTCTTCGGCGACAAGGCGCAGGCGCGACGAGCCGCGGCGGCCGCCGACGTGCCGATCATCCGCGGGCTCGACCACGCAGTGACCGTCAAGGAGGCGGCCGCCTTCTTGGCCGAGCCCGGCGACGGGCGCCCGATGATGATCAAGGCCGTCGCTGGCGGCGGCGGGCGGGGCTCGCGCATGGTCGAGCGCGCCGACGCGGTCGCCTCGACGTACGACCGCTGTCGAGCGGAAGCGGAGGCGGCCTTTGGGAACGGTGACCTCTACGTCGAGGAGTTGATCCCGCAAGCGCGTCACGTCGAGGTGCAGATCCTCGGCGACGTCCACGGCGCGGTCGCCCACCTCGGCGAGCGCGATTGCAGCGTGCAGCGCTACTTCCAGAAGATCATCGAGGTGGCGCCGGCACCCGGTCTGGCGGATGACCTGCGTGGCCAGATCCTCGCTGCCGCCGTGCGCTTTGCCGGCGAGGTGGGCTACAGCAACGCCGGCACCTTCGAGTTTCTCGTCGACGTCTCCGGCCACGGACAGTCGTTCGCCTTCATCGAGACGAACGCCCGTATTCAGGTCGAGCACACCGTGACCGAGGCGGTGACCGGCGTCGACATCGTGCAGGCGCAGCTGCGGCTGGCCGCGGGGGCGACGCTCTCCGAGCTTGGACTCGACGACCCTGAGGTCGGCACGCCGCGGGGCTACGCCATCCAGGCGCGCGTGAACATGGAGTCCGTTCGGGCGGACGGTTCGATCCACCCCGCCAGCGGCACGCTCACGGCGTACGAGCCACCGAGCGGACCGGGGGTGCGTACCGATGGCTCCGGGTACGGCGCCTACGAGACGAGCCTGCGCTTCGACTCGCTGCTGGCGAAAGTGATCGGCCACTCACCCTCGGACGACTTCGCCGACGCCATCGCGCGGACCTCTCGCGCGTTGAGCGAGTTTCGCATCGAGGGCGTCGAGACCAACATCGCGTTTCTGCAGAGCATCCTCGCCCAGGAGGACTTCGCGACGGGTCAGATCGACACGCGCTTCGTCGACCGCGAGATGGCGCAACTGGCGTCCGCCGCCGGCGAACACCGGCGCTTCGTGACGCCAGCTGGTCACGAGGCCAGTGGCCTTGCCACCTCGCCGACCGAGGAAGGCTATGCCGGCGCGCGAGTCGAGGACAGCTGGGACCCGCTGGCGCTGTTCGATCACGACAAGCACGTCAAATCTGAGAACGCTGATCGGGACGACGACGCCGATCCGACTCGCCCCGTCGTCCTCGCAGCGCCAGTTCGCGGCACCGTCACCTCAGTCGAAGTCGCAGAGGGTGACCAGGTGGCGGCCGGCCGACCGATCGCGACCATCGCGCTGTTGGAACTGCATCACATCGTTCGAGCAGAGGGGAGCGGCGTGGTCCAGGCCGTTTCCATCGCGGTCGGCGACGCTATCAGGGAGGGCGATCCAGTGGTCCTCTTTGTGGAGGCAGACGTCGAGGACGACGCGGTCGCGACGAGCGAGGCGCACGACCCTGACGCCACCCGCATCCGAGACGATCTGGCGCTCGTGAACGAGCGTCGCTCGTTTGTCGACGACGAGTTCCGGGCGGAGAAGATTGCCAGACGCCACGAGAAGAAGCAACGCAGCCCACGCGAGAACATTGAGCACCTCTTCGACGGCACGTTCCGCGAGTACGGCCCGCTGGTCACCGCTGCGAGCTGGCAGAAGCAGCAATGGCTGCGCGAAACGACGCAGGCCGATGGCCTGGTCATGGGCATCGGCAACATCAACGGCGACGCGTTCGACGACGAGCACTCACGGGCCGTCGTTGTCCACTACGACTACATGGTCGTCGCGGGGACGCAGGGCGGTCGAGGGCACTACAAACAGGACCGGATGTACGAGCTGGCCAGTCGCTTCAGACTGCCGCTGGTGCTCTGGGCCGAGGGCGGAGGCGGCCGGCCCGGCATCAGTGGGGGAGAGCCCGAGAATTCGCGCGGTGTCGGCGCGGCTGGGGCCGAATCCGCTGCCGCTGCCGTTGACATCGCTGGCCGAGGCGGCGGTGGCGTGCCCATCGACTCCTACACCTTCACAAAGCTCTCGCAGCTCAGCGGTCTTGTCCCGCTTGTGGGTGTGAATTCGGGGCGCTGCTTCGCCGGGAACACGGTCATGCTCGCGTCCTGCGACGTCATCATCGCCACGGAGAACTCGACGATTGGCCTCGGCGGACCGGCCATGATCGAGGGTGGCGGCCTGGGCATCTACACGCCCGAAGAGGTCGGTCCGATGTCCTTCCAGGTGCCGAACGGCGTGGTCGACATCCTCGTCAAAGACGACGAAGAGGCAATCGAGACCGCTCGGAGGTACCTCTCGTACTTCCAGGGGCCGATCGACCACTGGGAGGCGCACGAGCAGGGGAGGCTGCGACAGATCGTCTCGGAACACCGCGCCGAGACCTACGACATGCGAGACGTCATCGAAACGCTCGCCGACCGGGGGTCGATCCTCGAGGTTCGCGAAGCCTTCGGCAGGGGCATCATCACCGCCTTCATCCGCGTCGAGGGCCGGCCGATGGGGCTGGTGGCCAATAACCCGCGGCACCTCTCTGGCGCGATCGACAGCGACGCCTCGGACAAGGCCGCGCGGTTCCTCCAGCTGTGCGACACATTCGATCTGCCGGTGCTTTCGCTGATGGACACCCCGGGCATCATGGTCGGCCCAGAGCACGAGGGCGCGGCGCTCCTCCGACACTCCGCGCGGATGTTCGTCACCGGCGCCAACATGACGACGCCGATGTTCAGTGTGGTTGTGCGGAAGGCGTACGGGATGGGTGCGCGCGCGATGGCGGGCGGCAGTTCGCTCGAGCCCTTCTTCACGGTGGCCTGGCCAACAGCTGAGTTCGCCGACATGACGATCGAAGGCCGCGTCAGGCTCACCTTCCGCGACGAATTGGACGGCATCGACGATCCGGATGAGCGGCAGGCCGTGTACGAGCGTCGGGTTGCCGAACTCGTCGACCAGGCGCGAGCGGTCAATTCGGGCGGCACAAACTACGGCGTCGATGACGTGATCGATCCCGCGGATACGCGCGCATGGATCGCCCATGGGCTGCGCAGCCTGCCGCCGGTTCCGCCACGCGCCGAAAAGAAGCGTCCGAACGTCGATACCTGGTAGGGGAGACCGGAGCCGAGATGAAACTGCTGATAGCGAACCGTGGCGAGATCGCGATCCGGATCATGCGGGCCGCGGCGGAGTTGCAGATCCCGACCGTGTCGGTCGCTCCCCTCGACGACGCCGGCTCGCTGCACACCGGCAAAGCGGATGAGGCGGTCACGCTCGAAGGGACGGGCACCGCCGCCTACCTCGACATCGAGCAGCTCATCGCCGTCGCGAACGAGCACGGCTGCGACGCGGTCCACCCGGGCTACGGCTTCCTCGCCGAGAACGCCGAGTTTGCGCGCCGCTGCGCGGAGGCAGGTCTCACCTTCGTCGGACCTCGCATCGACACGCTCGAGCTCTTCGGTGACAAGGCGCACGCGCGACGAGCCGCGGCGGCCGCCGACGTGCCGATCATCCGCGGGCTCGACCAGGCGGTGAGCGCGGAGGCGGCGGCCGCCTTCTTCGCCGAGCTGGGCGACGGGCGTCCAATGATGATCAAGGCCATCGCTGGGGGCGGCGGACGTGGCTCGCGCTTGGTCGAGCGCGCTGACGAGGTCGCCTCGACGTACGAACGCTGCCGCGCGGAAGCGGAGGCCGCCTTCGGCAACGGCGACCTCTACGTCGAGGAGTTCATCCCACAGGCGCGTCACGTCGAGGTGCAGATCCTCGGCGACGTCCACGGCGCGGTCACCCACCTCGGCGAGCGCGAATGCAGCGTGCAGCGCTACTTCCAGAAGATCGTCGAAGTGGCGCCGGCACCCGGTCTGGCGGATGACCTGCGTGGCCAGATCATCGATGCCGCCGTGCACTTTGCGAGCGAGGTCGGGTACAGCAACGCCGGCACCTTCGAGTTCCTCGTCGACGGCTCCGGCCGCGACGGCGGCCAGCCCTTCGCCTTCATGGAGACGAACGCCCGGATCCAGGTCGAGCACACGGTGACCGAGGCGGTGACCGGCGTCGACATCGTGCAGGCGCAGCTGCGGCTGGCGGCGGGCGCGACGCTCTCCGAACTCGGACTCGACGACCCGGGAGTCGGCACGCCGCGGGGCTACGCCATCCAGGCGCGCGTGAACATGGAGTCCGTGCGCGCGGACGGGTCGATCCACCCCTCGAGCGGCACGCTCACGGCGTACGAGGCGCCGAGCGGGCCGGGGGTACGCACCGATGGCTTCGGGTACGGCGGCTACGAGACGAGCCTGCGCTTCGACTCGCTGCTGGCGAAGGTGATCGGCCACTCACCCTCAGACGACTTCGCCGACGCCATCGCGCGGACCTCGCGCGCGTTGAGCGAGTTCCGCATCGAGGGCGTCGAGACCAACATCGCGTTCCTGCAGAGCATCCTCGCCCACGAGGACTTCGCGACCGGTCAGATCGACACGCGCTTCGTCGACCACGAGATGGCGCAACTGGCGTCCGCAAGTGGCCAGCACCCGCGCTTCGCGACGCCAGCTGGTCACGAGGCGAGTGGCTCCAAGGCGGAGGAGGACGCCGCACAAGCGGTCGGGCCGCCCGGTTCGGTGGGCCTCGTGGCGCCGATTCAGGGAACGATCGTCGAGATCCTCGTCGACGTCGGTGACGAGGTGCGCATCGGCCAGGTGGTGGCCGTCGTCGAGGCGATGAAGCTGCAACACGACATCAGGGCAGACCAGAGCGGCGTCGTCTGCGCCCTCTCGATGTCGGTGGGCGATGTCGTCCGCGAGGACTATCCGATTGTCTTTATCAACGAAGTCGAGGTTGAGGGCGGGGCCATCGAGGCGGATGCCGGGGCGGCCCTCGACCACATCCGCGACGACCTGCGGGAAGTGTACGACCGCATCGACGAAACCCTCGACGCGGCGCGCGAGGAGACAGTCGCCGCACGCCACGCGCTGGGGCGTCGCACCGCGCGCGAGAATCTCGCGGATCTGCTCGACGAAGGTTCGTTCCGAGAGTTCGGACCTCCGGCGGCCGGTTCCGTCGATGGTGGCACTGTGATGGGACTCGGCACAGTGAACGCCGCCCTGGTCGGCGAGGATCAGGGCCGGGTGGCGGTCATCCACAACGACTATGCGCTCGCGACGTACACCCATGGCCACTACAAGCAGGAGGCGGTGCACGAACTGGCCCGAGACCTCCGGATGCCCCTCGTGCTGTTCGCCGAGGGGGAGGGCAGGCCCTACGGGAACCTTGTGGGTGTAGGGATGGACGCTTCCGTGTTCGCCGACTTCGCGCGGCTCAGCGGTCTGGTTCCGTTGGTAGGGGTGAACACCGACGACAGCTTTGCAGGGAATGCCACGCTGCTGGCTTGCTGCGATGTCATCATCGCGACTGAGCACTCCTCGATCGGCGTCGGCGCGCCGGCTGTCGTTGAGGCGAGCGGGTTGGGCACCCACTCGCTCCAGGAGATTGGCTCGACGGCACTCCATGCACGCAACGGCAACGTCGACATCGTTGTGGAGGATGACGGCGCGGCCGTTGCGACTGCCCGGCAGTACCTGAGCTACTTCCAAGGTTCGACTGAGCCGTCAGAGGCTCCGGATCAGCGCCGAATGCGGCACATCATCCCGGAGAACCGCGTTCGCACGTACGACATGCGTGAGATCATCGACACGCTGGCGGACGAAGGCTCGGTGCTGGAGATCCGTCGAGAGTTCGGCATCGGCATCATCACGTCGTTCATCCGCGTCGAGGGACGGCCGTTGGGTGTGGTCGCCAACAATCCGGTCCACCTCGCCGGCGCCGTGGATAGTCCGGGGGCGGACAAGGGCGCCCGCTTCTTCCAGCTGTGCGACGCCTTCGACATCCCGACCGTCGTGCTGATGGACTGCCCAGGGATCATGGTCGGCCCTGATCACGAGCGGGAGGCGCTGGTGCGGCACTCGGTGCGCCTGTTCAACATCGGAGCGAACATGACGGCCCCGATGTTCGGGGTGATGGTGCGTAAGGCCTACGGCTTAGGCGTGCAGGCGATGATCGGCGGCGCGGCATCGGTGCCGGTGTTCACGGTGGCCTGGCCGACGGCAGAATTCGCGGGCATGAACATCGACGGCGCGGTCAAGCTCTCGGCCCGTCGGGAGCTCGCTGCCATCGAGGACCCCGAGGAGCGCAAAGAGGCATACGACCGGAAGGTCGCTCAAGGCTACGAGACGGCACGCGCTATCAACTCGGGCGCGCGATACGTCATCGATCCGGCGGATACTCGCGCCTGGATCGTGCGAGGGCTGAAGAGTCTGCCGCCCGCGGCCCCTTGGACCGGAAAAAAGCGACCGTACGTGGACACCTGGTAGTCGTGGGACGCTGCTTGGAGCGGGGGCTGAGGATCACGGCTGACGATACCGACTTGCCGACTTCAGTTGACGAGCGGCCCCTCGCAGTGGAGTGTGTTACTCGTCTGAAGCGAGCGGGCCTGGGATCACCGTGGGAGCGCGTTCTGGCGCGGCATGCGAGGGGGGTGACGCAGCGTTCGCCCCGCCCTTGCGCGCAGCACGGGCTGCTCGCTTCGCCTCCCGCTTCGCGGCTTTCTCGCGGTCGCGCTGCACTCGCTCGAACGAGAAATTTGATCGACGGGCCACTGGATTCCCTTCGTTGAGCTTGACGACATTGAGGTGGTAGCAGGGGCCGGATTTGAACCGGCGACCGACGGCTTATGAGTCCGTCGCCCTATGAGTACAACTATGGAACCTTCACCTGGGTCACCGTTTCAAGGTGATATCTATCCATGACCCCTGTTTAGAACATTTGTTCGGATCATGTCAAACAGCTACATCGTGCCCCGCGGCCGCGGTCTCAGGACGTGCTCAGACGCACCGAGATCAGCGTCTGCGATCGACCTAGGTAAGCCCGAGTTCGACGAAGCCAGCGATGGCCGTCGGCGAGCCGCGTCAGCAGAGTAGGCAGGAGCACTACGCGAGAATCTAGACCCGGAGCTCGCCCGCGGGATGGGGGTGGTTGAGGGCGAAGAGCAACACCTTCGGCTACCCCGCTTCATCTCGGCGCTCGCGCGGGTAAATGGGGGTGGCAGCAGGGGCCCGGATTTTGAACCGGCGACCGACAGCTTATGGATACGTTGATCATCGCGCGGGCGAAGGCCTCCGCTCACGACACGGAAGACGGCGCAGACACCCGTTCGGTGTGCAGCCGTCTTCTGGGCTTCGGCTCCACCTAACCGCTGCCTCAGGCTGACTATCTCTCCGCGGCCCGTGGCCAGAAGATGACGTTCGAGAGTTGCTCCATGACGGCCATCCCACCGCATGACCCTGTCAGGGAGTCGCGCTTCCCAGTTGGCGGCCGCCCGCTTGGAGGAATCAACGATGAACCGGGCGCATCTCGAATACCTCGCGAGCCCCCAGTGGTCCCAACTCGTGCGCGAGCGGATCATCCCGTGGGTGACCGAAGGCGTCGACCTCGGTCCGAAGCTGCTCGAAGTCGGCCCCGGGCCCGGACTCACGACCGATGTCCTCCGCGAGCGCGTCGAGCACCTCACAGCGATCGAGGTCGACGCCGATCTCGCCGCGGCTCTCGCGACGCGCCTCGGTGGAACGAACGTCACTGTGCGGCACGCCGACGCTACCTCGATGCCGTTCGGGGACGGTGAATTCCAGACGGCCATCTGCCTGACGATGCTCCACCACGTGCCAGAGCCGGCACTCCAGGACCGGCTGATCGCTGAGATGGTGAGGGTGGTGCGGCCCGGCGGCTACGTGCTGGGGACGGACAACCTCGATGGTCCTGAGTTCCGGCAAGGGCACATCGACGACGTGTGTGTGCCGGTCGACCCCGATGGTCTCGCCGAGCGGCTGGCCGCCGTGGGCGTCACCGGCGTCGAGGTCGAGCGCAACCCCTACGCCTTCCGCTTCAGGATCCACGTGCCGGAAGGCAACGCATCGTCGGCTGACTGATCGAAGCCGTGGGCCACTACGAGGCGGCTGTTGTGCTCAGTTTCGCCGGAGTCATGGCTGTTCAACTCCACGCGAGCGTCGGTCGCCGCGATGGAGACGGCCTCGGCGGTCCCCACCAATGCATCCCGATCCTCGCCCGCCGTCGTCGGCGTGTCTAAGATTGGGTTGGGTCCAGCGGGTGACGGTAGGTCCCCAACTTCTGCCTGAAACCGGGCGGGCGGCCTCGCCCCCCTGCGAGGCATCCGATGAGCGATGCGAGTGTGGTGCACTATCGGATGATGACGGCGAGCGACGTCCGGCGGGTGCCGATCGACCACCAGGGCACGCCGGAGGACGTGCTGGCGCGCATCGCGGATCTGGGCTCGAGCGCTGCACTCGTGCTTGATGGGGACCAGCACGTGGGCCAGCTGCAGTTTCGCCGCTACGAGCCGAGTCTGCGGTCGCCCAACGGGGTGATGGACCCGCTCTACTGGGGCGATTTCCACGCGGTGCAACCTCCTGTGTTGCCGGAGGGCACGATCAACCTGTTCTGCTACCACGTGGGGCAGCTGCGCAGCGGGGAACCGCAGGAGCGCGCCACGCGCTATCAAGGTCGCGGGATCGGGGTGCGCCTGCTGGAGGAGCTGATCGACTGGGCTGACGCCGCGGGCGTGGAGGCGATGATCGCGAAGGCGGTGCCACCCTTCCGGCCGTTGGCGGTGTTCCTTGGCGGGCACCCAGTGTCGGTCTATGAGGAGCACGGCTTCGAGGTGGTCGCCCGATGGCGGGACGACGACCTGTGGGCCCGGCTGGAGGACATGTTGGCGGGGGCGCACGGCGACGGCCTACGCCAGGCGCTGCAACGGCTGCGCGACGATGGCGTGGGGCGAGAAGCCATGGCCGAGGTGGCGATGGTGGTGCGGCGACGCCCCTAGCGCGTCCTCGCCATTGGATGGCGCGAGCCGGTCGCTCTCAAGGGTCGTAGAGTCGCGTCCCCGCCTTCAGCTGCGCTCGCGACAACGCCACTGGCGTCCCATCCGGGCACGAACCCATCGGGGCAGTTGCGGGAACCGTTGAGGTCGCCGTAGTTGAGGGTGATGTGTCGCACGTCGACCAGTACCTGATCGGGGTTCGGCTCAGGCTCTGGCGCGTCATCGAGCCGCAGCCCTCCTTCGGAGTTGGCATCGACCACGATTGCTCTCATGGGGGTCTCCTCGCGGGTGGGAACAGTCCGGGCAGCTGCATCCTAGCCCCGAGTCGAGGGACACGAGGCATGAGCGAAAGCTCACGCCGCCAGCGTGGGTCGGGTACGGAAGTCACCACGCCTGAGGATGAAGCGGAGCTCGGCGACCCCGAGGATCGCGACCACGAAGACGACGAGCCAGATCAGCGCGGGGATCACAAGGAGCGGCCGCACGCCGACCGAGTCCGCCAGGCCTCCGAACAGCAGGTTCACCATCGCCATGTGTCCGGCAGCCAACATGGTGTAGATCGCCATCACACGGCCGCGCAGCGCGTCCGGCACGACCTGCTGCACGAGCGTTTGCGAGATCGCCATGTACACCGCCTGCGAGCCACCGGCGAGCGCCGCTCCGAAAACGGCAGCCGCGGGGCTACCGGCCGTTCCAAGGACCAGCATCGAGAGACCGCTGGCGACACCCACCAACATGAACGTGTACCCCCGCAGCGCCTGGCGGCGAAGCAGTGCCAGCGCCAGCGTTCCGGCAATGGCACCGGCACCCAACCCCATCACGATCGCGCTGAAGAGACGTTCATCACCGCCGAGATCAGTCGCGAGGCGGGGCAGCATCGCGTTGAAGGCCATTGTGCAGGCGCAGTGCGGGGCGATCAGACCGATGATCAGTGCCAGTCGGGTGTCGCATATGACATGGGTGAGCCCCTGACCGAACTCGGTGGCGAGAAGGCGAACGCTCGCGGGGAGTTGCTCGGCCGGAGCGTTCCAGCGGAACTCGATTCTCGCGATCAGTGCCAACGTCGCCAGCAAGATCACGGCAGAGAGGGCGAACACGTACCCAGCGCCGAAGAAGTAGAGCAGGGCTCCGGCGACGAGGGGGCCGAAGAATCTCGACCCGTGCTGGGCGATGCCGCTGAGCGCGACCGCATTCAGAAGGTGATCGGGCGGGACGAGGTTCGCGAGGAGCGCGCGCTGGGACGGCTGCGTGAACGCGCCGGCCATCCCCTGCACTGCTGCGAGTGCCACGACGTGCCAGACCTCGACTACGCCCGAGATCGTGAGGACCGCCAGCACCGCCGAGGAGGTCATGGCGACCACGACGCCGCCGAGCACGAGCGTCCGGCGGTCGACGCGATCGGCGAGCGCTCCACCAAATGGACCGACAATGATGTTCTGGACCATCGCGGCGAAGGTGACCACGCCGACGGCGAAAGACGACCCGGTCAGGTCGAACACGAGCCAGGCACGAGCGAGCAACAGAGCGAACTGAGACGCGGCCGTGAAGAACGTGCTGAAGAAGAGCCGGCGATAGTCGCGAGACTGCAGGGCCGGAAGGCGTTCGAGGATCGGGCTCTGCAGCGCGGTCATCCGCAGACTGTAAGTCCTCGCGTGTCACGATCTCGGCGCGAAGCAACACACGATGGATGAAGCCCGCGCCAGCCACGACGTGAACGATCTCGGTGAGGGATCAGAACAAGAGGCTCTTAGACCACGAACCCCGCCCGGTCTATCACCGCGGCACACCATGGCAGGACAGAATCACGACTCGGTGGACAGAGAACGAGACCAGTGATCTGCCACAGGTGATGACGAGAGCCATCGAGATCGCCGAGGCGGCACGAAACAAAGTTGTCGTCGCGGACACACCTCGAAGTCGACCTTGTCGAAGAGCGGTGACAGAGCTTCGGGCGTCCGACGCCGATGCTCGATGGCGTTGAAGACGAAGGCAAGGCGAAGACGGTCCTGGGTATTTACAACTCTGAGCTGTTGTCTAGCTCTGCGTCGGCGCGCGATCGAGCACGCCGGGTGAGCTCGGGCTCTAGCTGAAGAAGCTCTCCGAGGGTGAGGAACCGGCCTTCTCTTTTGACGTATCGATCGATGACCTCACGGGCCCTGCGACTGCCGGCTGCGGCGAACTGAAGAACCTCGACGGCCGTTTGCCAGCGCCAGGCATCTTCGTCGTATAACCATCGCAGGCCGTTGCGCTCACCCGAGATCTGCTCCTCCACGCGGTGAAAGGCGGTGATGAAGGAGCGTCGATCCGAGTACGCCCAGCCGGGATGAGAGTCATTCCAACGGTCGAAGCGCACCTGCCAGGACGACTCCGCTTCATCGATGCAGACATGCTCCGCCAGTGACAGCGCACGGGCACCGATCTCTCGGGTGGGCTCGACGAAGCCCTCCTTCACGAGCCGCGGCCACTCCTTCCTGATGGTGTTGATGAGGACCTCGCGGGCAATGCGCCGTTCGAAACGAATCTCAACTTGGCTCGAAGCCAGCGGTAGGCCGGAGGAGTCGTAAGAAGCCGCCTCGTCGGCGCCGAGGGCATAGAACTCAACCGGTCCGCGGTGCGGCACCGCCATGTCGCCGAAGAGGAGCGCACGCAGCTTCTCCCACATGGCCCAGCGACCACTAGCGGCAACTCGCGTGTTCCGAAGCGGGCGAGCTTGCGGGCGGGCCGCGAGGTAGGCGCGAGTCGCGCGAACCAGATCGTCCTCGTACTCAGTCGCGGATTCCGGATAAGCCATGGCGCCCTCGACCAGCCCACCCGCCTCGAGCGCCTCTTTGAGGGCCTCAGGAGCGGGTTCCCCAACGTGGCTCGCGACTCGCCGCCACACCTCGGCGCGATCGTCGGCGACGCGATAGCTGTCAATCCGATCGCTTGAGTCCGTATGCACTACGAACACCTCAAAGTGCCCTAAGATGTTCTGATACCGCTGAATATCGGCGGATCAGAGCATCATAAGTATGCAACATATCGCACTCATGATCGACCCTTACCAGGCGCCATGGCTATTGCTGCGAGGTCGAGGCCGACTTGGGGATCACCTCCAGCGCTGACCCACTGCTCCGCGGCCGCGACCGCTTCTCCGCGAGCTTCGATCGCCGTTTGCGGTCCCGAGAGATAGTCGTCGGCGATGCGCAGCGGATGGTCCGGATGGCTAGGTCGCGCGCGAGTGTCGCCGACCGCGAGTTGAAGAAGTGTCGTTAGGGCGAGCCGCCTTGATTCGTCACTCCCGAGGGCGGCCTTCGCCGCTTCCAATCTGCTGCTAGGGAAGTTCTCGATCACGAATTCGGCACCTCGTTCTCCGAGAGATGCGACTGCTCCTGCGGTTCTCGCGTCGGGCTCACTGTCGAGAACGGCGGTGATCCGATCGGTTGGAATCCGGGCGCGCCGATGAACAGCTCCGACGAGCGGAATGATCGCCTGGCGCGAAGTCGGGAAGCGATCAACTACACGCTCGATCGGTACGCCCGACGCGCCCGAGAAGACAGCCTTCACCAGGGCAAACCGAAGCTCTTCCGGCTGGACATTGAGCCGGTCGAGAGGCCGTCCGTATCTGACGACCTCGTCGATCGTCCCGCCCGCGGCCAATTGCTGAACGATCGCGCTCGCGTCGAAGACCGAAGATCCGATGCAGTCTGCAAGCGTCTCGATTGCTGGGCCATCAGACCCAGTTAGCCCGAGCACCGCCAGGGCGCTGAGCGAGCTAGGTCCAACCGTCGCTGCGTACCAAGAGATGGTGTCGTCGAAGAGAACTGCCCCACCGGCGACTTCCGCGCTCCTACCTGCTCTGCACGCCTGCGCGAGAGTTCCTGCTAGACCCGCGCGGCCCCTCGCCTGGTTCACGATGAGGGCTTGAAGCTCGCGTGGTCCAGTCACACCAAGATCAGCAATGACCCGGAGGATTTGATCGCGATCCAACTCTGGAACCTCAACGAGAGTGGCTTCGGGCATCCGGGCCTGTACTAGAAGGACGGAACCAGGCCAAGTACACGCGACGACTCCAAAGCCGGCGCTGGCCTGCTCGCGGAGCATCCGAAGTCCATCGATCCTGTCGAGACGAAAGTGAACGTCATCGAGGATTACTCGCTCGGGTCGAATCTCGCGGATCTCGTTCCCGAGGGCCGCCAGGTCCTCTCCGGTGTCGAACAGCCCCCACTCGTCGGAGGCGAGTTCGCGCAAGACTGCGGTCTTTCCAATTCCTGGCTTGCCCACGAGGATGAGGTCGGCGGGACCCGTCCGGAGCCCGTCGAGAAGCGCTTCTCGACCGACGAGCGACTGGGATTGCCGGACGTGCGGAAGGCGGGAACCGCGAGAGCGCCTCGACGCCACCCGAGATCCCGAGTAGCTCCATTCGGGCGTCCGCGTCCCCGTAGAGGAATTCGGCGAAGGCCGCACCGTCAAAGACCCTCACAAGCTCGAAGCCAGCATCGCGAGCCATCGTCGCGAGATTTTCCTGCCGGACGCCGCTGAGCATTGTTGTCGTGGCGACCATGACGCGGACGATCTCACTGTCCGAGGCAGCTCGGCTGGCCATCGATCCTTTGAGGTTGCGCCGAACGTCCTTAGCGGTTGTTACGGCGACGAAGAACGGCCCCCCGGCATCAGCGCCAACGCCATCGGCGCCAGCGTCAGCTGGACCCTCGATTGGAACGAGCGAAGGGTAGAGCTGCCTCAATAGGCGGATGGCGATCCGCTCAAAAGTGGCGGGCTCAACCCCGCTCGCCAGGCGCAGTCGAATCTCGTCGTAGAGGCGATCCATCCAATCCCTCGGGCGATCGGTCCTCACGTTGCCTCGATCGAGAAGGCAACGAGCACGGACTCAGCAACCAGAGTCTTCGCCGTATGTCACCGCATTATTACCAACTTGTGCATTCTCGCACTCATGGAGCTCCGCGGTGGCCTGAGAGAGTTCGAGCCGCACGCAGACTAGTGCGCGTCCCGACCTAGCGGTGATCGTCGGGGGGTTGCCGAGGGCCTGCCGGGGGCCTGCATCAAGAGCTGCTGATGTCGGAGGTTCTCAGCGTCTCCGTCGCAGGGGAGATGCAGGAGGACTTCCGGCCGGTCACCGCCGCCATTCTGCGAGATGCGCCGGGACGGCCGAGCCGGGGCGTGACCTGGAAAGCGGCCAGAGCTTCAGTCGTCCCTCGACAAGGGGCCCGGTGTCACGTTGGGAGCCGGAAGCGGTGTTGGGTCCGAGACAGGGGCCGTGCCGTGGGCGGAGCCTTTGCGGAACGAGAAGTTGGAGCGACGGGCCACGAGATCTCCTTCGGAGGGTCCGACTAGATCGTGGTGGTAGCAGGGGCCGGATTTGAACCGGCGACCGACGGCTTATGAGTCCGTCGCCCTATGAGTACAACTATGGAACCTTCACCTGCGTCAGCGTCGGCGTGCTCTCGTTCCAGGTGTCGCCCACGCCGCGGAACTCCGCCGTCGCCGGCGTGTTCTCGCGGTTGTAGCTCAGCCCGTTGCCCACGATTTCGCTAAACGGCATTCGCTGCAGGACCGGGCTGTCCTTGACCACGGTTTCGATCACGCCCTCCAGCAGGACGTCGTTGGACAGCCGTGCCCCATCGATCAGGCTTAGCGCCATCAGTACCCCTCTCTCACACAGTCGTCGGTGAACCGTCGTGCGAGGGGCACTCTATGCGAACCTATGTTCGGATCACAAGGCGAAGGTGTCACCGCAGAGTCGGCGCTCCTGCGAGCGCAGACGTACGCCCGATCGCCGGGCTCCGTGCGACGCTCGGCCAGTCGTTACCGTCGAGCGACTAGAGCAGCCTGCATCTCGCGCCCGCGGCGTGGCGTCTGCTTCCACACGGCGTCGCGCATCCAGCTGGCGCACTCCGCCTCGTCGGTGCAGGTGCACCCCTCGAGGTGGGCCAGCAGAATCTGCATCCGCGCGATGTGCGCCCGCTGGCGCTCCAGCTCTGCATGCTTCGCCTTCGCCAGCTCTTGCCAGCGCTTCGACATCGGCGTCGGCGCGGGGAAGGACTCAAACAGCGTGCGCACCTCTGCAAGCGTGAACCCCACCGCCTGCGCCGCCGAGATCAGCGTGAGGCGGTCCAGGGCACCACTGTCGTAGCGTCGCCGCCCGTTGACTCGCTCCGATGGCACGACCAGGCCGATGCTGTCGTAGTAGCGCAGCTTGGAGGGGGCCACACCGGCGGCTGCCGCCACCTCACCAATGCCGTAGCTTCGTTCAGTCATCCGCGACCGCCCTGGGCTTGACTTCAAGTTCACTTGAACTTGTACACCTGATCCCGAACCGGAGGCAACACCGATGCTGCTCGATATCTTCGGCGCCGCTGCCGCCGCCCTCCTCGTCGTCACGTACGGCCTCGAGGCGCGGTCGCACTGGTACGTGCTCGGCTTCGCCGGCGCTTGCATCGGCGTCGCCCTCTATGCCGTCGCCACCGACGCCTGGCTGTTCGCGGTCCTTGAGGGCCTGTGGGCGGTCATCGCAATGCGTCGCTGGCGTCTGCGCACCGCGCTGGATTGACGAAGGGGATTCCGATGACCGAAGCCAACCTCACCTGCGACCTCGACGCCTTGAGCGCCGCCGACCGCGCCGAGCACGAGGCGCTCTCGCGGCAGCTCTACACGGCGACCCGCGACGTGACGCGCAGCGCCGAGGGCGTCACACTCGCCCTCGACGGCGGAGCGGAGGCACTGACGCTCGCCGCCCGCCGGGCTGCGCTCGAGACGCAGTGCTGCCCCTTCTGGCGCATCGAACTGACGTACGAGGCCGGCTCCACCGGCATCACCCTCAGCGGACCCGAGGCCGCGGCCCCGATGCTCGATGAGGTCGCGGCAGGCTTCGCGGGCTGAGGCGAGACCCAGTGATGCCCTAGCGCTCACGCTCGCGGAGGCCGGTCGCGATCTTTTGTTGCGACGTCAGCACGTCGTGGTTCGCTCCGCCGCGCGCCGGGGCGCCGACGGGGAAACTGGCGCCCGAGGGGCCGTCGTCATCTCCTGCCTGCAGGCGATCGCGGATGCGTGCGACGGCACTGCGGGCGGCCGCGACCGACTCGTCGAGCTCCTCGAGCGTGTCGCCATTGACGAGGTCGGGCGGCAGCTCCGGCTCGGCGGCGAGGACGGCAGCGCGGAAGCGCGGTAGCGCGGCCTGGGTGGCTGACCGCTCCGCATCGAGCGCGGCCTCCGTCGAGGCGAGCCTGCTCCTCGTCTTCCGTCGATTCTGCCCCGCCGAGTGCATCATCGAACGCGTCGTCGATCACGTGGTCGGAGGCGGCTTCCTCCGCGTCGAGCGCGGCCAGCTCGGCCGCGGCATCGGAGGCCAGGGGCGCGCCGTCATCGTCGATCAGCGTGTCCTGCGCGAGTGTGGTGGCGTGGGCGTCGGTCATCGTCATCTCCTCATCGATCCGTGGTTGGGTGGTGTGGGACGCTACGTCGCACGCGCACGATCGCCGAGGCCTCGGTGGCATCCGGCTCGGCGGCGTGCGCACGGAGCCGACCGAGCGACCGTCGAGCGCATCGTGCGTCGCTGGCGCGCCGACGCCGAGGTCGTGCGCCGCTGGGACCTCGACGATGGATCGTCGGCGACGATGACCGCCGTCGAGGTGGCGAGCGGCGCCGATCGCGAGCGGATCGTCGTGCGGCAGGCCGTCCAGGCCTGGCACGACGCCGCGAACGAGTACCGCGTGCTGACACACCTCGCGGCCACCGACGTGCCCGCGCCCGAGCCGCTGCTCCTTCGCCCGAGGTCTCGCCGACGGTCTCGCTGCCATCCACCGCGCGCCCTTGCCGGCGTTCGAACTGCCCTCGGCGGCCGCGCGCGCTGAGACGCTGCTCGGCCGCTCCGAGCCCTCGCCCGCGCGCGACGCGCTCGCCGAGGCCTGGACACTTCCAACAGCCGAGGCGCGACTGCTCCACGGCGACTACTGGCCATGCAACGTGCTCTGGAACGAAGGCGAGATCGCCGGCATTATCGACTGGGAGGACGCGGCCACGGGCGACCCGCTCTCGGACCTCGCCATCTGCCGCCTCGACCTCACGCTGATCGTCGGCGTCGATGTGCGCGACGCCTTCACTATCCACTACCTCGAGGCCACAGCGACCGAACCGGCGGCGCTCCCGCACTGGGACCTCGTCGCGGCCATCCACGCCGCGCCGCACCTCGACGAGTGGGCCGCCGGCTGGCTGGCGCGCGGCTATGCGCACCTCGACGCCGCGGCGTTCCTCCGCGACCACACGGCGTTCGTCCGCGCCGCGCGCGACGCGATCGAGGCGAGCTGACCGCCGGCCGTCTTGCCCGCCATGCGACGATGGATCCCACGGCGGTCGCTCGCCGGGCTCGCGTGGGCGTCCTCGGACGTCAGCGCGGGGCCGTAGCGGCGGCCGGCGTCGTCGAGGTTTGCGCCTCGACGGCCCGCATTCATCGCCAACGAAGGCCCGACTGAGGGCGCAGGCGATGGGCGGGGGCTCCGGGTGACGGCCAGCTACTCCGGGCCTCGGGCACCCGCCCGAGGCGAAGTGGGAGGTTAGCAATGGAGCCAAACGGACAGCCCCGCGAGTACAAAGTCGCGTACGTCGACTTCCGCGGGCGCATATCCAGCGACGGTGTGGAGTTCATCCGCCAGAGCGGGGAGCACCGCACCACATTCGTGTCTCGTTACCTCACGGCCCTGGGCCTTGAGGGCTGGGCGCTTGAGGCGACACATCGCCTCGGACGGCCGGACACCGGCTACTTCGTCCTCGCACGGCCCGCCGTGCAGGATGCAGCGGCCACGGAAAGCAGCAGCTAGCGGTCCGCCGCTAGCGAGCCGGGAGGCCAGCGCCGCGATGTGCGGCGCGTTGGCAGCCCGGGCGAACTGACGTCCCGAAGCCCACCGGCCGCCGCGCGCGGTCGCGCCTGCCCTCGATGTTGCGTAGTCTCGCCGCGCGATCGGTGCGGTCGGAGCGACCGCAGAGAGGGCAGTCGTGAGCGCAGATACCGGCACGCAACCATTCGAGGTCGTCTGGGACGACCCGCGCGAAGAGCTGATGCCGTGGCGGCATGAGCGGTGGCACACACCGAACGTGATCTCGCCGCTGGGCGCCGACGTCACGCAGCGCATGATCTACGCCGGATTCAGGCAGGGCGCGGCGAACGACGGAGCTCCCTTCCGGATGACGTTGAAACGCGTCAACGGATTCGTCTACCTCGGCTTCCGTCCCCCGCTCGATCATGAGCTCGAGGTGAGCGAAGAGCTCCCGCCTGCCCGGGAGCGTCTCGATCGCTGGGAGAGCGTCTGGCTGCCCGAGGTCCAGGCGATGCTCGAACGCCACGCCGCCTTCGACCGCGAAGAGGCCACCGACGAAGAGTTGCTCGCCTACTTCGACGGACTGAGCACCGATGTCATCCGGGCGTGGGCGATCCACGGCGCGCTTGAGTTCCACCAGCGCGAGCTCGTCACCTTCTGCCAGGAGCACCTCGGCTTCGATCAGGCGGCCAGCGCGCGTCTCGTGCTGGGTCTGCCGAACATGAGCCTCGAGGCCGATGCTGCCCTCCGAGGCGTCGCCGCCGTCGTCGCCGAGACGCCCGCGGTGCAGAACGCCCTCGCGCAGGCTGACGCTCTCGCCGCGCTGCGTGACACGCCAGAGGCCGGGCCGTTCCTCGACGCGCTGCACGACTACCTCGAGGCGTGGGGGCGGCGCAGCGACAACTTCATGGAGATGGCGTTCCCGAGCTGGACGGAAGATCCGACCACCGTCCTCTCGCTCGTGCGCATGTTCCTCGCGGCCCCGCGCGACGTCGAGGCGGACCGCGTCCGCCTGGCTGGTGAGCGCGAGGCGGCCGTGGCCGCGGCGCGCGAGGCGATACCGGATGACCAGCGCGAGGCGTTCGAGGGAGTGCTCGAACTCGGACAGCGCGGGGCCCGGCTCAACGAAGACCACAACTTCTGGATCGACCAGCAGACCATGCACTGGGTGCGCCAGACGTTGATCGAGATGGGCCGCCGCCTTGCCGATCGCGGCGTGATCTCCGAGCCCAACGACATCGCCATGCTCGGCCTCGACGAGGCCCTCGAGGCGCTGCGCTCCTCCGATGGCGACCTGCGTGGCCTGACCGCCGGACGACACGCCGAGATGGAGGCGTGGGCCGCGTTGGATCCGCCACCGACATTGGGTGCACCGTTCGAGATCCCGGAGGAGCTCGAGTCGATCTTCGGCTTCGGCGACGCGACGCGCGACGCCAACCTCGAAGCGCGCACGACCATCCGCGGTCAGGCCGCCTCGCCCGGCACGCACCGCGGCACCGCGCGGGTGATCACCAGCATCGCCGAGGGCGATCGGATCACACCCGGCGACGTGCTCGTCACGGCCACCACCTCGCCGCCGTGGACGCCGCTCTTCGGCGCAGCCTCGGCGGTGGTCACCGATGCCGGGGGCAGCCTCAGCCACGCCGCCATCATCGCGCGCGAGTACGGCATCCCCGCGGTCGTCGGCACCTCGAACGCCACGACCCTGATCCCGGATGGCGCGACCATCGAGGTAGACGGCAGCGCGGACGAGGTGCGGGTGGTCGTCGAGGAGGGCTAGCGCCTACGGCGTCACCATCTCGCCGACCTCGAGATCGATGATGGTCTCGCAGCTGATGAACTAGTCGACACCGGGACCGCCGGTGCAGGTGTCCATGCCCATCCCGCCGTAGAGCCGGTCGTCACCGTTGGTCTCGCGCAGCTCGTCGTCCCCGTCTCCACCCAGCAGGACATCATTGCCGCCGGTCCCGTTCAGCCGGTCCGCACCTCCGCCGCCGACGATGCAGTCGTCATTGTTGCCGCCGTTGATCATGTCGTCACCCGCGGTCCCGAGGATGAGGTCGCTCGCCCCCGTGCCCCCGCCGCCGACCACAAGCACGGTGAGCGGCAGACCAGCGCACTCCGGCGACGCAAAGTCGGCGGGGACCGTCGGCGTCGTGGTGTCATCGGCGAACGAGTCCACCACCACGTTCACGTTCGCGTTGCCCACCGCGATCGCGGCGTAGCCAAGCCCGAGGAGCACAGCCACCGCCAGCACGACTCGCATCGCTCAGCCCGCCGGGGTGAAGCGGTATGCCGTATCGCCGTCGATCACGACGTACTCGAGGCTGTGCCGGGAGGACAGCTCGAGCACCATCCCGGCGCGCTGCTCGGCGACCGCGGTCAGATCCTCGATGCCCTCGACCTCCACGATCCGCAGCGGGAGTCGCGGCGCGGTCTCCGTGCGTGCCAACAGGCGCCCCAGGCGGGCGCGAATCGGGCCGCCCGGCCGGTCTCGGCGCGTGCGGAACGTGGCGACCGCGACCGCGAGCAACACCACGCCGCCGACGACCGCGCCGCCGATGCCCACCGGCACCAGGTTCTCGATCGGTGTGTCGCCGAACAGCGGCACGGCGGCCTGTCGAGGAACCTCGATCGGCTCGCGGATCGTCCCTGCGGCCGAGCCGCCGAGGCGTTCGACACCGCCCTGGAACGTGAGCCGCTCGTCATCGATGGCGAACTCCAGCACCGATTCGGTCGCCCCCTCGATCGGCTCGCCCCTGATGCGCGCGCTGACGGTGCTCTCCCCGGTGATCGTGAAAATGTAGCGCCCGGAGGCCCCGCTGGCCGCCTCGAACTCCGCGATCAGGCCGTCGACGAGGTCGAGGTTGAGCGAGGTGTTGGTCACCGCACCCGATTCGACGAAACCGGTCGCCGAGGCGAGTTCAAGCGTTCGCGACCAGTCCGCCCCTTGCGCCACGACGGCGGTGATGCGATGGGTGCCGAGCACGGCGTCGACCGCGTGCTCCTCGCTCGGCGATGCGATCTCGGTGCGGAACCTCAGCGGCAGGTGCGTGGTGACCGAGCGGTACACCGGCGCCGGCGGCGCGAGCAGGTTGTCGTCGTACAGGCCATCAACGGTCACCAGTCCGCCGTACGTGAGCTGCGAATCCACGCTGTACGAGGCGCTGACGAACGACGCCTCGGTCGTCCCACGCCAGAGCGGCGCTGTCGCCACGGCGATGCCCGCGAGCAGCACGAGCGCGCCGAAGATCGCGAGCTGCAAACCCACCGGCGAGTAGCGGCTGAGCGTCTCTCTGACGGCGTGCCGGCCGCGGGAGGGGCGGCGCGGTCGTTCGCCCTCGGACGGGGCCGCCCCCGTCGAGGCGAACCCGACCGCCATCCCGGCGACGAGCAGCAGGAAGATGCTGCGCGCCCTCGTCAACTCGATCGCGGCGCCAGCGACGCCCGGCGCACGCCGCCACGCGCGCCCGATGATCTCGTCGCTCGTCGGGTTGTGGAGGTCGCCCGTGCCGCGGTTGTCGCCCTGCGTCTGGTAGTAGCCATCGCGCTCAGCGATGACCCGGTGGACCGTGATGTTGTCGTTCAACACCGGGTCGACGAAGGCCACGATGTCGCCGACCTCGTAGCGTTCCTCGCGGCGCAGCAAGACCAGGTCGCCATCCTCGAGGGCGGGCTGCATGCTGGTGCCGCTGACCACCAGCGGGGTCACCTCACCGCCGAGGCGCGCTGATCCGATCAACCCCCAGACGGCCGCCAGTATGGTGATCCCCACCACGGTCGCGACCGTCGAGGCGGCGCTGGCGAGCCACGCGCCTGCGTTCGGTCGGCCGCTACTGGGTGAGGATGATCCGCAGCGCCGTGGCAGTCGCGATCGTCACGCTGGTCGTGAAGGTACATGTGAGCGTGGAACTCGCCATCGTACCCGTTCCGGTAGTCATGGTGAAGTTGTTGTCCACGATGATGGGAGCGACGCCCGTTGGCCCGAGGCCGATGGCCGCCTTGTTGGGCGCACCGCCGGACCCAGACGGCGTTGCCGTGAACGTAACCCGATCGATCTTTGAGGCGTCCGCCGAATCGACACGATACGTGATGCCGGAGATCGCGTAACCCGCGACAACACCCGCGCCGTCTCCCGCGGAGCTCTGAGTCGCAAACGTGTTCGATGCGGCCAGCGCCGAAGAGAGCACGAAGGCCAGGATCAACAGTCCGAGGATCAGGAGCAGCGGCGAACGCCGCGAGAGCGCGTACATGGTTGGACCCTTCCACGTCGCCGCATCCATTCGGCCGACGTCGAGATCCCACGCTAGCTCACATCTTCGTAAGAGACAGCACGAGAAATACCCAACAGTGGTCCCCAGTCCCCGTGATTGCCCGACAATCGCCGATGTGATACTGACCCGCGAGGTTGATCACACCTCGACGGGGTAGCGCTCCACCACCTTCTCGGCGGTCAGCCCACCCTCGTCGAGCATGACGAGCTCGTCGTCGAGGATGTTCCCCGTGTAGGCGCCGGCACGCTGCGAGGCGATGACTACCGCCGCGTCGCCGATAACGTCGCCGCTCAGCCGCCAACCGCTGTAGTCGGGCTCGCCACCGCCCGAGCCGGAGCGGAAGAAGTGGCCGCCCTCCGACCAGATCGGGAGGTGTGGCGAGAGCGCGTTGGCGGAAATGCCGTCCGCGAAGACCTCGGTCGCGAGGCCCTGCGTGAACCGCTCGAGGGCGGCCTTCGTCGCGCCGTAGGCGGAGCCGCCGCCGGGGCGACCGGCGTCGTACGGCCCGGGACCGGGGCCGATCGCGGCGCGCGACGAGATGTTGATGATGTGACCACCGCCCGAGGAGTTGTCGCGCGCCTGGGCGAGGTGTGGGATCGCCGCGCGACAGACGTTGAACGGCCCGTGAACGTTGACCCGGAAGATCAGCTCCCAGTGTCGCGGCTGCAGCTCGGTGACCGCGCCCGGGATCAGCACCCCGGCGTTGTTGACGACGATGTCGAGTCGTCCGAAGGCGTCGACGGTGCTTGCAACGGCCGCCTCGACCTGCGCGGCGTCAGTGACATCGCAGTGCACCGCCAGGCCAGCCGCGCCCGCCTCTTCGACGAGGGCGACGGTGTCCGCCAGCGAGCCGGGGATGCGGGAGTCGCCCGCCGCGTCCGTCCTCGCGGCCACGGCGACCGAGGCGCCGGCGCCCGCCAGCGCCACCGCGATGTCCTTGCCGAGCCCGCGACTGGCGCCGGTCACGAGCGCCACGCGGCCGCCGAAGTCTGCGTCAACGGTCATGCCGATCCCCTCGCCCGATCGCGTGCTGCGAGCGGACGATACGTGACCGCGCGGCGGCCGTCCCGTCCGCTATCATCGCGCAGCGATGCGCCGCCACAGGCAGCGGCGAAGGCGAGAGCCACGGGGGAGCGATGACGACGACGGACGAGCCAGAGACCCTGGTCACGCAAGACATGATCGACGCGCAGGGCGTGTGGGGCGTCGAAACCACCTCCTACCCGGTCGGCGAGTCGGACATTCGCAAGTGGGCGATAGCGACCTACTGGCCGGAGCAACCTCCGAGGATCCACTGGGACGCCGACTACGCCCGCGGCACCCGCTGGGCTGGCCTCATCGCGCCACGCGACTTCAACCCCTTTACCTGGCCGATCGACCGTCCGCGGCGCGCCTCCGCCGGTCCCGTGCCCGGGCAGGAGCCGAAGAAGGGCGAGAACATCCTCAACGGCGGGCAGCAGGACACGTTCTTCGCGCCGATCCGCCCCGGCGACGTCGTCACCTCGCGGACGCGCCTCTCACACTGGAACGAACGCCAGGGACGCCACGGGCTGACGATCTTCACCTTCACCGAGACCGAGTGGCACAACCAGGACGGCGAGCTGGTGAAGCGCCGCATCTCGACCGGCGTGCGCTACTAGCCACCTCGAGGAAGCAAGGAACGAACGATGGCATACAACGTGTACTACGAGGACATCGACGTCGGGCAGGAAGTGCCGGCCTTCGAGCGTGAGACCGACTTCATGAACTGGAACCGCTACGCCGCGGTCAACGACGAGTTCGTCTACCTGCACATGGACGACGCGGTCGCCAAGGCGGCCGGGCAGGGCGAAGCCTTCGGCATGGGCAACCTGCGCTGGGCGTTCGTGATGAACGCTCTCCAGGACTGGATCGGCGATGAGGCCGAGGTCCGCGACCTGTCGATGCAGTTCCGCGAGATCAACCGCAAGCACGATCACCTGACGACACAGGCGGTAGTCACCGAGAAAGCCGTCGAGGACGGTGACCACCTGGTCCATCTGGACGTGAACGTCGTCAACCAGGACGGCGTGGCCGGCGCCCCCGGCCACGCGATCGTCCTGCTGCCCTCGCGTGGGTAGCCCGCACCCCGCCGAGGGGCGGCGCTGAACCGATGGCCGACGGCGACCGCATCATCGTCAAGATCTGCCTCAACGGCGGGCGCGGCCACGAGGACAATCCGCACGTCCCGTGGACGCCGCAGGAGGTCGCCGACGAGGCTGTGCGCTGCCACGAGGCGGGCGCCGCCGTCGTCCACTTCCACGGCCGGACCGACGAGGGCGGGCTCAGCTACGAGGCGGATTGGTACGCCGAGGCCGACCGCCTGATCCGCGAGCGCTGCGACCTGGTGCTCAACCACTCGACGATCCGCCCGGCGAACGTCGACATCCAACAGGTCCTCGATTACCTGCGCGGCACCCCCGAGCCGGTCGACATGGTGTCGTTGGTCATGGGCGACCTGCGTGGCTGGCGGAAGCTGCCCGAGGGCGGCCGCGCGAGCACCCTCATCCCCAACAGCTACGAGGACATCGCGGCGATCCTCGAGGTTTGCTACGAGCGTGGCATCGTGCCGGAGCCGACGCTCTGGGACGGCGGGATGCTCAACAACGCGATCACCCTCGTCGAGGACGGCCTGCTGCGCAGCGCCGGGTACTTCCTGATCGAACCGAACAGCGATTGGGGCAGCGGCGCACAGCGATCGCCGGGCTCACCCACGGACTACCTGCGCCTGGCCGCGGAGGTGCGAGAGCACTTCCCCCAGGCGATCCACATCGCCCACGGCGGTGGTCGCCACACCTTCCCGCTCGCGACGGTCGCCATCGCCACCGGCGCGCACGTGCGTGTCGGGTTCGAAGACAGCCCGACGCTGCCGGATGACCCTCAGCCCGACTCGAACGCCCGCTTCGCCGAGTGGGCCGTGCGGCTCGCACGCTCGCTCGGCCGCGAGCCGATGTCACCCGCCGAGGCGCGCCCGCTCCTCGGTCTCAGCTAGCCCCTCGGACGTTACGCAGAGAGAGGTTGCCACCAATGCAGAGCCGCGAAGTACGACTGGTCAGCCGCCCGGAGGGGCTGCCTTCGGACGACTGTTTCGAGATCGTCGAGGTCGAGCTGCCCGCGCCTGCCGCCGGCGAGGTGACGGTGCGCAACCGCTATCTCTCCGTCGATCCGTACATGCGCGGGCGCATGCGTGACGTCGAGTCCTACTCGCCGCCATACGAGCTCGGCGTAGTGATGCACGGTGCCGCGGTCGGCGAGGTCGTGGCCTCCGAGGCAGAGGGCTTCGCCGCGGGCGACCTCGTCAGCAGCGCCTTCGCCTGGCGTGAGGGCTACACCGCCTCGGTCGACACGCTCGCGAAGCTGCCGGACGACGCCGAACACCCCTCGTACTACCTCGGCGTGCTCGGCATGCCCGGGCTCACCGCCTACGCGGGCACGCTGGATGTGGGGCGCATCGCCGAGGGCGAGACGTTCTTCGTCTCGGGCGCGGCTGGCGCCGTCGGCAGCACCGCCGGCCAGGTCGCTCGCGTCAACGGCTGCCGCGTCATCGGCAGTGCGGGCAGCGACGAGAAGGTGGCGTGGCTGATCGACGAACTCGGCTTCGACGCCGCGTTCAACTACCACACGAGCGACCTCGACGCCGCGCTCGCGGAGGCGGCGCCGGACGGCATCGACGTCTACTTCGACAACGTCGGGTACGACCACCTGCAGGCGGCGCTCGAACGCATGAACCCCAACGGCCGCGTCGCCGCCTGCGGCTCGATCTCCGGGTACAACGCGACAGACCCCAGGCCCGGCCCGTCCAACCTCTCGACGATCGTCGGCAAGCGCATCACGATCCAGGGCTTCATCGTCAGCGACTACGCCGCCCGCCGCCCGCAGTTCCTGAGCGACATGGGGCGCTGGCTCGGCGAAGGCGAGGTGCAAACGCACGAGACGTTCGTCGATGGCATCGACCACGCCGTCGAGGCGTTCCGTGGCCTCTTCGACGGCTCCAACCTCGGCAAGATGGTCGTGCGGCTGGACGGCTAACAGCGCTGCGCTCCCGACCTCGGCGGTTCTCCGACTCTTCCGGCGGTCCCTGAAGACGATCACGCTCACACGCGGGTGTGACCTGACCCCGTGAGACGAGACCACCGTTGATGAGAGTCCTTTGGCCCGCGAAGGTGGGCGGAGGAGGACATCACGGTGAAACGACGCAGGCACACGCCTGAGCAGATCGTGCGCAAGCTGCGGGAGGTGGAGCGGCTGCTCGGTGAGGGGCAGACGATCGCGGAGGCGGCGAAACGGGTCGAGATCTCGGAGCAGACCTACCACCGCTGGCGCAACCAGTACGGGGGGATGAAGGCCGACGACGCCAAACGGCTGCGCGAGCTGGAGCGCGAGAACGCGCGGCTGAAGCGGATCGTCGCCGACAAGGAACTCGAGATCGACGCGCTCAAGGAGATCGCCCGGGGAAACTGGTAAGCCCGTCGCGCCGGCGCGAGGCGGTCTGCATGTTGCAGGACCGCCTCGAGTTGTCGGAACGGCGGGCATGCCGGGTCACCGGCCAGCACCGCTCCACGCAGCGCCGCCTGCCGGCGCGCGGCCGCGGCGACGACGCGCTCAGGACGGAGTTGCACGCCTTCTCGCGTGGCCACCCCCGCTGGGGATACCGCCGCGCATGGGCGACCTTGCGCGAGGAGGGATGGACCGTGAACCGCAAGCGGGTGCAACGGCTCTGGCGCGAGGAGGGGCTGCGCGTCCCGCTGACACGACGCAAGCGTCAGCGTCTGGGGGACTCGACTCAGCCCGCCAGGCGGCTGAGTGCTGAGCGGCCGAACCACGTCTGGGCGCTGGACTTCCAGTTCGACCAGACCGCGGACGGGCGGGTCCTGAAGCTGCTCAACATCGTCGACGAGCACACGCGGGAGGCGCTGGCGGTGGTGGCCGCCAGGCGCATCAACGCCGACGCCACCGCCGCCACGCTCGACCGGATCGTCGCCGGGCGCGGGACGGCGCCGGGGTACATCCGCTGCGACAACGGGCCCGAGCTCACGGCCAACGCGCTGCGCGACTGGTGCCGGTTCAGCGGTACGGGCAGCAGCTACATCGAGCCCGGTGCGCCGTGGGAAAACCCATTCGTCGAGTCGTTCAACGGCCGGCTGCGCGACGAGTTCCTGGCCGTCGAGCAGTTCGACAGCCTGCTCGAGGCGCAGGTGCTGATCGAGGACTGGCGGATCGAGTACAACACGAAGCGCCCGCACAGCAGCCTGGGCTGGCTCGCCCCGGCTACCTACGCCGAGCGCTGGGAGACTCAGCAACACGCTGGACTCTCATAAGCGGTGGTCTCGCAAAGGGGGTCCGGTCAGGTGCATCCGCACGTCCATGGGTTGACATGTGCGAGTACGCTGTCTCGGTAATGTCTCGATGACGTCACTATGATGTCACACAATGAAAGAGCTGTATGACGACCACCGGAACGACAACCGCAGTGACCATCCCCGGCAGCCGCGTGCTGCCCGTCAAGTCCAGCTTGCTGGACAGCGACCTCGAGGTTCAGGTGGTGCGAGTGGGTGGCATGGGGCCACCGTCCGAAGCGCCGTTGCCGGCGGTCTATCTGCTGGACGCGACCGTCACGTTCCCCCTCGCCTACGGCGCGGCGTTCACGATGGCGCTGACCCAGGAGCTCCCCGAGCACATCCTGGTGGGCATCGGCTACCCACCGGAGACCGGCCTGATGGAACTGGGCGCGCGCCGCATGTTCGAGATGACCCCCACCCGCGACGAGCCCTGGGAACAGGAGCAGTCGACCGCCTCCCCTTCTCGTTGACCAGCGGCGGAGCGCCAACGCTCCTCGAGGCCCTCCGCACCGAGGTCATGCCGCTCGTCGAGGACGAGTTCGCGGCAGATCCCGACCAGCGGGTGCTTTACGGGCACTCACTCGGCGGGTTGGTCACGCTCTACGCGCTGTTCGAGCATCGAGACCTGTTCCGAGGCTACGTCGCCACGAGCCCCTCCCTCTGGTGGGACAACCGTTACGTCTTCGAGCGCGAAGCCGCGCACGCTGCTGCGAACGATGACCTGAGCGCGAGCCTCTTCCTCTCGGTCGGCGCACTCGAGTCGACACCGCGGACGGGCGCGACCGAGGAACAACGTGCCGAGACCGCGAAGAGCCGCATGGTCGACAACATGACGGAGTTCGCCGCCACGCTCGAGGGTCGCGCCTACCCCTCGCTCAGCTCGAATCGCACGTCTTCGAGGATGAGACACACGTCTCGGTGATGCCGGCCTCGCTGATGCGCGGGCTGCGCTCGGTCCTCGGGGGCGCACTCTGACTTCCGCGGCGGCGCCGACCTCAAGCGCTACTTGCCTGCTCGGGCGCGCGGGAGTGTCGACCGACTAGTCGACTGCATCGACCACGCCGTCGAGGCGTCCGCGGCCTCTTCGACGGCTCCAACCTCGGCAAGATGGTCGTGCGGCTCGAGGGCGGCACGTAGCGCGAGCTATCGGTTCGGTGCCCACGAGATCAGCGCCTGCTCTCGAGTCTCCTCGTGCTCCGGGACGCCGTGTCGTGCAACCCAGGCAAGCAGGCGCTCGTCCGCAGGCGTCCCCGGCTCGACGAGGCAGACATTGCGCAAGACGGTGAGCGGGTCGTAGTCGAGGCTCCAGGACTCGGAGGGGATCCGGCGCATCTCGTAGGCGGCGCCGCGAGCGCCAAGGACGGCAACCAGCTCGCGTGCCGCGGGCACGTCGATGACGGGCTCCTCGTGCGCCGCCTGGAACGCACCGCGAGGCAGGTTTTGATGTGTGCCGGCGCGGTCGCCTGCGACGATCACGCAACGCTGCGTCGCCACGCGCTCCATCGCTTCGAGGAACGGCCCGATCTCCTCGACGAAGTAGACGACGTGGAAGTTGAACGCGGTGTCCACCATCGGCACGTCGTCGTCGCGCGCGGGCGGCCAGGATGTCGCCTGCAGCACGTCGAGGTTGTGGATGCCGGCGGCGTGCACCTCGAGCGTCCGCGTCATGCCCGGCGAGGGGTCGACCGCCGTCACGTGGGCGAAGTGGCGCGCCATCGGCACCGAGTGACGGCCAGCGCCGGCGCCGATGTCGAGGATCGTGCTCTCGGCGGGAATCAGATCGAACAGCGCTGCAAGGCCCTGTGGCGTTTCGTCCGGACCGAAGCGCCGCACCGGCACCTCCTGACCCCAGCGGTCCTCGGGCAGCGGAATCGAGCGCAGGCGGGCAGCCTGCGCCTCGCTCGCACGGAATTGCTCGCGCCACGTCGCGTACGCGGTCGCCTCGTCGAGTGAAAGGAGGTTGGACATCGATGGACCCGTCTACCCGCGCCCTGCAGGGAGATTCTCTTCGGCTCAGATGATCAGTTCGGACCGTCGTCGCACTGCGGAGGGAAGAAGAAGCCGATCAGCGGATCGAAATCGTCGCTGAGGTCGGCGGCGGCGTTACAGAAGACAACGCCCGAGGTGCCAAAGTGCTGCAGCAGCAGCGGCGTGTCTTCCGCCTCGACGGACGCATCGATGTCGAGGGCGGTCTGGCGGATCTCGGTGAAATACTGGAGCAGACGGTCGTGGTCGGCCGACAGCTCCTCGGGCGGCGTGAGTGTCCCGATTTCCTCTATCGCCGTGTCCATCGCCGCAATGATCTGCGGCTGGAGGATCCGAAGCGAAGCGAACCGCTCCTCTGGCCCGAGGGCGGCGTAGAAGACGCTCACTCGCGGGCCGAAGTCGCGTCGGTAGCGCTCGAAGGCGGCGTACAGGTCTTCGCCGTACTTCCCGTACTGCTCGGCGATGTCGGCGTCGCCGCCGCAGTTCCGGGGGCCGACGGTCACGAACTGCACGGTAGCGAGGCAGAAGTTCGGGGAGATCGCAGCGAAGAACACCTGCTCCTGCAGCAGTCGCAGGTCCGATAGCAGCAGCACCGACGCGACGAGGTCATCCTCCTCCAGGGCGGCCTGCTCCTGCTGCGCCAGCTCGCCCGCAGCCTCGAGAGATCTGGACGAACAGGGCGTGGTCGGCGGCGTACTTCTCGGGCGGGTCGAGGGCGTTGACGCGCTCGAGCATGTCGGTGGCCAGCCCCGGTCGATCGGCGGCGAGCAACGTCTCGATCAGCCTCGAACGGATGGGCCACGTCTGGTTCAGCGTTTCGTCGATCGCGTCGTTGGAGGGCCGTGAAGAGCGCGCTGATCTGCGAGATCTCGAGCAGGTAGGGGTCGTTCGCGACCTCGGGCGGAACGCGGTCCATGAGCGCGGGCGCGGTGGCGAGCGGCGTCGAGGTCGCGGGTGCGGCGTCGGCCGACTCGCCGTCATCGTCATCGCCGCAGGCGGCGGCGACCAGCAGTAGCCCCAGCAGGACCACCGGCAGGCGGAGCGTCAGCAGTCGGTGCACAGGTGTTTCCCCGAACGTCCTCACGCAAGGTCGGACGCCGCGACGATACTGCGACACCCGCAGCCCTCGATGTGAGCCAGCATCCGACGGAGGGCTGGCCCAGCTACGCCGGTACGGCGACTGCCCCTTCGAGCGCCCAGCCGCGTACGAGGTCGGCGAACGCCTCGGGCGCCTCGAGCTCCGCGAGGTGGCCGGCGTCCGGCAGCTCCGCGAGCTGCGCGCCGGGGATCGCTGCTTGCCAGGCGAGGCCGAGCGCCGCCGGCACCACGCGGTCATTCGCGGAGGTGACGACGAGCGTCTCCGCCTGGATGCGCGGCAGTCGCGCCGCGACTCCGGTGTCGGGGATCGGCCACATGAACTTGGCGGAGGCCCGGAGGTCGAGCGACTCCTGGACGTACGCATCGAGGCGGTCTCGGCCCTCCATCAGGAGCGAGTCCCGGTTGTCGGGCTGCGAGAACAGCACGCCGGTCGGCGCGGCCGGGCTCTGGGCGAAGGGGTCCTCGCCCGGCGCCTCGGCGTCCCAGATGCCAATCGGGTTGACCAGCACGAGCCGCTCGACGCGGTCGGGATAGATCGAAGCGAACTCGGCGCCGATCCACGCGCCCCACGCTGACGCCGGCCACGTGCGCGCGCTCGACGCCCAGCGCGTCGAGCTGGTCAGTGTAGTACAGCACCAGGTCGAGGTTGTTCTCGACCTCGGTCAGCTCATCCTTGGCCGGGCCCCAGCCCGGGTGGAACGCGGCGATCACATCGAACGACTCGGCGAGCCGATCGAGGGCGGGCTCCCAGCCGACCAGGCCCATCATGTGGTGCAAGTAGAGCAGCGTCGGACCGCTCCCCGCCCGGTAGTAATGCGCTGTCAGCCCGCTCGGCTGGACCGTGATCGACTGCAGATCTGGGTTCGCCATTAGTCGTCTCCCGCCGGCGCGGCCTCGGCGGCCGCCGCCGAGAGGTCGCCAACCGCAATCTCGCGGCCCGGCACGGCGCGCGGCGTGGCGCGGTCGTCGGCCGGGAGCGGGTTTGGCATCCAATGGTCTTCGTACTCGCTCCAGATGTCGCGCAGCTGTGGAATCACACGCGTCGCGAACATCTCGGTGTTGTAGAGCGTCTTCTCCATCGGCATATCGCCCATGTGGAGCAGGCTGACGATGTGGCCCACCTTGAGCTTCTCGGCGAGGTCGCGGAACTGCTCCGCCACGTCGTCCGGGCTGCCCGCGACGATGAACCCTCGTTCGACCAGCTCGTCCCAGCTCATGTTCATCGCCTGCGCTGAACCACCGCCGATGTTGCCGGTCTGCGAGAGCAGGCCCGCACGGATCGTCGCCTCGGTGCGGTAGCCGGGCGCGTCGGCGAAGCCCGGGTAGACGTGGAGGCAACGCTCGAAGAAGTAGCGCACATGTGGCTCGTAGAGGCGCTGGGCCTCCGCCCATGTTCTCGGCGACGCAGATCTGCTGGGCGAACGCGCCCTGGTAGGGGTTGAACTCCTGGCCCATCTCCTCCATGCGCTGCCAGAAGCCCTGCATCAGCTGCTCGGCGCGGAGGTAGCCTGAGAACGAGAGGTAGCTGTAGTTGTAGTTGTTCTTCGCGCAGAAGTCCCAGGTCTCGATCGAGCCACCGCCCGGGATCCACACGGGCGGTCGAGGATGCTGGATCGGTCGAGGCCAGATGTTCACGTAGCGCAGCTTGTGGTGCTTGCCGTTCCAGGCGAATACGTCGGGCTCAGCCCACGCCTTGATGATCAGGTCGTGCGCCTCCTGGTAGCGCTCGCGCAGCGTCGCCGGGTTCATACCGACGGCGTAGTTGCCATCCATCGAGGTGCCGACGGGGAAACCGGAGATCAGGCGGCCGCCGGAGATGACATCGATCATCGCCATCTCCTCGGCGACGCGCGTCGGAGGGTTGTAGTACGCGATCGACTGCCCGAGGAGGAGGATCGCCGTGTTGGTCGTGCGTCGCGCCAGCGTGGACGCCATCAGCTGCGGGGACGGCATCATGCCGTAGGCGTTCTGGTGGTGCTCGTTCACGCCCACGCCGTCGAAGCCGAGCTCGGCGGCGAACTCGAGCTGGTCGAGGTAGTCGTTGTAGACCTCGTGACCACGCACTGGGTCGTAGAGCCGCGAATCCACGTCGACCCAGACGCTGCGGTGCTGCTCTCGGAAGTCGTCGGGCAGATCCGGCCAGGGCATCAGGTTGAACCAGTGGAATTTCATGCGACATCCCTCCGAAGGCGAGCACCCGGTACCGACGCCCGGCTTCGGGCCGAAGATACGCGTCCACCTCGCGGGCGGCCATCCGCCAGTCCGGACGATCGTCCCGGCCGAGGCGCGGGGAGGGGAGGCTACTCGCGGACGGGCCAGAACCTCGTCGCCACGAGCCACGCGAGCGCAGTCGCGATCGCGCCGAAGGCGAGATCGGCGATGTAGTGCTCGCCGAGGTAGACGAGCGCCAGCCCCATGGCCGCTGTGTAGACGAGCGCGGCGGCGCGCGCCGCCGTGCCGTAACGCCATGCCGCGAGCACGATCACGACCGTCAGCGCCAGGTGCAGCGACGGCATCGCCGCCACTTCGTTGGCGCTCACGACCGCCTCAGCGTTGTCGAACCCGGAGGCGTCGGTGGAGGCTCCCCCCACCGTCGTGCGGATGATGCGCTCGACGGGCGCGATGTCACCCTGCTCGGCCGCCAGCCAGGGAGGTGTGGTCGGCAGCACGAACGAGACGGCGAGACCGATGTACGCGGTGATCAGGATCGCCGCGACGAAGGCGGTGAGGGCGCCTCGGCGGTAGCGCCAGAGTGCGAGCGCCACGAGGTGCGGCGCAACGAAGTAGGTTCGATACACCGCCACCATCGTGACATCGAAGAAGCCGGTGCCGGCGACGTTGAACGCGGACTGCAGCTCCACGGTCGGGATCGCGCCAAAGACCGCAGCCTCGAGATCGACGACGTAGTGCGTGCGTGCGGCGATGCCCGTGTCGTCCGCGATCGTTCGCAGCTGGGCAAACGCGATGAAGCCGATGACGTAGGTCGCCCAGAGACCGGCATCGCCTCGACGCCTTGCGAGGTAGGCGATGGCGGCGAGGCTGGCGGCGAGCGCGCCCGCCGTGACCGGCCAGGAGTGGTTCGAGCGGACGATGGCGAGCGATAGCACCAGCGCCGCGAGCGCGGCCAGGCCCACGCCGAAGATGGCGATTCGACGAGCGGCGAGGGCGGTGCCGGCCCAGGAGGGGGCCAGCGTCTGCACACGAGCGTCGACGGCAGCCAGGATCCTCAACATTCGGCCTCGGTTCGCTCTCAAGCTTGCTGCCATCGGCCCTCGGCGCGAATCCGGCGGATCCCTGACGCGCGATCGGCGCTGGTTTCGCCTCGAATTGGGGCCAGAGTCACACGCCGAGGACGATCGCGCGACGGAATCACCTCACTCAGGCGCGGATCTCGACCGCTGTCATGGCCGGGCGCGTAAGGACCGGGCGGCCTGTAGATTTGCGACTCTGACGGCGAACCCGCGAGTTATCGAGATTCCTGCCTCGAATGTGACCTGCCTGATACGCGTCTGCCACGCTTGATCGCACTTGCTCAGGGCGTCGTCAGGAGAACCTGGGTTCGATCGCGCTGGTACGAGCTCGGATGAACCGAACGGCGGAGGGAATTTAGAGGAAGCCCTAATGACTTCTGATCCGCTCCATGGCCGATGCAGCCGACCTTTACTGAGCCCACCACTGCAGAAGTCAGCGGCGGGAAAGCTTGCTCGGTAGCAAGAAGGGGGCCTTCGTGCAGAAGCTCAACAACTACCTGATGGCGAAGTATGCGAAGTTCCAGGCTGAAGACGAGGGCCAGGGCGTGATCGAGTACGTCCTCGTGGCTGGTGTCATTTCGATGGCGCTGTTCGTGGCCTTCCAGACGACTGGCATCGCGGGCCAGATCACGACCACCGTTGGTGGCATCGTGTCGACCATGGCCGGCAGCTAAAAGCCGTACTTCACTCGCCGGGCTCGCCCGGCACACTCCTCCCAACAGAGGAGCACGAAACCGGCCTGCTTACGCGGGCCGGTTTTTCGTTGCCCACAGCGCTAGCGACCGAACGCCACGAAGTTGACGCGCGAGACGTACTCACCGACCCCTCCCGCGTGTACGAACACCCCCGGCGCCATCCCTGCCTCGTGCCCCAGCAGCGATAGCACGAGGACCAGCGGGACGAAGCCCGCCGCCGTCGCCAGCGTCGCCGTGCGCACATCGATCACCACCGTGGCCCGTAGCGCCGCGCGACTCGCGGCCGCCCAGCCCGCCAGCGCGATCACGCCTGCGCCGAGGCTGAGCGCCGGCAGAAACACCAGTACCGCCAGCCCCCACGGCGCCGAGGCGTAGGCCATCGTCCGCGCCAGCGCGCCGAACCCAACCTCGACGGCGTGCACCTGGCGCAGGTAGAGCGTCGACAGGTAGACCCACGCCGCCCACAGCGCGATCACGAACGCTGAGCCGAGCAAGACCTCGCGCAGCAAGATGCGACCGATCGATAGGCCATCGAACTCGATCACCAGCCACAGCCAGCCACCGAGGGCCGCCAGCAGCGTGCTCCCAACGAGGATCACCATCGGGACGAGCTGATCGTCGTCCGCCGCCACTTCGGTGTAGACCGACTCGTCGAAGGTGAGTACGCGCCACACCCGGTCGGTGAGGGCCGACGTATCGAGGGAGATGCCTCCCTCGGACGGATCGCTCGGGTCGGACTCGCCCGATGTCAGCTCGTCGGACATGGCACCGTTCCTCTCTCCGCGTGTGGACGCCCTGCACTCGGTGTGCGGCGAGTATGCGAGGTGAGTGCCTCGCTGGGGTGGCAAGAAGCAGGCCGAGAGCGCGAGAATCCTGAGACTCGCGAAGCTTTGCGCGGCCTATCCGCGGATTAGTTTGATCATCATGTTTGAGACGAGCGCGATGGCCGTTCCGCCGAGCGTGATCCCGGCGAGGGCGATCGAGGTGTGATCCTGGATGGGAATCACCTGCACGCCGTCGGGTGAGACCTCGATCACCGCGATCGCGCGAGAGCTGCTGCCCCCGCCGCCACCACCCCCGCCGCCGAGGGAGAACGAGCCCGCCTCGGTCGGGCGTTCGCCACCGTTGCCGTAGCCGAAGCCCATGCCGTAGTTCACCTGCGCCACCGGAATGGCGGTGCGGTCGCCGCTCGTGACGGGTTCGCCGAAGCAGGCCGCGGCGTTCGCACGCTCCGGGATCTGACTGAGCTCGCGGAATCGATCTTCCTGCGTCATCGCCGCCTCCTTGTAGCTCCATCCCGTGCCGGCTCAGTATGCGCGCAGCCGCCGTGCGATCCAAAGGATCATCGTCGAGGCGAGCCAGAGTGCCGCCATGCGCTGCACGAGTTGCACGCGCGGCGCCGGTACGTGCGGAATCGCGACGCGCTCGATCTGGCCGCCCTCCGCGAGGTGGTCGCGCACCTCAACGCTCACGGGTCGGGCCTCGCCGAGCTCTATGCGCAGCGCGCGACGGCTGCCGAAGGCGATGCGGAGGCGACGACGGCGCACGATCGCGGTCACATCGCGGCCGTGGAAGCGCCCAAGTCCGTGTCGATCCAGCTCCGACTCGTAGAACCCGCCCGCGGCGTTGGAGGTCACAAGTCCCGCCCTCGGTAACGCCAGAACGTCGCGAGGAGGATCAGCAGCCCACCAGCGCCGTAGATGGCAGCCGCCGAGAGGGCACGCGATGCGCCCGCGTCCCCGCGCATGACCTCGGCGAGGGTACCGAGCAGCTCAACGGGGCTCAGCCAGCCGCGTCCGAAGACCTCGGACACCAGCGCCACTGCAGCGGCCGCGACGAACACGCCGAGAACCGCGATCGGCACGCGCTCGACAACCACCGAAAGCGCGAGGCCGGCGGTGGTGAGCAGCCAGAGCAGAGCGGCGACGACTACCAGGCCCGCCACGACGCCCGTCGTCGAGGTGTCGGCGACGCCGTAGCGTGCGATCAGCGCGGCGGCCGGCACGGCCACCAGGGCATAGCCCAGGAGCACCGCAGCGACCCGGGCGGTTGTCTTCGCCGCGAGATAGACCTCACGCGTCACGGCACGGGAGAGCATCGTGTCCGCGGCCACCCGGGCCTCGGCGTTGATGGCGGCGCCGGCGATCACGGCGACGGCGGCCACCGACAGCGGCAGCAACACCCAGCTGAGGTAGGCGGCAAGCGTCTCCGACGCCAGCTCATCCTGTGTGCTGGCGACGACGACGAGGTAGAGCGCGGGCGCAGCCAGCAGCACCAGCCAGAGGTGAAGGAGCCGCGCGTGGCGCAGGGCACTGGCGTCGTAACGCAGGATCGCGAAGTAGGCGGTCACTAGTCGTCCCCCGCCTCGGCCAGGTCACGCCTCGACTCGCGCGGCTCGACGGGGTCCTCGACGTGCTCCTCCGTCTGCGAGGCGGCCCAGGCGGCAGCGCGCAGCGAGCCGTCGCGGCGGTCCGCTTCGAGCCGGTCGAGGTACGCGGCGGTCAGGTCGCGCCCGCCGGCATCGACGTGGACCAGTTCGACACCGGTGCGATCAGCCGCCTCGACGACGGCGCGCAGATACTCGGCCTGGGTGCGCGGTCCGAGACCCGTGATCGCGAACTCGACGCCATCGCGCTCGATGCGGATCGCGTCCGGCTCCTCGATCGCGGCGAGCGCGCGCTCGAACGCGGCGACATGCCCGTCCACCTCGACGCGGATCGAGGTCTGGCGGGCGAGCCCACGCAGCTCAGCGGCCGGGCCCTGGTAGACCACGCGACCCGCGTTGAGCACCGCGATATCGCTGCATATGCGCTCGAGCTCGTCGAGGCGGCGACTGGCGACGACGATGGTGCGGTCGGGTCCCGCCAGCACGCGAATGAGCTCGATGATCGCCTGCGCGGCGGTCGGCGCGAGACCCTCGGACGGCGCATCGAGCAGCAGGATCTCGGGATCGCTCATCAGCGCGGCAGCGATCGCCACCCGCGTGCGTGCGGCCACGTCGAGGCGCGCGAGGCGATGGCGCGCGTCGCGGCGGGAGAGCCCGGCGAGTTCGCCGCTGAACTCGAGGAAGCGCGCGACGCTGAGGCGCTCCGGCAAGGCGGCGTTGGTCGCAACGAAGCCGACGCGACGCCGCAGATCGGCGCGGCGCGCGGGCATCGGCTCTCCGAGCACGAGCAACGTGCCGTCCGAATGCTCGCGCAGGCCGACGATCGTGCGCAGCAGCGCGGTCTTGCCGGCGCCGGCGGGACCGGCGAGGCCGAACACGGCGCCCTTTTCGACCGTCAGATCGATCCCGTTGAGGACCAGCACATCCTCGGCGGTGAGGCTCGTGAGATCGGTGGCACGGACGACGTGCATCGCGGTCGTTTCTCTCGTGGAGTGGCGTGGCGTGCGGGAACGTCGCGCTCGGGTCGGCCGCGGGATGATAGCAGCGCCTCCACCCGGCGCGCAGCCGTCAGAATCGCGCAGATTCGAGGCGTACGGACCGCCTCGGTGGTTGGGGGCTGCCGCTCGACGCCCAGTCTTCCTACACTCCACGCATGCAGCGGGTGCTCATGCTCTCAGCCGATCCGGCACAGATCGCGGTCGCCGAGGCGGCGATGCGACGAGATGGCCGCGCCTTACGCGCTGAATCCAGTGCGGAGGGCTGCCTGATCGCGGTGCGTGAGTGGCGGCCGGAGCTGCTGATCCTCGACCTCGGCGTGGGCCTCAGCGGGGGCGGCCTGGCCGCCCTGCTGCGCGATCCCGCGCTCTCCGAGTCGGTCGCCGTGATCGCGCTTGCCGAGCACGAGCAACTGCGCGAGGTCGGCGCCGGCATCGCCATCGCCATCGCCGACTTCATCATGGTGCCCATCGACGAAGAGGAGCTGCGCACGCGCGTCTCGCGCGCGCTCTGGGCGCGCACCGGCGCCGACGATGGCCACCTGCTGCGCCGAGGCACGCTCGTGATCGATCTCGAGCGCTACACCGTGACGGTGGACGGCGCGGTCGTCGACCTGACGTTCAAGGAGTACGAGCTGCTGCGCTTCCTCGCATCGAACCCAGGCAAACCGTTCACGCGCGAGGCGCTGCTGAACCAGGTGTGGGGTTACGACTACTACGGCGGCTCGCGCACCGTGGACGTCCACGTGCGCCGCATCCGCGCCAAGATCGAGCGCCACGAGACGTTCGTCGAGACCGTACGGAACGTGGGCTATCGGTTCGCGGACGAACCCCGGGGCAGCTAGCGAGTAATCGGCTATCGGCTCAGTGAGGCGGTAGCCGACGCGGTGGACGGCGCGGATGTAGTCCGCGCCCGCCGGGCCCAGCTTCGAGCGCAGCCGGGAGATCGTGACGGCGACGCGACGCCGCGCGCGTGCCGGAACGTTGCCCCAGAGCTCCTCGGCGAGCTCGTCCGGGCTGATCACGCGCCCGTCGCGGCGGGCCAGGGCCCAGAGCGCCTGGAACTCCGTGTACGTCAGCTCCAGCGGGGTGTCGTGCAAGGTGACCGTGTAGCGCTCGAGGTCGATCGAGAGGTCACCTACGGCCACCGCGGCCGCCGCGACGATGTCAGAGTCGAACGGCCGGGCGCCGTTGGGCGCCCGACCGTCCACTCCGTGCTCTCCAGCCGCAGACCGCGGCTCAGAGCGCTGCATGGCTAGATCGCATCCTCGTTGGTGTCGCCGGTGCGGATGCGAACCGCCCTGGCGACGGGTGTGACGAAGATCTTGCCGTCTCCCACCTCGCCGGTGCGGGCCGCCTCGACGATGCGGTCGATGATGCTGTCGACCTCGGTGTCGCGCACGACGAGCTCGATCTTCACCTTCGTCAGGTACTCGACGGAGAACGACTGGCCGCGCCACTGCTCAGTGATGCCGCGCTGTGTGCCGTGTCCGCGCACCTCCGTGAGGGTCATGCCGCCGTGGTCGAGTTCTTCGAGCGCCGTCTTGACGATCTGGAGCTTCTCCGGGCGGATGATCGCTTCGATGCGTTGCATGTTGTGTCCTTTCTCGACCTCCGGTTATGCGCCCGCGTTGCCGGCTTCGCCATCGGCGCCGCCGGCTGCATCGCTGGTCACCAGTGCCGGGCCCGTGTGGAGCCCGAACGGGTCGCGGCCACCGGTGAATTCGGGGTACGCCTCGAGTCCATGCTCGCCGACGTCGAGTCCCGACTCCTCCTCGGCCTCGCTGACACGCAAGCCGATCGTGTACTTGATGGCCCCGAACAGGATGACTGATGTCACCACGGTCCAGACAGCCACCGACAGCACGCCGATGAACTGGTAGCCGAGCTGCTCGAACCCGCCGCCGTAGAACAGGCCGTAGGCCTCCGATGCGGCGTAGTTGGGCCCGAGGAACGACTGGCTGGTGAACAGGCCGACGGCCAGGGTGCCCCAGATGCCGTTGAACAGGTGCACCGGAACTGCGCCCACCGGGTCGTCGATGCGCAGCCTGTCGAGGAGCAGCACGCCGTAGACGATGATGACGCCGGCGACGATGCCGATGATCAGCGCGCCGAGCGGCTCGACGGTGGCCGTGCCGGCGGTGATGCCGACCAGACCGCCGAGGATGCCGTTCAGCGTCAGGCTGAGGTCCGACTTGCCGGTCCGCAGCCACGTCACGAACATCGCCGTCGCGCCTCCGGCGCCGGCTGCGATGGTCGTGGTCATGGCGACGCGAGCCGCCAGTGCGGCGAAGCCGCCGCTGAGGCCGAGCGTGGATCCCGCGTTGAACCCGTACCAGCCGATCCACAGGATCAGCACGCCAAGCATGGCGAGCGGCATCGAGTGACCGAGGATCGGGTTCACGGAGCCATCAGCGTTGAACTTGCCTCGACGGGCGCCGACAAAGATCGCGCCGACGAGGGCGGCCCAGCCGCCGACGGAGTGCACGACGGTCGACCCGGCGAAGTCCATGAAGCCGTTGTCGCCGAACTCGATGTCGCCCGCGTAGGCGGAGAGGAAGCCATCGCCCCAGGCCCAGTGCGTGACGACGGGGTAGATCACCGCAGTGATCACGACCGTGTACGCCAGGTAGGCGGTGAACCTCGTGCGTTCCGCCATCGCGCCCGAGACGATCGTCGCCGCGGTGGCGGCGAAGGCGAACTGGAAGTACCAGGTCGCGTAATCGAAGTCGACGCCGCCGGGGAAGAAGTCCCCACCGCCGAAGAACTTGATGTCGATGAACTCGGTCGTCCCGTACGCCAGCCCGAAGCCGACCGCCCAGTAGGCGATCGCGCCCAGCGAGACGTCCAGGATGTTCTTCATCAGGATGTTCGTGACGTTCTTCGAGCGGATGAAGCCCGCCTCGACGAGCGCGAAGCCCGCCTGCATGAACAGCACGAGCGTGCCGGCGATCAGCAACCAGGCGATGTCGATAGCCGCGGTGAGGTCTGCGATCGCCGCTGCGACCTCGTCGGCTTCCTGCGCGCCGGCCACGCCGGTGCCAGCCGCGAGGGCGACGAGCCCTCCGAGGCCGGCAGCCGCGGCGAAGCGGCTTGCTCGTCGTTTTGTGAGTTGTGGCAATGCACGGACCTTTCTTGGCGCAAGCTGTACTGGTAGCCAGTCTCTTGCCTGTCCGTTTCGCCTCGGCGTCGCGCGGGTGAAGGCTGCGTGTCACAGGCGTTTCGCCCGTGTGAACGCCGGGTCTCCGCGCGCGCTGCAGATCCGGGCATTGCAACCTCACGTGGGGCTGCTTCTTCATGGGCATGAAGCATCTCGCCGAGGGCGGTGAGGGTCGCCCAGCCTTCGGGAACCTCGGCCCCAACTAACCCGTCAGGTTGCCGAAACACAGGCGAAACACCTTCGGCGCACGATCGAGGGCATGAACGATCGGCCCTCGAACGATCTCGCGTCCCTGCAGCACGTCACACAGGCGTGCCGCGACCACGATGTGAAGTTCATTCGCCTCTGGTTCAGCGACGTGCTGGGCATGCTCAAGTCGGTGGCGATCACCATCGAGGAGCTGGAGCACGCGTTCAACGACGGCATCTCGTTCGATGGCGCTGCCATCGCTGGGTACGCACGGCGCGACGAGTCGGACATGATCGCCGTCCCCGACGCGAGCACGTTCCAGTTGCTGCCCTGGCGACCGCAGGAGCAGTCGGTGGCGCGCATGTTCTGCGACATCCGCTCGCCGAACGGTGAGGCTTATCCCGGCGATCCGCGACAGGTGCTGCGGCGTGTGCTCGACGCGGCGGCGGAGCGTGGCTACACGTTCTATGTCTCGCCGGAGATCGAGTTTTTCTACTTCAAGGGCGCCAACGGCACCGAGCCGATCGACCGCGGCGGTTACTTCGACCTGACACCCCTCGACGGCGGCTCCGACCTGCGTCGGGAGACCGTGCTGACGCTGGAGGAGATGGGCATCGGCGTCGCCCTCTCGCATCACGAGGCCGCGCCGGGCCAACAGGAGATGGACCTTCGCTACACGGACGCGCTGACCATGGCCGACGCGGTCATGACCTACCGGCTCGTGGTGAAAGAGGTGGCGATGCGGCATGGCGTGTACGCCACCTTCATGCCGAAGCCGCTGGCCAAGGAGAACGGCTCCGCGATGCACCTGCAGCAATCGCTCTTCCGAGGCGAAGACAACGCGTTCCACGACCCGGCAGACGAGCTGGGACTCTCGGGCGACGCGCGGGGCTACATGGCGGGCATGCTCGAACACGCCTCGGCGCTCTCCCTGGTCTCGAACCAGTGGGTGAACTCCTACAAGCGGATGGTCCCGGGCTACGAGGCGCCGACGCACGCCACGTGGTCGACGCGCAACCACGCCGACCTCGTGCGTGTGCCTGAGCATCGGCCGGGCGAGGCCGTGGCGACGCGCCTCGAGTACCGCGCGCCAGACTCCGCCTGCAATCCGTACCTGATGTTCGCCGGCGTGCTCGCGGCCGGCCTCGACGGAATCGACCGCGGCACCGCACTGCCTACGCCGATCGACCGCCTCGTTGGTGAGATGTCGGCGGAGGAACGCGCCACGCGCAACGTGCAGGCGCTCCCCTCGTCACTGGGCGAGGCGATCGAGGCGTTCGCCGGGTCCGACCTGCTGCGCGACACCTTCGGCGACCACGTCTTCGAGACGCTGCTTGAGAACAAACGGCTGGAGTGGGACGACTACCGCTCGCAGGTCACGCCCTACGAGATCGACCGCTACCTGGGCTCGCTCTAGGCTCGCTCTCAGCAGAGGCCATCACACCAAACAGCCCCGGTCGCACGACCGGGGCTGTTGTCGTTTCGGCTGCTGCCGTGCGCGCTACCGCGAGGGGAGCGCCACCGTCGCCGTGCCCGGCGTCGTCTCGTTGCCTTCGTCAGTGCGGACGCCGACGTTGAGGTCGACCAGGTGCTCGCCGCCCTCCTCGTACTTCTTGGTCACGGCGCCGTGCACGACGATGTCGTGGCGGGCGACGTCCATGCCGCGGTAGGAGACGTCCCAGTCTTTGACCGCCCCCTCGTCGCCACAGAACTCATCGAGCAAGCGCCCGACGAGCATGCCTTTCAGCGCGCCGTGGACAATGATGTCGGGCAGATTGTTGCCCTTCGCGAAATCGTCGTCGTAGTGGATCTGATAGAAGTCGCCGGACGCGGCGGCCCACACGACGAGGCGCTGCGAAGACATCGTCTCGTTCAGCGTCAGCTCGTCGCCCTCGTTGACGTCGTCCCAGTAGGTCTGATCGGCCATCGGTTCGTTCCTCTCGGCCTGGCTAGTAGGACAGGCCGGTGCCGCGCGTGCGCGCGACGACCTCGCCGTCGGACTTGCGGGTGTAGACGGTCTCGGAGGTGCGGATCAGCATCTGGCCCATCGCGCGGCTCGGCACCAGCTCGAGGTTGGCGAGGGTGGTGATGGCCTCCAGCTCGTCGCCGGCGTAGACCTGCGCGACCGGCGCGATGCCCGTGCCGCCGTTCAGGTTGCGCTTGAACGGACTGCTGAACGCTGGACCGCGGCCGCCCGGCTGGGCGCCGGGGTTGAAGATCGGCATACCGAGGAACCCGGGTGGCGCCGGCAGCGCGCGATGGCCTTTGGCCTTCGCGGCGTCCTCGTCGAAGTAGATCTCGCTGGTGTAGCCCACCGCGCGGGCAAAGGTGCGGATGCCCTGCGTCGTCACCTCGTAGGTGATGGCTGGGCTCGACGACCCGATCGCGGACTTCATCTCATCGGTGAGTTCGGTCAGAGCTTCGTCGGCCAACGCTGCCTCCTCGCTGCGCGCGCCGGTCAGCCGGCCGATCGGGCGGCTCGGTGCCTGCGCGCCTCGTCTGGTGCGGCCCGCAGCATAGCGCAGCGGCCGGGTGGCGGCTCCCAGAGCTCGAAGCGATGGCCCTCCGGATCGATCGCCCAGCCGAAGCGACCGAACTCCGATTCCTCGACCTGGGCGTCGACCTCGACGCCCTCGCTGCGCAGCCGCGCGAGCATCGCGTCGAGGTCATTGACGCGGTAGTTGATCATCCAGTCGGCGGGCTGCTCGGCCTCGGAGCCCCCGTCGCCGAAGTACTCCGTGTCCGCGTCAAAGGGCACCCAGACGGTGTGGCCGCGGCGGTCGGGCGCCTCGTCGTGCCGCCACCAGAACCCGGTGGTGCCGGGCAGGCTGGGGAGGCCGAGGTGCTGGACGTACCAGGTGCGCAGCGCCGCTGGATCGCTCGAGCGGAAGAAGATCCCGCCGATGCCCTCGACGCGGCCGCCTGCACCCCCGTCGGGGTCCCGAATTTCGTCTGTCATCACGCCCCCGCGCGCAAGTTAGCGCACCCCGCGTCACGCCGCGAGGCAGAGGCTCCGTGAAGCTACGTAAAGAGGGCGGCGGAGGCGCGGTCGGCGACGATGTAGAGCGGGCCGCCGTAGATGCCGATGAATACGACCCCAGCGAGCAGCGCGCCGGTGGAGAGATAGCCGGTCGGGGTGAGCCGCCAGCGCCCGGCCTCGGACGGCTCGTAGAGGTACATCTGCTTGATGATCTGCAGGTAGTAGTACAGCGACAGCGTCGAGGCCATCACGGCCACGACCACGAGCCAGAGGAAGCCGCCCTCCACGGCGCTCTGGAAGAGGACGTACTTCGTGAAGAACCCGGCGAGCAACGGCATCCCGGCGAGCGAGAACATCCCGGCGGTCATGACCAGCGCGAGGTAGGGGTTCGTCTGGGCCAGGCCCTTGAAGTCGGAGATCTCCTCCTTGCCGGTCTGGTTGAAGAAGGCAATGACCGCCATGAACACGGCGAGGTTGGTCACGAGGTACCCGCCGATGTGCACCATGAGCGCCGATGCGGAGACATCCGAGATCGTGGTGATCGCCATCAGCATGAAGCCGACCTGCCCGATCGAGGAGTACGCGAGCAGGCGTTTGATGTTGGTCTGCTGGAGCGCGATCAGGTTGCCGCCCACCATCGTCGCGACGGAGATGGCGGCCACCATCCATTGCCAGTCATCGATGGCTGGGAGCAGCGGCCCGGCGAACCACCGCATGAACAGCGCGAAGACCGCGGCCTTCGATGTCGCGGAGAGGTAGGCCGTGATCGGCAGTGGCGCGCCCTCGTACGCGTCGGGCGTCCACATGTGGAACGGCACCGCCGAGGCTTTGAAGCCGAGGCCCGCGATGATCAGCACCAGGCCCACGACCAGGGGCAGCGTGACATCGCTGGTGCCGGCGGCCAGCGCCGTGGCGATCTCCGAGTACTGCGTCGAGCCGCTGACGCCGTAAAGCAGGCTCAGCCCGTAGAGCAGCATCGCCGAGGCGACGCCCCCCAGGAGCACGTACTTCAGCGCTGCCTCGCCGGAGCGACGGTCGTTCTTCGCCAGCGAGACGGCGACGTAGAGCGAGAACGACAGCAGCTCGATGGCGATGTACGCGGTCAGGAGGTCGCGCGCGGCCGCCATGTAGATGGCGCCGATGGTGCTGAGGAGGATCAGGCCGTAGAACTCGCCGATGTGCCGCAGCTGGCGGTCGACGAACTCGTGCGAGCCGATCACGAGGACGATCGCGGTGCCGATGAAGAGCACGCGGAAGAACGTGGTGAAGTGGTCGATCTCGATCAGCCGGGCGAAGTTCTCGGACTCGCTGGTCTTGAGGTCGAGCCAGAACAGGCTGACCACACCGGCGGCCACCAGGCCGGCCAGCGTCACCAGTGGCAGGACCGCGCGACCAATGTTGAGCTCGCGGCGGAACGCGTCGAGGAAGAAGACGAGCACCGCTGTCACCGCGATGATGATCTCCGGCGCGAGCAGCTCGTACTGGAAGTTGAGGTCGTTGCCGACGATGTCGGTCACGCCACTGCCTCCCTCGAGGTTCCGATCGCCGCCTCGGGCCTCATAGCGCCACGCCCGGGATGTTGATCACGGTCTCGGAAATGCGGTCGATCCAGGGCGCGGGCCAGAGGCCCATGAAGACGATCGACCCGGCGAGGATGGTCGCACCCGCGCGCTCGGCCCATGTCATCTCGCCGACGAAGTTCCAACGCTCCTGCGGTTCGCCGAAGAAGGCCTGCGCGAACATGCGCATCAGATACGTCGCGGTGATCGCAGCGGTCAGCACGGCGAGTCCGCCGATGATGGGGTAGGCACGGAACGCGCCGATGAAAATGTGCAGCTCGGCCACGAACCCGGAGAGCCCGGGCAGTCCCAGCGAGGCGAGACCAGCGATCACGAAGAAGATGCTCCAGATCGGCATCTGGCGCGCCAGGCCGGAGAAGCTGGGGATCTCGCGATCGTGCGCCTGGTCATACATCGCGCCGATCAGCAGGAAGAAGAGTGCGGTCATCAGGCCGTGCGCGAACATCTGAAGCACGGCGCCCGAGAAGCCGATCGAGTTGAGCGTGCCGAGGCCGACGAACACGTAGCCCATATGCGAGACCGAGGAGAACCCTGTCATCAGTTTGAGGTCCGTCTGACGCAACGCCGAAATCGCGCCGTAGAGGGCTGCCGTGATGCCGAGGATGATCAGCGCCGGAGCCCAGAACTCGGCGCCCTCCGGCATCATCTGGAAGCCGAGCCGGATCATGCCGAACGCGCCGACCTTCATCAGCACACCGGCGTGCAACATCGACACCGCGGTCGGCGCCGAGGCGTGGCCGTCGGGCGACCAAGCGTGCAGCGGGAAGAGCGCACCCAGCGTTCCGGTGCCCAGGACGATGATCGGGAAGAAGACCTTCTGGAACTCCGCGGTCTTCTCGGCCGCCATCAGCACCTCCATGTCGAAGGTGCCGGCGCCGACGTGTGTGAAGAGGGCGAAGATGCCCGTAAAGATGAGGATCGATGCTGCCAGCAGCATCATCATCAGCTTCATCGCGCCGTACTCCTTGCGCGTGGAGCCCCACACCACGATCAGCAGGTACATCGGCAGCAGCGCTACCTCATAGGCGAGGAAGAAGAAGAACAGGTCCAGCATCACGAAGGTGCCGAACACGCCGGCGACGAGGATGTAGAGCAGGATGAAGAAGTCCTTCATCCGGTCCTGGATCTTCCAGGAGACCCACGTCCCCGCAACGATCACGATGCCGGTGAGGAGAACCATCGAGGCGGCGATGCCGTCGATGCCGACCTTGAGCTGCATGCCGTTTTCGCCGAGGAACCCAACGTTCTCCATCCAGGGGATCGCCTTGACCGCCTGGAACTGCACGCCGCCCCACTCGTACTGGACGAAGACGTAGAGCGAGAGCACGAACATCGCGAGGCTGGTGATCGCGGTGAGGCCGATCTGCGCCGAGCGCTCCCGGTTCGGGATCAGCATCAGCAGCAGCGCGGCGGCCAGCGGCAGCAGGGGCAGCGCGAGGAGGACGTAGCCGTCGTTCTCGGTCATCGTCGCTCCGCTCCTCGGCAGGTGTGGTTGAACTCGTAGGCCACTACGCGACTCCGAAGGCGATCAGCGTCAGCGCGATGGCGCCGAGCGCCATGCCGAGCGCGTAGTTGGGGATGCGGCCGGTCTGCAGGAACTTGAGGCGGTAACCGAGGTACCCGATCGACTGGGTGCCACCGTCGACGCCGGTTTCGTTGATCACGCGCTTGTCGAACCAGGCGACGACGCCGGCGAGCCCCAGAACCGCGCGGTCGATCACCGCCTGGTAGAGGTCGTCGAGGTAGTAGCGGCGCACGAAGAGCTGGTAGATCTCGGGGACCCCCCCGCGCGCCTGCACGGCGCGTCGAGCGTCGCCCGACCAGTAGATGATGCCGATGAAGACGCCAGCGAGCGCACCCGCCGTCGCGCCGAGCGCGAGTCCACCCTCGATGTTGAAGGCGTGGCCGCTCTCGCCTTCGAAGACCACCGCGCCGATGCCGCCCACGAAGCCCAGCGCCTCGCCCACGCCATCGATGGCGACGAAGCCGGCGACGGCGGCGAGCGCTGCGAGCACGACGAGCGGTCCGATCATGACCGGCGGCTGCTCGTGCGCGTGGTCGAAGGCGGCGCGGTTCTTCGGCTCGCCGAAGAACGTCAGCATCACAAGGCGGGTCGTGTAGATGGCGGTCAGCACCGCCGTGCCGGCCAGCAAGATGTAGGCGACGAGCGGGCCGGACGCGAGGAGGTCGGCGAGGATTTCGTCCTTCGACCAGAACCCAGCGAAGATCGGCAGCCCGGCGAGGGCGAGGCCACCGATGATGAAGGTCACGGTCGTGATCGGCATCTTGCGCCAGAGGCCGCCCAGCTCCTCGACCTCCTGCTGTTCGGTCGCGTGGATGACCGAGCCCGAGCCGAGGAAGAGCAGGCTCTTGAAGAAGGCGTGGGTCAGGAGGTGGAACATCGCGGCGGTGAGCGCGCCGACGCCGAGGGCGACGAACATGAAGCCCAGCTGCGAGACGGTCGAGTAGGCGAGCACGCGTTTGATGTCATTGGAGACGAGGCCCATCGTCGCCGCCATCAGCGCGGTGATGAGGCCGGTGTAGAGCACCACGTCGCGGGCGACGAGGGTGATGTCGTAGATGGGCAGGAAGCGAGCGACGAGGTACACGCCGGCCACGACCATCGTCGCGGCGTGGATCAGTGCGGAGACGGGCGTCGGGCCCTCCATCGCGTCGGGGAGCCAGACGTGGAGCGGGAATTGCGCCGACTTACCGACGGCGCCGGCGAAGACGAAGATCATCGAGATCGTGAGGTAGCGCTTTCCGATTTCGCCGGCCTCGGCAGCGTGGATGATCTCCTGGATGTCGAAGGTACCGGTCGCGCGCCAGAGCAGGATGATGCCGATCAGCAGGCCGACATCACCGATGCGGGTGGTGAGGAACGCCTTCTTCGCGGCCTCGGCGGCAGTCTGGCGCTCCCAGTAGAAGCCGATCAGCAGGTACGAGGCGAGACCGACGCCCTCCCAGGCCAGGTAGAGCTGGATCAGGTTCCCGCTGATGACCAGCAGCAGCATGGCGGCGGTGAAGAACGAGAGCGCGGCGAAGTACCAGCCGTAGCGCGGCTCGCCCTTCATGTAGCCGACCGAGTAGATCATTACCATCAGTGCCACGAGCGTGACGACGGTGATCATGACGACGGTGACCGAGTCGACGTACGTCGAGAACTCGATGACGAAGAAGTCGCCGGCGATGGTGAGCCAGTCGAACGAGTAGGTGTTCTCGCCGCCCGGCAGGAACTCGCCGTGCTCCCAGAAGCCCTGGAAATCGCCGATCACGAACAGCGCCAGCACGAAGGAGGCGGCCATGCCGAGGATGGCGAGGCCGTCGCCCTGGCGTGGCACCAGCTTGTGCAGCGGCGCGAGCACGACGAAGACGCCGAACGGGATGGCCGGGAGCAGCCAGACCTGTTCCATGCCCATCAGCGCTGTCCCACCCGCATCACCAGCGCAGCTCGTCGGCTGCGTCGACGTTGGCGGTGCGGCGCTCGCGGAACAGCCGCAGCACGATGCCCAGCGCCAGGCCCACCTCGGCCGCGGCGACGGTGATCACGAAGAGGGCGAAGATCAGCCCGCTGAACGCCTCGCCATCGAGGTAGGTCGAAAACGCCACGAAGTTGATGGCCACGCCGGCGAGCATGAGCTCCACGGAGATGAGGATGAGGATGGCGCTGCGCCGGGCCAGCACGCCGTAGAAGCCGATCGCGAACAGCACGGCGGACAGCAGCAGGAAGTTCTCGAGGGGGATCACGAAGCGTCTCCCGCGGCGGCCGAATCCTCGGTCAGTTCGGGCTCGGGCTCGTCGTCACGAGCGTTGACGAAGGCGCCGGTGAGCGCGATGTCGAGCAACGCGGCGACGACGATGACCGGGACGAGGAAGTCGCGGAAGAGGCGCGCGCCGAAGTCCTCGAAAGCCACGACCGTGGCGGCGGAGCTGCCAAACTCGGCGTCGAGGATGGCGGCGATGAAGGTGCCGCCGATCAGCGCGCCGACGATGAACGCGAACGGTTTCTGCGCGCCGTCCGTGACGACCGGGTCGTCCTGGGCGTTCGTGAGCATGAGACCGAAGAGCAGCAGGATCACGACGCCTCCGCCGTAGACGAGGATCTGGACGAGGGCGATGAAGTCGCTGACGAGCAGTAGGTAGATGCCGGCCACGCCGAGGAGGGTGGCGCCGAGGGAGAGCGCAGCGTGCACGACGTTCGGCAGCAGGACCGCGCCAAGAGCGCCGCCGACGATGACGGAGGCGGCGAGCCAGAAGACGAACTCGGGCGCCGAGATCTGGTCGCCGATCAGCAGCGCGGAGAGGACGATCAGGATCGGCGCAGCGACGATCACCGCCAGCGTGCCGCCCAGCATGATGATGCGGTCGAACTGCGAGGGCATTGGCAGGCGTTCGAGCACGAGTGTCGTATTCCCGGTTCGTCTAGCGACCGCGCTGCGGTCCACTGTCCTCGCTGGCGAAGCTCCGGGACTCGCGTCCCGCGGAGCATCGCCCGACTGGCGCTAGGGCGCTACCCACTCGTCGATGTTGCCGCTGTGCGACTGCACGAGCAGCTGCGGCAGGTCCATGATGAGGTCGGCGCGGTCGTGCACGGACAGCTCGTGACCCTGCCAGGTGTTGTTCATCGCGATCGCATCGAAGTTGCAGACCTCGACGCAGATGTTGCAGCGCATGCAGCGGGCGTAGTCGATCCAGAACTTGTCGATGATCTTGCGGCGCGTGGAATTGCCGCCCGCGGTGGTGTGGTTCGGGTTGTCCTTCATCAGGACGGTCATGCACTCGACGGGGCAGGCGCGCTCACAGGCGTGGCAGCCGGTGCAGAAGGGCTCGTCGATCTCGAAGTCCCAGAGCAACAGCGGGAACGCGCGGTCGCGCTCGGGGATCGGCTTGTGCACGTCCGGGTACTCGCGCGTCACGGGTCCTCGCACGAACGTGGAGAGCGTCGTCAGCATGCTCTTGGCGATGCCTCTCATGGCCGGTCCCCCCGCTCGAGGTCAGTCGTGGCGCTGCTCATCGTGGTCACGACCCTGCCTCGGCGCCCGTCGGCGCCGGGGCGCTGGCGGGGCGCGGTCGCGGGCGGCTGACGCTGCGGTCGATGATCAGGAAGAGGGCGGCGACGCCCAGGAAGCCGGGCGGCAGCAGGAACGCCTCGGTGGTGATGGTCACGTTGCCGATGTCGATCGTCCACTCGTAGACGAGGAACAGCCCGTTGACGAGGATCTGAACGAACGTCAGCGGCAGCAGCACCTTCCAAGAGAAGCCCATCAGCTGATCGACGCGCAGCCGCGGCAGCGTGGAGCGGATCCAGAAGATGACGAAGATGAGCATCCCAGCCTTGGCGCCGACGAGGCTCAGCTGCCACCAGATGCCGTACCACTCGTCGTTGAAGCGCTCACCGAGCGGCCAGGCCCAGCCGCCGAGGAAGACCGCCGAGGCGATCAGCGCCATGGTGAACAGCCCCGCGTATTCGGCCAGGAAGAACATCGACCAGCGGATGCCGGAGTACTCGACGAAGGGGCCGCCAACGACCTCGGACTCACCAACCGGGATGTCGAACGGTGAGCGATTGAGTTCGGCCAGGGCGGCAATGAAGAAGATGACGAACGCCAGCGGCTGCCAGACGATCAGCGGCACGGTGTCCTGGAACGCCACGATCGTCTGCAGGTTGAGCGTACCCACGACCATCGCTGCCGCGAGCAGCGAGAGGACCAGCGGCAGCTCGTACGAGACCGCCTGCGCCGCGGCGCGCATGCCGCCGAGCATGGCGTAGCGGTTGTCGGAGCCCCAGCCGGCCATGACCCAGCCGACGATGTTGACCGAGGAGATGGCGACGAAGAAGAGCAGCCCGAGCTCCAGCGCCCGGATCTCCCAGTCGAGGACGAACGGGACGACGATGAAGCCCATGAAGATCGGGATGAAGACGACGTAGGGCGCCAGCTCGAACACGAACGGATCCGCGTTCTTCGGACGCAGGTCCTCCTTACCGACGAGCTTGAGCGCGTCGGCGACGGACTGCAGCAGACCGAAGGGGCCAGTGCGCGTCGGGCCGAGGCGCTGCTGGAAGCGGCCGATGATCTTGCGCTCGGCGTAGATCAGGCCCATCACCACCACGGTCATCAGGCCGACGATGATCAGCAGCCGCAGCGCCGACTCCGCCCAGACGTTCATCTCGATGCCGAAGAAGTCGCCGTTCATCGATCGACCTCGCTCAGCACGATGTCGATGGAACCGAGGATGACGATGGCGTCGGCCAGGTACTGGTTGACGGTCATGTCCCGCAACGCCTGCAGGTTGGAGAGGCAGGCGCTCCGCACCTTGAGGCGATACGGACGGTTGCCGCCGTTCGAGACCAGGTAGATGCCGTACTCGCCACGCGGCGCCTCGGTGCGGCAGTAGACCTCACCCACGGGCGTGCGCAACATGCGCGGCATGCGCTCCGGCAGGAACGGGCCATCCTCGAGGCGCTCCAGGCACTGCTCGATGATGCGCAGCGACTGGTCCATCTCCTCGAGGCGGCACATGTAGCGGGCGAAGACGTCGCCGTCCTCCGCCGTGATCACATCGAACTCGACCTCGTCGTACTTGAGGTAGGGCTCGTCGCGCCGGATGTCGAGCGGAACGCCCGAGGCGCGCAGCGAGGGGCCGCTCATGCCCCAGTCGATGGCGTCCTCCGGGCCGATCACGCCGACGCCGCGGGTGCGCGCCAGGAAGATCTCGTTCTGCGTCAGCAGGCCGTCGATGTCCTTGATTCCCTGCCGCGTCGAGGCCATGACCTCGCGCGTGCGCTCCACGAAGTTGTCGGGCACGTCCCAGGCGAGACCGCCCGGGCGGAAGTAGGCGTACATCATGCGGTCGCCGGTGACCTCCTCGAAGAGGTCGATCAGCACTTCGCGCTCGCGCCAGCCGTAGATGAACGGCGTGCCCAGGATGCCGGTATCGACGCCAAAGGCGCCCATGAACATGAAGTGCGAGCAGAGCCGGTTGAGCTCGCAGAGGATCATGCGGATCCAGGTGGCGCGGTCCGGCACCTCGATCTCCGACAGCTCCTCGACGGCGAGGACGAAGGAGAGCTCGGCGTTGAACGCGGCGAGGTACTCCGTGCGATCCATGAAGCCGATGCCCTGGCGGTAGTCCATCGTCTCGCAGAGCTTCTCGGCGCCGCGGTGGAGGTAGCCGATGTGCGGCACGACATCGCGCACGACCTCGCCGTCGATGGTCATCACCATGCGGAACACGCCGTGCGTCGAGGGGTGTTGCGGCCCGACGTTGAGGAGCAGGTCCTGCGTCTCGAAGCCGCTGTCGGCGCTGTCGACGTGGATCGACTCCTCGGGGAGCGGAGTCGTCGCCATCTACGCGTCCTCCGCCGGGTAGCCCATGCCCTCGCCCTGCAGCACCTCGATCTCGGCAAGCGGGTGCGACTTGCGCAGCGGGAACGTGTCGGTCATGCCCTCGGGCATGAGCAGCGTCCGCGGGTCCGGGTGGCCGACAAAGCGCACGCCGAACATCTCCGCGGTCTCGCGCTCGAGCCAGTTGGCGGCGCGCCAGACGGTCGTCGCTGTGTCGACGACCAGCGCGTCGTTCGGCAGCCGTGTCTTCACCGTGAGGTTGTGCTTCTGGCCGATCGAGTAGATGTGATAGACGACTTCGATGCCATCCTCCTCGAGATCGACCGCGGTCAGCGAGCGCAGGTAGTTGAAGTCGAGCGCCTCGTCATGCTTGAGCGCGCTGAGGCCGCGCACGACCTCGGCCGGTGGCATGCGCACGATCAGATCGGGCGCGCCGCCCTCCGGGGCGGCGCTGATGCCGGAGAGCGCGCGGTCGACCTCGGCCCAGATCGTGTCCTCGAAGGTGTCTGGGGCCTCCGCCTCGGCCGGAGCGTCGCCGTTCCCGTCGGTCGTCATGCGCCCTGGGCCTCCCGCTCCTCCATGATCAGCTCCTGGAGGGCAATGAAGGAGTCGATCAACGCCTCCGGGCGCGGCGGACAACCGGGGACATAGACATCGACCGGCACGACCTTGTCGACGCCCTGCAACACGCGGTCGTAGCGGGTGTAGGGGCCGCCGTTGGTGGCGCAGGCGCCCATCGAGATGACCCACTTCGGGTTCGGCATCTGCTCGTAGAGCAGCTTGACCGCCGGCGCCATCTTCTTCGTCACGGTGCCGGCCACGATCATCACGTCCGACTGCCGAGGCGACGGCCACGGCACGATGCCGAAGCGGTCGAGGTCGTAATGCGCCATGTAGGTGGCGATCATCTCGATCGCGCAGCAGGCGAGGCCGAAGGTCATGGGCCAGAGGGATGACTTGCGCGCCGCGGCCAGCACGAGGTCGGCGGGGACCTGCATCACGCCGGGCAGGACCTGCTTGTAGAGCGCGGTCCCCGGGTGTGGCTCGATCGGCGCCAGGAGCGGCACCTCGAACGGGTGCTCGCCCGGGATGATGACGGGCAGCGGCGTCTCAGGGGCCGTGGCTGGTGTCGCCGGCGTGGATGTGTCGGGCGTAGTCGTCGTCGTGGTGCTGGTGTCGCTTACCGCCACTGCAGCGCTCCCTTCTTCCATGCGTAACCGAGGCCCAGGCCGAGGATGCCGATAAAGGCCACCATCGCCCAGTACGCCTGCGGCCCGACCCCGACGAACGAGAGCGCCCAGGGGAAGATGAAGACCGCCTCCACATCGAAGATGACGAAGAGGATGGCGTAGAGGTAGAAACGCATCCCGATGTTGGTCGAGGCGCGGCGCAGTGGCAGCATGCCGCACTCGTACGTCGTGCCCTTCTCACGCTCTTCGGAGAAGGGCGCGAGCAGGCGCGAGCCGATCAGTGCGGAAAGGACAAGGATGAAGCCAACGATCGTCGCGAGTAGGACCGGGAGGTAGTCACTAAAGAGCTGATCGCTTGCGCCCACCAGGCGGTCTCCCGTTCGAGGCCGCACGCTACTCCAGGTGTGAGACCCGGGCCCGACCCGGTGATGCCCCAGATGCCGTGCGGTAGCGCCAGATCCTTCGTCGGCGGGCCGAGCGTATCCCCGGCCCTACCCAGTGTCAACGAATTGTGATCTATGGAACAGATGCCTCGATCGGGCTTCGTTTCGCGCTTGTAATGCGGGCCGGACGGGCCCTCGTCAGGCCGAGCTGGCGTCGGCCGGCGGCCGGGTGCCGCGGGCGATCAACCAACCACCGATGACAGCGATCGAGAGCATGATCAGCATGATCCCCGCCATCAGGCCCCACCACCCGACGGCTACCGCCGCGACGACGGCAAGAACGACGCCGCCGAGGGCAGCGAGGCCGATCGGGCGAGGCAGTATCGAACGCTGCGCAATGAGCGCGCCGAAGACGATAAAGCTGAGTGCGAACAGCGCCAGGGCGAGGATCGAGAGCGCTTCGAGGGCCGCAGCGGCGTCGCGGGCAGCGAACCAGACGCCATCGCGCAGCACACCCTGCGCGCGCCAGATGGTCGCGTGGGCGGTGAGCTGCACGCCGTAGATCACGGCCGCAAACATCGCGATCGAAGATGCCACGAGTGCTCCGGCGCCAACGAGCGCCAGGCGACCGACGTGCGGACGGAACGTGAGGTACAGGAGGAGGGAGGCCGGTAGCACAGCAATCGCGAAGGCTGCGTGCAGGATCAGACGCCAGGTGAAGCTGGTCAGCCCGCGAGTGAAGGCCGCGAAGTCGTAGGTGAAGTACGGCTCATCGCCACTCAGTCCAGGACCGAGCATCGCGCCGCCGATCATGAGCAACAGCAGCATGAGGATGGCAACACCCGTGGTCCGTTCGATCACAAACGTCGATTGCATGTCGATCCCTCCCGTTCGCAGCCGCCAGGCGATATCGCCCGGTGCGCCGCGCAGTAGCCGGCTCGTGATGTCGCGTGCCAGCGAGGTCGTGCCCTGCCCGTCGGCGGTCGCATCCGCCTCGTGCTCCCACAGGTCCGAGGCGATCAGGTCGCGTCGGCTGTCGCGCGGCGCTTCGTGTGCGCCAGCGGTGTAGAGCCGCGTCCAGGCGCGCGCCGTCCCCATCGAGAACCGCAACATCGCTGCACTGATGGCTCGACCGTCCCGGCGCGCAGCGGCGCGACCACGGCCGCGTCGGCCTCCGCCGCGGCGCATGCACGCTCGCCCAGGGCAGTGACGCGGTAGAGCCGGCGTCGCGGGCGGCCCTCGTCCGCGGCGAGCTGGGGGTCCTCCCAGCGGCTCTCGACGAGCCCGCCCTCATCGAGCCGGTCGAGCGCGCGGTAGAGCGTGCCGTGGCCGGTGAGGCGCTTGGCGCCCTCGCGGTCGCGCATCAGCTTGGCGATGGCGTAGCCGTGAAACTCGGCCTCACCCGCCGAGGCGAGTTCGATCGCCGCCAGCAACAGCGAGCGCTCGATCGGGATCAGCGTGCCGGGCTTTCGTCTCATGTCAGACGTTATAAGCAGATATCTGCGTGTTGTCAAACAAGGTCCGGCGAAAGGACCGCGATCGCACCGAACGAGCCCGCAGTGGCGGCCTCTAGCCCAACTCTGCGAGGCTCGCCCGCCGCCCTTCGAGGCGCGTCCGGGCCGTCGCGAGATTGTCGCGTTCGCGCTGCACGGCGTCGGCCGGGGCGCGGGAGGTGAACTGGTCGTTGGCGAGTTCGCCCGGTCATCGATCTGGATGAGGCGTCGCATCTGTCGCTGGTCTATCGTTCTCGACGAGTTGCGGGCGACTGGACTAACGAGGGGATCGGCGAGGGATGGCGACCGACGTGAACCAGACGATGGTTCGGCGGTTTATCGAAGAGGTCTACAATCAGGGCAACTTCGATTTCGTGGACGAGGTGACCGGACCGGACTGGGTGCGGCATGGTGTCGGCGGTACGGTTCCCGACAGCTCGGCGATTTAGGACCGTGCCCGCGAACTCCGTGATGGGTTCCCCGACTTCCACATCGAGATCGAGGACATGCTGACGGACGGGGACAAGGTGGTGGTCCGTCAGACACACACCGGCACGCATCGCGGCGCTTTCGCCGGGATCGAGCCGAGGGCGCCGCATTGAAACGAGCGAGATCAGCATCCTCCGCGTGCGCGACGGGAAGATCCGCGAGGTGTGGGTCAATGTCGACCAGCTCACGATGCTCAGGCAGATCGGCGCTCTCCCTGAGGCGTAGCGCCGCCTAACCCAACTCGGCCAGGCTCGCCCGCAGCCCCACGAGGCGCGTCTGGGCCGTGGCGAGATTGTCGCGTTCGCGCTGCACGACGTCGGCGGGGGCGCGCGAGGTGAACTGGTCGTTGGCGAGCTTGCGCTCGCCGCCGCCGACGTGGCTTTCTGCCTCGTCGATCTGCTTTTCGAGGCGCGCGCGCTCGGCGTCCAGGTCGAACAGACCGGCCATCGGCAGCGCCACCTGCCCGATTGCGAGCACCGAGGTGACGGCGCCGTCGCTCGGCGCCTGCTCGGCGGCTGAGACGATGTGGAGCGGACGCGCTCGCGCCAGCACCTCCAGCGCCGGCTGCAGCGCGGTCGCCGTGTCCTGGGCGCCGGCGGCGACGATGTACGCCTCGACCCAGCGGCCGGCATCGACGTGCTTCTCGGCGCGGATGTTGCGGATGGCACGCACGAAGTCCTGCATCGCATCCAATGAGCGCTCCGCCTCCTCGTCGCGGTAGCCGGCCGACGCGCGGGGGTAAGGCGCGACGATCAGCGCCTCTGCGGGCGCGCCGTCGAGGCCGGGGTCGGGCCGCACGGCGTTCAGCCGCTGCCAGATCTCCTCGCTCACGAATGGCATCAGCGGGTGCAGCAGACGCAGCACGCGGTCGAGCACGTGCATCAGCACTGGCAGCGGCGTGCGGTCCCCCTCGCGGATGCGCACCTTCGCCAGCTCGATGTACCAGTCGGCGAACTCGTCCCAGAAGAAGTCACGCGTGAGCCGCAGCGTTTCCGCGAGGTCGTACCGTTCGAGGAGCCGGTTGGCGTTCTCCACGATGTCCTCGGCACGGGAGAGGATCCAGCGGTCTTCGATGGCCAGTCGCTCGTCGCCGGGCGGCGGCAGCGCCAGGTCATCGCCATCCTCGACGAGGGTGAGCGCGAAGCGTGAGGCGTTCCAGAGCTTGTTCGCGAAGTTGCGTCCAGCCTCGAGCCGGTCGTCTGTCAGCCGCTGGTCGTTGCCGGGCGAGGTGCCGGAGATCAGCGCGTAGCGCAGCGCGTCCGCGCCGTACTGGTCGACCGCCTCGAGCGGGTCGGCAACGTTCCCCTTCGACTTCGACATTTTCTGGCCGTCCGAGGCCCGCACGAGGCCGTGGATGTAGACGGTTTCGAACGGGACCTCCCCGTCCATGTTGTAGAGGCCCATCATGATCATGCGGGCCACCCAGAAGAAGATGATGTCGTAGCCGGTCTCCATCACCTGCGTGGGGTGGAAGCGCGCCAGATCCGCCGTCTCGCGCGGCCAGCCGAGCGTCGAATGCGGCCACAGGGCCGACGAGAACCAGGTGTCCAGCGTGTCCTCGTCCTGCTGCAGCGAACCACCGCCGCAGTGCTCACACGTCGAGGGATCGTCGATCGCGACGGTCAGCTCCTCGCAGTCATCGCAGTACCAGACGGGGATGCGGTGGCCCCACCAGATCTGCCGCGAGATGCACCAGTCGCGGATGTTCTCCATCCAGTGCAGGTACGTGCGATCGAACCGGTCGGGCACGAACTTGATGCGGCCGCTGCGAACGGCCTCGATCGCCGGGTCGGCTAGCGCTTGGATGCGCACCCACCACTGCTCCGAGATCAGCGGCTCGACAATGGTGCCCGAGCGCTGGCAGTGGCCGACCGGGTGCGTGTGCGGGTCGACATGGTCGATCAGACCGCGCGCGTCGAGGTCCTCCACGATCCGATCGCGCGCCACGAAGCGGTCGAGGCCCTCGTACGGCTCGGCGAACTCGTTGAGCGTGCCGTCGAGGTTGAGGATGTTGATGATCTCGAGGTCGTGCCGCTCGCCGATCTCGAAGTCGACCTGGTCGTGACCCGGCGTCACCTTGAGCGCGCCCGAGCCGGCCTCGATATCCACCGCCTCGTCGGTGATGATCGGGATCGGGCGGTTGTTGGTCGGCACGGCGACGCGCTTCCCGACGAGATCGCGGTAGCGGTCGTCTTCCGGGTTCACGGCCAACGCGGTGTCGGCTGGGATCGTCTCCGGCCTCGTGGTGGCGATCGTGACGAACTCGCCCGTCTCCTCGCCGTCGTCGTCCAGGACCGGGTACTTCACGTGCCAGAACGACCCGGGCTCGTCCTCGTACTCCACCTCGAGGTCGGAGATGGCGGACTCGCAGTCGATGCACCAGTTGATCAGCCGCTCGCCGCGGAAGATGAGGCCGTCGTCGTAGAGGTGCTTGAACGTCGTGCGGACCGACAGCTCGCGGTCCTCGTCCATCGTGAACGCCTCGCGGTCCCAGTCCGCGGAGGCGCCCAGCCGCCGGTGCTGCTCCGCGATGCGCGAGCGCGACTTGCGGACGAAGGCCCACACGCGCTCCAGGAACTCGTCGCGCCCGAGGTCATGGCGGGTCAGCCCCTCGAGCGCCAGGTCGCGCTCGATCAGCGCGTTCACCGCGATGGCGGCATGGTCGACGCCCGGCATCCAGAGCGTGTCGTCGCCGCGCATGCGGTGCCAGCGAATCAGCGCGTCCTCGATCGAGACCGTCAGGGCATGGCCGACGTGGAGCTCACCGGTCAGGTTCGGCGGCGGCATGATGATCGCGAACGGGTCCGCGTTAGGCGGCGCCTCCTCGGCGGGCTTGAAGAAGCCGTTCGTCTCCCACCACGCGTAGAGCGCCTGCTCGACCGCGTGGGGGTCGTAGGCCGTCGCCATCTCGCCGGGGGCGGTGTCGCGAGTGTTCGTCATCGGGGCCTCGATCGTAGTGTCGGTGTCGTCGTTTGGATCGAAAAACCCCGCCGAGGCGGGGTGAGCGGCAGCCTTCGTCGCGGCCCTCTCGTGAAGGGCCGGCGGGCCACCGCTAGGGTACTACTACGCTCATCGCTTGCATCGTGCCTCGATCGTAGCTGGCATCGAGGTCATGTCGCAACGCGCACACCGCGGAGGGCCGCCACTCGCCCGCGCCCGGCGGCTCACCTACCCTCGGACGGCTGCGCGGCCGGCGAGGTGCGGGCGGCGCGAGCGAAAGGCGCAGCGATGCAGGTGAGCGGCATCGGCTACCCGGCGATCATTGTCGGCAACCTGCAGGAGAGCATCGAGTTCTACGAGCGACTCGGCCTGCGCGTGCTCTACAGCGAACCGAACCGCGACGACCCCGAGTCCGCCACCGTCATGCTCGGCTCCTCGGACGACACGACCCTCCTCCTCGTCGGCCCGCTTCAGGCCGGCAGCGTCAACATCGCCGAGGCCCAGCCCGGCATCGGCGCGATGCAGTACCTGAGTTTCCACGTCACGAACGAGCAGATGGACCAGATGTTCCACGTGATGTCCGAGGCCGGTGTGGCGGGCTCTGAGGTGATCGAACGTGGCTACGAACGGCTCGTCTTCCTGCAGGACCCCAACGGCGTGCTCGTGCTGCTGATCGCCTGGTCGGTCGACCCGCCCGAGGGCGTCAGCCGCACCGCGCTCCTCGAGGCGGCCAACCGCCACCGCGAAGCCGCCGACGCACCCTTCCTCGAGGCCACGCACCTGCAGCAGGCGGCGGTGGAACTGGGTTAGCGGCTCGCGCTCACGCCACGCTCCCGGCGGCCTAGCCCCAGCGTGGACGGGCGTCCAGATCGATGCCGAGCAGCGTTTTCGAGATGAACTCGCGTGTCACCGCGAAGTTCGCTGGGTGGATCTTGCCCATGCGCGCGTCGCGGAAGAGGCGTTCGAGGTCGCCACTACGTGAGACGCCGTAACCACCCGCGAGGTCGATCGCAGCGTCGACGGCCCGGAACGCGGCGTGTGTCGCCTGGTGCTTCACGCTGACAGAGCGCCAGGCGAAGTGCCCCCAGGTATCCGGCGTCCAGTGCTCGAAGTCGGATAGCTGCGCCGTCCAATCGGCGGTATAGCTCTCGATCAGGGCCTCGGCAGAGTGCAGGTCCATCGCCAGGTCGGCCAGGACGTGCTGGAACTCGGGGTGGTGCTGGTAGCCGCCGCTCTCGATCGCCACGGAGGTCTTCGATTGCAACTGCTCGATCGCAATGTCCCGCGCGCGTTCAGCCTGGCCCAGGTAGATGGCGCCGAACAACGGCTCGACCCAGGCGAAGAACCCGAGGGTGAAGAGGTTGAGACCCGCCGTGCCAACGGGCACGACGTAGACGATGTCCTCATCGGGCACGAACGCACCCTCCAAGATCGTGTCGTCGCTACGGGTTGCGCGCATCCCCAGGGCGTTCCACGTTTCCTCGATCCGGTAGCCGGGCGTGTCACGCTTCATGAAGCCGTGGACGACTTTTGGTCCGTCAGGATCGGTATTGTCCTGCGCATGGAAGCCGAGGCGGGTCCAGACCGGCGTCAGGCTACCGAAGCTCTTGTGCCCTGTGATCCGGTATCCACCCTCGACGCGCTCGGCTGTCGACGACGAGTAGAAGAGCGGCAGGTCGTTACCTCGCTCGCCGTGGCCCGCGCCAAACACTCCGCCGTCCGCGGCCTCCTCCAGGACGAATTGCAGAGTCGTATCGCCAGTCCGATAGAGGTCGGCAGCGGTGCCCGTCCAGTACAGGTGCATGTTCGTGGCCAGGGCCGTCGCCGGTGCGTAGTAGGCCAGGCGACGCTGTTCGCGAGCAGCCCGCGGCAGGTCCGCGCCGAAACCGCCAAACTCCTCAGGCACGGTGAGCTTGAAGTAGCCGGCGGCCTGCAGTTCGTCAAAGTCCTCATGAAAGAACTTGTTGTCGCGGTCGTAGTCCGCGGCGCCATGCCAGAAGCGCTCCAGCATCTCATCGCTCAGCACAGAGTTGGTGCTCATAGTCGCGGTCGCCATCAATCTCCCTCTCACGGGACTCAGCATTCGCTGCACAACGTTAGACGCCCTTATACGCAAGACGTCGTTCATCGTCAAGCGTTGCGCTGTCTAGCATTGCTTAACGCAGTGTGAGAGACTACGGGCTATGAGTGATGAGCGAGGCCCGCTCGACCGGGACCTTGGCGCTCCGGACGATTCTTTCAGCCTCGACGCGCAGTCGGGTGGTTTCCTGGCGCGTCTGGCGGTCGCGAACAGGGAACTAGGAGTCGACCTCGGACTGCACCCCGAGACGGAGGGGCTCGAGCGCTCGCTCCACGTCGACTCGCTGTTCGTGGCGTTCCTGCGAACGATGGCGCGCTTCGGGGTGTTCTCATTCGGGCCGATCACCTTGTACGTGCCAACAGTCGAAGCGGCGCTCGATATCACGGAGGCGCCGCAGCCTGTGACCACGAAGAACTTCGTGCGGCTCACTGAGATCATGCGCGAGGAGCAGGCCCGCGTGGGCGACTCGCGCATCACTGAGCTGCACGCGCTGCTGGCCTTCATGAAGATTGGCGTCGGCCTACCCGCGCGGGTGTTCGGCGAACTCGGCGTTTCACCGCGCCAGGTCGAGGAGTACGCGCTCAACGGTGCAGCCGCGACAGAGGGTCTTGAGCAGTTGTATTCGCCGGAAGACGCGGCCAGATACCTGGGCATTCACGTACAGACTGTGCGCTCATGGATTCGTTCGGGACGGCTCAAGGCGAGCCGTCTCACGGGGCAGCGAGCACTGCGCATCAAGGCATCTGACCTCGCCACCGTCCTCGAACCGGTCAAACCCGAGGGCGCGACGTCGGCCCACGCGGACCTGTGATTTCGGGAGTGCTGCTCAACAGGCAGCTAGAGAGGCGGGGCCATGCCCCTGTTTCTGATTGAGCGTGACTGCAGCGGCTGGGACGATGCTGAACTCGACGCGAGCAGCATCCGCGCCCAGATCTGTGCCGGCTGGTACGACGGGATGAGCTGGATCCGGTCCTACTACGACGACAGTACGCAGCAGTCGTACTGCCTCTGCGAGGCCGCGAGTAAAGAGGACATCGAATGCCACGCTCGCTTTGCCGGCCTGCCCTGCGGCGACATCAGCGCGGTGCGGATCCTCGAGCCTCAAGACCTCGACGGCGTCCCCGACGGTGAGCTTGACGAGCAAACACGCCGAGTCGGCCCACCTCCGCCGGACGTGTCCGCGCGCCTGGCCTCGGCGGCACGCTAGCGTCGAGGTCTAGCCCCGCGGCAGTCCCAGCCCGCGCTGGGCGATGATGTTGCGTTGCACCTCGGCGGTGCCGGCGTCCTCGAGGCCGCGCACCTGCAACAGGCGGCGGTGGAGCTGGGCTAGGGTGCGCGCTAGCGGTCGGGGAGGATCGGCGCTCGCGGCTCGCCACGTACGGGCTCTGGCGTGGGCATCGGCGGTGGACCGCCGCGCAGGGGCACATCGGCGCGGCGGCCAATGGCGACAAACCGTCCATCGGACGAGAGTGCTCCGAGGTGCGGCAGGGCCCATAGGTATTCAAACGTATGGAGGTCGATTGCGGTCTCCGCCAGCGTGCCGGTGAGAAACGTGCCGATCCCGGTATAGAGAACGTTGTTGCGAATCTGACTGGGCGAGCCTGCACCGACGAGGGCGATCACCTCTCCGGTGGAGCTCGCATAGACAAGCGTGCGCTCACCAGTGCCGGATGCTTGCCAGGCGATCATCAGATCGGGACCGTCTGCACCCACCGTAATGCCGAGCGGATCAAACGTGGTCCCAAGATGGCGGACGGTGAGCGTACCTACGCCGAAGAGGTAGAGCTCCGAGAGCCCGACGCCCCTGCTTTCGATGACGAGCACCTCGTCCCCAGTAACGGGGAGGGCCACCGCCGAGCGAAAGCCAAAGGCCACACGCTCAGAGGCAGGGACTACGAGGGCCGTTTGCCTGAATTCACCCCCCCGGAGGCTGATCTCTGACTGCACGGAGTAGCCGAACATCGACGCGAATCGCCGACGGATCGGCTCGCCGTCCAACGCAGCCAGACTTCCCCCATCATCGGCCAAGCGTTCCTCGCCGGTGTCGACATCGATGTCGAAGAATCCCGTCTCCGCGGCGCGCTCAACGGTCAGCACCTCGTCCCTGAACAGCGCGAGGCTCCCGACCCCAAACTCGCGTAGCTCCAGCGTTTCGAGGTTCAGCATCCGGACGCTGCCCTCGAAGCCGCTGTCCGTTGCAGGCGAAGCGGTGTGGTCTCCGAGCCAAACGAGGCGGTTGGACACGCTCGCGCCGCCGAGGGGATCGCCGACGAACTCATCGCCGAATCGCGGCAATACGCCTGCGCCAAGCTCCCGAATCACAGCGCCGGTCGCGGCGTCGAGGAGCAGCAGTTGGTCCGGTTCGGCGACGAGGGGGTCCGGCAGCGCTCCGAGTGCAACGGTGCGGCCAGGTTCGATGTAGGGGAGCTGCGGATCGAGGTCGACCCATTCGACCGGCCCCGAGTACGGCGATAGCTCTGCGGCCGCAGGGGCTGGGGGCGTCGCGTCAGAACCGCCGCGGCAGGCGACGGCAACGGCAACGCTCACCAAGAGAGCGGTGACGACAACGATGGAACGGACCCGGACCACCCCTTGCATCGTCGTTCATTCTAGCGCCGGCCGAGATTCACCTTCTCCGCTGGCGCGCCACCGACCGCGGGTCGCCTCGGTCTACCCCCGCGGCAGTCCCAACCCGCGCTGGGCGATGATGTTGCGCTGCACCTCGGAGGTGCCGGCGGCGATCGTCGAGCTGACCGCGCCGAGGTAGAGGCGGCTGAACGCGCCGCCGAGTTTGGCGTACGGCGAGCCGGGCGAGAGCTGTGCGGACTGGCCGAGCAGGTGCATGCCGGTGCCGGCGATGCGCTGGGTCAGCTCCGAGCCGTAGAGCTTGGACACCGAAGCCTCGTGGTTCGGGATCACGCCTTCGGCCTGCATGTGCGGGATGCGGTAGGCGATGTTGAAGCCGACCTGCAGCTCGATCCAGCGGTCTGCCAGCTCGTAGCGCGTGGTCGGCGACTGGTCGATCAGCGACTCCTCGTCCTTCGCCGCGTCGACGAGGCGTTCGAGGTTGCGCTTGCCGCCGGCGTAGGCGCCGACGCCGGAGCGCTCGAAGTCGAGCGCGGTGGCGACCTGGTACCAGCCGCGGTTCTCGACGCCGACCAAGTTGTCGGCCGGGATGCGGGCATCCTCGAAGAAGACCTCGTTGAAGTTGTGCTCGTTGCTCATGTTGACGAGCGGCCGCACCTCGACGCCGGGGGTGTCCATCGGGATCACGAAGGTGGAGATCCCACGGTGCTTCGGCGCGTCGGGGTCGGTGCGGGCGGCGAGCCAGCCCATGTTGGCGGTGTGGCCACCGCTGGTCCAGATCTTGGAGCCGTTGATCACGTACTCGTCGCCGTCGCGCACGGCGCGGGTCTGCAGCGCAGCGAGGTCGCTGCCGGCGCCGGGCTCGGAGTAGAGGGTGCACCAGATGTCCTCGCCGCTGGTGATGCGGCTGATGTAGCGCTCCTTCTGGTCGTTCGTGCCGTAGAGCATGACGGCCGGGCCGACCCAGGCGACGCCCATGCCGCCACCGCCGGGCATCGAGGCGTATGAGGTCTCCTCATTGTAGATCATCTGCTGCATGTGGGTGGCGTCGAGGCCGCCATGCTCCTCCGGCCAGGCCATGGCGAGCCACTTGCGGTCAGCCAGCGCGCTGGTCACGGCGCGCGCGAGGTCGGAGCGCTCCGATCCATCGACATCGCCGACGAAGCTGCGGTCGCCATAGCCCTCGGGCAGCTGCTCATCGAGGAAGGCGCGGATCTCGCTGCGGAACGCCTCTTCATCGGGCGTGAAGGTGAAGTCCATGGTCGGGAACCTCCTGGAGGTGCCGGATCGCGGCGCGGTCGGCTCTCGCGCGCTCGTACGAATGCAGCCCTCGGGGTTGGAGTGTAGCAGCGGGGTGTTGGGGGAGGTGGGGGCGAGCCGTATAGGATGCGCGCCGCAAGACTGGAGCACGCGGATGGCAGCCACACCGAGCGAAGCGATTCAAGCCGTGATGGGGACCGGTTTCCAATGGGACGCTGAAGTACGGAGGAGCTCAGAAGGCAGCTCGTCGCCACCGCCACCTATCCGCTTCTCCAGGGCATGCCGGACGGGACAAAAGAGTGGCGCACGCTCGACGAAGACATCGAGGACACCCTGCGTGCGTCGACAGGAGTAGAGCGGCTTGACCTCCTCTCGGAGATGTGGTCGTGGAGACCGATGAGCTGGCCGTTTTCTTGCTGCGCCTAGAAAGCATCGGCGAGGGCGGCGCGTCGATCGGCCGACATCAGGTGCTTTGGTGCGTTGCTCGCGATGGAGACGAGTGGAAGCTCTCCTGGCGTCAGTGGGTCGGCCCCGCCTAAACCACCGCACCTAGCGAGGCGCCAGGACCGCCTGTGTTTGCGTGACCCGAGCGGCGAGTTTGCCGTCTTCGCGGGTGATGTCGGTGACGATGACGATGGTGGTGCGGCCGGCGTGAAGCGTCGTCGCGGTGAGCGTGAGCGCGCCGCCGAGGACCGGGCGCAGGAAGTTCGTCTTCGACTCCATGGTGGTGGTGCCGTGGCCGGGCGGAAGGTGCTCGCGGGCGCAGATCGCGCCGACGCCGTCGGCGATCGCCATCAGGTAGCCGCCGTGGAGGACGCTGCCGCCGGTGCAGCGGTCCTCGGCCCAGTCGGCGTGCGCGGTGACGATGCCGTCCTGTCTTGAGATGTCGCGCAGACCGAGCGCGACGGCGAACGGGCCCGACATCGTCGCGCTCAACTTCTCGCGGCCGCTCGTGCTGTCTGCCATCGTGCGTCTCCCTCGGGTGGCGGCGCCTCGACGGGTCGCGGGCGTCGAGGCGGGATGCTAACGCCCCCATGCGATTGGCGTGCGCTTGGCGTGCGATCAGTGCTCGCTCGGGGCGGTCGATGGCGGCCGCGGGGAGGATCGTCGGGCGCGCCGATGTTAGGATTCGCTCCCAAGGGCGTTTGGCGGGGGCACGGTCCGATGGCGCGAGGACCACAGGCGTTCCAGGAGATGGCCGTCTTCAGCGGCAACGCCCATCGCGGGCTGGCCGAGGCCGTCTGCCACCACCTCGAGATGCCGCTCGGCGAGGCCGATGTCTTCCAGTTCGCGAACGAGGAGGTCTTCGTCGGCTTCCTCGACAACATCCGCGAACGCGACGTCTTCGTCATCCAACCCGTCGTCTCGCCGGTGAACACACGGCTCATGGAGCTGTTCGTGATGATCGACGCCGCGAAGCGCGCCTCGGCGGGGCGCATCACCGCGGTCATTCCGTACTACGCCTACGGCCGTTCCGACAAGAAGGACCAGCCGCGCGTGCCGATCACGGCGCGCATGATCGCCAACTTCCTCGAGGTCTCAGGTGCGGACCGCGTGCTGACGATCGACATGCACGCAGGACAGATCCAGGGCTTCTTCAACATCCCCGTCGACGAGCTGACCGCGTTCACGCTGATCGCTGAGCACTACCGTGCGCAAAACTTCGCGAACCCGGTCGTGGTGGCCCCGGACGTCGGCAACGCGAAGATGGTGCGCGGCATCGCCACCCGCCTGGACGCCGAAATCGCGATCGTGGACAAGCGCCGCACCGGCAACGACGACCAGGCGGAGGCGCTGACGATCATCGGCGACGTCGAGGGCCGCGACGCGATGGTCGTGGACGACGAGATCCTGACCGGTGGCACGATCCAGAGCTCCGTCAGGATCCTGCGCGAACGCGGCGCTGCCTCGGTGCACGTCGCGTGCGTCCACCCCGTCTTCGCCGCTCGCGCCTTCGAACGCCTCGACAACAGCGAGATCGACTCGCTGGCGTTCACGGACACGCTTCCCCTCGTGCACGGCGAGTTCAAGCAGGTGGAAACGCACGTGCTCTCGGTCGCCTCGCTCCTCGGCGACGCGATCCACCGCATCCACACCGGCGGGTCGGTGGGAGCGTTGTTCCAGTAGACGGGTCCAGCATTCGTAATCGTCGACGCCAGCCGAAGTTTCCAGAGATGCTGCGCTGTCGGTTCTGCAGCGGGCTCCATTGCTTCTGGTGCGGCCGTCCGGTCGTGCATCGCCCACATGGCAAGGGACAGGCGGACGACGCTCCCGAGAACACGTCGTGCCGCGCTCGTGGGACGGTCGTACGCAACGTCGAAGCGACTGGCATGCGCTGAACGTCGAGCGGCGCATCGAGCTCGCGTGTCGCGGCTGCAACTCCTCGCGGGGCAACGAAGGACGAGCCCACGCACGTGCCTGGCTGCCCTTCCACGAGTGGTCGCCACACATCGAGCAGCTGCCCGAAGATCAGCGAGGAGTCGTCGAGACGCCGCGGAGTTCGTAGCGACATCGAAGCTCGCCCCACCCCGTACACTGAATACCCCACCCCGCTCGCGCGCCCGTCGAGGCGTGCGGTTCGTCCGAGTTAGAGAGCGACGGCATGGTCGGGTTCTTTAAGAAGATCGTTGGCGGCGATTCGAATGAGCGCGTCCTCAAGGGGATGCGGCCGACCGTCGACGCGGTCAACGCCCTAGGCGACGAGATCGGCGCGCTCTCAGATGAGGCGCTGCGCGCAAAGACCGACGAGTTCCGCGCGCGCCTGGACGATGGGGAGTCGCTGGACGATCTGCTGCCCGAGGCGTTCGCCGTCGGGCGCGAGGCGATCGACCGCGCGCTGGGCGAACGCGCCTACAACGTACAGATCATGGGCGCGCTGGCGCTCCATCGAGGCTCGATCGCGGAGATGCGGACCGGCGAGGGCAAGACCCTGGTCGCGACGATCGCGACGTACCTCAACGCGCTGGAGGGGCGCGGGGTGCACGGCGTCACCGTCAACGACTACCTCGCCCGACGCGATGCGCAGTGGTACGCGCCGGCGCTGGCGGCGCTCGGCATCACCATCGGCGTGCTCCAGAACAACAGCGCCTTCCGCTACACGGTGGAGGAGTCGGACCAGTCCTCCTTCGAGCACCTCGAGGAGGTGCCGCGCGGCGAGGCCTATCAGTGCGACGTGATCTACGGGACGAACAACGAGTTCGGGTTCGATTACCTGCGCGACAACATGGCCTCGACCCTCAGTTCGCGCGTGCAGCGCGAACGGCACTTCGCGATCATCGACGAGGCGGACTCGGTCCTGATCGACGAAGCGCGGACGCCGCTGATCATCTCCGGCGCAGCCGAACAGGATGTCTCGATCTACCCCCGCTTCGCGCGCCTCGTGCCTTCGCTGCGCGAGGATTACCACTACACCGTCGACCTCAAGACGCGCTCGGTGGCGCTCACCGAGGATGGCGTCGACGCCCTCGAACGCGGGCTCGGCGTGGACAACATCTACTCGCTCGAGAACTTCCGGCTGACGCGCTACATGGAGGCGGCGCTGAAGGCGGAAATCGTTTACGAACGCGACCGTGACTACATCGTCAAGGACGGCGAGGTCGTGATCGTGGACGACTTCACGGGCCGCCTGATGGAAGGTCGCCGCTGGTCGGATGGGCTGCACCAGGCCGTCGAAGCGAAGGAGGGCGTCCAGATCCAGCGCGAGTCGGTCACCTACGCGACGATCACGCTGCAGAACTTCTTCCGCCTCTACGACAAGCTCTCGGGGATGACCGGTACGGCCGTGACCGAGGCCGAGGAACTCAACGAGATCTACGAGCTCGAGGTCGTGATCGTCCCAACGCATCGGTCCATCGTCCGCGAAGACAACGCCGACCTCGTCTATCGCACCCTGGACGCCAAGTGGCGGGCCGTCGTCGAGGACATCACCGAAAAGCACGAGGCGGGGCGGCCGGTCCTGGTCGGAACCGTCGCGATCGAGACCTCGGAGATGCTGGCGGACCGCCTGACGCGGCGCGGCGTGCCACACGAGGTGCTGAACGCGAAGCAGCACCAGCGTGAGGCGCAGATCATCTCGCGTGCCGGGCAGCCGGGCGCGGTCACGATCGCGACGAACATGGCGGGCCGGGGCACCGACATCAAGCTCGGCGAGGGCGTCGCCGATGCCGGTGGACTGCACGTCCTGGGCACGGAACGCCACGAGTCACGGCGCATCGACAACCAGCTGCGCGGCCGCTCCGGCCGGCAGGGCGACCCGGGTTCGACGCGCTTCTTCGTGTCGTTCGAGGACGAGATCTTGCGTCGCTTCGCGCCCGACTGGCTGGCCGGCATGTTGCAGAAGATCGGCATGGACGACGAGACGCCGATCGAATCGGGGATGGTGCCGCGCTCGATCGAGCAGGCGCAGCAGCGCGTCGAGGCCTACAACTTCGACATTCGCAAGCACGTGGTCGAGTACGACGACGTGATGAACTCGCAACGCGACCGCATCTATACCGACCGCGATCAGGTGCTCGCCGGCGAGGACATCAAGGAAATCATCCTCGACCTCGTTGACAGCGAGGTGGAGGCGCTGGCGCAGGAACACCTCGACGCCCAGCCGCCCGACCCCGGTCTCTTCCGCGCCCAGCTGGAGACGATCGCACACCTGGAACCGGGCGATCTGCCCGAGGAAGAGCTGCTCGCTGACGCCATTGTCGACCGCGTGACCGAGCTGCTGGACGAGCGGTATGCGGCCCTCGAGGAGGAGTCGGGCGAGGAAACGCAGCGTCTGATCGAGCGGCTGGTCATGCTGCGCACCATCGACTCGTTGTGGATCGAGCACCTGACCGCGATGGACGAGATGCGGCAGGGCATCTCGCTGCGCGCCTACGGCCAGTCCGACCCGCTCGTTGCCTACAAGCGCGAGGCCCGCGACATGTGGGACCAGTTCCTGGAGCGCATCCGCAACACGCTCTCACGCCAGATCTTCCACGCCCGCATGCAACCCGCGGTGGCCCGCTCGCAGCTCGAAGCGGAACGCGGACCGCAGCACGTCCAGACCAGCGGCCCGGCCGAGCCCGACGGCGCCGCGCCGAGCGGGCCGGCGACCGCCGCCGCCTCGACCGCGACCGCCGTGGCCGACCCCGAGGCGCTGCCGGACAACGCCTCCCGCGCCGAACGTCGCCGCGCCGAGCGCGCCCAGAAGAAGCGGGACAAGCGCCGCGGCGCCAACTCCCGCGGTTAGCCGCGACCCGAGACACCACCCACGTCTCACTGCAGCGGGGGATCGCCGTGCAAGACAGCTCCGGCCGACCGCCCCAGATCTGGCTCGTCTCTGGCGTTCCTGGCGCCGGCAAGACCACGGTGGCGCGGGCGCTCGCCGCGCGTCTCGATACGGCGGCGCACGTCGAGGGCGACCGCCTCGCCGAGTGGGTCGTGTCCGGGGTCGTGCTCCCCGGCGATGAGCCGCGCGAGGAGTCGGAGCGGCAGATGGAACTCTGCATCCGCAACCAGTGCCTGCTGGCCCGCAGCTACGCCGAGGCCGGGTTCACCCCGGTACTCGACTACGTCATCGCCACCCGACACGGGCTCGACGCGTACCGCGGCTACCTCGCTGGGGGCGTCCTGCACCTGGTGACGCTGGCGCCAGCGCTCGAGGTGGCGCTGGAACGTGACCGTGAGCGCGCGGCGAAGACGATCGGCGACCGCTTCGCAGACCTCGACGCGCTGATGCGGGAGCAGCTGGTGGGAACCGGGCTCTGGGTCGACAACGGCGCGATAAGCGTCGAGGAGACGGTCGACGCGATCTTCGAGGGTGCAGATGCGGCGCGCCTGGCCTAGCGACGCGTGGCAGTCACCCTGATCCCCGGTAGACTGTCACATTGGGGCGTCCTATCCCTGCACGGCCGCCGAGGGGACTCGATCGTTTGACTGAAGTCGGCACCACGACAGAGACCGCCGCCCCAGCGGGTGACCGTGGGTCGCGCGAGGGTGCGCCGGAGCCTCGACGGCCGCGGGTGCGCGTGCCGCGCGAGGGTCCGCTCAACCCGGAGCAGGCGATCGAGGCCTTCCGCCGCGCCACGAACCGGAGCGAGCCCTGGTACCCGGCGCTGCTCGATGTGGTCTCGCGCTGGGTCGCGCCGGAGGAGCTCGTCGAAGGCGTGCGGCTCCGCTATCTCCTCGCTGGCGAGGCGTTCGATTGGCTGCTGCTGGCGCAGCGCCTGGTCGAGACGCTCCCGGAGAACGCACTGCCGGCCTTCGAGGTCGAGGAGCTGCTCCTCTTCGGCCGGCCACCCGACCACAGCACCGAGGAGGACTTCGCGCAGGCGATCGGCCCTCAGAAGCACCGCGCGCACCTCAACTTCCAGTACGGCGTGATCACGGAGGAGCTGCTGCTGCTGGCTGTCGAGGAGGAGATCCACAAGGAGGGCCGCATCGTCCATGCCAGCCTCGACGTGCCAGAGGTCGCCGCGTACGAGCGCGTTTACGGCAAGGACCTTGAAGAGCTGCGGATCCTCTACCTCCAGGAGAGCGGCCAGCGCGTTCGTGACCAGATGCCGGTGTCGGGGCTCCAGCAGTTCACTTACTGGCTCTCGAAATTCCGCCTGCGGGCCAGCGACCCGGCGCGCGTGGCCAGCGACACGCGCAAGGCGCTGGCGACGATGTCCCGCCTGGAACGCTCCCGCAACCGCCTCGGCCGTCAGCGCTCACGCGAGCGCTTCGACGCGGCCAACATCGTCGATGCGCGACGCTAGCGTCGATCGCAGACAAAACAACCGCCCCGAGGTGTGAGCCCCGGGGCGGTTGTGTGCCTGCCGTGCGCCCGAGCTTGCCGGGGCGCGCGTTGTCGCTTGTCGGCGGCTAGTCCTCGTCTACCTCGATGTCGATGACGGTCGGCGTGACCGCCTCCGCCCTCGGGATGTGCACGGTGAGGACGCCGTTGCTGAACCTGGCCTTGAGGTCACCGTCGCTCATGTCGGCCGGGAGCTTGAAGCTGCGACGGGCGGTGCCGTAGCGGCGCTCGCGGCGGATGTACTTCGGCGTCGTGCCGTTCGTCTCCTCGCCGCCTTCCTCCGTCTCCGGCTCCTCGCTGTGCTCCGCCTCGATGGTGAGTACGCCGTCGTCGACGTGCACCTTTACCTCGTCCGAGCTGTAGCCGGGGACGGAGGCGGTCACCGTCAGCTCGCCCTCGACCTCCGCGATGTCGACCGGCAGGAACGTCGGGGCGCCGACGCCCGCGCTGGGGCCAGTCCCTCCAGACGCCGCGTAGCGGCGACCTGAAGAACGGATCGTTGAAGATGCGATCGAGGCGGAAGCCCCGAACACGAGGCTCTCGTCTGGCGATGTTTGCCACTGGGGGTGTGTCCCTTCCCTCGAGTACGAGGTTTTCCTGTCGCCAGGTCGCCGACCTGCTGAGGTCCGGTCGCCTGACTGTCTCTCTCCCCCGTCACGGGGTCGTTTACTGGCGTCTGGCGTCGCCTGCCGCTACCGAAGCGGCGGCGGACGACGCTCGTCATGTCGCCTCGAGGGCTCGAGCGAACACCTCGAGGCTGGGAGCGCTGGCCAAGGTCCCGTCCGCCGCGGGGTAGCGGGGGCGGGTGGCCAGATCTCCGTGCTCCGATACTAGTTATCGGCTGTCGCGATGTCAATAGATCTTAGTCGTCATAGAGAAGATTACCTTCACGCCAAGACCGACAATTTGCTATACTATGCCCATGGCTAGGGACTTCTACGAGATCCTCGGCGTGAAGCGCGATGCCTCCGATCGGGAGATCCGCTCCGCCTATCGACGCCTCGCCCGCGAGTGGCACCCCGACGTCAATCCGGGCAACGACGACGCCGAGGCGGCCTTTAAGCAGATCAACCAGGCGCACGAGGTGCTGTCCGATACGGACAAGCGCCAGGCCTACGATCGCTACGGCGAGGAGTGGGAGCACGCCGACCAGCTCGACGAAATGCGCCGCCACGGCTTCTCCCCCGGCGGCAGCGGCTCCGGCGGCGGATTCCGCTCGGGCGGCATCGAGTTTGGCGACATCGGCGACCTCTTCGGCGGCGGTCGAGGCGGCGGTGGGATCTTCGACTCGCTGTTCCGCCGAGGCGGCGCAGGCGGCCGTGCCCGCGGCCAGGACATCGAACACCGCCTGCGCGTGAGCCTGCAGGAGGCCTTCGACGGAGCCTCCCGCACGGTCGAGGTGCGCCAGGGCGAGGAGGAGTGCCGCATCTGTAGCGGCCAGGGCGAGCTGGCCGGTGCGACCTGCCACGCCTGCCGCGGCAGCGGCACCGCCACACCGCTGCGCCGCCTGCAGGTGACCATCCCCCCGGGCGTGAACAGCGGCACCCGCATCCGCGTAGCCGGGCGAGGTGGCCCGGGCTCCGGCGGTGGCACGCCGGGTGACCTCTTCCTGCTCGTGGACGTGACTCCGCACCCGAGCTTTGAGCGTGATGGCGACGACCTCTACGTCGATGTCGCCGTACCGGTCGCCGATGCCGCGCTGGGTGGCGAAGTCGCGGTGCCCACGCTCAAGAGGCGCTCGCTGGCGCTGCGCGTGCCCGAAGGCACGCAGGGCGGGCGGCGTTTCCGCCTCGCCGGGCAGGGGATGCCGCGTCAGGCGGGCGGGTACGGCAACCTGTTCGCCCGTGTGCGCATCGCGCTGCCCGAGGAGCTGAGTGACCGCGAACGCCGGCTGTTCGAGGAGCTGCGGGACGCCGTTGGCACCACCTCGGACGCAAGCCAGAACGGCAGCCAGGACGGCACGCCACCCAACGTCGAGGGCGCCACCGAAGGAGCCACGCGATGACCAACATCCCGCGCAACGAGCCCGTGTTCCAGATCTCGGTCGTGTCGAGGATGGTCGGGCTGCACCAGCAAACGATCCGCTCGTACGAGCGCGTCGGCCTGGTCTCGCCGGCCCGCTCGCGCGGCAACACCCGTCTCTATTCGACGGCGGACGTGGAGCGCCTGCGACAGGTGATACGGCTCGTCAGCGACCTGGGCGTGAACCTCGCCGGCGTCGACGTGATCCTGCGCATGTCGCGACAGATGGAGGAGCTGCAGGGCGACCTCGCCTCGCTCCGCGGCGAGGTCGCACAACTCCGCGACGCGACCGCGGCCACCTCGGACGCTCCGCCCGACATCGCCGCGAGATAGCGCCGCGAGGTAGGGCCGGCGACCCACATTCGAACAGCGATTGACAGCGACGCCGAGGGCGCGTCGAGAGGGAGACAGCAGCGATGATGCGACAGGACCGCTTCACCGAACAGGCACAACAGGTGCTGCAGAACTCGCAGCAGCTCGTCCGCGAGTCGCGCCACGCCCAGTGGGATGTCGAGCACGTCTTTCTCGCGCTCGTCACGCTGCGTGAGGGCCTGGCGCGCGAGGTGCTGCCAAAGATCGGCGTAGACGCCGACGCAGTCGCACGCGCGCTGACGGCACACCTCGAGGCCGCACCGAAGGCGAAGGAAGTCGTGCAGATCTACACGACCCCTCGCATCGTGCGCATGCTCGAATCGGCCAACGCCGAGGCGGGCCGGCTGCAGGACGAGTACGTCGGTGTCGAGCACCTCCTGATCGCGATCGCCGATGAGCGCGACGGTGAGACCGCGAAGCTCCTCGCCGAGTTCAACATCACGAAGGAGAGCATCTACCAGGCGCTGCAGCAGGTGCGCGGCAGCGCGCGCGTCGACTCGCCGACGGCGGAGTCGCGCTACGGCTCGCTGCTGCGCTACAGCCGCGACCTCACGGAGTTCGCGCGCCAGGGCAAGCTCGACCCGGTGATCGGGCGCGACGTCGAGGTGGCGCGGGTGATGCAGGTGCTGAACCGCCGCACCAAGAACAACCCCGTCCTCATTGGCGAGGCCGGCGTTGGCAAGACGGCGATCGTCGAGGGCCTGGCGCAGCGCATCGTCGATGACGATGTGCCGGAGCGTCTGCGGGAGAAGCGAGTGATGGCCCTCGACATGGGTGCGCTGCTCGCCGGTTCCAAGTTCCGTGGCGAGTTCGAGGAGCGGCTGCAGGCCGTGATGAACGAGGTGCGGGAGTCGGCAGGCGAGGTCATCCTCTTCGTCGATGAGCTGCACCAGGTCGTCGGCGCCGGGGGCGCCGAGGGCGCCATCGACGCGTCGAACATGATGAAGCCGGCGCTCGCCCGCGGCGAGCTCCACGTCATCGGCGCGACCACCCTCGACGAGTACCGCAAGTACATCGAGGAGGACCCGGCCCTGGAGCGGCGCTTCTCGCCGGTCTATGTCGAGGAGCCGAGCCCGGACGACGCGATCGCGATCCTGCGTGGCATCCGCCCTCGCTACGAGGAGCACCACGGCGTGCGCATCACCGACGACGCGCTCGACTCGGCGGTGCACCTCAGCGCGCGCTACGTCACGGAGCGTTACCTGCCGGACAAGGCGATCGACCTGATCGACGAGGCCGCGTCGCGGCACGTCATCGAGTCGGAGTCGCTGTCGCCGGAGCTGCGTGACCTCAAGCACCGGCTCGACGACGCCTCGTCGCGCATCGACGCCGCGGCGGCTCGCGAGGACTTCGAGGAGGCGGCCGCCATCAAGCAGGACGTGCTCGCCGTCCAGCAGGAGTACGAGCAGCGCCGCAGCGAGTGGCAGGAGGAGCACGGGCTGACCGAGGAGGTCCAGGAGTCCGACATCGCATCGCTGATCGCGCAGATGACCGGCATTCCCGTCGACAAGATGCTCGAGGGCGAGGCGGAGAAACTGCTGCACATGGAGGAGGCGCTCCACGAGAGCGTGATCGGCCAGGACCGGGCGATCGAGGCGCTGAGCGACGCCATTCGGCGTGCCCGCAGCGGCCTGAAGGACCCTCGACGCCCGATCGGCAGCTTCGTCTTCGTCGGTCCCACCGGCGTCGGCAAGACCTACCTGGCGAAGGCGCTGGCGGAGTACCTGTTCGACGACGCGGACGCGCTGATTCGCCTGGACATGTCGGAGTACCAGGAGCGGCATACGGTGTCGCGGCTGGTGGGCGCGCCGCCGGGGTACGTGGGCTATGACAACGCCGGCGAACTGACCGAGGCGGTGCGACGCCGCCCCTATCAGGTGGTGCTCTTCGACGAGATCGAGAAGGCGCACCCCGATGTGTTCAACATGCTGCTGCAGGTCATGGACGACGGCCGGTTGACGGACGCCCACGGCCGCACGGTCGACTTCCGCAACACGGTGATCGTGCTGACGAGCAACCTCGGCACTGGCCAGAAGCAGGGAGCGATCGGCTTCACGCGGACGCACAGCGAATCGGAAGCCGACTCGCAGCGCCGCACCATCGAGCAGTCGATGCAGCGGGCGTTCCGGCCCGAGTTCCTGAACCGGCTCGACGACATCATCGTCTTCGAGCCGCTCACGGAGCCGGAGATCGCGCAGATCACGGACCTCGTCCTCGAGGAGGTGCGCGAGCGCCTGTCGGAGCGCGAGGTGGAGTTCACGGTCAGCGACGGCGCGCGCAACTGGCTCGCCGCTGAGGGCTACGACCCCGACTTCGGCGCTCGTCCGCTGCGGCGACTGGTGGAACGTAAGGTCGAGAACCCGCTGGCCAAGCGCATCCTCGCCGGCGAGTTCGAGCCGGGCGACCGCGTCCGCGTGGACGTGGTGGACGACGAGCTCACGTTCGACCGCGAAGCGGGCGTCAGGCCCGCGCGCGCCGAGGAGCCGGTCGAGCAGCCGGTGGGGTAGCGGGCGCTACCCGGCTGCTCGTCACCGCGCTGCCCGTCGCTCGGCGAGGCCGATGAGGTTGTCTTCCGGGTCGCGGAAGAAGGCGAGCCACTCCTCGATGCCCGGAGCGCCGAACGTCCCGGCGGCGTCGGTGAAGACGACGTGCGGTTCGCCCTCGATGGTGACGCCGCGCGAGCGAACGGCCTCGGTCGCCGCGTCGATGTCATCGACGCGGAAGTAGAGCACCGAGTTCTCGCGCGGGGAGACGCCGTCGTCGTCGCCCTCGATCGCCGACGAGACGTAGAGGCGCGTGCCGTCGCCGAGGTCGAAGAACGCCATGCCCGGCGGGTCGAACGTCGCGATCAAGGAGGCGCCGAGGGTGTCGCGGTAGAAGGCGACCGCCGCGTCGAGATCACGCACTGCCAGCAGCACCTGGTGGAGCGGTCCGATGTGGAGTTCCTGGTTCGAATCGGCGGTCACGGTGGCCCTCCCCTTGGGGTGGGGTTGTCGATAGTTAGTTTCACGTGCTAACTATATGCATCATGTCAAGCCCCGAAGCCACCAGGCTGGAGACGCTCGCACGCGAGCTCAACTCCGTGGCGATCCACCTCGTGCGGCGGCTGCGGGTCAGCGACGAGGCGCTCGGCGTCAGTTCCCCGCGGCTCTCCGCGCTGTCCGTGCTGGTCTTCGGCGGCCCCTGCACCCTCGGGGAGCTGGCGGCCGCCGAGCAGGTCACGGCGCCGACGATGTCGCGCACGGTCGCAGCGCTCGAGGGGGACGGCCTCGTTGAACGCAGCGCCCACCCCGCGGACGGACGGGCGGTGCGCCTCGACGCGACGCGTCGAGGGCGGCGGCTGATGCATCGCGGCGGTGCGCTGCGCGAAGAGCGGCTCGTGCGCGAGCTGGCCGGGCGCGGCGAACGCGAACTGCGCGCCCTCGAACGGGCGGCCGCGATCCTGCGCGAGCTCGAGGCGTCCGCGGACTGACTACTTGCCGGCGCCACCACCGGCGGCGACATCGGCCATCGCGGCGGGTGGCCCGCCCTCACGCGCGTCGGCGCGCAGCCAGAGCACGTACATCGCGCCGCTGGTGACGGCGACCGACGCGGCGCTGACGCCGAAGGCCAGGCGCAGGTCGACATCCGCGATCAGCCCTGCGGCTGTTGCGGCGATGGCGAAGGTGACCGATTCGCCCAGCGGCGAGAAGGAGAGCACGGTCGCGCGAATGCTCGAGTCGGTGCGGTCGTTGATGTACGCGCGCGTCGCCGGAAAGATCGAGACCAACAGCGGCGCGGTCAGCACGAGCCCGGCGAACGCCCAGATCGAGTCCACGACGGCGAGCACGCCGACCCCCACCACCGCAGCAACGAGCGCCCAGCCGAGGTGCGCCCGTAGCCCCAGCGCCTCGTCGATGCGGTGTGCGAGGTACGAGCCCGCGCTTGACGACAGGCGGTGCGGGATCAGCAGGATGCCGAACCAGACAATCGGGACGCCGTGTGAGCTTAAGAACGGCTGGAGCAGCAGGAAGCCCGAAATGAAGACGGTGCTGATCGTGACCTCGAAGAGGATGATGTAGCGCACCGGCGGGTGGTCGCGGAGCGCACGCACGGCGTCCTTCAGCGTCTCGGTGTAGCTGATGCCGCCTCCCCTCTCGCCGCGCCGGGGCTCCTGCATCGGGAGCAGGACCGCCAGCGCGAAGACGTACGGGATCACGCCGATCAGCACCGCCACTTGCAGGTCGATCACGCCGGCGACCACGCCGCCGGCCGCGACGCCGAAGAGGCCGGTGACGCCAGCGATGGCACCGATGCGGCCGCTGACGCGCGTGAAGTCGTCCGTCTCATCGACCTCGGCGAGCGTGTCGAAGAGAAAGGCCTCGGTGTTTCGGCTGCGGAAGGCGCCACCGCCGGCCCACAGGATGTAGGAGCCGAGGAGCAAGACGAAGCTGCCGGCAAACGCGAAGAGGAAGATCCCGAGGCCCTCGATGACTGCGCCGACGATGAACGTGAGCTTGCGGCCGAAGCGGTCCGCAAAGGCTCCGGTCGGGATCTCGGTGACGACCTTGATGCCCCAGAAGACGCCTTCCATGACGCCGACCTGGGTCAGCGTGAGGTCGCGGAAGTCCGTCAGATAGACGACCCAGATCGCCAGGAAGGGCACCAGCCCCGCGAAGACCTCGTACGCCGTGAGCAGACGGACGTTGCGGCGCGCGATCGGAGCGCGGTTCTCGGCCTGCGGAGTGGTGGTCACGGTCGTCACAGCCTACGCGCCCACGGCCGTTCAGAAGTCCGCCCTTCGTCCGTAGCGCAGAGCGCACCGCCTTCCGATAATGATGGCAGCCGACGCGAATCAATCACCGGAGGGCACGGTGGGCAGGAACCGACGACGACGCAGCTCGCGGCGACGCCGTAGCGAGGACGAAGAGCAGCAGCCCGCGCAGCCGCGGAGCGCCCGATGGCGTCAGACGATCGAGTCGTTCGGTGGCTTCACAGTCATTGGCACGCTCGCGGCCGTGGTCGTCGCGCTCGGGTTCCTGGTCTTCTTCAACCTCCCCGGCTCGGAGGATCCGAACGACGAGCCCTACGTGCCGACCGAACGCACGACGGTGTCCGGCCGCATCGACGGCAACCCCGCGGCCCCCGTCCGCATCATCGAGTTCTCCGACTTCCAGTGCCCGTTCTGCGGGCGCTTCACGACGGAGACGGCGCCGCTGATCCTCGCCGAGTTCGTCGAGGCCGGGCAGGCCTCCATCGAGTACCGGCACTTCGCGTTCCTCGGTCCGGAGTCGCTCGCCTCGGCCGCAGCGGCCGAGTGTGCGCTCGACCAGGGTCGCTTCTGGGACTACCACGACCTGCTCTTCCTCCGGCAGAGCGGTGAGAACCGCGGCACGTTCTCGGACGGCAACCTCAAGAGCTTCGCCCGCGAGCTGGCGGACGCGTTCCCGGACTTCGACGTCGACGCGTTCGATCGCTGCTTCGACTCCGGCCAGAAGGAGCAATCGGTGCTCGACCAGACCGCCGAGGCACGTGACCTGGGCATCCAGTCGACACCGTCGTTCTTCATCAACGGTCAGTTCCTGAGCGGTGCTCAGCCGATCGAGAACTTCCGCCAGGTGATCAACGCGGCGCTGGCCGAGTAGCCACCCCTCGAGGGTGTATCGAAGCGGGCCACCCCCCGCTGCGAGACGGGATCGAGGATGCGGGCGGCGCTGAACAGGCAGAACCTGCTGCTACTGCTGACGGTCGCGGGCGTCGGCATCGCCGCCTACCTCAGCTGGGTCGCGCTCGACGGCGAGAGCGAGGCGTTCTGCTCGGGCGTGGGCGACTGCCACACCGTTCAATCGTCCGAGTACTCCGAGATCGCCGGCATCCCGATCGCGCTCCTCGGGTTGGGGATGTACATCGCTATCGCGACGCTCGTGATCGGACGCCGCGGCGGACCTCAAGCCGTGCGAGCGCTCCCCCTGTTGCCGATCTGGACCTTCGCCCTGGCGGCGGCCGGGACGCTCTACTCGGTCTACCTGACGTACCTCGAGTTGTTCGTGATCGACGCCATCTGCATCTGGTGTGTCGGCTCCGCGCTGGTCGTGACCGCGATCGCTGTGGTCTGCGCCCCTGACTTCCTCGAGGCACGGCGCGAGATCGCTGGCCGCTCGCGGGGCTCGACCGTATGATCGCGACGCCGCGAGGCGGCCCGAGCACGACGGAGTGACCATGACGAGCGAGATGGCAGAGCAGACGACCGAACTAGCGATCGGTTTCGAGGATCTGTTCGTGCTCTCGACCGGCGGCGTGGACGCTTTCGTCCTGAACTGGAACGAAGCGGAGGACCCGCCGCCCTTCTACGTCGATGTCGGCGACCGTCGCTTCGCGCTCACCGCCAACACCTACCTCGTGAACGGCCACGGCGCGCAGCTGCCGGAGTACCTGACCGCCGAGGAGGCGGAGGGCCGCCTCACCCTCCTCGTCGAGCGCGACGACCGCTACCTCGTCTACAGCCACGACCCGAACGCCCCGGACGACGACGAGGACGAATAGACCTCAGGCGCTCTACCGCTGGCCCGCCTGCCTCGTTCAGCGCGCCGTGTGGTACGACCCAGTGCCCATTGAACTCGTTCGTGACGTCTGTCACAATGCAACTGCACAGAGAGCCGCCGTGTGGCGAAGCTCAACCCTGCCCTCTCCTCCTGGCAAGACGAGCTACGGCGTAGCCGCGACGTTCTAGACACGCGCGAGGGCGCTGCGACCCCCGCTTCGGCGGCACTCTCGCGCCGCGCGTTCATCCGACGCAGCTTCTGGACCGGCATCGGCGTGACCCTGGGCGGCGCGCTCGCCTCCGCGGTCGGCTTCCTCTATCCACGCAACGTCAGCGGGTTTGGTGGGCCGGTTGCCGCCGGGCACACCGAGGACTATCCGAGCGGCGGGGACCCGCAGAACGTGGGGGCTGGCTTCTTCTGGATGGTCAACCTCGACCCCGCGGACGAACGGGCCGGCGGGGGCGAGGGGTTGCTCGCGCTCTGGCAACGCTGCCCGCATCTCGGCTGCGCGATCCCGTGGCTGCCGCGCTTCAACTTCGAGGGGCGGAGCGGCTGGTTCCGCTGCCCGTGCCACCGCTCGACTTACACGCGCGCCGGCGTCCGCGTCTTCGGCCCAGCGCCCCGCTCGATGGACACGATGCTCGTCGAGGTGGATGCAAACGGGCTGATCACCGTCCAGACGGGCGAGATCGCACGCGGCGGTCCCGACAACCCGACGCGCGCCCTCCCGGTCTGAGCCCGGCCCCAGGCGCCCGCTCGTGACGCGTCGCACCAGCGGTGGGTGGCCTCTCGTCTACCCTGCCTGCCAGCGACGGGCGAGGCGAGGAGGGCTGCCGATGTCGGTCATCACGCTGACGGGTCACCTGGGCTCCATGGGCACCATCGCCGTGCGCGTCGCGCGTGAGATGGAGTTCGACCTGGCCGATCGCGAGTTGATGATGGAGGCCGCTGCGGCCCTCGGTTGGTCGGAGGAGGATGTCGAGGCGTTCGACGAGCGCACGAGTGGCCTCGGAGGGCGGCTCACGCAGCTGCTGCGGGGTTCATCGAGCGCGCGGGGCGCGCCAACGTCGACCCGATGATGACGTCGGTCGGCCTCGAACTGGTCCTCGGGCGGACCTATGGCACACGGCCGGGCCGGACATGCAGGCCGATGACGAGCGCTACATCGACACGCTGAGCGAGCTGATCATGGCCTTCGCCGAACGAGGCAACATCGTCATCGTGGGGCGTGGCGCGCAGGCCCTGCTGCACGAACGCGAGGACACGTTGCACGTGCGCATCGCCTGCGCGCAGGAGGAGCGTATCCGCCGCATCGCCGAACGCGACGCCATGACCCTCGAGGATGCGAGCGACCGCGTGAAGGACTCCGACCACCAGCGCGAGGCGTGGCACGCCAAGTACTTCGACATCGACTACCGCGAGCCGTACCACTACCACCTCGTCGTCAACTCCGGTCGCCTCTCCGACCCGCTGGCCTCCGAGCTGATCGTGGAGGCCGCCCGACGCCGGGAGCCACGTCCCGGCTGATCGTGCAACGAAGTCGCGCCTTCGATTGCGCGACAGGACACAAGAGGTTGTCAGATACCTGACAGCCGTGTTTGAACTCACCTCGTAGCTTCTGCTACCAGATACGTCCGTGATCTAGATGGATCACACGAGTTCGCTCGTTTACTAACGTAGCGATGGAAATGGACCACGATCGATGCCAGTCGACATCACGACCTACGAGCTGCGCGACGGCACCGGCCAACGAGCCGCCTCCGAGGCCGCCGTGCGCTACTGCCAGGCGTCCGAGGCCCTCGGCTATGACCGCGCACGGTACTACTGGGAACACGGCAGCCGCCTTGTCATCATCTCCGAGTCCGAAGACGCGCGGACGTTCGCGGATGTTGTGACCGGCGAAATCGACCGCGAGCGCGCGACCGCCGGCTTTGCCCTGGAGGGCTTCGCCCGCTGGGTGGAGACGCGCCGCCTGATCGACGACTCCCAGGGCAAGAGCAACACGAGGATCGCGTTCGGATCCGAGGAGAAAGCCTAGCCGTCGACCGATGGCGCGGAGCGTCGAGGGGTTAGCCGCCCTCGACCTCCCGTCGGCGGGCGGCGAGCGTTGCGCGCATCTCCGGGTCGGCGAGGTCGCGCGTCAGCATGACCGCTGCGTCTTCGCCGTTGTCCTGGTAGTAGCCGCGGCGGGTGCCGACTCGCTCGAGTCCGAAGCGGGCGTAGAGCGCGAGGGCGCGCTCGTTCGACGCGCGCACCTCGAGGGCGATCGTGGAGAGTTCGGCACGCTCGGCCCGGCCGAAGACTTCCAGCAAGAGCCGGGTGCCGACGCCCCGCCCCTGCTGGTCGGGGAGCACGCCGATGGTGACGAGGTGGAGCTGTTCCGGCATGTACCAGACGCCGGCGTAGCCGAGCACCTGCTCCGGTACGCCGGGCAGCACCGCAAGGAAGTAGTCGGCGAACCCGTTGCGCAGTTCCGTCTCGAAGGTGCGAGCGGGCCAGGCATCCTCGAACGCCGCGCGTTCGATACGGCGCACCGCTCGGATGTCACGTGCGGTCATCGTGCGGAAGGACAGCGCCAGCGTCGAGGGGTCGGCGGCCATGGATCGAGTGTAGACCGGCGCGGCGACGGTCGCGCTCAGAACAGCAGCAGGACGCCCAGCGCGATGATCACGGCGTAGAGCACTCGGTCGAACGAGGCCTCGGGCAGTCGCGCGTTGAGGCGCTGGCCGAACCAGAGTGCGACGAGACCGAAGGGCAGATAGATCAGGTAGCGCGCAACGATGTCGCCGGACCAGAGGCCGCTGACGCCATGTCCGGCCCAGATCAGCGCCGCGGCCGGGACGAAATAGGCCTGCAGCGTCGCGCGGAAGACCGCGGGCGGCCAGCGGCGCAGGGCGCCGTAGATCACGACGGGCGGCGCATTGGTGTTGTACGCACCGCCGAGCAGGCCGCTCGCGAAGCCAAAGGCGTACGCCCAGGCGTCATGTCGCGCCTCGAACAGTCGCGGGGCCACGAGGTTGTAGAGACCGATCGCGATCAGCAGCACGCCGAGACCGCGCTGGACGGCGTCGGACGGCGCGCGCGTGAGCACGACGATGCCGAGCACGATGCCGGGGATCGAGCCAGCGAGGAGCCTCGCCGCGGTGCGCCACTGCAACGCCTGCAGCCGCGTCTGCGCGAGGATGACGATCGTCGTGCCGAGGATGACGAACGCGACCAGCGCGGTCGCATCGCGGACGCCGAGGCTGAGCGTGAGCAGCGGCATCGCGACCAGCGCCGTGCCAAAGCCGAGCGTGCCGTGTGCGAGCGTGGCGAGACAGAGGATCGCGACGATCGCAGCGGTTTCCATCTGCCGACGCTAGCCGGATGCGGCGGTTTGTGCCCAGCCGATGGCTGGCGCGTCAGGCGGCGCGTGCGCCGTCCTCGTGCGTCTCGCTGGCCGCTTCGTGGGACGCCTCGCTGAGAAGGGCGATCGCCAGACGGGCGGTCATCGCGTCCTGCCCGCCGAGGTAGCGCAGCGCCACGTCCGTGCCGCCGCGCTGCTCACTCGCGCGGACCGCTTCCGTACGGAACGTGAGTAGCTCGCCCTGGATCGGGATCGTGAGCTGCTGCTCGCCGACGATCTCCCGGGTCCTGGCGGAGGTGATGATGTTCGCGCCGCCCAGTGAGATGTCCCAGACCTGGCAGGGCGCCCCGTCGAGGGTGGCCTCGAGGTCGACCATGAGCCGCACGTGCGCGCGCCGGTTGGCCGGCAGTTCGTATCCCTGCAGCCGGTACGCGATCGTCGCGGCAAAGAGAGAGTTCATCGCAGCGAACAAGACCAGGAGGAACCCTGCGACCTCGGGCGGGCGCGGCGATACGACCAGCGACAGCGCCACCACGAATGCCAGACCGTTGAGCGGCAGTAGCGCCCAGAGGCCCAACGGGGTCGGCGCGGGCTGGGCGACGAGCGCCGAGGAGCGCGGCCGTCGCCAACCTCCGACGCGATCGATGACGTTTCTCCAAGGCATCGCTCACCCCTGTTCGCGCGATCCAAACTCGCCGATCAGGGAGCGCTCGCACATCAGGAGAAACCCTCTGCGGCGATGCAAGTGTGGGCGTCACTTCGGTCTTACCCGGGTCCAGGAGCACGGGCGTGTAACATCCGGCGACGCTGCCCCACGGTCCAACGCAGATCTGGAAGCGAGTCGCCGGTGCCGCTCTTCCCCCTCGACGCCGTCTACGCTGCCTGGCGCGATCAGATCGCCGCCTCCCGACAACAGATGCAGCGTCTCAGCCCGGTGCAGCGTCGCGACGACCCCTGGGGCACCCGCGTGCGCAGCTTCTCGCCGAGCGAGCGAACACCGGAGGGCTTCGAGCAGCTGGTGACGCTGATCGGCGCGGAGAGTTCGGTGCTCGACATTGGCGCCGGCGGCGGCCGGTTCTCGGTCCCGCTGTCCGCTCACGTCCGCCACCTGACGGCCGTCGATGGGTCAGAGGGCATGACGGCTGGTCTGCGCGAGCAGGCCGAGGCGATCGCCAACCTCGAAGTACTCGAACCGGATTTCTGGCCGCCGTCAGACGCGAGTACGGTGCCGACGGTCGATGTCACATTCAACTCGCACGTCGTCTACTTCGTCGAAGACATCGGCGCCTTCCTCGACGCGATGGAGCATCACGCGACGCGGCTGTGCGTCGTCATCGCCGGCGACCGGCCGGGCGGCGCGCCGCCGCTCGGCGCGTTCGAGGCGGCTCACGAGGAGCAGCGCATCGAAGCGCCGGCGGCGCACGAGTTGATGACCGTGCTTGCGGCCCGAGGCGCGCACGACAGCGTTGAGCACCTCGAGGCGAGCAACGCGCTGCCCGGTGGCGGCGACCCGTTCTCGCAACTGCGCAGCCGGATTGGCGTGGAGGAGGGCAGCGACGAGGAAGAGCGCCTCCGCGCCTGGTTCGACCGCGAAGCCCAGCATGACAGCGGGCATGCGCAGCCTGGCGCTCATCTCTTGGCCGCCGCCGGTTGAGTGACCTCCAGCGGGAAGCCCGCTACGAGTTAGCCGTGGCCTTCAGGCGGCTCGACACCCTCGGGCAGCGGACCCTGAACGCTGATCGGCCTGCGATCGGGGTCCAGTAACAGCATTTCCGACACGCCCGGTGCTGGGGCTCGAATCCGCGCTGCACAGTGCCACCTGCCGGAGGCGTGAACGCTGTGGGGTCCTCGATCGCAACGATCGGCAGGACTTCGAGCTGCCGAGTCTCTGGTTGCTCGACGAGGAAAATGAACGGGCCGCCGTCCCGATGACGGAGCAGGGCCGGCTCCTCGAGCTCGTAGCCGAGGTCGCGCCAGAACGCGACGGACTTGCCCCAGTTATGGGTTTCCACAACGAGACCTTCGATCCCATTGCTACTCACGCTCGGGCTCCTTCTCCTCATGGTTCGCCGCGGCACCGTTCGCCGCAGCACCGAGGTAATCGCGCAGAGCCGCCGCCACGACCGAGGAAAGCGACTGCTCCGTATCCACGGCGTGGTGCTTCAACTCGCGGATCAGCACGACCGGAAGATAAACGTTGAACTGCTTGACCTCGGAGACCATGCTAGTATGATAGCTCACTAGCCGAGAGCACCGCAACGTCGCTCTCGATCGGAGCCAGATCATGCCCCTTCCCATCGAAGACCGCGGCTACCCGCATCCGGAGTTGCTCGCCGAGACCGACTGGCTGGCCAGTCACCTGTCCGATGCGACCATCCGCATCGTCGATGGTCGGGCCGACCAGGATTACGCCGCCGGGCACATTCCGGGCGCCATCAACCTCAGCGGGTTCTCGCTGGGACAGATCGGTCCGGAGTCGGAGCCACCGGACCCGGAGGGGTTCGCTGCGCGGGTTGGCGCGCTCGGGATCGACGAGGGGACACCGGTCGTGGTCTACGACGGCGGCGGGCCGTCCCAGCTGGCGGGGATGACCGGCTGGGCGCTCCTCTACTACGGTCATCCTGAGCTGCGCTACCTCGATGGCGGGCTGGCGAAGTGGACCGCCGAGGGATTGCCGCTTTCGACGGACGCCACGACGCACGAGCAGCGGACGTTCACACCTCGGCATGTCGAGGGCGTCTTCTGCTCACTCGACCAGGCGAAGGGCGCCATCGATGACGATGACGTGGTGTTCTGGGACGTGCGCAGCGTCGGCGAGTTCGATGGGACCACCAAGGGATGGAATCCTCCACCTCGGCTCCGGCACCTGCCCGGCGCGGTCCAGTTGGACTACTCCGAGCTGTTCGATGCCGACGGCGGCACCTTGAGGCCCGCTGGCGAGCTGACGACACTGCTCGGGGCGAAGGGGATCACGCCGGAGTCCGCGGTGGTGACCTACTGAGGCGGCGGTGCGCGCGCGGGTCTCGCGGCGCTCGTCCTGAAAGTCCTGGGTTACGACCGGGCAGCGAACTTCGCCGGATCGTTCAACGAGTGGTCTCGGCAGCCGGACACCAAGGTGGAGCGCTAACCGACAGCTCACCTCCACTGTTGCATGCGGCCTTGATGCTTGCGCGTAACATCCGCGGCACAGCAAGGCCCGCGCGCTGGCAGGTGAGGGGTCGCGGGTGATCTTCCGCTTCAGCCTCTACGGCTTCCTCAAGAACCAGCGCTACTTCGAGCCGTTCCTGATCCTGGCGTTCCTTCAGATGGGCCTCTCGTTCCTCGAGATCGGCATGCTGATCGCCTTCCGAGAGCTGTGCGTCAACGTCCTCGAGATTCCCTCGGGCTCGATCGCCGATCTGTATGGCCGGCGTCGAGCGCTGCTGCTCTCGTTCGGCGCCTATGTCGTCGGGTTCGTGACGTTCGGCTTCGCCGACCAGTTTGCCGTCCTCTTCGGAGCGATGTTCTTTATCGCGGTCGGTGACGCGTTCCGGACAGGGACACACAAGGCGATGATCTTCACGTGGCTGCGCCTCGAAGGTCGCAGCGATGAGCGCACCAAGATCTACGGATTCACTCGCTCCTGGAGCAAGATCGGTTCCGCCGTGTCAGCGCTGCTCGCCGCCGCGTTCGTACTGGCGACGGACAGCTACACCCTGGTGTTCTTCCTGGCGGCCGCTCCGTACTTCGCGAACATGGTGAACATCGCCGGATATCCCGCCGCACTCGAAGGGGAGCCGGAGGTCCATCCGCGTCCGCGACAGGTGCTGGTGCACATGCGTGACTCGCTGCGCACCGCACTCACGGTCGGGGGGCTGCGGCGGCTCTTGCTGGAATCGATGGGGTTCGAGGGCGTCTTCCACGCCGTGAAGGACTACCTGCAGCCGATCCTGCTCGCGGTCACGGTCTCCGCAGCCGCGAGCATCGTGGTCACCGACAGTCTCTCCGAGGTACAGCAGTCAGCGCTGTTGATCGGCCCTGTCTACTTCGCCCTGCACATGATGTCGAGCGCGGCCAGCCGCAACGCCCACCGCGTTGCTGACGTCGCTGGCGGCGAGGATGGCGCCGCGCGCCTGATGTGGGGCGCAGCCGTCGTGCTCTTCGCCGTCATCGTCGGCGCCGGACTGTTCGAAGTGCTGAGCATGCTGGTGCTGGCGTTCGTCGCCCTCTCGGTGCTCCAGGACCTCTGGCGCCCGGTGCTGATCGCGCGCTTCGACGAGCACGCGAGCGAGGCGCAAGGAGCGACGACGCTGTCGATCGAGAGCCAGGCGCGCCGCTTCGCGACGATGATCCTCGCGCCGGTGCTGGGCCTGGCCGTCGACGCCGCACAGAGCGGCACTATCGGCGGCCTGTTCTGGCCGCTGGGCGTGGTCGGTCTCCTCGTAGCGATCCCCCTCTTCCTGACAGCCGCTCGAGGACGTGAGACGGCCGCGGTACAGGAGTCGGCTTAGCCCTCGCCGGAGAGTGTGCTCCTCCGAGTGTGGCACCGCGGAGCGCGGATCCGGCGTGGCGCAACCGTGCAGGCGGCTGCTAGCTGATGCCGGTGTCGAGCCTCGGCACTACCGGATCCGTGACTTGCAAGCGTTCGGAGCGATCTACCAACGGCTCAAGGACGAGCGAGAGTGGCACTCCTAGCGTGCTAACTGGGTTCCACCTCAGCACTACGGTTCAACTACACCGAAGAGTGCGCAGAAGCGCTACGCTGCCGCGCGCAAAAGAGGAACCTTGAAGGTAGTTCAACATGCTCACTCGCTCAACTCCCCGATCGCTTGGCGCGCGCACGCGGGTGCTCGCGGCGGTAGCAGCTGCGGTGGCGATCAGCGTCATTGCACTTGCCGTTAACCCGGGCGGCAACAGTGGTGTGGCGCTTGGCGGGACGTCTCCGGCAGTGTCGTTGGTGGATGGGGTCTCGAGCATCGCTCAAGCTCCCGTGGCTGACGGCCCCTGGGCCGACGCGAACGAGTCAGTCTGCAATCATTTCAGCGAATGGATCGGGACCTACCATTATCACTACATCTATGACTGGACGGACTACTACTATTACCCGTCTCCTCACTACCGTCATATGCACCGGCATGATCATGCAATCCCGCAGCCCGACTTGCACTATGATTTCCACTGTGGATACATCTGGTAGCCGGACGTAAGTGTCCGGGCGACAAGGATCGGGCTTGAGTGAGTCTATGCTTCGGGGGGCGCTGAGCAGCGCGATGGTGGCGATTGCAGTCGTAGCACTGCTCGTCGTCGCCTGCTCTGGGCCCACCGAGGACGAGACTCGACCGCCGGACGGTGAGGGGGCATCTCAGGTTCCCACGGCCAGCCCACTCACCCCTGGCAGCGGTCCTCCCTCAGCATCGATCGGGGAACCAGCTTCAGCGGACGGAGCAGGCACGGTTGAGATCTTCATCACCGGCTGGAACGCCGTCGTCCACCAGATCGGTGATGAGTGGACCATCAGCTTCGCCGTCAGTTTCCAGGCTATCGGCGGTCCGACTCCACCATTCGGTATCTCCTACGCCGTCTGTGAACGCCCCGTCTGGTGCGGTCCCGACGCACCCCACGAGTTCGGCCAGGACATCCTCGCGGAGTCAGGTTTGAGTACTGTCCAGAACGTGACGCCGCTCGCCGAACTCGAGCAGAGGTTCGTCGGAGGGCCGACCGTCGTGTCGTGGCAGGGCCCGGATCCCACGGGAAAGCACTTCCTCGCTCGTATCGACTCCACCGAGACGGTTGCGGAGGGAATCGAGGAGAACAACGGGATTCTCGTGTTCATCTGCGAGCCGCCCGCGTCGGGACTTCACTGCGCGACCGTTCCATGAACCGAAGACGCTCGCATGCCGGTGCCCAGCCTCGCGCCGAGGAACCATCCGGCTGGCCACTCCTCGCTCGCGATGACGCTCTAGTACGACCAAGTCGCAGAACCGTTGCTAAGAGAGGCGGCTGATAAGATGGGCGCGCTTTTGGAGCGAAGCGATGCCGGCGGCTGGCAGAATGGCTGGCAGAGTCAAAGCTGACGACCCGGCCAGACCGAGAATCGCCACCACCCAGAGGCTCTCAGCCGGTGTAGCTCAGTGGAAGAGCGGCTGTTTCGTAAACAGCAGGTCGAGGGTTCGATCCCCCCCGCCGGCTCCATTCGAAGCTCTTGACGCCGCCCCTCGGCGGCGTTTCCGTGTAGACAGCGCGCCCGGCGCGCAGCGAGCGAGGGGGGTTCGTGATGAGCCGACTGGCCAACCGCATCCGCAGCGCTGGTGCGGCACAGGGACGTTCGATCGGCTTCGGCGCGGCGGCTGGCAAAGCGCCGCGCGCCATCGTCGTCGTTGCGCCGGCAAAGACCAGCGCCGACGTGACGGCCGCCATCGAGGCGGGCGTCGACGCCGTCAGCTTCGAGGGAGCGGCCAGCGACATCGGCGCGGCAGCGGAGGCCGCCGGTGACGTACCGCTGGGCGTGGTCCTCCCGGCTGCGACGGGCGACGAGGTGCAGGCGGCAGCCGATGCCGGCGCCGACTTCTTCACGTTCGACGACTCTGCTGCCAGCCCGAGCGCGCTCAGCGTCGAAGAGATCGGACGCGTGATCATCCTCGGCGCCGATGCGAGCGAAGAGACCGTGCGCCCGCTGGCGGGCGTCAGGCTCGATGCGCTGCTCGTCGAGGATGCCGAAGTGACGAACGTGCGCGCGCAGCTGGCCCTCAGGCAGATTGCCGCCTGGGCGACCGCACCGCTCCTCGCCGCCACCGACAGCAGCGACGTCACTCAGCTCACGGCACTACGTGACGCCGGCGCGCCAGCGATCCTCGCGCGTGGCGACCTCGCGGCGACGCTGGCTGCGGCAGACGAGGTGAAGCCACCGACGCGCGCCGAAGGCTCGGCACAGCCGATCGTCCCGACACCGGCCTCGGACGGTCACGACCACGAGGACGAGGACTTCTAGCGCGGGGAATCGCTGCGGTTGACGCGCCAGATCTCGTATCTCTACGATTCGGGTGGCACGCACCAGCGCGCAGCACGAGGAACCCGTTTGTGGCCGAAGACGAGCCTCGTTTCCAGATCGGCGAGGTTGCCGAACGTACCGGCGTGACTCAGCGCACGCTCCGCTTCTATGAGGAGCGAGGCCTCGTCGAGCCGCCGGAGCGGATGGAGGGCGGGTTCCGGCTCTACACCGAAGACAACATCGAGCGCATTGGGTACATCAAGCGTCTGCAGGATCTGCTCGGCTTCACCCTCGCGGAGATCAAGGAGATGGTCGAGGCGGAGGACCTGCAAAAGCAGATCATCGCGACCTTCCGCCCTGACCGTGAGCTGCCTGCCCGCCAGCAACGTGCCGAGCGGATCATCGCGGCCCTCGAGGCTCAGCTGGAGGTGGTCGAGTCCAAGATCGACCAGCTCGCCGAACTTCGCAAGGAACTCCGCGGCAAGCTGAAGCGGATGAACAAGCGCCGCGACGAGATCCTCGAGGCGATGAACGAAGACAAGGTCACCGCCGAGTAGCGGACACGCCCTTCGCATGGCTGACGAAGACCTCCACGACTACCTGCTCGAACAACTGCGCAACCTCGAAGGCGTGAGCGCTCGCCCAATGTTCGGCGGGCACGGGCTCAATCTCGACGGGCGCTTCTTCGGCATCGTCAGCGACGGTCGGATCTACTTCCGGACGGACGAGGCCAGCCGTAGCGAATATCTGGACCGTGGGATGACGGCGCTGCAGCCACCGGCCGCACGGCCTCGCGGCCGGGGCACGGTCGACCGCAACTTCGAACCGCCGCCCGAGGTGCTGGGGGACCCCGAGCTGGCCGTCGAGTGGGCCCGCCGCGCTGCGGCCGCGGAGCGCTAGCTGCGCCGAGCTACGAGCCCTCGACGATCCGCTTCACGGCCTCGAGCGCGCCCGTCGGGTGCGCGTTCATGTCGCGCTGGTCGTTGATGATCGCCTGGACGACGCCTTCGCTGTCGAAGACGAAGGTCGTGCGCATGGCAATCTGCGCGCCCTCGCGACGGACGCCGAAGGTCTCGATCGTTGCGAGGTCTGGCCAATCCGACAGCAACTGGAACGTGATGTCGTTCTTCTCGGCGAACCCGCCCTGAGCGGCGAAAGTGTCCGCGCTGACGCCCGCGACGCGGGCGTTGAGGGCCTCGAAGTCGGCGATGGCCGACTGGAAGCCCCGCATCTCCATGGTTCACCCGCCGGTGAACGCCATCGGATAGAACGCGAGGACGGTAATCTCGCCTGCAAACGACTCGTTGGTGACCTCCTCGCGCTGGGTGTCGCGCACCGAGAAGGCCGGCATCTTCGATCCGACTTCAAGCATCCGTAAAGTGGCCCTTCAAGCCGCGCGCCGAGTGCTCTCGACGGCCGCAGTTACGCGCTGCTCGCGCTAGTGATCGTCGTCGTCGGGCTCGTCTGGTCGCTGGAACTCCCAGTCGAGGTCACGCTCGCGGCGGTAGAGATAGCCCACGGCCGCCCCGCCGAACACGGCGAGCAGGCCGAGAATCGTCACGCCGGCGACGATGAACATGTCGTCCGGTGTGGCCAGCGCTCGCTCCGACGCCAGCGCCGCCGACGGCCATGCCGCAGCCAGCGCCGCGATCATCGCTCCGGCCGCTGCCGAGGTCGCTCGTCGCATCGGAGTCCTCCGCTGCCGCACCCTCCGGCGCAGAGCCGCAGTCTAGCGTGCGCTCCGCCAAGAGACGAGCAGGCTGGCGAAGCGCGCAAACCTCGGCGGCGCTGGTAACCGTTAGGGAACCGTCACCATGCCGCGGGTCAGGCCCGGCTACGATCGTCGCATGTGGCGATGGTCGATCCTGGTCGTGCTGATGATCGCCACCGTGCTCGTCGCCGCCCGACCGCGGTCGGCAGACACCCCGCCACCCCTCGCGGCCACGACCGCCTCGCCGACGTCGACCGTCGAGGCGACTTCGACACCCGCAGCGACCCCGACTGCCACCTCGACCGCGACACCGACACTGGCACCGACACCCGTCGCCACGCCGTCGGCGACCGCCACGGCCAACCCGACCGCCGAGGCCACGTCGACGCCCGAGCCGACCTCGACGCCCGAGCCGCCTACGGTGATCGACCGTTACCTCGCCGCCGCGTCACTCCTTGAGGATGACGCGGTCGCCGCCGCCGTGGGGTTCGCGGCCATTGCCGATGGGTCGAGCTTCCTCGCCCCGTTCGCCCGGATCCGCGCCGCCGAGGCCTTCGTCGCCGCGGGGCAGGTCCAGCGGGCTGCCGATGCCTACGAGGCTGTGGCCGCAGATAGCTCGGCGGCATCTTCGCTGCGCGTCGATGCTCGCTTCGCCGGTGCGGAGCTCTTGATCGAGCTCGATGACATCGAGAGCGCGCTGACGATCCTCGGTGGCGTGACGGTGGAGCCTGCCGCAGGAGCGAACGACCGTGCCGCCGCGCAGTGGCGGCGCGCCGAGCTATTGCGCGACCGCGACGATGCGGCCTGGGTCGATGCGGCTCGCAGCGCCCTGGTCGCCTCGACCGGCAGTGGCGCGGCCAGCGCCGCGGCCGACGCGCTGATCGCGGTGGAAGCGGACGTCAGCGAGTTCGACCTGGCGTACGCGTACTACCGCGGACGGCGCAACGCCGACTCACGCGAGCTGTACGAGGGCATCATCGCCGCCGATCCGACAGCCAGCGATCTGGCGATCGCCGCCTTCTACCTCGCGGCGCTCGCCGAGCGAACGTCGGAGCGGACGCGCGCCCTCGAGCAGTACGCGGCGTCGATCGAGGCGGCGCCGGCAGGACCGCTGGCCGACGACCCCCGCTACTGGCGTGGACGGGTGTTCGAGGAGCTGGGCGAGCACGGCCCGGCCGTCGCCGAATTCGACCTGCTCCTGGCCGAGTATCCGAACAGCCGCTTCGTCCAGGACGGAGCGACGCGCGCAGCGGTACGAGTCGGCCTCGGCGGCGACCCGGCGGCGGCGGCGCTTCGATTCGGCGGGCTTGTCGCTGCGTCGAGCGGCACGGCTGCTGCCACTGCCGCGCACTGGCAGCAGCTCTTCATCACGCTGGCGGGCGGAGACGAGCCGCCGGGCATCCCTGCCTCGGCGCTCGATCCCTCATCGCTGGCGGCGCTCCTGGACGCGAGCGGCTCGGCATGGCTCTCACCGCTTCCGGCCGGCTCCAGCGACGAGCTTCCGGAAGCGTGGGCTCCCGCCGCGACCGTCGCACGCGCCGAGGAGACGGACGCCTGGCTGCTGGCGCGCTTCGGGGCCGCACCGTCGGAACGTGTCGAGCTGAAGCGGCTGCCTCTCGTCCAGCAACTGCTCGCCGTCGATGAGCGGGAGTTCGCCCACCTCGTCCTCCGCAGCGAACTGGACTCGCAGGCGGAGCCTTACGGCCGTGTGGCCGTCGCGCGTACAGCGAGCCTGCTGGGCCTTCACGACATCGCGCTGATTGCGGCCGCGCGGGTGCTCGGAACGCTCTCACCACTCGAACGCCTCGAGTCGCCGCCGGAACTCGAGCGGCTGGCCTACCCGATCCCATTCGAGCAGGAGGTCACCGCTGCGATCGGCCAGTCTGGCCTGCCACCGCTCCTGCTCTACGCCCTCGTGCGGCAGGAGTCTGCATTCGAGCCGACCGCCGGCTCGCACGCCGGAGCGCTCGGACTGACGCAGGTGATCGCTCCAACCGGGCAGGCGATCGCGGACGACCTCGGCGAGCCGTTCGAACTCGAAGCGCTGTTCGACCCCGCCACCTCGCTGCGCTACGGCGCGCACTACCTCACGACGCAGATCGACAAGTTCGACGGCAACGTCCTCGCCGCTCTCGCCGGATACAACGGCGGCCCCGGGAACGCGCGTTACTGGCTGACGCAGATCGAGCTGCCGGGCGCCGACGGCTTCCTCTACGCCGTCGAGTTCAGCGAGACACGCCGTTACCTCGAACGCGTGCTGGAGAACTACGCCTGGTACCGCTATCTCTACCTCGACCTCGAGGCCCCGGCGCTGCCGTGGGAGGGTGTTGAGGGGTGACGCGACCTGGCCGCGATGAGGGTCGAAGCTGACCGCGTTCATTGCCCGTCACCCGGGCCGCCGATATACTCGGCCGGTGCGTCGCTCGGCGAGCGGCGCCTTCTCTTCGTCCCACCACCGGCCCTGTCGAGGGCGCCTCGAAGGAGGGCAGCTTGCCCAAGCGGACCTGGCAGCCGAAGCGCCGGCCTCGCGCGCGAAAGCATGGATTCCGGCACCGCATGTCGACCCGGTCCGGGCGTGACATCCTGAGCCGCCGCCGCTCGCGTGGCCGGCGGCGCCTGTCCGTCTAACAGTCGTAGACGAATCACGGAGCATCAAGGAGTACACAACAGAACGCACCAGAACAATCGAGTTACATCCCGCTTCTAGTACGACAATCGACGAGTACCCACGAACACGAGCCTACGCACCAGACACTTTATCCTACCCACACCGGACCGCCAGCCACTCATGACCACAACCGACACCTCGACGCTCGCATCGCCCCAGCGCCCGGCCCGCCTGAAGCGAGCGGCCGACTTCGATAGCGTGATGCGCCACGGCCGCCGCTCGCGCGGCTCCCTGCTGCACATGGCACACCGCCCGAACGATCTTGAGGCGTCACGCGTCGGATACTCCGTGAGCCGCCGCGTTGGCAACGCCGTGACGCGTAACCTCGTGAAGCGGCGCCTGCGCGAGTTGGTCGCGGATCGCCACCTCATCGGCGGGCGCGATGTCGTCGTGCTGGCGCAACCGGCAGCGGCCCAGGCCACGTTCGCCGAGCTCGCAGACGATCTCGACGCGCAGCTGCAGCGCTCGGGCCTCGAGGACGAAGCCACCCAGGTCGCTCCTCCCGTCGAGCTCGCCGAGGCGACATCGGACGCCCTGGAGCTCACTACCGCGGACGAATCCGCGAACGTCAGCCCCTCCGCACGCATGGTGTTGGCGTTGATCCGGGGATACCAGCGGCTGATCTCGCCTGCGCAGCCTGCGGCATGCCGCTATGAGCCGACCTGCAGCGCCTACGCCGTGACCGCCGTCGAGCGACACGGCGCAGCGCGTGGCTTCTGGCTCGCAACGAAGCGACTGCTGCGCTGCCGTCCCGGTTCCGAGGGCGGCTACGACCCGGTGCCGGAGCGATGAGCGCCCGTCGCGCCGATGTGACGGCGGCCGAGACGGTGTTTCACGTGAAACACGACCGTCGGACCACCCCCGCAACGTGCGCGGCACGCCCCGGGCGACCCGCGAGGAGGCTTCTACCGCTGCTCGCAGCACTGGTTGCACTGCTGGCCATCGGTTGCGCCACGATTTCGAGCCCGGACGGCTGGGCCGGCCCGGTCGGAGACGGCGATCTGCTGATCATTCACGAAAACGACGGCCAACTGGCCGCGCTCGAGCTGAACGAGGGCTCCCCGCCGCGAGTGCTCTGGCGTTTTCCGGCCGACAACGACGATCTCAGCTTCGACGGTATCTACGCCCAGCCCATCCTCGACGGCGAACGGCTCTACGTCTTCGGGTTCGAGGGCATCGCCGTCGCGCTCGACATCAGCGGCCCGCTGCCACGGCAGATCTGGGCCGCGCCACTCGAACTCGAGGCCGACGTGGTGGCAACGCCGATCCTCGCCGGCTCGCAGTTGTATGTCGCGACCGACCAGGGCGAGGTCGTGACGATCGATGCGGACACCGGCCAGGTGCTGAACCGTCTACCGCTCGGCGACTCCAGGATCTGGAGCAGCGCCATGCTCGAGGGGGGCACGCTCTACGTCGCCAGCCTCGACGACCGATCGCTAAGGGCGATCGTGCCCGGTCTGAACGCGAGCGTGCGCTGGGAGCGCGACACCGCCGGCGCCGTTCGCGCCGACCTCGCGCTGCTCGGTGAGCTCCTGCTGGTCGGCACGTTTGATGGCACGCTGCACGCCTACGACATCGACAACGAGGGCGCCGAGCGCTGGTCGTTCGAGGGCGATGGCGGCTGGTTCTTCGCGCCGACCCTTCCCGCTGGGGACCGCGTGTACGCCGTGACGATGCGCGGTGGTGTCTACAGCCTCGATCGCAACGGCGATGAGATCTGGTCGCAGGTGCTGGAGGACTCGGAGTTCCGGGTGCAGCCAATCATCGCGAGCCAGGTGCTGATCGTCGCTGATCGCAACGGCAAGCTCTCCGGCCTCGACCTCGCGGACGGCCGGACCGTCTGGACGCAGGAGCTGGACGGCGCGCAGTTCGACGCCGCGCCGCTGGTCGTCGACTCGCGGGTCATCTACGTCACGACGAAGGGCGAGATTGTCAGCGTGGACCCCTCGAACGGTGTGATCAGTCGTTTTGAGCTGGGGGGCTAGGGATGCCAATCGGCTTCGTCTGGCAGACGTTCCTCGAGACCCCGTTGATCAACCTCATGGTCGTGCTGAGCGTGGTCTCGTTCGGCTCGTACGGCATCGCGATCCTCATGTTCACGCTGCTCAGCCGCGCCCTGCTCTTCCCGCTGACGCTGCGCACGCTGAACTCGACGCGGCGGTTGCAGGAGATCCAGCCAGAGATTGAGCGCATCCGGAAGCAACACTCCGATCCCCGGCGACAGTCCGAGGAGACGCTCAAGCTCTACCGCGAATCGGGTGTGAACCCCCTGGGGTGCCTCGGGCCGCAGCTCCTCCAGTTCCCCCTCTTCATCGCCCTCTATCAGGTCATCCGCATCACGCTCGGCAACACGCCGGAGGCGGTGGGGAGCCTGTCGGGGCGTCTCTACAACGTTGATCTCATTCAGAACGCGATCCCACTGAGCACAGAGTTCCTGTTCCTCGACCTGTCGGCGAACGGGAACATCTTCCTGACGGTGGTGGTGTTCTGCTCAATGTGGCTGCAGCAGCGCATTTCGACTTCGCGCAACGCCGCTTCGTCCTCGGCGCAGCAGCAGCAGATGAACCAGATGATGCAGTGGATGATGCCGGCGATCTTCGCCTGGTTCGTCCTGGCGGTGCCGGCTGGGCTTGGGCTCTACTGGGGCGCCAGCACGGTCGTGGGCATTGTCTTGCAGTGGTTCTTCGTGGGTCCTGGCGACTTCGAGTTTGCCTCGCTCGTGCCGAACCTCGTGCGAGCGCAGATCGGGCTCGACCCGTACATCCCGCCCAAGGAGCGGCGTCCAGCACCGCGCTCCGCGGCCGCCGTTGTCGCCACAGATGACCAGCCAGCGTCCGAAGAGGACGGTACCGAGACAGAAGGAGATACCGATGAGAGTGGCGGAAACCAGCGGTCGAAGCGTCGAAGAAGCCGTCGATCGCGGTCTCGATCAACTGGGTCTCAGTCGCGATCAGGTCGACGTCGATGTCGTCAGCGAAGGTAAATCCGGGTTCCTCGGACTGGGGTCCGAGGACGCGATCGTCCGCGTCACGGCCAAGGATTCCGCGCCGACCCCGGCCCAGCAGGGTCGGGGCGGCGAGGGCGGCGGGCGTCGACGCGGCCGGCGTGGTGGCCGCGGACGCGGCAACCGAGGGCGTGACGGCGGCGGGCGTGACGGCGGCGAGCAGCCGCAGAGCGAGCGCGATGGCAACGTGCGTGACGCCAATGACGACGCCCCCGGTGCCCGCGGCGAGACCGATGAGCCATCGAGCCCTCGCGAAGAGCGCGGCGACCGCGGCGAGCGTGAGCGCGGAGATCGTGGTGGTCGAGGCCGCGGCGGCCGCTCCCGCGGCGGTCGCGGTCGAGGCGGTCGAGGCGGCAACAACGGTGACCGCCCGCGCCGCGATGAGCCGGTCGAGCGCATCGTTGGTGTGTCAGCGGAGGAGCAGTTGCCCGTGCCGGGTGCGCCTGACGACCTCCCGCAGACGCCAGACCAGGAATCAGAGGACCACGTCGACTTCGCCGGCTCGATGCTGCGCGACGTGCTGACGTTCCTCGGGCTCACCGGAACCGAGATCGCGGCCCGCGACCCTGAGACGCCGGGCGACGGCGAGGGACTGGTCGAGCAGGTCTTCGATATCTACGCGGATGACGATGACACCGCCGACGAACTCGGCCTGCTGATTGGCCGCCGTGGCGAAACGATGAGCGCGCTGCAGTACCTCGTGAACACGGCGGTCTCGCGCCGCACGGACAACGAAGGTCCGATGTTCGCGGTCGACATCGAGGGCTACCACCGCCGGCGCGAGCAGACGCTGGTCGAGCTTGCACAGGAGGTCGCCGCAGAGGTGCGCTCAACCGGCGATGTGATCACCCTCGAGCCGATGCCCGCGGCAGAGCGGCGCATCATCCACCTGACGTTGCAAGAAGAGGAAGGCATTCGCACCGAGAGCGTCGGCAGCGGCGACCGCCGGCAGGTGGAGGTGCTACCCGCCGACTGATCTCGACACACAGCGCAGCGCTTCGCGAGCCGTCGCAGGCCCCATACGGGTGCCGGGCGGCTCGCCTGTTTGCACGTATCCGGCGTAGAGTGAGGCGGTAGGGCGGGGGCACTACGCGGAGCTGAGCGTGCCCGATCCCCCTGTCCCCGATCCCACACCGACCGAGGCCGAGCACGACACCTCGGCGCGGCGTGTCGTGATGATCGGCCCCGTGACCTGGGACCACATCGACGGCGAGCGCCGACCCGGCGGGCCGGTCTCCTTCGCCGCGCGCACCGCCGAGGCCTTCGGTATCCGGCTCCAGCTCGTGGTGCTCGCCGGGGCCGACGCAGACCTCGAGGCGCTCGACGGACACGACCTGACGATCGTCGAGGGGGCTCACACCCTCGCGATGGCACACGACGTGGCCGACGGCGACCGTCGAATCAGGGTTCCCGTCACCGTAGAACGTGTGGTTGCAGGCGACAACGTACCCGATGACTGGTACGGGTGCTCCGATCTCGTGTTGGCGCCCCTGCTGCCGGACGAGCTCGATGCCCCGAGCATCGTCGACGCGGTGGCGGCCGACCGTCTCTGGGTGCTGGCGCAGGGCTTCCAGCGCGTCCGCGCAGGCGACGGGGCGATCTCCTTCCTCGATCGACCGGCCGAGGTGCTCGACGACCTCGGCGGAGCGTCGACGAGCATCTTCCTCTCGAGCGACGAGACCGCGCCGTGGGACGAGGGGGCGCTCGAGGGCCTGGCGCGGCGCAACGAACGCGTCGTGCTGACGCGAGGCGTTGCGGGCGCCGAGATCTGGCGCGGCGATGACCGCCAGCCGATCGCGCCCTCACCCGGCCACCCGGTCGACACCACGGGCGCCGGGGACGTATTCGCGACCGCATTCATGCTCGCCCTGGACGGTGCCGACACGGACGAAGCAGCGGCCGGACGCCTCGCCGCGGGGTTCGCCACCGCAGCGGTCGAGCGCCCTGGCCCGGCGTCACTCCCACCGCGCGCCGAGATCGAGGCACGCCTCCGGGCGCAGGCCAGCGAGGGTGCTTCGGCGTCAGCGAGGGGGCCCACATGACGGTCGTGATCGCGCTCGCCAACCAGAAGGGCGGCGTCGGCAAGACCACCACGACGATCTCGCTCGGCGCGGCGCTGGCCGCGCGTGGCTGGTCCACCCTCGTCATCGACGCCGACCCGCAGGCCAACGCCACGTCCGCCCTCGGCGAGTCGCGCGCGGAGGCGACCGGGCTCTACGACGCGCTGATCGACGATGCTCCGCTCGAGGCGACGATCGTCGCCGCCTCGACGGCCGGGCTCTCGCTCCTGCCGGCTGCGCCGAGCCTGGCGGGCGTCGAGGTCGAGCTCGTGACGCTGATGGCGCGCGAGTTTCGGTTGAAGCGCGCGCTCGAACCGCTGCGGGGCCGCTACGACACGATTCTGGTTGATTGCCCGCCCTCGCTGGGCCTCCTCACCGTCAACGCGCTGGCAGCGGCCGATGAGGTGATGATCCCGGTGCAGTGCGAGTACTTCGCGCTCGAGGGTCTGACGCACCTCCTCGCCACGGTCGACCTGGTGAAGCGCAACCTCAATCCGGCGCTCACAGTGCGCGGGCTGGTGCTGACGATGTTCGACGGTCGGACCAACCTCGCGCGAGAGGTGGAGCACGAGGTGCGGACGCACTTCGCCAATACCTTCCGCACGGTGATCCCTCGGTCGGTGCGGTTGTCGGAGGCGCCGAGCCACGGCGAGCCGATCCAGCGCTACGACCCGGACTCCAGCGGCGCGCGAGCGTATGAGGCGCTGGCCGACGAGCTGGTGGCGCAGCTGCGCCCGCCGCCCGTCGAGGCGCCCGAGCTCCGTCCCACGGTCGTCACGGGTACCGACGGCGGCGAGGTCGCGGCCGGACTCACCGCAGGCGTCACGAACCACATCGCGGGCAATGGCAATGGCGATGGCGATGGCGATGGCACGACAGGCGAAGTCGCCAGGAGCGGCACTGGCGGGGTGTACGGAGGGTCTCATGGCACGTAGATCTGGCCTCGGACGCGGTCTCGCCGCGCTCATCCCCGACCGTCCGCCGGACGAGCAGCCGCAGGGTGTGCCCCCAGAGCAGCCCGCCACCGCGCCACCCACCGCGCCACCCACTGCGCCTCCCGAGATGCGTATCCCGGTGACCCAGGCGGCCGTAGACCGCATCGCGCTGAACCCCTCGCAGCCCCGCACTTCGATCGACCCGCAGGCCCTCGAGGAGCTCGCTATGTCGATCCGGGAGCATGGCGTGATCCAGCCGCTGCTGGTCTCACAGATCGAGGTGCCGGAGCACGAGGGCCCGTCGTACCAGCTGATCGCTGGCGAGCGGCGCCTGCGCGCGGCCACGGCCGCGGGCCTCGAGATGGTGCCGGTAACGGTCCGCCAGACGACGCCGCAGGAGCTGCTCGAACTGGCGATCATCGAGAACGTGCAGCGGGCCGACCTCCACCCGCTGGAAGAGGCGCTGGCCTACCGGCGATTGATCGACGAGTTCGGCCTGACTCAGCGCGAGGTCGGCGAGCGCGTGGGCAAGTCGCGAGCGGCTGTGGCGAACACGCTGCGGCTCGCCGAACTGCCCTCGACGCTCCGCGAGTCGCTGGCGCAAGGCGAAATCAGCGAGGGCCACGCGCGCGCCCTACTCGGTCTGCCAAGCGAGGAGTCGCGCACCGCCGCATGGAAAGAGGTAACGCGCCGTAAGCTCAACGTGCGCCTGACAGAGCAACTGGTCCGCACCTGGATCCAGCGCGCCGAGGCACCCGCGAACGGCGCGCCCAGTGGCGCGATCGACCGCGGTCCGCTCGCCGTCACGCAGGGCATCGAAGGCGCGATCCAGAACGCCCTGGGCACGCGCGTCACGCTCAAGCGCGGCCGCGACGGTGGCGGCACGCTCACGATCCACTTCTACTCGGACGAGGAACTCGAAGGCGTCGTGGAACGCCTCGTGCCTGAAGAAGCGCTCTAGGCGGACCAACGGAAGGGACGCCCGGGGTGGCGTCGCGGATCGTAGTGCTGCTGTTCGTCATCGTCGCCCTCTGGGCGGTTGGCTTCACAGCTCTGCTGTTCTGGCTCAGCGACCGCGGCCACATCGACTCAGCCCTCGAACTCGCGCTCGTGGCTGTTGGATTCGTGATCGCCACGTACCTCGTTGTCTTTGTGGCAGTCGGACTGTTCACGCGCCGACTGCTGAAGAGGCTCCGCGAGGAGGGGGGCGTGAGCCTTCGGCTTTGGGATCTCGTCAAGCTCATCGGGCGTCAAGAAGACGAGGTCATGGAGGAGCTCAAGCGCCAGCTACACGACCGCCGGGGGTGACCAGGGTGAGGCCCCGTGACTGCGCTCTAGGCGGGCACCCGCTACCATCGCCAGCGGCCGCGGTCGGAGGGCTGCGGCATGGCGATCGAGGCGCGTGTGACCGTTGCTGAGAACCTCGCAGAGCTGGGCATCGAACTGCCCTCGGCGGCCGCGCCGATGGCGGTGTATCGGCCCGCGGTGCGCACCGGTGGGCTCGTCTACGTGTCCGGGCAGGTCGCCGTCCGCGACGGCGCGATCGTGCACCCGGGTCGCCTCGGCGACGGCGTCGAGGTGGAACAGGGGCAGGAGGCCGCGCGCGTGTGCGCCATCAATGCGCTCGCCGCCGCGAGCGAGCTGCTGGGCGACCTCGAACAGGTGCGCGTGATTCGCGCCGTCGGTTACGTCGCCTCGACGCCGGAGTTCACCGACCAGCCGGCGGTCATCAACGGTGCGTCGGAGTTGCTCCGCGACGTGCTGGGCGAGGAGCGCGGCGTCGGCACGCGGCTCGCGCTCGGCGTCACCTCGCTGCCGGCCAACTCGCCCGTGGAGTTCGAGCTGATCCTGGAGACTGGCTGATGTCCCGTATCGACTTCGTCACCGGCGCACCGGAGCGCCACATGCCCCTGGTCGATGGCCTCTCGACCGTCGCCGACCGCGCCGCCGCTGCCCTGGCGGGCCGTTCCGCCGGCGAGACGCGCCAGGCCACCGAGGGCGAGTGGTCGGCGGTTCGCGTACTGGCGCACATGGTGTCGTACGCGCGCCACAACGATGAGTTCATCAACGCCGTGGCCTGGATGACGGACGCGGTACGCCAATCGTGGGACGAGGCCGCCGAGGTGGAAGCGGAGGGCTGGGACCGCCTCGACGCGGCGGCGCTCGTCGATCTGCTCCGAGCCGAACTGGCGCCGACGGTCGACCTCCTGGGCGGCACACCCGACGCCTCGTGGGGTCGCGCGGGCATCGTTCCGGCGCGTGGCCGCCGTTCGCTGCGTCAGCAGGTCGAGGGGCACCTGCGCCACCTCGAGGAGCACATCGAACAGCTCGGGGCGCGCGTTGGCGCCGAGGCCACCGTCGGCTAGCTAGCCACTGACGATCGGCAGCTCCTCGCGGGCGGCCCATTCGGCCCACGATCCGTCGTAGTTGCGTACCCCGGACCAGCCGAGGAGTTCACGCATCGCGTACCAGGAGGCAGCCGATCGGATGCCGCCGCCGCAGTACGGGTAGACCGGCTTCGTACCGTCCACGCCCGCGGCAGCGAAGAGCGCGCGCAGCTGGTCGTCCGGCAGGAACGCGCCGTCGTCGTCGACGAGCAGTTCCCAGTTGAGGTGCTGGGCGCGCGGCACGCGTCCGAGGCGCGGGGCGGCATGCGCGCCCGGCTCTCCGCGATATTCGCCGTCCGTGCGGCAGTCCAGCACCACGGCGGCGTTGTCGCCCTCGGCGATCGCCAGCACCTCGTCGGCGGTCGAGAAGATCGAGGGGTCGGCGTCGCCGAGGTGGCAGCTCGCCAGCCTGACACGGGGCTGGTCGAGCGTGAGGTCGAGGCCGTCACGCTGCATCGCCTGCAACGAGCGGCCGGCCATCGAGACTTGCGGAAAGCCGAGGTAACGCAGCAGCCAGTACCCACGCGACGGCCACATCGATTTGCCGCGGGCGACGAAGACGACATGCCGGCCCTCGTGCACGCCGAGCCGGCCGAGCGTGGCCTCGAGCTGGGGGCGGGTCGGGCCGAGGGCGCGGATGCCATCGCGGATGGTGGTGAGGTCGCCATAGCCATCGACGAACACGGAGCCCGGCAAGTGGCCCGACTCGTACTCGGAACGGTCTGCGCCGACGTGGAGGAAGGCCACTCCGCTGTCATCCACGTGCTCGCGGATCCAATCGAGGTCAACGGTGGCCATGCTGCTACTCCTCGTCGGCGTCGTCGTTGGCTCTAGCTCGACGAACGGCCCTGCCCGCCTCGACGGCGACGGCCACCGCGACGACCGCGGCGACGGCGGCGGCGCTGTCCGGAACCATCGTCCCCTTCGTCCTGGGCGTTCGAAGGCGGGTCAGCCGCCGAGGTGCGTTCGGTCTCACTCACGTCGGTCGGTGGTCCCGGTGAGCCCTCGGCGTCGCTCCGGCCGGGCCGGCGTCTCGCGACCCCCGGCGGCGAGTCGACCGGTTCGAGGACGGCAACGAGGTTGTCCTTCCGCTCCCGGTCCTCGCGGCGCAGGCGCTCCTCGATCTCGTCCTCGAGTTCGGCCGGGCGCACGGTCGTGCCGTACTGGCGCCGCAGGTCATCGGCGGGGATCTCGATCACCTCGCGTGTGCTGTCGAGACGAAGGCGGACGACCTGCCTGAGGGCGTCGATGTTGAGGATGCGGGCTCGACCGACGGGCGTCGACACGCGCTTGCCGACCTTCGGCAGGTCGCCGATGAGCTCACGGTAGGCGTCGATCTCGAAGGAGAGGCAGCAGAGCAGCCGACCGCACACGCCCGAGATCTTCGATGGGTTGGGCGCGAGGCCCTGCTCCTTCGCCATGTTGATCGAGATCGAGGGGAACTCCGTCTGCCACGTCGAGCAACAGAGCGCCCGGCCACACTGGCCGATGCCACCGAGCACCTTCGCGCGGTCGCGGTCACCGACCTGCAGCACCTCGAGCTCGACGCCAAGCGCCTCGGTCGCGGCACGGCCCAGCCAGTCGGCGTCGCTGTACTGCTCGCGCGCAGTAAACGTCAACTCGCCGCGCTCCCCCGGTAGGTCGTAGACGATGTTCGCGACACGGACCTGGGGGTCGGTCCGCGCCGCGATGGCCTGCGCGCGGCCGATATCCTCCTTCGCGCGCCGGCGCTGCTCATGATGCGCCTCGACATCCGCCTCGGAGGCGATGCGGTCCACCACGCGGACCGGCCCCTCCGGCGGGTCGTTCACGACCTGGTCGGGCGTGACCACGACCCAGCCGAGGCGCTCGCCGTGGGGCGTGCGCACGACCACGTAGTCGCCAATGCCGAGGTCGAGGTCGCCCGGGCCGCAAAACGCGATCGGACCGGCCTCTTCGAAGCGGACGCCGACAATCCCATCCATCGCTGTCCCTCGTTCCATTCGCACGCGCGCGGCGCCACGCCGATCCTGCGGAGTGTCTCCTCAGGCCGGCGTCGCAGCGGCGCGTGCCTCGTTTCCGTCCTGTGCGCCCGCGGGCGCGGCCAGCTGCGGGAGGTCGAGCATCATCACCTCCAGCGCCAGTTGTGGGTTGGTGTTCGCGAGCAGATGCTCGCGCGCGCGCCGGACGACGGTCAGGCCGCCGGCGGCCTGTGCCGCGTCGCAGGCGGCCACCTCGCCAGCCAGTTCCGCCGAGGGCTCGACATTCGTGGTTGCGAGCAGCAGCGCGCGCCACCATTCGGCCCACATGTCGACGGTCGCCAACACGCTGTCGCGCTCGCGCAACCAGTTCTGCGAGAGCTGCTGGGCATAGTCGAGGCGCTCGCCTCGGGAGGCGCGCGCCAACCGTCGCGCATCCGCGTCGACCGCCTCGCGGAGCACCTGCAGCGAGGGGTCGGCGAGCATGGTGACGGCCGCTCCGTAGCGCCCGCGCGCCAGTGGCGCCACGCGCTCCGCCTCGAACGGTTCGGTGCCGGCTGCCTCGAGCGCGGCAACCAGCGCCGAGCGCGACATCGGTCGCAGCACGATCTCCTGGCAGCGCGAACGCACGGTCGGCAAGAGATCCTCGAGGTCGGTCGCCAGCATGACGAGTACGACGCCGGCGGCCGGTTCCTCCAGGGTCTTCAGCAGCGCGTGGCCGGCCTCAGTTTGAAGGTCGTTCGCGCCGTCGATGACGAAGATGCGGCGTGGGGCGGCAAAGGGCGCGAGGGCGGAGACGCGCTTGAGACGCCGCACCTGACAGATGCGGATGCGGGTCGAGTTGTCCGAGCTGTGGTCGTGGCTGGTCTCGTCGCACACGCCACCGATGGCGATGCGCCCCACATCGGGCGCCTCGCCCGCCTCGATGGCGCGACAGGTGCGGCACTCGAGGCAGGGCGTCGCGTCGCGCTCCTCGCGCGCGTCGCAGGCGAGCATCTGCGCGAAACGCCGGGCGAGCGTGGCCTTGCCGACGCCCTCCGGCCCGACGAGGAGGTAGGCGTGGGCGAGCTGGTCAGAGGTGATCGCGCGCCGCAGCGCGGCCACGGCGTGGTCCTGGCCGTGGACGCCCCACTCGTTGGTGGCGGCAGTCGCGTCGACGCTGGTGTCAGTCGACATCGAGTCGCATCAAATCCTCCGCGGTCTCGCGACGGCGAATCAGGCGCGCCTCGCCATCCTGCACGAGCACGACGGCGGCGCGATAGGCCAGGTTGTAGTTCGACTCCATCGCCAGCTGATAGGCGCCGGCGGCCGGCATGGCGAGCAGTTCACCCGCCTCGAGCCGCGGCAGGCGCGCGTCGTGCACGAGCAGGTCCCCGCTCTCGCAGTACTTGCCGGCGATGGTGACCGTCTCCTCGGGCTCAGCAAACGGCCGCTCCGCGGCGAGGGCGGCGTACGAGGCGTCGTACATCGCCGGGCGAATGTTGTCGGCCATGCCACCGTCGACCGAGACAAAGGTGCGGACACCGGGGATCTCTTTGCGCGCGCCCACGGTGTAGATCGCCACGCCCGCCCGCCCCGCGATCGAGCGGCCGGGCTCGAGCGTGACGTGCGGTCGGGTGAGTCCTCGGGCGTCGCACTCGCGCTCCACCGCCGAGGCGATCACCTTCGCGTAGGCGGCCGGCGCGGGCGGCTGCTGAGTGCCGTAGGCGACGGCGAATCCGCCGCCGGGCGAGAACTCGCTGACCTCGACGCCCAGCTCGTCGCGCAACAGCTGCGCGAAGCCAAGCGTGACCTCGATCCCCGCGTCGTACGGCTCGAGTTCGAATATCGGACTGCCGAGGTGCATGTGCAGCCCGCGGAAGTCGAGGTGCTCCGCGGCGACGATGGCCTGCACCGCCTCGAAGGCGGCGCCGGTTTCGATCGGCAGGCCGAACTTGTTGTCGACGATGCCGGTCGTCGTCTTCCGATGCGTGTGCGCGTCGATGCCCGGGGACACGCGCAGCAGCACCGGCTGTACGACGTTTGCCTCGGCGGCGACGCCATCGAGCAGCGCGATCTCGGTCGCGGCGTCGATGACGATGCGCCCGACGCCCGCGTCGAGGGCAATGCACAACTCCTCGGACGTCTTGTTGTTGCCGTGAAACGTCACGCCGGCCATGTCCACCTCGGCCGCGCGGAGCACCTCGATCTCGCCGGCGGCGACCGCGTCGAAGCCGAGACCCTGCGCCGCGATCAGCCGCGCGAACGGTCGCGAGAGATAGGCCTTGGAGGCGTACTGCACAGCGGAGTCCTCGTACGCCTCGCGGAACGTGGAGACATAGGCCGCGCACTGCTCCTCGATGGTGCGGACGTCGTAGACGTAGAGCGGCGTGCCGAACTCCTCGACAAGCGCGCGCACGTCGCAGCCGCCGAGGCTCAGTCGGCCGGCCTCGGAGACACCGGCTCCGATGGGCAGCACATGCGCCAGCGGCAGCGTGGCCGCGGCGGACGTCGTCACTGGTCAACTCCGCAAAGCGGTCGATTCGTTTCTGGACCGGTCCGCTGCCAGCCGGCTGGTCGCCGGCAGCGCCTGACCTCGGTCGCGGCGCCAGTATCGCACGAGGGGCCGCGCGCGGCCTACGGCGGCGGCAGCTCGATCACGCCGAGGACGGTCGCGACTTGTGGGAAGTTGCCGTAGAAGACCGCTCCATCGCGGCGGACGCCGACGTCGTGACTGCCGTGACAGAACGGGTAGCCGACGTTGACGCAATCCGTCGCGAACGGCGGTAGCACACCCCAGCGGTCGAGGATCGGACGCAGGTTGTCCACGGGCCGGCGTGACCCGTCAGCGGTCGCGAGGAATGGTCGGGGCGCTTGTCTACCCAGGCGCAGTCACTATTCTCCTCGAACGCTCGTAACTCGAACACGACCTCGGTGCCATCGGGGGAGATCGCGGTCGGGGTGAGACGCTCGCTGTCCCCGCCCTCAATGCGGAAGACCTCGCCGCCCGTGACCGCTTCAACAACCAGGTTCGAGCCGTTGATCAGCTTCGCCCTCGATCGCAAAGGTGTAATGGCCGCCGACGGCGTTGAACCAGAGGAAAGCCATTGGTCCGGGGCGCACTTGTCCGCCGGTGCTCACGAACGCCCACTGCGCGGGCGATTCGGTCTCGTTTGAACTGGACACGGCGAATTCGCCCGTAGTTTCGATGAATCGACTCACCTCAACACGTGCCCAAAGTCGAACGGGAGGTCCAGTTGGTGGAAGCTGATCGCGTCGGGCAGAACCAGATCTCCGATGGTGAGAGTTGCGTCGCGAGCGAAGAGTTCGACGCCCTCGGCTTCGCCGAAGCCGACAGTCGCAACGAATTGGCCATCGGCGGAGCCGACCGCCGAGGTCACACGGACCTTCGGGTCGGTCGAGAATCCGCCCGGCTCGCCATCGAGGCGGATAGTCCGCGCGACGCCGTCGCCGACGACCAGCAGTTCGTTGCCGATCAAGCTCACTCGCTCGTCGCCGAAGTGCAGCAGCGAGAGACGCCGGCCTGCGGGAGTCACCACCGCCACGTTGCCACCGCCCTCCCGTAGCACGATCAGTGGGCCTTCGACGCCGACGGGGAGGCCAGCGTCGTTCCAGACGACCTCCGGCGTCGGCTCTGCGGTCGGCGTGGGCTCGGCGGTGCGCGTCGCCGCGAGGGGTGGCGTGGGCGTCGAGGTCGGCGGCGAGGTGGCAGTGGGCGTGGGCGTAACCTCGGATGGTGGCGTGGTTGCGGTAGGCGGGGGGTCGGCTGGCGAGCCGCCCGAGGTGCAGGCGAGAGTGGCTGCAGCGAGCAACACGAACGTTGTGATCGGTCTGGGGAGCACGTCGGGCCCTCTCGTCGTATCTGGAGCAGTGTCCAGCGTAGAACGAGAGCCCCCGCCGTTGGCGATGCGGTCTCTATCGTCTGGCCATCCAGTCCAGCGACCCGGGGCTCGCAACGCATCACGATTCTGATAGGGTGCGCGCGCGGGAGAGGGGACTCCATGCGGCTTCACTCGAATTTGATGCGGATCACGACCGCAGCCACGATTGCCTCGCTGTTGCTGGCGACGGTGCTGATCGCACCGCGCCAGGAGGCGCAGGCCCAGGACTACCTGGCGGACCTCGGCACAGCGCTGGGCGCCTTCAGTGGTCCGTACGCGGACTTCGCCGAGAAGGGCGAGGAGATCGTCGACGACTTCACGGTGATCTTCGACGCGGCCTGGATGGCCGTGTGGCAGGGCGACCTGGCGGCATTCAACGACATCGCCTCGGCGCTGGGCGCGATGTCACTGCCCTCTGACGCCGACTCGAGCCTCACCGCGCTGATTGCGGAGATCGCGTCCGACATACCGGGCCAGACCGAGGCGGCGCAGGCCGGCATGGACGGCATCGCCGGCGACGCCGGAGCATCGCTGACAGCGGCGTACAGGGCGCTGGGCGCGACCGCGGCGAAGGTCGCCGAGGCGGCCGCGCTCGTGCAGTCCGCCGGTGGCACGGTTGAGCCGAGCTCAACGGGCAACGCGGGTCTTGTCGGCGAGTCGTCGACATCGACCGCGATGCTCGCGCTGTTTGCCCTGGTCGCGATCGCCCTCGTCGGCGGCGCGCGCATGGCGACGGAGCGCGTGCGCCGCAGCTAGCGGCACACGCGAGCGAACCACAGCCGCGGGCGGAGCACCGCCCGCGGCTTCGTCGCGCCCCGGGGCGTACGGCTCTCTCTGTCACTGATGTTTTCCTGACGTTTCTGTTATGATTCCGACTCCGTTACAGAGACGCACTCGAGCGGGCACGCTTGGAGTGTTCCCAGATGTCGAGATTCAAGAAGTCCCTGATCGCGATGGGCGTTGCCGTTGCCCTGATGGCCGGGCTCGCGCTCGCCAGCTTCACCGGACCGGCGGCTCCCCTCAATGCGCACGCCGGAGACCGCAGCATCACCATTAGAGTTTCCACCGGCAGGGCGCCCGAAGGAATGAGCGTCACCCTGGCGTACGCCCTCTATACGAAGGAAGTCACCATCCAGTACAGCGGGTTGACCTGCTGGTTCGACTAGCGGTGTGATCCGGCCCCGCAAGACCAGCAGCGCGGTATCGTCACCTCGATGCCGCGTACCAACACCGCCGCTGACCTTCCGGGGCTATCGCCGCAACGTTTAGGGCGCATCCGCTCCGCGCTGCTGGCCTGGTACGCCGAGGTCGGTCAGCCATTCCCGTGGCGCACCGGGCGCGACCCGTACCTCGCGTTGGTGGCGGCGGTGGCGTCGCAGCAAACGCAGATGTCGCGTGTGCTGCAGATCTACGACCGCTGGACCGAGGCGTTCCCGACGCTGGTCGCGTTGGCCTCGGCGCGCCGCTCCAAGGTGCTGCGGGTGTGGGGCCGCGCCGGCTACCCGCGCCGCGCCGTGGGCCTGCACGAGACAGCGCGCATCTGCGTCGACGAGCACGACGGACAGCTGCCGCGCGGCGAGGCGGCGCTGCTCGCGCTGCCCGGCGTGGGGCCGTTCACCGCGGCGATCGTGCGCTGCTTCGGCTTCAGCGAGGACGCGGTCGCCATCGACACGAACATCGTGCGGTTCGTCGGGCGCGTCGTCCTCGGCGACCTGCAGCCAGCGAAGGAGTCGCGCGCGAGCGACCTGGAGGCGGCGGCGACGCGACTGCTGCGGCCGGGCACAGCCGCCGAGTGGAACCCGGCGCTCATGGAGTACGGCGCGAAGATCTGCGTGCCACGCCCGCGCTGCGACGAGTGCGTGATCGCGTCGCTGTGCGCGGCCCGTCCGCGCTTCGCGGCCGGCGAACGCGCGGAGCCGGTGCGCGCGCAGACCTCGTTCGCGGGGTCCGACCGCGAGTGGCGTGGCCGCATCATGGCCGAACTGCGCGACGCCGAGGGCTCGCTGGCCCGCGCGACGCTGACACGCCGCCTACGCACGGCAGGCGTAGACGCCTCGACGGTGCGCCGCCTGCTCGACGATCTGGTGCGCGACGGGCTCGCGTGGCGCGCACAGGGGCGCGTTGGGCTGGGTGAGGTGACGTAGCGGTGTCGAAAGCGCGCAGCGCGGAGCGTTGGTAGATCAATCGACGTGTACTCCTCGTCGCTCCGCGGCTGGCTCGGCGTGCGCTACGCTGCCTGCCCGGACTGATCGAGGCGATGGGAGAGGCCCGATGCCACAGCGACGCGAATACGGCGCACCGCCGCAGATCAAACGGCCGAAGCGCGATGACTACCTGGAGGCGATGAGCAAGTCGGTCTTCCAGACCGGTATCTCGTGGGATGTCGTCAACAAGAAGTGGCCCGACATCGTCGAGGCGTTCCACGGCTTCGATGCCGACCGGGTGGCGAACCCCAGTCCGGACGACCTCGACGAGCTGCAGCAGGACACGAGGGTGATCCGCAACCGGCGCAAGCTGGAGGCGATCGCGAGCAACGCCCAGATGGTGCTCGACCGCAGCGACGAGCACGGCTCGTTCGGCAAGTACCTGGCGGCGCAGGGCGACTTCGACGGCAAGGTCAAGGCGCTGAAGCAGGACTTCAAATTCCTCGGCGACACCGGGTCGTATGTCTTCCTCTACGTCGTCGGCGAGGAGGTGCCGCCACACGACGAGTGGGAGGCGAGCCGCCCGAAGCGGAGGCGCTAACGAACCGCTGCAGAGCGCCAGCGAACCGAACGAGGAGAGTCCATGCCCCAGGTCTACGCCGACGGCGCTGTCACCATCGAACTGCTGCCCGCCCTCGGGCCAATCGCCAACAACGCCTACATCCTGCGCCCGGCCGGCGGCGGCGCGGTCACGATCGTGGACGTGCCGGAGGGCGCGGAGGCGATCGTCGAGGCGGTGGCGAGCGACGAGGTGGAGCGGCTCGTCGTGACGCATTCGCACTTCGACCACTGGGGGGGCTACGACGTGGTGCGCGCTGCGACCGACGCGCCCGTTTACGCCGGCGCGGAGGAGACGGGCCTCGACGACTCGCGGGACATCCAGCCGCTAACCCACGGCGACACGTTCGAGGTCGGCAACGCCACGATCGAGGTGCGCCATACGCCGGGCCACACGCCCGGCTCGATCTGCCTCGTCGTCGGCGGCGCTGTGCTGACCGGCGACACGCTCTTCCCCGGCGGCCCGGGCCACTCCCGCTCCAACGAACTGCTGCAGCAGGAGATCACCTCGATCACGTCGCAGCTGCACCCGCTACCGGAGGCGACAGTGGTCCTCCCCGGCCACGGCGACACGACCACGATCGGCGCCTCGCGCGAGGAGTACGCCGTTTTCGCCTCGAAGGAGCACGCGGGCGACCTGCACGGCGACGTGCTCTGGCTGGAGTCGTAGCGCCCTCGAACGCTCGATCCCGCCCGCGATCTCGCCGTTCCAGCGCCATACGCTATGCTGTGCGCGCGGTAGAGAGGGCGCTATGGACGCGCCTCCGATTCGGTACGCGCGCACCCGTGACGGCGCGAACATCGCTTACTGGACGCTCGGCGATGGGCCATCAGCGATGGTCCACATGCCCACCCCGGCAAGCCACGTCCGGAATGAGTGGGAGCTACCCGAGATCGCCTCGTGGTACCGGGCGCTCTCGTCCGGTCGCACACTCGTCGCCTACGACGCCCGGAGGCGAGGGCTCTCGGAACCGCCGCCCGAGGCAGAGCGACCGGATCCAGAACGCCATTACATGGAGCTGGTCGACTCATTCCGCGTCGACCTCGAGGCGGTGCTGGACGCCACGATTGGGAACCGCCCGGTGACACTGCTCGCGTCGTGGGTGCATGCGTGGGCCGCGATGCAATTCGCAGCCGCGTTTCCGCAGCGAGTCGCGAACCTGGTGGTATGGATGACCTCCACCCGAGGCGCTGAGATGTACGACGCCACGGTCGGCGCCGTCACCGAGATGGGAAGCATCAACCCACCGCAGTACGCCAGGACCATGATGAACAACTTCATGCGCTGGTCATCCGGTAACGCCGTTGATCGTCTCATCGAAGCAACGGGCTTTGGTCAGCGAGAGCCAGGCAGCGGACGCGTCGATGCGTTCAGGAAGGTGAACCTTGACTCCATCGCCGCGAGTCTCAGCATGCCCACGCTGGTCCTCCACTCGCGCGACAACAGCTTCGTCTCGGAGCAAGCGGCGACTCGCCTGGCCGCGAGGATCCCGAACGCGAGGCTCGTCGTCATGGATGGTGAATCGCTCATGCTCCCGTTCGAGGTGGCGGATCAGGCGCTGGAGGCGATCAACGCCTTCATTGATCCTCCAGAGCCCAAGAGCACGCAGCCTGCCCCGCACGATGTCTACACCATCCTCTTCACCGACGTCGAGGCGAGCACGGCGCTGACGCAGCGGCTCGGCGACGAGGGCGCGCAGGAGCTGCTGCGCGGCCACAACACGACCGTCCGAGGAGCCCTCGACGCGAACGGTGGGCGCGAGGTGAAGCACACCGGCGACGGGATCATGGCCAGCTTTCCCTCGGCGGTGGCGGCCGTGAGCGCAGCGCTCCAGATCCAGGGCGAGCTGGCGGGCGGGGAGGTGCGCGTGCGCATCGGCCTCAACGCCGGCGAGCCGATCGCGGAGGATGACGATCTCTTTGGCACGGCCGTGCAGCTCGCCGCGCGTGTCACCGACCGCGCCGAGCCGGGGCAGGTGCTCGTCACCCGCGTCGTCGCCGACCTCTGCGCCGGCAAGACGTTTAAGTTCGCTTCGATTGCGGCAGTGTCGATGAAGGGCTTCGACGACGCGATCGAGCTCTACGAAGCCACAGCCGAGGTGGGTGCGTGAGCGCGCCGTGACGAAGCCACTCACGGCCGAGGGACAGCGCATCCTCGAGCTGGCCGAGCGCGGGATGCACGAGCGTGCGATCGCGCGGCGGGTCGGCGTCTCGGTGCACGTCGTGCGCATGCACCTGGCGGCGGCGAACCACCCGGCCGGACAGACCAGCGACTGATCGACCGCACGCACGGGACGTCGCCGCGCGTATGCTGCGCCGACGCGCGGCACCTCGTGCGGTGCCGATGAGCAGGAGGAGAGCAACCATGACCGACGCCACCGACACGCTGAAGCAATGGGCCGCCTGCGCGGTCGCCCAGGACTTCGACGGTTGGGGTGACCTGACCACCGAGGCGATGACTTACACCCACAGCAACTCGATGCGCGAGACGCGGGCCGACGTGCTGGCCGCCTTCAACGCCGGCCGACGCTACACGCGCTTCGAGTTCGATGGGACGAACGAGGAGCGCTACGGAGATGCCGCGGTCGTCACGGGGATCACCCGCGCCGCCGTCGACCGTGACCCGCCGCTTGAGCTGAACCTGCGCTTCACCGCCACTCTCGTCGGCGGCGAGGGCCACTGGCGGGTCGCTGCCTACCAGACGACGCCACTGCAGGAGTAGCGGCCGGCCGTCCTCCAGTCCTCAGCAGGGGTCCCGGGTCCAGACGGGAACGACATGCCCAGGCTCGATCCTGCGCTCTTCACCACCTCGCGGCCCGGTCAATGGTTCAGCGATGGGCTGCATGGCCCTCGCCCGTACACGCCGATCGGCGCTCGCTGCTTCGGCGACCCGATCGAGGTCGGGAGCCGGGCGGGCGCCGCGCGCTACGGCATGCTGAGCGATGGCATCGGCGTCGAGTTCATGCAGCGCTTCGAGTACATCCACCCGCGTCCGCTCGTGCGCCGCCCACCGGGCGACCACGACACCTCGCGCGCGGCGTTCGAGGCCATGGTCGCGGCGACCCCAGAACTGCAGTTCCGACTGCGCACCGCCGAGGAGACACTGGCGACGAAGCGGTGGGAGGTCGATCTCAAACACTGGGACGAGGTCGGTCGGCCGTGGCTGATGGGGCGGACGCTGGCGCTGACGGACGTCGACCCCTCGACGCTCGACGACGAGGGACTGGAGACGCTGCTGCGCTCGACCGTCGAGCAGTCCGAGGTCGCGATGCGGATGCACCACATCCTCAATCCTATGAGCGGCATCCCCTCGCAGCGGTTCTACGCCTTCAGCGTGCGCCACAGCGGTGTCCCCTTCCCTGAGCAGATCGCGTTGATGCAGGGGGCGTCGCCGGCATCGATCGGAGACGAACCCGAGCTGCGCGCCGTCGCGACGGCCGTCGCGGCCGCGGGCGTGGCCGATGCGCTCCTCGACGCGGACGCGGAGCCGGCAGAGCAGATCGAGCGCCTGCGCAGCCACGAGGGCGACGTTGGCGAGACGATGCGGGCGTACATCCGCCTCGCTGGTTACCGCTCGATCGGCGGCTGGGAGCCGATGGAGCCGTCCGCCCTCGAGCAGCCGATCGGCATCATCGCGACGATCCGCACGGCGATCGAAGGCGAGCGCCCGCAGGTGGACCCGGCGTTCGTCGCCTCGATCCGCGATCAAGTGCCGGACGAGCACCGGGACGAATGGGATCGCCTCTACGCCGACGCCCGTCGTTTCGCCCGCGTCAAGGACGAACGCGACATCTACTGCAACATCCGGGCGTCAGGCCTCGTGCGGCGCGCCACCCTCGAGGTCGGCCGCCGCCTACACGCCGCTGGGCGCATCGACGACGTCGAGCACGCGACCGAGGGCAGCGTCGCGGAGCTGGCGGCGCTGCTGCGCGGGGAGCCCAGCGTCAGCGCGCAGCAGCTGGCGGACCGCCACCAGTACCGGCTGACTTACACGATCAAGGACATCCCGGAGACGGTCGGCGAGCCACTCGACCCGCCGGTGCCGTGGCGGTGGCTGCCCGGGCCGTGGCAACAGCTCGCGCAGCCGCCGGATGCACCGGGAAACGCTCGGGACGTTGTCAGCGCCGACGAGGGCTCCGAGCGGGTGATCACCGGCACAACCGCACAGCACGGAACGTATGAGGGGCCGGCGCGCATCGTGACCGGGCCCAACGAGTTCAGCAAGATTCGGCAAGGGGACGTGCTGGTGACGCCGGCAACGAATCCAGCGTTCTCCGTGATCCTGCCGCTGCTCGGCGCGATCGTGACGGACCACGGCAACCCGCTCTCGCACGCCGCGATCATCGCGCGCGAGTTCGGGCTGCCGGCGGTCGTCGGATGCAACGACGCGACTGACCGCCTCCGTGACGGTGATCGCGTGCGCGTCGACGCCGATGCAGGCACGATCGAAGTGCTCGAGCCTGCCGCCGCCGATTGACCGGAGGTCGGGGGCCGCTACCATCCGCTGAGGCGTCGCTGGGACGGCTGCGCGGAGAGGGGACCGTGGGCGAAACGATCGAACCGCTGGCGCCGCCGAGCGTACATACGGTGGGCGACGGGCTGCGTCTGATCGTGACGCCGATGCCGCACGCGCGGTCGGTCGGCATCTCGATCTACCTCGCCGCGGGCTCACGCTTCGAACCGACCGAGGAGGAGGCGGGGCTCGCCCACTTCCTCGAGCACCTCTGCTTCAAGGGCACGCCGCGCCGGCCGCATGCGATGGACGTGTCGCGCGAAATCGACGGCCTGGGCGGCACGATCAACGCCGCCACGAACCGCGAGTTCACCGTCTACTACGCCAAGGTCACCACGGGCCGACTCGAGCCGGCACTCGACCTGCTCGCCGACATGCTGCGCGAGTCGCTGTTCGTCGACAGCGAGGTCGAACGCGAACGAGGTGTGATCCTCGAGGAGCTGGCCGCCGTCGAGGACTCGCCCGGCGAGCAGTCAGGGGTCCTGCTCGACGAGCTGTTGTGGCCGGACCAACCGCACGGGCGCGACATCGCCGGGACCGTCGCCTCGGTGACCGCGATGCCGCGCGACCGCATCTTCGACTACTACCGCCAGCAGTACGTGGCGAACGGCGCCGTCGTCTCGCTGGCAGGCGCCGTCGACGACGCCGAGGCGACGGAGGTCGTCGAGCGGCTGATGGGCACCTGGACCGCCGGCTCACCACGCGAGTGGGTGCGTGACAACGGCGCACGGGGTGAACGCGCGGCCGCGATCGAGAAAGACACGGAGCAGGTGCACCTCACGATCGGCGTACCGGCGCTCAGCATCCACGATCCCGACCGCTACGCCGCCGACCTGCTCTCGATCGTCCTCGGCGAGGGCATGTCGTCGAGGCTGTTCGCACGTCTGCGCGAGGAGCTGGGGCTCTGCTACGACATCCACACCTACGTGGGCCACCTGCTCGACACCGGCATGTTCGGCGTCTACGCCGGCGTCGACCCGAGCCATGCCATCGAGGCGGTGCACGAGATTTCGAAGGAACTGGCGCGCGCGCGCCAGCCGATCGCCACCGAGGAGTTGCAGCGTGCGAAGGAGGTGGCCCGCTCGCGCCTCGAGCTCCGGATCGAGGACACCCGCGCGGTTTCCTCGCTGTACGGGTCGCAGTCCATCCTCGACCTGGACCTCGAACGTCCGGTGCAGCTGGCCGAGCGGACCATGGCCGTCACGATCGAAGACATCGAGCGGGTGGCCAACCGGCTGCTGCGCGATGAGGCGATTCACCTTGCCTCGGTCGGTCCCTGTGGCGTCGCCGATCTCTCGGCCGCGCTCTCGCTCGCCTAGGCTCGGCGAGGCAGCGCACGATGGTCGACCGCGACGCCGCGCCCGAGCGCTGGTTGCTGGTCGTCAAGCGCAGCGAAGAGCCAGGCGATTACCTGCTCGTCAGCTGGAGCGACTGGCCGCACCCCTCGCTGCCAGCGATTTCGCCGCCGCACGCCGACGAGGGCGTCGACCACGCCGTCGAGGCGATGCTGCGCAGCGCCTTCGGTGTCGCCCTCGAGGGCTCGGCGCTGCGCAGCGAGGAGCGCTGGCCGGTGCGTATGGCGCACCCCCGCTTCGGCGGTGACGGGGTGGGCTGGCTGCGCCCGGTCGCTGCCCGTGCCACCGGCGAGCCCGTGGCCGGCCCGTTGATCGACGACCTGACGATGCTTCCGGCGGCCGCCGCTGTCGAGGGCCTGAGCACCGCCGTCGAACGCGCGGTGTTCGAGGCGGGCGTGGCGCTCCTCGCAGGCTAGGCGCCGGCGCGGACTGCCCTCGAGCCCCTACGCTCGGACCTACAGACGCAGCACGGGCCGCCCTCGCGGGCGGCCCGTGCTGCGTCTGTTTTCGCCGCGCAATACTCGCCAGCGGCGCCCGCTAGAGCATGTCCGGGTCGTACGGCTCCTGGGCGAGGCTCTTCGGCTCGGGGATCTCGCCGACCGCGGCCTCGGTGGTCAGCATCAGGGCGGCCACGGAAACCGCGTTCTCGACCGCCGCGCGGCTCACCTTCACCGGGTCGATGATGCCGAGGTCGAACATGTCGCCCATCGCCTCGCCTGCGGCGTCGTAGCCCATGCGCGGTGCGGCGGCGCGCACCTCCTCGACGATGACCGAGGCCTCACGACCGGAGTTCTCGACGATCTGGCGCAACGGCGCCTCAAGTGCCTTGTGCAGGATCTGGACGCCGATGCGCTCCTCATGGCTCTCGAGCGTCTCGAGCAGCGGCTCCAGCGAGGGCTGCACGCGCAGGAAGGCAACGCCGCCGCCCGGCACCACGCCCTCCTCGACGGCGGCGCGGGTCGCGGAGAGCGCGTCCTCGACGCGGAACTTCTTCTCGCGCACCTCGATCTCCGTGGCGCCACCGGCCTTGATCACGGCGATGCCGCCGGCCAGCTTGGCCAGGCGTTCCTGCATCTTCTCGCGCTCGAAGTCCTGCGTGGTGTCCTCGATCTGTGCCCGGATCTGGCGGATGCGCGCCTGGATCGCCTCGTCCGAGCCAGCGCCCTCGATGATCGTGGTGTTGCCCTTGTCGGCGACCACGCGGTGCGCGCGACCGAGGTCGGCGAGCTGCGTGTCCTCCAGCTTGCGACCCATGTCGGTCGTGACGTAGGTGCCGCCGGTGAGGATGGCGATGTCCTCCAGCATGGCCTTGCGGCGGTCGCCGAAAGAGGGCGACTTGATGAAGAGCGGGTTGAGGTTGCCCCGCATCTTGTTCAGCACCATGGTCTGCAGCGCTTCGCCGGCCAGGTCCTCGCAGATGACGACCAGGTTCTTCGAAACCTGCAGCACCTTCTCCACGATCGGGAGGATGTCGCCGACCTGCTCGATCTTCTGGTCGGTGACGAGGATGTAGGGGTCATCCAGGATCGACTCCTGGCGGTCGACGTTGGTCACGAAGTGGGGCGAGATGAAACCGCGGTCGATCTGGAGGCCATCGACGACCTCGGTCTCGTACTCCAGGGCACGACCGTCCTCGATCGTGATCACGCCGTCCTTGCCGACCTGCTCCATCACGTCCGCGATCAAGTCGCCGACCTCGTGCTCGTTGGCGGCGATGGCGGCGACGGCGGCGATCGTCTCCTTGTCCTCGACGGGGACCGCCATGTCGCGCAGCGCCTGGATGACCACGCGCACGCCCTTTTCCATGCCGCGGCGGATGTAGATCGCGTTGGCGCCCGCGGCGATGTTGCGGATGCCGTCCTGGAAGATGGCCTGGGCGAGCACCGTGGCGGTCGTCGTACCGTCGCCGGCGACGTCGTTGGTGCGGATGGCGACCTGCTTCACGAGCTGGGCGCCCATGTTGTGGAAGCGGTCCTTGAGCTCGATCTCGCGGGCGACGGTGACGCCGTCCTTGGTGACCACGGCCGGGCCATAGGACTTGTCGAGGACGACGTTGCGGCCGCGTGGGCCGAGCGTGACCTTGACGGCGTTCGCGAGGATGTCGACGCCGTGCCGCAGCTCGCGGCGGGCGTCCTCGTCGAAGCGGATAGTCTTCGCGGGCATGGGTCAGCTCCTGATTCGGGAGGGCTGGTCTTGCGCCCAGCGTGGGTTAGCCCTCGGACGATCCAGGGGCGTTCGTCGCGCAGGCGGTCGCTAGGAGTCCTCGAGCTTGGCGAGGACGTCCTGGAAGCGGATCACGATGTACTCCTCGGAGTCCACCGTGACCTCCTGGCCCGTGTACTTCTGGTAGAGCACGCGGTCGCCGGAGGCGAGTTCCATCGTCTCCACGACGCCGGAGTCGTTGAGCTTGCCCGGGCCCACGCTGATCACGTGGCCGTGCTGCGGGGCCTCCTTGGCGGAGTCAGGGATGACGAGCCCGGAGGTGGTGATCTCCTCCTGCTCGACAGGCTGCAAAATGATGTGGTCGGTCAGCGGGACAACGTTCGTTGCCAACGTCGGAGCTCCTCGAGGGTTCGCCGGATCGGACCACATGGGCCCGCCCGTTCTTGGCTGGGTGATGCGAGGCGGAATGTTAGCACTCCCCTGCCGAGAGTGCTAGCGACGGCCAGCCGCGCCCGGCCGCACCTCGATGCTGCTCGCGTTACACGGTTTCGTGTAGGCTTGCGGAGTGAAGAGAGGGCGGGCACGCGGAATGAACGAGGCCGGGAGCCGTAGCGGTGGCGAGGCCTGGGACGCAGTGCGCGTGCGTGCGTTGCGATCGCACCTGGACGCGAGCCAGCAGGAGCTGGCGGAACGACTCGGGACCCGCCAGCAGACGGTGTCCGAGTGGGAGACCGCCCACAGCGCGCCCCGCCGCATGTCGCGTCGGCTGCTGACACTGGTGGCGGAGGAGGCGGGCTTCTACGACGCTCGCACGTCCGAGGGCGGGAGCGCGCCGCCCGCGAGCGGGGGAGTCGAGCCAGCCGCGTCGGATGCTGCGAGCGCAGCAGCCACGCCAGCGACGGAACCGCCAGCAACGGGAGCGGGCGCTGTGTGACCGCACCCGCCGCGGCCGGGTCCTCGGGGACCGCGACACCGCCAACCTACGAACCGCTCCGCGAACGTGAGTTGACAGCACTGTGGCTGCTCGGCCGCGTGCCTGGCGAGGTACTGCCCCCGGGCTGGACGTTGCTGCGGCCCGGTCGCGCCGGACGGGGCGCCGGCCCCGACATCCGCGAGGCCGCGTTCCGCCGCGCCAGCGGCGCAGTCGTCGCGGGCGACATCGAGGTGCACCTGCGGGCCAGCGACTTCTTCGCACACGGGCATGCGGACGACCTCAACTACGCGAACGTGCGCCTCCACCTCGTCTGGGAGGACGACCGCCCGCTCGCCGGAGCGCCCCTGGCGCTGCCCGGGGGCGGCACCGCCCTTACCGTCGAGGTGGCGCCGGCTCTGCACCACGAGCCGGCCCGGCTGCGCCGCCTCGTCGCGCGGGGGCCGAGCGGCGCAGAGCCATGCGCCGGCCTCGGCGTCGGCATCGGGGTCGGCATCGGGGTCGGCATCGGGGTGGAGGGTGTGCGGGAGGCGCTGCGTACCGAAGGCCGGCGTCGCCTGGCCGAACGGGTCTGGTCCGCTGCCTCGCTGGTCGAGCGCCGCGGCTGGGACGCCGCCTGGAGCCAGCTGCTAACGCGCGCCGTGTGTGCCAGTGCCGGTCGTCGTACCGGCCGCGAAGACGCATCGACGATCGCGGCGTCGCTGACGGCCCGCCTCGCCGGACCGGACGGCTCGTGGCTCACCATGCTGCGCCAGCAGGCACTCGACGGGCGTCCCAGTGCGCTGATCGAGGCGTTGCGAGGCGACGCCCACGCGCCACTCCTCGGCCGCGCACGCGCCGCCGAGCTCGGCTGGAACGCCGCCCTGCCACTGCTGATGGCGGCGGCGACCGCCTATGACGATTCCGCTCTGGCGCGCGCCACGGCCGCGCTCGCCGCCGTGTGGCCGACGCCACGGCCCTATGGCCGTACGGCAGCCCTCCGCGGGCAGCTCCTCGAGGACGGATCGAGCCTCGGCGGTGGCGCGCTGGCGGCACAGGGGCTGCTGCACGTGCAGGACCTCTGGTGCTCGCGCGGTGGCTGCGGCGTCTGCCCGCTCTCGCGCGGCCGTTCGGGAGCTGTATGAGGCATTCACGCCACACCACGAGTGACGAAAACCACCCGTTGCGCTACTCGTCGACCGCTCGCTAGTGTCGTGATGCCTTGCTGGCCAGCGACTTCCGCCCCAACCCACCCGCGGTAGAACGGTCCATCCGATGTCCCCACTGATGCGCAGCCTGACGGCGCTCAGCATTGCCTTGTTCATCGTGGCCGTAGCCATCATCGGATTCGACGCCGCACCGGCGGAGTCCGGCTTCAACCCATGTGACAAGGGGCCACAGAATTGCCTCTTCTAACAAACGGGGCCGCCGAGCATCGGCCGCTGTCACACCGCCGTCGGCTGGTCGCTCCACAGCGGAGGCACCCTGACCTGGTCCGCCGGCTATACTTGCGGCGACTTCTAGCGCACGCGGCTGCGACGCGGGATCGGGTCGATGTCGAGCGGCGTCTCGGCGGGGACCGCCGCGTCGAGGTGGCGGTAGGCCGCCGCGCCGATCATCGCGGCGTTGTCGGTGCAGAGCACGGGCGGCGGGATGTGGACCGGCACCGGCGAGCGCTCGCGGACCCGCTCGCGGATGCGACTGTTAGCAGCGACCCCACCGGCGAGGAGCAGCGAGGCGACGCCTTCGCGCTCCGCGACGCGAGCCGCTTTCTTTGAGAGCACATCGGCGACCGACTCCCCGAAGGCCCACGCGATCTCTGCGGCCGGTGGCGGGGCCTCCTGCTGCGTTACATGCAACACCGCCGTCTTGAGGCCACTGAACGAGAAGTCGTCGCTGCCGCTGAGCCAGGCGCGCGGGAGGCGCAGCGTGCGCGCCTCGGCGGTCGCGGCCAGGGCCGAGAGCGGCGGGCCCCCGGGATAGCCGAGGCCGAGCAGGCGAGCGACCTTGTCGAACGCCTCGCCCGCGGCGTCGTCACGCGTCCCGCCGAGGCGTTCAAAGCGGCCGAGCTCGGGCATCAGCAACAGTTCCGTGTGCCCGCCGGAGACGACGAGGGCCAGCGCCGGCAGTTCTGGCTCCTCCTCCAGCAGCCAGCAGGCGCTGACATGGCCCTCGATGTGGTCGACCGGGATCAACGGCAGCCCGCGGGCGTAGGCCAGACCACGCGCGCCGTTGAGCCCGACGAGCAGCGCGCCCGGCAGCCCCGGGCCGGCGGTGGCGGCGATGGCGTCGAGGTCGTCCCAGCCGCACTCGGCCTGGTCCAGGGCCTGACGCACGACGGGCAGCAGCGCGCGCAGATGCTCGCGCGCAGCGACCTCCGGCACGATGCCACCGGTGGCGGCGTGCAGCTCCTGCTGCGACGCCACGACCGAGGAGCGCATGCGCCGTCCGTCGGCCACCACCGCGGCCGCGGTCTCGTCGCAGGACGTCTCGATCGCCAGGATGTTCACGCGGTCCAGCCTAGGACGGCGCCCCCTCCGGCGCGAGGGAGCCAGCGGTGGCCGGCTCCTGGTCCGGATCGAAGGACACGATCGAGAGGCCCGTCAGCAGGTAGAGCCGCGCGCCATCCTCGCTGAGGGCAATGCCACGCAGGTCGAAGAACTCCGGGTGCCGGAACTGGCGCAGGAAAGCGCCCGTCTGGTCAGCCACCACGACACGCCGATTGCCGGTGTCCACGATATAGAGCACCCCGCGCCCGTCGTCCCGCAACACCTCGCCCGGAGATGCCAGGGGCACATCGAGGCCGCTCAGCAGCGCCGGCGTCTCCACGCCACGCACGAACCGGCGCAGCGTTGAACCATCGACGACGTAGACGTCGCCCGTGACCGCCAGCCCGCTCGCGTCGCCGAGGTCGGCCGTGCCCAGCAGGCTATCGCGTTCGGAGTCGTAGCCCCCGCCACCGGGGGGGTAGCGCCAGACCTCGCCGGCATCGCCATCGAGGATGTAGAGGTTGCCGAGATAGGAGGTCAACGCGTCGGCGCCGCCGAGTTCCGAGGCGTCGCGCAGCGGCAGGGGGAATGGCACGTCCGCGCCGCGTGGCAGCGAGAAGAGGTTCCGCGCGTCGTCGAGGATCAACAGCCGGTCGCCGGTGTCGTCCCAGGTCATGACGACCGGGGCGCGGGCGGCGACGCCGCCATAGAGCGCGTCGGCCACGTAGACCTCGTCGGCGCGGCGTGTGTCGTCGGGGTCGATGCGGAAGACGCGGCCGAGGTCGCTCTCGAGCAGCCACAGCGATCCACCGCCGGCGACCAGTGCAGCCGCCCGCACCGGCGCGGTCAGCACGCCGGCGAAGGTGAAGCGCGTCGCCAGCGGTTCGACCGCAACGACGGCGTTGAGGCGGTCGAGTTCCTGCTGGGCCGCGCCGGCGATCGTGTCGACGAGCGCGGGGTCGGCGTCGAGCGAGCGCGCCTGCTCAACGAAGGTCAGAGCCTCGGCGAGGGCCGCGCGTCGTTCTCCAGGGTCCTCGGCGGTGAAGGCCTCCTGCACCGCCAGTTCGGCGGCCGCGATCGCATCCGCGATGGCGGCGTCGCGGTCGTCGGAGATGAGACTCGGACCGACCACCCAGATCAGCAGCGCCACGATCAACACGCCGAGGCCGATCGCACCGACCAGCGGCCACGGCACCCGCGGTCGCGCCGGCGACGCCCGGTCGCTCACGCTGGGCCGCCGCAGCGAGGGCAGCTGCCGCCGCGGGCCGAACCAGCGCTCGGCCAGGCTCGGCGTCTCGACCGGCAGCGCGCTCGAGGTGTCGATCACCGGCGACGGCCGGGCGCGGGCGAGGCTGGGGTCGGTCTCGATCGGCGGCGCGACCTGCTCCTCCGCCAGGTCGAGGTCGGCGATCAGCGCCGCGGTGACGTCGTTCGCGTCGCGGGTCAGGCGAAAGAGCTCCGCCAGCGCACGCTCCGGCCCACTCGTCGCTACCTCGAAGAGCGTGTCGCGATCGACGTATGCCTCGACGTTGCTCGAGAGCACCAGGATCTGCTCGTGTGGGAGCTGCACCGTCGAGAACAGTGGCTCGATCGGCTCGCTGCCGCCCAGGGGCGAGGCGGCGGGCAGCTCTTCGGTGCCGAGGCGGCGCGAGCCCTCCAGCTTCGCGACGTAGACGAGCGCTGGGCCGACCTGCGCGATCGTGGCCTCGCCATCGCGCACGGCCACGCAAGTGGCGCCGACCGACACCTGGTGCTCGCGCAGCGAGCGCCGGTTCCACTCGGCGAGGTTGCTGTGCGCCTGCTGCATCGAGCGCAGCAGGCCGCCGGTCAGCGACAGCGATTCTCGTCCGAACAGCGTTGCAATCGCCTCGGCGACCTCGCTGCAGAACTCGGCGGAGCGGGCGTCCGAAGGCTCGCAGAGCACGACCAGGCGGACCGATTCGTCGTCGCGCACGCGCTCGCGGTCGATCAACCCGGGGCCGTCCTCGACGACCTCGCCATCGACGATGGCGTAGCGACCGACCCAGACGGACACCTAGAGCGCCCTCGCCGGGGCGGCTGGAGACCACGACGCCGGGGCGTCGAGGCGTGCGCGGGCCGTCTGCTCGCCAGCGTGCAACTGCGCGCTCCCGCTACCCCGCCACGGCCAGAGGAGATGCGGACCCGGCGCGATCATATCGCCGCGGCCGAGGGAGCGTCGATGCGCGGTCGGCCGAGTAGGATCGGCGCATGACCTCGAAACCAGACGATCCTCGCCAGCTGCGCGCACTGGCCGACGTGACGGTGCAGCGCGCCGCCGAGGATCTGCGGGCGCAGCTCGCGGCCCTCGTGCGACAGGTGCAGCCATTCCCGCCGTTTCCCGGTGCGGTCTTCGCGTACGGCATCGAGGTGGAGCCGCCGGCACATTCTTCGCTCGGCTGCGTGATCGTTGGCGATGACGGCGAGCTGTACGAACTGCAACTCGGCCTCGACGATGAAGCGATCGCCAGCGGCGCCGACTCACTCGCGCAGCGGCACGAGGAGCTGTTGAAGCTCGAGCTGGCCCCGCGCGAGTTCATCGCATACGCCCACGGCGCGATCGAGGGGCTCACCGCCTACCTCGAGGAGCACACAAGCGAGGAGTAGGGCGCCCTCGGGCGGCGCGGCTCAGCCGGCGTGGTAATCGCCGGAGCGGCCGCCGGACTTGGCGACGAGTGCGATGTCGCCGATACGCATCCCGCGTTCGACGGCCTTGCACATGTCGTAGACCGTCAGCGCGGCGATGCTGACCGCCGTCAGCGCCTCCATCTCCACCCCCGTACGGCTGGTCACGCGAACCGTCGCCTCGATCTCGATCGTCGAGGCGTCGTGGTCGGGGAGCAGGTTCACCTCGACGCCGCTGATGGGGAGCGGGTGGCAGAGCGGGATCAGCTCGTGCGTCCGCTTCGCCGCCATGATCCCGGCGAGGCGGGCCGTGGCGAGCACATCGCCCTTCGGCAGCGAGCCCTCGACGACCAGTGCCAGCGTCGAGGGTTGCAGATGGATGCGGCCGCGGGCGGTCGCCTCGCGGCGGGTGACGTCCTTGTCGGAGACATCGACCATGCGCGCGTGACCGGCCTCGTCGAGGTGGCTGAGGCCGCCTGGCTGCGCGTCAGGTTCGTGGGTCGGGTCGGCCGTCATCGCGTGTTCGCTACCCGCCGATGTAGGACATCTCGACGCGCGGGAGATCGGCCGTCGCGTCGGAACGGAGCTCCGAGTAGCGGTCCTCGCGGTCGCTCCACACGCCGGCAATGCGCTCGCGGATCGCCTCGTCGCTGGCGTCGCCGCGAACGATCGCGCGCAGGTCGGTACCGGCCGTGGCGAAGAGGCAGGTGTAGAGCGAGCCTTCGGCGGAGAGCCGGGCGCGTGTGCACGTGCCGCAGAACGGGCGCGTCACGGAGGTGATGAACCCGACCTCGCCCGCTCCGTCGCGGTAGCGGTAGCGGCGCGCGACCTCGCCCTCGTAGTTCGGCTCGATCGGCTCGAGCGGGAAGCGCGCGTCGATGGTCGAGACCAGTTCCGTCGAGGGGATGACCTCGTCGAGTTGCCAGCCGTTCGTGGTGCCCACGTCCATGAACTCGATGAACCGCACGATGTGTTCGGTCCCGCGGAAGTGGTCCGCCAGGTCGAGCAGCGTCGTGTCGTTCACGCCCTTGCGGACGACGGCGTTGACCTTGATCTGCTCGAACCCGGCCGCAACCGCTGCGTCGATGCCATCGAGGACGAGCGCCACGGGGAAGTTCATGTCGTTCATCTCGCGGAACGTCTCGTCGTCCAGCGAATCGAGGCTGACGGTGATGCGATCGAGGCCAGCGGCTCGCAGATCCTCGGCCTGCGCCGCCAGCAGGGTCGCGTTCGTCGTCAGCGTGACCTCGATGTCATCGATGCCCTTGAGCATCGCCACGAGCTTCGAAAGCTCGGCGCGAAGCAACGGCTCGCCGCCGGTGAGCCGCATCTTGCGCGCGCCGAGGCCAGCGAAGATGCGAGCGAGGCGGGTGATCTCCTCGAAGGTCAGGATCTCGTCGCGCGGGAGGAACGCAAAGTCGGGGCCGAAGATTTCCTTCGGCATGCAGTACTGGCAGCGGAAGTTGCAGCGGTCAGTGACGGAGATGCGGAGGTCGTGCAGCGGGCGGCCGAAGCGGTCACGCGCCGCCGCCACGCCACCCTCGAGGGTGTCCGTGTCGATATGCGAGCCGCGCTGCTCGTGCGTCATTGTCCCCGCCTGTTCGCTGGCGCGACCCCTAGGTCGCACCGAGCGCATCCATCATCGCACGCAGCGCCCGCGCGCGATGGCTGTCCGCCTGCTTCTCCTCGCCGAGCTCGGCGAGAGTGCGCCCGTCCGGCAGTTCGAACACGGGGTCGTAGCCAAAGCCGTTGTCGCCCCGCGGAGCCTCCGTGATGCGCCCTTCGAGGACGCCCTCGCGCGTGATCGTGGCGCCGCCCGGCTGCGCGACGGCGATGATCGAACGGAAGCGCGCCCCGCGCCGGCCGCGCGGCACGCCGTCGAGGGCGCGCAGCAGCCTGGCGTTGCGCTCGCGATCGTCCGCGATGCCGGGGCCGCCATAGAACGCCGAGTCGACGCCGGGCGCGCCGCCGAGCGCATCCACCTCGAGGCCGGAGTCGTCGGCCAGCGACGGCAGGCCGGAGGCGGCGGCGTAGGCGACCGCCTTCGCGACCGCGTTCTCGAGGTAGCTGCGACCGATCTCGATCACGTCGGGTGGTGCGATCCGGCGGTCGGCGGCCGTGACAGCCGTCCAACCGGCCGAGGCGAGGATCGCCGAGAGTTCCCGCACTTTTCCGGCGTTGCCGGTGGCGAGCAGCAGCACCCCGCGACGGCTCACGCGAGCGGCGTCCAGCGGTCGACGAGGGCGGCGGCCGCCGCCGGCGCTTCGATTGGCTCGCTGGGGGCATCGGCGCCGCGCTGTGCCTGCAGCGTCTCGGCAATCACGGCGGCGCGGGCGCGGGCGTCGTCGAACGTGGTGTCCGCAAAGAGATCGCGCGGATCCTTGATCGTCGCGTCGACCTGGACACCCGCGGCGATCACTGGTGCGGCCGCGAGATCGCGCGCCCGCGGGGCGCCAATGGCGGTGGGCACCAACGGGCCGAGGCGTCCCGTGGCACCGATTGAGCCGGCCATCAGCGGCGTCGCGAACGGCTCAAGCACGTCGCCGAGCGTCGGGAACTCGCCCTGGCAGCGCACGATCGCGAGCGACGTGTCGCCAGCGATCGGGGTGCCGAGCATCTGCTCGCTTGATTCAGTGGCCAGCGAGGCGGCGAGCACGCCGGTGCCGCCGCTGACGATGCGCTTCAGCACGTAGCGATCGCTTTCGTCCAGGTGCGCCAGCAGCGCATAGGCTTCGCCGGGCGTCTGGAAGACCGCCTTGCGCCGCTCACGGAGGTCGTGCACCTCGAACACGAAGCCCGCCTGCATCGCCGCCGAGCGCACGAGACCGGAGGTGTTCAGGGGATCGGCGAAAGCGCGGTAGAGTGCCGCGTTGAGGCTGCCCACGCTGGCGCCGGGCGCCAGCAGCACCACCACCGACTCCGCCTCGCGCGGTTCGAACGTCAGCTCGGCGACTGCGGGGCCGGCGTCACCCAGCAGCCCGTCGGAAGGCAGGGCATCGGCCAGCAGGTCCCGCGCAGCCAGGTGCAGGCCGCGCTCGCGCGCAGCGTCGCCACCGGCGCGGAACGCCTCCCAGAGCTGCCGGTGCACGTCTGGAGCGTCCTCGCCCCCACCGTGCCGCGCCATGACGGCGACGACGCCGCTGCTGGCGAACGCGCGCGTGGCGTCGAGGGTGGTCGCGGCGAGCGCGTCCTCGACGGCGGCCAGCACCTCGGCAGGGACCTCGCCCTCGCCGGCGATCGCGCCGAGGCCGGCTGTGGCGACGGTGAGGGTGGCAGACATCTCAGTCGCCCGCGAGGGCGTCCTCGATCTCGGCGATGATCGGCTCCGGGCCGATGAACAGTGGCGTGCGCTCGTGAACGGACAGGGGCGCGCGATCGAGCAACCGCTCGCTCCCAGAGCTGACGACTGCGTTCGCCTGGGCGCACACGAAGGCGAGCGGCCCCGCCTCGTAGAGCGCGCGCAGCTTGCCGCCCGGGTTCTTCTCGTCGGCGGGGTAGAGGAAAACGCCGCCGCGTACGAGGTTGCGGTGGAAATCGGACACGAGCGATCCGACGTAGCGGGCCGAGCGGCCGCGCTTCGCGACCGCGAGGGCGGCCAGCACGCCGGGCGACCAGCGGCCGACATAGCCCTCGTTGGCGCTGTAGTACTCGGGGTCGGCGGGCATCGTCAGGCCGCTTGCCGTCTGGCGGTAACCGCCACTTGTGGGGTCGAGGGTGTAGCTCGTCACCGCACCGGGCGTCGCGAGCAGGAGCAACACGCTGGGGCCGTAGAGCACGTAGCCGGCCGCGACCATCTCCGACGCCGGACGTAGGAAGGCGTTGACCCCCTGGGCGTCGTCGGTGGCCGGGTAGATCCCGAAGATCGTCCCGATCGTGATGTCGACGTTGGCGTTCGATGAACCGTCGATCGGGTCGAGCACGGTGAGGTAGCGGTCGTCCGAAGCTTCCCCGCCGTAGAACTCGGGCTCCTCAAGCTCCTCGCACGCCATGCCGGCGACGCTCCCGGCCGCCGCGAACTCGGCTGAAAAGCGCTCGGTCGCGAGCACGTCGAGGGCGATCTGCACCTCGCCGTGGACGTTCTGGCCGCCGCCCGCCTCGCGCTGGTCGAGCAGGGCGCCCGTGCGAACGAGCGCAGCGATCTGCGTCGAGGCGCGTGCCAGCGCGGCAAGCGTGCTCGCGAGGCCGGGCGAATCGATACCGTCGACCGGGCCGTTAAAGCCCTCGACCTGGGTCACGCAGATCCGCTCCGTCCTGGCGCGAGCCGTTCGGTACGTGCGCGCAGCCGGGTCCCGGTTGCAGGTGACCCGGCGAGCCCTCGGTGCCAGCAGCGGTGTGCCGGCCACGCCTGGCCCCATGCTATCGATCGGCAGAGCGACGGGTCAATCGAGGTGTGTACGCGCGGTCAGAGCACGTTCGCGCGGAGCCCCGCGGCGATGCGAATGCGCTGCGTCAGCGAGGCCGCGACCTCCTGAGCCAGCGCACGCGTGGCCGCCTGGACATCCCACTCGAGGTCGCCTGACTCGGCCAGGAAGCGCCGCAGCAGCGGCAACATCTCCCGCGCGCGGTCCTCGGCGTGGGCGCCATGCAGCGCGCGGGTGCCCTGCAGCCGGCGCGGGCCAGCGCGCCCGCCCAGGGCGTCGCCCCAGTCGCGCACGACGACGCCACAGCCGGCCTCGAACAGCGCGGCGCCCAGGGGCGTCGCGACCGCCGGAACCCCCGCACCTAGCCCGCGCGCTGTCATCCGTCGGCCCGGCGAGTCGTACTCGAGGAGCAAGTGGCCGCCCGGTGGAACCAGGCTGCCAAGCTGCTGGATGATTCGACGGTCGATCTCGGGGGGAACCTCGATCCCCGTGCCGGCGGTCATCTGCAGCTGGTGTTCGTATCGCGTCACCTCGACCCAGTCGAGTGCGTCGCCGCCGACCGGGTGCTGCCCGTAGAGCAGCGGGACCAGCGAGCGTCCGTGCTCGGCGGCATCGAGCCAGAGGCGGAAGCGACGGTGCCCTGCCGGCGTGCGCTCGCCGACCTCCACGTGGATCGAGACTTCCTCGCCCACAGCGGCGCCATCGATGGGCGCCATGGGCTGCCCCTCGACCTCGTGCGCCAGCGTCCAGACGTGCTCGTCTGCCACGGTCCAACCCCTCGGCCTCGACGCTACCACGCGGACCGCCGCGCGCGCCGCTAGCATGGCGGCCGTGACTGCCACCCCTGAGCCCGACCTCCGCCGCTACGTGGCCGCCGTACAGGCGCTCCTCGAGCGTGGCGGCTACGAGCGCACAGGCCGCGCGGAGGAGGCGAAGCGCTGGGGCCTCGACCACATCCGCTCCTACCTCGATGCCGCCGGATCGCCCGAGGTGCGCGCCACGGTTCACATCGCGGGCACGAAGGGCAAGGGCTCGACAGCCACGATGGTCGAGTCAATCCTGCGCCATGCCGGCGCGCACACGCTGCTCGAGACCTCACCCGACCTGCACCGCGCCCGCGAGCGGATCGCCATCGATGGCGATCCCATCGGCGAGGCGGCGTTCGCGGCCCTCGCCGAGCGATTGCTGGCGGACGAGGGAAGCGATGGCTGGTCCTACTTCGAGCTCTTGACCGTGATGGGTTGGCTCGCCGCCGCCGAGGCGGGCTGCGATTGGCAGGTGCTCGAGGTCGGCCTCGGTGGCAGGCTCGACACGACCAACGCGGTGCGCGCGAAGGCCGTCGCCGTCGTCACGCCCATCGACCTCGAGCACACCGCGATCCTCGGCGAGACGATCGCCGAGATCGCGGGCGAGAAGGCGGCGATCGTCGAGGGTGCGACGCATGCGGTCGCCGCGCCGATGCGCGCTTCGGCGCTCGATGTCGTGCGCGCGGCCGCCGAGGCAGCCGGGGTTGCGCTGCACGAGGTGGCGGAGGAGACGGCGCTGCGCGCCCGCCCCAGGGCCCTCGAGGGCCAGTCTCTCGACCTGCAGACACCGCTTCGGACCTACCGGCAACTGAAGCTGCCACTGATCGGGCCCCACCAGGCCGAGAACGCCGCGGCGGCCGTCCTCGCGGCAGAGCTGGCATGGCAGACGCAGGGCGCAGAGCTGCCGGAAGCGGCGGTCCGCGAAGGCCTCGAACGGGTGAGGCTGCACGGACGGCTCGAGGTCGTGCGGCAGCAGCCGCTCGTGATCGTCGACGGCGCACACACGCCGCTGGCGGTGCGACGCATCCGCGAGGCGATGGCGCAGCTCGCCTTGCCGCGTCACCGCATCACCGTCCTCGGCGTGCTCGACGGCAAGAACCTCGAGGGCCTCGCCGAGTCACTCGTCGAGGAGGGTGCCGAGGTGATCGTGGCCGCGCCGAGGAACCAGCGAGCGGCTGAGGCGCGAGACGTCGCGAGGGCGCTACGAGAGCGTGGCGCGCTAGCGCAGCTCGCGGCAGACATCCCGACGGCAGTCGAACGAGCGATCGAGCACGTCGGTGAGCGGGGGCTGGTCCTCGTCACTGGCTCTCTCACCACCGTCGCTGAGGCGCGGGCAGCGCTGCTGGGTGTGACCGACGACACTCAGCTCGGCGCGCGCTGACGGCGATTCGTCGCCCGCAGGCGCTAAGATTGACCGGGAACGACCCAGCACGCGCCAGCGCTCTAGCGGGGGAAGGGGCGGACGGATGGCGGCGGGCCAACGTCGACGTGTCGTGATCACTGGCCAGGGCGTGATCACGCCCATGGGGAGCTCGGTCGAGGAGTTCTGGGCCAACGCCGTCGCCGGCAAGTCGGGCATCGGCCCGCTTACCGAGATCGACCCCACTGGCTACCCCTGTCGCATCGCGGGCCAGGTCGAGGGCTTCGAGCCCATGGATTACATGGACCGCAAGGTCAGCCGCCGCATGGCGCGCTTCTCGCAGTTCGCCGTTGCCTGCGCCCGCCAGGCCATCGACGACGCCGAGCTCGACTCCGAGTCCGTCGACCGCGAACGCTTCGGCGTGCTGATCGGCAATGGCGGCGGCGGTCTGCCGCTGACCGAGAACGCCATCCACGTAATGGACCGTCGAGGCGGCATGAAGGTCGACCCGCTCTTCCTCGCGAAGATGCTGCCAAACATGGCGGCCGCCAACGTCACCATCCAGCTCGGCGCACTCGGTTACACGAACACCGTCTCGACCGCCTGCGCCGCCGGCACCCAGGCGATCGGCGACGCGGTGGAGGTGATTCGCCGCGGCGCGGCCGACGTGATGCTCGCCGGTGGCACCGAGGCCGGCATCTCCGAGATCGGGCTGGCCGGCTTCTCCTCGATGCGGGCGCTCGCTTCGAGTCACAATGACGAGCCGTCGAAGGCATCTCGCCCGTTCGACCGCGATCGCGACGGCTTCGCGCCGTCCGAGGGCGCCGGGCTGCTGCTCATCGAGGAGCTCGAGCACGCGCTCGCGCGGGGTGCGCGGCCGCACGCGGAGGTGCTCGGCTACGGAGTCTCGGCGGACGCCGCCTACCTGGTCGCGCCGTCCGACGACGGCGTCGGCGCGGCGCGCGCCATGGCCACGGCCCTCGACGATGCAGATGTGACGCCCGAGGAGATCGACTACATCTCAGCACACGCGACGGCGACCGAGGTGGGTGACGTGGCTGAGACGCAGGCGATCAAGACGGTCTTCGGCGAGCGCGCCTACCACACGCCGATCTCAGCGATGAAGTCGCAGATCGGCCACCTCCTGGGCGGTTCCGGCGGTGTCGAGACGGTGGCGGCCGTACAGACCATCCGCACCGGTGAGATCGCGCCGACCGCGAACCTGGAGCACCCGGGCGAGGGCTGCGACCTCGACTACGTCCCGATCGAGTCGCGTCGAGCCGATGTGCGGACGGTGCTCAAGAACTCGTTCGGCTTCGGCGGTCAGAACGCCGTGCTCGTGCTGCGTGCGTTCGAGGGCTAGCCGGAGTGCGGTGAACCTCGTCTCCTCACACTAGAGACCGAGCATTGAGAAGGCCCGGCGTCTGCCGGGCCTTCGTCGTGGGTCACGCCGCCAGCGCGCTGGCGACTGCGGGTCGGTCAGGCGCTCGCGCCGACCGGCACCATGCCATCGAGCATCACCTCGAGTGCCATCGTATGAGCGCACTCCTGGTGGTGATCAAAGAAGTCGCAGTTGCAGCGCCAGCCATCGTCGTCGAGTCGGACCTCGTGGTCGCTGTTGTTGCCGCGCACCGTCACGCTGAGCGTGCTAAAGCGGAAGCGGTCGTGCTCCTCTGCGTAGCGGTGCGCCTTCTCGATCTTGCCGATCATGCCCGAGTTCATTTCCCCTCCTGGCTCTTCTGCGACCTCCGCCGGCGGTGGCGGAACGTCACAGAAATAACAAACGCCACGGCATGCCGCGGCGCGTTCTCAGGATTGCCCGATGAGGTCAATCATGCTGGAAACTCCAGTCCTGTATCCCTCCTCCGCACCATAGGGATCGGCGTCGAGGATCGTCAAACCCGGTCTAAGGCGACCGCCCGGGGTAGCGAGCCAGCACCTCGTACCGCGCGTTCCGCCCGAGGTGCGATCGCACCAGCGCGACCTCGCGCGCCGCGAACGGGACGCTCGGGGGCGTCTCGGTCGCGGCGACCGCGTCGCTGATCGCGCGTCGCTGGCTCGGCCTGGCCTGCCGCGCGACGCGAGCGAGGGTCACGTGCGGACGCAGCGGCCGCTCGTCGCCCTCGAGGCCCGCGGCCACGACCGCGCGCTCAACCGCGGCGCGGAGCGCAGCGAGGCGATCGAGGTCGCCCGCCAGGCCGAGCCACAGCACCGTTGGCCGGCTGCGGCTGCCGAACTGGCCCAGGCCCGCCAACTCGAGTGGCACCTCGACGGTCGCCACCTCCTGCGCGAGCTGGCCGCGCAGGTCTGGTACCACCGCCTCGTCGACGTCACCGAGAAACCGCAGGGTGAGGTGGAGACGCTCGGTCGCGGTGAAGCGCAGCCCGGTGCCGTCGCCCAGCGCGGCAGCGAGCTGTTCGCGGATCCGCCGCGCCTCCTCGCGCCAGGCGTCTGGCAGCTCGATCGCGACGAACAGGCGCACGGCGCTAGAGGCCCAGCAGCTGCGCCGCGTTGCCACCGAGGACGGCGTCGCGATCGACCTCGGACGCCTCGGCCAGCGCCGCCCGCGCCTCTCCCAGGTCGCGCGACTGCTCGCGCAGCGGGAAGTCGGAGCCCCAGGCGATGGCGCTGGGCCCGACGAGATCGAGCGCGACGCGGAAGACCGAGGCGTCGTAGAGGTACGCCGAGGCGGCGGTGTCGAAGAGCAGACGCCCACCGTCGACCGCCGCGCGCACCTCGGGCATGAGGCCGTAAAACGCGAAGCCGCCGCCCCAGTGAGCGGCGATCACCGGAGACGCCGCGTCATCGCCTGCGCGCGACTGAACGAGGCGCCAGAGATCGCCCGGGGTGAGCCCGCCGGTTTTGCCCGGATAGGCGTGACCGACCTCCTCCGAGCAGTGCACCAGCAGTGGCCCACCGGCACTGCCGAGGGCCGCTGGGTCCGTCTCGCGCACCTCGCCGATGCCGGCTGCGCCCTCGGGGGCCGCGAGGCTGGGGACGAACGGCAGGATGTGGCCGGGATGCGCACCTGCGGCGTCGAGGAGGTAGGCCGTGTGCTCCTCGGCCAGCGCGCCCGAAGACCACCAGAACCCGGCCGCGACCGAAGCATCGACGGCAGCCGCATCCATCGACCGCACCAGATCCTCGGCGGTAGCCATCCGCGCCTGCGGGTCCGCGTAGAGCTCAGCGAACCGCGGCTCGATCGAGGCGAGTTCCGCGCGCCGCTCGATCATCGCCGGCGGGAAGATGTGCGTGTGGATGTCGACGATCATGCCGCTGATCGTAACGGCGACGGCCGTCGACAGCCGCGGGGCGATGCGGCCGCGGCCGTGGCGTGGCAAGATGCGGGCGACGGCGCACCGGAGGTGGCCATGGTCGAGCGCAGGCAGTTCCCTCGGCAATTCGACGACGAGTCGAAACCAGCCTCGCGCAACGGCGACGCCTCGACGCTCGCCGAGGAGCCGGTCGAGCCCAACGAGGCGCCCGCCGATCTCCCGGAGGAGCTGCCCGAGAGCGCCATCCCGAACACCGTCGAGGAGCCGCCCGCGGAAGAGGAGCTGCCTCCCGGTCTCGCCGCCGCCGTGCGCGATGCCGAGACGCCACCGCCCACCGCCGAGGAGCGACGCCGCATCGGGGACCCGCCGCCTGCGCCGGACCTCGACGAGTTGCCGCGCCGCCTGGAGGCGCTGCTCTTCGTCGCCGATCATCCGGTGGACGAGGCGACCCTCTCGCTGGCGCTCGCGGTCGAGCGCCGGCAGCTGCGAGCGGCGCTCGACCGCCTCGGCGCTACGCTGCGCGACGAGCGTCGAGGCACGCGTCTGCAGCAGGGCCCCGATGGCATCCAGCTGGTCAGCGACCCCGATGCCGCCGAGTACATCGAGTACTTCCTCGGCCTCGAAGCCTCGCGCAAGCTGTCGAACGCCTCGCTGGAGACGCTGGCGATCGTCGCCTACCGGCAGCCAGTGACACGCGGCGGCATCGACGCCGTACGAGGCGTCAACAGCGACGGCGCGGTAGCGACGCTCCGCGCGCGAGGGTTGATCCATGAGACGGGCCGTGCCCCAACGCCCGGCCGGCCGCGCCTGTTCGGCACCACGCAGCGCTTCCTCGAGCACTTCGGCCTGGAACGCGCCTCGGACCTGCCGCCGCTGCCTGAAGATGTCGACCTGCCGCCCCACGAGATCGGCGAGCAGCTCGGCCTCGACGACACGGAGGTCGCAGCGCTGCTCGCAGCGGAGGCGGCCGCCGAGGAGACACCAGCGGACGCGGAAGCGGAGATCACCGGCGAGGTCGATGTGCTTGCGGAGACCGCCGCCGCCCTGGCCGACGAGGCTCCGGGCAACGCGGGCGAAGCCGAGCGCGAGCCTTCCACGGCCGGGTAAACGCAAGAGCGACTGGGATCGCGGAGGTCGCGAATGGCGGCGATCGTCCTGCTCGTCACACTCCATCTCTTTGACCCGAGCAGCCTGAAGCAGAAGCGTGGCGTCATACGCCCGTTGATCGAGCGGCTGCGCCGGCAGCTCTCGGTCAGCGTCGCCGAGGTCGGAATGCACGACGAACTGCGCCGCTCGCAGATCGGCCTGGCACTCGTCGCACCCGACCTCGCGGCTGCGCGCCGGCTCCTCGAGGATGCGAAACGCGCGATCGACGACCAGCTGATCGGCCGCGGTGAGGTGATGGACGCGACCGTGGAGGAGCTGACGCTGGAGAGCGAGCTGCGCTAGCGGCGGAACGGTGTCGGCGTCTTGGTCGGGCGGTGAACGCAAAGAGGGCGCCCTACGGGGGAGGGCGCCCTCTTGAATCGCCGTTCGGGCCCTCCCGGAGGGATCCGCGGGGCTCGAACGGACGGACTAACGGCGGCGAGGCCGGTGCGGGGTGCTTGGCCTCGCCGGGTGGCCGACTTAGAGCGGCTGCTCTAGAACGGGATGCTGAAAGTGGTGGCGATGGTCGCGCGGAGCTGCTCACGCAGATCGCGCTGCGACTCCGCGAAAGTGGGGGCGTTCTGACGCCCGCTCCGGACAATCGCGTTGTAGTAGCGACGGACGCTCATCAGTAGTTCCTTCCTGTGCAATCGGGGGCTTTCCCCTCGACCGCTCAGCCAGTTGTGACGTTCTGCACAAACTCGACATTAGGAGTATCGGCAGTACGGGCGCTATCAGCAAGTGAATGTGAGACTTTCACGTTAAGTTTGTGCTAACCGCGTTATTCGTTCTCGTAACACCTCTGTGATGCCTGGGCGACCAAAGAAACGATACCCGGGTGGGGCATACCTGCCCTGCCTCGAGTTCGTGACTAGAGTAACAAAGACGAGTAATCTTGTCAACATTGTCGGCAATATGTCGACAGGCGGCTTAGCGAGCCGTTGCCGCCACCTCGAGGGGTGTGCAGAGCAGGTCGTAGGGCAGCGCGCCGTCGATGCGTGCCGGGACCAGGTCGCCCGCCGCGTGGACGCCCTTGAGCAGCGCCAGGCCATCGACCTCGGGCGCGTCGCGCCAGGTGCGACCCACGGAGATCGGCTCGCCGTCCATCGTCTCGGTCGGCTCCAACGATTCGACGAGGACATCGAACTCACGGCCGATCTGGTCCCGCTGGTGCTCGAGCGAGATCCCCTGCGCCAGTTCCATCAGCCGACCGAAGCGCTCCTCCTTGACCGCCTCGGACACCTGAGCCGCCTCAGCGGCGGCCGGCGTCCCCGACTGGGGTGAATACGTGAAGGCGCCAAGGCGTTCGAAGCGCTGCTCCGCGACGAAGTCGAGGAGTTCCCCGAACTCGGCCTCGGTCTCGCCGGGGTAGCCGACGATGAACGTCGTGCGCATGACGCCGTCGGGCATGGCGGTGCGTACGCGCTCGATGCTGCGCCGCGTGATGCGCAGCGGCGGCCGGCGCATGCGACACAGCACGGCGTCCGATCCGTGCTGGAGCGGCATGTCGAGGTAGGGCACGACGTTGGGCAGCGCCGCGATCGTCTCGGCGAGGCGCTCCGTCACGCGGCCGGGATAGGCGTACATCAAGCGGATCCACGGAACCTCCGGCACGGCTTCCGCGAGCGCCTCAAGCAGCGTCGCCAGGCCCTCCGGGTCGCCGTCGTCCTCGCCGTAGGCGGTGGAGTCCTGCGCGACCAGCACCAGCTCCTTCGCCCCGGCGGCGGCGTGCAGACGCGCCTCGGCGACCAGCCTGGCGCACCGGCGATGACTGCATGCCGCCCTTGATCGTGGGGATGATGCAGAATGTGCAGGGCCGGTCGCAGCCGTCCGAGATCTTGAGGTACGCGCTGGGCGCGCCGAGGTTCATCGGATCGGGCTGCGGAATGTCGAAGAGCTCGTCGGCCGGACCGAGCGCGGAGGCGACGGCGTCCCATTGCTCCGCACCGAAGGTCGCGTCGACCGAGGGCACGGCATCGCGCACGCGGTCGGCCGCGATCTGGGTGAGGCAACCGACGACATAGAGCTGCTGGTCTTCGCGACGCGCCTCGTCGAGGGCCTGCACGGTCTCGATCGACTGTTCGATCGCGTCGTCGATGAAGCCGCAGGTGTTGACGAGCAGCAGATCCGCCTCGTCAGGGTCGAGCACGCCCACATGCCGTCCGGCACGCAGCGCCTGCTCCAGGCGCATGGAGTCGACACTGTTCTTCGCGCACCCGAGCGTGACGAGGTGGTACTTCACCCCGTCACGCTAGACGGCCATGGTTCTGGCGTCATCGAAGTTCCAACCGTCTCCGGGCGCGCTACGGCGAGCCTTCGCCGGCGCGCGAGCCGTTCGAGACGAAGATCGTGACGATCGTGGTGTCCTCGAGCGTGGTGCCGGCGTCCGGGCTCTGGCGGAAGACCTCGCCTGACGGCACCTCGTCGTTGAAATTCTCGAGGACGAGCCAACGCACGCCGCGTTCGTCGAGGTGCTCGATCACGGTGGAGCGGGCGACGCCGACGAAGTCGGGCACGATGCCGTCTGCGGTCTCAGGGACGACGGTGGCGCCGGCATCGGCCGTGGTCGCGCCGTCGCCGGCGGGCGCACTGGCCGCAGGCGTGGCAGCCGAGTCGCTACCCCCGCCCGGCAGGTCGAGGCCGCTCGCGCCGCCGAGGAGCGCGCCGGCCGCCAGCACGAGCACGACGAGCGCGAGCCCGGCGCCAATGATCGCCAGCAGCGGCCGGTTGAACTCGGGCATCGTCGAGGGCCGGCGGCGGAGGCCGGGCAGCGGCTCGAGGCCGGTCGGCGGCTGGAGTGTCCCGGTCATCTCGGCCACGGCCGCTTCTGGGTCGAGTCCGAGGAAGCGTGTGTACGAGCGCATGAAGCCGCGGGCATAGACCGGAGCGGGGAGGACGTCGTAGTGCTCCTCCTCAAGGGCCTGGAGGTAAAGGCTGTTGACGCGGATCGCGTTCTCAACGTCCTCGAGGCACTGCCCCAGGGTGACGCGGCGGTCACGCAGGCGCTGACCGATGCTCGGGAGCGGCTCGCGGATCGGCGTCGTCGGAGAGGCGTCTTCGCCCTCGTGCGAGGAGGGATCCTGTGCCGGCATGACCATCGACTCAGACCCGGATCGGGTCGACGCCGGGGAAGTGGACGAGAGACTTGAGCCCATCCATTTCCAGGCGCGCTCGATACGCTTCCGGAACTCGTTCGATGTCATATCGATTCGTCACCAGCTCCCCGATGTGCGGGACCGCGCGCAGCAGCGCCATGGCCCTCCGATACTGGTCGGTGTTGGCATTCTGTGAGCCAGTCAGGACCACCTCCCCATAGTGCACAAAATTGGGATCGAAGGGGATCGGTTCACCGTCGCGCGGGAAGCCGGCGAAGAGGTTGACGATGCCCTGCGGGCGCGCCAGCTGGATCGCGTCGGGCACGAGGTCGGCGATGCCGACGGAGACGATCACCGCGTCCGCCCCATAGCCGTCCGTGGCGTCGAGGACGTTGCCGCGAATGTCGTCGCGCCCCGGGTCGAGCACGAGGTCGGCGCCCCAGCGCTCGGCCACGGCGCGCCGCAGGCCTTCGGGCTCGCTCACGATGATCGGCCCGGCGCCCAGCGCTCGGCCCATCAGCAGGTGCAGCAGGCCCATCGGGCCGGCGCCGACGATGATCATCGAGGTGCCGGCCTCGACCCCGCAGAGTTCGAGTGAAGCGAGCACGCAGGCGGCGGGCTCCGTGATCGCCGCGATGTCGAGGCTCAGGTCGTCCGGCACCCGCAGCACGTGGCCGTTTGTCACTAGCTCCTCCGGCACGAGCAGGTGCTCGGCGAAGCCGCCGTCGAGGTCATAGCCGAGTGTTCTCCGGCTGATGCAGCGGTTGCGGCGCCCGGTGATGCAGAAGCGGCAGTAGCCACAGGACAGGATCGGGCAGAGCACGACGCGCTCACCCTCGTGGACGACCGTCACCTCGTCGCCGACCTCGTCGATGACGCCGGCGATTTCGTGGCCGGGGATGACGCCCGGCTCGGCGTGTTTCTCGCCGCGGTAGACACGTACGTCAGAGGCGCAGAGCGAGGTCGCAGCGACGCTCAGTCGGATTTCGCCCGGCGCGACCTCGGGCGTCGGCCGGTCCTCGACCGTCACCAGACCGGAACGATGAAAAACGGTGGCGCGCATCAGCGGTCCCCTGCAGACGACGATGCCAAAACGTTCGAGGATCCAGTGTCCGGACCTGCCGCCGCTGACAGGCTCGCCGTGATCCGCCGGCAGCGTACCGCAGCGGAGCACCCCGCGGATCGCGCACGCCGACGACGAGCTATGCCTCGGCGGTTGCGGAGGACGCTGGTGGTGTTGCTAGCCGGCCTGCGAGGCCTTGAGTCCCCGCACGAGGCGGGACTTGCGCCGGGCCGCGTTGTTGGGGTGGATCACACCTCGGCGGGCGGCGCGGTCGAGGGCGGACTGGGCGGCGCGGACGAACTCTGCGGCGTCGTCGTCGCCATGTTCGATGGCCAGTCGTGCATCGCGAACGGCGCTGGTCGCGCGCGTGCGAACCGGGCGGTTGCGATCCGCGCGGCGGGTGTTCTGCCGAATGCGCTTGCGCGCCTGGATGGTATGGGCCATCGAGGTCGCCCCTCCTTGAGGCGGACAGGGATCGTAGCGCCGCGTGTGAGCTTGCGTCTATGCGCGACGTCCGGCTCGCCGCCTCCTCTTCGTGGCTGTGCATTGACCCGATAGGTGGGCGCAGCCAATGATGCGTTATGGCCGACTCCGAGCCGCGCCCGCCGGTCGAAGACGGGCCTCCGTCCGAGGAGGCTCCCGCCCCCGCCAACTCCCGCGAGCGGCCACATCGAGCGCTCGGCCGCTTCCTGGCAGATGGCATCGGCGGCAGCTGGGTCGCGCGCTGGCAGACACGGTCGCTGGCCGGCGCGGCGGGCATCGTGGCGCTGGGCTTTGTCGGATCGAGGCTGCTCGGCCTCGTGCGCTCGGTCGCCATCGCGGACGCCTTCGGCACCGACCCTGAGCTGTCGGCCTACTGGGTCGCGTTCCGGCTGCCCGATCTCGTCTTCCAGGTGCTGGCCGGCGCGACGCTGTCGGCGGCGTTTATCCCGGTGTTCAGCCGCGTGGCGGTCCGGGAGGGCGAGGACGGAGCGTGGCGGCTCGCCTCGAGCGTGCTGAACCTCGTCTCGATCGCGACCGTCGTCCTGGCCGGACTGGCGTTCCTGCTCGCGCCCTGGATCGTGCCGTTGCTCGCCCCGGGCCTCGGCGAAGAGACCGGGCGCGAGGCGGAGCTGCGGGCGCAGGCGGTGGAACTGACGCGCTTCATGATGCTGTCGCCGCTGTTCTTCGGCATCAGCGGCATGCTGACGGGCATCCTCAACGCGCGCCAGCACTTCATCGCGCCGGCCGTGGCGCCCATGATCTACAACCTCTCGATCATCCTCAGCGCCGTCTTCCTGGCCGACCGCTGGGGCGTGCACGGGCTCGCCTGGGGCGTCGTGATCGGCTCGCTCGCCCACCTGCTGGTGCAGGTGCCGGCGCTCGCTGCGGCCGGCATGCGCTGGAAGCCGTCGTTCGAGTTCGCCTCGGGGGCGGTGCGCGATGTGCTGCGACTGATGGGGCCGAGGGTGATCGGGCTGGCGGCGACCCAGATCAACTTCATCGTCGTGATCTTCTTCGCCTCGTTCATCTCAGACGAGGCGATCAGCGCTATGAACTACGCCTTCCTGATGATGATGCTCCCGGTTGGCGTGGTGGGCATGGCCATCTCGACGGCCGTGTTCCCGACGCTGTCGCAGCAGGCAGCGGCGTCCGAGTTCGATGCGCTACGGCACTCCACGGCGCGGGCGCTGCGCACGATCCTCTTCCTCGCGATCCCGGCGTCCGTCGGCCTGCTCGTGCTGGCCGAACCGAGCGTGCGGCTGCTCCTCGAACGGGGGGCCTTCGGTGAGGCCTCGACAGACCTCGTGGTCGGCGCGCTCATGCTGTACGCGATCGGCATCTTCGGCCACGCCGGGATCGAGATCCTGAGTCGAGGCTTCTACGCCCTCTCTGACACCCGCACGCCGGTGATCGTCGCCGTGTCCGCCGTAGCGCTGAACATCGTCCTCAGCGCCGCCCTCGTGGCTCCATTCGGCATCGAGGGGTTGGCGCTGGCCGCATCACTCACCGCGGGCATCGAGTTCTTCGTGCTCGTGCGCCTGCTGCAGACCCGGCTCGGTGGCTGGGACGAGATCGGCTTGCGCCTGCCGGTCACCCGCACGGTGCTCGCGGCCGCGGTGATGGCCGAGGTGATCGTGATCGCTCGCCTGCTCCTCGGGGAGCTGGGCGTCGAGGGCGCCACGTTCCTCGAGTCGCTGGCGCTGCTGGTGATCGCGGGCGGCCTCGGCGGGCTCAGCTACATCGGGCTGTCCTTCGTGATGAATCGCGACGAAGTGATGGCGGTGACGGGGCGCGGCTAGGCGTCGACCGACGCGGTATACTGGACGTGCCCCCAACCTCTACAAGGGAGCGAGTCGAGCGGACGCACACGCGTCCGCGCTGCCGCGTGTACGGACGACGAGGGGCGCCGATCGAGTAGACGAGGAGGAACCATGGCTTTCACCGACCGCGAGCTGACCTGTCGCGACTGCGGCAGCAGCTTCGTCTTCAGCGCCGGCGAGCAGGAGTTCTACGCGGGCAAGGGCCTGCAGCACGACCCCGTGCGCTGCCCGTCGTGCCGCGCCCAGCGCAAGCTGATGCGCCCCGAGGACCGTGACGATTCACCGAACTACGGCGTGTACGTCTCCTGGGGCGGCCGCACGCCGCGGCAACTGCACGTCGCCACCTGCGCCCAGTGCGCGCAGACGACCGAGGTGCCGTTCGTCCCGCGCGGCGACCGGCCGGTGTACTGCAGCAACTGCTACAACGACGTGCGCTCGAAGCAGGAGGCACAGGAGGCCGCCGAGGCGGAAGCCGCCGCAGCCCGCATCGCCTTCGCCTCGGGTCGGCCCGACGTGGAGCTCGAGGGTGAGGGGCCGAGCGAGGCCGACGCGGAGGCCGCGGCCGCGGTCGCTGCTGTAGCGGAGTTCGTGGGCGAGGTCGTGAAGGACGAGGACGCGGACAAGATCTAGCCGCGCGCCCTCGAAGGGGTGGAATGAGCAAAGCTGACATCACACCGGAGCTGGTGGCCGGGCTGATCGCTGCCCAGTTCCCTCAATGGGCGGACCTCCCGATCAGACCCGTCGAGGTGGACGGGCACGACAACACGACCTTCCACCTGGGCGACACGATGTCCGTGCGGCTTCCCAGCTCGGCCTCCTACGCGGCACAGGTGGAGAAGGAGCAGCGCTGGCTCCCCACGCTGGCGGGTCAGCTGCCGCTGCCGATCCCGCTGCCGCTCGCGCAGGGCGAGCCCACGGCCGAGTACCGCCTCCCCTGGTCGGTGTACCGCTGGCTGGATGGCCAACCCGCCACCCGCAAGCGCATGGCGAACCTCGAAGACCTCGCCAGCGACCTCGCCGCCTTCCTATCGGCGCTCTACCGGCTCGACACGAGCGGCGGCCCGCGGCCCGGCTTTCACAACTTCTTCCGCGGCGGCGACATCGCGACGTACGAGGGCGAGACCCGCGACGCGCTCGACGCCCTCGCAGGCGATGTCGACATCGACGCGGCGCGAGACGTCTGGGACGCTGCGTCCGCAGCCCGCTGGGAGGGCGACGCTGTCTGGATCCATGGCGACGTGTTCCAAAGCAACTTGCTCGTCCACGCCGAGGGCCGCCTCTGCGCGGTGATCGACTTCGGCTGCGCAGCCGTCGGCGACCCGGCCTGCGACCTCACGTTCGCGTGGACGTTCCTCGCCGGCGACAGCCGAGAGGCGTTCCGCGCCGGTCTCGCCCTCGACGATGGCACGTGGGCACGCGCCCGCGGTTGGGCGCTCTGGCAGGCCGCGATCATGCTCGCCGGCTTCTCAGACGGAAAGCTGGGCGAGCAGGCCTACCACCGAGGCGTGATCGCAGAAGTACTGGCGGAGCACGCCGTACTGGGCTAGGCGCGAAGCCCGGCTCGAGCACTTGCCAACCCCAGAGCGAGCATCCACACTCGATGGTGACGCCGGGCGGTGCGCCGAGGGGTGCGCCGCCGTCAGAACGAATGGCTGAGACGGAGACGAGTAGCCCTGCGGCCTCGACAGCGGGAACGCCTCGACGGACCGCTCAGCGAACCCGGGACGGTGCGAGCCGGGTGCGTGCCACGCGGGGTGAACATCCCTCCCGAGCTGCCGACCGAACGGCGATGAGCCCCCGGGTTCCATCGTCGAGTAGGCCCGGCCGGAGCGCCCACCGTTATCAGGGGCAGCACGATCGGCATGACCTGCCGTCTTCGGACAGGCGTCGGAGCAGGTTGAGATGCCCGCCGTGCGGAAGTGGCGCGACGCACACGATTCGGTCGGGTGCGCAGCGCAAAGCGGGTGGTACCGCGGGCAACAGCCCGTCCCGGAGGGGGCGGGCGTTTTTTGTGCCCGACCCCCAAGGCAGGGCCAGCGGACCGACCGCGGAGATGGAGCAGCATCATGTCGACCTTTGAGCCTGTAGCGGCGCGCGTGTCGTTCACTGAGCAGGAGCAGGGCATCCTCGGCTTCTGGAAGCGCGAGCGAATCTTCGAGCGCTCCGTCGAGGAACGCCCCACCGACCGGCTGTTCTCGTTCTACGAGGGCCCGCCGACGGCCAACGGCAGCCCGGGCATCCACCACGTGCTGGCACGCGTCTTCAAAGACCTGATCCCGCGCTACCGGACGATGCGCGGCTACCGCGTGCCTCGCAAGGGCGGCTGGGACACCCATGGACTGCCCGTAGAGCTCGAGGTCGAGCGGGAGCTCGGCCTGACCTCGAAGCCGGAGATCGAGGCGTACGGCGTCGAGGCGTTCAACGCGAAGTGCCGCGAGTCCGTGTTCCGCTACGTCAACGAGTGGGAGCGCCTGACCGACCGTATCGGCTTCTGGATCGACATGAACGACGCCTACGTCACGTACTCGAAGGAGTACGTGGAAACCGGCTGGTGGATCTTCAAGCGGCTCTGGGACAACGGCCTGGTCTTCCGCGACTTCCGCGTGACGCCGCACTGTCCGAGGTGTCAGACGAGCCTCTCGAGCCATGAGATCGCACAGGGCTACCAGGAGGACACGCCCGACCCCGGCGTGACGCTCCGCTTCCGCCTGCGCGAGGACGCTGCTGGACGCGATAGCCTCCGCACCGAGGATGGCGTGCCGACCTCGCTGTTGGCCTGGACGACGACGCCGTGGACGCTGTCCGGCAACACCGCGCTCGCCGTACTCCCCGATGGCGACTACGCGCTCGTCGAGCGTGACGACCGCGACGGCAACCGCGAGCGGGTGATCCTCGCGGCCGAGGTGGTCGCCTCGATGGTCGACGGCGAGCACGAGGTGCTGGGCACCGTTCCCGGCGCCGCGCTGATCGGCCTCACGTACGAGCCGCTGTTCGACACCACCTCGTGGGAAGGCGTGGAGCCGCTCCTCTTCGTGGAAGGGCGCGCGCAGTCACCCAAGGCGAACGAACCGTTGCCCGAGCACCGCATCCTCGGGTCTGCCGCCGTCACCACGGGGGAGGGCACCGGCGTGCTGCATGTCGCCCCAGCCTTCGGTGACGAGGACTTCGCGATGGGCCGCGAGGAGGGGCTGATGTTCCTCCAGCCGGTCAACCTCGACGGCACCATGGTCGGCGGGCCGGGGGACGGCGTGTTCGCCAAGGAGGCGGACGCGCTGATCATGCGCGACCTCGACGAGCGGGGGCTGCTCTTCAAGTCAGAGGGCATCCGCCACACGTACCCGTTCTGCTGGCGCTGCGACACGCCGGTGCTCTACTACGCCAAGCCCTCCTGGTACATCCGCACGACAGCCGTGCAGGACCGCCTCGTCCAGAACAACCAGGAGATCCGCTGGGTGCCCGGGCACACCCGGGACGGCCGCTTCGGCGGCTGGCTCGACGGCAACGTCGACTGGGCGGTCTCTCGCGAGCGCTACTGGGGCACGCCGCTGCCGCTCTGGGTCTGCGAGCTCTGTGGCGACGTGACCTGCATCGGCTCGTACGAGGAACTCCTCGAACGGGCGCGCCCAGGCACTACGAACCAGCTCTACCACGACGATGGCGAGCTCGACCCGCATCGGCCCTACGTCGACGCCGTCGAGCTGGGCTGCGAGCACTGCGGTGGCACCAAGCGACGCACGCCCGAGGTGGCCGACGCCTGGTTCGACTCAGGCGCGATGCCGTACGCGCAGTGGCACTATCCCTTCGAGAACAGTGAGACGTTCGACTTGCGCTTCCCCGCGGACTTCATCTGCGAGGGCGTCGACCAGACGCGCGGCTGGTTCTACACGCTCCACGCCCTGGCGACCCTGCTCAACCGCACCGAGGACGTGCCGGAGGGCATCGCCTTCCGCAACGTGATCTCCCACGGCCACATCCTCGATGACGAGGGCCGCAAGATGTCGAAGTCGCTGGGCAACGTGGTCGATCCCTTCGACGTGCTCGACCACCTGGGAGCCGACGCCACGCGCTGGTACATGTTCACGGCCTCGCCGGCGGGCAACTCACGGCGCTTCTCCGAGCAACTGGTCGCCGAATCATCGCGTCGCTTCATCTCGACGCTGTGGAACACGTACTCGTTCTTCGTGACGTACGCGAACATCGCCGACTTCGACGCCTCGGCGGCCGCACCGAGCGACGAGGAGCGCAGCGACCTCGATCGTTGGATCCGGTCAGAGTTGCACCAGACGGTGCAGCGCGTGACCGACGGCCTCGAGGCGTTCGAGCCGACCGAGGGTGCGCGCCCGATCGAAGCGTTCGTCGAGCAGTTGTCGAACTGGTACGTGCGGCGGAACCGTCGCCGCTTCTGGCGCGCTGGCGACGACGCCGACGCGCAGGTGGCGCTGGCGACGCTCTACGAGTGCCTCGCCACCGTCTCGCGCCTGCTCGCTCCCTTCACGCCGTTCCTCGCCGAGTCGATGTACCAGAACCTGGTCGCCGGCCGGGTCGAGGACGCGCCCGACTCGGTGCACCTCGACGACTGGCCTGAGGTTGATGCTGGAGCGATCGACGAGCAGCTGTCGACCGACGTGGCCCTCGTACGGCGCATGGTCTCGCTCGGCCGCGGGGCGCGATCGAAGGCGCAGGCGCGCGTGCGCCAGCCCCTCGCGACGGTCGTGCTGGTCCCGCGTTCCGCGGAGGAGCGCGCCACGCTCGAGCAGCTCGCCGAACAGGTCGCGGATGAGCTGAACGTGAAGGCAGTCGAGGTGCTCGAGGATGCGGGCGACCGTCTGCGGTACACGGTGAAGCCCAACCTGCCGGTGCTCGGGCCTCGGCTCGGTCGCGAGCTGGGCGCGGTGCGCGGTGCGATCGAGGCGGCGGACGCCGCGGCGGTCGCGAGCGCGATGCGCAGCGGTGCGGCGATCCCGATCGAGAGCCACGACCTGTCGGCCGCCGACCTCCTCGTGGAGGTCGAGGCGTCCGAGGGCTGGTCGGCCGCCGAGGAGTCAGGCTACGCCGCGATCGTCGACCTCCGCCTCACCCCGGAGCTGGAACGTGAGGGCCAGGCGCGCGAGATCGTGCGGCACCTCCAGGAGCTGCGCCGCGAAGCTGGCCTCGACGTCTCCGACCGCATCAACGTTGGCTGGCAGCAATCAGGAGACGGCGACGCCTCGGCGGTGTTCGCCGAGCACGGCGAGTACATCGCGGGCGAAGTGCTCGCGCTCGAGCTCTCCGAAGCCGTTCTCGACGGAGCGAGCACGGAGGTACGGCTCGACGATGCGACGGTGACACTGTCGCTGGTGAAGGCGTAGGGCGCGGCCTCGAGGTCAGTCGGTGCGCCGGCGGCGTGGCTGGCCGTTGCCGAGCACTCCTTCGGATACTGGCGCCGCCAACGCGAGGCCACGCACCAGGTTCCAGAGTGAGCGCTTCCAGTCGCCCTCGCCCTCGCCCTCGTAGCCGTGGCGCGGCTCCTGGCGCAGCACGTGGCCGGTCTCGGCCGCGACCTCGGCGCCGAAGATGAAGACGTTGGCGCTGAGGTAGACCCAGAACAGCAGCACAATCGCTGCGCCGAGCGTGCCGTAGAGCGAGAAGTCGTTGATGCTCGAGAGGTAGATGCCGAACGCCCACTTCAGCCCCTCGAACCCGACGGCCGCCACGATCGCCCCGGGCACGGCGTGCTGCGGCTCCACCTCCTCGTTCGGCACGAGCCAGTAGAGGAAGAGGAACGTGAAGAACGAGAGTCCGAGGGAGATGGCGACCGCACCCAGGCCGAAGATCAGCGAGCCGGAGAGAAAGTCGAGCCGGCCGATCGTCGCTGTCTGAACGAACTGCCAGCTCGCGGTCGCGTAGAGGCTGGCGACGAAGAGGATGCCGACCACTGCCAGCACCAGGTAGTCGACGAGCTTCGCCTGCAGCAGCGGACGCCCACGCTCGACGCGGTAGGCCGCCTCGAGAGCGTTGCGGATCGAGGCGGAGAGGGCGCTCGCCGTCCAGAGCAGGCCAATCAGCGCGACGATGGTGAGCGTCGGGCCGCCGTCGGCAAGATCGTTCAACTGCTTCTCGAGTTCGATGTTCGTGATCGGGAGCGTGTCGATGAGACCGTTGAGCACGTCCTGCTTCACGCTCTCGTTGCGCAGCACGATGCCAAACACGGAGACCGTGACGACGATGATCGGCACCAGCGAGAGCAAGGCAAAGTAGGAGACGCCAGCGGCAAGCTGTGTGCCACGGTCCTCGGAGAAGCTGACGAGTGAGCGCGAGGTGACGGTGCGCACCGTGCGCCAGAACGGGCGCCCAAGCGGTGCGACGTCGCTACTCGCGGTCATGGTGCGCCCCGATTGCTCCTCGCGTTGCCGCCAATCATGCTAGACGTGAGCCCCAGCAAGCGCGACGCCTGTGCCTCGGACGCCAGGGTCAGCGCACGGATACGACAGAGACGCCTGTGACCGGCCAGCGCCTGACGCCGCAGCGGATGAAACACCGACGCATCGTCGTCAAGGTCGGCTCGAACGTGCTCACCGCCGGCACGGACCGTCTCGACATCGCGGCCATGACGCACATCGCCGAGCAGATCGCCGAGCTGCGCGAGCACGACGCCGAGGTCATCCTTGTGACCTCCGGCTCTATTGCCGCCGGTCGCCACCGTCTCGGAGGCAACGGGGGCGAGGGGCTGGCCCGCGACGTGCAGCGCCGGCAGGTGTTGGCCGCGATCGGGCAGAGCCGCGTGCTGGCGCTCTGGGACGAGCTGTTCGAGGCGCACGACATCGTGATCGCCCAGGCGCTGCTGACCCGCATCGACCTCGCCGAACGCCTCGGCTATCTCAACGCGCGCAACGTGCTGCTGGCGATGCTGAGCCTCGGCGTGGTGCCCGTGGTCAACGAGAACGACGTGGTCTCCGTCGAGGAGATCAGCGACTCAGTGATTGGCGACAACGACAACCTCTCGGCGCTCGTCGCCAACCTCGTCGACGCGGACCTGCTGTTGCTGCTGACCGACACCGCCGGGCTGTACAGCGCCGACCCCGCGCACGACCCAGACGCCCAGCTGATCGAGACCGTCGAGGCGATCGATGCGTCGATCGTCGCTGCCGCTGCCGGCACGCCGGGCCGGCACGGCACTGGCGGCATGTCGACGAAGGTCGAGGCGGCGCGGATCGCCACGCTGTCCGGCACGCACGTCGTGATCGCAGACGGCGCCGTACGCGACGTGGTGCTGCGGGCCGCGGCCGACGAATCGGTTGGCACGCACTTTCTCCCGACCGGCGACCGCACCGAGAGCCGCCGGCGCTACCTGCTTTCCGGCCTGCCCGTCCGCGGCCGTATCGTCGTCGACGCGGGCGCTGCGCGGGCGCTGCGGCAGCGTGGCACCTCGCTGTTGCCAGCGGGCGTGACCGGCTGCAGCGGCCGCTTCGAGCGCGGCGACGTGGTGCAGATCGTGACGGACGAGGGCGAAGCGCTGGCCAGCGGCATGACGAACTACGGCGCCGACGAGGTCCAGCGCATCCAGGGCAAGCACTCCGACCAGATCGCCGGCGTCCTCGGCTACGAGTTCGGCGAAGAGATCGTGCATCGCAACAACCTCGCGCTGACCGAGGGCTAGCGTGCCGTCGCATGCGCGGCACCCCTTGCTCATCGTCGTCAACGGACCGCCCGCTGCGGGTAAGACGACGCTCGCCGAACACCTCGAACATGCGCTGCGCCTGCCCCACTTCGCCAAGGACCGCATCAAGGAGACGCTGTACGAGTTGGATGACAGCGACGACTGGCACGCGCAGCTAGCGGACCGCGACTTCAACCGCCAGCTCGGCGCCGTGTCGATCCGGCTGATGTACGAGGCGGCGGAGACCGTCCTCACTGCGGGCGACTCAGTGATCATCGAGGCCAACCTGCTGCCTGACCTCGCTGGTCCCGCGCTCGTAGCGATCGAGGAGCGCACCGGCTGCCGGCTGCTGCAGGTGTTCGTGACCGCCGAGACGGGGACGCTGATCGAGCGCTTCGTGACGCGCCAGCAGAGCCACGAACGGCACCTCGGTCACCGTCTGCCGGACGGGATCGGCGACAACCTCGCCGACCGCCTGCCCTGGCCGCCGCTCGTCATCGACGACACGCTCGAGGTCGACACGACCGACCTCGACGGCCTCGACTACGCCCCACTGCTGCGCCAGATCCGTGCGCGGCTGGCGGCCGGGTGAGGCTCACCGCGCCACCACAAGCCGTCCCTGCGGTACGATCCTTCGCCTGATGACTACCACGATCGCCTCCCACGCCACTTCCGAGGCTGCGCAGAAGGCCGCGCTCGCGCGCGCCGCGGGCAAGCGCATGTCTGCCGTGGGCACCGAGCAGAAGAACGAGGCGCTCGAGCGCCTCGCCGATGCTCTGGTCGCTGACACGTCGCGGATCCTCGAGGTGAACGAGCCCGAGGTCGCGCGCGGTGAGGCCAAGGGCCTGCGTGGCTCGTTCATCGAGCGCATGACGCTCAGCGAGGCGCGCCTCGAGGGCATGGCTGCCGATGTGCGATCGGTAGCGGCGCTACCCGACCCGATCGGTCAGATCTCGGACATGACCACGAGGCCGAACGGCCTGCGCATCGGAAAGATCAGCGTGCCGCTGGGCGTGATCGGCGCGGTCTACGAATCCCGACCGAACGTGACGGTGGACTTCGCCTCGATCACGCTCAAGTCGAGCAACGGCGTCGTGCTGCGCTCCGGGTCGGACGCGCACGAGAGCTCGAGCCTGCTGGCTTCGATCGCTCAGCGGGAGGCGACCGCCGCGGGCCTCCCGGCGGACCTTATCCAGTTCATCGACTCGACCGACCGTGACGAGGTGGGCGTGATGCTCGCCGCGCACGACTCGATCGACCTCATGATCCCGCGCGGTGGCTCCGAGCTGATCCGCCGCGTCCGCGACGAAGCGACGATGCCCGTCGTCGCGGGCGGCATCGGCGTCTGTCACACCTACGTGGACGCCTCGGCCGACGCGGCGATGGCGCGCGATATCGCCGTGAACGCCAAGACGGCGCGGCCGTCGGTCTGCAACGCCATGGACACCCTGCTCGTGCACGCGGCGGCCGCCGAGGGCGCGCTGCCGCTCATCGCCGAGGCGCTGCACGACGCCGGTGTGACGCTGCACGCGGACGAACACACCGCGGCGATGCTCGGTGTGCCCGCCGTGCCGGTCGACGAGGACGAGGACTACGACCGTGAGTGGCTGTCGCTCGACTGCTCGGTCCGCGTGGTCGGCTCGATCGACGAGGCGTTGGAGCACATCGAAGATCACGGCAGCGGCCACTCCGAGTGCATCGTCAGCGAGTCCTACCCGGAGACCCAGCGCTTCCTGCGCGAGGTCGACGCTGCGGCCGTCTTCGTGAACGCTTCGACCTACTTCAATGACGGCGGGCAGTTCGGCCTCGGCGTCGAGGTCGGCGTCTCCACGCAGAAGATGCACGCGCGCGGTCCGATGGGCCTCCGCGAGCTGACCTCGTACAAGTGGATGGTGCTCGGCGACGGACACACGCGGCCGGCCGGCTAGCGTGACCACTCCCGAGGGCGGCGACGCCGCGGCCGGAGGTTCCCGCTGGCGCTTCGAGCGCGAGTCGCGCACGCCGCACTCCGAGCAGTGGGCGATCGAGACCGACGACTTCGCGATCGGCCACGTCGACCTGCATTTCACTTCCTCGCGAACGTTCGGCACCATCGCCGTCCACAGCTCGGTCGACGAAGCCACGATCGAGGAGCTGATCGCCGAGGTGGACGAGCGGCTCGTGCTCACCGCCGACCCGGAGCGCGACGACTTCGTGGTCACGGTCTGGCGCGGCGAGTCATACGGGACGTTCTCCGAGGACCCCGGCGAGGCCACCGCCGACCCGGCGCCGGAGGTCGACGAGGAGTGAGCCCTCGACGCCACGAGCTCGACCCGACGCGCGTCGAGGTGGTGTCGTTCGACCTCGACGGGACACTGGTCGACGCGGCGGCCGGGTGGCGTGTCGGCTTCGAGTTCGCCTTCGCCCGGCTCGTGGAGCGCCAGCCCTCGCTCGCGGACCTCGGCGAGCCGATGGAGGTCCACGACGGACCGTTCGTCGACTACATGAACGAGGCGCACCAGGCCGGCGGCGGCCGCGAATGGGACACCGCGTTCCCGCGCGCTGCGTTCCGGCAGCTCCTCGCACGCCACGGCGCGCGCGACGACACGTTCGCAGACGAGGTGTTCGAGGCGTACGAGCAGACCTGGCCGCGCTCCGTGGCGATCTACGAAGAGACGCTGCCGACACTCGACGCGCTGCGCGGGCGCACGAAGATCGTCATGATCTCGAACGGACTCAACCAGTACCAGTGGCCCAAGATCGACCGCTTCGACTTGCGGCCCTACTTCGACCGCATCGTGATCTCGGAGGAGGCCGGGGTGGTGAAGCCGGAGGCCGCCATCTTCGGAGCAGCGATCGAGGGGTTCGATATCGCGCCAGAGGCGGCGATCCACGTCGGCGACTCGTACTCGGCCGATGTGGTCGGCGCGCGGGCGGCCGGCTGGTTGGCCGCCTGGATCCGGCGCGGCGACGGACACGCGGCCGTCGAGACGGACCAGAACGCCGCACACAGAGCCGACCTCGAGATCACATCGCTCCTCGAAGTCGTCGACTGGCTCGACGAGGGCCGTTAGCCCTCGCGCGCCGTGCGCGAGAGGTAGAGCATCGCCAGCAGGCCGATCGCCGTCGGGATCCAGAGGGTCACGCCGCGGGTGACCAGCGCAGCGGCGGTAGCGGTGCCGCGGACGACGGCGTCGATCAACGTGTTGGCCAGCGTCACGAGGCCGCCTTCGGCGACGCCGAGCCCGCCCGGCGTGAGCAAGAGTCCGCCCGCCAGTGTCGCGACCGGCCAGACGAACGCCGCCTGAAAGAGCGTCGTCGAGGTCGCTTCGATACCGAGGCCGTGCAGGACGAGCCAGTACGCGCCCACCTCGGCGATCCACGAGACGAACGAGATCACCGTCGCCACCGCCAGCGGCCGCCACGTCAGCAACACGTCCGAGGCGCCGGCGAACTCCTCGGCGTGCGGCGCCAGCCGCCGCAGCAGTGGAATGCGCTCGATGATCCTCGCGACGCCGCGCGCCAGGCGCGGGCTGCGCAGGATCGCGAGCAGCCCGAGCGCCAGCAACGCGGAAACGGCGACCACCGGCAGGGCGGTGCGGTACACGAGCAGCCCCGACGCGGCGAGGACGACGAGGCCGAGCAGGTCGGTGACGCGCTCGGCGAGCACGATCGGCGCAGTGCGGGCAGCGGGCGCGCCGCCAGCGCGCCCCACGTAGTAGGACTTCACCCACTCGCCCACTCGCCCCGGCGTCACCTGCATGGCCACCCCAGCGGCGTAGATCGCGGCCGAGCGAGGAACGGGCAGTAGCTCGCCCGGCTCGCTCACCAGCGCGAGGTAGTAATGCCAGCGCACACCTCGGATGGCGTGCGCTGCCAGCGCCAGCACGAGCGCGGGCAGCACCCAGCTCTCGTCGAGGTCACGCAGCGCCTCGGCGACATCGCCAGCGTCGGCGTAGAGGGTGATCGCCACGGACACCACCGCGGCGAGCACCACCGTCAGGATCACGCCTCGGCGAATTGCCGTGCGCGACGGTGCCCCGAGCGCCGAGGACTCGTCGGGAGCGGTCGGCGGACGGCGCGGTGGGATCGGGGGAGGCGGTTGGTCGCTCACGCGACCGCGCGGGCTAGCCGCTCGTCCGGGCGATCAGCCGGCGCGCGGCGTCGGCCACACCGTCGGCCGTCAGGCCCATGATCTCGAGGACGCCGCTCCAGGTGCCGGACTCGCCGTAGCGATTGTCGACGCCGACGAACTCCATCGGCACCGGCTGGCGCGTCGCCAGCGCCTGCGCACACATCGCGCCGAGGCCGGAGTGCGTGAGGTGCTCCTCGGCGACGACGATGCGGCCGGTGTCGCGCGCGGCCAGCTCGAGCGCGTCGATGTCGAGCGGGCGGATGGTCGCCATGTTCAGCACGCGTGCCTCGATGCCCTCGGCGGCAAGCCGTTCGGCGGCGGCGAGAGAGCGACCGACCATCAGCCCGCAGGCGACGATCGTGAGGTCGCCGCCATCGCGGAGCATGTCGGCCCGGCCGAGCTGGAAGCGCGAACCGTCCTGGTAGACGACCGGAATCTTCGGGCGACCCATGCGGATGTAGAACGGCCCGTCCTGCTCAATAGCGGCGCGGACAACGGCCTCCGCCTCGACGACGTCAGCCGGGACGCAGACGGTGAAGTTGACCAGCGAGGAGAAGATCGCCAGATCCTCGATCGACTGGGCCGAGGCGCCGTCCTCGCCGGTGGAGACGCCGCCGTGGCTGGCGACGACCTTGACGTTGAGGTTGGGCTGGGCGACCGACATGCGCAGCTGGTCGAATGCGTGCTCGGCGAAGACGGCGAAGGTCGTGGCGAAGACGGTGTGGCCCATCGTCGACATCCCCGCCGCCGCCGAGATCATGTTCTGCTCGGCGACACCGAAGCTGAAGAACCGCTCCGGGTACTCGTCGCGGAAGAGCCGCGCCGAGGTCGACTTGCCGAGGTCGGCGTCGACGACCACGATGTCCGCGCCGTTTCGACGGGCGTCGATCAGCGTCGGGCCCAGGGCCTCGCGGGTCGCCGCGTCGGGCAGCGCGGCGGTGGTCATCAGTCGGCCAACTCTTGCATCGCCTGCTCGTACTGCTCGTCGGAAGGTGGCGCGCCGTGGAACGCCGGGTTGTTCTCCATGAACGAGACCCCGCGCCCTTTCACCGTGTCGAAGATGACGCACGCCGGTTGACCCTCGATGTCGCGCGCCCAGGTCAGCGCCTCCTCGACCTCCTCGAGGTCGTGGCCGTCGAGGCCCCGCCGCACAGCCCAACCGAACGCCTCGTACTTCTCATCGAGGGGTTCGCTGACCATGGTCTTGTTCGTGAAGTCGTCGTTCTGGATGCCGTTGCGGTCGATGACCGCAATCAGGCCGTCGATGTCGTGGTGCGCGGCCGCCATCGCCGCCTCCCAGACCTGGCCCTCGTTCTGCTCGCCGTCGCCCATCAAGACGTAGACGCGGTTGTCCAGGTTCTGTAGACGCATCGCCAGGCGAACGCCGAGGCCAAACGAGAGGCCCATCCCCAGCGAGCCTGCGGAGTTCTCGACGCCGGGCGGGGTGCCCAGGACGGAGTGCCCCTGCAGGCGCGAGCCGGCGCGCCGGAACGTGCTGAGCTCTTCGACGGGAAGGTAGCCCTGTTCGGCCAAGATCGCGTACTGACCGGGGGTGCAGTGCCCTTTGCTCATGATGAAGCGGTCGCGCTCGGGCCAGTCGGGACGCTCGGGGTCGTGCTTGAGGATGCGGCCGTACAGCACCGCGAGAATGTCCGTCGAGGACATCGAGCCGCCGATGTGGCCCGACTTCGCCTCGTAGACCATGGTGACGATATGACGACGCATGCGACGCGTCAGCGCCAGGAGGTCAGTCTCCACGTCAGTGACCATCGATTGACCCGCCCTGCACTCGGCTCCCGCCAGGGCCGATGGCGCGAGTATAGAGACGGCGCGGCCGTTCGGTCTAATCAGCCCCTCTTGAGCGCCGCAGTGATCCGCACCTGCCGGCCCGCGATGACCCTCGACGTGTGGTCAGGCGCAGGAGGAGTGCCCGCAGATCGGGCAGAGTCGGCAGCCCTCGCCGAAGACCAGTGGACCGCCGCAGTCGGGGCAGCGCGGACCGAACTGTCGCGCCCGCCGTAGCCGACCGGTCGGTCGCCCGCCGCTCACCGGTGCTGCAGCGGCCGGCGAGGCAGCGACGGGCGGGGAGATCGAGGTGAACGCGACCGTCGTCTCAGTTCGCTCCAGCAGTTCCGTCGTCGTCACGAGAACGCTCCCCGCCATGGCCTCGATCCCTCGCCCACACGCGTTGGCGACCGTTCGAGGTCGGACCAGAACACGTGTTCTATCGCCGCTGGCGCATAGTAGAACAGGCGTTCTGATCTGTCAAACGCCTCCCCCACCCGCGCGGAAGACCCAGCGCCGCTACGATCTTCACGCAGCGCTGACTCACAAGTCGGCCGGCACGGAGGTCTTCGTTGGGCTCGTTGATCCGCCTCTTCCTCATCGCGACGGTGCTCGTAGTGGCGTACTTCGTGGTGTTCCGTCCGAGGCAGCTGCGGCAGCTCGGCAAGCAGCTGCGCACCGTTGGCTACGCCTACGTCGCGGCGATCCTGATCAGCGCCGTGCTCCACCTCGCCTTCGGCTGGGGCGACTAGTGACCGTCGGACCCCCCTCGCGCGCGGGGGTCCGCCGCGTGCTCGTCTGCCCACAGGAGTTCAAGGGTTCGCTCACGGCGGCCGAGGCCGCCTCGGCGCTGGCGCGTGGCGTCCGGCTCGCGCTGCCCGACGCTGAGGTGATCGATCTGCCGATGGCCGACGGCGGGCCGGGCACCGTGACGATCGTCGGTGGCGCGACAGGCGCCGAGCTTCGGAGCGTCGAGGTCCCCGGCCCGCTGGGCGCGGCGGTCGCTGCGACCTATGCCTTCGAACCCGCTTCGCTAGTGGCGACGATCGAGGCCTCGGCGGCGGCGGGGTTGCTCCTCGTCGCCCCTGAGGACCGCCAACCGCTGCGCGCACACACGCGAGGCGTGGGCGAGCTGATCGCCGCCGCGCTTGCCGATGGCGCGCGCGAGGTCATCCTCGGCGTCGGCGGCACGGGAACGAACGATGGCGGCGCCGGGGCGGCGCAGGCCCTCGGCCTGCGCTTGCTCGACGCCAACGGAGACGAGTTACCGCCGGGCCCGCTGCACCTGATCCGCCTGGACCGCATCGAGAGCGGCGACGCGCCCAGCGGCCTCGCCGACGCGCCGGTGCGCATCGCCGTCGACGTGACGAACCCGCTGCTCGGCGACGAAGGCGCGACCGCGGTCTACGGTCCGCAAAAGGGCGTCACCGACTGGCAGGCCCCGGCCCTCGAGGCGTCGCTGGCTCACTTCGCCGCAATCGTCGCGCGCGACCTCGGCATCGACGTGCGCAAGTTCGACGGCGCGGGCGCAGGCGGCGGTCTCCCGGCGGGTGTGCTCGCCGCGGCGCGCGCCGCCGGCGGTGGCTGTGACATCGAGTCGGGCGCTGCACTCGTCGCCGAGCGCGTCGGTCTACAGGCCGCCATCGAAGCCGCCGACCTCGTCCTCACCGGCGAGGGGTCCCTCGACGCCCAGAGCGCCTACGGCAAATCGACGGCCTATGTGGCCTCGCTGGCTGCGGCTGCCGGCAAGCGCTGCCTGATCGTCGCCGGCGTCGTCGAGGGCGTCCCAGCGAACATCGACGCCGCGCTCGCCCTCACGGACCTCTCGCACGATCTCGACGACTCGCACGCGCGCGCGGCGGAGCTGGCCACGGAGGCGGCGGAGCGGTTGGTCGGCGGCACGTAGCGCCAACGCAACAGCCCCGCCTCGCGGCGGGGCTGAGCTGTGCTCGAAGCGTCGAGGTGGCTAGGCGTTGATGTACTGCGCGAGGGCCTCGTTGGCGCGGCCATCCTCGAAGCGGTCGCCGAAGCCAGCGACGCGGACGCGTTGCACGTACTCCTTGACCTGCCGCTGGCGCACCGCCATCAGCATCGCGTCGCCCTCGTTGATCGAGGAGGCGTCGGCCCCGCCGCCGAGCAGGATCGCGATCGCCGAGTTCGAGGTAGTGCCGCGCACCGCCGGGTTCTGCTCCGCCGCGGCGGTCAACCCCAGCTCGATCTCATCGAGGTACGTGTGAATCTCCTCGGCGCGCTCCGGGTCGGCCTGCGCGAGGTACTGCAGGTGCATGACGCCGAAGGCGACGTGGCGCGACTCGTCCGAGGCGGCCAGGCGGTAGATCGCCTTCTCGGCGTCGTTGTACGCCATCAGCTCGCCCATGCGGAACAGCGACAGCACCGAGCCTTCGCCGGAGATATGCAGCCGGGCCGACATCTCGGTGAAGTCGCGGGCCGAGTCGATGATGCCGCCGCCGCCGCGAGGCGTACTCACGCCACCCAGCAGCCCGCCGCCATTGGCGAAGGCGCGCTTGCGGAAGACATCCATGTGGCGCGCCTCGTCCATGATCTGCGTGATCAGGTACATGCGTGGCTCGTAGTAGTCGGGTGAGATCTCGGAGATCCACTTGCCCGGCACGTCACCGGCGACGAACTCGACCTCCGTCAGGAAGGTGGCGAGTTGGCACTGGGCGCGCTCGATCTCGTCGGGCAGCTCCTCGAGGGTCTCCCAGGGCACGTCGGCCGCCGAGGACCACTGGCGCTGGACGGCCTCTTCGTAGAGCTGGGAACTGTTCTTCAGCCAGATGTCGGACTTGGTGCGGACCGAGTAGTTGCCCACACGCGGCGCCGCCGGGCGCTCGATCGCGCCTCGAGGGCGGCCCGTCAGGTTGTTCGTCCAGTCGGGCGTCTGCGCGAACGGGCCACGGTCGACGTCCTGCAGCAGCAGTCCACCCGCCTCCTCGTGCGCCTCGAGGGCGTCGCCGAAGGTCTCGCGCTTCTGCATCCAGTCGAGCTGGTAGCCGAGGCTGTCGCATGGAGTGGCGTGGGCGGAGCGCCACGAGGGCCAAGAGGTCAGCCGGTCGGTTGTCGGGGCGGAGTAGCCGCCTCTCACAGGGCAGCGGCGCTACGCGGCCGCCACGGCGGCAGACCAGCCTCTTTGCCGGGGGTTGCCGTTCGCTGGCCAGGAGGACGGCCGCGCCCGGCGATAGAGCTTCTTGAGGTTGTGGGTGGCGGCGATCAGCTTCCATTCGCTGGCGCACGAGGCGATCCCGCGCCGTATGAACCGGCGGATGCCGCGGTTCTCCTTGACGTCGCCGAAGACGGGTTCGATCATCCAGCGCCGCTGCTCGTAGAGACGCCGGCCACGCTGCGTCGCCAGCTTGCGATCCATCCGTTCACGGACGGAGAGCCCGGCAGGGATGCGCCCGCGCGGCGGTGCCGCGCCGACGCGCCGGTTGCGGTCGCTGCGGGTCGCGAGCAGCAGCTCCGGACCTGCGCTCCCCGCCTGCCGCACGTTCGCCTCGGAGTAGTAGCCGGCATCAGCCAGCAGCACGCGCGCCGGCCCGCAGTGTGCGGCCTGCAGGTTGCGGTGCATCACCTCGATCATCGGTTGCAGCTCGTGCATGTCGGTCGCCTGTCGGCTCTCCTCGGCCGCGACGATGATCTGGTCGCGGGTCGTCACCGCCTGCACGTTGTAGCCTTGGAAGTAGCCGTGATAGTCGCGCACCACGCGGCTGTCCGGGTCGGTGACGTTCACCTTCGCACCCTGCTCGGGCTGCGGCGGCTTCGGGCGGCGCCCGCGCCGGTCCTTCTCCGCGCGGCTCCTGAGGCGTTGCTCGTAGTCCTCCTGCCGCTCCCGCTCTCGGGCCGCCAGTCGCTCCCGCGCCTCGTGCAACCGCTGCAGGCGCTCCTCGCGGTCCCTGAATCCCGGAGCCAACTCGTCGCCCCGCGCGTCGCCGAAGCGCGCGTTCTCCTCGGCGTCCACCCGCTCCGCTTCGTCGAGGATGCGCCGCGCCTCGGCCTCCAGGTCCGCATCCGTGCGGTTGCGCTCACGGCTGGCGTTGGCGTGCAGCTTGGTCCCGTCGAGCGCGACCACCCCGACCCGCACCAGACCAGCCTCGGCGCACAGCCTGAGCACCTCGGCGAACAGTCCCGAGAGCGCCTCCTCGTGCTGCTGGCGGAAACGGCAGATCGTCGCGTGGTCGGGGTGCTGGTTCGCGGTCAGCACCCGGAGGGCGATGTCCTCCCGGCAGCGCCGTTCGATCTGGCGGCTCGAGCGCTCGCCCTCGCAGTAGGCGTAGAGCACGAGCGCGACCATCATCGACGGCTCGTACGCCTTCCGCCCCCAACCGTCCTCGCGGTAGCGCTCGTAGAACGCGGTGAGGTCCAACTGGCTGACCGCATCGAGCACGAACCACGCGAGGTGGTCCCCGGGCAGCCAGTCGCGGAGGCTGGCGGGCATCAGGTATTGCTGGTCACGGTCGCACGGCAAGAAACGCTGGGTCACGGCGGCACCTCGGAATCACTCCGCCCCCGCCGCCATGCTCATCGTATAGCGATGTCCCCCTCTTCGTGGGTTTGTGCGACAGCCTCAGCCATGCTCGCGCCCGTACTCGAGCAGCGCGTCGAAGGCGCCCGCCGCCAGCTCGGCGACGTCGACGGCCTCGGCGGAATGCTCCTGGTCGGGACGGGTCTCGATGGCCATGCGGTGGTCCTTGTCTGTCAGGCGACGCCTGCACAGGGGCGCGCGCGAGCGCGAGGGTAGCGCCTCGAACCTGGGGCGATGGTACAACATGCGCCCTCGCGGATCCTCGCATGCGCGCCCTAAGACCCCGACGCGCTAGGCTCCGCGAGCAGCACTTCGAGGCGACGGCGAGGAGCCAGCCATGGATTTCGACCTCAACGATGAACACGAGCTGATCCGTCAGACGTCGCGACGCCTCGCGCAGGACGTGATCGCCCCTCGCGCCGCCGAGGTCGATGCCACCTCCGAGTACCCGGACGACTACTTCGAGGCGTTCAAGGCCGCCGACCTCCTCGGCATCACGCTGCCGACCGAGGTCGGTGGCGCGGACGCGGGCACGATGGCGCTGACGCTCGCCGTCGAGGAGGTGGCGAAGTACGACTGCTCCGCCGGGCTGATGCTGCTGCTGTCCAGCCTCTCGACCCACACGGTGAAGTTCTTCGGCACCGACGAGCAGAAGCAGTCCTACATCGGCCCGGTCGCCCGCGGCGAGAAGAAAGCGGCGTTCTGCCTGACCGAGCCGGACGCAGGCTCGGACGTCGCCAACCTGAAGACACGGGCCATTCGCGATGGCGACGAGTACGTGATCAGCGGGCAGAAGTGCTACATCTCCGGCGGCCCGATCGCCGACCAGGTGGTCGTCTTCGCCAAGACCGAGCCCGACAACGTGCGCAGCCTCAACGCCTTCCTCGTCGACACCTCGATGCCGGGGTTCGAGGTGACGTCCATCGACCGCAAGATGGGCGTGCGTGGCGTGCCGACGGGTGTCCTGACATTCGACGAGGTGCGCGTACCGGCCGACCACATCGTCGGCGGCGAGGAGGGCCTCGGCATGCGCGGCCCGCTGGCGACGTTGAACTCCCTCCGGCCGGTCGTCGGCGCCCGCGGCGTGGGCCTCGCCGAGGGGGCGATGACCTACGCGCTCGACTTCGCGCGCGAGCGACGGGCGTTCGGCGGTCCGCTCACCGACCTACAGGCGATCCAGATGAAGTTTGCCGACATGGCGATCGACATCGAGGCGGCGCGACTGCTCGTCTACCAGGGCTCCTGGCTCGTCGACCAGGGCCGCTACGGTCCCGGCGAGAGCCACATGCTGTCGGTGGCGAAGGCCTTTGCGACCGAGGCGGCCAACCGCGTGGCGTCCGAGGCGCTGCAGATCCTCGGTGGGCAGGGCTACATGATGGACCACCCGCTGGAGCGCCATTACCGCGACGCCCGCCAGCTGATGATCGTCGAGGGCACCTCGGAGATTCAGCGCGTGGTGATCGCCCGCGCGCTCCTCGATCGCAACCTCGTCTACCCCTAGTCGGCGGAGTCCTCCGGCGTCGGCCTCGCGGTCGGCGTGGCCCCCGCCGTGACCGCCAGCAGTTCGGCGTTGGTGCGCGCGCCCTCGGCGAGCCGCTCAGCCTCGTCGGCGGCGGCCTGGGCCGCGAGGAAGGCGTCGAAGGCCGCACCCTGGCTGGCGCCGCTGTTCTGCGAGAGCAGCTCCGCCTCGTCGGCAGCGGCGCGAGAGCGGGCGGCCGCCCCTTCCGCGCGAGCGGCCGCCTCGGCCGCCACCTCGGCGACGCTGGTCGAGTCGGCCTCCTGCGCGGCCGCGGACGCCTCCGCCAGTGCGCGTTCAGCGTCGCCCTGCAGCACGAGCGCCCACGCCGCCCGCGGGTCGATCGGCCGGCGCGAGGCTTCCACCCAGACGTTCCATGCCTCCTTCGGCACGAGGTTCCTGTCGCGCAGACCGATGCTGGCGATCAGGTCCTGGGGCGGCAGCGTGGCGAACGCCAGGTCGTCGACGACGAACCAGATGAGCACCTCCGAACGCATGCGGTCGACCTCGACGAGCAACCGTTCGAGGAACCGGCGCTGCTCCGGCGGGGTCGAGCCGTTCAGGCCGTCGCGGCCCGGCGTCGAGGCGTAGCCAACCGCCAGCCAGATCACCGGCAGCCCGCTGTGGTCGCGGATCTGGTCGTAGTAGCGCGGCGGCACCTTGCGCGCGACCGAGAAGGCGAACGAGGGGAAAGTCGTGATCGGCAGCGTGTCGAGTCGCCCGTCGAAGTGCTCGAGCAGGTCCCAGCGAGGTGGGTGGGAGAGCTGCCAGGGGATCACGCCGAGGAGCTCCTCGTACTGGAACGAGACTGAGACGGCGACGTCCGGGGCGACCTCGCGCAGTTCGTCGTAGACATCCGCGTAGACCTCGACGAACGCCTCGTACGCGGCGGAATCGACCTCGAACGTCGAGTTCACCTCGTTGGCCAGCACCAGGTGCGCCGGCTCGACGTTGCGGGCGAGGAACAGCGCCTCGGCGCGGAAGGCGGCGGCGATGTCGTCATCGCTGAAGGTGGCGTCCGCCATGCCCTCCGGCGGCGCGTGGAGCGAGCCGCGATCGGCGAGGTCGAACGGATCGAGGACGACCACGAGATCCAGCCCCCGTTCTTGCGCCGCGTCGCGGTCGGCGAGGATCTGGTCGCGGTAGCCGTCGGAGACGGCCGCGCCCGGCAGGAACTCCTCCCACGCTGGCACACGCTGGAGCAGGAGCGTCTCGCCGAACGCGGCGGTCAGGTCGAACGTTTCGAGGTAGGCCTCGTCGGTCAGCTCGCGAGGTGTGGCGGAGAAGCCCATCTGGAAGCCGCGGGGCGGACCCTCGACGACTCGTGCGGCGATGGCCGACTGGCCGGGCGAGGCCTCCTCGCCGCGACAGGCGACGAGCAGAGCGGCCGCGAGCACCGCCAGCAGCAGCGCCGCGCCGAGGCGGCGGGCGCGACGATCCGAGGCGGCCGGTGCGTGGTGCTGACGTCGGGGCATCGATCGATTGTGCTGATGCCACGTCGTCAGGGTCAACGCACGGGGTCCCCGGTCGTCGAGCCGCTCGACCGGCCGGTTCGCGTGGCCGGAGTATCCTCTGCTTGTGGACAGCGCATATGACGTCGATCGCGAGGCCCTGATCGAAGCGATCGGCTCTCAGGACCACCTCATCTTCCGCTTCACGATCGTGCAGCAGCGGCTCCTCGTCGACTTCCGCTCCAACGAGCACACCGGCCCCGGCGTACACCTCCTGCCTCCGGTGCGTTCGATGCGGGAGCGGGTCGCCTCGATCGCCAAAGCGCGCCCCGATTTCCCGCGTCCGGAGCAGATTTACGTCGTCGGATGGCCCCTCCGCGTGGCCGCGCTCGAACGCCTCGACGTGCTGCAGCCGATGCGCGACCGGCTCGCTGACCTCGGCGCCGAAGAACAGGTCGAACGCCTCGACCGCGCCTACCGGGAGCTGCTCGAGGATGAGCGACAGGAGCTGCACCGCGCGGTGACCGGCGAGGGTTATCGCACGATCTGGCCGACGCCGCCCGACTCAGAAGCGAACGGCTGACCACCGACCGATGCAGCCCGCACGCTTCGAACGCCTCGTGCATGCCGCCGTCGAGGGCCTGCCGGCCGAATTCGCACGCTACCTCGACAACGTGCAGGTGATCGTGCGCCCCTTCCCCACGCGCGAGGATCTCGATGAGGGCGGCATCGATCCTGAAAGCAGCGAGGCGGACGAGGGACTGTTCGGCCTCTACATCGGCATCCCGCTGGTCGACCGCGCGGACTACCACATGGTGCTGCCCGACCGCATCGTCATCTACCAGGAACCCCTCGAAGGGGCCTTCCGCGACGAGGAGCTCGAGCACGAGATCCAGGTCACGGTCGTCCACGAGATCGCGCACCACTTCGGCATCGACGACGACCGCCTGCACGAACTCGGGCTCGGCTGAGCGCCCTCGACCGGACTGGCGAATGACCGCGGTACTCTTTGATCTCTACGAGACGCTCGTCACTGAGTACGATCCGAACTTCCAGCAGCCGCCTCACCCTGGGACACGCCTGGGGGTCGACCCAACCGAGTTCGATCGCGCCTGGCGAGGGACGTACGACGCGCGGATGCGGGGAGGCCTTGCGAGCTACGCGGATGTCCTACGGCACATCGTCAGTTCGATCGGCGGCACAGTCGATGAGCGTGTGGTCGCCGAGTTGGCCGCCGAGCGCGCAGCGAAGAAGGCAGTGCCGTTCGGCGACATCGATCGCGATGTTCTTGGGATGCTCGACCGTCTCCGTGAACGCGGGTTCCCGATCGCGATTGTGACAAACGCGATGGAGGAGGAGTGTGCAGAGCTTCCCTCTTCCGAGCTGTCATCGCGCGTGGACCGGGTCATTATCTCGGCGCAAGTCGGCTCGGTGAAGCCAGAGTCCGCAATCTACGCGGCGGCGTGCGAGCAACTCGGCCGGCATCCGATCGATGTCGTGTTCGTCGGCGGTGGTGGAAGCGACGAGCTCGCAGGGGCGAGGGCGCTGGGGATGCGAGCGCTGTGGGCGACGTGGTTCCTGGACCGCTGGCCCTCGTGGCGAGTCTGCCGGAGGTGCCAGCTGGCGTTGAACGAGTT
>CBDAOL010000007.1:0-234956 GCA_965198045.1 Dehalococcoidia bacterium
CGTCCGAGACGAGGAACGATGCGGCCGACGCAATCTCCTCGGGCTGCCCGAGCCGGCCCAGCGGGTGCAGCGACTCGAGGAAGCGCATCCCCTCGGGGATCTCGCGGATACCGGCGGTCATCGGCGTCTCGATGTAGCCGGGCGAGATGGCGTTCACGCGCACGTTGCGCGCGCCGTAGCTGATGGCGAACTGCTTGGTCAGCCCGACGACGCCGTGCTTCGCCGCCACATAGGCGCCCGCGCCCTCGGGCGGTGGGGTGTCGGGGTCGGTCACCACCGGCTGCGCGCCGACGAGCCCGACGAGGCCGGCCACCGAGGCCGTGTTCACGATCGCGCCACCGCCGCGCTGCGCCAGCCGGTGCGCGCCGTGGAAGAGGCCGTAGTAGACGCCGCTGAGGTTGACCGAGACCGTCTGGTCCCAGCCGAACCCGCCGCCGACGCCGGCGTTGTTGAGGATCGAGTCGAGCCCGCCGAGTTCCGACTCGGTGCGATCGAGCGCCTCGATTACCGCGGCCTCCTGCGACACGTCGAGCAGCATCGCAGCCGCATTGCCACCACGCTCCGAGACCTGTGCCGCCGTGTCCTGTGCCGACTCCTCGTCGATGTCGGCGCACATCACGGCCGCGCCATCCTCGGCGAGCCGAATCGACATCGCCCGCCCGATCCCGGATCCAGCGCCGGTCACCAACGCCACTTTGCCCTCGAGGTTCGCCATCACACCCCCCGCTGCTCCACTCGCCGCCACACAACCTCGGCGATTATGCACGCCGCGGGCGGTGGGCGGGGCTAGCGCTTGACGAATGCGTCCGCATCGAAGGTTAGACGCAGCTCTACGAGCAGGCCGCCGCCGTCGAGGGTCGAGGAGAACATCAGGATCACACCGTCGTACGGTCCGACCAGAGCGTCATCGCCGGTGATGCTTACGATGGCACCGCGCTCGGTTGCTAATGGTTCGCCGAACCCGATGTCATCACGGTCGCCCATCTCCTGGAGTGTGAGCTCCATCGCCTCCTCCGCGGTGATGTCGCCCATCGACGATGAGCGTCGAACTCCAGGTGGCCAGGTCCCCGCTGATTCCCGTGCTGCTGGACTGACCGAGGCGCGCACCGGGAAAGCGGACCGCCGAGAACGCTGCTGCGATTCGAGGCGACGTGGTCCGCAGGCCAACGCTCGACCGATCGCGGCAGATGCCAGGCTCCTGGGAACCCACCTCGTACTGCAATGTGAGATCGGTCCGGCCGTCCTCTGCGTTCAGCGCCCGGACCACGATCGACGAGTGCCGATCCTTGCCGGGACTGAGGCAGAAGACCTGCCCGATCCCGAACGGAGTGGCCCCACCGTTCGCCTCGATCGCCTCCCAGCCCCGCTCCGTGGCAGCGTCTCTGAAGAAGTCCTGGAGCTCCGCTGAGTCAAGCTGGACTCGATACATCGCGAACCCGCTCAGGGTGCCGTCCCCTACATCCAACTCGAAGCCACCTCGCAGATCGGAGGACGGCGGCTGCGGGAAGGTCCGCGGGAAGCGCGGCGGTAGTTCGTCGAAGACGAAGTCGTAGCGCACCGCCCCGCCCAGAGTGACGAGGGTGAATAGCTCTTCGATTCGCTCCTCCGCCTCCGTCTCACCGTCGTCGCGCGCTTCGAGCGTGAGGAGCATGATCGCCGCGCCGAGGACGAGACCTACGAGCGCGGCCAGCGACGCGGCGACGAGCGTCGCCGTTCGATTGCTATCCATGGGGCAGGGGCTTTCTACCCGCCGAGAGGCGGGGAGCGGTGGGGGGGTCGATCGTACCCCTCGGTCGGTTGCTTATGCGTAAGTCGTCACCGTAACTATCCCCTCTAAGCACGTAGAATGAAGGGACGTGACAGGGTGGTCGATGATCGTAGGAATCGCGGAGCGTAGTGTCGCACCGTGCCAGAAGCGCCTCGCGGGGCAGTACCATTGATGTACCGTCCTGCACGGGCGAAGGAGCATCTACCGTGCCTACATGGACTTTCACGACGACCGATCCCATCATCTTCAACTTTGATGTTGAGGCTGACGGTTCGTACGTTGCCATCGGTGAGACGGTCCCAATGCTGCTGGTCGGTAAGGCCAGCGACGAAGACGGCGTGCGACGCAAGATTGATGACGCCCTCCGCGACATGCTGCTCTACATCGGCGAAAGCGGACCCGAGAAGCTCGTTCGCTTCCTGGCCGATCGCGGCGTCGATGGGCGCGGCGAGACTGACGACGGCCGAAGCATCAGTCGGGAGTCCTTCAAGCTCCCTGATCTAGCCATCGGTGCCACCTAAAACTCGACTCACGCAAGCCGATGTCTATGAAGTGATGCATCGCGTCGGATATGCGCAGATCGCCCATCTAGCGTCAGGCGAGCTGTACCGAACACTGGTCCACGGATTACGAGCCGAGTACTTCCTTCTGGAAATCGGTGCGGACGACGACGTACCTAGCGACACGCTCGTCGATGCCCTCGACAACCTCGGCGTTGCGCGTGCTGTCATCGACGACGCGATCGATCAGCTGGGCAGCTAGGGCCGGTGTATCCTTGATGCATGGGTGGATCATCATCGAGGCGCCCACGACCGTCTTGCGAGGACGGCGAAGTCCGCGACCCTGACATCTTGGCGATGCAGGAGGAGCGGTCTGCGGCTGGTGACGACCAGCGGAGCGCGCTGCGCGACCTGATCAGACGATCGGCCACGCGGCGCATCCCAGACGCCTAAGCGCCCGGTTCGTCTACACTGCTCTTAAGAGCATCGGTGCACGGTCGCCGCGGGCATTAGCCGCGACTTCCGCCACCACAGGGATGGCTTCCATCCCGATGGTCCTTCCCGCCCGAGGAGGGTTGGCCGACCTAGCCAACACAGGCCCTCCTCGGGCTCGGGATTTCCCTAAACAGTCTCCTGTTCGACTGTCGCAGGCTCGGTGCCGTTGGTGCTCGAGGCGGTTGTCTCTGTCAGTTGGTGCCGCACTTCGATGCTGTAGCGCGACAGAGGTTTACGGAGGCAGAAGTGCGGCACCGGGAGATCGACACTCGGCCGCTCTCTAGCGTTGAGGCAGAGGATCAGCCGAGCGGCGCGTAGTCGCCGAACTTGCCAGCTAACACCGCGCGAACGCGCTCGGAGATCGTCCTGAACATCGGCGAGTCATCGTCCCGGTGGTTGTACCGGAACGCGTATTCGTTAACGTAGGTCTGTAGGTAGTCGCGGCCGACGAACGCGCGCACATCGCCATCGCGCTCGACCATACCGACGATCGGCTTCTTAGCGTCCGGCTGGGAGCGAGGGCGCGGGCCGCGCTTGAATCGCCCGTACTCGTCTCGCGCACGCCCCTCATCGCCCTGGCGGTGACGGGGACGGCCACCATAGAACGTCTCATCGATCTCGACCGTGCCCTTGAGCGGGCCGCTGCTGTCGTCGAGCAGAGAACGCATCTGCTTGAACATCCGCCACGCGGTCTTGTAGGTGACGCCTAGCTCGCGCTCAAGCTGCTTCGCGCTGATCCCCGAGCGCGTCGAGGCCATCAGGTACATGCCGTAGAACCACGACCGCAGAGGCGTGCGCGACTTCTCGAAGATGGTCCCCGCCAGCGGGTAGATTTGCGTGCCGCACTTCTGGCAGGAGTACGCCTTGCGCCCCCTGATGCGGTGATGCTTGGTCACGTCCTCGCAGGCACGGCAAGGCATCGCGGGGAAGTCCGGGTAGACCATCGCCGCGATGTAGTCGAGGCACACATCCTCGTCAGGGAAGTCCTCGTTGAACTGCATCACCGTGTATCGTTGCATGGCACTAGTAGAACACATGCCCTACGTGCTGTCAAGGGATAATTATGGTTGACACTTACCGTTAGCTTGTGCTGTCATACGACCATGAACGACGCAATCCAGGCGCTGGCCGAGCCTCGACGGCGGGAGATCCTCGCCCTGGTGCGCGACCGCGAGCTGCCCGTCGGGGAGATCGCGGCGCAGTTCGAGGTGACGCGGCCGGCGATCTCGCAGCACCTGCGGGTGCTGAGGGAGGCGGGCCTCGTGACCGACCGCCGCGACGGTACCCGCCGCTACTTCCGCGCCGCACCGGGCGGCCTGTCCGAGCTGCGCGCGTACATCGAGGGCTTCTGGGACGCCCGCCTCGAGGCGCTCAAGGAGGCCGCCGAGGCGGAGCAGCGACAACAACGACGAGGACGTGGCAAGGGGCGGAAACAGTCATGACCAACGAACCGGTGACAGCGGCCGAGGCGACGGGCGTCGATGCCGTCGTACGCGAGATCCAGATCGAGGCGAGCCCCGAGACCGTCTGGGAGTTCTTCGTCGACCCCGAGAAGATCGTGCGCTGGCAGGGCGTCGCCACCGAGATCGATTTGCGGCCGGCCGGCCGCCGCTGGCTCGACATGCACGGTGGACGCGATATCGCCGACGGCGTGCACACTGTGATCGATCCGCCCCGCCACATTGGCTTCACCTGGGGCTGGGAGGGCGACGAAGGCCTGCCGCCAGGCTCCTCGACCGTGGATGTCTACCTGACGCCCCAGGGCACGGGCACGCTCGTCCGTCTGGAGCACAGCGGCCTCCCGACCGCCGAGCAGGCGGAGAAGCACGGCGAGGGTTGGACCCACTACCTCGGTCGCCTCGAGGTGGCCGCGACCGGTGGCGACCCGGGCGACGACGCCTTCGCGGCGCCTCCAGGCGAGTAGCAACACGTCGCGAGCGATCGTCGGATAGCATCGTGGCCGCAGCGGGCCTCGCACAGCCGAGGTCTTTGAGGGGGAACTGATGGCGAACAACGTGGTGCACTTCGAGATCAACGGCCCTGACCAGGGGGCACTCCAGCGCTTCTACAGCGATGCGTTCGACTGGACGGTCAACGCCGACAATCCGATGAACTACGGTCTCGTGCAGCACGACGAGTCGAGCCCCGGCATCGGCGGCGGTATCGACGAGGGCTCGGGCGTCACGGTCTACATCGAGGTCGCCGACCCCGCCGCCGCGCTGGAGCGGGTGAAGGAACTCGGCGGCACGGTCGTCGAGGAGATCACGTCGAACCCGATGGTCACCATGGCCAAGTTCGCCGACCTCGCCGGCAACGTGATCGGCATCGTCAAGTCCGACGGTTAACCCGAGGTCGATCGACGGATTGATCTATCCTCCCCCTGCCCTGAGCGGGGGGAGGCCTTGATGACGAACGAACAGATGGAACCGCCGGGCGCACCGCACCTCGTGGTCAGCGACGGACGCGCGGCGATCGAGTTCTACGGTCGCGCGTTCGGAGCGGAGCTGTTCGGCGAGCCGACCGCGCCCGACGGGACGCGCGTGCTGCACGCGTCGCTCGCGCTGAACGGCGGCATCGTGCACCTGAGCGACGACTTCCCGGAGATGAACGAGGGCCAGGCGCGCGAACCGCACGCGCTCGGTGACACCCCGGTCACCGTCGCGTTGACCCTGGCCGACCCCGACGCCCTCTGGGCGCGCGCCGTCGAGGCCGGTGCCACGGTGGCGCTGCCGCTCGAGGAACAGTTCTGGGGTTCGCGCTACGGCATCCTCGTCGACCCGTTCGGCCACCGTTGGTCGCTGGCCACCCCGGTCGCCAGCAGCGAGTAGCCGTTACTCCTCGAAGACCGCGGGCGCAGCAGGCGTCCGGTTCACACGCAGCTGCAGCACGTCCGGCCGCGCGTAGTGTCCTGCGATGTCGCCGAACGACTTGCGGGAGCGGACGGCGTCGAGCGAGACCGTCGAGGTGATGATCGTCTCCTCGCCGCCGGGCGCCTCCGCGATCACGTTCCCCTGCGGCCCGATGATCTGGCTCTGCGGATCCATGTGCGGCGCCGGCAGCTCTCGGAACGCCTCGGGCACATCGGCCTCACGACCGACGCCGCCCACGGAGATGACGTACGCGCCCGCCTGGAAGGCGAAAGCGCGCGGCAGGAGCGAGGATTGCGAGCCTCGGGTGTCGGGCCAGGCCGCGACGTGCACCTGTGTCCCCTGCGCGACCAATGCGTAGCCCGGCAGCATCATCTGGTGCTCCCAGCAGTTGAGGCCGGAGAGCCGGCCGTACGGCCGCTCGTACGTGACGAGTGATGCGCCATCGCCCTCCGCCCAGACGCGACGCTCGGCATCGGTTGGCTTCAGCTTGCGGTGCCGGCCGAGGATCTCGCCCTCGTTCGAGATGAACAGCAACGTGCAGTAGACCGTCCCGCTGGTGCGCGGATCGAGCTCGACGATGCCGATGGCCACGTCTGTGTCCGCCTCGGCCGCCGCCGCGCAGAGAGCGTCGGTTTCGGGGCCGCCGATCTCGACGGCCTGGTCGATGTATTGCTCGCGAGCGCGCGCGACATGCGGGTGGTCGCGTCGCGCCCAGTAGGGGTAGCCGGGCAGCCACGTCTCACCGAACGCCGCGAGGTCAGCGCCCAGCGCGCCCGCCTCGGCGATCAAGCGCACCGCCTTCTCGGTCGATCCGGCGCGGTCGTGGTAGCAGGGCGCAGCCTGCACGGCGGCGAGGGTGAACTCAGGGCTCGAGGTCATGCGGAGGCTCCATTCCGCGCACAGGATGGGACAGGGCACCTGCCACGTCGCTAGAACGCCCTCGACGCCACCCGTCGTACCGAGAGCGGGACGACGAGGGGCAGTGCCAGACAGATCGCCGCAGTCATGACGACGGGGCCTCGGTAGTCCTGGCCGACCACGATCCCGGCAACGAGCAACGCGAGCACAACGACGACCCCCGAGGCGACGAAGGCCGCCAGCGTCCCGACGAGGAGGCGCTCCCGTTGCGTGTGCCTCGGCAGCGCCACCGAGGCGATCAGGAGCGGCGCTGTGAGCGCGAGCCAGGCCGCCGGCAGCAACATCACCTGCCAGGCATCGTCGCTTGCGTCGGCCGGCGTCAGCGACGACTGGAGGACGACGGCGAGCACCAACATCAGCAGCGCATACCCGGCCACCATCGTGCGCGGCACATCGCTGTCACCGATCAACCAGGCTCGAGCACGACTCGAACGACCGGCGAAGTAGAACGCCACGGCCGCGACGTAGAGCGGGATCAGCGGGCGGACGAACATCACGAAGCCGGCGCCGGCGAGGATCAGCCAGAAGGGCAGGCGCCGTCGCCAGCGCGGCTCACCGCGCGCGTCCCGGTCGCGCAGGTACTTGTCGAACACCAGGCCGCCTGTTCTCCGCGCGCCGAGGTTAGGCGGCTTGCGCTCCCTCTGCGTTAGTCGTCCTCTGCGTTAGTCGTCGCCCGCCGAAGGTGCTTCGAGCGCAATGCTGCGGGTCGGACGCTCCCGCGGACGAGTGCGCGAAACTTCGACGGGCAGCCCGTCGACGAGGTCAATCGTGCGGCCGCGCTGTGCCGGCACCCGCTCGCCGGGCAGCACGTGGCCCGTCAGGTTGAGCGGATCGACCGCGCTGATCGAGGTGCGCTGACCGTCTCTGGGCTCGCGGCGGACGCGGCGCAACAGCTCCACCGCCTCCGGCAGCGCGTACTGCTCGCCGACCACGCCGCCGACGAAGCGTCCGCCGCGGATCGTGCCGCGTGCCTCGAAGCGTCGCAGCGCGCGCAGGATGAAGCGCCATGGCATGGTGAGGCTCTCGCCGCGCATCAGGTCGCGAAAGACGACGCCATAGCGCTCGAGCAGGATCATCGCGACCGCCTCGGCGAGGTCGTCTTCGTCGACGTCTGCGTCGTCACCGGTCTCCGGCGCGGCGAGCGCCGACCAGCGGCCGGGTGGCCCACCGCCGAGGAACAGCCCGTGCGCATAGGCGGAGGCGCGGCGCGCTCGACGCCAACGGTCGCGGCGTCCGCCGGCTCCGCCCTTGCGCCCGCCAGCGATCTCACGCAGGCCCTGGAAGCCGTCGGATGTGACCCAGCCTCCGCCGATCAGCTCGCGCAGCCCCTGCTCGACGTCGGTGGCGAGCCGTCGCGTGGACGTGACCAGCTCGTCGAAGAACAGCGCGCCACGTGCCTGCAGCGTCGCCAGCACCTCGGCGGCCGCGCCGGTCGACGGCGCTGTGCCGGCCTCGACCCCCCATCCGCGGCCGATGCCGCGGGTGGCGGACAGCAGCGTGCCCAGGTCCTGCCGCAGGGCGAGCGTCACCGGCGTCGCGCGCGTGGCCGCGGTCGTCGTCGCGATCGCCTCGCCCTCTTCGTTCACGCGCGGCCGTCGAGGTGTCAGCCGCGCCCATGTCGCTTCGCCGGCGAGACAGAGTTCGTCGAGCCAGCTCGACTGGTAGTCGGGCAGCCGCGCGGCGAGTAGCTCTGACTCCCAGGCGCCAGCCGGCGCCTCGAAGCCCTGCAGTTTCGTGAGCGCCTGTCGCAACCCGCCGCGTCCCTCCAGCCGCCCCGCCGACTCGGTGCCGTCGAGGCCGTGCCAGCGCAGCAGGAAGCGCATGTAGTCCTGCTTCGCGACCGGGTCGATCTCGCGACGCAGCCGGTCGAGGGTGTAGCGGTGAATGCGCGCGAGCAGCCGGCGATCACAGAACTCCTCGAGGTTCGTCGAAGGTGTGCGGAAGTGGCCGCGCAGCACGAAGCCACTCGCCTCGAGCATCGTCAGCCCACGCTCGACATCTTTCGCTGCTAGACCGCAGCGCTCAGCCAGCTCCTCCGCGGTGACGGCGGGCGTCACCTCAGCGTGGCCGCGTAGCAGCAATCCGCGCGCCGCTTCGCGGTGTTCGATCTCGCGCATGACGCCCGAGGGCAGGTCGAGGAAGGGGATCACCTCCTCGCCGAACAGCTCGGCCGCGACCTTGAGTTGCTCGCTGGTCACCCAGATGCGCCGATCGCCAACGGTCAGCGCCACGGCCCGGCGCTGCGTAGCGAGGTCGAGCAGCCACTCCTCCCACTCCTCGACGACGCTGGCATCGATGGCCACGAGCCCGAGCAGTGCGTCGTGCGCCTCGTCGGCGTCCCGCGGCTCCGGCCATGCCTCGTCAGCCACGCGCTCGATCGCATCCATGTCGAGCGCGCCGAGGTCCTGCGCGGACTCGGGCAGCCCGCGGCGCAGGGTCACGGCACGGGTGCGTCGCTCCTCCAGCGGCGCATCGTCGAGGAAGGTGTAGGGCTTGCCGCTGACGATCTCGTGCGCCATCGGCGAAGCTTCGATCGTGTCGCGGGCGTGGAAGCGCACCTCACCCGCCTCGACGCGTTCGAGCAGTCCGGTCAGGCCCTCGAGGTCCATCGCCTCGTAGAGGCAGTCGCGCATGGTCTGCTGCATCAGCGGATGCTCGGGCAGCGTCATCGGGCCGGTGACGTTCTCCTGGCAGCCGACCTGCTCGGGGAAGACCGCCGCCATCAGGTCGTCGGCGCGCATGCGCTGGATGAAGGGCGGAACGCGCTTGCCGCCGCGTTGACGCTGCACGGCCAGCGCGCGCGTCGTGTTCCAGCGCCAGCGCGTCGGGAAGAGCGGTACGTAGAAGACGGACTGTTCGACCGACTCATAGACGTTGCGAGGGCTCACCCAGTCGAACGCCTCTTCGAGCGGCCAGGAGTGCTGGGGCCCGGAGGAGAGCAGGATCGTGTCGTCGTTCGCCGCCGCCTGCAACTCGAAGTCGAAGGCGACGCAGAAGCGCTTGCGCAGCGCCAGCCCCCAGGCGCGGTTGATACGCTGCCCAAAGGGCGCGTGCACAACGAGTTGCATCCCACCTGACTCGTCGAAGAAGCGCTCGAATACCACGTCGGTGTCGGAGGCGACGATGCCCATGCCCTCGTGCTGCGCCCGCAGGTAGTCGTAGATCTGCTGCGCGCCCAGTTCGGGCAACGCGCACTCGCTTCGCAGCCAGGCGTGTGTGCCCTCGCGGTCGTCGAGGCCCCCCACGACGTCGCGGCGAAGCCGCCCGACCTCCTCGGACAGCTCGACGGTGCGGCCCGGCGCCTCGCCGAGCCAGAACGGGATCGTTGGCGGTGCGCCGTGGGCGTCGGACACGCGGACGGTCGATTGCTCGACGCGCTGGATGCGCCACGAGGTGGAGCCGAGCAGGAAGATGTCGCCGGCCATGCTCTCGATCGCGAAGTCCTCGTTGACGTTGCCGACGACCGTGCCCTCCGGCTCGGCGATCACGCGGTAGTCGCCCATCTCCGGGATCGTTCCGCCGTTCGTCAGCGCGGTGATGCGCGAGGCGCGGCGGGCGCGGACGACGCCGTTCATGCGATCGAGGTGCACCAGCGGCTTGGAGCGGCCGGCGCCATCGCCGATGCCCACCGCCTCCATCTCGACCACCTCATCGAACGCCTCGCGCGTGAGGTCGCGGAACGGCGTCGCCTGCCGCACGAGGTCGAACAGGTCGTCGAGACGCCAGTCCTGGCAAGCGGCCTCGGCCACGACGTGCTGCGCGACGACATCGATCGGTCCGACGGGCACCTTGATGCGGTCGAGCCGCCCCTCGCGGGTGGCCCGCACGAGGGCTGCACACTCGACCAGCTCATCGCGGGTCATCGGGAACAGCCGGCCTTCCGGTCGCAGCCCCAGCGCGTGGCCGGAGCGTCCGATGCGCTGCAGGAAGGTCGCGATGCTCCTCGCCGAGCCGAGCTGGCAGACGAGGTCGATCGAGCCGATGTCGATGCCGAGTTCCAGCGAGGCGGTGGCAACGAGCGCGCGCAGCTCGCCCGACTTCAACCGCCGCTCGACCCGCTCCCGCCGCTCGCGGGAGAGGCTGCCATGGTGCGACGCGACCCAATCCTCGCCGAGGCGTTCCCCCAGCTGGTGGGCCACGCGCTCGCTCAGCGTCCGCGTGTTGACGAATATCAGCGTCGTGTGATGTTGCTGCACCAGCTCCGCCATGCGGTCGTAGATCTCGCCCATCTGCTCCTTCGGCGCGACTGCTTCGAGGTCGCTCGGCGGCAACTCGATGTGCAGTTCGAGATCACGCTGGTGCCCGAGGTCGACGATCGTGCAGGGCCGGTCGCCGCCGTCGCGATCGACGCCGACGAGAAAGCGCGCAATGTCCTCGATCGGTCGTTGCGTGGCGGAGAGGCCGATGCGTGCGGGCCGCGGCTGTCCCGCCGTGGTGATCACGTGGTCGAGGCGGGCGAGGGTGATCGCCAGATGCGAGCCGCGACGGTCGCGGGCGACCGCGTGGATCTCGTCGACGATGACCGTTCGCACCGTCTCCAGGATCTTGCGCGAACGTTCGGCGGTGGCCAGCAGGTAGAGCGACTCCGGCGTCGTGATTACGATGTGCCGAGGACGGCGCACCATCGCCTGCCGTTCGGACTGCGACGTGTCTCCGGTGCGCAGGCCGACCGTGATCGGCGGCAGCGGGGTGCCCAGCTCCTCGGCGATCGCGCGGGTGCCGGCCAGCGGCTGCTCGAGGTTTCGTTCGATGTCGTTGCCGAGCGCCTTCAGCGGCGAGACGTAGACGATCGAGGTCTCGTCCGGCAGCACCTCCCCCGGCGGCAGCGCCGCGGCCCGTTCGACAAGGTCGTTGACGCCGACCATGAACGCGGCCAAGGTCTTGCCGGACCCGGTCGGCGCTGCAAGCAATGTGTCCTGGCGGCTCCTGATCGCCGGCCAGCCCACCGCCTGAGCGTCCGTCGGCGCCTCGAAGGTGCGTTCAAACCAGGTGCGGACCGCCGGGTGGAATCCCGCGAGTACGTCCACGGTCAGCCCGCCAGCGTCATCGCTGTTCGACATCGCTCTCCCCGCCTCGGACGGCACGCCCGTGCCGCGTGGCGCGGCGTGGCGGGGTGCGAACATCCGTGCGAGTACAGGATACCGCGCGCCGCGCGCCTCGTCCGGGCGCTCGTCTCCGAGCACGACGCTGTGCTAGAACCTCGGACGGAACCGATGCGCAATGACTGGGGACGCGATGCCACTCGATCCGGTAGCGAAGGAAGCGATGGACCAGCAGGCGGCGGCTGGCGGCCCGCCCCTCGGCACGATCCCGGCGTCGATCATTCGCGAAGCGATGAAGAACGGCCCGCAACCGCCGGAGGGGCCCGAGTGCCACCGCATCGAGGACATGGAGATCGCAGGGCCGGAGGGCCCGATCCCGGTGCGCATCTACTGGCCGAGCGAGGCCGAGGGCCTGCCGATCACCGTCGGCTATCACGGCGGCGGCTGGGTGATCGGCGACATCCCGATGTTCGACCGCACGTGCCGTGAGTTCTGCACCATGGCGGAGACGATCGTGATCAACGTCGAGTATCGCCTCGCGCCGGAGCATCCCTCCCCAGCGGCGGCCGACGATGCCTACGCCGCGTACGTCTGGGCCGTGCAGAACGGCGAGCGCCTCGGTGGCGACACCTCGAGGATCGCCGTGGCCGGGTGGAGCGCAGGCGGCAACCTCGCTGCGGTCGTCTCCCAGATGGCACGCGACCGTGGCTCGGCGGGCGGGCTTGTGCACCAGCTGCTGGTCTGCCCGGTGACCGACCACGTGCGAACGCAGCCCTCGTACGAGGAAAACGGCGAGTACGTCCTGACCCCGACGGCGATGGCGTGGTTCTGGGATTCCTACGTGCCCGACGAGTCGATGCGTTCGCAGCCCTATATCTCACCGACGTACGCGGAGAGCCTCGAGGGCCTGCCCTCGGCGCACGTCATCACCGGCGAGTACGACCCGCTGCGTGACGAGGGGATGGAGTACGCCGCCAGGCTCGAGGCGGCCGGTGTTCCGGTCGTCGCGAAGGCGTACGAAGGCCAGATCCACACCTTCTTCACCAGCACCGACATGTACGATGTCGGCGTTGAGGCCGTCTCGGATGCGGTCGCTGGATTGCGTCAGGCGTTCGGCACCGCGTAACGCACGCCTCGGCGCGTCGCTCGGCACGAAGGGACCACCATGAAGCTCGAGATGTTCCACCTGCACCCGTATCGCGACCTGCCCGAGGACTTCCCGGAGCAGCACCGCAGTGTCTGGGTCGACGTGTCGAGCGAGCTCTTCGACCCGGTCAAAGCCCACCAGATGTACAACGACACATTTGATGAGCTGGAATACGCCGGCAGCATGGGCTTCGACGGCATCTGCGTGAACGAGCATCACCAGAACGCCTACGGCTACATGCCGTCACCGAACATCATGGCCGCGTCGCTCGCGCGCCGGACCTCGGACGTCGCGATCATCGTCATGGGTAACTCGATCGCCCTCTACGACCCGCCGACGCGCGTCGCCGAGGAGATGGCGATGCTCGACTGCATCAGCGGCGGGCGCATGGTCTCGGGCTTCCCGACCGGCACCTCGATGGACACGAACTACGCCTACGGATCGAACCCGGCGACGCTGCGCGACAAGTACGCGGAGGCGGCGGACCTGATCGTCAAGGCGTGGACCGAGCCCGAGATGTTCACGTGGGACGGCCGCTTCTTCCAGCTGCGCTACGTCAACATCTGGCCGCGCCCGATCCAGTAGCCCCACCCGCCGATCTGGGTGCCGGGCGCCGGGTCGATTGAAACCTGGGACTGGTGCCTCGAGAAGGACTTCAACTACGCCTACCTCTCCTACTCCGGCTTCATCCGCGGCAAGCAGGTGATGGACGGCTTCTGGGCCAAGGCCGACGAGAAGGGCATCGAGCGGAACCCGTACCAGGCCGGTTTCCTGCAACTGGTCGTGACGGCCGACTCCGAGCAGGAATGCGAGGAGAAGTTCGGACCGCACGCGGAGTACTTCTACAACAAGATGCTCCACGTCTACCCGGGCTACGGTGACGCACCGGGCTACCGCACCCTCGACACGATCCGCGCGGGCCTGCTGGCGCAGACCGGCTCCCTCGGCGATCGTCCGCCGGCGGCGACGTGGAAGAACCTCAACGAGAACGGCAACATCGTCTCCGGCACGCCGGAGCAGGTGACCGAGAAGCTCGAGGCGGTCGCGAAGGACCTCAACGTCGGCCACCTGATGATGCTCTGCCAGATCGGCTCGATGCCTCACGACCTCGCGATGGAGAACATCAGGCGCGTCGCTACTGACGTGGTGCCCAACCTGCGCCACATCCACTCCGAGTACGAGGACCGCTGGTGGCCGCAGATGCTGCAGCAGCGCGTCCAACAGCAGCCCATGTTCGCGCCCGAGACCGCCGTCGCTGGCGACTAACCTCGAGCGCTGAGACACGAGACGGCCGACCGAGGCGGGGAGTGACGATGACCGAGTCACAGATCGCGGTGGCCAACGGCCGCTTCAACATCGAGGTGCGCGAGGAGGGCAGCGGCGATCCGCTGGTCTTCCTGCACGGCATCTCCGGGCTCGATTGGAGCACCGTCCTGGACGAGCTGGCGAAGACGCATCGCGTGATCGCTCCGCGCCACCCGGGCTTTGGCGACGAGAGCCAGACCGAACTCGACGACCTCAGCGACCTCGTCTACGCCTACCTCGACCTGCTCGACGCGCTCGACCTCGACGGCGTGCCGCTCGTCGGTCACTCGCTCGGCGGCATGATCGCGGCCGAGCTGGCGGCGACGCAGCCCTCGAGATTCTCGCAGCTCGTCCTGCTCGCGCCGATGGGCCTCTGGGACGGCGATCGACCGATCTTCGACTTCTTCGCCTGCACGCCGAAGGAGATGGCGATGGCCTTCTTCGCCGACCCGGAAGGCGCGGCTGCGCAGAGCGCCGGCGAGGCCGGCCTAGCGCGCATGGCGCAGACCGAGATCGGTACAAGCGAACACAACTCGCTCGTCGAGATCTATGTCGAGCGCGCGAAGACCCTCGCCACGGCGGCCAAGTACCTGTGGCCGATCCCGAACCGTGGCCTCGACAAGCGCATCCATCGCATCTCGACGCCGACGCGGCTCGTCTGGGGCTCGCAGGACCACGTCGTCCCCACCTCGTACGCCGACGACTTTGCGAGCGCCATCAGTGGCGCGGAGATTCGCATGATCGAGAGCGCTGGCCACGAGCTGATGCTTGAGCAGCCGGAGTCGGTCGCGGCGGCCATCGAGGAGTTCGTCGCGTAGTTGCCCCTGTCGCAACGCGCGCCGAGACTGACGCCATGTTCGACTGGATCCCCTTCGCCGCCGGCATCGTGATCCTCGCCTGGGCGTTCTACGCCGGCCTCAACGCGTTCCGCGGCGGCCCGCACGCCGGCCTCCACGAGGTCGCGCCACAGCCTGCCGCGGCCGCAGACGAGGACGCGACGATCGAGGAGACGCGTTCGCCCGTGGCGAGGTTCCGGGTCGTGCAGGCGCTACAGTTCGCGGTCGCTGGCGCCGTCGGCCTGGCCGGGCTCTGGCTGCTGATCCAGACCGTCGACTAGCTCGACCGGGCTCAACGCGTGCTCTACGGTGCCGCGAGGGAGGGTGCCATGGCCTCTGTGCGCTACATCGTGAACAATGTGGACGAAGCGATCGACTTCTACGTCCAACACCTCGGCTTCGAGCTCAAGCAGTCGTTTGGACCGCCGTTCGCGCAGGTGGGACGTGACGACCTCGACCTCTGGCTCGCCGGACCCGGGTCCTCGGCAGCACGCCCGATGCCCGACGGTGCGGAGCCTGCGCCGGGCGGCTGGAACCGCCTCGTGATCCAGGTCGACGACATCGCGGCGACCGTCGAGGGCCTCGGCAAAGACGGTGCGACGTTCCGGAACGACATCGTGACGGGCCCCGGCGGTCAGCAGATCCTCGTCGAGGACCCCTCCGGCAATTGCGTCGAGATCTTCCAGCCGGACGCGAGCTAAGATCGAAGCATGACAAACATCGTTGACTCGCTCGCCATCGACACCGCACTCCACCTCGACGAGGCGACGCTCGCCGACGCGTTCGCAGACCTCGACGCGCCTCCGGCCGAACAAGGCGGGCTCGACCACCTCGTGGTGCGCGGCGAGGACGACTCGCACCGCGTCGTCGAGGCGATCACGCTCTCGCCCGAGCGCGGCATCCACGAGGACCGCTGGGCAGCCGGTGACCGTCAGGACGTGCAGGTCGCGATGATGGAGACTGCGGCGGCGTCGCTCTTCGCCAACGGGCAGCCGCTGGCGCTGTTCGGCGACAACGTCTTCGTCACCCTCGACCTGTCCGCCGCGAACACGCCTGTTGGCGCTCGCATCCGCGTCGGCAGCGCCGTGCTCGAGGTGTCCGCGAACCCGCACACCGCCTGTGGGACGTTCCGCGACCGGTTCGGCGTGGACGCCGCACGCTTCTCCGGCCGCGCGCCCGAACGCCAGCTGCGCGGGCTCTTCCTCGACGTGGTCGAGGCCGGTAGCGCTGCTCCCGGCGATACCGTCGAGGTCGTTTCGCGGCCCTAGCGCCCGCCTCGGACGCTTCCCGACCCCGTGCTACGCTCCGCCGCGGCCCGCCACCTCGGCGGGTGCGCTGCGCGAGTGGGGAGGCGACATGGGCGACACGGTGCTGTACGAGCGCGAAGGCCACATCGCGACGATCACCTACAACCGGCCGGAGGCGCTGAACGCGATCAACGCGGAGTTGCGCACTGACCTCAACGCCGCGTGGGCGGAGTTCCGCGAGGACGAGGAGGCGTGGGTCGGCATCGTCACCGGCGTCGGCCGTGCCTTCAGCGCCGGAGCCGACCTCAAGGACCAGGGCGGCCAGCAGTCCGGGACGTTCTGGGAAGTGCCCAGCTTCACCTCGCTCGAGAGCGGGATGGAGATCTGGAAGCCCACCATCGCCGCCGTCAACGGCTACGCCCTCGGCTTTGCGCTCACGCTCGTCGCCGCCTGCGACTTCGTGATCGCCAGCGACCGCGCCGAGTTCGGCTTCCCCGAGGTCCGCATCGGCGTCCCCACGATCCAGGGCGCGGTGCGCATGCCGAAGAAGGTCGGCTGGCAGAACGCGATGGAGCTGCTCCTGATTGGCGAACGCGTCGACGCAGAGCGGGCGAAGGAGATGGGCCTCGTCTGGAAGGTCGTCGAACACGACAGCCTCCTCGACGAGGCGAACACCCTCGCCGAGCGGCTGCTGCTCTCGGCGCCGCTCGCCGTGCGCGCCACCAAGGAGGTCGCCCACCGCGGCCAGGAGCTGCCGTTCGACCAGGCGATCCGCTTCGGCGAAACGATGCGCCGCGTCGCGCGCGGCACCAACGATGCCAAGGAGGGCCCGGGCGCGTTCCGCGAGAAGCGGCAGGCGAAGTGGACGGGGAGTTAGCCCTCAACCCTTAGCCGGACGGCTAAACCCTGACGTGCGCTGGAAGTTTGCTCGTCTGGTCGCCTAGAATCGGGCGACATCGCTGGCGGCTGAGAGCCGAGGCCGTCGCGAGCAGATTGGACACCCGCCACCATGGTCGATTTCGCTGACAGCCCCGAGCAGGCCGAGTTCCGCAAGGAGGTCGAGGCGTTCTTCGAGGAACGTTTCCCAGAGGGGCTGCGCATCAGCTCGTCCGAGGACCCGCGCACTCAGTTCGAGCGCGCCCAGGGGCCCGAGCGCTCCGAGGCGACGAAGGAGTGGCGCGGCGCGTTGGTCGAGAAGGGCTGGATCGCCCCGGCCTGGCCGCAGCAGTACGGCGGCGCCGACCTCTCGCCGATGGAGCAGTTCATCCTCAACGAGACCGTCGCCGAATCCGGCGCGCCGAGGATGGGCGTGCCCGATGTCGGTTCGACGATCATGGTGCACGGCAGCGAGGAGCAGAAAGCCGAGTTCCTGCCGCCGATGGTTCGTGGTGAGACGCGCTGGTGCCAGGGCTACTCAGAGCCCGGCTCCGGTTCCGACCTCGCCTCGCTGCAGACGCGCGCCATCCGTGATGGCGACGACTTCGTCATCAACGGTCAGAAGATCTGGACCTCCGGCGCCCACCTCGCCAACATGATCTTCGCGCTTGTGCGCACCGACCCGGAGGCGCCGAAGCACCGCGGCATCACCTACCTGCTGGCCTCGATGGAGAGCCCGGGGATCGAGGTACGGCCGCTGGTCCAGATGTCCGACGCGCGAGGCTTTAACGAGGTGTTCTTCGAGGACGTGCGCGTCCCCGCGAAAAACGCCGTCGGCGAGATCAATCGTGGCTGGTACGTCGGTGCCACGCACCTCGACTTCGAGCGCTCCTCGATCGGCAACGCCGTGGGGCAGCAGCGCATGCTGGACGGGCTGCGGCACTACCTGCAGCGGGAGCGCGACTCGGACAGCGGACGATCGAGGCTGAACCAGCCGGGCGCTCCGCGCACGGAGTTCGCCGACCGCTACATCGAGGCCGCCGTGGCGAAAACGCTGTCGCAGCGCGTAATCTCGATGCAGTCTCGTGGGCTGATCCCGAACTACGAGGCGTCGATGACCAAGGTCTTCTCAACCGAGTTCAACCAGCGCATCGCCCGCACGGCGACGAAGTTGCTGGGCAAGTACGGCGACCTGCGCGACCGCGAAAGCGACCACACGCCGATGCGTGGACGCTGGGCCACGATGTACCTCTCGAGCGTCTCCTCGACGATCGCCGGCGGCACGTCGGAGATTCAGCGCAACGTGATCGCAACGCGCGGACTGGGGCTGCCGCGGGGCTAGCCCCTCGGACGTTTGCAGACACGAACAGGCCCGGCGTCCGCCGGGCCTGTTTCGATCTGGTCGAGCCAGCGAGGGTTACGTGCGCGTGCCCTTGAACGTGCCAGAGCCGAACGAACCGAACTGTACGGTTCCGCCGATGTCGTCGCTTTCGACCTTGCCGGCGAAGTCGATCTTCATCTCGCCCATCTGTCCGTTCACGGTGGCGCTCCAGGCGACGTCCTCGCCTTCGACCGTGCCACCCTCGAAGGGCTGGGTGCCCTGCGGGCCGTCAAAACTGCCGCTCAGGGAGCCGCCGTCGGAGCTCAGGATGAGCTTGCCCGGGCGGTCGCCCATTGGTGTGCCGAGTGTGATGTCGTATGTGCCGTCTACGGCCATAGGTCCCTCTGTTCTGCGGAGTGCGCTTTCTGCGGCACTCGCAGGGCACGCTAGCAGATGCGCCGCGAGTCAGACAATGCTTCGAGGCGTGCCGAACGTTCGAGGATCGAAGACGATAGATCGCGATGCCTCGACGTCTTCTCACAGCCCTCGCCGCTTCGCTGTTGGTGGCCGCCGCTTGCGGCGGTTCCAGTACGCCCGGGGCGACGCCGACCGCGACCGTCACGCCCTCGGCGACCGTCGAGGCGACGCCGACGCTGGTCGAGCAACTCGACGCGATCGAGAGGGATGTGAGCATCATCCGCGGGCTGGAGAGTGACCGCGAGTTCGAGCTGCAGTTCACGAGCGAGGCGGGCCTCGCCACTCTGCAGGAGTTGGTCGGCATAGAGGACGACGAGGGGCCACTGATGACCGCGCTCGGGCTCGGTGGCCGTCGTTCGCCGCTGTCCACGATCGACATCGAGGGTGGCGCCTACGTCGAGCCGCCGCCAGCGATCTTCATCGTTGGCAGTCCCTCCGATGGCCTCGATGACCGCGAGATCTCGATCTACGTGCACGAGTACGTCCACTTCCTGCAGTCGTCCGCGTTTGGTATCGATGCCGTGGACCAGAGCGACGTCGACGGACAGTTTGCGCAGGTGGCGCTGCACGAGGGCGATGCCGTGCGCTCCGAGCAGGAGTACCAGCGGCGGTTCCTCGAGGATGTTCGGCCGGAGGCCTCGATGCCCCTCGGCGAGGAGCTGGGCGACCGTTTCGATCGCTCGATCACGCTCTTCGTCTATGGCGGCGGCGCGGCCTTTGTCACGGCCCTCGGCGGCGTCGGCTCGGCTGCGGTCGACGAGGCCTTCTCCGCGCCGCTGACGACCGAGCAGATCATCCACCCGGAGAAGTTCACGAGCGGCGAGGTCGGCGTTCCCCCGTCCGAGGCGGCGTTGATCGCCCGTCTCGGCCTCGATGCCGACGAGTTGATCGACCGCGCAACGCTGGGCGAATTCTTCTACCTCGCCTGGCTCACCGCCCTGCGCTCGGGCAACGCCTTCTCCGGGGCCTCCGGATGGGGAGGTGACCTCGCGCTGGTCTTCAATGACGGCGAGGGTGCGCTGGTCGTCTTGAGCCTCGAATGGGACGACAGCGCTACGGACGTGGCCGAGTTCGATGCGGCGCTACGTTCCGGCCTGGCCAACAGCTCGACGTTCTTGGAGCTGCTGCCCGGCATGCACGACGCGTGGCAGGGGCCCGGCGGTGTGCTCGGCTTCGGCTCGACGGGCGGAACGACGACGATCATCGTCGCTCCCTCACGCGAGCGGCTGGAGCAGCTGCTCGCGGCCGCGCTCGGCCCCTAGCGAGCCGGTCGCTCTCGATCCTCGGCGGAGAGGATCGCCTCGAGGGTGTACTCGTAATACGTGATCGCCTCGCTGAGGCTGAAGTCCTGGCGCACGTAGTTGATGCTCGGCTCGCCCGCAAGCACGGACTCGCGCGTCAGGTTCGCGCCCAGCGCTGGCCAGCGCATGACGGCCGGGATGTCGTGGCCGGGGCGCAGCTCGATGCGCGCGTCGAGGAGTTCTGGGTGGAGGTCGAGTAGGTGCAGGTAGGCCTCGACGCACTTGTGGACCACGTCCGTGGCCCGCGCCTCGCCGATCAGCTCATTGGCCCTCGACAACTGGGCGCGCAGGCCCTCGTCAACGATCTCCGCCGGCCGGGCCACGGGTGACCCCCTCTCCTGCGGCACCGACAGGGTGTTGCGCAGGCGGCGAGGGTGTCAAGACCGCTCAGCGGTCCTGGGCGAGGTACTCGTCGAACCAGTCGAGTAACAGTTGCCGCACCTCGGCGCGGCGCTGGCGCAGCGAGTGGGTCGCGCCGTCGAGGAGTTCGAGCCGCTTCGGCTCCCCCGCCATCTCGTGCAGCAGTTCCGAGCATTGCGGCGAGAGTCGGATGTCCTCGCGCCCGTGGATCAGCAGGAGCGGCGTTGGGGCGAGCTGTGGTGTGCGTTGCGCGCCGGCGGTCTGCGTCGCCAGGGTGGCCACCGCGGCCACGGCCGGAGCGCGGATACCCGCCTCGATCACCACCGCGCCGCCGAAGGAGTGGCCCACGAGGCCGATGCGACGCGCCCCGCGCTCCTCGAGCGCCCCGATGCCGTGTAGCAGGTCGTACACGGCCTCATCGACATCGTTCGGGAATTGATGGATGCGGAAGTCGAGCCGCAGCGAGGTGACGCCGCGCTCCGCAAAGTCCTCCACGAGTGTCGGGTAGAGGCCCTCCGCCGGTCCCTCGAAGCCACCGTCCGCGCCGCCGACCATCGCTACGGCGCCGGTGGCGCCTTCGACAGCGTCGAGCAGGACGGGGATCGGCCCGCGCGCCGAGGGGAGTTCGAGCTGCTCGGTCATCGCTGCATGCGGTGCTACAGGCCGAAGCGGTCGCGGCCCTCGGCCATGCCGGGATGGTCGAGACGGAAGTTGTCGCCGTCCACATCGGCGAGGGCTGCCAGGTGCCCGGCCAGCAGCTGCGCCGGCACGATCTCCACGAGCGGCGCCAGCTGCTCGCCGATGTCGGTCACCGGCAGCCACGCGCTCGCCTCGGGTCCCTCGACAGGCGCAATCCAGGCGACGTGGCAGCCGAGGAGCTGCGCCCAGATGGCCGCATCGTGCGAGCGTTCGAGGACCGCGCCCGGTCCGGCGAAGACCAGGCAGGCCTCGTCATCACGGACCTGCACCTGCGGTCCGTGCAAGAACTGCTCGACCGCGTGCGCTCGCACCGCGTAGCGCGCTGCCTCCGCCACCTTGATCGCGACCTCGTGCGCGCTCACCTCGTGCGGCCCACCGCCGAGCGCGATCAGCGAGCGCCGGCCGTGCCAGGTGCGCGCGAGGTCGGCCACGCGGTCCTCGAGCTCGAGCGCGTCGGACACCGCGGGCGCCACCGCGGCGAGGTCGCCCACGGCGCCGGACTGGACAGCGTCGGCGATGCGCGCCGTCATCAGCATCGCGGCCGTGTGCGACACGGTGAACATCGCCGAGGTCTCGCGCGGCACCGTGCGGATGACCACCGTCGACGCGCCCAGGTCGCCGGTCGTCAACTCCGACTCCGTGCTCGTCAGCAGGACGGTCGGCACGCCTCGGTCGCGCAGCCAGCCGAGGGCGTCCTTCGAGAAGCGCTTGGCGCCGCTGTGCGTGTAGACGATCGCGGCATCGTTCGGCCCGAGGTCCGGTGGGTAGAGCGCGAAGTCCGCCGAGGACCAGACCGCGGTATCGACCCCGGCCGCCCGCAGCATCCAGCCACCGGCCGAGGCGGCGTTCCACGACGTGCCGATCCCGACCGTGACCACGCGCCGCGCGTCGGCCACCACGTCCGCTGCATCCACGACCGGCTCGGGCGCCGCCAGCACGCGGTCGAGCTCCGCCGGCTGGCTGCGGATCTGCGCGTGGAGCCGGTAGTCACTGATGCTGCGTGTCACGCCTCCCCCTCCTCCTGCCGACCGAGGCGATACCAGGCCTCGGAGGGTGCGTCCGCCGGTCCGCCCTGCTGGCCGATCAGCAGGCAGCACTGACCACGATGCTCCGCGCCGTGCAGCGCCAGGTGCAAGAGCACCTCGGCGACGCGCTGGTCGAAGCGCTTCCCCTCGGTGTTCTGCGACTCGAAGCGCGCCCGCAGGGCTGTCTCATTGATCCGATCGAGGATGTCCGTGATGTGGGCGTGGGCACTGCCGCTCAGCGCTGTGATCTCCTCGACGCTGCGCGGCCCCCACTCGAGGTCCACGCGCGGCTGGCTGCCGTCGATGCGCGAGGACCAGTTCTCGATCGCGGCGAAGATGTGCCAGGCGATCGCGCGCAGCTCGTCGCTCGGCTCGTCGACCTGGTTGAGCGCCACGATCATGCGGTCGTTCGACCAGCGGTCGAAGGCGAAGAGCTGTCGCGCCGCATCGAGCGAGTACATGCCTGGCCCTCTCTGCCGCCGCCCCTGGCGTCGCCCCTGGCGTCGCCCCTGGCGTCGCCCCTGCGGCAGTCTACGCAGCTAAGACCGAGGACGTGCATAATCGCCCGGTGCCGCTGACCTCGGAGGGATCGATGAGCGAGCTGCCGCTGCCACTCGACGGCGTGCGCGTCTGTGACTTCTCGTGGATCGTGGCCGGCCCGCAGGCCACACGCATCCTCGCCGACCTCGGCGCCGACGTGATCAAGGTCGAGAACGAGTCCTACCTCGACTCGATGCGTCTCGGCCTCCAGACCAACCCGGCCGAGCCCTCCTACAACGCCAGCGGCTTCCACTCGAACTTCAATCGCAACAAGCGCGGCATCACCGCCAACCTCCACCATCCGAGGGGTCGCGAGGCCGTCGAGCGCCTGCTGGCGGAGTCGGATGCGGTGATCGAGAACTTCAGCGCAGGCGCGTTCGCTCGCATGGGCTTCAGCTGGGAGCGGCTCCGGGAGATCAACCCCCGCCTCGTCTACGTCTCGCTCTCCGGCTTTGGCCACACCGGGCGCGACGAGAGCTACGTGACGTGGGGACCGACGGCGCAGGCGGTCTCGGGCGCGACGCAGATGTCCGGCATGCCCGACAGGCCGCCGGCCGGGTGGGGCTACTCCTACCTCGACCACACCGCGGGCTACTACGGCGCGATCGCCGTCCTGTTGGGCCTGCGCCACCGCGATCGCACGGGCGAAGGCCAGCATGTCGACATGGCGCAGATCGAAACGGGGATGGTGCTGACCGGCGTTCCCGTCCTTGACGCGCAGGTCAACGGGCGCGACTACGTGCGCGCCGGCAACCGCTCCCGCTACCCCGCCATTGCCCCGCACGGCACGTACCGCTGCGCCGAGGACAATCGCGCCTCGGCGGAGATGTCCGACCACGACGTGACCGACGACAACTGGCTCGCCATCGTGGCGGAGACCGAGGAGCAGTGGACCGCTCTCTGCGAGGTCCTCGACGCGCCCGACCTCGCCTCCGACGACCGCTTCGCCTCGAACGAGGCGCGTCTGGCGAACGAGGATGCGCTCGATGCCGCGATCGCGGAGCGCACGAGGCAGCGCGACGCGTTCGAGCTGATGTACGCGCTACAAGGCGCGGGCGTGCCCGCTGGCGCCTGTCAGCGGTACGACGACAAGCTCGACCGCGACCCGCAGCATGCGGCGCGCGAGTTCTATCGCACCGCGCCGCACGACGTCCTCGGCGAGCACCGTTACGAGGGCTACCCGGTGACGTTCTCCGGCGCGCGCTGGCGCATGGACCACGGCGCGCCGCTCGTCGGCGAGCACACCGCCGAGGTGCTGATGGACCTGCTCGGATTCAGCTCGGAGGAGCTGGCCGAGATGATCGGCGAGGCCGCCGTATGACCGCCAGCGAGACAGCAGTCACGCCGCCCCCACCGCTCGACGGTCCCGGCCCCCTCGAGGGCCTCCGCGCCGTCGAGGTTGGCGACTTCGGCGAGGTGGCGGGCAAACTCCTCGCCGACGCGGGCGTCGAGGTCGTGCGCGTGGAGCCTCGCCGAGGCGCGCGCAGCCGCCACAGCGGACCGTTCGTCGGCGATGAGCCGGGCGTCGACCGCAGTCTCTCCTTCGCGGCGCGCAACACCTCCAAGCGCAGCGTCACACTGGACCTCGAGACTGCAGCGGGCGCAGACCTCTTCCGGCGCCTCGTTCGGCAGGCGGACATCGTCATCGACAGCTCTGGCGTCGACGTCCTCGCTGGGCTCGGCGTGGGGTACGACTCGTTCGAAGATGCGCCGGGCCTGCTCTGGTGCTCGCTCACGCCGTTCGGGCTGACCGGCCCCTGGCGCGGCTGGCCCTGGGTCGACCTCGTCAGCCTGGCCCTCGGCGGGCCGATGATGAGCACCGGCTACGACGACCACGACGTGCCGCCGATTCGCGCCGACGGCGAGCACTCGGTCGCGATTAGCAACGAGTACGCCGTCACGGGCATCCTCGCCGCGCTGCACATGCGCGACGGCGAGGGCCCCGCCGCGGGCCGCGGGCAACTGCTCGACATCTCCGCCCACGAGGCGATCAGCGCCACGACCGAGGGCTCGTTCCCCAACTGGGAGTACCTCGGTCGCATCGTCGGTCGCCAGACCGGCCGCCACGCGGCCGCCATCATGACCGCCCCCTGGCAGTACCAGTGCGCCGACGGCGAATACATCCTGCTGATGGGCGGCGGCATCCCGCGCGACCAGCGCATCCTCGACGCCCTGCTCGCGTGGATGGACGAGCACGACGCCGCCGAGGACCTGCACGACCCGCAGTACGTCGAGGTGCTGTACCGCGACCCTACGCTGCGGCCAGAGGCGCGGCGTCACGTCGCCGGGGTGATCGGCCGCTTCGTTCAGCAGCTGCCGGCAGAGGAGGTCTACCGGCGCGGCCAGTCGCTGCACCTGCCCTGGGGTCGCGTGCGCCGCCCCGAACAAAACCTCGACGACCCGCACTGGACCGAGCGCGGGTTCTGGTGGGAGGGCGAGGTGCCCGGCCACGACGAGCCGGTGCGCTACCCCGGCGCCCCCTATCGCTTCACGAAGAGCCCGGTGCGCATGCGCCGCCGCCCGCCGCTCCTCGCCGAGCACAACACCGAGGTCTTCGCCGGCGAGCTGGGCCTGACGACAGAAGAGCTGACGGCGCTCGCGCGTGCGGACGTAATCTAGGTCGGAGCGTCCGAGGTCACGCGTTCAGCAACGCGAGCCCCAGCCCCATGACCGCTACTCCGCCGAAGACGAGCCCGCCGGTCAGGCGCAGGTCCAATGGCTCGTCGCGGCGGCGCGACAGCATCCACACCACGTCCCCGGCGAGGAACAACACGAGCCCGACCAGGAATGCCGCGAGCGCCATGGCCGCAGCCTAGCTGCTAGCCGTCGAGGCCGGGCATCCGCCCGTCGAGTTGTCGACCAGGCCGATGATGTTCCCGTCCGGGTCGTTGATGGTCACGAGCTTCCCCGGCGGGATGTCGAACGGCTCCTCGTTGAACGCGAAGCCCTCGGCGGTGCGCTCCGCGTAGGCGGCGTCGACATCCTCGACCTCGAACCAGACGCCGGACCCGCCGTGCCCCGTCCCCGGCGCGGACGGCGCGAGGATCACGTACCCCGGCCCCTGCTCGAAGCGGAAGTACGGCCCCTCGTACGGCGTCGCCTCGACGCCGAGGAACCGCGTGTACCAATCCGCCGACGCCTCTGGGTCAGCACGGAACTGCACAATCGTCTCGAGCCGCCGCGCCTGCATCGTGGACCTTTCATCTCGGTGTCGCGTGTGTGACAAGCGTGAGTGTCAACCGTAACTATCCCTTGACAGCACGTAGGGCATGTGTTCTACTAGTGCCATGCAACGATACACGGTGATGCAGTTCAACGAGGACTTCCCTGACGAGGATGTGTGCCTCGACTACATCGCGGCGATGGTCTACCCGGACTTCCCCGCGATGCCTTGCCGTGCCTGCGAGGACGTGACCAAGCATCACCGCATCAGGGGGCGCAAGGCGTACTCCTGCCAGAAGTGCGGCACGCAAATCTACCCGCTGGCGGGGACCATCTTCGAGAAGTCGCGCACGCCTCTGCGGTCGTGGTTCTACGGCATGTACCTGATGGCCTCGACGCGCTCGGGGATCAGCGCGAAGCAGCTTGAGCGCGAGCTAGGCGTCACCTACAAGACCGCGTGGCGGATGTTCAAGCAGATGCGTTCTCTGCTCGACGACAGCAGCGGCCCGCTCAAGGGCACGGTCGAGATCGATGAGACGTTCTATGGTGGCCGTCCCCGTCACCGCCAGGGCGATGAGGGGCGTGCGCGAGACGAGTACGGGCGATTCAAGCGCGGCCCGCGCCCTCGCTCCCAGCCGGACGCTAAGAAGCCGATCGTCGGTATGGTCGAGCGCGATGGCGATGTGCGCGCGTTCGTCACCGAAGACGTAAAGACCCGCACGATTCAGCCGCTCGTCGATGCTCACGTCCTGCCCGAGTCGATGGTCTACACCGACGAGGCGAGGCAGTACGGCTTACTCAAGAGGGCGGGCTACGAGCACCGGCGCGTCCGCCACAAGGCGCGCGTCTACGTGGACGGCGACGTGCACACGAACACGATCGAAGGTTTCTGGTCGCTGCTCAAGAACGGCATTCGTGGCGTTTACCACAGCGTCGGCCGCGACTACCTACAGACCTACGTTAACGAATACGCGTTCCGGTACAACCACCGGGACGATGACTCGCCGATGTTCAGGACGATCTCCGAGCGCGTTCGCGCGGTGCGAGCTGGCAAGTTCGGCGACTACGCGCCGCTCGGCTGATCCTCTGCCTCAACGCTAGAGAGCGGCCGAGTGTCGATCTCCCGGTGCCGCACTTCTGCCTCCGTAAACCTCTGTCGCGCTACAGCATCGAAGTGCGGCACCAACTGACAGAGACAACCGCCTCGAGCACCAACGGCACCGAGCCTGCGACAGTCGAACAGGAGACTGTTTAGGGAAATCCCGAGCCCGAGGAGGGCCTGTGTTGGCTAGGTCGGCCAACCCTCCTCGGGCGGGAAGGACCATCGGGATGGAAGCCATCCCTGTGGTGGCGGAAGTCGCGGCTAATGCCCGCGGCGACCGTGCACCGATGCTCTTAAGAGCAGTGTAGACGAACCGGGCGCTTAGGCGTCTGGGATGCGCCGCGTGGCCGATCGTCTGATCAGGTCGCGCAGCGCGCTCCGCTGGTCGTCACCAGCCGCAGACCGCTCCTCCTGCATCGCCAAGATGTCAGGGTCGCGGACTTCGCCGTCCTCGCAAGACGGTCGTGGGCGCCTCGATGATGATCCACCCATGCATCAAGGATACACCGGCCCTAGCTGCCCAGCTGATCGATCGCGTCGTCGATGACAGCACGCGCAACGCCGAGGTTGTCGAGGGCATCGACGAGCGTGTCGCTAGGTACGTCGTCGTCCGCACCGATTTCCAGAAGGAAGTACTCGGCTCGTAATCCGTGGACCAGTGTTCGGTACAGCTCGCCTGACGCTAGATGGGCGATCTGCGCATATCCGACGCGATGCATCACTTCATAGACATCGGCTTGCGTGAGTCGAGTTTTAGGTGGCACCGATGGCTAGATCAGGGAGCTTGAAGGACTCCCGACTGATGCTTCGGCCGTCGTCAGTCTCGCCGCGCCTCGCTGTACGCGTTCGACGCCGCCACCATCGAGGGCAGGTCACAACTGCTCCAGCAGGCCCTCCCGACCACGCTCAACCTCCTGGACGAGTGGCTCTCACCTGCCGCTCGTCGCGTGCTCTCAGCCCTGCCCGAGGTCTACGTGGCGCTGTTCAGCTACTCCCGCCTGGGCAGCGGGCGCACACTGATCCACGGCGACGCTCACGTCGCGAACATCCTGTTCCGAGCAGACGACGACCCGGTGATGATCGACTGGCAGCTAGCCTCCTCGGGAGCCGGGACCGAGGACCTCGCGCGCTTCATGCTGCTCAGCATGGGCGTCGATGAACGGCGCGACAGCCAGCAGGCCATGCTCGAGGCCTACGCGACGGCGGACTCGAGGCCTACGCCGACTGGCCGGGGGGCGCCGCGCGCCCACCTGTGACGATCGAGGCGGAAGTCGGCGCGATGACGCTGCTCCATCTGGGGAACCTCACTCTGGGCATGCCCAACGTCGAGTTGTCGACGGAACAGGGGCGGGAGACCATCGCCTCGGTCAGTCCGCGCTTGAAAGCCGCCGCAGAGGACTTCTCGGACCTCGAGTCGGTGCTGGCGCCGATCCTCGGCTAGACGCGCCGGATCACGCCGCGCTCGATCGCTTCCGCGACGGCGGCGGTGCGGTTCGTGACGTCGAGGCGGGTGAACAGCTCGCTGAGGTGGAACTTGACTGTGCGTTCGGCGATGCCGAGCCGCTGCGCGATCTCACGGTTGGTGCGGCCGGCGGCGAGCTCGCGCAGGACTTCGACCTGCCGCTCGGTCAGTCCTCGTACGTCGTCGAGGCCGGCAGCGACTCGGTCGCTGACCTCGGGCGGCAGATCGACGCCACCCGTGGCGACGGTGCGGATCGCTTCGAAGAGGCGCTCGCTGGGCGCGCCCTTCAACACGTAGCCGCGAGCGCCCGCACGCACGGCGCTGAAGATGCGGTCGTCGGTGGCGAATGCGGTGAAGACCAGGCAACGCGTGCCGGGCGTGTCGCGGCGGATGTGCTCGATCGCGGTCACCCCGTCCGCCGGCGGCAGCTCGAGGTCGATGATCGCCACGTCCGGTCGCGCCGAGGCGCAGACCTCGACGGCCTCCGTCGAGGTAGCGGCGGTGCCGACGATGCTGAAGTCCGGCTGCGTCTGCAGGATGCCGACGAGCCCGTCGCGGACGACGGGATGATCGTCGGCGACGACGATCGTCGTGGCGCGGGAGCGGGTCGTCACGAGCTGGTCCTCATGCGGCGCCCTCATAGCCGACGCTGACCTCGACCCGCGTGCCCTCGCCGGGCGCTGTCCGCAGGCGGAAGTGGCCACCCATCAGCTGGACGCGCTTGCGCATGCTGTAGAGCCCGTAGCCGTGCGGCGAGCTGGACGCGCGCGCGCGATCGAACCCGCGCCCATCGTCCTCGACGATCAGGCTGATGCGCTCGCCGCCGCGATCACGGAGCCGCACGCTCACGTTCGTGGCATCCGAGTGCTTCACGACGTTGTGCAAGCCCTCCTGCACGACGCTGTAGAGCCCGTGTTCGATCGCTGGAGCGGGGCGGCGATCGAGTGGCTCGACCTCCAGCGTGACGCTGATGCCGTGCTCTGCCTCGAACTCCTCGCCGAGACGTCGCACCGCCTCGACGAACTGGTAACGCTGCAACGCCGGCGCGCCGAAGTCAGTGATCGCTGCTCGTGCCTCGACGACGCTTTCGCGCGCCATCTCGAGGGCGCGCCCGACCGTGTTGCGGGCAGCGTCCGGGTCGTCGTCGATCAGGATGTCGGCCGTCTCGAGCTGCAGCGCGATGCCGGTGAGGCGTTGCAAGACGCCGTCGTGGAGGTCGCGCGCCAGGCGCTCGCGCTCGTCGCGCGTGGCACGCTCAGCCGTCTCGCCCAGGAGCCGCAGCCGGTCAACCGCCATGCCGAGCTGGCTCCCGATCGTGGTCAGCAGCGAGAGCTCATCCTCGGACAGCGTCTGCCAGTCGGAACGGGCGACGTTCATGATCCCCATGCGCCGGCCGGCGGCGTAGAGCGGGATGCTCGCATGGTGGGTGAGCTGGTCCGGGTTCTCGCGATTGACCGCGAAGAGCCGGCTGCAACGCAGGACGCCGACGTTGGCAGCGCCCTCCGGGTTCTGATCGATCAACGACTCGAGGCACCAGCAGAGCCCCGCCCAGCGTTCCGGCTCGCTGGCCGAGATCGGCGGCAGCCGCTTGCTGGTCAGCAGCGTCGGCTCCTCCGTGTCCTCGTCGAGGAGGTAGACCCAGCCGCTGTGCAGCCCGAGCAGGTCGCAGACCTCCTCGAGGGCGGTCGCCATCAACGAGGGCAGGTCGCTGCTCTCAGCGATCGCGCCGGAGACGCGCTGCAGCGCCTCGATCTGTCGCTCGGTCGTGAGCGCCGCGCGCTCCGGGTCGGCCATGGCGGGCCCTCCCCACACCATGCTAGCCCCGTCGGGTCGACGCGCTCCTGTCTCATCGGACAGGCTGGCGACTGCGGTGGCGCGGAGCCGTCGAGGCGTTGCCTAGACCTCGTAGACCTCGCCCTCGGAGCCGGTGAAGAACTCGAAGGGGTGATGCTTCGCCCGGATGCGCTCCGCCTCCGCCTCGAGGACCTCATCGGGGTGGCTGGGGTCGTGGTGGATGGTGCAGAGCTTGCGGACGCCGGCGAGCTCCGCGAACGCCACGGTCTGGTCGATGGTGCTGTGCCCCCAACCGATGTACTGCGGGTACTCGTCGGCAAGGTACTGAGCGTCGTGCAACAGCAGGTCGACGCCCTTGGCCAGACCGTAACCGGACACCCAGGTCGGGTCCGTCGGCACCTCGAGTCCTCCGAGGGCTGGCTCATGGTCTGGCATGTACGCGAGCGATCGCCCGTCAGCCGTGACCCGGAATCCGAGTGTCGTCTGTGGGTGCAAGACGTAGTCGGAATCCACGAGGAAGGGTCCGATCTCGGTCGTCTCGGCGGAGAGCTCGTGCAGATGGACGTGGTCCTCGAGGTCCCGCAGGACGACCGGGAAGAGCGGTGGCGAGAGGTAGCGCGTGAGCCGTCGCTCGAGCGGGGCGGAGATCGAACGCGGGCCCCAGATGTGGACATCGACGTTCTCATCGTGCAGTTGCGGGAAGAACCCCAGCCCAATGATGTGGTCCATGTGGAGGTGGGTCAGCAGCACATCGACGCGATCGACCCGACCGAGGATCGCGTCGCCGAGACCGCGGATGCCGGAGCCCGCGTCGAGCACCAGCAGAGCGTTGTTGTCGGCGCGCACCTCGACGGAGGAGGTTTCACCGCCGAAGCGCACCGTGGAGTGGCCGGCGCTGCTGATCGAGCCGCGCGCGCCCCAGAGCTTGACGTGCATCAGGGGTGGACTTCCCAGAACACCACGACCGCGCCGAGGTGGCGGTCGCCCTGTCCGCTGATCGGGATGGCCGTGAGGTCGATCAGGTGCGACAGGCCATCGAACGCCTCGAAGCGGAGCCGACCGTGCGCAGGCTGACGTCGGCTGAGGGCAATCGAAACAGGCAGGTCCTCACTGGAGATGGGCTCGCCATCCTCACTCGTCGTGGCGAACAACTCGGCCAGGTCGGACGCGACGATGGGGCCTCGCTGGTCCTCCCACGCGCGCCCGATCAGGGGCTCCGCCGCCTCGTTGTAGAACAGCAGATTGCCGTCCGCGTCCATCACCCACACCGGCACGGCCAGATAGGTGGCCAGCTGCTTCAGCAGGATCACCTCGACGGGTTGCGAGGTCATCGGCGTCCCTCCTCTGGGCAGTCGCGGCACGTCTGGTCCACCGTCGGCGGCGTCATTGCCAGCCCACCGCGTAGGTCACGTGCTCGCCGGCCAGGCCTTTGAGTTGCATCGGCTCGCGCTCGGTGAACTCGAACCCCTCGACGTTCGTGAGCCCTTCGACCACCGTCGCCGAGATGAGGATCTCGTCACCGACCGCCGCCGCGGCGATGCGGGAGGCGAGCACCACGTCGCGTCCGAAGAAGTCGCCGGCCGCCCGGATCGGCTCGCCCGTGTGCATCCCGATGCGGTGACGCAGATGAGGGCCGTCTGGCGCATGCACCTCGTGCAGGTCTTGCTGCATCGCCACGGCGCAGCGCAATGCGTCATCGGGCTCGGAGAAGGCCAGCATGAATCCATCGCCGAGGTGCTTGACCTCGATGCCATGGTGCTCACCCACGAGCCGGCGCACAGCGCGATCGTGACGTTCCAACAGCGACACCCATGCCTCGTCTCCCAGCTGCTCATTGAGGGCGGCGGAGTTCTCGATGTCGCAGAAGAGGAGGGTGACCGGACCCTCGCGCGCGGGCTCCCACACCACCTCCGGTCGCTGCGCGGCAACCGAGCGCGCGATCGTCTCCACCGTGCTGGGGAAGGTTTGGCCCGGCGAGACACGAGCGTCCGGCACGGAGAGGTGCGTCTGCGCGAAGCGCCAGCGACCTCCATCGCAGACCAGCACCGCTGTCAGGCGCAGAGCCTCCTCGTGTGCGCCCTCGCTATCCGTCCAGTCGAGTCGCAACCCAGCGGCCAGCCAGGCGACATCGTCGTGGGTGGAGATACGCACCCAGCGCCGTCCGAGGGCGAACGAGGCCGGTTCGGCGCGCACACGCTCGGTGTGCTCCCAGATGTCGTCCACGCCCGCCGTGATCTCGTCGGCAGCGGTGCCCAGAGCGAGCGTGTCCGCGTCGTCGATCCACGCGTCGCGCGTGGCGGCCTCGTCAGGCTGCGCCAGGTACTCGTCGAGTACCTCGAGGATGTCCGCCTCGCTCGTATCTTCTGGCTGCATCCGGTCCCTAGTTGCCGCTGCGCACGCCCCTCGGCGCGCGGCCTACAAGGTAGCGTTCTGACTAAGTTGGGTGGGGACGTCGAGATCGCTTGTGTGAACGAGTTCACACAACGGAGCCGAGCCTAGACGAGGTTGAAGCGAGTCCCGCAGATCAGCAGCGAGCGTTCGCCGGTGCGACAGCCCCGCGCCTCCGCTTCGCGGACGATGTGCTCGGCGTTCGCCGCCTCGATGTCGAGCCCGCCGAGCCCTTCGCCTCGGCCGTCGCTGACCTCGACGAAGCGCAGCACGGCGGCGTCGAGGGTGATCCCAGGGCCGCTGGGGGTTGCCTCGACGGGGCGTCCGAGTACATCGCTCCAGCGTGCCGCCAGGCCCGAAGGGTCGTCGCTCTGCAGCTCGGCCGCGGTGAGGCGACGCGTGACGTCGAGGCGCTGTGCCGCCTGCCAATCGGGACCGGCCGGCCGCCATTGTCCGGCCGGATCCTCGTCGTCCTCGTTCTGCCGCAGCTCCGCGATCGCGGCGGGCAGATCCTTCGGGTGCAGCTGGATCCCGGCGTTCGGGCCATCGCCCGAGTCGCCGACGAGCCGCACGCCGAGGCCGAGCACACGGTCACGCGCCGTCGGCACGTCGTTCGTCTGCATGATCACCATGTACCCGCCGTCACCGCCCCGACGATCGAGGTAGCGTCCGCCCGCGGTCCCCTCCTCGATCGGCGCGACCACCTCGAGGAAGCTGTTGCCGATCGGCATCAGGAAGTTGTGCAGCCCGAAGCGCCCGACACCCGGGTCGCGGTAGCAGACCTCCAGTCCGAGGATCGCCCGGAGGTCCTCCTCGACGGCGTCGAGGTCGCGAGCGACGAGTGCGATCTGTCTCAAGCGCAACATGCTGTCACCCCCGCGGCCGACTAAATACGCTCGAAGTAGCGGCGCCGCTCCCAGTCGGTGACCGCCTGTTCGAACGCCTCCTGCTCCACGCGGAAGAAGTGCGTGTAGTGCTCGACGACCTCGCTGCCGAAGGCGGCGCGCGCGAAGGCGCTCTGCTCGAAGCGGTCGGTGGCCTCGCCGAGCGTCGAGGGCAGCGACTCGCCCTCGCCGGCCGCGTAGGCGTCACCCTCGAACATGGGCGGCGGCTCGGTCTGGTGCGCGATGCCATCGAGCCCCGCCGCGAGCGCGGCTGCGTAGGCGAGGTAGGGGTTGCAATCGGCGCCGGGGACGCGGAACTCGATGCGGGTCGCATCGCCCTCGCCGATCGCGCGGAACCCAGCGGTGCGGTTGTCGACGGCCCACGCGAGACCGGTCGGCGCCCACGAGCCAGAGCGGTAGCGCTTGTACGAGTTCACCGTCGGCGCGAAGCAGACCATGAGTTCCGCAGCGTGCGCGATCCATCCGCCGAGGAACCAGCGGAAGGCGTCTGGCAGCGAGGCTGCGTCGGCCGGTGCACCCTCGACGCGGGCGAAGGCGTTGGCGCCCTGCTGCCAGAGGCTGAGGTTGAGGTGGCACCCTGACCCGGCCCGATCGGCGTCGACCTTGGCCATGAAGCTGACGCTCAGGTCGAGCCCCGCCGCGACGTCCTTCAGGCAGTGCTTGTAGATGGCGTGCCGGTCCGCCATCTCCAGCACCTCGGCGTGACGGACGTTGAGCTCGTGCTGTCCGATGCCCCACTCGCCCTTCGAGCCCTCGACGGGCACCCCGGAGTCGCGCAGATGACGACGCGCGTCGGCGTTGAACGTCTCGTCACGCGTGGCCAGCAGCGTGTGATAGTCCTCGAGGTACCACCCGGCAGGTTCGAGCTTCGTGTAGCCGTTCGCTGCGGCCTCGGCGTAGCTCGTCTGGAAGAGGTAGTACTCGAGCTCCGAGCCAGCCTCAACGGCGAATCCGGCCTCGAGGGCGCGTTCGACCTGGCGGCGCAGCATCGTCCGCGGCGCGAGGGCCATCGCCTCATGCGAGGGGTTGTGGACATCGGCAATGACGAGCGCCGTGCGGTTGAGCCAGCTCGCAATCCGCAGCGTCGCGAGGTCGGGCACCAGGTGAACGTCGCCGTAGCCGCGCTCCCAGCCGGCGAAGGCGTAGCCGGCGACCGGCTCCATCTCCATGTCGACGGTGAGCAGATAGTCGCAGGCGTGCGTCCCGCCGTCCGCGACCTCGTCGAGGAAGAACTCGGCGTCGAGGCGCTTGCCCAGCAACCGTCCGTAGAGGTCCGGGAAAGCGACGAGCACCGTCTCGACCTCGCCGCGCTCGACGTGGCCCGCCAGCTCTTCGCGTGTCAGCATGCCCCTCGTCTGGTTCACGCACCGCCCCCCGCTCCGCGCCAGAGTCTATGCGGTGTCGACGCCGTGGCGCGGACCCGCTGCGATACCATCGCCGCGCGTGGCCCGGGAGCAGTTGCGGTCGTGCGCCGCAGAGAACGCGGAGACGTGATGACCACCTCGGCGAACCCAGAGGAAGCAACGTCGCCGGCCACTGGTCCAAAGAATGCGGTCGTCATTCTCCTCGACAGCCTCAACCGCCACATGCTCGGCGCCTACGGCGGCACGGAGTTCGAGACGCCGAACCTCGATCGGCTCGCCGCGCGCTCGTTGCGCTTCGACCGGCATTACGCGGGGTCGCTGCCCTGCATGCCGGCGCGGCACGACATCCTCTGCGGCGCGCTCGACTTCCTCTGGCGTCCGTGGGGCTCGATCGAGCTGTGGGAGACGCCGCTGACGGTGCAGCTGCGCGAGGCCGGGGTGACGACGATGCTCGTCTCCGACCACCCGCACCTCTTCGAGGTCGGTGGCGAGAACTACCACTCCGACTTCAACGCCTGGGAGTACGAGCGCGGCGGCGAGTCCGACCCGTGGAAGACGCGGCCCGACCCGAGCTGGCTCGGCGCGCCCGAGGCGGGGGCGCCCGGTCGCGACAACTCCGTGACCCGCCACTACGACGTCTCGAAGACCTACTTTCAGGGTGAGGACGACTTCCCCGGCCCGCGCACGATGGCCGCAGCCGCAGACTGGCTCGACCGCCACGCGCCGGAGCACGACCAGTTCTTCCTCTTCGTCGACGAGTTCGATCCGCACGAGCCCTTCGACACGCCTGAGCCCTACGCCTCGATGTACGACCCCGACTGGGAGGGGCCGCACCTGATCTGGCCGCCCTACATCGTGGGCGCGCTGCAGCAGGGCGTCCTCAACGAGCGCGAGGCGCACCAACTGCGCTCGGCGTACGGCGCGAAGCTGACGATGATCGACGAATGGCTCGGCCGCATGCTGAGCGCCCTCGACCGCCACGACCTGTGGGAGGACACGGCGGTCATCCTCTGCACGGACCACGGGCACTACCTGGGCGAGAAGGACATCTGGGGCAAGCCTCGCTCGCCCATCTTCGAACCCCTCGGCCACATCCCGCTCTTCATCTCGTGGCCCGGCGTCGAGGCCGGCACGAGCGACGCGCTGACGACCAGCGTCGACCTCCACGCCACGCTGCTCGACCTCTTCGGCGTCGAGGTGGAGCACCGCACGCACGGCCGCTCGCTGCTCCCGCTACTCCGCGGCGAGACAGACTCGACGCGCGACTATGCCCTCTGCGGCATCTGGGGCCGCGAGGTGCATCTCATCTTCGACGAGTTCAAGTACGCCCGAGCGCCCGAGGGCGACAATGCGCCGCTCTCCATGTGGTCGAACCGCTGGTCGACGATGCCGGGCATGGGCCGCAACCTGCAGCTGCCGCCGCCCGACGACCGTGCGTGGCTCGACCGCATGCCCGGCTCCAGCATCCCGGTCATCCGTCAGCCCTTCCAGCAGGGCGATCTGCAGCCCTACTGGGCCGTAGGCGACTTTACCGGCAGCCACCTCTCTCGCCTGAGCGAAGACCCCACGGAGGCCGAGAACCGCGTGGGCGAGCGCGCCGAGGCGGAGGCGGCGGACCTGCTGCGCGAGGCGCTGCTCGAGGTGGAGGCGCCGGACGACCAGATCGCACGGCTCGGCCTCGACTGACGCTAGCTCGTTCGGACCCCGCGCGGGGCTCTGGTCTGCTGGCGCGCTACCGGCAGGCCGGTCCGCAGTTGCCGGCACTTGCTGGTGATGGAGCAAGCTGTACCCCGAGTATCTGCGGAGCCGGTGGCGCTTCGTCGGTGGGTTGTGCCGCTACAGGCGCCGTCTCGTCCGGCGTCGACTCGCCCGGGTCGACCGGGGCGTCAATCACCATCTCGATCGGCGGGGTCGACCTCGAGTTCGATGGACGGCTCAACCACCGTCCTGGTTCGCGTCGTCCCGGTCGGCGGCGGATCGCCCGAAGGGTCGTCTGCGGGTGGATCGTCTGCGGGCGGATCGGCGGACGGGTCGTCTGCTGGTGGGTCGTCTGCCGGCGGATCGTCTGCCGGCGGGTCGTCTGCCGGCGGGTCGTCTGCCGGCGGGTCGTCTGCCGGCGGGTCGTCTGCCGGCGGGTCGTCTGCCGGCGGGTCGTCTGCGGGCGGATCGTCTGCGGGCGGATCGTCTGCGGGGGGATCGTCTGCGGGGCCGCCGGCGCGCAGGTCCCGACAGAGTCGTTGACGTGGTTTGAGTGAGCGCCTCGCCCGTCCTCCCACGCGACTCGGGCGACCGTAATCTCGACATCGTTTTGGCCGCTCTGGCCGGCCTGGACGTGGCAGATCGTGACTGTGTGGTCACTTGCGTCGACCCGAACGATCGAGACAGCGAATACTCCGAATACAAGTGCAGCGACAGCCGCGAGACCAGCAATGACACGCATCATGCGCCTTTCGACTTTCCCTCCGCCGTTCCCGTCGTCCGACGGACTCACCGTCGCAATGGTTAGGCGATCGTGTGAGCGTAACGGCGATATCGGGAGTGTTCGTACTCGTCTGGAACGTGTCAATCACGATTAGACACCTTGACCTCCCTACATCACGCCACACAGACGTTGTTTCCAGTCAGTAGATCAGTACGTGTGAGGTGAGCTAGTTATGCGTGGTAATGAGTGGTCATGGGAATACGGATCTCAAGCCCTGCCTCGGGGGGTCATCGACATCCGAGGGAGTGTCAGATGATCGGCCCCCTCGCGACGCCTGCTCCGCGTCAGTTGTCGTCGCACCGGCCATCCGCACCGGGCGCAGCCGTCGAGGGCCCGCGCCCGGGCGACTGGGGCCGCGTGTGCTGGCACTTCGAGCGGGACGACAATGCAGGCGCGCGCCAGGTCTGACCGCCGGAGTTGGCGACACGCGTTCTGGTAAATGGGGCCGAGCAGTAGCCAATACAGAAGGCCTAAGGTTCGCCGGTGACAAACGCAGCTCCCTCGATCGAATTGCGCGCGCTCGAGGTGGCGGAGATTGAGCGCGCCGACGAGATCGACCGTACGGAGACCATCGACTACATCTACCGGCTCGAGCGCGGAGAGCTGGCGCTGGAGCCTCACTTCAAGCGCGTTCGGGGCTTCCCGTCGGGCGAACTCGACGCCAGCAAGCAGCGCATGCGAGCCTGCCTGACCCGCGGTGGCGCCGGCTGGGGCGCCTTCGACGAGGGGCGTCTGGTCGGTATTGCCGTGCTCGACGGCCGACCACTCGGGTCGGACGTGGACGCGCTCGATCTGTACTTTCTGCATGTGAGCGATGCACATCGCGGTCGCGGCATCGGACGTGCGCTGGTCCGCCTCGTGTCCGCTCGCGCGAAAGAGCTGGGCGCGCGCCGCCTCTACGTCTCCGCGACACCCTCGCAGAACACGGTCAACTTCTACCAGGGCGCGGGTTTCACGCTGGCCTCGTCCGCCGATCCGGAGCTCTACGGGCGCGAGCCCGAGGACATCCACATGGACCTCGCACTGTGAGCGCTCGGCAGACGCTCGTGTTCACTCTCGGGCTGAAGCTGCTCCTGGTGGCGGTGCTCGCATTCGGCGCCTTCAGCGGCGCAGAGCAGTTCGAGGACAAGGCGTTCGGGTGGCGTCTGCTGACCTATCCGCTGGCGACAGTGGTGGTCCCGATCGGCTGGTCGCTTGCCGGCGGACACCGGCCGTATCCCGCTGCGATCGACAACCTCCTCGTCGCGCCCTTCCTGATCGACGTCCTCGGAAACGCCTTCGACCTCTACGACTCGATCTGGTGGTGGGACGATGCCAATCACTTCGTGAACTGGGCGTTGCTCAGCGGCGCCGCGGCGCTGTTCCTGGTGCGAGTGCGCGCGGCGCCCTGGCCCGCGATGGCGCTGGTCATCGGCTTCGGTGCGACCACGGCGGTGCTCTGGGAGCTGGCCGAGTACTTCGCGTTCATCCGCAATTCGTCGGAGCTGGCCACGGCGTACGAGGACACGTTGCTCGATCTCCTGCTCGGGCTGCTGGGCGCGGTGTTCGCCTCGGTCGGAGCGCTGCTCCTCCTGACGCGGGGTCCGCCTTCGCAGCGGAGGTAGCGCCCACCACCTCGCTCACGTCACCCGGAAGTCCTGCACAACAAGGGTGACGCCGCCGCGGATGTTGACTCGCCGATCGCCCACTGATAGCGTGCGTGATGAACGGGGACGAACGTGCGTCGATTCCTGAAACCTCGGATGCCGCGGTTCGTGCGCAACTTGCTGCGCGGAGCGCTCGTGCTCGCGATGGCACTCGCACTCGGATTGCTGCCGCTCGGCGGTGGCGCCGCCGTGGCCGGCGACAGCGCAGCCTCATACGACGCAGCGCACGAGGTCGCGTACGACGGTATGGGGTGCGGCGGGATGGCGTTCTAGCTCCGCGGTTCACCAGAGGCGTTCACGTCACCCCGTCGCGAGGCGGGGTTTTTCTATTGCTTCGTGTTCAAGCGCTTCGGGTTCAAGCCCGGAGTTCAGGGCGTCGCCAGACCACCCTCGAACGGGCGGAACTCGTGGGAGATGCCTGCGTCGGAGACCTCTACGACTCGATAGCCTGATTCGCCGACCATGGGTAGTCCGACCGCACCTGAGACCACCATCTGCATGTCGCCATCCGAGGCGTAGCGATTCTGATGAAAGTGACCGGCGAAGACTGCGTCCACGTTGTGGCTTCTAAAGAGATCGAGTAGCCGGAGTCGATTCTCTCTGGCGACTGCGCCCGGCTGAGTCTCACCCAGGTCACGCCAGAACAGTGGCGTGTGCATGAAGGCAACGATGTGCTGGGCGTTCCGGCCGCGCTCGGAGGCGAGTTCCTCCTGCACGAACTGGAACTGCCGTTCGGTCTCCTCGGGCGTGTGCACCGGGCGATGGAGCGTCTCGCTGTTGAGTGCGAGGAACAGCGTCCCGCCATGCTCGAACGCGTGGTAGTCGGCGCCGTGGCGCGTGCGGTACTCCGACAACAAGTCCGGCGTTGGGGCCGACGCATCAAGCGCCAGGTCATGATTGCCGGGCACGAGGTAGAGCGGCACGTCGTCGTCCAGCTGCCCGCCCACCTCTCGGAACGTTTCATGCTGCTCTGCGGAGTCCGCGTGGTGGACGAGGTCGCCGCACACGACCACAAACGCTGGGCGCAGCGTGTTGGCAACAGCCACCGCTGCCGCGTAGCGCTCTCGCTCCGGCTCGAGGCCGGTGATGCCAGGCTGGGCCCTGGGTAGCGAGTAGCCCTCGGGAAGAATCAGCGCGAAGTTCTCGGCACGCTGCTCCCACTGGGCGTCTGTCATCCCGCTGAGCGCGGCGAACTGCCCGAACTGCGTGTCCGCGAGCTGCATGAAGTTGAACGATGACGCCATCGGCGACCCCCAGCGGTCCGAACTATATCGGAGCCCACCCCTGCGGTCGTGATGCGCTCCGTGTGCCCAGCCGAGGCCGGCGGAGTTGACTTGCCCCCGCGGATGCATACGCTGGCGAAAACTGGCAGACCGTGGCGACGAGCGAGCCGGTCGAGGATCGCGCGGCCACGGCGGGCAGAGGGATCGGTACCCAACGATGGTCAGTGCAACGCAGCGGGTCGTGGACTTCATTTGCGAGACGGCGCCCGAAGAGATTCCCGCGGAGGCACGCGAGATGGGTCGACGGGCCCTGCTCGACACCATCGGCGTCACGCTCGCCGGTGTGAACGAGCCGAGCGCCCGCATCTCTCGCGAGCTGCTAGATGCCGAGGGCGGGCGCGAGCTGGCTACGGTGTTGGGCACCAGCCTGCGCGCGTCGCTCGCGGGGGCGGCGCTGACGAACGGGACCGCCGGGCATGCTCTGGATTACGACGACGTCGGAGGCCACATGGGCGGCCACCCCTCCCTCCCGCTGATGCCGGCGTTACTCGCGGCCGGTGAGTCAATCGGCGCAGCCGGCGCTGACATCGTCACCGCCTTCGTCATCGCGTTCGAGGTCGAATGCAAGGTTGGGCGCGCCCTCGGACGCTCCCACTACATTCGCGGGTTCCACCAGACGTCCACCCTCGGGCCCCTCGGAGCGGCCGCGGCCTGTGCACGGCTGCTCGGGCTCGACCGCGAGCAGACCACACATGCCCTCGGCATCGCCTCATCCCTGTCTGGCGGGTTGCGTCAGAACTTCGGCTCGATGACGAAGCCGCTGCAGGCGGGCAACGCTGCGCGGGGCGGACTGATGGCCGCGCTGCTCGCGCGGCGAGGGTTCACCGGGGGTGACGACATCCTCGACGGCCCGATCGGATTCGTGCGCATGTTCGCGCCGGCCGAGGACTCCGACATGGAACTGCTCGACGACTTCGGTGCACCGTGGGAGATCCTGGACCCCGGGATCAGTGTGAAGAAGTACCCCTGCTGCTTCGTCACACACCGTGCGGCCGACGCGACGCTCGCGCTCGCCGAGGACCATGGACTGACCCTCGAGGATGTCGAACACGCCGAGGTGCATGTGCCAGCAGGCTCGCTTGGGCCGAACTCGACGATCGGGCCGTTGATTCACCACCGGCCGAACACAGGTCTTGAGGGCAAGTTCAGCATGGAGTACGTCGTCACCTCGGCGATCCACGACCGCGGGCTCAAGTTCGGGAACTTCGAGGACGATCAGGTGGACCGCCCGGAGGTGCAGGACTTCATCGCCCGCTTCAAGACGGTGGCCGACCGCGAGCCGCATCCGGCCGCCGACCGCGGCGACGATGGCGTCACTGGCCCGGGGTACCACGTCGTCGAGCTCCACCTCACGGACGGGCGGGTGCTCGCTGACTCCGTGGCGCAGGCCCGCGGCGGGCCGCTGGACCCGCTGAGCTGGGACGAGCTGCACGGGAAGTACGAGGACTGCGCCGCACGCGTCCTCCCATCCGACGCGATCACGCGTTCGGCCGACCTGATCGCCAACCTCGACCAGGTTCCAGACGTGCGTGCGCTCACGGCAGAGCTGGCCACCACCGAGAGCTAGCGGCGTCGAGGCAGCGCGGCGGTCGCCGGAGGCGAGATCATGGCGGTGCCGCAATTCGGGCTCAATCGATTCGACCTGGGGTCGGTCGAGCGGTTCGTCGCCGACGTTCGGAAGGCCGAGGAGTTCGGCTGGGACATCGCCTTCACCGTCGACTCCCAACTCGGCGCCCGCGACCCCTACATCCTGCTAACGCTCGCGGCCCAGGAGACCACCCGCATCAGACCGGGGACCCTGCTAACCAACCCGGTGACCCGCCATCCCACCGTCACGGCGTCGGCGTTCGCGACGCTGGACGAGGTCTCGGCGGGGCGCGCGTTCCTGGTGATTGGCATCGGTGACACGGCGGTGGAGCACTCCGGTCTGGAGCCAGCGGCGGTGCGCCGTCTGCGCGAGAGCACCGCGGACATCCGCACACTGCTGCGAGGCGGCAGCCTCGATGTCGGGAGGCCCGAGCCCGCTCGCCTTCGGCACGCGCGGCCGGTGCCAGTCTGGGTCGCTGCCGCGGGACCGCGCGCGCTGGCCGCGGCCGGGGCGGTCGCGGACGGCGTGTTCATCCGCGTCGGACGTGACCCGGCGAACCTCGACGCCGCGATCGATGCGGTACGGGGCGGCGCCACCGAGGCCGGTCGAGACGCTGGCGAGGTGAATCTCGGTCTGATCGTGCACACGGTGCTGGTGGACGACCCTGAGCGCGCTCTGCGCATCGGACGGACCATGGCCGCGGGCTACTACGATCACTCCCCGGTGCTGTTCGAACGCGCCGGACTGAGCTGGACCGGTCCCGCCCCAGAGGAGCTGAAACGTTCCATTCGGCCCGACTTCCACCACACGCCCGATCTGGCGGCGGCGGGTGAGCAGTTGCAGTTCATCCCGCCCGAGGCGGTCGACGCGTTCGTCTTCCATGGCGGACCGTCGCAGGTGGCGACGCAGCTCATCGACGTGGTCGAGCGCTATCCAGACTTCGAAGTCGTCGTGCCGCAGCCACCGTCAGCGCGACTCCCACACGAAGATGCGCCGCCGTTCTACATGGAGCGCATGGCCCGCGAGGTGCTCCCGGTCGTGCGCGACGCGCTCCGCGCGCGCTGATCGACCGGCTTGCCGGGCGGCCACAGGCACATCAGAGAGACCAGCAGCATCGGCGCTACGGCACGATGTTCTGGTTGAGGTGGAACAGGTTCTCCGGGTCGTACTCTCGCTTCACCCCGCGCAGCCGCTCGTAGACCGCACCGTAGGCGGCGTCGGGCGCGCCCTCACCCTCATCGTCACCCATGTAGTTGACGTAGCGCCCGTCACGGAAGTGAGGCGACATCGCGTCGTAGATGCCCCGCACCCAGGCGATGTTGGTCTCGTTCTCGGACGGCTCCAGCCACTCGCCCGCGACGAGGAAGTTGTGGCCTTCGTCGCGATGCGTAAACGCCGTGGCCTCGGAAGGCACGCGCGTGGCCGCGCCGTGGAAGTGCTCGAAGAGCGCACCGCTCATGTCAGACGGACAGGTCGCGAATTGCTCGACGACCGTGTCGATCGCATCGTCGGACAGGTCCGAGATGAATCTCGACTTCCAGTAGTTGAGCACCCCTTTCGGGAAGCCCTCATCAAGCATCGCGTTCATCAGGGCGTAGGGAACCGGCCCAATCATGTCCATGGCTGGCGTGCCGAACTCGCGAATCGGCCGCAGATCCGCCTCGGCCTGCTCCGTCGGACCGACGTGGCAGCAGATGATCGCAGCGATCTTCGCGCCGGAGCCGTCCGGCGCGTGGAGCACGCCAGCGAACGCGGTGAGGTCGTCCGGCAGTCCCGCCGAGGTGAAGTCGCGGTAGAACCGCAACAGTTCGCCGGCCGCCTCGAAGGGGTGCGCAATCACGCCTCCGAGCACGGTCGGGCCCACCTCGTGCAGGTCGAACTCGAGGCTGGCGGCGACGCCGAAGTTCCCGCCGCCGCCGCGCAGTGCCCAGAACAAGTCGGGAGTGGAGTCCGCCGAGGCACGTGACCTGACCCCGTGAGACGAGACCACCGTTGATGAGAGTCCTTTGGCCCGCGAAGGTGGGCGGAGGAGGACATCACGGTGAAACGACGCAGGCACACGCCTGAGCAGATTGTGCGCAAGCTGCGGGAGGTGGAGCGGCTGCTCGGTGAGGGGCAGACGATCGCGGAGGCGGCGAAGCGGGTCGAGATCTCGGAGCAGACCTACCACCGCTGGCGCAATCAGTACGGCGGGATGAAGGCCGACGACGCCAAACGGCTGCGCGAGCTGGAGCGCGAGAACGCGCGGCTGAAGCGGATCGTCGCCGACAAGGAACTCGAGATCGACGCGCTCAAGGAGATCGCCCGGGGAAACTGGTAAGCCCGTCGCGCCGGCGCGAGGCGGTCTGCATGTTGCAGGACCGCCTCGAGTTGTCGGAACGGCGGGCATGCCGGGTCACCGGCCAGCACCGCTCCACGCAGCGCCGCCTGCCGGCGCGCGGCCGCGGCGACGACGCGCTCAGGACGGAGTTGCACGCCTTCTCGCGTGGCCACCCCCGCTGGGGATACCGCCGCGCATGGGCGACCTTGCGCGAGGAGGGATGGACCGTGAACCGCAAGCGGGTGCAACGGCTCTGGCGTGAGGAGGGGCTGCGCGTCCCGCTGACACGACGCAAGCGTCAGCGTCTGGGGGACTCGGCTCAGCCCGCCAGGCGGCTGAGTGCTGAGCGGCCGAACCACGTCTGGGCGCTGGACTTCCAGTTCGACCAGACCGCGGACGGGCGGGTCCTGAAGCTGCTCAACATCGTCGACGAGCACACGCGGGAGGCGCTGGCGGTGGTGGCCGCCAGGCGCATCAACGCCGACGCCACCGCCGCCACGCTCGACCGGATCGTCGCCGGGCGCGGGACGGCGCCGGGGTACATCCGCTGCGACAACGGGCCCGAGCTCACGGCCAACGCGCTGCGCGACTGGTGCCGGTTCAGCGGTACGGGCAGCAGCTACATCGAGCCCGGTGCGCCGTGGGAAAACCCATTCGTCGAGTCGTTCAACGGCCGGCTGCGCGACGAGTTCCTGGCCGTCGAGCAGTTCGACAGCCTGCTCGAGGCGCAGGTGCTGATCGAGGACTGGCGGATCGAGTACAACACGAAGCGCCCGCACAGCAGCCTGGGCTGGCTCGCCCCGGCTACCTACGCCGAGCGCTGGGAGGCTCAGCAACACGCTGGACTCTCATAAGCGGTGGTCTCGCAAAGGGGGTCCGGTCACACCACGACCTCGCCGCTTGCTGTGACGAGCTCGACGGAACGGAGGTTGTCGACGGCCATGCCATGGCGGCCCATCAGCCAGCCGAGACCGCCGCCCAGGGTGAGCCCGGCGACGCCGGTCGTCGAGACGACGCCTCCGGTCGAGGCGAGGCCGTACACCTGCGTCTCGCGGTTGAAATCAGCCTAGGTCGCGCCGCCCTGCGCGACCGCAGTCCGCGCCACCGGGTCGACGACGACCGCGCGCATGTCGGCGAGGTCGATCATCAGCCCGTCCTCGGTCACCCCGCGCCCACCGACGTTGTGCCCGCCACCCCGGACGGCCACTTCGAGGCCGTGCTCGCGCGCGAAGTTGACCGCATCAACGATGTCCTGCACGCCATGGCACCGCACAATCAGTGGGGACGCCGGTCGATCATTCCGTTGTGCACCTGGCGCGCCTGGTCGTAGTCGTCATCCGCAGGGCGGATCAGCCGCCCTGCCAGCGCGCCCCCGAACTCCTCGGTCGCCGCCACGTCGATCTGCGCAGTCGCCATTCTGCTGCCCTCCCCGGCTGCTCGTTTTCGCGGACGTGATACTACGCTCCTCCGCCAGGGACGTTGCTGGCAGAGTGCGAGGGCGCGCTGCGGCAACGAGCCAGCCAGCGCTGTCAGGATGACATCGCGGGACGCGGCCGCCCAACGGGCAATGCTCGCCGCGGGCGCGGTCAGGCCGGTCGGAACTTGACCAGGGTCCACTCGTCACTGACGTCATCGAACGTCACCTCGAGCGGCATGTCGACGGCGATGTCGTCCGGCTCGCACTCGACGACGTTCGAAATCATGCGGACGCCCTCGTCGAGCTGGACGATCGCGTAGGCGTAGGGCACGTCCTCCGAGAACGCCGGGTGGGCCGGCTGGTGCACCATCGTGAATGTGTGGAGGCGGCCGCGCCCGCTGGCGCGCGCCCACTCCCAGTCCTCCTCGAGGCAATGAGGGCAGGCGGACCGGGGGTACCAGAAGTAGCGGTTGCATCGGCGGCAACGGGGGATCAGCAGCTCGTGCCGTTTCGCCGCCTCCCAGAAGGGTGCGGTCAGCTCTTCGTCCTCGGGAAGGGGGAGCGGCTTCCCCGGTAGGCTCGTCATCGTTCGATCCGGCTACTGCTGTCCTGGTTCTGTCTCGTTCTCTGTCGCTTGGGTTAGAGGGTGGCGTCCGAACCGAGCACCAGTGTCGTCATGACACTCGCAGTGCCGCCTCACCCATTGACCATGCAGAGGTCCTTCCTCTCGACCTGCCGTTCACCGGCTCTGCCCATGATCTGGCGTGTGGCCTCGATGATGTGGCGGAAGCCGCCTCCGCCGTCGCCGGGCTGACCGGCCGCGATCTGACCGCCGTCGGTGTTGATGGGGAACGAACCCTGGTAGGTGGTGTCCGTGTCCTCGTAGAAGGGACCGCCCTCGCCCTTGGCGCAGAAGCCCGCGTCCTCGATCGTCGCCATCACGAGGATCGTGTAGCAGTCGTAGAACTCGGCGAACTCGATGTCGCGGTTGTTGACCTGCGCCATCTGCAGCGAGTTCTGAGCGGAGAGCACGACCGGCGTGGTGGTGACGTCGTCCTCCTGCCAGATCGTGTCGTGTCGGGTCGCCGGGCCGCCCATCCCGAGGAGATAGACCGGCGGGTTTGGCAGCGCCCTCGCGCGTTCTGCGCTGGTGACGATGACCGCTCCCACGCCCGAGCACGGCATTACGCACTCGAGGAGATGCAGCGGCGCGTTAATCATGCGCGAGTCGAGCACGTCGTCGATCGTGATCGGTTGATCTTTCCAGATGGCGTTCGGGTTCTTCAACGCGTTGAAACGCTCGTCGACCGAGACCTTGGCGAACTGCTCCTGGGTGGTCCCGTATTCGAACATATGGCGCTGCTTGATCAGTCCGTAGCCGCCGTTCGCGGCGATCACCGGCCCGTACGGCGCCTCCCACTCGGTAGCGCGGCTGCCTCCTGGTGAACCGCGCAGCGCCGCCGCCTGGGCGTTGAGACGCGAACTGGAGGGCGGGCGCGACTCGCCAAAGATGCACATCACGTAGTTGGCGTAACCGGCGGTGATCGCGGCGGCTGCGATCGCTACCGAGCTGGCGCCGCTCGACCCGTGGGTCGTCATCGAGTGCGTGTAACGAGGTTGGATCTTGAGTACCTCGGCGAGGGTGATCGAGTTGATGTTCTCACCTGTGATCACGCCGTCGATGTCCTCTTTGCGGAGACCAGAGTCGCGGACCACCCCGCGCGCCGCCTCCGCCATGAGGCTGTAGGTATTGCGTCCGACGAACTCTCGCTGGGTCGGAGTCTCGTAGAACCCGACGATCGCCGTCTCGCCTCGAATGCTGCTCATTCCATGCTCCCGGTCTGCGTGCACCGCCACCCTACTCCTTGGATGCAAGCGTCGAGCCACGCCCCCAAAGATGGAAAGAGGACCGCGGGTCGGCGAGGGTAGGATGTGCGCGAAGCCTCGGCCGTGTTGCTGGAAGGCTCCCACATCAGCGCAGTTGGGGGTCGCCGTGCCGGAGGCGCGTGCGTGGTTGATCTCGCTGGTCGCACCGTCGTTCCTGGCTTCATCGATTCGCATGAGCATGTCACGCGCGACCGGGCCTGGCCTGGATACTTCCTGTGGCAGATCGAGGACGCGCGGTCGACCTGGCGACGGCTCCCTCGCTGATCCACGTCGACCCGCACCTCGACGGCTGCTGCCGCACATTGAGTTTGGCTAGTCGGTGGTACTTGATCGCCAGCTACTGTCGCGCTTTGGATCGGTTGCCATCCGTTGCCAACTGCTCAGACAAGCTCGCCCCAGGCGAGGTACCGGACCTCTACGAAACGTTGGCGGGAGTGCGTGGGAGTCGAACCCACCCAGGACTGCGACGCAGCCCCACAACGGTTTTGAAGACCGCGGGCACCACCGGACACCATCCACTCCCAGCGCGCGATTCTACTGGGTTTCCGGGCTCTTGGTGGGTGCGCGAGATTCCCAAGCGAGGCGTCTGACAACAATGTTGACAACAACCCAGCTCAGGAAGTGCCGAACAGCCGCCGCCGCCGCGCGCTCGTATGCTTGTTGCCTCGTTGCTCTGCGATTTTCTCTCGGCGTGACGACGCCACGCGCCGTGCGCGAGCGCGCGCGATCGGCGGCGGCGGCGATCGCGCGCGCGCCGCTCGGGTGATGTAACCCGCCAGCCCGGCCGCACCTCCGACAGCAGGATGCCGATCGTCGGGATCGGCGGTGAGGCGCGGAGGCCGAGGAAGTCGGGCGTCGCCTCGGCGATCACCGCGAACGCCATCTGCCGAATTCCACGAGGCCGCTTCCGCCGCTAGACATCGGGCAGTCGGTACACGGGAGCCGCGGTGTCATGGAACATCGCTGCGCGTTCGGCCTCGGAGAAGTCCAGCGACAGCTTCTTGAACTGCTTCCAGAGCACCGTGAATGAGCACGACGCCCGGTCCACGGGGAAGTTGCTCTCGAACATGCAGCGCTCCGGGCCGAACAGCTCGATCGCGGACAGGTACCAGTCGCGGTTCGCGGCCAGCAGCTCGTCCGAGCTCGGCGGGCGCTCCCGCTCGTGCCAGCCGAAGCCGTTGAGCGCCATCTGGATGCCGCCGACCTTCAGCACCACGTTCTCGTGGGCGGCCACCGCCCCGAGGTCCGCCTGCCATTGCGCGAACACCTCGTCGCGATGCTCCGCGTACCGCCCCACCCCGAGCGGCCCGCCGAGGTGGTTGAGGATGATCGTCGTCTTCGGGAAGGCGCCGGCGAGGTCCGCGACCTGGGGCAACTGCGGGTGGAACAGCCACGCGTCGAACGTCAGGTCGTAGTCGGCGAGCTTCGCGTAGCCCTCGCGGAACGCGCTGTCGAGCATGACCGCGGCCTCCTGGATGCCGCCCGGCGCGCTGGGCAGCGTGCCGGGCTCGGCCCAGGCGGTGCTGTGGCGGATGCCGCGGAAGCGGTGCGGGCTCGCCTCGGACTGCGCTTCGAGCACCTCCGCGACCGCCGCCCCGAGCGTCAGGTCGGGCGTGCCGACGATGCCGGTGGCGACGCGCATCTCGCCGTAGCCGCCGCTGGCGCTCTGCGCCGCGACGCCCTGCACGAACTCCGTCTCGCCGATGCACCGCAGGTGCTCCGCGCCCTCGGCGCGGTACATCGCCGAGCACTCGACGAACACCGTCTGACGCACGTTGTGGCCGGCCGTGTCGTCCAGCAGCTCGTCGAGCAGGTAGCGGCTCGTGGGGCGATCCCAGAGGTGGTGGTGCGGATCGATGATCGGCAGCTCGGGCTCGATCGCCTCCTCCTCCAGCTGGGACAGCCACTCGGTCGCGTTCGTCATCGCTCCGCCTCTCGCATGCCGACTGTCGGTGGTCGCGGCGCGCCGCCGCAGGTATCGACGATCGCCTTGGGCGTACGCTACTGCATCGCCCCGGGGCACCGTGTGCGCACCACGCTCGCAGACGCCCTGAGCGGGCCGTAAGCGCTCGCGAAATCGCGCCGTGCGCCGAGCGGGGGTCGCTACGTGCGAGCGCGGAGGGGGAGAGACGGCCTGGTTCGGGGTCCGGCCGCCTCACCTTCGCGGGGGACGGAAACTGCGGACTTGAGCTGGCGTGCAGTATGTCCTGGCCTCACGCCGTATGTAATCCTCCTTGCATTCCCGCGCGACTTCGTACCGGCGCCTGACGAGAGCAGATGGAAACCGCACGCCGATACCCGGTGTTCCGCGCGCGCGGATCGAATGCCGGGGGGCGAGTCTCTTGCGCTCGCCCGCGCGCCGCGAGGAAGCGGCGCGCGACTGTCCCGGTCGCGCAGCGGCCCGCTGGCTAGTCGCGAGACATCAGTGTCGAGGTGCCGCCAAACGGCACCGTCGTCGCGCGTGCATGCTCCTCGACGTGGACGTTCACGCACGCTGGTTTGCCGCTGGCGAACGCACGTTCGATCGCCGGTCGGATGTCCTCGGGACGTGTCACCAGCTCGCCATGGCCGCCCAGCGCCTCCACCATGTCGTGGTAGCGCTGGTCGAAGCCCAGGCGGCGCCCCGGCGTTTCGTTGGAACCGCCGGTCCAGCCGCCGTTGTTGCTGATCACCGCGACGATCGGCAGATCGTGGCGCACCATGGTGTCGAATTCCTGCGCGTTCATCAGGAACGAGCCATCGCCGACGAACGCGACTACCTGGCGCGCCGGTGCCGCGGCCTTCGCGCCCATCGCAAACGGGATGCCGACCCCCATGCAACCGTTGGGCCCGGAGTTGAGGCGGGCGCCCTCCACGAACGAGGGAATCCACTGCCGCCCGAAGTTGAGCGTCTCCATGCCGTCGACGCAGAAAATCGCGTCGCGATCAACGTAATTGACCAGCTCGTTCGCTATGCGCAGCGGGTGGATCGGTGTCGCGTCGGACTCGGCCAGCTTCAGCGACTGCTGCCGGCGCGACGAGTCGGCCTCGCCCAGGCGCCCGATCCAGTCCTCGGAACCCCGCACGCCGGCCTCTCGTGCGGCGGTGGTCAGTGCCGCCAGCGTGGTCTTCGCGTCGGCGGAGATGCCGACATCGATGGGGCGGTTGTGCCCCAGCTCGGAGCCATCGATGTCGACCTGGATCACCTTCAGGTCAGCGGCGAACCGCGGGGGCGCGCCGAACGAGATGATGAAGTTGAAGCGTGTGCCGACCACCAGCGCGACGTCGGCCTCGCGGAAGGCCTGGCCCCTCGCGGCGATGAACGACAGTTCGTGGTCCTCCGGGATCACGCCGCGGCCCTGGGGCGTCGTGAAGAACGGGATACGAGTGGCGTCGACGAACTGCTGCAACTCCTGCGCCGCGTCCGACCAGAGGACGCCACTGCCGGTGATCAGGATGGGGCGCTCCGCGTGCTGGAGCAGCTCGATCGCCTGGGTGACCGCGCCCGGATCGGGCAGCGGCCGGCTGGGCAGCCGGCCCCCCGGCGGGCGCCAGGCCTCGTCCTCCTCGATGGAGTCGTAGAGCGCGTCCCCGGGGAGGTCGAGGTAGGTCGGCCCTGGCTTCGGCGACAGGGACTTGCGGTACGCCATGTTGAAGTACTCGGCCATGCGGTCGGCATGGTGGACGCGCGCAGACCAGCGCGTCACCGGTGCGGCCATCGAGAGCTGGTCGTACTCCTGGAATGCGTCGGTGTCGAAGGCGCGGACCGGAGCAGCACCGCCCAGCGCGATCATCGGCACGCCGTCGAGGTAGGCGTTCGCGATGCCGGTCAGCAGGTTGGTGGTTGCGGGACCGGAGGCGGCGAGGCATACCCCCGGGGTGCGCTTCACGCGTGCATAGCCGTGCGCTGCCATCGCCGCGGCCTGCTCGTGGCGACAGTCAATGGTGCGGATGCCGAGGTCGGAGGCCGCGCCAGCGACGCCGACGATCGGCCCGCCCATGATGTAGAAGAGATCCTCGACGCCCTCCTCGCGCATCTGCTTGGCAAGAAGATCCGAACCTCTGATCTGCGACATCTTCAGCTCCTTCAAGTGTTGGGCGCGCGGATACTAGAGCGCGGCGGAGGACGCGTCAAAGTGCGCGTGCGCTGGACACGGCTTCGCAACCCCCGCGGTGGAAGGCGAGCGGGGGACGAGGTGGTCGGGGACCCAGGCGCTGTGCCACGGCCCATCGTCCATGGCCCGCACGGTGTCCCCGATGCGATCCCAGGTGGTGGCGTTGGCGTGGAGCTGGGAGCCGATAAACATGGTGTCTCCCATCAGTGACGATCCGCTTGGTCGGCGAGATGCTGATACGACCGGCTGCTCGGCTGGTACTCAGCGCAGGCCGCTCTGATCTGCGGGAACGACCTGGCAAGGCAGGCGCCGGGTCAGGATTCCGGCGCGGTCAGACGACCCCCTCCTGCTGGAGGGCCTCGATCTCCGTCGCGCTCAGCGCCAGCTCCTCGCTCAGCACATCGGCCGAGTGCTCGCCCAGCAGCGGCGGGCACTCGATGGTGACGGGCGAATCTCCGAGGCGAATCGGGCAGCCGAAGAGGGTCATCGCCCCGCGTTCGGGGTGCTCAATCTCAACCAGCATCCCGCGCTCGCGCAACTGCTCACTCTCGAAGAGGTCGCCACTATCCATGACCGGACCCACCGGAACGCCAGCGTCGCCGAGGACGCTCGCGGCCTCGAACTTCGTGCGCTGGAGCGTCCACGCCTCGATTGCGGCACGGACCTCGTCGCGGCGGGCCGGGACCTCGGCGAGCGTGGCGGGGAGCGAGTCTTCGCAGCCGATGGCGCGCGTCAGCGCCTCCCACATTCGTTGACCGTTCGCGACCACGAACACGTGGTCATTGGGACCGCCGGGCGCACACGGGAAGAGCCCTGTCGGCGCCCCCGAGGCATCGCCGTAGGGCGGGACCGGATCTCCGTTCACCTCGCGTTTGGTGAGCGGGACGCGCGTGAAGTTCGTGACCGCATCCTGCATCGAGACTTCTACCTGCTGGCCGCGGCCCGTGCGCTGGCGCTGCCAGAGTGCCGCCATGATGCCAAGCGCGGCGTGGATCCCGGTGCCGGTGTCGCCCATCGTCGGGCCAGGCTTGAGCGGCTTCGTATCGGCCGTGCCCGTCAGCGCCATCGCGCCCCCGGTGGCCTGCGCGACGAAATCGAAGCTCTTGCGCGCTGCCCACGGTCCACTGGTGCCGAACCCCTTGACGGTGCAGTAGACGAGGCCGGGGTGGACCCCCCGCAGCGAGCAGATCGGCTGTCTGGTAGACCTCGCCACGATCGGTGCGGCAGCCCAGTACAGCGTCGCCCCACGCCGCCGGAATGGCCTCGATGCTGTGGACCGCCCCGAGAAGAGCGCCCGCGATGCACCCGTTCGTGTCGGTGTCTCCCCCGGCGTTCACGGTGGCCACCAGCCCCTCCTCGAGGCTGGGGGCGTGGAGCAGTTGGTAAAACGCATTCTGCAGTGCGATCAGGACCCAGCCTTGCTGAGTGACGAAGTCCTCTGGCGGGCCGTCGGCGGCCGCCCGCAACGCTCCGCGGACCGACTCCTCGTCGGCAGTCTCCAGCGCGTGTCGGTACGTGGCTTCGCCATCAAGCCCGCCCCGAATGGCTGCGGCGATCGATGTCACGAACACGGCGCAGGCGGGCACGCAGACCGGACTCGGGTGGCTCAGTCTCGAGTCGAGCGCGGCAAGCGCCGACAGCTCCGAGCGCTCCATCGCCCATCCGTGGATGCCGAGCGGACTCGCACGCATCAATGAGCCGTTGGCCTGGCTGTTCGACCGGCGCGCTTCCCGGTGACGAGGTCAGCGGCGCCCGCGCGCCGTTCGAACTGCCTCCCGAAGGCGCCGTGGGTGGTCAGCCCGATGTCGAACGGGCCGCTGGCATGCCAGTCGAGGTAGGCGCCCGCGACGTCATCAGCGTCGTATCTGCCAACGCGAGCGATCGAACGGGCCATCGCGAGGGCCAACTCGGTGTCATCAGTGACCTGCCCGGAAAGGAGGTCGAACGGTCCGCCCCCAACGATCTCGCGATGGCCGTTCGGGTACAGCTCAGCGATCTCGCCGGGTGCCATGAACTCGACGGTCGTCCCGAGCGCGTCTCCGACGGCCTGGCCCAGCAATGCGCCACGAGCTCGATTGCGAAGCGCTTCTTCTGTCAAGACTCTCTATTCCCAGCGCACGGCCCAAGCTCGCAGCGGCTGGTCGAAGCCCTTCAACTAAGGTCGTCGAGGACTGCGATCGTGTCGGCGAGTTGTCCCGCAAGATCCTGCTCCTCCATGGGCGCAGCCTCGGAACCAACTTCACCGCGCAGGTCAATCGAGATCATCGTGTACCGAGCGGAGATGGCGGCAGCGAAGTCCCGGAACTTCGAAACCCGAGCAAGCGCCGCGTACGGGGCCGCCCACCCGGCAAGATGGAAGACCGGCGGACCTGTTCCCTCGGTAACGAACCCGATCGGCGCTCCGTCGCGAGTGGTCGAGCCCGCGACCGCGTGTCCGAACTGCCTCGACATGGCTGTGGCCGCTCTCCGGACCGGACCTCGAACAGAGGCACCGCGTCATCGAGCCCCTTCAACTCCGCGCTCCCGACCGAGGTGAACTCGAAGCTCTTGCCGAGCAGCAGGTCGCGTACGACGCGGGAGCAGAGCACCTGCCCCGGCTCGCCCCAATCCCCGATGCGCGCCGCTAGTGTCACACTGAGCCCGAAGAGATCGTCGTCCTCGGCGATCGGCTCGCCTGCGTTGAGGCCGAAGCGCACCAGCAGTTCCTCACCCTCGTGCGTGTCGTTGTAGGTGGCGATGTCGCGGCGCACCGTCAGTGCGCAGTTCACAGCATCGGCGGCGGAGCCGAAGGCGGTCATCATCCCGTCGCCCGTGTGCTTCACCTCGCGCCCGTTGAACTCCTCGATGGCCTGCCGCACTGCCGCGTCGTGAGCACGGAGGACCTTCATTGCACCCTCGTCGCCGAGACGCGACTGCATCGCCGTCGAGCCAGCGAGGTCCGTGAATAAGACTATCTGGAGACCGGCCTGAGACTCGCCCCGGCCACTCTCATCCGCACGAAGAAACGGTCTTACGGCTTCTATTTCTCTGAAGTGCTCGTGGAGTTCGGCGCCGGGGATAGTGGCAGCGATGTCACGACTGAACTCGCGGCGATGCAGAGGTAGACCGTCAGCGTGCACGACAAGTGCTGGCAGTGACAGAGACGACATCGCGCCGCGTGCATCGTGCTCGGTGACGGCGTCCAGATAGGCAAGGTAGGTGTCCTGATCGACCGCGTCCCGGATGTCGGCCGCTATCACCTCCGCCTCTTCGAGAGCCGCGCCCCAGATCATCCTGGCCATCGACTCGGTCGCGATCGACCAGTCGCCCTCCAACGTCTTCCGGTAGCTCTCGAACATCGGGCTGCGGGTGTAGTCGGCTCCCTCCACCCAGCCATTCATCATGACGATCCGTGTGACGCGCTCTGAACGCTGTGCGGCGTAGGCCGCAACGACAGGGCAGGACGTAGCGACACCGACGAGGGCGACGCGCGCAAAGCCTGTAGCGTTGATGACTGCCGACAGGTCCTCCACGTGCCCGGCCAGCGTGAAGTCGAACCCAGTGCGATCGGAGAGTCCCGAGCCGGGAAGGTCGTAGCTCACCACGCTGAACTCGTCGGCAACGCCAGCCTGGTCTGCTGGATCGATTGCCCGGTGAGATTCGACCCTGCCGGTGTCCCCGGAACAAAGACAACTGCCGGGCCTGCTCCCGAGACGCTGTACGCGACGGTGCGCCCGCTCGCCGTTCGTGTGTAGCGGACCGAAGGCACGCCGGCAGAAGGCTCAGCGGTCGTCATGACCGAACCTCGAACAGTTCGACCGACTCCTCGAAGCCCTTCAGGCTTACCGCCCCGAGGGATGCGAACTCGAACGTCTTGCCCTCGCACAGCTGTCGAACCACATCGGACACAAGCACCAACCCTGGCTCCGCACGGTCGGCAATGCGCGCCGCCTCAATCACGCTGAGGCCGAAGAGATCGTCGTCCTCGGCAATCGGCTCCCCGGCGTTCAGCCCGACGCGCACCCGCACCTCGCCGCCTGCCAGCTCGCGCTGAATCTGGAGTGCAGCCGTCACCGCGGCCACCGCCGACGGGAAGCTGGCCACGATGCCGTCGCCCGTGTGCTTCACCTCGCGCCCGCCGTGCTCATCGAGGGCTCCTCAGACTATGGCGTTGTGCCCCCGGAGGATCTCCTGCGCGGCCTCGTCGCCGAGCCGCTGGGTCAGCGGTGTACTCGCTTCGAGGTCGGTGAAGAGGATGGTCTGGAAGCCGCCCGGCAGGGGCTCGGTGGACCGATCCTTATCCTCGAACACGAACGACTCGATGACTCTCGCGTACGGCTCGGGATCCCCCTGCGCTGGGTTCGGCGCTGAAAGCACCACAAGGCGCGAGCCCGGGATCAGCCGTGCGGCCCACTGGGCATGGCTGAGTGGTAGGTAGCGGATGCCATCAATACCGATGACGAGTGTCTTTGTACCGACTCGCGGGAGTTCCTGCTCCACGGTCCACTGCGCGACCTGGTCCATCCAGCGCTGATAGCGCTCACCATCGCTGGCGGCGTCGAGGACATTCGACCACTGCTTCGCCACCTCGTCCGATGCACCGGCCGCGATTCCAGTACCCATTGTCTCCCGCATGTACGGCCAGTTCGCCGATGTGATCTGTCCAAGAAAGGCGGTATCGGCGTTGGCACTGGGATCGACCTGAGGGCCGGCGAGAACGAAGTGAGAGATCGTCTCAGGACGCTCGAGTATCGCAAGAACGGCCGGCGCGGTACCCGCGGCGTTGGCGTACAAGACATACCGCGCCCGGCCGGCGTCTGAAGCCACGGCCCCGATGTCTCCCGCGTACCCAGCCAGCGAAAGTTCGACCCCCTCCGCCTGCAATAGGCCGCTACCGCGGGCGTCGTAGCGAACGACGAAGAAGCGCCGAGCGAGCCGCTCGAACCAATTCCTGACCGTCTCGATTTCCCACTCGAGCGTCAGGTGATTGACCCCCCACGACGCGACCATGATCGCCGGATGCGAGCCATCGCCGAGGGTCGAGTAAGCGATGTTCACTCCGTCTTTGGCTCTCGCGTAGCCGACCTCAGGTGCATCCATCACGCCCACCCCACCGCGTAGGTGACGTGCTCACCGTCGAGCCCCTTGAGCGCCACCGGCTCGCGCGCCGTCAGCTCGAACTCCCCGCTCGATGCCACGAGATCATGCAGCAGCGGGGAGACGAGGACTTCGCCGCCGTCGGCCAGCGAGCAAATGCGCGCGGCGAGCACGACGTGGGTCCCGTAGAAGTCGTCGGCCTCCTTGACGGGCTCCCCGGTGTGCAACCCGATGCGGATACGGATGGCGCGGTCGGTCTCGCCGTTGCGGGTTTCGAGCGCGGACTGCATCCCCTGCGCACAGCGGACAGCGTCGCGGGCGGAGCTGAACGCGACAAAGAACGAGTCGCCCTCGGTCTTCACTTCGAAGCCACCGTGGTCGGCGATGGCTTCACGCAGGAGCCGATTGTGCTCTCTGAGCAGCTCCATCCAGGCGTCGTCGCCCAGTTCGACGTTGAGGCGGGTCGAGCCCTCGATGTCGGAGAACAGCAGCGTGACGGTGCCATCCGGCGCCACAGCTGAGGCGACATCCGGCCGATCCGCCTCGACGCTGGTGGTCAGCGAGACGAGCGAGGTTTGGGTGTCGGTGGAGCCGGCGCCCTGCAGCTCGAGCTTCTTCGCGATCACCCGGTCGAGATAGAGCTTCGCTCCGTGTTGCCCGAAGAGCGCCTGCGCTGCGTCGAGGTGAGACATCGAAACATCAAACTGCGAGCGTCGGATCGCGACCTCGGCGAGGCCCTGCATGCACCTGCCGGACTCGAGCGGGCAACGCTGTTCTTGCGACCACTCGAGCCCGGTTGCGAAGTGCCTTTCAGCATCTCCGATCCGCCCGAGCGCGAGAGCGAGGCTTCCTCGGAGCTGGTCCAGGCAGCGGGGAGTGCTCGGGCCCAGGCGCACAGCCTGCCAATGCTCCAGCGTCTCATATGACGAACGCAGTCGTTCGAGCGACCCGTAGGAGGTAAGTGCAGCATCGATCGCGCCATAGCCGTCTTGCGTGGCTCCGCCGACGACCGCGGACTCTGCTGGCAACCCAGTCGATTTCGACCAGCTTTCGATGGCGTTGGACCACGCCTCGAACTGGCCTCTCGCCTCCGACTCGTCACCGTTCGCCAGCAGCAGTCTCGCGTGCGCGCCCCGGAACTTGCGCGTGGGCCTCCCACATGAAACCGCCTCCATGTGACTCGCGGGGGAGCAGGTCAATCGCTCCCTGCAGATCGCCAGTCATCCCCGCGATACCCGCACGCAGGATGTCGACGACGAAGTTCTCACCCTGGCAGTCTGCAAGCCGAGACTCGGCGGCGGCGAAGTCGCAGCGCAACGCCTTCCGCCCCCAACCGTCTCGCGGTCGCGCTCGTAGAACGCACCTCGAGCACGAACCACGCGAGGTGAACGACGGCGAGGTAGACCAGGCTCTGCTGCTCGCTGAGCCGAACGTGATGAGCCCGCGAGTACTCGTGAGCGGCGGCGGCAGCTCGTTCGGCCTCGTCGAGACGACCGAGTTGGAGGTTGATGCGCGCGCGGTCGTCGAGCTGGTGACATGCGTTGATGTGGTCTCCGAGCGCGTCGAAGGCATCGAACGCCTCATCGAGTACCGCGAACGTGTCCTCGAAGCGCAACGCCCGCCAGGTCGCATGAGCCCTGGCGTCGAGCATGCGAGCCTCGATCTCGGGCAGGTCATGCTGGTCGGCAAGCTCGCGGGCCTCGCGAAGCGCGTCGTCGGCGTCTTGGGCCTGACGGTTACCGCGGAACGTCAGATCCATGAGCAGGTGCGCCCGAATGCCCGGCTCCGCGTCGCTAAGCAACGCCAGGGCCTCCCGCGCGATCTCGAACCCGCGTTCGGTCGGCGGATTCATCATCAGCGCCAGTCGAGTCGAGCGACCGAAGCCGACGACGTCCGCGCGCCCGCGGTAGAGCTCCCGCGACCGCATGGCCGCGCGCCAACCGGGCCTCCATGATGCGGCCTTGCTGTAGCAGTTCGCGGCTGACTCCAGGATCTCGGCCTCGTCGTTGCTCAGGGCAGCGTCCGTCTCGGTCAGCAGGGCGAGCGCGTCTTCATACCGGCGGGCGGCGTCGTCCCAGCCGAACTGCTCTTCCGCCTGACCCGCCGCGGTCAGGCTGTATCGCATCGCCTTCTCCGCGTGACGATCCGTGAGCGTGGCCGCTTCGACGAAGTGCTGAGCGAGGCGAGTGGCGCGCTCGTCAGCGCGGTCGCCCCAGCGAGCCTCGAGTGCCTCGCCGATACGGCCGTGCAGACGCACCCTCCGCGTGGTCGACAGTTCGTCGATCAGCGTTTCCTGCATCAGCGCATGCGTGAAGCGGTATCGGCCGGGCGCGTCGGCCTCCTCGACCACGCGAGCCGACAGGCTCTCCTCGAGCAGCTCGAAGAGCGCCTCCTCCTCATGATCGCCGAGTGCGGCAAGGTCCTCATACCGAAACTCTCGTCCCGCCACCGCTGCCACCTTTAGCAGCTCGCTTGCCTCGTCAGACAGGCGGTCGAGGCGGCGGCCGAGCGCCTCACGCACCCCGTCGGGGACGGCGATGTCTGAGACCGAGTCGGCTGTGAGCGACCCCTCCTCTGTCATCAGGTTGACCACCTCCGAGAGGAAGAACGGGTTGCCCTCGGTCTCCTCGTGGATGTGGGCGATCAGGGCCGACGGTGGCTCGATCTGTGCGGTGGCGCGGATGTAGCTGCCGACCTCGTTGGCCGTGAGGCCGCGCAGCGTGATGCGCTCGAGTCCGGTCTCACGGTTGAGCGCGGCTAGCGCCTCCGAGAGCGGGTGCGTGCGTACCAGGTCCGTATCGCGGTAGGTACCGACGACAAGCAGCCGCAGCCGCGACAGTGAGCGCGCGAGGTGCTGGAGCAACAGCAGCGAGGGCTTGTCGGACCAATGCAGATCGTCGAGGACGACCAGTAGCGGGCGCTGCTGGGTGATGGCCGCGATGAACCCGCTGTAAGCGTCGAAGAGGCGGAACTGTGCCGCCTCCGCATCGTCCAGGGCGGGTGCCGGCTCGACCGCGACCTCGGGGAAGATGCGCGCTAGCTCGGCGCCGGTCCCCTCGGGCAGGTCGAGATCCGTCAAGTCGTTCTGCGAGCCGAAGGCGCGCCCGACCTCAAATCCAGGGCCAGAACGAGGGCATGCCCTCCGACTCGTGGGTGCGGCCGACCAGCACGTGCGCACCGCGCATACGGGCGTAGGTCTCGAGTTCCTGCGAAGTGCGCGTCTTGCCGCTGCCCGGCTCGCCGACGAGCATTACAACGCCGCCCTGCCCACTGTACGCACGGTCGAACGCCCCGCGCAGGCGCTCCAGCTCGTCCTCCCGTCCGACGAACACCCCGCGGGCGAGCCGGTCGAGTGGGTTCGCATCCGAACCTGAGTGCGTGGTGCTTCTCGTGTCCGGATCGACGCGATCGACGGCCTCCTGCACCTCGGCAGCGCTCTCCGGACGGTCGTCGGGCGCCTTCGCCAGCAGGCGCAGGATCAGCTCCTCAAGGTCTGGCGGGCACCGCTCGCTGTGCCAACTCGGCGCGACCGGCGGCGTGTTGATGTGCTGCGAGATCACCGACGTGGGGTCGTCACCGACGAACGGTGGCCGGCCTGTCACCAGCTCGTACAGCATCGCGCCGAGCGAATAGAGATCGGACTGCGGGGTGACATCTCCACCCAGGGCCTGCTCCGGTGGCATGTAGGACGGGGTGCCGATCAGTGAGCCCTCGGTGGTGAGCCTCGTGCGGTCGAGGCTCACAGCGAGGCCGAAGTCGCCCACCTTCGCCGTGCCGTCTTCGGCAAGGAAGACGTTCGAGGGTTTGAGGTCGCGGTGCACTAGGTTTTGCTCGTGGATGAAGCTCAGCGCCGAGCAAACGTCCTGCGCCAGCTGGAGAGTCTGTTCCAGCGGAAGGGGCTCATCGCCGATGAGGTCCGCGACCGACCCAGCTGATACGTACTCCTGCACGATGAACGGTGCGCCTGACTCCTCGCCGATGTCGTAGATGTTGACGAGGTTGGGGTGCGCGCCGACGCGGCCCATCGCCTGCGCCTCCTGGGTCACGCGGGCGCGGCCCGCGGCGTCCATGCCCTCGGTGCGGAACTGGCCGAACGCCACGTCACGGTCGAGGGTGGTGTCGTGCGCCAGAAAGACGCGCTTCTTCCCGCCCTCGCCGAGGAACCGCTCCACGCGGTAGCGACCACCAGCGAAGGAGTCGGGGTGCTGGCGCTCTGGCACGGGGGTCAGATGCTCGGCGGTCTCGATGGCTCGGTTCGGGGATGTTGCGACACCGGAGTCGTGCTCGGCGGCCTCCAGGAAGGCGCGAGCGTCGGCATTCTCGTGGTCGAGTCGCAGGACCCGGTCGCAGAGTTCGCGCAGCCGATCCCAATCGCCCGCCTCGAAGGCCGCCTCCGCCTCGTCGAGGTGACGGTCGATCTGCCGCTGCACACGTTCGCTGACCATGACGGACGCGATGATAGCGGGATGGGCGCACGTGTAGCGTCTGCGTACGAGGTCGGCCGGGTCCTGGGTCTTGAGCTGACCCTGGAAGGGCTAGTCGGGCTGCTTCACCAGCCTGAGGTACGGAAGTGGCGACTCCCAACCGTCAGCGTACTTCTCGGCGGCAGCATCATCGGACACCGAGGGCACAATGATCACATCTTCGCCCTGCGCCCAGTTCGCGGGCGTCGCCACCTGCTCCTTTGCCGTGAGCTGGCAGGAGTCGAGCAGCCGCAGGATCTCAGCAAAGTTGCGCCCCGTGGTCATTGGGTAGGTGAGCGTCGCCTTGATCCGCTTGTCGGGACCGACGATGAAGACCGACCGTGCGGTCGCGTTGTCAGCCGCGGTGCGCCCGTCGGACGTGTCACCCGCGTCCCCCGGCAGCATGTCGTAGAGCTTCACCACCTCGAGGCTCGGGTCCCCGATGAGCGGGTAGTTCACGGCATGACCCTGTGAGGCCTCGATGTCTTTCGACCACGCCTCGTGGTCGGACACCCCGTCGACACTGATGCCGATGATCTTGCAGTTGCGCGCATCGAACTCTGGCTTCAGGCCAGCGACCGCACCGAGTTCGGTGGTGCACACCGGCGTGAAGTCCTTCGGGTGCGAGAACATGAGCGCCCAGCCGTCGCCCATCCAGTCGTGGAAGTCAATCGTGCCCTCGGTTGTCTCGGCCGTGAAATCCGGCGCTACATCATTGATTCGCAGAGACATCACTCCCCCTTCGTTGCGGTCAGCGACGGGATACTACGCCAGTGACGCTTCAGCTTCGTGATGGAGATCACCAGTGGGCGCCAGGATCGGCGTCCACGAGGACGGATGCGGCGCCCCCGCCGGCACAGGGGCAGTACCTCGTCGACCGTGAGCCCGCGGAGCGTGACGCGCTCGCCTGATACCACCTAGTGAGGCTGAACCCCATCCTCGTCAGGATCTGAATCTCGTGATTTTTTCAAATCTCATGCTGTTCAGTTCCGCAAGATCCGATCTCGGATCTAGATCTCGCATTGCGAGGTGGGAACGCGATCTCGGGCTCGGGGGCCTTAGGGACGAACTTGAGTCCGTGCACCGCGAGGCGCTGCAAGCGCTCAAGGAGATCGCCTTCCGCGATTACGCGCGAGAGTTGCTGCAAGCAGACAACGGCCTGAGAACGAAGACCGGCGGGCGCAGACTGAGGCTTGTTCAATTGGTCCTGAAGGAGCCAACGTCCCTCGCCGATCTGAAAACGGGTGAGGCTGTGGCGAGCGCGCTGTACTCAGCAGTTACGTCAAAGACACTGTCCCGCGATCTGAACTACCTGACTCGCGAGGTTGATCTGCTCGTCATAAAGGATGGCCAAGTCAAGGCGAACCTAGATGCGATGAACCAGTTCATGGACGGCTGAGGCTAGCGCCGGGTGTGCGCGCCGGCACTACCACGCGACGGGGGATCAAGGGCACTCACCGATATAATCCCCTTATGGAGCGCCTAGTCGGGGGGAAGGGCGACAGGGTCTTCTTCCGGCCACGCGTCATCAGCTTCGCCAGAGAGCGGCATCGAGGCGAGCGCCCGCAGCTCATCCGGCGTCAGCTGGTCGAGGGCGGCGTGGAGGTGTAGTTGTGGAGTCTCGGTTTCGCGCCACAGACCGACATCCTTCCCCAGCAGCTCCAGAGCACGGATCGCCGCCGCATGCTGACCCTCAGCACTCGCAGCCAGATCCTCTTGCACGAGCCGGCCGCGGACGTACGAAGCCGTCACCATCTCAGCGAGAGCCTCGGCAACGTACCGCCTTCCGATCGCGTCGGTGAATTCAGCGACGAGCTGGGTGATGCGTTCGGAAACGCCAGGAATCGATGCTAGCTCCGAGGCGGATGAGCGTGCCGTACCCCGGGACTCCGGCTCATAGCCAGCTTCCAGGTCCGCGTCTGTTTGACTGCGGCCGGCGGCAACGAGTACGGCGAAGCGTTCATTGCGTGGAGAGAGGTCTGACATAACCAGAGCGTAGGGTGCCAGCGGATCATGACGGGCAGTCCGCGGCTACGTCAGTCAACGTTTTGAGGATGCCGCTCCTCGGGGATCTTCTTCTGGAACGCCGAGGTGGCGGGCCAGACGAACAGCAGCGTTCGATCGCCGCCGTCCCACCAGAAGCGAAGCTCGATAGCGAATTCAGTTGGACCTATACCGAGCGCGGCGTCTCTTTCCATGGTGTCGTGCGTCCTGGCGTCGGGATGCCAGTCCGGGATCTTCCACTGCGGGCTGCCAATCTTACCTGTGAAATCGAGCGCATCTAGCACAGCCTCAGCGAGATCGCCTGCAAATCGGCCACGAACGTTACCGATGTCCGTTCCCTGCTGTTGAATGAGAGTCGCGGTGTACGTCCAGGGTTCGTCATCGGACCTTGTCGTTGAAACCCCGAGTTTGAACCCCGGTGCGCCTGGGCGCAGCCACCAGTCCGCCGGGACTGGGACTGGTGCCATGGCTTGGAGAACGCCGAGCAGCTCTTCGCGGGCGAGCGGCTCCACATTCGACTCGTGACTCGCCTTCATCGTTTCCAGTACGTCGATCGTGGTATTCGTCGGCGTTTGAGTCGACAAGCTTATGGTGGTTGCCACAGAGCATCAGCAGGTTCGTCGAGCTATCGACCTCGGCCTGGGTAAGGCTTTGGACGTAGCGTGGACCCCCTGGCGACTGGGCGCGGATGTGCGCCGCCTCGCCGAGCACAGTCCCAGTTCCGGAGTCGACCAGAGGCGCATCGCAATCCGGGAACGCACACTCATTGCCCGACAAGGCCGCGAGAGCGACACGAGTTGACTGTCTGATTGCCACGAGGCTCGCTCTCTCCTGCTGAACGCGATTGTCTCATCCGAGCGTGGCGCTGAAGGCTTTCGGCTGACCACGGCGCAGGCGACGCGTTCGCCGATCTCTGCCGGGCGATGGCACAGCGCTACCGCGGGAGCACGGTTGCTGAGGTCGGAGCCGACGGACGCAAGTAAGACGAAACGATCCCAGCGAACGGGTGGACATCGGGGGACGAGTCGCGCGGTTCTGGGTTTTTGCAGAGACGCCCAGCGAACCCCGGCGGTTTGACAACAACCCACGCGGACGACGGACAGCTGCGGCGGACGGCTACGGATACTAGAGGTTGCTACTCCACGCGTGACGGCCCTTAGCGGACAGCTACGGACCCCCTGATTCTGATTTGAAGACCGCGGGCACCACCGGACACCATCCACTCCCAGCGCGCGATTCTACGGTGGATCGCCAGCGCTCGCTTGCTTCGGTCGAGGTACCATGCGGCGCGGTGCACGAGCGATTGGACTGGAGGTGAGCGATGGATGTGCTACGGACGCCAGAGGATCGCTTCGCTGGGCTGCCGGAGTTCCCGTACGAGCCTCGCTGAGGCTGTCGCACAAACCCACGAAGAGGGGGACATCGCTATACGATGAGCATGGCGGCGGGGGCGGAGTGATTCCGAGGTGCCGCCGTGACCCAGCGTTTCTTGCCGTGCGACCGTGACCAGCAATACCTGATGCCCGCCAGCCTCCGCGACTGGCTGCCCGGGGACCACCTCGCGTGGTTCGTGCTCGATGCGGTCAGCCAGTTGGACCTCACCGCGTTCTACGAGCGCGACCGCGAGGACGGTTGGGGGCGGAAGGCGTACGAGCCGTCGATGATGGTCGCGCTCGTGCTCTACGCCTACTGCGAGGGCGAGCGCTCGAGCCGCCAGATCGAACGGCGCTGCCGGGAGGACATCGCCCTCCGGGTGCTGACCGCGAACCAGCACCCCGACCACGCGACGATCTGCCGTTTCCGCCAGCAGCACGAGGAGGCGCTCTCGGGACTGTTCGCCGAGGTGCTCAGGCTGTGCGCCGAGGCTGGTCTGGTGCGGGTCGGGGTGGTCGCGCTCGACGGGACCAAGCTGCACGCCAACGCCAGCCGTGAGCGCAACCGCACGGATGCGGACCTGGAGGCCGAGGTGCGGCGCATCCTCGACGAAGCGGAGCGGGTGGACGCCGAGGAGAACGCGCGCTTCGGCGACGCGCGGGGCGACGAGTTGCCTCCGGGATTCAGGGACCGCGAGGAGCGCCTGCAGCGGTTGCACGAGGCGCGGGAGCGACTGGCGGCCCGAGAGCGGGAGCGGCAGGAGGACTACGAGCAACGCCTCAGGAGCCGCGCGGAGAAGGACCAGCGCGGGCGCCGCCCGAAGCCGCCGCAGCCGGAGCAGGGTGCGAAGGTGAACGTCACCGACCCGGACAGCCGCGTGGTGCGCGACTATCACGGCTACTTCCAAGGCTACAACGTGCAGGCGGTGACGACCCGCGACCAGATCATCGTCGCGGCTGAGGTGAGCCGACAGGCGACCGACATGCACGAGCTGCAACCGATGATCGAGGTGATGCACCGCAACCTGCAGGCCGCACACTGCGGGCCGGCGCGCGTGCTGCTGGCTGATGCCGGCTACTACTCCGAGGCGAACGTGCGGCAGGCGGGGAGCGCAGGTCCGGAGCTGCTGCTCGCGACCCGCAGCGACCGCAACCGGCGCGTCGGCGCGGCACCGCCGCGCGGGCGCATCCCTGCCGGGCTCTCCGTCCGTGAACGGATGGATCGCAAGCTGGCGACGCAGCGTGGCCGGCGTCTCTACGAGCAGCGGCGCTGGATGATCGAACCCGTCTTCGGCGACGTCAAGGAGAACCGCGGCATCCGCCGGTTCATGCGGCGCGGGATCGCCTCGTGCGCCAGCGAATGGAAGCTGATCGCAGCCACCCACAACCTCAAGAAGCTCTATCGCCGGGCGCGGCCGTCCTCCTGGCCAGCGAACGGCAACCCCCGGCAAAGAGGCTGGTCTGCCGCCGTGGCGGCCGCGTAGCGCCGCTGCCCTGTGAGAGGCGGCTACTCCGCCCCGACAACCGACCGGCTGACCTCTTGGCCCTCGTGGCGCTCCGCCCACGCCACTCCATGCGACAGCCTCCGCTATGTCGACGTCGACGACGAGGATGGCGGGACCCTGCGGATGGCGTGGGTGGACGAGGGACCAGCGGACGCTCGCCCTGGTCGGCATGGGGCGATCGGACAAGCCGACCGAGAAGAGCGACTACTCCTACCCTCGGCACGTGCGCTGGTTGCAGGCGTTGGTGCAGCACGCCGATATCCGAAGCGGCGTGTTCTTCGGGCAGGACTGGGGCAGCGTGATCGGTCTCAAGGTCGTCACGCTCGAGGACGATCGTTTCGATGCGATCGTCCTCGCGAACGGCGGGCTGCCCGACCCCGACCACCCGGAACGCATCGTAGAGGCGCGCGGGGAGTCCGAGGCCGTGGCGCGGGACCCGGAGCGGTTCCAGCGCTGGCAGCAGTTTTCGGCGGCGGCGGCGGAGCTGCACTGCGGCCAGATGCTCAGTCGCAACGTCGAGCAGTTCACCGGGACGCCACTCAGCGCGGAGGAGGCGGCCGCCTACGACGCGCCGTTCCCTGATCCGAGCTACCAGGCCTCGGCGTTGATCTTCCCGTCGCTGATCCGGGCTCTCGGCGATGAGGGCGAGGCGCGCGCGATGATGAGCGCCGCCTGGCGCGTGTTCGAGCGATGGGAGAAACCGCTGCTGACTGCCAACGGCAAGGAGGATGCGGTCCTGGGCTGGGCGGACCGGCTGTTCCAGCGCCATGTGCCCGGGGCCGCCGGCCAGCCGCACCTTGAGTTCGCGGACGGCGGACACTTCATCCAGGAACAGTACCCTGACGGACTGGTCGCGGCGATCGTGGGAGTCACCAGCCGGCTGTGAGCCCAGACGCGACGAGAGCGCGCGCATCTGTCGCATGAGTGTCGAGGATGCGGTCCGATGATCCGGCGCCGGGGGCGGCGCGTTCTGCTTCGCTTGAGTCGCGCGCGTGTGCCTCAGTAGGAATCGTCTCATGTCTCGCTGTGGACTCGCGACTTTCATGGGAACGGCAAGACTTCAGCAGCTTCGGGTGCTTCCGATGCCCTCCTCCTTCTGGCGGATCCGTGCTATCAATCGAAACGAAGTGAAGGGCAGCCACTAATGACGAAGTTTCGAACACTCAACCCCGACGAAGTGCATGTCGGCCGAGGTAAGGACGCGGCCGCGGCGCGCGTGCAGTTCGTGAAAGCGATCGAGGGCGGCGACGCGGGACGCATCGATCTCGAGTCGGGGGACAACCCGGCCGTGATTAAGCGCCGCCTGCGTGAGGCGTCGAAGCAGGTCGGCATCAAGGTGCGCTCGTCGTGGGCGACCGACGCGCAGAAGACCCTCTACTGGAAGCGCACCGGACTCTAGGCTCTAGGAGAGACTCCAGGAGCAGGAGTCGCGCTTCCCGGCGTTACGCCTGCATCGCCTCCGCGAACGACGTGAGTGCGTCGAGGTGGTCCTGTAGGCTCGCGCCGTCCTGGCCGACGAAGTTTTGCGCCGTGAAGTAGCTGAGGTGCGTCGCGCCGAGTTCCTCGAGGCCGCGGGCGACCTCGACCTCGCGCGCGATGTCGCCGCTGGCCATCACTGAGCACTGCAGACCGAGCTGCGCCGGGTCGCGCCCGGCCTCCTCGGCGGCAGCGCGCATGATCTCGATGCCGGCTTCCAGGCGGGCGCGATCCAGTCCGAGCGGGAACCAGCCGTCGCCGATGCGGCCGGCGCGCGCGACGGCGCGCGGGTCGCCGCCGCCCATCCAGATCGGGATGTCGCGGCGCGGCGGCAGTGGCTTGATGCCCGCCTGGTCCACCTGGTCCCAGCGACCCTCGAACGTGACAACCGGGTCGCGCCAGAGCTGCCTGAGAAGGCCGACCTGCTCCTCCATCCGGCGGCCACGCGTATGGAAGTCCTGACCGAGCGCGTGATACTCGACGGGGTTCCAGCCGATCCCGACGCCGAGGACCAGGCGGCCGCCGAGGAGCACGTCGAGCTGCGCCGCCTGCTTGGCGACAAGCGCGGTCTGACGCTGCGGCAGGATCAGGATGCCGGTCATCAGCTCGATGCGCTCGGTCACCGCAGCGAGGTAGCCGAACGTTGGGAACGGCTCCTGCCACTCCGTCTCGTGCGTGTAGGGCCCGGCCCAGCCGCCGGGCCGGTTCGGATCGGCGCCGAGCACATGTTCACCCATCGACATGCGGGCGTAGCCGGCGCCCTCGACGGCCTGCGCGTAGTCGCGGAACACCGTGGGGTCGGATCCGAGATCGTTGCTGGCGTAGAACGCGACGAGGTCAGCGATGATGGCGCTCCTTCGAACGTTCGGGCGGTTGGTCCCGAAACGAGCTGGTGTTGCAGCATAGTGAGTCTGCCAGTTGTCGGCAGCCTGTGACCGACCACGGTGTACCCTGACCGCGCTCAGGCGGTCTTCGCTTGTGGCCCAGACTCGTCTCTGCCGACTCACCGAGCCCGCCGCGACGACTGGAACATCAGTGGCACGAGCCAGTAGGTTCGTGCGCGTCGTGGAGGTTACGACCCTGGATATCTACGTAGGCAACCTGCCGTACTCGGCCGAGACCAGCGAGATCGAAGAGCTGTTCGCGCAGCACGGCGAGGTGCTTCGGTGCTCGCTGCCGACTGACCGCGAGACCGGCCGCGCGCGTGGTTTCGGTTTCGTCAAGATGAGCGATGGCGATGCACGAAATGCGATTGCCGCGCTCGATGGCACCGACTTCGATGGGCGCTCGATGCGCGTCAATGAGGCCCGGGCCCGCGATCAGTAGCTGACGCGGTGCGAGTTCAACTGAGGAGCCCCGCGGTCAGCCGCGGGGCTCCTTTGTGACCACACCCTGCGCTTCGAGCTCCTCGATCGCGCAAGCGTCGAGGCCGAGAAGCTCGCCCAGCGCGTATTCGTTGCCGTTCGCATACGTCGGTGCAGCCGATGCCACGCCGTGATGTCCGCGCCGCGAGCGCCACGCGGTGCGCGTGTGGGGAAACGCCCCCATCTCCGGGTGATCGACCGTCACCAGCGACCCGCGATACGCGAGTTGCGGATCCTCGTGCACCTCGGCGATGTCGAGGAGCGCGCCGGCAGCGATGCTCGCTGCCTGAAGCACCGTCTGCACCACGTGCGGCGTCCGTTCCGTCGTCCAGGCCTCGATCGCCTCGTCGAGGAGGTCGTGGTCCGCGCGCCGGCCGTCCGCGGAGGCGTAGCGAGTGTCCGAGGCGAGATCGTCCCGCCCGATCGCGGCCGCGAAAACGCGCCACTCCGCGTCCGACTGTACGGAGATGGCGACCCAGCGGTCCTCGCCGGCGCAGCGGTAGACGCCCTGCGGCGCATGCCAATCGTGCCGGTTGCCGTTCCGCGAGGGCGAGCGGCCGTTCATCGTCACGTCCATCAACGCCGGAGCGATCAACTGCATCTCGCCCTCGAGCATCGCGAGCTCGATGTACTGGCCCTCGCCGTGGAGGCGACGGTGGCGCAGCGCCGCCATCGTGGCGAGGGCAGCGGTCAGACCGGCGTTCTGGTCGCAATAGAACTGCGCGGGCTTGCCCGGCCCTCGATCGGCGTAGCCGGTGAGGTGTGAGAGGCCGCTCATCGCGTCGATACCCGGTCCGTAGGAGCCACGCATCGCGTACGGCCCGGTCTTCCCGAGGCCCGGCATCGACACGAGGATGATAGCCTCGCGCACGCCTCGCAGTGTGTCGAAATCGAGCCCGAGGCGTCCGAGGACGGGGGGCGAGAAGTTCTCGATCACCACATCCACCTTCGCCACGAGCTGGAGCGCGAGCGCATGCCCCGCCTCACTCGTCAGATCGAGGGCGAGCAGGCGCTTGCTGCGATGCAGTTCGTTGAAGAACACCGAGCGGTTGTACGGGAGATCGGGCGCGCCGGGCTTCGGCGGCGGCGCTGCGGTGTGCGCAGCCGTGCGGCCTCGAGGTGACTCGACCTTGATCACGTCGGCGCCCATGTCGCCGAGCACCGCGCCGGCCACGGGACCGGCGACAGCGGTCGTCAGCTCGAGCACGCGGATGCCGTCGAGGGGTCGGCGGCCGCTCACGCCACGACCCCCGCATCGCGTAGCTCGGCGATGGCCTCGGTGTCGAGCTCCAGCAGCTCGCCGAGGATGTCGTCGGTGTGCTGCCCCAGGAGCGGCGCGACACCCGTCCGCCATGGCGTCGCGCTGAGCCGAGCCGGCGGACCCGGCTGCCGGACTGTCGGTGCGACGGGGTGGTCCACCTCGACGAGGAACTCGCGCGCCTCCAGATGCGGATCGTCGAGGATCTCCTCGGGCGTCAGTACCTCGGTGAACGGCAGGCGGAGCGCCTGCGCTTGCTCGACCACCTCGACGCGGTCGTAACGCGCCAGCCAGCGGTCCATCGCCTCGTCGATCGCGTCGGCGTTGCCCATCGGCGCGTCGAGGAGCTGCTCGATGCCGACATCGGGCATCAGCGCAGCCAGCAGGTCCATCTTGCGGTTGTTGCTGTGCGCGTGCACCCAGCCGTCGCGGCAGGGACGCAAGGTCGAGGGGTAGGTGTAGACCGGGTTCGTGAACAGCAGACGCGTGCCGTTCCTCGTCGGGACGCGCCCGTCGAAGGCAAACGTCTGCGTCGGACCGCCGATCAGGAAGAGCGCCGCGTCTTGCGCCGAGACATCGAACCAGTCGCCCTCGCCGGGCTCGCCGTCCTCGGCGGTGAGGTCGCGGTACGTCAGCCCGACCACCAGCGCCGTCGCGGCGTGCAGGGCGGCGTGCTGCGTGACGAGGTCGTCGTATGGCTTTACCGGCTCGCGGTCAGGATCGCCGCAGAGCCGCAGGTAGCCGCCGAGCGCGACATCGACGATCTCCGCACCGCGGTAGCCCGCGTACGGCCCATCCTGTCCGAAGTGCGTGACCGAGACCATGACGAGGTCGGGGCGCAGCTCGACCAGCGCGTCGTAGTCGAGGCCGCGCGCGGCGAGGTAGCCCGGCCCGAAGCTCTCGATCAGCGCATCGCTCTCGGCGACCAGCGAACGCAGCAGCGACTGCCCCTCGACGCGGTCGAGGTCAACCACCAGGCCGCGCTTGGCAGCGTCCAGATGGAGGTGGCGTGCGCTGACCTCGAGCCCGGGCTCGTCGTTCGGGAACGGTGGCCAGCCGCGCAGCGGATCGCCGTCAGGCGGCTCGACCTTGATCACGTCCGCGCCGAGCCCGGCAAGCAAGCGCCCGGCGTAACCGAAACTGCCCCGCGCCAGGTCGAGGATGCGCACCCCGTCGAGGACCCCGCGCACCTCGGCGGCGCTGTCCTCGGGCGCTGTGTCTGCAGTCATCGTCACTCCCGGCTAGCCGTGGCTCGTCGGGGCGGAGTATAAGAGCGGAACGAGCGAACAGGCGGCGGTATGAAAAGCCTCAGGCAGCGCTATTGCATCGTGGGCGTGGGCAACACGGCCTACGGGAAGAACCCGGGCATCTCGCAGATCGCTCACAACGTGCTCGCGATCCGCGGGGCGCTCGACGACGCCGGGCTCACGACCGATGACCTCGACGGCGTGCTCACGAAGGCGCCGACGTCGACGTTCCCGATGCTCTTCGCGCCGCGCGTCGCCGAGGCGCTGCGCGTGCAGCCGAAGGTGACCGGCACGCTCGACCAGGCCGGCGCGAGCAACATCGGGCTGATCCAGTACGCCGTCAGCGCCATCGAGCTGGGCCAGGCGGAGGTCATCGCGATCTCGTACGGCGACAACCCGCGGACCGGCTCTCGCTCCACCTACGCCCGCCCCCGGGGTGACGACGCGCTGGCCGGGCTGTTCGGCGCGCCCTCCAGCTACGCGATGATCGCGCGCCGGCACATGTACGAGTACGGCACGACGCACGAACAGCTGGCGAACGTCGCGATGACACATCGGGACCACGCGAGCAAGAACCTGAACGCGGTGTTCCAGGACACGTTCACCCTCGACGAATACATGAACTCGCGCTGGGTGGCCGAGCCGTTCCACCTGCTCGACTGCTGCCCGGTGTCCGACGGCGGCGCGGCCTACATCGTCACCACGGAGGCGCGGGCGCGCGACCTGGCGAAGGCCCCGGTGTTCGTCGAGGGCATCGGGCAGGGGCACCCCTCGTGGGACTTCTATCGTCGCCCGGACATGGCCACGAGCGGCGCGAAGGTGGCGGGTGCGATGGCCTTCGAGTCGGCGGAGATGAGCCCGTCCGACATCGACTTCTGCGAGATCTACGACTGCTTCACGATCGTCCCGCTGGTGACGCTCGAGGACTATGGCTTCGTCGACAAGGGCGAAGGCGGGTCGTTCTACGAGGAGCACCGCACGCACATCGGCGGCGAACTGCCGTGCAACACCTCGGGCGGGCTCCTCAGCGAGACCGGGATGCCCGGCACGCAACTGGTCGTCGAGGCGGTGCGGCAGCTCCGCGGCGAGGGCGGTGAGCGCCAAGTGGCTGACGCCGAGGTCGGGCTCGTCAGCCAGCAGGGCGGCATTATGACGACCCACGCCGCGATGATCCTGTCGAACGACGGCCATACGGCCTCCTCGAACGGCTCGCCGGCATGACCAGCGACACGCGCGCACCGATCGAGGAGCGGTTCGCCGCGTTTGCGGCGCTCGCGCCCGAGCCGACGGAGCTGAACGCGCCGTACTGGGACGGCCTCGCGTCCGGCGAGGTGCGATTGCAGCATTGCAGCGCCTGCGGCGCCTACCAGCACCCGGCCGAATCGTTCTGCTACGAGTGCGGCGCGACGGACCTCGCATGGGTGACGGTCAGCGGCGAGGGCAAGATCCACTCGTTCATCGTCGTGCACCAGCCCTACCACCCGGCGTTCCAGCCGTTCCTGCCCTACACCGTCGCCACGGTGCAGCTCGACGAGGGGCCACGGCTCCTCGGCCCGATGATCGAGCTCGACGCGCCGGTCGCTATCGGTGATCGCGTGCGGCCTCGCATCGAGCCGATCGCCGAGGATCGCGCGACGCTGTTCTTCGCGCCCGCCGACGCCTCGGCCGGAGGCGGGTAGCGGTGCGCATCAAGAAACCGTGGACGGCGTGGGATGACGCGCTCGATTATCGGCGGCTGCCGGGCGCGATGGGTGTCTACGAGCTGGCGGATGCGGACCACCGCACGCTCTACATCGGCAAGGCCGGCGGGCGCTCGCCGTACGGCCTGCGCGGCGAGCTGTTCCGCCACTTCGCCCCGCCGGAACGCCTCGCCGACGAGAACTGGTCACACCCGAGGATGGGCGTGACGCTGCCCTCGCTGGCCGGTCGCGCGCGCTACTACCGCTTCGAGGTGAACCACATGTACTACAGCCGATGGGTGGAGTGCCTCTCGCGGTTCCGCGAGGACCACGGCCGGCTGCCGGCCGGGAACCTCGAGGACCCCGAGCCGCTGCCGCCGCTTGGGCGCTACCACTGGCAGACGGACGAAGCGGGAACGGAGCCGGCCTGATGGACCTGCAACAGAGCGAGGCGCAGCAGCTCATCATCGCCAACGTCCGGCGCTTCATCCGCGAGGAGATCCGGCCTCTCGAAGACGACCTCGACCCCGACGCCTACTCGCTGCCGGACGAGGAGCGTGAACGCCTCGTCGCCATGGTCAAGGAGATGGGCCTCTACCAGATGGACCTGCCGGAGGAGTACGGCGGTCCCGGCGTCGACACCGTGACGCGCACCCTGGTCGCGGAGGAGCTGTCGCAGCATCGCGCCGGCCTCTACGCACCCGCCTATGGCGTGTTCGGTTCCGGCCCGCCCGGGCAGCTCTTCTTCGCCAACGACGAGCAGAAGGAGCAGTACCTCTACCCGATGATCCGCGGCGAGAAGCGGGCGTTCTTCGGCCTCAGTGAGCCCTCGGGCGGGTCGGACCCGGCGCGGGCGATCCAGACGCGCGGCATCCGCGACGGCGACGACTGGGTGATCAACGGCAGCAAGCTCTGGAACTCGGGCGCGGACACTGCCGACTTCGGCATCGTCTACGTGCGCACCGATCCCGAGAAGGGGCGGCAGGGCATCACCGCCTTCCTCATCGACACCGACACGCCGGGCTTCCGTGTCGAGCGGCTGGTGCAGGTGCTGCGCGCCCACTACACGACCGAGCTGTCGTTCACCGACATGCGTGTGCCGCACGCGAACATCCTCGGCGAGGAGGGCGGTGGCTTCTCGCTGGCGAACGAGCAGCTCGCCGCGAACCGCATCCCGTACTCGGCCGCGTGCCTCGGGGTGGCGCAGTACGCACACGAGATGGCGATCGACTGGGCGAAGCAGCGCGAGACGTTCGGTCAGCCGCTGGCAAACCGCCAGGCGATCCAGTGGATGCTTGTCGACAACGAGATCGACCTGCGCACTGGACGCTGGGCCTGCCTCGACGCCGCGGACAAGGCCGAACGAGGCCAGCCGTTCCGCTTCGAGTCATCGCTGGCCAAACTCGTCTGCTCGGAGGGCGCTGGCCGCGTCGTCGATCGCTGCATGCAGATCTTCGGCGGGCTCGGCATGTCGAAGGACCTGCCGCTCGAGCGCTGGTACCGCGAGCTGCGTATCCGCCGCATCGGCGAAGGCCCATCCGAGGTCCAGCGCATCGTGATGGCGCGCGACATGCTCGGGGTCCGCAGCGGGGGATAACGGAGTGGCGACGGCCAAGCTCACGGGCAGTTACTCAGTCTTTAGCGTCGACTCCTACGCCGACAGCGTGGCTCACTACGTCGACTGGCTCGGCTTCAACCTCGGCTGGGAGTGGCGCGCCGCGCCCGAGGCGCCTGCGATCGTCTCGCTCTCCCGCGATAGCGTCTCGCTGATGCTGAACGAGGCCGATGCGGTGGCCACCGGCTCCCAGCTCACCGTCTTCGTCGACGACCTACAGGCTGGTGGACGAGTGGAACGCTCGAGGCTCCGACACCGTCGCTGTGTCGGTGCAGCCCCCGTATGACATCCCCTCGGTCGTCATCGCGGACGCGGCGGGCAATCGCATCAGCTTCCAGCAGCCGATCGACGAGGCGGAGGAAGAGCGGCGCGCCCGGTTGCGGGGCACGATGCGTGAGTGGGTCCGGGCCCGCCTCGACGCTGGCGAGGATGCGCCGACGGCCGAGCAGCTCGTCGAGGCGGTCGGCCGGCCGCTCGGCCTGGCGATCGAGGTGGTGCAGGAGTTCGCGGACCGCTAGAGCAGCTCGCGCGCGTCCGAAGTGAGGCGCAGCGCACCGACGATGACCGCGCCGGCGAGTGCGGCGTGTCCGACGATCCGCACAGGCAGCGACCAGCGATCCGACACGCGCTCGAACGCCACGATTGCCCAGGTCGCGAGTGTCGCGAGGCCGGTCAGCACGACGAGCGAGCCCAACACCGGCGCCGACTCACAGCCGCAGCTGTCCTCGCTGAAGTACTGGATCACGAGCCCGGGGATGAGCAGCGCCCCGAGCGCCACGGGCACGATGTACCTGGACGCGTCATGCTCCTCAATGTCCTCGATCCGCGGGAAGCGGGCATCGAGGAGATGACGGATCCCAGCGACCGTCAGCCCGAAGATCAGGAACAACGCGAGGAACATCGTGACGTTCAACGGCTCGTTACGGAGGATCGCGAAGTCGAAGTTGTCAGGCACGATCACCATGTGTCCAGCGACCGCTATCAGTGCCAGACCGAATGCCAGCGGCTTGAGGCGGCGAGCCCAGCCGATCCACGGGTCGATGATCACGTAGGCGATGGCGCCAAACGCCCCACCGAGGACGCCGACGAAGATCACGATCGCAATCGTGCCGGGCGCGGTGATGTCCCCAATCACGACCCCGCTCTCGGTGAGGATGCCGTTGACCCTCGAGGGGGCAGCGATCGCCGAGATGCGCATCACGATGCGCCCGCCCACCCCGCCGACGAGCACGCCCGCGATCAGGCCAGCAACGCCGACGATCGCCGCGTGTCGCACAGTTTGACGCCACGCCAGGTCGAGCGGCGCCTCGATCGTTGTTGTTGCCACCACGCCCTCCTGACGACAGCTCCTTCTTCTACATACGTGATGGCGGGCCTGTCTGTCACGCCACTACGATGTGCGCCCAACGCCAGGCCGGCTCCAGCCGAGCCCTCGAGGGGAGCACGCGACGATGACGATCGACTTCGAGGTCGCAGACCACATCGCGACGATCACGATCAACCGGCCGGAGGCGCTGAACGCAATGACGCCAGAGATGTATCGCCAGCTCTCGGAGAGCTGGGTGGAGGTTCGTGACAACCCGGACATCTGGGTCGCGGTCGTCGCCGGCGCGCCGCAGCCCTCGAGGCCGCCCGAGCGCCAGGTGTTCTCGGCGGGCGCCGACCTCAAGCAGACGATCCCGCAGACACCGGAGGCGTACTCGTTCTGGCAGACGCAGAGTGACCAGATCCTCAACCGTGGCCTCGAGGTCTGGAAGCCCATCGTCGCGGCCATTAACGGCCTCTGCCTCGCCGGCGGCATGACGCTGCTGCTCGCCACGGACATCCGCGTCGCATCGGAGCACGCGATGTTCGACCTCTCCGAGGTGAAGCGCGGCATCCTGCCGGGCAACGGCGGCACGCAGCGCACGATCCGGCAGCTGCCCTACCCGATCGCGATGGAGGTGCTGCTGCTCGGGCGGCGGCTCAGCGCCGAGCGCGCGGCGCACTTCGGCCTGATCAACGAGGTGGTCCCGCACGACGAGGTGCTCGACACCGCGATCGAGCGGGCGCGCGAGCTGGCCTCGATGGCGCCGCTGGCCGTGCGGGCGATCAAAGAGCTCTCCGTGCGGGCGCAGTACATGCCCCTCGGCGATGGCCTGCGGCTCGAAGAGGCGATTTCTGCGCGTCTGCGCGTAACCGAGGACGCGCAGGAGGGACCGCGCGCCTTCGCCGAGAAGCGGCAGCCCGAGTTCAAGGGGCGGTAGGCTCGTAGGAGAGTGAGGAGCCGAACCATGACGCTCGATCGCGAAGAGGTCGCCGCGCACAGCTTCCATCGCAACGGTGGCAAGGTCTGGGCGCGCGGCGAGGGCATCTGGCTCATCGATGCCGACGGCGAGCGCTACATGGACGCCTCGGGCGGTCCGATGGTGGTCAACATCGGTCACGGCCGCCCGGAGCCCGCGGAGGCGGCAGCGAAACAGCTGCGCGAGGTGGGCTACCTGATGCCCGGTTACGCGAACGAGTCGCGCGTCGAACTTGCGCGACGCATCGAGACGCTGGCGCCCGAGGGGCTGGACCGCGTCTGGTTCGGCTCCGGCGGGTCCGAGGCTGTGGAGGCGGCATCGAAGTTCGCGATCCAGGCGCAGCAGGTGCTGGGCCGCGAGGGCCGCTACAAGGTCCTCGGACGGCGCAACTCCTACCACGGCAACACGATCTACACGCTCTCGATCGGGCACTTCCCCTCGCGGCGCGAGCCGTTCCTACCGCTGCTGCAGCCGACGGAGCACGTGGCGGACTGCAACTGCTACCACTGCCCGTTCGACCAGACTTACCCCGACTGCGGCCTCGCCTGCGCGGACGACCTCGAGACGCGCATCCTCGCCGAGGGCCCGGAGACCGTCGCGGCGTTCATCGCCGAGCCGATCGTGGCCGCGGCCGCGGGCGTGGTCCCTCCGCCGTCGGCGGACTACTTCCGCCGCATCCGCGAGATCTGCACGAAGTACGACGTGCTGCTGATCGTCGACGAGGTGGTGACGGGCTTCGGGCGCACGGGGCTGCCCTTCGCGGTGCAGCACTGGGATGTGCGCCCGGACGTGATCGTGTTCGCGAAGGGCGTCGCCTCGGGCTATGCACCGCTGGCGGGGTTCATCGCCGCCGACGAGCTGGTGGCCGCGTTCGATGAGCAGAACCTGCCGTTCAACACGCTGTTCACCTACTCGGCCCATCCGGTCTCATGCGCCATCGGCGTCGCGGTGCAGAAAGTCGTCGAGGACGAGAACCTGATCGCACGCACGGCCGAGCTCGGCGAGTACCTCGCGACACGCCTCGAAGGGCTGCGCGAGGTGCCGATCGTCGGCGACATCCGCGGCATGGGCCTGCTGCGCGGCATCGAGGTGGTGGCGAACCAGGAGACGGGCGAGCGCTTCCCCGCCGCGATGGACGTGGCCAACGACATCCAACGCGAGCTTTACCGGCGCAACGTGCTGCACTACCAGGGCAACTGGCGCGACGACGAGGGCGCTGGCGCGCAGCTGATCATCGCTCCACCCTTCGTGATCGAGCGCGACGAGATCGATCTGCTCGTCGACACCCTCGCCGAGGTGCTGACCGACCGCGCCGACGTCTATGCGAAGGAGCGCGCCGCCGTCAGCTAGCGCGGCGGAGAGCGATGGCACACACCCTCGAACGGATCGACAGCGCCTCGGCGTTCCTCGCAGCCGCGGGATCGTGGTTGTCAGCGCGCGAGGTCGAGCATGCGTTGATGCTCGGGATCGCCGGCACCGTCGCAGGCGGCCGCGCCTACGGTGAAGAGGCGCCCTGGTTCGCCCTCGTGCGTGACGGCGACGCCATCGTGGCCGCATCGCTGCGGACGCCGCCGCAGAACGTGATCGTCGCGCTCGCCGACGCCGATGGAGCGATCGAGCTGATCGCGCGCGACGTCCTCGAAGCATCGCGCACGCCGGGCGTGCTCGGCCCCGCCGCCGAGGCGGCTCGGTTCGTCGAGGTGTGGCGCGAACTGACCGGCGAGAGCGCCCGCCTGAACGTGGCGCAGCGCCTCTACCGGCTGACCTCGGTCGTCCCGCCGGCGGCCGTCGAGGGTTCGCTGCGACCGATCGAGGAGCGCGACCGTGCGGTCGTGGTGCGGTGGCTCGAGGAGTTCGACCGGGAGGCGCAGGGCAACGACGAGCCGCCAGACATGAACCCGGGGTTTGACCTCCGCCTCGAGGGTCCGCCGGACGTCACCGGGATGTTGGTGTGGGAGGTCGCAGGACGCCTCGTCTCGGTCACGGGGTACGGCGGTCGTACCGCCGGCGGGATGCGCGTGGGGCCAGTGTACACGCCGCCCGAGGACCGCGGGCACGGCTGGGCGAGCGCGCTGGTGGCGGAGGGGACGCAGTGGCTCCTCGACGAAGGTCGCGAGTGGGTGTGCCTGTACACGGACCTGTCGAACCCGACATCGAACAGGATCTACCAGGCGATCGGGTATGAGCCTGTGTTGGACTTCGACCAGTACGAGTTCGTCGCCGACCGGGGCTGAGCGTTACGCGGCCATCGGATCGTTGGCGGGCGGCGGAGCCTCGAACATGCCGACGAACGGGACAGTCAGGCCCTGGCTGGCCCAGCCACCACTGATGATCCTTCGCACCATGACTCCGTACTCGCCGGTGGCGGTGCGCAGGGTGTAGCGCCCCGGTGTCAGGGCACGGCACGGCCCGTCCAGGCGCACGAAGCCGCGCCACCCTAGGAAGCCGATGCGCGAACCGGGGATGATCTCAACCACGCCGCGCGCGCGCACGTTCTCTGTCTCGTCGAGGATTTCAGCACGCATCTTGACCTGACCCTCCTCGGACCGTGGCGGTCAGGACGGGGTGGAAGGACTGCTTGTTGGGTAGAACGACGCGGCGTCGGTTTCGTTCGCCGGCGGCGGCGTGACCAGCCGCAGATGCGCCACCATACGCAGGCCCCCCGCCGCGACAACCCTCGCCCACTCGCGCGATCGAGGCAGTGCGCGATGGGATCAGGCTAAGACCGCCTCGGGCGGCTCGAATCGGCCAGAACCACTAGGGGAAGACCCTCGGTACGGTCGCCAGGCCGTGATGCTGACGCTAGGTCGCCGGGATGCCCTCGACGAGCGTCTGCACGATGGCCGCTGCCAGATCGTCGGGGCGGAACCCCATCGGTCCGGGCTCGCCCTTGAAGGCGATGCGGCCATCGCCGTCGACCAGGAAGAGACGATCGGGCACGGCGCCGTACGCACGGTTGGTGGCATCGTCCATCTCGTCGATCAGCATTGGAATCGTGACGTCGAGGCCCAGCGAACAGGCCTGAGCGACCGCCTCGCGTTCCTCGAACGTACCCGGCTGCTCGAAGACGACGTCCTGCTCCTCGTTGACGTCGAGCTGCCACTCGTCGGAGGGATGCGCCTCCTGGATGTAGACGACGTAGAAGTCGACACGGTCGCGGTACTGCTGGTAGAGCTCCTCCAGGCGCCCGGCCTGGAACCTGAACGGCGGTCAGGTGTAGCTGCCGAAGATCAGCCCGACGGGCCGCCCCTTCGAGTCGGAGAGCTTGACGCGCTCCTCGTTCTCGAGCCGGCGCAGGTCGAAGTCGTACGCCGCCTCGCCGACCTCGGGCGCGCCGTTCTGGATCTCGCGCATGAGCCCGACGTGCTGGCAGTGTCAGATCTCAGGGCGCGTCGACCCTTAGGCGCCACAAGGCGACGTCGCTGGTGGTCTATGCTACAGCCAGTTCGCTGATCAGCGAGTGCCAGCGTGTGAGGAAGAGCCGTCGCTGCTCTGTCAACGCGACATGGGCGCCACCGCGGCGGCGGACGCGGAAGTACTGTCGCAGCTCATCGAACGCGCTACAGAAGCGCGACGCGGACTCGAAGCTCCCGAAGCCCTGCATCGGGTAGTAGCGCTGCTTCACCGCTCGGTGACTCTGCTCGGTGTAGTTGTTGAGGTACTGCGTCGTGCGATGCCAAGCCTTGCGGCCGATGATCCAGCGGATCGCCCGTCGGTAAGCGGGGTGCAGGTCGGTCGTGATCCGTGCGGGCTTGCGTTCGGTGATCTCGACCAGTCTCCGCAAGAACCTCCGCGCGGCATGCTTGTCTCGACGCTCGCTCAGCATCGAATCGATCAGTTCTCCGTCGCCGTCGATCGCTCGGTAGAGGTAGCACCAGCGCCCAGCGACCTTCACGTACGTCTCGTCGAGGTACCAGGACTCGCCGGCTCGGGCTCGTCGCTTGGCGCGGAGTTGGTCGGCGAGCAGTGGGGCGAATCGAAACTCCCACTCCCGGATGGTCTCATGCGTGACCTCAACGCCGCGCTGAAGGAGCATTTCTGCCACGTCGCGGAAACTCAGCTTGTAGCGCAGACGCCACAGCACCGCGAGGAGCACCACGTCGGTCGGGACCTGAAGATCGTTGAACGGCGTGCCGGTTCGCTCGTTGAAGCGACGCTTGCACGAGCGGCAGTTGAACCGCCGGTAGCCGAGCGTCGTGCGCGCCTGGCGTCTGGTCGTGGCGGCGGATGCACAGTGCGGACAGTTCACCGATGTCTCCTCGTCCATGCTCAGACGAGGCTAAACCTCACAGTTCGAGCCCTCAGATCTGACGCAGCCACGACTTACCACCCGCACTGGGCGGATGCTTCGCCTCGCTCGTGTACCCCAGGTCCTCGCGGCGCATCCGCCCAGTGCTGACGGCAGTTTCTGACGATGCGAAGCGGCTGGGCGCGGTTGCCAGTTCGCGTGCACCCGTGGGACGGCAAAACTTGATCCGTGCGGTTCGATGCTGAGATAGCAGAGTATCGGCGAGCCACGAGAGGCTCGTCTGTGCTCTACCTCCGTCTGCTTGTCGCAGCACTCTTCGCATCGGTCCGCGCCCGCCGAGATCTCGTCCTCAAGAACTTGGCGCTGCGGCATCAGCTCGCCGTCTACACAAGGGGCCGTCGTCGACCGCGGCTCCGTCGCCACGACCGCCGACTCTGGTCACTGCTGGCACGTGGTTGGTCCGGCTGGCGAGGCACGCTCGTGATGGTCGAGCCGGACACGGTGGTGCGCTGGCATCGTTCTGCTTGGCGCGCCTACTGGCGCTGGAAGAGTCGTCGCCGCTCCGGACGACCCCGGATTCCCGCAGAGCTGCGACAGCTGATCGTCCGCATCGCCACTGAGCATCCGCGGTGGGGCGCCGTCCGCATCGTCGGCGAGCTGCGTGCCCTTGGCTTCGAGGTCAGCGCCCGCACCGTGAGTCGCTACCGCCCGCAAGCGCTGCGGCGCCCCCCGAGCCAGTCGTGGCGCACGTTTCTCCGCAACCACGCGTCCAGCATCTGGGCCGCCGATCTGTTCACGGTCCAGACGCTCGCCTTCCGCACGGGTCAACGAACAACATCTCCGGCGGGTGCTTGGTGAGTACGTCCAGCACTACAACGCGATGCGGCCGCATCGATCATTGTCGCTCGACTCTCCGGAGGGACGCTCGCCGGTGCAGCGGACGCCGAGTCAGCGAGTCGTCAGCAAGCCGGTGCTAGGAGGCTTGCATCATGAGTATCGGTGGGCCGCATGAGGTTTTGCCGACTTGTTTGAATCCGGCCAGACACCGGGGGTTGCGGCCCTAAGGTGTTGAGGACGCTGGTCGGCTGACTCCAAGTTTTGCTGCCGTGCTGCTGAGCAGGACTGGCTCTGGGGCGGAGTGTCGCCGGCCACCGTCCGGCCGCGGTGTGACTCGACAGAGGCGTGCGGGTGCTCCCGAAGTCGGCCTGTCCACCGCCCTCCCCACCGCAATTCAGCTACGACAGGGAGAGCTTCATGATCTTGATCGCCGTCGACCCCCACAAGTCCTCGCATACCGCCCTCGCCGTCGACCCCGCGGGCCGCGAGCTCGGCCAGCTCCGGGTGGAAGCTCGTGCGCACAGCCGGCTGCTGCGCTGGGCGCGGCAGTGGCCCGAGCGCCGCTGGGCCGTGGAGGGGGCCCGCGGTCTCGGCCACGGCCTCAGCCAGTGGCTGCTCACGGAGGGCGAGTCGGTCGTCGATGTCCCGGCGCGGCTGGTGGCGCGCGTGCGCTTGCTCTCCGGTGGCGGGAAGTCCGACCCCGCAGACGCGCGTGCCATTGCGCTCGCCGCCCAACCCCTCACGGCGCTGCGTGCCGTGCGGGCGGAGGACGACACGGCGGTGCTGCGACTGCTCTCCGACCGCCGCGACGAGCTCACGCAGGAACGCACGCGCGTGGTCAACCGGCTGCACCGGCTGCTGCGCGAGCTACGACCGGGTGGGGGCCCCTCCAGGCTCTCCGCCGATCGCGCGCAGGCGCTCCTACGCCGCCTGCGTCCGACCGGCGCCGCGGATCGCGAGCGGCTGCGTATGGCCCGCGAACTGGTACGCGAGGTGCGGGTGCTGGACCGCAACCTCGTCGAGAACGGCCGCCGCCTCGAGGCAGCGCTGCGTGTACAAGGCAGCGCCCTCACGCGCATCCCCGGCGTCGGCGTGATCCTGGCGGCGAAGATTGTGGGGCGCAGCGGAGCGGTCAGTCGCTTCCCCTCGCGCGCGCACTACGCCAGCTACACGGGGACGGCGCCGCTTGAGGTGTCGAGCGGGGAGGTCCAACGCCATCGCCTCAGCCGCGGTGGAGACCGCCAGCTGAACCGGGCGCTCCACATCGCGGCGCTCACCCAGGCGCGCATGCCGGGCACCGAAGGCCACGGCTACTTCCGTCGCAAACTCGCCGCTGGCAAGAGTCGGAACGAGGCGCTGCGCTGCCTCAAACGCCGACTCTCGGACGTCGTTTACCGATGCATGGTGGCCGATGCTCGCACCTGCGCTACCGAGGCCGCTTGACACAGAGGCTCCGTCCCACGGCGCTGATTGACGACTGAAAGTCCCACAGTTGCTGACTTCAATCCTCGACCAGTCGGCCGACACGGTGATCGTCACGGTTCCGGCGCCACCAGCAACACGTCGTGAGCGATGGTCGTACACCCTACAGAGGATGCCGGCGTCGGACGTCACGTAGGTGCCGGGCACGACCTCGTCTGGCACGAGGTACGTGCCGTCACCGAAAGAGGTGCGAACGCTGGGCGTGTGTGGGCGGAAAGTCAGGGGCGAACTCAGCGCCGCTCGGCCGGGGCTCGAACCGCTCGCTCAGACCACGATCGCGAAGGCGATGCTGAGGACGAGGACCTGGGCGATCGAGCCGAGCACCGCCGTACCGATGGCGCGCCAGGTCGAGAAGTCGAGGGCGGCCCGAATCGCGATGACCGTCGTAACGAGCACCCAGATGCCCACGAAGAGCCCGATGATCGGACCGATCACCGGGACGAAACCGACGATCAGGAGCGCCCTCGGTGAGTTGGCGTAGCCGAGCGTGCGCGCCAGCTCGCTCCAGCTCGCACTGGTCTCCGGCCCGGCGAGGATGCGGGTGCCGATGAAGTAGGTCAGCCACGCATAGACGGCCCAGGCGATGAGGGCGAGCACCGCGAACACGGGGATCCAGACGATCCCCGCGCTCAGACCGCCGATGCCCGCGGCAATGCTCGTGCCGACCACGACGATCGCAGCCTGTCCCGTTGCGTCGGGGTCGTGCTCGACCTCCTCGTAGAGGTCGTTGTCCAGCTTCGCGGCCCGGATCATGCGATCGATGATCGAGCTACTGGCCATCGATGTGTCCACGTCATCCTCCACGCTACCGTCGCCGCTTCCCCAACCCAGGAGCATCATAGCCACGGATGTTGCGGGCGCGCTCGGTTAGGGTGCGCTGAACGCGTGCTCGCGCCTCGACGGTGCGAGCGTTCGGAGGACGGTGCGCGCATGAAGCTCTGCATGGTCGTGGTACCCGAGGCACACGAGAAGCAGCTCCTGGAGAGCATGCGCGTCGCCGGATTCCGGTTCACCCAGATCGAGGCGCGTGGGGGCTATCGCGGACAGCGCGTCGCCACGGTGATCACCGCCGTCGAGGACCGCGAGGTGCCGGGGCTGCACACGCTGTTGCATCGCGACTTCCCGGAGATCACGATGCCGATGCCGAAAGCCTGGGCCGGCATCGGCATCGACGAGGGCGGCGACGAGATGATGGACGTGCGCGTCCACGGCGCCGTGATGTTCGTGATGCCGCTGGACGAGCTGTTCCGCAGCTGACGCCGAGTCCGCTCAGGCGGTGCGGACGAGCTTGTTGAGCGACTTCAGCTCCCGCGGCGGATCGAGGCGGCTGCCGGCGTTGGTGTACGAGACCTCGCCGACGTAGACATCGCCGCGCGAGTCGACGGCCACGCTGTGCGGTGCGATGAACTGGCCGGCGTCACTGCCCTCCTCGACGGCGCCGAACCGCCCGAGGAGCGTGCCGGAGCGGTCGTACACGCTCACGCGGTGGCCGATCCCGAGCGCGCCATCCATCAGCGCCACGCCGTTGAGCTCGCCGATGTAGACGAGACCGTCCTGCCCGACGGTGAGTCCGCACGGCCGGTGGACATCGTGCCAGACGTCGAGAAGCGTGCCCTCGCCGTCGAACACCTGGACGCGGAGTGCCTCGCGGTCGGCGACGTAGAGGCGGTCGTCGGCGTCGATGCTGATGTTGTGCGGGCACATGAACTGCCCTCGGTCGATGCCGGGCGAGCCCCAGGAGTGCAGCAACTCGCCCTCGGCCGAGTAGTGGTGCACGCGCGCGTTGCCGTAACCGTCGCTGATGTACAGGCTGCCGTCCGAGGCGACGGCAACGTCGGTCGGGCGGTTGAACGGCTCACCGCTGAACTTCTCGGCGGGCTCATCGGGGCGACCAATCGTCAGCAGCAGCTCACCCTCGGGCGTCCACTTCGTCACGGTGTGGCGGCCGTCGTCGACGCAGAACACGGAGCCATCGGGCGCGATGGTGATCGCGTGCGTGCGTGCGCTAAAGGGGCTGCGTCAGATCTGAGGGCTCGAGCTGTGAGGTTTAGCCTCGTCTGAGCATGGACGAGGAGACATCGGTGAACTGTCCGCACTGTGCATCCGCCGCCACGACCAGACGCCAGGCGCGCACGACGCTCGGCTACCGGCGGTTCAACTGCCGCTCGTGCAAGCGTCGCTTCAACGAGCGAACCGGCACGCCGTTCAACCATCTTCAGGTCCCGACCGACGTGGTGCTCCTCGCGGTGCTGTGGCGTCTGCGCTACAAGCTGAGTTTCCGCGACGTGGCAGAGATGCTCCTCCAGCGCGGTGTTGAGGTCACGCACGAGACCATCCGGGAGTGGGAGTTTCGATTCGCCCCACTGCTCGCCGGCCAGCTCCGCGCCAAGCGACGAGCCCGAGCCGGCGAGTCCTGGTACCTCGACGAGACGTACGTGAAGGTCGCTGGGCGCTGGTGCTACCTCTACCGAGCGATCGACGGCGACGGAGAACTGATCGATTCGATGCTGAGCGAGCGTCGAGACAAGCATGCCGCGCGGAGGTTCTTGCGGAGACTGGTCGAGATCACCGAACGCAAGCCCGCACGGATCACGACCGACCTGCACCCCGCTTACCGACGGGCGATCCGCTGGATCATCGGCCGCAAGGCTTGGCATCGCACGACGCAGTACCTCAACAACTACACCGAGCAGAGTCACCGAGCGGTGAAGCAGCGCTACTACCCGATGCAGGGCTTCGGGAGCTTCGAGTCCGCGTCGCGCTTCTGTAGCGCGTTCGATGAGCTGCGACAGTACTTCCGCGTCCGCCGCCGCAGTGGCGCCCATGTCGCGTTGACAGAGCAGCGACGGCTCTTCCTCACACGCTGGCACTCGCTGATCAGCGAACTGGCTGCAGCATAGACCAGCAGCGACATCGCCTTGTGGCGCCTAAGGGTCGACGCGCCCTGAGATTCTGACACTGCCGTGACGAAGCCTTCGCGCGCTGGATGACGACCGCCACCCCGTTCCTCTCAGCGCACGGCGCTCAGGTGCTCTATGCTGGTAGCATCGCGGAGTTGCTCGTTGGGGATGTGGGTGGCACGTGGGATCGGATGGTCCTGATCCAGTATCCGACCCGCCAGGCGGTCCTCGACTTGGCGGCGGATCCCGCGTTCCGGGAGGCCGTGCCGCAGCGCGACGCGATCGTGGCCGCCCAGGTCTTGTACGCGACCGACCCCAGCGGGGACTGACGCGGCCGTCACGCGTGTGGTCCAAGGCCCGGCAGGTCCATGTGCGAGCTGTCGCGAGCCCCGCACGCGCAACCTGATGAGCGCGACGCTCCCGGAGCACATGCGGGCGGCGCAGGTAGCGGTCTCGCTTGGGGGCGGGTCGGTGCTCATGGCCATCGGATCGTTGTTGTCCGGGGGGTGACGTGATGAAGTTTGGCGCGCAGGTCAGTTGCTACCGCACGACATGGGACGACATCCGCGCGGTGGTGGAGACGATGGAGGCGGGGCGCTGGCACAGCCTCTACCACGCCGACCACTTCGTGAACGCTCCGAGGAGCGATGAGCCGCTGACTATGTATGAGGGCTACACGGCCATCGCCGCCTCCGCGGCGATCACAGAGCGACTGCGCCTCGGGCATCTCGTGCTTGGCAACACCTACCGCAATCCAGCGCTCGTCGCGAAGATGGCCGCGAACATCGACCAGATCTCGCACGGCCGCTTCACGCTCGCTATCGGCGCGGGCTGGTTCCGGCGCGAGCACGAGGCATACGGCTGGGTGTTCCCATCGATGCGCGAGCGTTCGGACCGCCTCGAGGAGGCGGCAGCGCTGATCCGCCAGCTGTTCACCGCCGACGGCCCGGTCACCCTCGAGGGCCAGTATTACCAGCTCGACGAGGCGCCGCTGTCGCCCCGGAGCTTCGACGCGCCGATCCCGCTGATGATCGGTGGCACCGGACCGAAGCGGACGCTGCGCACGCTCGCCATGTACGGCGACGTGTTCAACCTCGACGGCTTCGCGCGTCGCGGGATGTCGGTGGAGTTGCTGCGGGAGAAGCGAGAGATCCTCGAGCGGCACTGCGAGCGCGTCGGGCGCGATCCGGACGAGATCCGCATCACGATGCTAGTGCCCACGAAGCTGACCAACGACCAGGCCGAGGCGGACGAGTTCATCGAGCTGATCGGCCCGAAGACGGTCGCTGGCAGCGCTGACTACATCGCGCAGCGCCTCGGCGAGTTCGCCGCTGAGGGCGTGGACGAGGTGATGTTCGGCCGCCTGCCCAACACCGTCGAGGACTTCCAGCGCTTCGAAGAAGAGGTGATCGCCCAGTTCGACTAGGGGCCCGCGTCTCTCTTCGCGAGCTCTGACGATCGCGCGACGCCCCGCCGCGACAGACGAGACCGATCGAGGAGCAGCCCATGCGCGAGCCAGCAGCGGCACCGAAACCGATCCGCAACGACGTGATGCAGCCCGCGGAGGAGGTGCTGGTGCTGCGTGACCACGCGCTCCGGCTCGGCTCGCACCGTCAGTACTTCGAGTGGGCTGCGTCAGATCTGAGGGCTCGAACTGTGAGGTTTAGCCTCGTCTGAGCATGGACGAGGAGACATCGGTGAACTGTCCGCACTGTGCATCCGCCGCCACGACCAGACGCCAGGCGCGCACGACGCTCGGCTACCGGCGGTTCAACTGCCGCTCGTGCAAGCGTCGCTTCAACGAGCGAACCGGCACGCCGTTCAACCATCTTCAGGTCCCGACCGACGTGGTGCTCCTCGCGGTGCTGTGGCGTCTGCGCTACAAGCTGAGTTTCCGCGACGTGGCAGAGATGCTCCTCCAGCGCGGTGTTGAGGTCACGCACGAGACCATCCGGGAGTGGGAGTTTCGATTCGCCCCACTGCTCGCCGGCCAGCTCCGCGCCAAGCGACGAGCCCGAGCCGGCGAGTCCTGGTACCTCGACGAGACGTACGTGAAGGTCGCTGGGCGCTGGTGCTACCTCTACCGAGCGATCGACGGCGACGGAGAACTGATCGATTCGATGCTGAGCGAGCGTCGAGACAAGCATGCCGCGCGGAGGTTCTTGCGGAGACTGGTCGAGATCACCGAACGCAAGCCCGCACGGATCACGACCGACCTGCACCCCGCTTACCGACGGGCGATCCGCTGGATCATCGGCCGCAAGGCTTGGCATCGCACGACGCAGTACCTCAACAACTACACCGAGCAGAGTCACCGAGCGGTGAAGCAGCGCTACTACCCGATGCAGGGCTTCGGGAGCTTCGAGTCCGCGTCGCGCTTCTGTAGCGCGTTCGATGAGCTGCGACAGTACTTCCGCGTCCGCCGCCGCGGTGGCGCCCATGTCGCGTTGACAGAGCAGCGACGGCTCTTCCTCACACGCTGGCACTCGCTGATCAGCGAACTGGCTGCAGCATAGACCACCAGCGACGTCGCCTTGTGGCGCCTAAGGGTCGACGCGCCCTGAGATCTGACACTGCCGTGGTAAAGCGGCCCGAGGTGGAAAGCCGAGGACCCTCATCGTCGGACTGACCGGCAGTGCCTTCGAAATCGACGCGGTACTAAAGCGCTGCAAGCGTCACATCGGCGCAGGGGGCACGCGGCAGGGCAATGTCTTGCTGCTGCAGGGTGACCACCGCGAGAAGCTGCGAACCTTCCTCGAAGCGGATGGCTACCAGGTCAAGTTGGCTGGCGGATAGCGCCACCGGTCCCGTAGACTGCCGCGAGCGTTCGGCTGAGGGGGCGTCGTGGTGGCTCGGGGCCCCGTTGAGGGAGCGTTGGCGGGCGTACGCGTGCTCGACCTCACTGACGAGCGCGCGATCCATGGAGCGCGCCTGCTCGCCGACCTCGGCGCCGACGTGATCCGCGTCGAGCTACCAGGCGGCGACCCGCTCCGCCGGCGCGGTCCCTTCACGGCGGCCGACGCCGATGGCGAGGGCGAGGCTGGCCGCTCGCTCTGGTACGCGCTCTACGCTTCCAACCGCCGCTTCGTCACCGTCGACGTCGAGACGGCGCGCGGACGCCGGCTGCTCGCGGAGCTCGTCGGCTGGGCCGACGTCGTGATCGACTGCGGCCAGCTCGCGCGCGGCGGGCTCGACGCGGGCGCGCTCGTCGAGGCGCGGCCAGCGCTCGTGGTGGTGCGCGTCACGTCGTTCGGGCCCGACGGTCCGTGGGCCGAGCTGCTCGCGCCGGAGCTCGTGGCCGCGGCGCTCGGTGGCTTCGCGGCTACGACGGGAGACGCTGGCACGCCGCCGCTGACGGGGTTCGGCGAGCTCAACTTCATCACCTCCGGCACCTACGCCGCGATCGCGGCGCTCACCGCGCTGCGCCACGTGCGCGAGACCGACGCCGCCGGCGGCCAGGTCGTCGACGTGCCGGTGCACGCGGCGATCGCCTCCTGCCTCGAGCACGTGCTGATGTTCCACTGGTATCAGCAGGGTCGCGTGCTGCGGCGACAGGGCTCGGTGCACTGGAGCTCTGCCTACGAGGTGATGGCGGCGCGCGGCGGGCACGTGATGGTGACGCCGACGCCCGACATCGAGCGCAACATCGCCTGGCTCGTCGAGGAGGGCGCCCACGAGGACCTGCTCGACGAGCGCTACCAGGATCCGGCCAACCTCCAGCAATTCATCGCCCGCCTCATGAAGGTGCTGCGAGCGTGGGTCGCCACGAAGGAGGCGGAGCCGTTCTTCTTCGAGGCGCAGGCGCGCCACCACCCCTACGGCCTCGTGCTCTCGCCCGCCGAGGTCGCGACGAACGAGCAGCTCGCCGCGCGCGACTGGTGGGCGCGCTACGAGGTCGACGGCGCGACCGTGCGCGGCCCCGGCGCGCCGTACCACTTGAGCGCCACGCCCTGGGCGCTGCGCCGCGGCGACGCCCCGGCCGGGGCACAGAGCGACGAGGTGTTGGCGGAGATCGGTTGGGACGAATGAGCTCCGGGCCGCCATCAGCCCCATCCGCGGGGCCGCTCGTCGGCGTGCGCGTGCTCGACTTCACGCACGTCCTCGCCGGGCCCTTCGCGACCCGGATCATGGGCGATCTCGGCGCCGACGTGGTGAAGGTGGGATCGGCCGCGCGTCCCGGCAACACGCCGGGGAGGCCCTCCTACACGATGTGGAATCGGAACAAGCGCTCGCTCGCCCTCGACATGCGGGTCGAGGAGGCGCGGGCGATCTGTCGCCGGCTCTGCGAGCGTGCCGACATCGTGATCGAGAACTTCTCGGTCGGCGTGCTCGACCGCTGGGGCGTGGCGTACGAGACGGTGAGCGCCGCCAACCCCGGCGTGATCTACCTCAACATGTCGGGCGTCGGCGCCGACGGGCCCTGGGCCGACTTCGTCACCTACGCGCCCACGATCCACGCGCTGTCGGGGCTGACGGCGCTCACCGGGGTGCCCGACCACGCGCCGATCGGCATCGGCGTCTCGTTCAACGACCACCTCGCCGGCCTGCACGCCACCGTGGCGGCGCTGGCCGCGCTCGAGGCGCGGCGCCGCAGCGGGCGCGGCCAGCGCATCGACCTCTCGCAGCTCGAGGTCGGTGCGAGCATGGCTGGCATCGCGCTCATCGACCACTTCGCGAACGGCCGCACCGCGGCGGCCCGCGGGAACGCGCCAGCCTACGACGCCGTGGCGCCGCATAACTGCTACCCCTGCGCCGGCGACGACCGCTGGGTCGCGATCGTCGCCGCTTCCGACGCGCAGTGGTGGTCGCTGCGCACGCTCATGGGCGAGCCGGCGTGGGCCACCGACGCGCGCTTCGACACCGCGGCCGGGCGCGCCGCGCACGTGGCCGACCTCGACGCCGGGATCGCGGCGTGGACGCGCGGGCTCGCCGCCGAGGTGGTGCAGGCGCGCTGCCAGGAGGTGGGGGTGCCCGCCGGCGTCGTCCAGGACGGCGCCGACCTCGCCGAGCGCGACCCCCAGCTGCGGCACCTCGGCTTCATCGCGCACACTGACGACGCTGGACCGGAGGGCACCCCGCTGCCGATCGACGCGCTGCCGCTGCTGTTCTCGCGCACGCCCGTGCCGCGCTACCGCGCTCCGCGCGCGCTCGGCGCCGACACCGCCGACGTGCTCGCCGAGTGGGCGGGGCTGGGTGCCGAGGAGATCGCGTCCGCCGAGGCTCAGGGCGCGCTCAGCTGAAGCCACGGTCCGCCGTCAACGCGAACCCACGAGTATCCAAGCATATCACGCAGCTAGGTGACCTTAGCCTGTTTACAAAGTGCCAGGGTCGCTTCATCCGGCTGGGTTGATGTTTCCGAGGGGGGGTAGCGGACGACTACCGGTGCCGAACACGAACCGGATATCCGGCGTTCGGCTGTTCGGAGCGCTATCCAACCCCCCCGACGTACTGCCGGGAAGTCGATCACCCGGTGCGGCCGAGCGTGACGCAGGCTGTTCAGTGTCTTGCGCTAGTGTGGCGCGCAACGGTCACTCAACTAGCACCAGTGTTCAGAGCACGTTCAGCGCGAGCGCGTCGCCGATCGTCGGCTTCGCCCTTGGCGCCGGACGGTGCTGGCGACCGACGCATCGGATCCCCCCGATTGCGCCCAGGCGGCAGGGCGGTGTGTTCCCTCATCCGAATCGGTTTCGATCCCCGACGGTGATCTCAGCGCGTCTGCAGCGCGTCTTGCGGGCGCGGCTCGGTGGGTCGCTAGAGGTCCACCACCGGCAGCTCTCCGAGCGCGGTCATGGCGTCCACGTATGCGTCGTGCTGCAGGAGCTCCCGAAGCTGCTCGGCAGGGTCTGCGACTTCGCTGACGCTTGCGCGCTTCTCGTCGTACACGATCACGCGCTCGTCCTCGGTCATCGTGGGCGTCTAGAGTGTCGCGGTCGCGATGAGTCGCCGAGTCTCAACTAGCCAAGCATCCCCTCGCGCCCTCGCGCATGGGCCCGGGGGTGCGGGTTGCTACCACCTCGCCCGCGGTCTCGGGCCGTGCCGCGCTACTCGTCGAGCCCTTGGTTCCACAGGTGCAACAAAGACGCGAGTTCCTCAAGCGCTTCGGGGCGCTGATCGCTGCTTGCTCCGTCAGCGTGCACCTGAGCGTCTAGGAACGGTCGGAAGACGTTGGCGCCAAGCATGATGAAAGCTACTGCCTCGGCAACTACCAGTGGGTCGAATTTTGGAGGCGACCCGGATCCGTAGGCGCGAGCGACCGCGGCTTTAATTTCATCGAACTGCAGGTCGAGTTCGGCGACATCGCGGCCGTTGAGGAGCCACCACACTAACAACCGCGTGTATGCCGGATGCTCTCGGTGGAACCGCATGAGTCGACGGACCGAAAGCCGAACATCGGAGGATCCCCTAGCGATCTCCACACGCCGTTCCGCGAGATCCTCAATCGTGGCTGCGACTAAGGCGTCCTTGGTGCGGAAGTACCGGTGAAGGAAGGCCTGGCTGACGTTCGCCCGATCGGCGATCTGTTGCAGCGTGACAGGTCAGGCAGGGACCGTTCAAAGAGCTCTTCTGCGGCTCGGAGCAAAGCGGCCTGCACAGCTTCACGGCCTCGGGGGCGCGGTTTCTCTCCCGGAGCACTCTTCACCAGCCGGCCCTTCAATACACCTCAGGTCGTACCACTTGTCTTTATACAGGCCCCAACTCGTTCGGGGGCCCTGGGGGCTGGCCTCGCACGCGCGCGGGCCAGGGAGTCGAACAACGACGGGGCAGAACGGTTGGGGGCGGCAACATGGAGCCGCCCAGTCCCCCCGCCTCTCCCTGAGGGGGGAGGGGGTCACTCATTCCGACAGATACGGATCGCGTGCCGACGAGGGGACTGGAAAGCGAGTGTAGTCAGCTACATACCTACGCGTCAACATTACGGTCGCCAGCGTCGCGGCGGAGCTGTGGCGGGTTCCTCAACCAGTCTTTCACTGGGATTCTGCTGTTCGTCCTTGGACTGTGGGTTGTCGTTGCGCGTAACGACCCCCGGTGGGGTGCGGGTTGCTAGGTTGACCACGCGATGAACCGGGGTGGCGCTCCCCGGACTCAAAACCGCGGAAGCCCGACCTCACCGGACCGCCCGTGCTTGCGTAGCTTTAGTGGTCGGCGCTGATGGGGAGCCCGCCGACGGTCCTCGTCGCGCAGCATAAACTCCAACGAAGCATCCGCCGAACTCAGCGGCTCGTCAGCTGCTCAACGGTCGCCTTCTCGAAGTGCAACTGCTCGTGCGTGACCCCGACGCTCCCGTCGCTGCGGAGGTCGACGAGCGCGACGCTGCCCGGGCCGAAGACGGGCGAACTCGACCCGCTGTACGCCAGTGTCATCGCGCCGAAGCGTGCTGTCTCTGGCGCGTGACGGTGGCCCAGCGCTAGGTAGTCGACGCTCGCTAGCGCCTCCGCGTGGCGTTCGAGGACGATCGGTGAGCTACGAGTGCCCTCGGGTGGGTTGAGCTCGCCGTGCGCGAGGACGATCGACCACCGGCCGTGATCGCGTGCGCCGGGCAGGTGCGCCAACGGGTCGTTCGCCGGAGTGTGCTCTGGCATCCCTCGACCCCATACCCTGACCGCACCGTCAAGCAAGTCGACGGCGCGTCCGCCGGGCTCGTCGATGTAGATGTGCCCGTCTGCCGCGAGCGCCGCGAGTCCGCCGAAGGCATCGCCGTCGCTCTCGGAGTAGCGGATGTCGTGGTTCCCGGGGATCGCGACCAAGGGCAGCGGCAGGCCCCTGAACTCCTCGGCCACGGCCTCGATGAGCTCGGCCGGCTGGTTCGCGGAGTCGAACAAGTCGCCCGCGACAATCACCGCCTCAGCCGCCGCGGCCTCGGCGAATCGGGCGAGCGCCCGGATCGTTTCGAACGCTTCCGTGGGATACGTCCGGTGGAAGTGGAGGTCCGAGGTGTGGAGGATGCGAATGGGCCTGCGCATGACTCGAGTCTAGGGTCCGCCCAGTTCGCGGTCGATGGGGGCTCGCCGCTGTGATGCTGCACGCGAGCGATCAAGTATCGAGCGCCGGATGTGGGCCGTGAGCGAGCAACTCCGGCTGCGGGTCCATAAAGCTCGGAGTACTATCGCCTCCGCCAGGCGGTCGAATCAGGACAGGTCGCTGTAGCCGAGGTAGCGTGGCCTTGGATCGCTGCGACGCGAGCCGTAGCGCCCGAGGGTGGCACTCGAGGGTGGAGATGTTCGGGAACGCCGAAGACGCACCAGAATCGGCACCGCAGAAGGTGGAACGTCGCCGGGACGAGTTTGGCCGTCCGCTGCCTGCCGGCTCCGTCTCCCGGCTCAGGCTGGAGGACTTCGACGCGCTCTCGATTGAAGAGAATCATCAGCTTGGGAAGCGGTACTTCAACGAGCGCCAGTTCTTCGGGGCGCACGAAGCATGGGAGACCGCCTGGCGCGAAGCCCGCGGGAGCAAAGACGAGGAGTTCTTCAAGGGGCTGTCACAGCTCGGTGCTGGCTACACGCATTACCAGCGTGGTAATGCCCACGGGGCACAGGCGTTGGTGCGTCGAGGACTCGAGCGGATCGCGCAGTACGGCTCGGCTCACCGAGGCATCGATATCCACACGCTCGCGCGCGATGCGGCCGAACAGGCAGACCGCTTCGAGGCCGCGGAGCGGCGTGAGGAAGCGCCGCCTCAAATCAACCCGCCGAAGCTCTGAGACGTGACGCGGGGCGCCAGCTCGCGGCCGTATCATCGGCCGTCAGCCAGCGGCTCGGTACGCGCGAGGGTGGGAGAGAAGCGGCGCCACTCCTCATCTGATGCAGGCCCTTGCTCCGAACCCGCACCCCCGCATAGGGCGCTGGCTACGTGTGAGGGGCGAGGAGCTCATAAGCCGTCGGTCGCCGGTTCAAATCCGGCCCCTGCTGAGGCTGTCGCATGGAGTGGCGTGGGCGGAGCGCCACGAGGGCCAAGAGGTCAGCCGGTCGGTTGTCGGGGCGGAGTAGCCGCCTCTCACAGGGCAGCGGCGCTACGCGGCCGCCACGGCGGCAGACCAGCCTCTTTGCCGGGGGTTGCCGTTCGCTGGCCAGGAGGACGGCCGCGCCCGGCGATAGAGCTTCTTGAGGTTGTGGGTGGCGGCGATCAGCTTCCATTCGCTGGCGCACGAGGCGATCCCGCGCCGCATGAACCGGCGGATGCCGCGGTTCTCCTTGACGTCGCCGAAGACGGGTTCGATCATCCAGCGCCGCTGCTCGTAGAGACGCCGGCCACGCTGCGTCGCCAGCTTGCGATCCATCCGTTCACGGACGGAGAGCCCGGCAGGGATGCGCCCGCGCGGCGGCGCCGCGCCGACGCGCCGGTTGCGGTCGCTGCGGGTCGCGAGCAGCAGCTCCGGACCTGCGCTCCCCGCCTGCCGCACGTTCGCCTCGGAGTAGTAGCCGGCATCAGCCAGCAGCACGCGCGCCGGCCCGCAGTGTGCGGCCTGCAGGTTGCGGTGCATCACCTCGATCATCGGTTGCAGCTCGTGCATGTCGGTCGCCTGTCGGCTCACCTCGGCCGCGACGATGATCTGGTCGCGGGTCGTCACCGCCTGCACGTTGTAGCCTTGGAAGTAGCCGTGATAGTCGCGCACCACGCGGCTGTCCGGGTCGGTGACGTTCACCTTCGCACCCTGCTCGGGCTGCGGCGGCTTCGGGCGGCGCCCGCGCTGGTCCTTCTCCGCGCGGCTCCTGAGGCGTTGCTCGTAGTCCTCCTGCCGCTCCCGCTCTCGGGCCGCCAGTCGCTCCCGCGCCTCGTGCAACCGCTGCAGGCGCTCCTCGCGGTCCCTGAATCCCGGAGCCAACTCGTCGCCCCGCGCGTCGCCGAAGCGCGCGTTCTCCTCGGCGTCCACCCGCTCCGCTTCGTCGAGGATGCGCCGCACCTCGGCCTCCAGGTCCGCATCCGTGCGGTTGCGCTCACGGCTGGCGTTGGCGTGCAGCTTGGTCCCGTCGAGCGCGACCACCCCGACCCGCACCAGACCAGCCTCGGCGCACAGCCTGAGCACCTCGGCGAACAGTCCCGAGAGCGCCTCCTCGTGCTGCTGGCGGAAACGGCAGATCGTCGCGTGGTCGGGGTGCTGGTTCGCGGTCAGCACCCGGAGGGCGATGTCCTCCCGGCAGCGCCGTTCGATCTGGCGGCTCGAGCGCTCGCCCTCGCAGTAGGCGTAGAGCACGAGCGCGACCATCATCGACGGCTCGTACGCCTTCCGCCCCCAACCGTCCTCGCGGTAGCGCTCGTAGAACGCGGTGAGGTCCAACTGGCTGACCGCATCGAGCACGAACCACGCGAGGTGGTCCCCGGGCAGCCAGTCGCGGAGGCTGGCGGGCATCAGGTATTGCTGGTCACGGTCGCACGGCAAGAAACGCTGGGTCACGGCGGCACCTCGGAATCACTCCGCCCCCGCCGCCATGCTCATCGTATAGCGATGTCCCCCTCTTCGTGGGTTTGTGCGACAGCCTCTGCTACCACCCCTTCGCATGGGCGGCACCTCGAACCGCGGAAACCTTGGTCCCTGCCGGCGCAGCGCTCCTGCTTGACGCCCGCTAAGCTGCACAGCGCCGAGCCAGCAGGAGCGAGCACCATGGCTGCAGTTCAGCAGGTTCGTGGGGCGAGTGGCAGCGGACCCCAGTGTCCACTGCCGTTTCTGACAGTGCGATGTCGTCGGGCGCTATGGCCGACGGCTTATGAGTTGTTGAACATCCACCTACCCGAGGGCACTGCGGGACGAGCAGAGACGCGATCGGGAATCGACTGATTCCGCGGTCTCACGCGCTTGAGCCGCTGCTTCCCGAGCAGAGGGTCGAGGGTTCGAATCCCTTCTCCCGCTCGAACCACACTGTCGAATGGCGCAGCCCCTGGACGCATGGCTCAGTGCGTCGGCATCGCCGAGCCGCTGCGCGCCAGCGTAGAGGCGGCGATGTAGCGACGAGCTCAGCGCCGCCGCGGGCGCTCCCAACAGACACGACGAGCGGCCTACCATCCGTGCGGCGCCGCCACGCCCACTGCCTGCGATCGGCGCAGTCGAGGAGATCTGCATGCTCAGGTACTCGTTCCGGCTTCCACCCGGCCCGGACACCGCTCGCTACGCGAAGCTCGCCGAGGAGATCGGCTACGAGGGCGTGTGGACGCCAGAGGTGCCGGCCTTCGGGCACGACATCTGGATCACGATGGCGCGCGTGGCGGAGGCCACGAGTCGCATCCACTTCGGCCCTGCGGTGCTGATCCCCAGCTACCGACACCCCCTGGCGCAGGCCTCCGCGATCGCGACTGTCGAGGCGCTCGCGCCGGGCAGGCTGCGGGTCGGCTTCGGCACCGGCTTCACCGGGCGCTCGGGCCTCGGCCAGCCGCCGTTGACCCTGCGCGAGATGCGGCGCCACATCGAGCAGGTGCGCGGGCTGCTGCAGGGCGACGCGGTCGAGGTCGACGGCGGGATGGCACAGCTGCTCGCGACCGATGGCTGGCTCGCGCCCCGACCGCTGTCTGTGCCGCTGTTGCTGGCGGCGCAGGGACCGCGCGGGCGCCAGCTGGCGCACGAGGTCGCGGACGGGCTGATCACGCTGGGCGGCGCCGCGCTCGGATTCGACACATGCCTCGTCTCCGTGAACGGCACGGTGATGGACGACGACGAGGACGCAGAGACGCCGCGCGTGCAGGCCGCGACCGCGCCGCTGGTGGCGAGCGCGTACCATGGCCGCTGGGCGCGCGACCCGGCGAGCCTCCACGAGCTCCCGAATGGGGCGCAGTGGCTGGGGAGCGTGGAGCGTGTTCCAGAGCAGCTCCGTCACCTCTCTGTGCACCGTGGCCACAACCTGGAGATCGCCAACGGCCACGACGAGCTCGTGGGCACAGGCCTAGCCACGCGGATGACCTTCTCGGGCACGCGCGACGCACTGCGGGCCAGGCTCGACGCATTCGAGGCCGAGGGTGCGAGCGGCGTGATCTTCGGCACCAGCGGCGCCGACGTGGAGCGCGAGCTGCGTGCGTTCGCCGAGGTGGCCGGCCTGTAGCTGCACCACGCGTCTCTCTCGCCGGTGCGACGCTGCTCCGGGGACGGAGCGCCGCTGCTCCTCGCGTACGATGCGGTCGCGCGGCTGCTCGCTTGCACGGCAGTGCGCGTGCGCAGGGTCAGGGGTCTGAAGGGCTTGCCGCGATGCAGGAACTCGAACTGGGCACGATGGCGGTTGGTACTCCGGGGTCAGGCGAGCGGTTGGGAGCCGACGCCGAGGCGGACGGCTACGACGTGGCGCTTCTCAGCGACAGTCAGAACCTGCGCGGCGATCCCTACGGCCAGCTCGCGCTGATGGCGAGGGCGACTGAGCGCGTGCGCATCGGTACCGGCGTGACGAATCCCGTGACGCGCCATCCCGCCGTGACCGCCGCGGCCATCGCGGCCCTGCACGTCGAGAGTGGCGGACGCGCGATCCTTGGGATCGGGCGCGGCGACTCCGCACTCGCCCACATCGGTCGCGGGCCGGCACCGATGCGCACGTACGAGCGCTATATCCGCGCTGTGCGTACGTACCTCGATGGTGACGCGGTCGATCAGCACGGTTTTCCGAGCCGGCTCGTGTGGCTCGATCGCCACGACCTCCCGCGCGTGCCGATCGACATGTCGTGCTCGGGCCCGCGGTCGATCGCGCTGGCGGCGCAGCTCGCGGATCGCGTGACGTTCGCAGTGGGCGCGGCCCCGGAGCGCCTGAGCTGGGCGGTGCAGACGGCTCGTACCGCAGCCCAGGAGGCGGGGCGCGACCCGGATGCGATCCGCTTCGGCGCCTGGGTGAACGTGGCGATCGATGACGATCGCGAGCGCGCGATCGAGTCGCTGCGAGGCGGGGTCGGCACGTTCGCCCACTTCAGCGGCATGAGCGACTCGCCGACCGATGAGCAGCCCGAGATCCTGCAGCGCGTCAGCCGTACGCTGCAGAGCGAGTATGACACGCGGCGGCACGGCGAGGCGAGCGCACCGCACGCCTCGCACCTCGATGACGAGTTCATCGACTGGTTCGCGATCGCCGGATCGCCGGACCACGTGGTCGAGCGGCTCCGCGAATTGGTCCGGCTTGGCCTCCGCCACCTGTACTTCCCGGGCGCCCTGGCAGGAGGCACGCGCGAGCCGATGGTTGCCACCGTGCTGCCCGCTCTACGCGAGCACGCCGCTGCTGCGGCTGGCGGTTGACCGATTGGCCCGTGGCGACGGCCCCTCAGCTGTCCACGCGGCGCGCGATCGCTTGGTCCGAGATCTGACAGGGATGATCGGTACGACGCCCAGCCACCACTAGGCGGCGAGCGTTTACGGTGCCGGGTGGGCTCCCGGGCTCGGTCTGACCCCAGATTCTGACTGGCGCTTCGGCTGCTCTCGCTCTGATCTGTCGGCCGCGCCTCCGAGTCCATCTGGCACGCACCGGTCGGGCGAACGTGACCTCATAGGAGCCTGCCTTGGCGGCTCGTCCCTGTCCTGTCCGCCGTCCCGGCACGTGCGGCCACCCTGCACAGATTGTTCGATGAAGGGATGACGATGACCACCATGACAGATGCGACCACGCGCGTCACCGCCGGGGTCGACACGCACCGCGACCAGCACGTGGTCGCCGCGCTCGATGAGCGGGGCGGCGAGCTCGGGGTGCGGTCGTTCGCGACGACCACGGCCGGCTACCGACAGGCGCTCGCCTGGCTCCGCAGCCTTGGTCCGGTCGAGCGCATCGGCGTCGAAGGGACGGGCACCTACGGCGCTGGCCTGACCCGCTACCTGCTCGCCGAGGCGGTGGCGGTGGCGGAGGTGAATCGCCCCAACCGCCAGCTGCGACGCCGCCACGGTAAGTCCGACCCCGTCGACGCCATCGCCGCCGCTCGCGCTGCGCAGTCAGGGGAGGCCTCGGGTGAGGCGCAGACCCGCAGCGGTGCCGTGGAGGCGATCCGCGCGCTGCGCACGGCTCGCCGCTCGGCCGGGCATGCACGCACGACGGCCCTCAACCCAGATGCGCGCCCTGCTCGTGAGTGGACCGGACGACCTCCGGGCCGCACTGCGTGGCAGCACTGTGTTCGAGCTGGTGACGACCGCGGCCCGGCTGCGTCCGACTGACCCCACGACCGCCGTCGGCGCCACCAAGCTAGCCCTGCGTGAGCTGGCTCGGCGGGTGCAGCGCCTCGAGGCAGAGTGTCGCCGCCTCGACGCCGTGCTCGAGCAGCTGGTCGCCACCACCGCGCCCGCCCTCGTCGCCTGCTTCGGCGTGGGCACCGACACGGCCGGCGCTCTGCTCGTCTCCGCCGGCGACAACCCGCAACGCCTCCGCAGCGAGGCGGCATTCGCCCATCACTGCGGCGTCGCCCCGATCGACGCCTCGTCGGGGCTGACCATCCGCAAACGACTCAACCGCGGTGGCGACCGCACCGCGAATCAAGCGCTCTGGCGAATCGTCATGGTCCGCATGGTCCACGACCCCCGCACCCGCCGCTACGTCGAGCGGCGCACGCGCGAGGGCCGTTCCAAGCGCGAGATCATCCGCTCGCTCAAGCGCTACGTCGCACGGCAGCTCTATCGCTACCTCCCGCGACCCGAGTCGCTCGCTTGACAGGCGATAGGAGCATCAGAGCCGACCCATAGCGGGGGCTGTCGCATGGAGTGGCGTGGGCGGAGCGCCACGAGGGCCAAGAGGTCAGCCGGTCGGTTGTCGGGGCGGAGTAGCCGCCTCTCACAGGGCAGCGGCGCTACGCGGCCGCCACGGCGGCAGACCAGCCTCTTTGCCGGGGGTTGCCGTTCGCTGGCCAGGAGGACGGCCGCGCCCGGCGATAGAGCTTCTTGAGGTTGTGGGTGGCGGCGATCAGCTTCCATTCGCTGGCGCACGAGGCGATCCCGCGCCGCATGAACCGGCGGATGCCGCGGTTCTCCTTGACGTCGCCGAAGACGGGTTCGATCATCCAGCGCCGCTGCTCGTAGAGACGCCGGCCACGCTGCGTCGCCAGCTTGCGATCCATCCGTTCACGGACGGAGAGCCCGGCAGGGATGCGCCCGCGCGGCGGTGCCGCGCCGACGCGCCGGTTGCGGTCGCTGCGGGTCGCGAGCAGCAGCTCCGGACCTGCGCTCCCCGCCTGCCGCACGTTCGCCTCGGAGTAGTAGCCGGCATCAGCCAGCAGCACGCGCGCCGGCCCGCAGTGTGCGGCCTGCAGGTTGCGGTGCATCACCTCGATCATCGGTTGCAGCTCGTGCATGTCGGTCGCCTGTCGGCTCACCTCGGCCGCGACGATGATCTGGTCGCGGGTCGTCACCGCCTGCACGTTGTAGCCTTGGAAGTAGCCGTGATAGTCGCGCACCACGCGGCTGTCCGGGTCGGTGACGTTCACCTTCGCACCCTGCTCGGGCTGCGGCGGCTTCGGGCGGCGCCCGCGCCGGTCCTTCTCCGCGCGGCTCCTGAGGCGTTGCTCGTAGTCCTCCTGCCGCTCCCGCTCTCGGGCCGCCAGTCGCTCCCGCGCCTCGTGCAACCGCTGCAGGCGCTCCTCGCGGTCCCTGAATCCCGGAGGCAACTCGTCGCCCCGCGCGTCGCCGAAGCGCGCGTTCTCCTCGGCGTCCACCCGCTCCGCTTCGTCGAGGATGCGCCGCACCTCGGCCTCCAGGTCCGCATCCGTGCGGTTGCGCTCACGGCTGGCGTTGGCGTGCAGCTTGGTCCCATCGAGCGCGACCACCCCGACCCGCACCAGACCAGCCTCGGCGCACAGCCTGAGCACCTCGGCGAACAGTCCCGAGAGCGCCTCCTCGTGCTGCTGGCGGAAACGGCAGATCGTCGCGTGGTCGGGGTGCTGGTTCGCGGTCAGCACCCGGAGGGCGATGTCCTCCCGGCAGCGCCGTTCGATCTGGCGGCTCGAGCGCTCGCCCTCGCAGTAGGCGTAGAGCACGAGCGCGACCATCATCGACGGCTCGTACGCCTTCCGCCCCCAACCGTCCTCGCGGTAGCGCTCGTAGAACGCGGTGAGGTCCAACTGGCTGACCGCATCGAGCACGAACCACGCGAGGTGGTCCCCGGGCAGCCAGTCGCGGAGGCTGGCGGGCATCAGGTATTGCTGGTCACGGTCGCACGGCAAGAAACGCTGGGTCACGGCGGCACCTCGGAATCACTCCGCCCCCGCCGCCATGCTCATCGTATAGCGATGTCCCCCTCTTCGTGGGTTTGTGCGACAGCCTCGGCTATGTGGGCGAAGATCGCCGTGAACAGCGGCATGCCGCTGTTCAGGATCGCCGCGAGGTTGCTGTCGATCTCCTGCTCGCCCCACGGGATCAGCACCAGCGGCGCCGCCGAGGCGATCAGCCCGATCACGATGGCCGCCAACCAGTAGCGACGGTCGCGCGGCACCTCGAGGCCTCGCACGGCGACCACGACCATCAGCAACGCCGCGCCCAGGCCAAGGCGGAGCCAGCCGACCGCCACCGGGCCCACTTCTTCGAGCATGACCTTGATGAACATGAACGACGCGCCCCAGATCAGGGACAGCGCGATCAGCATTGCCAGCGGCTTCGTCTGCATCGCGACCTCTCGCAGAGGTCGCTCACGATCGGCCGTCGTGAAGAGCCGTGCAACCCGGAACGCGACGTGGATCGCCGCGGCTAGACCTCGTCGCGGAGATACGCCGTCGCCAGCGCGTCGGCGTACTCGTTCCAACGCGAGCCGTCGTGGGCCTTGATCCACTGCAGGTGAGCCTTCGGACGCTCCTGTGCGAGCGCGTAGGCCTCCTGCACCAGTCCGAGGTTCTTCACCTCGCCGTCACGGCGTCGCCACCCGCGCCGCTCCCAGCCAGCGGCCCACTTCGTGATCGTATCGACCACCAGCCGGCTGTCTGTGTGGATATCGACCGGCTCGTTCGGCCCGACGAGGCGGAGCGCCTCGATCATGGCCGTGAACTCCATGCGGTTGTTGGTCGTCGACGGGTCCTGCCCGTGCCGCTCCGCGAGGATCTCGCCTTCGAGCACGTAGACCACGCCCCAGCCGCCCGGGCCCGGATTGCCGGAGCAGCTGCCGTCCGTGAAGAGACCGCTCGTCGGCCCGCCGTCGTAGCGCGCGAGCACCTGCGCGGTCGTCAGGTTCTCGGCCCCCGCGCCGGAGGAGCGAGCGCGCCGCGAGGACGACCGTCGCCGGTTACTCAAGCGGCACCGCGTTGTAGAGCATCACCGGATCGCCCTCGAACGAGTCACTCTCGAGGTTCGCGATCACTACGATCGGGCGGCTCGCGATCACGACCGCTGCGCCCACCCAGTCGCTCGGCAGCTGCCGCTCCTCCCACTGACGGAAGGTGCGGCTGCCCACGACCGGCCGGCCGACGACGGCCTTGAGGCCCGTCGGGAACGCCTTCGAGAAGTAGATGACCGAGACGCCCGCGACCGATCCGTCGAACGTCAGCACGCGGAACCACGAGTTCCAACCGTCGCCCGTCAGCCAAGGGTTGAAGTTCTTGTTCGTCACGGGCACCACGACCTTCGTCGAGGCGTCCTGCGCCGTGAATCCGCGGTAGTCCGCCAGTGAACCGTCCTCTGACCGCCGTTGCCCGACCACCGCGATCGGCTGCACCGACTGCATCCGCACCGTGCCGAAGAACGTCGAGGGCAGCGCCGTGCCCTCCGGCAGGCAGCCGAGCGCCCCTGCGAAGTCCTGGTCGCAGGTGCGCGCGCCGAACACCGTGATCGTGTGCTCGAACTCGAACCGATCGCCGGAGGCGTCCGTGCCATCGAACAGCAGCGTCACCTCGGTCGGCACGCTCGGGTTTGCCGCCATGATGCGGAAGCGTGTGCTCCACGTGGACTCGCCCTCCGACGCGTTGCGGTCGACGAGGGGCAGCAGCACGACCCGCGCCGCCTCGTCCTGCCCGATCGCGCGGTAGGTCGCGAGCCCGGCCTGCGCTCGGTCGCGCGTATCGACCACCACGGCCGGGCGCTGGGCCTCCGCGGGGATGCCCGCGTCGCTGTCGTACGTGCGCAGCACGGCTGCGCCGTCGAAGCCGAAGGGCACCGGCAATGTGAACTCGTTGCGCAGCATCGTGCCGCGCGCCTCGATCAGCTCGCCACCCTGCGAACAGCCGGCGCTGGGCGTCCGCGGATCGACGGTCGTCGGCGAGGTGTCGCCCGAGTCGTAGTAACTGATCTCGACGCAGATCGCGTGGTCCTCGCTCGCGTTCTGCACCGTGATGCGGGAGATGTACCGCTCCGTGTCCTGCACGATCGGCAGGTAGTGCACGTCCGTCCCCGCGCCCAGGCGTAGGCTCTCGCCCGCAATCTGCAACTCGCCGGTCTCGGGCCGGTAGACATCGCGCGCCAGCATCGCCACGAACGGCTGGTCGCTCTCGATGAATGCCGAGCCCCGGAAGCCCGCCGGCAGGTCGTTGTCGAACTGCTGGAAGAACGACCAGCCGAAGCCGCTGCGAATCTCGATGCAGCCGCCGCCCGTCGGGCAGCTGTCGGTCGCGAGGTAGCTGCCATCGCTATCGAAGAAGTCGATGTCGATCGAGGAGGGCCCCTCGCCGACGTTCTGGATACGGATCCAGGAGTTCTCGTCGCCGAGGTCCACCTGCTGAGCGACGCCTCGGTCGCCGCCGCCGGCGATGAGCGCGATGCCTGCCACCGCCGCGAGGACGATCGACAGGCCGAGGGTCCGGAACGAGCGCGGTCGCATGCGCCGCGCGGACGCCGCGAGCGGAACCAGCCTGCGTACCACTCGGCACGCCCTTCCTCGCCGCCCGCCCGTGTCTTCGTGTCAGGACCCATAGTGTCAGGACCCGGGCGTGATCGTACCAAACCCTCGCCGCACGGCCCTCGACGGGTCGTGGCCCCTCGATGGTGCGCCGGGAATGGCGTACGATCCGCGCCCGGGCCGCCAGGCCCGTCGTTTGCGCGGGGTGTAGCTCAGTTTGGCAGAGCGCGTCGTTCGGGACGACGAGGTCCCCAGTTCAAATCTGGGCACCCCGACCATCTTTCCTCAATAGCCATGCGGTTTCCTGAGCCGGTGGCCACGCCTGGACGCAAAGACGATCCCCCAGGCCCGCGTATGGTCCCTGCGCGGCCGAGGCCAAGCCATCTGAACGATCAGCGATGGGCATCCGGTCCGGAGCGAGCGAGCGCTTCTCGCATCTGGCTGAGCCACTCTGCGCCCAGTTGGCGCCCGTTCGGGAACTGGTCGTCTCGATCCCAGCGCCACGTTGCGATCATGGCAAGCACGAGGATCCGGCACTCGCTGAGCAACTCGTGGTCAACCTCCGGATAGCGCTCGCTGACCTCTTCGGGCACATGTGCGAGGTCGAATTCGATCGGCCCACGGCAAAATTCTCGAGGTCTATGAACAGCGGGCCGGCTTTCGTGCTGAGCACGTTGGCTGGGTGCGGTTCGCCGTGCAGCAGCTGCTCGGCGGCGCCGCGGTCGCCGATCGCTCTCCTCAGGCTTCGTAGCGTGGTGCTCAGAAGCGCCCGGTCATCGTCGGCGAGCGCCGGAGCGCGATCGCGGCTTGCAACGAGGTTCTGAGCCTCTTCGACGCGATCCGTGAAGTGCGGCACCGTGACATCGAGTTCACGCATTCCGGAATGCAGCCGCTTGAGAGCATCCGCGTAGTCAGCTGGTGAGACCTCTTGAGGTGCCACAGGTTGGTAGTAGGTCCATAGCGTGACCGCGAAGCCGTCACGCTCGTAGACGCGCGGCTCCACCCGAGGCTCAAGAGCAGCCACTGGGCTATCGGCTTCGGCCAGCCGTTGAGCAAGGTCTACTTCGAACTGCGCAACCTCATGTCCTACGTGTGCCACTCGAGCAAGGACGTCACACGGCAGCAGGCGCAGCGCGAGTTTGTTCGAGTTCTGAAGAACGACCGCGTCGTGGACTGTCAGGTCGAGCGCTGCCACGATCGACGTGGCCGCAGCGACCGCACGCTGGACCTCTGACGTCTTCATCGTCGCCTCGTCGCTCTCCGCTGCCGGTCGGACTGTGCCAGTAATACATACCGCCTACCCCTTAGGAGAAAGCGGCAGGGGGCCTCCAGTGTGCCCGGCGTGAGTGCGGCCGATAGCGAGCGTCGCCGGTGGCGCCTACCACGACCCTCGATCGGGCTAGAGGCTCGTGGTCAGGCTGAGGCGCGATGACCGATGCCTACCTCAACGCGGCTGGACCACTTCGGCCGGGAGGGGGAGTCGGTAGACGCGGGCAGCTGTGTCGTGGAAGAGGGCCAGGCGCTCGTCCGAGGAGAAGCTGCCGGTCAGCTTCTTGAACTGGTTCCAGAGCACCGTGTACGAGCACGACGCGCGATCGACCGGGAAGTTGCTCTCGAACATGGAGCGGGTCGGTCCGAACGCGTTGATCGCTTGCTCGTACCAGCGGCGGTTCGTCTCCAGTAGCTCGTCGGACGTGGGCGGCGCCTCGCGCTCGTGCCAGCCGAAGCCGTTCACCGGCATCTGGATCCCGCCGAGCTTCATCACGACGTTTTCGTGAGCGGCGACGGCCGCGATGTCCTCTCGCCACGTCGCGAAGATCTCGTCGGGGTCGCCTTCGCCGAGGATCGGCCCTCCGAGATGGTTGAGGATGATCGTCGTGTCGGGGAACGCCGACGCGAGATCGGCCACGTCGCGCAGGTCGGGCTGGTAGAGCCACGCCTCGAAGGACAGGCCATAGCGGCGGAGATGGGCGAATCCGGCGCGGAACGACGCATCGAGGAGCAGATGCTCGGCGCTCGCCGGCCGACCGGCGCCAGTCGGACCGGGCTCCGGCCATGCCGCTCGGTGTCGAACGCCGCGGAAGCGTTGCGGGCTCGCCGCGAGTTGCGCTTCGAGCACCGGGACCACGTCGTCGCCCAGCAGCAGATCGGCGGTGCCGACGATCCCGGCCGCCACCCGGCATGAGCCGTAGCCGCCGCTCGCGCTCTGCGCCGCGATGCCCTGCACAAACTCGGTCTCGCCGACCGGCCTCAGGTGCTCTGGCCCGGTGGCCCGGTACATCGCGCCGCATTCGATGAACACCGTCTGGCGGACCTGATGACCGCTGGCGTCAGCTACGATCTCGTCGAGCAGATAGCGGTAGCCCGCACGGTCCCAGAGGTGGTGGTGCGGGTCGAGGATCGGAAGCTCGGGCTCTAGAGCCTCCTCCGGCGTTTGGCTCAGCCAGTCGTCGTTCAGCGGCACGTCAATCCGTTCCCACGGGCGACCGATCGGGGCGCTCGGAGTCTACGTCCTCGGGTCCCGGCGCGGGCCGAGCCGAGGTGACTGCAGCGAGGTGCCCTCGAAGGCGGGCGCCTCCTCGCTGAACATCAGACTCGTCCTGACGGATCGCCATGTTCGGTGCACGCACCGCGAGCATCGCCGCCTCCGGTGACGCTCCGCGCAGCAGAGCTGACGTTCCATAAGCGCGCCTCACGATGCGTGAACTCGACGTGCCAGTCGAGCACGTCTGGGACGCGGTCAGCACCGCCGAGGGGCTGACGTACTGGTTCCTCGGGCTCGAGAAAGATGCACCTGAACCTGCGACCCGGCGCGTTGATTCACCACCGGCAGAGCCGGGTCGACGACATCGAGGAGCGCGCACGGCACGCAGCGAGCTAGGACGCCAGGCCGCGGTCGTTGAGGACGCGCTGCTCCAAGGGCAGCTCGACGTGGGGTTCCACGCGCTCGACCGATGTGGTGAGTACCAACTCGCGCATGAGCGCGCCCAGAGCCAGGCCGGGTGGCAGCAACAGCGGCAGCGCGACCATGGATGGCACGCCAGCGGCCATGCCCTCGAGCACCAGGGCGACGAAGACGAGATTGATTCCGGCCAGAGCTGCGATCGCCGCTAATTCGCGATACCTGTGCGAACGGATGAGCATGACGAAACACCTTCACGTGCGCGCGAGCCTGCGCAAGCGCCCTCTGTCTTCGTGATGGGTGAGGCCCCTCTATGCGTTCTGTCAGATTCCGTCGGAACAAACGCAAGACTGGTCGGCGGACCTTGGCGACAACCACCGGAGTGACGTCGTCGGCTACGCCTCGTCGCCGTGGAGCGCTTCGCCGCGGTTCAGCCGCGCCGCGATGTCGTACGTCTGGCCGACCGCGCGCACCGTCGGCGCATGCGCCGTCAGGAAGCGCGCGGCGCCGATCAAGACGTGGTCGCCCTCCGGACGGCCGGCGAAATTCGCGTACTGGCGCGCCGCCGCCTCGTAGATCTGGAACTCGTGGAACCCGGCATCCTCGCGCAGCAGCGCATGTCCGAGGCTGGCCAGCACCTCGTCGTGCTCGCCCGCGGCCAGCCGGTCCGCGACGATCGTGGCCGTCTCGTCGACTCGCTGCTGCCGGTCGAATTCGGCGAGCATCGCCTCGCGTCCGCCGCTCGCGCCGTTCGTCGCGGGCAGCGGCTGCTTCGGCACGTTGAGGAACCGCTCGAGGTACACCGACATCGCGCCATCGAAGATCCCGCGCGCGAGCTCCCTCGAGGGTGCCCGCCGCATCGCCTGGTCGACGGCGTTGGTGTACGTGAACGTGTGGTGCACCGTGTCCCAGTCGCCGAATTCGTTCGAGATGTGGAAGTGCGCCGGCCGGCGCGCCGCCGCATAGGCGACTGTCGCCGCCAGCTCCACCAGCGGCACGCCGTCGCGAACGGCGTCGAGCATCGCGCGCAGCGACGTGCTCGGCTCCTCGTCCAGGATCGTCTCGGCCAGCGCGCGGTGGCCGTCCCACCCCTCGAGGCGTTCGCCTCCGGCGGCGAGCGCCTCGTCCAGCTCGGCGTCGGCCTCGCGCAGCTGCGCCGGCAGGTCGACCGGATGCTGCCAGCTCGACAGCTCCTCGGACCGCTGCCCGCGCACCATGTTGCCGATCAGGCTCGGAAGCACCGCGTCGGCGTGCTCCCAGCCGATGTGGTCCAGCAGTTCGCACGCCTTGTTCGCGAAGTCGAGCGCGTGGCCCTCGGCGAGGAAGAGATGGTCCGTGCAGGCGGCGAAGATCATGTCCGCCACCTGCACCGGCGAATGGCCGAGGCCGATCGCCGTCAGCAGCGTGCGCTCGGCTGGATCCGTAGACCGCGTCTCGATGAAGAGGCGGAACCACGTGCGGTACACCTCGGGCCGCGCCTCCTCGCTCTCGAGTGGTTCGAGGTCGAAGTCAGGCGGCTGGCCCGCCGTGTCGCGAGCCACGTGCATCAGTCCCTGGTAAAGCGCCCGCGGCCGGTCCACCTCGTCGAGGAGCGGCTGCACGTTAGCCATCGCGGTCAAGATCGAGAGCCCGGAGCTCCACCCGGCGGCGCGGTTGCGTGTGCCGAACAACGCCGCGCGCTCCAGCAGCGGGTCCGTCGCGTCGAGGTCGCTCAGCCCCAGCACCGATTTCGCCAGTACGAGCCTGATGTTCTGCTCCAGCCCCTCATCGAGCTTCTGCAGCCAGTGCGCGCCGCGGTCCTGCTCGAGTGGCGTCGGGTCGAGCCACACCTGCCCATCGCGCACCTCGGTCCGGAACGCCGCGACATCGTCCGCAAACGGATCGAAGGTGCACCCCCCCGCGAGGTCGAAGCGGGCGTGGTGCCAGTGGCACGTGAGGATGCCGTCGCTCACCGTCCCGCGGCTCAGCGGAAATCCCATGTGCGGGCAGCGATTGTCGAGGGCGTGCGGACGCCCCTCGTGGACGAACATCACGATCGTGCGACCACCCGCGGACAGGTCGCTCAGCCCCGCGGACCCGCGGCTGCTCGCGCTCAAGCTCCTCGATCGACCCGATGTGAACCAGCGTGTCGGTGTCAGATGTCGTCGTCATGGCTCGATCCCGCCCGTCCGGCCCCTGAACGAAGCCCTCGCGGCGCATCGTACGCCTCCGAAGGTCGCGCAATCGGTACCATCGAGGCGATGCCAGCAGTGACGCCAGATCCGACGACCGCCGGACAGATCGTGATCCTCAACGGCGCGCCACGCGCCGGGAAGTCCAGCATCGCGAGCGTCATCCAGGACACGTTCGACGGCGTCTGGATGAACCTCGGCGTCGATCTCTACGCGCGGGGTGCGACGCCGCAGCGTCTCCAGCCCGGGATCGGGCTGCGCCTCGGCCCCGGCCCGCAACGCGGCGGGGAGCGACCGGACCTCGAGCCGCTGCTGCCGGTGCTCTACGCGGCGCTCTTCGACTCGGTCGCGGCGCATAGCCGGCTCGCGCTGAACGTCGTCGTCGACTGCGGCCTCCACCGCGCCATCAACCGGGCGATCCTCCCCGACTGCGCGCGTCGCCTCGAGGGGCTGCCGGTGCTCTTCGTCGGCGTGCACTGCCCGATCGAGGAGATCATGCGCCGCCGCAACGAGGCGGGTCCGGGACGCGGCTACGCGCGCGGCACGCCCGAGGTCCCGATTCCGCCGCCCGTCGCGCTCTGGCAGGAGGCAGTCCACGACCCCGGCCACTACGACCTCGAGGTCGACACCTCCGAGCTCACCCCCGAGGAGTGCGCCGCCCGCATCCGCGCCCGCCTCGACGACGGGCCGCCCGGCACCGCCTTCGCCGACCTCGCGACGCTGGAGGACTAGGGCGCCCCCCTCGAATGGCGCCTGCCTGGCCGAGGCCGAACGCCGCTCGACAACCCGCAAGCGCTCGCGTATATCACGCTCGCAATGCAATAGCGGTGCGTCGGGTCACCCGCCGGTCGATGTGCCACCAACCCGTTGGGGGTATCGATGACGATTCAGCAAGTTGCAGCCTTCCGCGTGAACCCCGGCCACCGAGATCGCTTCCTCGGCGTGCTCGCCGAGGTGCAGGCGAACGCCGCGGCGGGCCGAGCCAGCCCGCGCGCTGGAACAGTGCTGTCCGGTCAAAACGCGGGCATGGTAGTGACGGCTACCGAGCACGAGAGCTGGGAGGCGTTTGCTGACTACAGCGACGCTTCTGACGCGAGTCCGCCGTCGCAACCGCTCCTCGACGCGCTACGCGGGAGCGACCCGCCGGCCACGCTGGCTGGCCTGGGTATCCGTGCCCAGGTTGGCGACCATCCGGCCGAGAACAAGTCGTTCATCTCCAGCATCTCGTTCGACGTGTTGTCGAACCGACCGGACGTCGTGGCCGCGATTGGTGGGATGAGGGACCTCTTCGAGACTGTCGGCGCATCGTCGAGGATCTTCGCGACGGCAAACGGCGATAACCCCGGCCGCCTGATCTATCGTCAGTGAGTTTGACGGCCTCGGCGGTTGGGCTCGCTTCCGTGATGCACTGCAGACCACCGCCGACGGCGGCACGGCCCCACTGGCAGGCGTGCAGGAGCACATCCAGGGCGCAGGCATCAGCCACGTCAGGGCACTTCCGCTCTAGATCGACGGCGCAGCTCGCGAAGCGCATGGCCCGCCCCGCAGGGGCTGGCCTCTTCGCGTCCATCGCCCGCGCACATCGGCCGTACACAGTCCGTGGTGCTGCCGCGCCTCGGTCGCTAGCATCGGCGCATGCCCGACACCGCAGCCTCGCGACCCCGCATCCTCATCACCCGCGCCGAGGATGTCCTCGGCGAGCACTGGGAGGAGTACGGCGCTGCCGTCGAGGCGGCCGGAGGCGAAGCCGCCCCACTCGACCTCGCCACGTTCGATGGCACGGTCCCCGCGTTCGATGGCCTGATCGTCACCGCCGGCGTCGACCTCGACCCCGCGCGGTACGGCCAGGAGCGCTCCGACCGCGTGCGCGAGATCAACGCCGAGCGCGACATCTTCGAGGAGACGGCCATCGCCGCAGCACTCGAGCGCCAGCGGCCGTTGTTCTGCATCTGCCGTGGTCACCAGCTGTTCAACACCTCGCAGGGCGGCTCGCTGCTGCAACACCTCGAGGAGCGCGAACCCCACCGCGCCCGCTACGGCGCCGACGGCGAGACCATCGAGTCGGGTTGGCACGAGGTCGCCGTGGCGTCCGGCTCGCTCCTCGCGCGCATCTCTGGCGCTGCGACGTTGCGCGTCAACTCCCGGCACCACCAGGCGGTGCTGCCGGACGGCGTCGCTACCGGCCTCGCGGTCGTGGCGACCGCTCCCGATGGCGTCGTCGAAGCGCTTGAGGCGCCGGACCGCCCCTGGGCGCTCTCCGTCCAGTGGCACCCGGAACGACCTGAGATGATCGACGACCCTGACCTGCAGACCGGCTCCGCCGCGCTCTTCGAGGCCTTCGTCGAGGCGGCGAGAACCGCCCGATGACCGCCGCGCCCGGTCGCTTCCACTACTTCGGCTTCGGCTCGAACCTCGACATCGACCGCCTGCGGATCCACTGCCCATCAGCCGAGCTCGCCTCCATCGCTCGCCTCGCCGGCTACCGCCTGGCGTTCACCCTCGAAAGCAAACGCAACTGGCTCGGTGGCGTCGCCGACATCCTCGACGCACCGGACGCCGAGGTCTGGGGCGCGCTCTGGTCGATCGACCACGGCGAGTCAGAGGAGCTCGACCGCCAGGAGGGCCTCTTCCGCGACCCGCCCGCCTACCGCCGACTCGCGATCGAGGTCGCGACGCCGGATGGCGACCTCGTCGCGTGCCGCAGCTACCGCGTCGTCACCCCCAACCTCGAGGGCTACGCACCCTCGCCCGCGTACAAAGAAACGCTGCTGCGCGGCGCGCGCGCTCTGGGCCTGCCCGCCGCCTACATCGCCGTCCTCGAGGCGCTCGAGCACAACGGCCGCGAGGGCGGCGGGCCGCGCTAGACCCAGCGTGAGGACGCTCGACGTGACGAAGAACGGCCGCCCTTCGGGGCGGCCGTTCCGGAAAGTGGTCGCGAACGAGCGAGCTACGTCCGCTCGACCACCGGGCAGTTGACCACGAGGTCCGTCGGCACCACCTCGAGACCCGACCCCTCGACGTCCTCGCGCGACTTCAGCGAGTTCGCCTCGTAGCTGTCGTCGACCATCACGAGGTTGACGCGCCAGAAGGCTGAATAGCCCTCGTCTGCAGGGACGGCGTCGATGATGTTGCGCTGGCCCTCCACGAACTGTGGGTTGCCGTCGTCGTCAACGCCGGTCACGAAGGCCCAGATCGGGATCGCTGCCGCGACGTTCCCACCGAAGTCCGGGTAGAACACGTCACGCTCACGGTAGTAGCCGTTCACCAGCTCCTTGCCGGTCTCGAGAGTGCTGCCCGCTCCAACGACCGGGCAGTTCACGAACAGGTTCGTCACCTGCTTCTGGTAGCGCGTCGCGTCGATGCCGGCCTTCGAGGTGATCGTGCCCGCCTCGTAGTCGTCGTCGACCAGGACGATGTGCACCTGCCAGAGGTCCGAGTACCCCTCGTCGCCGGGCAGCAGGTCGATCACGTTGTGCTGACCGTCAACGAAGTTCGGGCTGCCGTCAGCTCCGATGCCGTTGGCGAAGGCATAGATCGGCGCGACCCCGACCGCGCTGGTCGCAGCGTCCAGCGGCGAGTTCATGCCGAAGTCGTAGTAGACGACGTCCTCGCCCCGGTACCAGCCCTCGACGAGATCGAATTCCTTCGCCTCCGGCTGCAGGCTGCGCACCACTCCCGGCGCGCGCGGCTCAGCGTTCGCCGTCGTGGCGTCCGGCCGCACGACCGGGCAGTTCACCACCAGGTCGGTCTGCGTCACCGCCAGCCCCGATGCCGCCACCTGCGCCGCGGAGGTCAGTGTGTTCCCCTCGTATGCCCCGTCCACCTGCACGAGGTTGACGCGCCAGAAGGCGGAGTAGCCGTCCTCACCCTTCACCACATCGATCACGTTGTTCGGGCCCTCGACGAAGGCGGGCGTGCCGTCATCGTTGAAGCCGGTGATGAACGCCCAGATCGGGATCGCGACCGGGTCGTTGCCTCCGAAGTCGGGGTAGAACACAGGCTCGCCGCGATACCAGCCCTGGGTCAGCTCCTTGCCCTCCTCGAGGGTGCTGTCGGCGCCGACGACCGGGCAGTTCACGAACAGCCCGGGCTTCATCACGTCGTAGCCCTCATCCTCGATCGCCGCGTCGAGGGCGGCCTTCGAGGTGATCGACTCCGCCTCGTACGCGTCGTCGACGATCACGAGGTTGACCTCCCAGAGGTCGGAGTACCCCTCGTCGCCGGGAACGACGTCGATGATGTTGTGCTGGCCGACGACAAAGTCCGGCGCGCCGTTGGTGACACCCGTCGCGAGCGCGTAGATCGGCGCGACGCCGACCGCGTTCGTCGCTGCGTTCAGCGGCGAGTTCATGCCGAAGTCGAAATACTCGGTCGCCTGCTGGCGGACCCAGCCGTCGACCAGGTCGAACGTCTGCGAGTCGGGCAGCGCGCTGCGCGTACCCGGGTCGACATCCGCGTCGTCATCGTCATCATCGTCGCTGCAGCCGATCAGCGCGGCGGCCGAGAGGCCGGCGATGCCAACAACGGTGCCGCGGAGCATGGCGCGCCGCGAGATAGGCGGCCCAAGAAGGATCCGCCGGAGCCTGAGATGGAAATCTCGTCCTCCTGTGCCTGCGTGGTGGGGCTCATCCACGCTAGGCAGGCGCAGGCTTGTGGGTATTACATTTCTTACGGCGAAGCTGGCTGGATCTCAGCGAGTAGGTGCCGTCCGTTCAGCGCTCGCTGCGTCGAGGTTTGAACCGCCAACGTACCACGACATCGTCCTCCCCGTCCGCCACGCCGCCGATCGATGCATAGAGCGCCATCGCCGGCTCGTTCGAGCGGTTCGTGATGAGCCACATCGACGCCGCATCGACCTCGTGGGCGAGCGCCTCCGCCTCGGACATCAGGGCCGTTGCGACGCCGCGCTGGCGGTACGGCGCGTCGACCGCAACCTCGTAGACGAGCAGCATCGTGTCGCCGTCGCCTCGGGGCAGCACATGCGCGATCAGCGCGCCGACCGCGCGACCCTCGAGCTGCGCCACGAGCAGCCGGCTCCCCGGATCGTCGAGGAACGCCTTCGCGCCCTCCTCGTCCGGTGCGAAGTACTCCTCGAGGGCCGAGAACGCGCTGATCATCGCCGCCTCGTCACCGGCGCTGAGCAGGCGGATCGCGAGACCTCGAGGCGGCGTCGACGGCATCGGAGGGCCCTTTCGAGCGGACGCTAGGAGGTCGGGCGCGGTAAACTGTACCTACCCCGGATCCACACCGCTGGATCCGCCTTCGAGCGCTCCCCGCGGCCCCTGCTGGACGACCCACAGCGGCCACTCAGAGAGGTGTCCATGGTCCAGGAGACTCCGGACCGCGTCGAGGCCGTTCGCATCGAAGACGAGATGCGCCAGTCCTACCTCGACTACGCCATGACCGTCATCGTCTCGCGCGCCCTGCCGGACGTGCGGGACGGCCTCAAGCCCGTCCAGCGCCGCATCCTCTACGGGATGCAGGAGCTCGGCGTCGGCCCGACCTCGGGCTATCGCAAGACCGCCCGCTCGGTCGGCGACGTGATGGGCAAGTTCCACCCGCACGGCGACGGCGCCATCTACGACGCCCTGGTGCGCATGGCCCAGGACTTCACCATGCGCTACCCGCTGATCGACGGGCAGGGCAACTTCGGCTCGATCGATGGCGACCCGCCGGCGCAAATGCGCTACACCGAGGCGCGACTGGCGCAGATCGCGGCGCAACTCCTCGGCGACATCGACCGCGATACGGTCGATTTCCAGCCGAACTTCGACGACACGACGAACGAGCCGCTGGTCCTGCCGGCGCTGCTGCCCAACATGCTGATCAACGGCGCCTCCGGCATCGCCGTCGGCATGGCCACCAACATCCCGCCGCACAACCTCAACGAGATCTGCGACGCACTGATCGCCGTCCTCGCCAACCCCGACCTCACGGTCGACGAGCTGCTGGAGATCGTGAAGGGGCCCGACTTCCCCACCGGCGCCACCATTTTCAACCTCAACGAAATCCGCTCGGCCTTCGCCACCGGCCGCGGCAAGATCACGATGCAGGCCACGCTCTCGCTCGAGGAGACGCCCAACGGCCGCTCCCAGATCATCGTCAGCGAGCTGCCCTACCAGGTGAACAAAGCGACGCTGCTCGAGCGCATCGCCGACCTCGTGCGGTCTAAGCGCATCGACGGCATCTCCGACATCCGCGACGAGTCCGATCGCCACGGCATGCGTGTCGTGATCGAGCTCGGGCGCAGCGCGACGTACCCCTCCGTCCGCAACCAGCTATACAAGCACACCGCGCTGCGCTCGACCTTCGCCGTCAACATGCTGGCCCTCGACGGCGGGCAGCCCAAGACGATGACGCTCAAGGAGGCGCTGACCGCCTTCATCGACCACCGTCGCGAGGTCATCCGCCGCCGCACCGAGTTCGACCTGGAGAAGGCCCAGGAGCGTGCGCACATCCTCGACGGCCTCCGCATCGCCCTCGAACTCCTTGACCAGGTGATCGCCACCATCCGTGCCTCCGACTCGGCCGACGCCGCGAAGACGGCGCTCATGGAGGATCCGTTCGAGCTCTCCGACCGCCAGGCCCAGGCCGTGCTCGACATGCAATTGCGCCGCCTCGCCGCCCTCGAGCGGCAGCGCATCGAGGACGAGTACCAGGAACTCGCCGAGTTCATCGCCTACCTCGAAGACCTACTCGCGCACCCCGAAAAGATCGACGCGCTGATCGAAGAGGACTGCCTCAAGCTCAAGGAGGAGTACGGCGACGAGCGCCGCACCCAGGTGGTCCACCAGGCCGTCGAGGACATCAGCGAAGAGGACCTGGTCCCCCACCAGCAGATCGTCGTGACCATCTCCGACCGCGGCTACATGAAGCGCGTCCCCCTCGAGACCTACCGCCTGCAGCGCCGCGGCGGCCGCGGCGTCACCGGCCAGAAGACGCGCGAAGAGGACGCCATCCGCCACCTCATCGTGTGCGACACCCACGACGCGCTGCTGCTCTTCACCAAGACCGGCCGCGTCTACTCGCTCCGCGGCTTCGAGGTGCCCGAGGCCACGCGACAGGCCCTCGGCATCCCGGTCGTCAACCTCGTCGAACTCGACGGCGAGGACCGCGTCACCTCGATCGTGATCGTGCGTGACTTCTCCCGCGATTCGATGGTCCTCGCCACCGAACGAGGCGAGGTCAAGCGCACCCCGCTCGAGCAGTTCGAGTCGGTCCGTCGCGCGGGCCTGATCGCGATGAAGCTCAAGTCCGGCGACTCGCTCGTCTCGGCCCGCGCCGCTGCCGATGGCGACGACGCTCTCCTCGTCAGCTCCGACGGGCGGGCCATGCGCTTCGCCATCGGCAAGCTCCGCGTCGCCTCACGCTCCTCGGGCGGCGTGCGCGGGATGCGCCTCCGCGGCGGCGCCAACGTCATCGCGCTGGTCGCCGATTGCGACGGCGAGCAGCTCCTCGTCGTCTCGGAGCAGGGCTCAGGTAAGCGCACCGAGCTCTCCGAGTACCCGACCAAGGGTCGAGGTGGCAGCGGCATGCTGACGTTCCGCGTCACCGACAAGACCGGGCCGCTCTCCGTAGCCCGCGTCGTCCGCCCGGCCCAGGAGCTGATCCTCGTCTCCCAGAACGGCATCGTCATGCGCACCCGGGCCGACACGGTCAGTCTGCAGGGGCGCTCGACCCAGGGCGTCCAGGTCATGAACGTCGACGAGGGCGACCGCGTCGCCTCGCTGGCCCAGATCGACCTCGACGAAACGCCCACCGCCACGCCGTCGCCCGAGACCGAGCCCGAGTCGCCGAACGGCGCCCCCGACGCCACAGCCCCAGAGGAGGGTGGCGACGCCGAGGAGGGCGGCGCCGCGACGAAGAAGCAGTCGGCCGCTAAGAAGAAGCCGGCAGCCAAGAAGAAGCCAGCGGCCAAGAAGCCTGCCGCGAAGAAGCCCGCAGCGAAAAAGCCGGCCGCGCGCTCCAGGCGGAAGCGCTAGCCGCCGCAGGAGAGCCATGACTGGCGAGGGCTCCACGCCCGCTGATGCGGGCCTCCACGATCTCGGCGAATTCGGCCTGATCGACCGCATGGTCGCCCGCCTCGGCGCGGCCGCGGCCGGCGACATCCTCGTCCCCTCCGGCGACGACGCCGCCGTCTGGCGCGGCGACCCCGCCACCGTCGCCACGATCGACACCCTGGCCGAGGGCACGCACTGGCGCGCCGACACCATGGACCTCGCCGATGTCGGCTGGCGCGCCGTTGCCGCCAACTGCAGCGACCTCGCCGCCATGGGTGCCCGGCCCTCGACGCTGCTCGTCGCCACGATCCTCGGCCCCGACGTCACCCTCGAGGGCATCGACGCGCTGATCGACGGCCTCGCCGCGGGCTGCCGTGCACACTGCGTGCGCATCGCTGGGGGCGATGTCGTGCGCGGGGGTGCGACCGCCATCACCATCGCCGCCTACGGAGGCGCGGACCTCGAGGGCGCACCCGGCCTCGATCAGCGCGAGTCCGCACGCGTCCTGCGCCGTCACGCCGCTGCCGTCGGGCAGCGTGTCGCCGTCTCCGGCGCTCCCGGCGCCGCCGCCGGCGGCCTCGCGCTGATCGAGGCCGGGCGAATCGCCGAAGCGGGCGCAGCGGACCTCGTCGCCGCCCACCGTCGCCCGCTCGCCCGCACCGACCTTGGACGCGCCGCCCTCGACGCGGGCGTGCGTTGCGCCATCGACATCTCCGACGGCCTGCTGCAGGACCTCGGCCACATCGCCCGACGCTCTGGCGTCGGCATCGAGGTGGCGGCTGCCGCGCTCCCGTTGCATCCGGCGGCGCGCTCGCTCCTCGGCGACGAGCGTGCGCTCGACCTCTGCCTCGGCGGCGGCGAGGACTTCGAGCTCGCGCTCGTCGGCGACGCCGATGCGCTGCGCCGGCTCGACCGGCCCGAGCTGCCCGTGACGCTGATCGGCCACGTCGTCGCGGACCACCCGGGCGAGGTCATCGTCTGGGACGAGGAGGGCGAGGCCTACGTTCCCGCCGTCGCCGGATGGGACCAGCTTGCGAGCCCCGACCGATGAGCACCGCCAACCGCGTCACCATCGACGTCCCGAACCTGCGGCGCACGAGGGCGCTTGCCCGACGTTTGGCCCGGCTGCTCCGTCCTGCCGACGTGCTACTGCTGCAGGGCCCGCTCGGCGCCGGCAAGACCGCCTTCGCGCAGGGCCTCGGCATAGGGCTCAAGCTCGAGACGCTCGTCAACAGCCCCACGTTCATCCTGATGGCGCGCCACGAGGGCTCGCTGCGGTTCTTCCACGCCGACCTCTACCGCCTCGACGACCCGGAGGAGGTCGCCGAGCTGGCCCTCGCCGAGCAGGCCGCCGAGGGCGTCCTCGCCGTGGAGTGGCCGGAGCGGGCGTTCGAGGCGCTGCCCGCGGAACACCTGCTCGTGATCCTCGAACCGGTCGAAGGCGATCCCGACGCTCGACGTATCACGCTCGTCCCCAGCGGCGCCAGGGCGCGCGAACTGCTCGATGGCCTCGGCGATGTCTGACCCGCTCGCTGGCCCGCTCGATGGCCTGCTGCTCTCGCTCGACAGCGCGTCCCTCGACGCCTCGGTGGCGGTTTTGCGCGGCGACCGTGTGCTCGTCGACCACCGTTGGACGATCGACTCAACGCCGTCCGAGGAGCTGCTCGCGGCCATCGACCGCGCGCTCGAGCGGGCCGAGGTGGCGCGTGACGACCTCGACGGCATCGTCGTCGTCACCGGCCCCGGCGGCTACGGCGGCCTGCGCGTCGGGGTGGCGACGGCGCAGGGCCTCGCCTTCGGCCTCGACCTCCCGCTCGCCGGGGTTGGCCGCCTCGACGCCGAAGCTGCCCGCGACCTCGACGCCCCGCGCCTGCCGGTCGTCGCCGTCCACGACGCCGGACGCAGCGGCATCGCCTGGGCGACCTTCGAAGCGGCCGACGGCGATGTCCGAGCGAACGTCGGGCCGCGGCTCGACGAGCCGGAGGTCGTCGCGCGCGAGGCGCCCGCGGGCCGCTGGTGCGGCGATCTCACCGAACGGCTGCGGGCGGCCCTGACCGCCGAAGGGCGAGACGCTGAGGTGGAGAAGGGCGACACTACCTCGGCGGCCGGAGCGCCATCGCGGGCAGCCAGCGCCGCGCAGCTGGCCCGCCGGCGCGCCGCATTCGGCGACCCGGCGGCCGTCGAGATCGTCTACTTGCGCCCGCCGCCAATCACGCGCCCCCGGGCGTAGCGCCGGACGCAAACGAGACTGCGAAGGGGTACACCGTGGAACGCACGCTCATCCTCGTGAAGCCGGACGCCATGCAGCGCGGACTGGCGTTCGAAGTCCTGCGCCGCCTCGAGAATCGCGGCCTGCGCATCGAGGCGCTGCGCCTGCTGCACGTCGACGAAGAGATGGCTCGTCGCCACTATGGCGAGCACGAGGGCAAGCCCTTCTTCGAGGGTCTCGTCGCCTACATCACCGCATCGCCGATCATCGCTGCGGTCTTCGCCGGCAGCGACGCGATCGGCGCCGCACGACAGACGATGGGCGCGACCAACCCGACCGACGCCGCGCCCGGGACGATCCGCGGCGACCTCGCCGTCGAGATCGGCCGCAACCTCGTGCACGGCTCAGACTCGGTCGAGTCGGCCGAACGCGAGATCGGCATCTTCTTCGAGGGCCAGTCGCCCCTCGATTGGCGTCGCGCCACGGATGGTTGGATCTTCGAGGACTAATCGCGACCGGCTCGGGTCAGCGCTCTCTAAGCTATTGAACGCGCACGACCTCCTGAGCCCGGTTCCACAACCCCTCCAGGTCGAACCGCGCGCGGCCATCGACCGAGAACACGTGCACGATTACACCCGCGCCTACGTCCAGCAGCACCCAGCCACTGGACGGCTCGCCCTCCGGACGAACGCGGTTGCCGCCTCGCTCGCGGACCCGCTCGTCAACCGCGTCCATCACGGCACGCGCCTGGCGAATGTTGTCGACGGTGGCGATCACGAACTCGTCCGCAAACGCCGACAGTTCGCTGAGGTCAAGGAGGACGACATCCGTCGCCTGGCGGTCGACGAGGGTGTCGACCATGTCATGCGCGAGGTCTGATGGCAGTGCCAGCTCCTGGATGGTGCGCGGGCGGACTGGCCGAGGCCGCTTCGAACGTCGAGTATAGCCGTGCGGCCCGCGTCCACCTCGCTGCGGTCCGCTTCGGTGATGTGCGAGGCGACGGAGGCCGCGGTGAGCACGACTGATGCGCTGGGCGTGATCCTCACCGCCGGTGCGGCGACACGCCTACGGCCGCTCTCGCTTGAGTTTGCGAAGTCGCTGATCCCCGTCCTCAACCGTCCACTGATCGACTACTCGCTCGACCTCATGGTCGAACTCGGCCTCCGCGACGTCGTGATCGTCGTCGGCCCGACCGACGAGGAAACGTTCGCGCGCGCCGAGGACCGCGCACCCTCGTCGCTGCAGCTTCGGCGGGCGGTGCAGGCCGAGCCGCGAGGCAACGGCGACGCCGTGCTCGCCGCGGGCGCAGAGGTGTTCGAACGCACGGTGGTCGTCCATCCAGTCGATGCCATCATGCGCGGCCAGCTGCGCCCGTTCCTCGAACGGGTGCTGGCATCGGACGCAGACGCGGGACTGCCGCTCGGACGCGTCCCCAACCCGCAGGACTTCGGCGTCGTCAGCGTGGAGGGCGAGCGCATCGTGGAACTCGAAGAGAAGCCGGAGCGTCCGCAGTCCGACCTCGTCGTCAGCGCCCCCTGGATCCTCGCCGCCGCCGTCACGCGCCGGCTGCGCGATGCGCCGTTGGTCAACGCGAAGGACGAGGTCGACACGATCGGCACGGTCGGACTGATGGTCGGCGAGGGCGTCGAGGTCATTGGCGCCGAGTTCCATGGCCGTTGGTTGGATGTCGGCACGATCGCCAACCTGCTGACCACGCAGCACGAGCTCCTCGCCGGCGCACGCGAGCCGGAGATCGCGGAGAGCGCGACCGTCGAGGCCTCGGACATCGTCGCCCCCACCATCGTCGGCGAGGACGCGCGCGTGACGCGCAGCCTGCTCGAGGAAGTCGTCGTCGGCGACGGCGCGACCATCGAGGGCTCGTCGCTCGTGCGCGTCATGGTCGCGCCCGGCGCCGAGGTTCGTCGCGCGGCGCTCTCGGACGTCGTCGTGACGCGCAGCGGAGCGATCGTCGGCCCCGGCGCTCCCTCGGGCGACGTGTAGCATGGCCGCCATGGCGAACGAACCACGGGTCGAGGGCGAGGTCGTGCGACGGCTCACCGAGGCCGGTCTCCGCCTCGCCACGGCCGAGTCCACCGTCGGTGGCATGATCGGCCACTTGCTGACCAACGTGCCGGGCTCGTCGCGCGTGTTCATCGGCGGCATCACCGCCTACCACGGCGCACCGAAGATGGACCTGCTGGGCGTACCGCGCGACCTCCTGCGGGAGCATGGCTCGGTCGCCGAAGAGACGGTGCTGGCGATGGCCCGCGGCGCACGCAACGCGATGCAGACCGACCTCGCTGTCGCCGAGTCCGGCATCGCCGGCCCCACCGACAACCCCGAACGCCCCGGCGGCCTCTACTGGATCGCCCTCGTCGCGCCGAACGGCGTCGAGGTCGCAGAGCGCCACGTCTTCCCCGGCGAGCGTGAGGAGACGAAGCGGCAGGCGTCCGAGGCGACGCTGCAGCTCGTGCTCGACTGGCTCGACGAACTCGCCGCCGGCTTGATGGCTGGCCGATGAGAGTCCTGGTCACAGGGACCGCCGGCTTCATCGCCGGACACCTCGCCCGCCGGCTCGTCGCGGACGGGCACGAGGTCACCGGGATCGACCTCAGTCCGCGGACCGACCAGCCCTACGAGATGGTCGTCGCCGACGTGCGCGACGCCGAGGCGCTGACGGCCATCTGCAACGAGCGCCGACCAGAGCTCGTCTTCCATCTCGCCGCGCAGGCCTCAGTCGCCGTCTCCATGCGCGAGCCTGACCTCGATGTCGAAGTCAACGTGCTCGGCACGCTGCGCCTGGCGCAGGCCGCCGCCGAGGCGGGCGCGCAGCGGTTCGTGTTCGTCTCGACCGGCGGAGCACTGTTCGGACAGCCGGAGGTGCTGCCGGCGACCGAGGAGACGCCGCTGCAGCCGGCCTCCGTCTACGGCGTCTCCAAGCTCGCCGCGGAGCGCTACCTCGAACTGCTCGCGCCGAGCTGGGGCCTCGAGGTCGCGGTCGTCCGCCCGGCGAACGTCTACGGCCCCGAGCAGAACCCCCACGGCGAGGCCGGCGTCGTGGCGATCTTCGCCGCCCGCATGCTGCGCAACGAGCCGGTCACCATCTTCGGCACCGGCGAGGACACCCGCGACTACGTCTACGTGCACGACATCGTCGACGCTTTCGTCCTGGCGGCAGAAGCGCCCGAGGCTGCGACGGCCCTCGTCGGGTCGGGTGAGCAGACGAGCACGAACCGCATCTTCGAACTGACGGCACAGGCCACCGGCTACGAGCGTGCTGCCGAGCGCGGACCCCCGCGCCCCGGCGACATCGAGGCGATCGCCCTCGACTCCACACGCGCCCTCGAGGTCTGGGGCTGGCGTCCCACGGTCTCGCTCGAAATAGGGATCCGGAAGACGGCGGAGTGGTTCGCAGCCCGCGAAAGCTAGTCGCCGGCTAGGAATTTCATTCAAGACATCGCGCGCCCTGTCGATTCTTACGGGGCCATGTTCAAACGCATCGAACCATCCCCCGGTCGGCAGATGAGCCCACTACCACACGGTTTCTGGGCAAATCTGTGTAAATCCACGACAGTGGGCTACTACGGATGTAAAGTGCGTCGAGCGTCATGAGGCAGGCACCAATCCAATTGGATCGGTCCGATCGCATTTACGCTTGTCCGAAAGTGGGGGAAAAGTTGGTATCCGTGCGTTTATTTCGCGGGGATTCAACACGTTGCAGTCCGTGCTGTGGGAGGACGGGCTGACGACGAACTTCAGAGGGAGTACTGCATGAAGCTCTGGTCTTGGAAGACCTTGCTGCCGCTCATGCTCATCCTCGTCCTGGCCGTGGCCGCAGCTTGTGGCGACGACGATGACGACGATGACGGTGGTGGCGGGGGCGGTGGTGGCGGTTCAACCGCGGACGCCGTCCAGGTGCTCAACACCAACCTTGGTGGAGAGCCACAGTCTCTCGACCCGCAGCGCGCGACGGATGTCACGAGCATTGGGGTGCTCGAGAACATCTATTCGACACTGCTGCGGCTCGACGAGGAAAACAACATCCAGCCCGACCTTGCGGAAGTGATTCCCTCCGTTGACAACGGTGGCATCTCCGCGGACGGTCTGACATACACGTACAAGCTGCGTGACAACCTGAAGTGGGACGATGGTACGGACCTGGTGGCCCAGGCATTCGTCGATGGTGCGAAGCGCCTCTTCGAGCCCGGCACCGGCAACTACTACGTCGACTTCTACCGCGTCCTCGCTGCCGGCGGGGCGCAGGCGGCTGCCGTTGACGCGCTCGGTGAGGGCGTCGAGGGCGACGCGCTGGCTGCTCTGGAGCAGGCGGTCGTCGATGGCCTCGAGGTCACGGCGCCGGACGACCGTACGGTCGTCTACCAGCTCAACAAGCGCAGCCCGGTGTTCACGCTGCTGTCGACGATGTGGCCGCTCTACCCAGTGCGGCTGGACATCATCGACGCTAACGGTGACGCATGGACCGAAGCTGGGACGCACATCTCCAATGGTGCGTTTAAGCTCGAAACATGGAACCACAACGAGAACATCAGTCTCGTGCGGAACGACGAGTGGCACCGTGACCCGGTGATGCTCGACCGTCTCAACATGGACATGATTGAGGACACGGCGATCGCGTTCCTGGCTTACCAGGAAGGCGAGCTGGACATGATCACGCTCGGCCCGGCTGAGCTAGTTCAGGTTCGTGGTACCGACTTCGAGGACGAGTTCCACTCGTACGCGCAGCTCGTGACCATCGGCATCTACTTCAACAACGACGACCCGTCCTTCGCAGACAAGATGGTGCGCCAGGCATTCGCCGGTGCGCTGGATCGCGATGAGTACGCGGAGATCGTTCGAGAGGGCGCCGTGCTACCGGCCTCCGGCTGGCTGCCACCCGGGATCCCCGGGTACGACGATGAAGTCGGCCGCCAGTACGAGAACGCCATCGCAGAGTCGAAGGCGCTCTACGAGGCGTCCGGTGTCGGCGAAATCGAGGTCGAGATCCTGAGCTCTGACTCCAGTACCGCTCAGCTCACCGCTGAGTGGCTGCAGGACCAGTGGGAGACCAACCTCCCTGGCGTCACGGTGACAATCAACGTGCTGGAGCGCGCGACGTACTTCGCCGAGCGCAATGCCGGCATGTACCAGGTGGTGACCGGTGGCTGGGGTGCGGACTACCCGGACCCGCAGAACTGGATGCCGCTGTTCGAGACCGGCGGTCTGTTGAACTCCGGCAGCTTCAGCAGTGCAGACTTCGACGCGAAGATTGCGGCTGCCGACGTGGAGCTGGACAACAACCGGCGCATCGAGATCTACCAGGAGTCGCAGGTCATCATGCTTGAAGAGATGCCCTTCGCTCCGCTGTACTACGCGCGACGCAACGCACTTGTGAAGCCGTACGTGCAGGGCATCGTCCTGAGCGCCCGCGAGCATGGCATCCCCGGCGACCTTTCGTTCGCCAAGATGTTCATCTCCGGCAAGTAGGACGCAACCGGCGAGAACCTTGCAGCCGAGGGCGGTGGCTCCCACCCCGCCCTCGGCTGCTCTCTCTCTCTGGGTAAGGTCTCCGCGTGGCCCGTTACCTCTTCAGCCGCATGGTGCAATCGGTCGTAACGCTGTTCTTCATCGCGTTGATCGCGTTCCTGCTGATGCACTCCGTGCCCGGCGGTCCCTTCCAGGCGCTGGCCGGCGAGCGCGCGGTCTCCGAGGAGTTCGTGCGGGCTCAGGAGTCGTACTACGGACTGAGTGACCCGCTGCCGGTCCAGTTCACCAACTATCTCCAGAACATCCTGCAGGGCGACCTCGGACTCTCCTTCGCGCAGAAGGGGCAGACCGTGAACTCGCTGCTGCGGGACAAGATCGAGCCTTCGATCGTCCTCGGCTTGATGTCGTTCCTGATCGTGATGGGGATCGGCATCCCCGTCGGCATCATCACCGCCGTGCGCCGCAATAGCAGCCTGGACTACGCCGGCCTGGCCATAAGCACCGGGCTCGCAGCGGTGCCCAGTTTCGTCCTCGCCTTCATCCTGCTGATCGTCTTCGCGGTCTGGTTGGACTGGTTCGACGTGCGCCTGGGCAGGGACTACGGCGACGCGATCCGAAATCGCGACATCCTCAGCATCCTCAAGAACGGATTCCTCCCGGCGCTCGCCCTCGGCGCGCCCGCCATGGCGCTGATGGCGCGCCTGACCCGCGGCGCCATGCTCGAGGTACTCGAGCAGGACTACATGCGCACCGCCCGAGCCAAGGGCCTCAACGACTACACGGTGTACGTGCGCCATGGCCTGCGCAACGCCTTCATCCCGATCCTGACGCTGACCGGGCCCATCTTCGCTGGCCTCGTGACCGGCTCGATCATCATCGAACAGATCTTCGGACTGCCCGGCATCGGCCGGTTCTACATCAGCTCCGTGCTGGCCCGCGACTACGGCATGATCATGGGCACCACGCTGCTCTACGCCGTCATCATCATGATGGCCAACCTCATCGTTGACCTGCTGTACCCGCTCGTCGATCCACGAGTGAGGCTGACCTGATGGCCGCCACCGCCGATGGCGTCGAGGTCTTTGAGCTCCGCGACGTTCGCACCGGCTTCGTCTGGGATGCCTGGAAGCGCCTGAAGCGCAATCGTGCGGCGACGATCTCCGCTGGCGCCTCGAGGTCGCTCGCATCGCGAGGAGCGTCGCGCTACGCGTGGTGGCCATCGGTCCGCGGCATGAATGACGTCAGCGGGCAGCCGGTCATCATCGGTCGAGGTCGCGGTCAACGGCGGGAAGCGCCGCGAGCAGCAGCCGCACGTGCCGCTCACACCCGCCGAGGTCGCGGCGGACGAGATCGCGTGCTTCGACGCCGGCGCGACCATCATCCACAACCACACGGGCGACCCGGTGATCGGTGGCAGCGGCGCACATGACCCCGCTCCGTACGAGGAGGCATGGCGCCCCGTCCTCGCCGAGCGGCCGAACGCCATTCTCTACCCGACGATGGCGGGCGGTGGCGCGCACACGAACGTGGAGGAGCGCTACGGCCACATCACTGCGCTCGCCGCCGCGAACGTCCTCGTCATGGGCCTCTGCGATCCCTGTTCGACCAACATGGGCGGGCTCGACGCGGACGGAGTGCCGCGCGCGGTCGACATCACCTACCAGAACACCTACGCCGACGCGCGCTACATGATGGACACGTGCCGCGACCTCGGCGTTGGCATCAGCCTCTCGATCTTCGAGCCGGGGTTCCTGCGCGTCGTGCTCGCCTACCATCGCGCCGGCGCGCTGCCGCCAGGTGCGATGGTCAAGCTCTACTTCGGTTCCGGCGACTTCTCGTTCGGCCTGCCGCCGACCGTGACCAGCCTCGAGGCCTACCTCGCGATGCTCGAGGGCACGGCACGGACCTCCCCTGGCTCGTGTCGGCGCACGGGGGCGGCGATGTCGTCGGCTGCGGGCTCGCACGCGCGGCCATGGAGCGCGGCGGCCACGTCCAGGTCGGCCTCGAGCCCTTCGGTGGTCCCCGCACACCGACCAACGTCGAACTGATCGACGAGGCCGTCGAGGTCGCGCGCGACCTCGGACGTCCGATCGCCAGTGCCGACCAGACCGCCGAGATCCTCCGCCTGCTGCAGTACCCGATCGTCCCAGCGGCGAGCTGAGCGAGGACCGGCGTGGCGCAGCCGCCTCGGACGCTCGTCCTCTTCGACATCGACTGGACGCTGCTGAACTTCGCGGCCGACCGCGAGGTCTTGCGGAACGTGATCGCGACGTTCACCGACGACCCGGCGCTCCACGCGCTCGACCCGACCGGCCGCTCCGACGCCTGGGTCGTCGCCCAGCTCGCCGAGGCTGCGGGCGAGCCGCCGGAGGCCGTGATGCGGCGCTACGCCGAGACCTACCACGCCCGGCTCGAACAGGCGCTCGCGCGCGACGGAGCGGAGCCGCTGCCCGGGGTGCGGTCGCTCCTCGACCGCCTCGCGGCGACGGAGGGCGTCACGCTCGGCATCGCGACCGGCAACCTGCGTGCGAACGCGGCGCTCAAGCTTCGCCATGCGAGCCTCGAGGGCTTCTTCGATCCGCTGTGCGGTGGGTTCGGCGAAGATGGGCCCGGTCGCGAACGTGTCGTCGCCGCTGCCCTCGACGATCTGGCGCACGTCGAGGCAGCACACACCGTCCTCGTCGGCGACACCGACCTCGACATCGCGGCCGCGCGGGCCAACGCCGTCCGCGCGATCGGCGTCGCGACCGGGCGGCACAGCGAGCGTGAGTTGGCCGCGGCGGGCGCAGCGGCGACGTTCGCCGACCTCTGCGACACGCCGCGAGTCGCCGATGCGATCCTCGGAGGCGCCGCGTGACCAAACGACGCGAGGTGTTGTTGGGCGGACCGTTCGAGGAGCGCATCGGATTCGCGCGCGCCGTGCGCGTCGGTCCCTACGTCGCCGTCGGTGGCACCGCACCGATTGGCGATGACAGCGAGACCGTCGGCATCGGCGACGCGGCTGCGCAAGCGCGTCGCTGCTACGAGATCGTCGCGACCGCCCTCGAACGTGCGGGCGCGAGCATCGATGATGTGGTGCGTACCCGCACCATGCTGACGCGCATCGAGGACTTTGCCTCGGTGGCGGAGGTGCGCAAGGCGATCTTCGGCGGGCGTGTGCTGCCAGTCGATACCATCGTCGAGGTGAATCGCTTCGTGAACGAGGAGTGGCTGGTCGAGATCGAGGTGGACGCGGTCATCGCTGGCGATACCGGCGACGAGGCGGAGGGCTAACGCATGAGCGAGAAGGTCGGGATCGGCCTCGTCGGGTTCCCGTTCGAATCGATGTCACAGTTCTGGCAGTGGGTAGACCTCTGCGAGGACGGCGATGTCGACTCGATCTGGATCACGGACCGCCTCGTCTCCGCGCAGCCGATGCTGGAGCCGATGACCGTGATGGCTGCCGTCGCCGGTCGCACCGAGCGCATCCAGTTCGGCATGAACGTCGTGGTGCTCCCGGCACGCGACCCGCTCGTGCTCGCGAAGGAGTGCGCCACCATCGACTTCATGAGCGACGGCCGCCTGCTGCCCGCCTTCGGCGTCGGCGGCAACCGCGCGCCGGAGTGGGCCGCCACCGGCCGCACCTCGGCGGGCCGCGGGCGGCTCTCGGACGAGATGCTCGAGATCATGACCCGCCTCTGGGCCGGCGACGTCGTGACGTACGAGGGCGAGTTCTTCCGCTACGAAGACGCTCAGATCTCGCCGCTGCCGGTGCGCCAGCCGCTGCCGCTATGGATTGGCGGCTCCTCGAAGGCCGCGATCCGCCGCACGGCGGAGCTCGGAAGCGGCTGGCTCAGCGGCATCGCCACCCCGAACCGCGTCGCGCCGGTCGTCTCCGCGATCCGCGCTGCCGCCGCCGAGGCCGGACGTACCATCGACGACGATCACTACGGCGCGAGCTTCACCTTCCGCTTCGGCGACTGGGACGAGCCGATCGTGCAGCGCACCGCCGCCTCGATGGCTCGCTTCCCCGAGATCGACGCGCCTGAGGGCTACATGGCCGTCGGCGACGCCGGCGGCATCCTCGATAGCATCGCCGCTTACCACGACGCCGGCGTCTCCAAGTACGTCGCGCGCCCCATCGCCACCTCGGGCGCCGACGTGATCGAGCAGACGCGCCGCCTGATCGCAGAGGTGATCCCGGTGGTTCACGGCGTACCAGAAGCCGCCACGGCCTCCGACTAGATCACGCCCTCGCTGCGCAACCGTTCCAGGCGGTTGGGGCCCACACCGATCGCGGCATAGACCTCGGCGTTGTGCTCGCCGAGCTGGGGGGCGGGGCGCGAGATGCGCCACGGCGACTTCTCGAATCGATACGGGGCGCCGGGGTAGGTCACCGTGCGGTCGAGCGCGGTGTGTTCGACGGGCGTTGGGAACCCTCGTTCGATGAAGTGCGGGTCCTCGAGGACCTCTTCGGGCGAGTAGATGATGCCGACCTGGATGCCGCGTTCCTGCGCGCCTGAGAAGAAGTCGAACGCGCTCACCCGCGAGGCGACGAAGTTGAGCGCGTCCCGGCCGGCGCTGAAGATCTCGCGCAACGCGTCGTTGGTGCGCAGCTCGGCGAGGTTGATCTGATCTAGCTCGGCGCCCGCCTCCAGCAGCGGCGCCAGCGGGAACTCCCCGAGCAGTTCGAGCTGCGCCATCCACTGATGCATCGCGGCGAACGTCTCCGGCCGGCGCGGCGGTACGCCCGAGTTCACCCAACGGCCGTCGGCGCACTGCACTTGCGACGGCGTCGAGGGGTTCACACCCGCGTGCCGCCCCGTCTGGCGCTGCACCGTGTCCTGCGCGACGAGCCACGTGTAGCTCCCCGCCTCGGTCGTGACGTTGCTCGCGGCGTGTGCGTTGACATCGATGTGCTGACCACCGCCGCCGGCGTCGCGGTGGAGCAGCGCGACGAGGGCGGACATCACCGCGAAGTGACCGGCCGTCTGGTAACCCTGGTTCCCGCCACCGCGGACGGGCGGCAGCGTGTGATCGTCGTAGCCGCACGACCAGGCCGGCCCGCCGCCGGCAAGGATCGTGAGGTCGGTCGCCGCCTCCTCGGCGCGCGGCCCGCTGCGGCCGAACGGCGTGATCGAGACCATGATCAGCGCCGGGTTGAGCGCGTGCAGGTCATCCCAGTCGAGCCCGACCGAGGCGAGCCAGCCGGGTGTCGTGCTCTCGATGAACATGTCCGCCGAGTGCATCAGGTCGAGGAACAGGCCTCGCCCCTCCTCGCTGTCGAGGTTGAGCGTGACGCCGCGCTTGCTGGTGTTGTAGTGCCAGAAGTAGAGGCTCCGTTCGGGATCCTCGACGTCGTCGACGAAGGGTGGGTAGCGGCGCGTCGGATCGCCCTCGGGCGTCTCGATCTTGATCACCTCGGCGCCCATGTCGGCCAGCATCTTGCCGGTGTAGACGCCCAGCTCATCGCAGAGCTCGATCACTTGCAGCCCGTCGAGGGCGCCCGGGAGGCCCGGCGGCACGGGAGGGGTGGGGCGGGCGAGGGTCAAATCACGCCCTCCTCGCGGAGCTCAGCGATCTCCGCCGCGCTCAGGCCGAGCAGCTCGCCGTAGACGAGCTCGTTGTGCTCGCCGAGGTCGCCTGCGCCGGCCTCGAGGTGCCAGTCGGTCTCGCTGAAGTGCACGGGCAGACCGTCGACGCTCACGTCGCCCATCGAGCGCTGCTGCACCGTCGGCCAGAGGCCCCAGGCCTCGGTGTTGGGATCGTGGTCCACGCGCTCCTGCGGACGCTGCACCGCCGTGGCCGGCACCCCGACCGCCTGCAGGCGCGCCGCGCTCTCGAACGGATCAAGCGTCGAGGTCCAGCCGGCCACGAGCGCGTCGAGGTCGTCCTCGGCCGCCTTACGGCCCTCGACGGTGGCGAAGCGCGCGTCGTCGGTCCAGGCCTCGCCGACGACGCCGCCGAGGGCGCGCCAGTCGTCGTCGTGGCGACAGGCGATGGCGACCCAGGCGTCGCCGTGAGCGTGCTCGGGGTTGTCGTACTGCCCGCCGCGCGCGGCGGGGTAGATGCCGTGCGGGGCCATCGGTGGGGAGTCGCTGCGGTTCGAGTTTGGTGAGCCCTCGCGACGCAGTGGGCGACCGTTGACGGTGTAGTCCAGCATCGCCGGCCCGTTCAACGTCGCGCCCGCCTCGGTGCAGGCGAGATCGACCCACTGGCCCTCGCCGGTGCGCTCGCGATGGTGCAGCGCCGCCAGCAGGGCGATCGCCATGATGTAGGCGCCGGTGTGGTCCATGTAGGAGTAGCCCCACCCCGCCGAGGGCTGGTCCGGCAGGCCCGAAGAGAACGTCAGGCCCGACACCGCCTGCACGATCGGGCCCCACGTCTTGTACTCGCGATATGGCCCCGAGTGCCCGAAGCCACAATTCGAGACATAAATGATGTCGGACCGCAGCGCCTTCAGATCCTCGTATCCGAAGCCGAGCCGCTCGAGGACGCCCGCCGCGAAGTTCTCGGACACCACGTCCGACCGCTTCACCAGCTCGCGCAGCAACTCCTTGCCGCGCTCGGTGCGGAGGTTGAGCGTGATGCCGAGTTTCTCGACGTTGTGGTTGTTGAACGCGCCGCCGTAGTCGAGCCCGCTCTGTCCCGGCTTGTAGGGCGGATTGCCACGCAGGATGTCCCAGCGCCCCTCGCGTACGGGGTCCTCGATGCGAATGACCTCGGCCCCGAGCGCTGCGAGGAAGCGCGTCGCGCCAGCACCGGCCAGCTGGCCGGTGAAATCGCAGATACGGATGTGAGACAGGGCGCCGTCGGTCACGGCGGGGAGCGTACCCGAATTCGCGATGCGCCGGTCCCCTTGCCCGCCGCGCGAGCGCAGGGCGGGGCGTGATAGCCTCGCCGCCGCGATGGCTGCGCGTGTCGCGCCGCCGTGCGAGGGGACGCGATGCGCGTGATCCGGCGGGGCCTGCCGCTGTTGGCGCTTGCCATGCTGTTGCTGCTCGTCGCCTGCGATGGTGATGGCGATGCGACCGCCAAGGACAACGACCGCACGCCCTCGCCGACGGCCACCGGGAACCCCGGCGGCAGCGATGCCGACTACGTGCAGCAGTTCTGCACCGTCGAGGCCGTGTTCGGACAGCAGCTCGTCGCCGCGGCGCAGGAGCTGCTGGACCGTGGCATCGAGTCGGTCAGCGACCCCGCAGTGCTGAGCGAGGTCGTGGTGCCGCCGTTGCGCCAGTACATCGAAGATCTACGGGTGGTGAACCCGCCCTCGGACGTGCGTCCGTACCATGACGACCTGATCGTGGCGGCGGAGGCGCAGGTGCAGCTGATCGAGACAGGCCGGTTCGACGCCGAGCGGCTCGGCATTAACCCGTTTGGCGAACTCGTGCAGCCGCCCCCCGCGATCCAGGCGCGCCTCGCAGCCGTGGCTGCCACGACGGCCGATTGCGACGGCGTCGACTTCTTCGACCAGTAGCCTCGGACGCTCTTCTGGCTGGACCGCACCGCACCGAGGCAGTACCAATCTTCAGACTGAGGGACGCACTGGAAAGCGATCGCCGATGACCTACCGACCCGAGCGCATGAAGTTCGGCATCTTCCTCGCACCGTTCCACCGCGTGGGCGAAAACCCGACGCTGGCGATCGACCGGGACATCGAGCTGATCGAGCACCTCGACCGGCTCGGGTACGACGAGGCATGGATCGGGGAGCACCACTCGGCGGGCTGGGAGTTGATCGCGGACCCCACACTGGTCATCGCTGCCGCGGCGAAGACGACGCGGTCGATCAAGCTTGGCACCGGCGTGACCAGCCTGCCGTACCACCACCCACTGATGGTCGCCAACCGCATGGTGCAGCTCGACCACATGACGCGCGGCCGCGCCATGCTCGGCGTGGGCCCCGGCGCGCTGACCTCGGACGCCTACCAGATGGGGCTCGACCCGCTGGAGCAGCGTCGCAAGATGGACGAATCGCTCGAGGCGATCATGCGGCTGTTGCGCGACGACGAGCCCGTCAACATGGAGACCGATTGGTTTACGCTCCAGGAGGCGCGGCTTCACATCAGCTCCTACACGAGGCCGCACCTGCCCATCGCCGCGGCACACTCCTTCTCTCCCTCCGGACCGGCGGTCGCGGGTAAGTACGGCATCGGCCTGCTCTCCATCGCGGCGGCGCAGCCGGGCGGGCTGATCTCGCTGCAGGAGGCGTGGGGCTGGGTCGAGGAGGCCGCTGCCGAGGCCGGCGGCACCGCCGACCGCGCTGACTGGCGAGCCGTGATTGGGATCCACATCGCGGAGGGCCGTGAGCAGGCGATCGCCGACGTCCGCGCCAACTATCGCATCGACGCGCTCGACTACTTCCGAGACACGCTCGGCCACCCTCGGGACGAGTCGCAGGATGTCGAGCAGGCGATCGCCCGAGGCGGCGCCATCGTCGGGACGCCCGACGACGCGATCGAGGCGGTGGAGAACCTGATCGAGCTGTCGGGCGGCCTCGGCGGCGTGCTCGGGATGGCGCACGAGTGGGCCAACCACGAGGCGACGCTTCGCTCCTACGAGCTGTGGGCGCGCTACGTGGCGCCGCACTTCCAGGGCCAGCTCGAAGCGCCCGCGGACTCGCAGAAATGGGTCGCGGGCCACCGCGAGGACATCTTCGGCCCGCGCGGCGCATCGATTCAGCGGGCCTTCAAGGACGCCGGCCGGGAGATCCCCCAGACGGACGCGCAGGCAGGCGCCAGCCAGCGCCCGGGAGCGGCGGGCTAGCGCTTCCGAGGCGCAAGCGTCGCGGCGAACGCCTCGGCGCGGTCGAGCCACGCGGCGAGTTCGTCGTCTTCGGCCACCTCGTCGGCCTCGATCAGCACGTACTCCCGCATCGGGCGGCCGCCCATCGGATCGAACCTCGAGGCCTCACCCGCCTCGACGAGGCTCGTCGCCTCGTCGGCTCCGACGTGCACGCAGATGCCGTCTCCCCAGACGCTGGCGAACATCTGGCTGTTGGCGTCGAGGAACCAGGCGGTCGTGCCGAACATCTTGCGGCTCGCGACCGGCCGCGAGGTCAGCGTGCCCTCGACGCGCTCGAGCATGACCGGGTCGGGCTTCAAGCATTCGCTCACGGCCGCCTCACTCCGGTTGATTCAGGCGCCCTCGTGCCGCCGCGTCGCAGGATACGATGCGCAGGGCCGACTGAGCGCATCCCAGCATCCGAGGTGACCGTGAGCGGCTACGTTCTCGCGCTGGACCAGGGCACGACTTCCTCGCGCGCACTGCTGTTCGACGAGGCGGCGCGGGTGGTCGCGGTCGACCAGCGCGAGCTCCCGCAGCTCCTCCCGCGCCCCGGCTGGGTCGAACACGACCCGGAGGCGATCTGGCAGAGCCAGCTGGCCGCCGCCCGAGGCGTCCTCGAACGGGCCGGCGTCGAGGCGGCGGATGTCGCCGTGGCGGGCATCACCACCCAGCGCGAGACGGCGCTGATCTGGGATCGCGCCAGCGGCGAACCCATCTACCCGGCCATCGTCTGGCAGTCGCGCCAGACGGCGGCGATCTGCGACGCCCTCAAGCAACGCGGCCTCGAGGAGGAGGTGCGCGCCCGCACCGGGCTCGTGATCGACGCCTACTTCTCCGCCACCAAGGCCCGCTTCATCCTCGACGCCGTCGAGGGCGCGCAGGCGCGGGCCGAACGTGGCGAACTCGCGTTCGGCACGGTCGACACGTGGCTGCTCTGGCGGCTGACGCACGGCGAGGTGCACGCCACGGACGTCACGAACGCGTCGCGGACGATGCTCTGGAACATCCACGAGCGCGTGTGGGACGAGACGCTGCTGACCGCGCTCGACCTGCCGCGCTCGCTGCTGCCGGAGGTCCGCGCCTCAAGCGGCAGCTTCGGCGAGATCGCCGCGGACCTGCTCGGCGCGGCAGTGCCCCTCGCCGGTGTCGCGGGCGACCAGCAGGCCGCCCTCTTCGGGCAGAGCTGCGTCGAGGCCGGGCAAGCGAAGAACACGTACGGCACGGGGTGCTTCCTGCTCGAACACACGGGCACGGAGCCGCGTCCCTCAAACAACGGCCTGCTGACCACCGTCGCCGCCAGCAGCGTCGAAGACCCGCGTTACGCCCTCGAGGGCTCGGTCTTCGTCGCCGGCGCGGCCGTGCAGTGGCTGCGTGACGGGCTCGGGCTAATCGGGTCCGCCGAGGAAAGCGAGGCGCTGGCGCGGTCCGTCGAGGACAGCGGCGATGTCTACGTAGTGCCGGCGTTCACCGGCCTCGGCGCGCCCTACTGGGACGACCGCGCTCGCGGCACGATCGTCGGTATCACCCGCGGTACCGAACGCGCCCACATCGTCCGCGCCACGCTCGAGTCGATCGCGTTCCAGTCGCGTGACCTCGTCGATTGCTTCGCTGCCGACGGCGGCCGGCCGCTCGATGAGCTGCGCGTCGATGGCGGCGCTTCGGCCAACGACTGGCTGATGCAGTTCCAGGCCGACATCCTCGGCGTCCCCGTGATCCGCCCGGCCAACCTCGAGGTCACCGCCCTCGGCGCGGCAGCGCTCGCAGCCACCGCCGAGGGCGTCTGGGACGCCTCGACGCTCGCCGCAGCGACGGCGGCCGGGCACAGCACGTTCGAGCCACAGATGGGCGCCGAGGAGCGCGACGAGCGCCACGCACGCTGGCGCGCCGCGGTCGAGCGCTCGCGGGGGTGGGCAGAGCCCTCGACGGGCGGCTAGTCGAGGTAGCGGTCGAACCAGGCGACCGACTTCATCCAGGAATCCATCGCCGAATCCTCGTGGTAGGACTCGCGTGTGTCGTTGAAGAAGGAGTGGCCAGCGCCCGGGTAGATCGTGATCTCGGAGGCCACGCCGGCGTTGGCAAGCGTGTCGCGGAGCATCTCGACCTGGTCGACCGGGATCCCCTCGTCGTCGCCGCCATAGCTGCCGAGCACCGGCACCTTGATCGTGCCGATCTGGTCCGTCGAGGGCATGCCGCCGCCGTAGTAGACGTGCACCGCGTCGACGCTCGAGGAGGGGCGCATCGCCGTCGCCAGCGTGAGCCCGCCGCCCATGCAGTAGCCGACGCAGCCGACCGTGCTCACGCCGTAGGTCTCCTTGAGCCAGGCGATGGCTGCGTCGATCTCCTGCGCCGCGACATCGCGCTCCATCGACATCGCGAGCTTGCGTGCCTCGTCCGGCTCGGTCGCCGCCTCACCGTGGTAGAGGTCAGGGGCGAAGGCCACATAGCCCTCGATCGAATAGCGGTCGGCGATCTCCTTAATGTCGGTCGTCAGCCCCCACCACTCCTGGATCACGATCATCCCGGCGCGAGCGGCATCAAACTCCTCCGGATCCGGCTCGGACACGTAGCCGGCCACGGAGACGCCGTTCTGGTCGAAGTCCAGGTCTGGCGGGGTCATGGGTGGCTCCTCCGCTACGTGGGCGCGACGCAGTATCGCACGAGGCGCCTGCCGCAGTGGCTACTCCGCGCTCTCCGCGGCGGCCACGGCTGCGTCGACATCGAACAGGAACCCGACGCCGTCACCGGGCTCGATCGACGCCGCCTCGTACCAACCAAGCGGCGCCTCGATCGCGGCCAGGTAGAGGGCGTCGGGACTGTGGATCGTGTCGGTGTCCGCCTCCATCTGCAAGATGTCGATGATGCGCAGGTTGAAGTCGACGAACGCGATGTCGAGGTCGATGTGCGTGTTTCGCATCCAGAACCCGCCGCGGTTGCCCTCGACGTAGTAGAAGAGCATCCCGCGGTCGGCGAGCTGGTATCGCCCTGACAACCCGATCCCGTACTCGTTGCGCGGTGGCACCTCGATCGCCAGCGTCGCCGTCGCGTCCAGCGAGGTGAACTCGACGCGAGGGAGCTCCTCGACGGGGATGAACGTCGTCGATGCGACGAGATCGTCGAAGCGCGGCTCGGGCGTCGGCTCCGCGGTCGCTTCCGGGGTCGGCTCCGGCGAGGCGGTTGCCGTTGGCGTGACAGTCGACGTGGCCTCGGGGGTTGCCGTTGCGCTGGGCGCTGCGGTCGGGCTGGCGGCTGGGACCACCTCTGCCGAGGACCCGCCACAGGCCGCGAGCAGCCCCAGCGCCACGATCGCGACGAGGGTTGCGGAACGTGGTTGACCTCGGACCCGGCTCATCGACCGATCGTACGGGGCGTCCTCGGGCGGGGCGAGCGCTGATCCTGCGGCGGCGCTGCGGTAGCCTCCGCGGCATGGTCGATGTGAACGCCGCGAACGACTCGGACACGCTTGCGCTGGCCCTGCGGCTCTGGCCGTCCGTCCGCGACGGGCAACCGATCGAGGATCCGGCGGACCTCGACCGGCTGCTGGCGGCGCAGGGACAGCCCGGCGCGGCCTACCTCGAGGGGGGCGTGCAGCACACCTTCGCCGCCTTTACGCCTGACGCCGAAGCGTCCGTCACGCTGTCGACGGGGGAACAGTCGCAGAGCGACGACGAGGCGCGCTTCCTCGCTCACCTGCTGGTCACGCGCACGCTGCTCGCCGCCGGTCTGCACGTCGACCCGCGCGTGGTCGCCGCGATGAGCGATGCGTACGCCCTGATCTGGACGGGGATCGGCGGCGAGTATCTGCAGACGCCGCTCGCGCTGGCCACCTCGCTCTGGCTCATGGCGCTCGACCCGGCAGGCGCCAGTGATCGACCGTTGCCGATCGACTGGACCCCCGAGGTGTTCCAGGATGCCGAGCACTGGGACCTCGACTACCGCCTGTTCTCGCACTACGACATCCGCGAGCGGGCGCTTGACTGGGCCGTCTCCGCCGCCAGCCAGCCTGCGGGGCGCGAGGGCGTCTCCAGCTTCACGCTCGTCGAGCCACTGCTGCGGCTCACCGAGGACGCGCGTGCCGCGACGGCGCTCGCCGCCGTCGAGGGATCGGGCGGCAGCGATGACACGCCGGCCTCGGCTGCCGCAATGCTCGAGCGCGGTCGCATCGCGGCGCTGCTGCAGGCGTACGTCTCTTCGGATGGTGGCCAGGCCTAGGGCGTTGGAGCTCAGGGCGTTCTGAGGGCGCGGGAGGCTGGGGCGTTGGAGGCTAGGGCGTTGGGGCCGCCTCGGTATCGCCGAGCGTCGCGATCTCGTTGATCTCCGCGAGCACCTCCAGGAGTTCGCGGTCGTCCTCCTTCGGCATGTCGGAGATGTGGAAGCCGCCGAACGCGTCGACCACGGTCTTGTGGTCGTCGATCACGTAGTCCGGTACGAGCGGCACGCCGAGGGCTTCCAGACGCGCGTGATGATCCTCCAGCGGCTTGATGAAGTAGTCCTCCACGAACTCATCGAGCTCGTGGCGCTTCATGTCCCAGCGGCGGATGCCGACGCCGGACCAAATGTAGATGGTGTGTCCCGCGTCGCGCAGATGCTCGAAGACGTGCCGCGTGTGGTTGCGGAGGCGCCCGTTCCACATGATCAGCGTGTTGTCGACATCGAAGAAGACGTTGAGCCGGCGGTGCGACCCATTGTTCTCGGGGGCGCCGCCCGCGGGGATGGCGCTGGTCGGTTGGTCGGTCACGCGGTCTCGCTCACGTTGTTCGCCGGGCGCCGGCAGCCGCCGACGATGCCCAATCGTACCGACGATCAGGACGAGCGGCGAGCGAGGAAATCGTCGACCGTCGAGTTGAAACCGTGAGGGTCCTCGAAGTAGACGGAGTGCCCCAGGCCCGGGAACTCGGCGTACTCGGAGCCCGCCATGATGCCGTGGACTTCTTGCAGGATCGCGGGTGGCGTCAGCGGGTCCTCGCTGCCGACGATGAACAGGAACGGCACCTGCAGCGCCGCCACCTCGTCCTTCGTGGGCGCACCGTCCACCATGCCGCGCAGGTCACGAGGCGGGTTCAGCCCGGCGATCTGCTCGTAGAGGAAGCGCTTGTCCGGGTGGGCCTCCTGGAACGCCCGTCCCAGCGCACGCTGCTCCAGCGCCTGGTTCGCGGCGTTGCCCTGCGACTCGCGGAACTCCGCCACACGCTGCTGCAGCTCCGGCCAGTCGAAGAACCCCCAGGTGTCGCCCATGACCACGGCGCGAACACGCTCCGGGTGCCGCGCGGCGAAGCCCAGCGCCGTGCGCCCGCCCATCGACTGCGCCACCAGGGTCGCCGGCTCCTCGATGTCGAGCTTCGCGAGCAAGGCCTCGAGGTCATCGACGAAGCGCGAGGCGCCCTCGCCCGACTTGTCGAGCGAGCGGCCGAAGCCTCGGTGGTCGATTGAGATGCAGCGGAAGCGGTCGCGGAAGTGTGGGACCTGTTGCCACCAGGACATGTGATTGCCCGCCGCACCGTGCAGGAACACGAGCGGCGGGCCTTCACCCTGTTCCTCGTAGAACAGCTCGATGCCGTTGACCTCGACGGAGGGCATGTCGGGCTCCCTGCCAGCGCGGCGTCCGAGGTTGGACGCGCGCGCCAGACCCTACAACGCCCCACCGTCCGAGGTCACGCGGATCGCTAGCCGATGCGCAGAATGTGGAAGCGAGCGGCCTCCGTCGCAACCGGACTGGCCAGGACGAATACCGCCAGAGCCAGCGTCATCGTGACGGCGCCCCATAGCACTCGGTCGAGTAGATGAGTCATGTCGAACCACTTCCTTTCCGAAGTAGCCGTATCCCCTCACTGACTCCATCGACCCCGGCCTGCCCGCCGTTAGCCGATGTCGATGATCTGGGCGCGCACGAGGACCTGTGCTCGCGGGTGCACCAGAATCCATGTCGCCCCCAAGACCGCCATGGCGGCGGCCATTCCGAGTAGTCGAGACATCGAGTCGCTCCGTTCCATGAGCCCGGAGGCTCATCTGCCGCAACGCCTGATCGCTCTCGCCTCCTCCGAACGGGGGCAAGCTAGATCTGACGCGCGAGGTTGTAAATCGCGAGTGTTCGCTAGCGATAGATGGTGGTGGTCCACACCATGGCGTGACCCACTGTGTGATGACGGATGTCAGGTACAGACGGCGCGTGGGTGGTCCGAACGACCGTCAGCCCATGCCGACAATGTGGCTCTTGGCGAGCACCTGCTGCCCTAAGACGCCCGCGTGGACCGCGAACACCACGGCCGCCGCGAGCACCGCCGCAGCCGCCATCGCCCGGAATGCACGTAGAGACATCGAAGTCACCCCATCGCTGCACCCGCTCGAACGAGGAGAATCTACAGCCTCGATGATCGTCTGTATATCGTCAGATTTCGTCAGATTAGATGCAGACCATGCCGCCGGCCCCGACGCTAGTCCTTCGGCGGGGGCGCCACGCACGAGGTGAACGTGAACGCGTACGCCGCCACGCCGTCCGATTCCGTTTCGAGCGTCAGCGAGTGGCGGTCGACATCCTCGTCGGTGAGCAGGCGGTACATCCGAGGCACATCCACTGTCACCACGCCGTCGCGTACGTCCTCTCCGGCGTGCTCGGCGTCAACGGGTGCGCCGTCGAGGAGCACGCGGATCTCGGCGTCGTCGCCGGTGACCGGCGGGTGCAGCACGAGGTTGACGTCTGCCGCCATGTAGTCGAGGTGCAGGCGCGACACCTCGGTCGCACCGAAGGGGCGCGCGGCCGCCTCCGGCTGCAGCAGCCATGTCCCCTCGAAGTACAGCGTGCCCTCCACGTGCTTGCCGGGGTCGACGAAGTTGTTCGGGGCGTCAGGCGTCAGCTGCGCCACGTTGCCGATCAGGCCTCGCTGGTGGCCGCAGTACAGCTCCGGCGTGACGCGGTAGCAGACCGCGCCCGGCGTATCCTCGGCGCGCACCGGCTCCATCAGCTCCGGCAACTCCGCGTCGAAGCCCGGCTGCTGCCGCAGCAGCATCTGGATCAACTCCTCGGATTCGCGGTAGCCGCCCTCACCGTAGTGACGCGCCACGATCTTGCCGGTGCCGTCGACGAAGTACTTCGCCGGCCAGTAGCGATTGGCGTAGGCCTGCCAGATCGCGAAGTCGGCGTCGAGGACGATCGGATAGTCGAGGTCGAGGTACCCGATCGCACGGCGCACGTGGTCGGCGTTCTTCGCGAAGCTGAACTCCGGTGTGTGGACGCCCACGATGTTGAGCCCGAGGTCGGCGTAGCGCCGATGCCACTCCTGCACGTAGGGCAGCGTGCGCAGGCAGTTCACGCAGGTGTAGTCCCAGAAGTCGACCAGCGTCGGGCCATCGTGGTCGCGAACGGGGACCGGACCGCCCTGCAGCCACTCGCCACCGGTGAGCTCCGGTGCGTTGACGGGGCCCCTCTCTTCTTGCGTCATCGCCGCCTCCTGCGCCCGCCGCGTTCGAGGCGAGCCTCGAGGTCGGTCAGCCGGTCGCTCAGCTGCTGATTCGCCTGTTGCAGCTTCTCCACCTCGGCCTTGAGCCGTGTCGTCTCCTCGCTGCGCTCGGCGCGGCCCTGGATCGTCTGCACGGCGAGCCGCGACTGGCGACGGATCGCGCTGCCCGGCAGCGTCCGCGCGCCGTGGGCCGAGAGCGCCGGCACCGAAGCGGCGTCGCCGAGCGTGCGCAGCGCGACGATCGCCGAGCGTCCCACCCGCATCATGCCATCGTCGAGGAGCTCCTCGAGCCGTTCGCGAATCCTCGTGCGCTCCGCTTCGTCCACGTACGGTGCGAGGGCGGCGAGCGCACCACACGCCGCGCCGCGAGCCCCCTCCGAGCCTCCTCGCTCGGTCTGCTCGAAGAGCGTCGCCAGCGCCGCCGGGTCTCGCGTGGCGCCGAGGCCGGCAATGGCGCCGGCGGTGATGATGTCGTTGTGTGAGGGCCGCCCGAGCAGCTCGGTCAGCGTCGCGCGCGCGCCGTCCGCCCTCGTGCGGCCGAGCGCAGAGGCAGCGTTGGCCTGCACGTAGTAGGAGCGGTCCCCCGGACCCCACGACTGGTTCGCGCGCCCGCCTTCGAGCTGGCTCGTCAGCGCTTCGGCCGCGGTCTCGTCGTTGAAGTTGCCGAGCGCCTGCGCGACGGCACGCCGCACGCGCGGGGCGGCGCTACGCCGGCCCGAAATCAGCGCATCGCGCGCTGCGTCGCCTTTCACCCCGCCGAGGGCGGTCGCGACCTCCGCGCGGACGTAGTCCAGCTCCTCGCGGTTGCGCAGCGCCTCGCGCAGCGTTCCGATCGCCTTCGGCGATCCGACCTTGGCCAGCTGTCGCGCGGCCTCGATGCGGCCCACGCCCTCCGGGTCGTCGGTGAGCCGGGCCGAGAGCTGCCCCTCACCCGGCGCGAAGTCGAGGGTTTTGAGCACGCGGTTCGCCGGGTCGATGGCCACGAACGTCGGCTCCGCTTCCAGCGGCAACACGAAGCTGTGCGAGGCCTCCGAGACCTCGACGGTGCGACGCACGAAGCGGTCGCGCACCTGGAAGCCCAGCTCCAGTTTCGTGCGGTAGACCGAGGTGAGCTGCTCGTCGGGCTGCTGCGTCTGCGTCAGCTTCACCGTCGCCTGGCGGGCGTCGCCGTTCCAGGAATATTCCGCCTTGAACTCGGGGTGCCCACCCTTCCACACCCACTGGTCGAAGAACCAGTCGACGTTGCGGCCGGTCGCCTGCTCGATCGCGCGCTGCAGGTCGTGCGTCAGCACGTCGCCATCGGCGTGCTGCGTGACGTAGTGGTTGATCGCCGCCCACCACGCGGCGTCGCCCAGCTCATAGCGGAGCATGTCGAGGACGACCCCGCCCTTCTCGTAGAGATGACGGTCGAAGATCTCCAGCGGCTCCGTATAGGTCTGCTCCACCAGCGGTCGCCGGTAGCTGCTGGTGTCTTCCTGGAAGTAGAGCGCCCCGTTGCGCATCACCTCGTAGCGGAACTTGTCCCAGCCGTGGGCGTGCTCGACGAACAGCTTGTCGAAGTAGGTCGCGAAGCTCTCGTTGAGCCAGCCGTGCGACCACTCGCGGCAGGTCAGCAGGTCACCGAACCACTGGTGCGCCAACTCGTGCGCCGTCAACGAGTCACAGCCCTCGACGATGTCCGGGTGCGCACGCTCGTCGTGCAGCACCGTGTCGGTCATCGTGGTCGCCGAGGTGTTCTCCATGCCGCCGAAGATGAAGTCGGCGACGGCCACCGTGGCGTACTTGTCCCACGGGTAAGGCACGCCGATGGCCTCCGAGAAGAAGTCGACCACCCCCGGCGTTCGCCCGAAGGCGCGCACGGCGTCTTCGCCTCGGCCGCGCTGGGCGTAGTACTGCACCGGCACACCCGAGGCCTCCGCCTCGGTCTCCACCTCGTCGAAGTCGCCGGCGGCGAACGTCACCAGGTAGGCCGGGTGCGGTCGGTCCTGCACCCAGAGGAAGACGGAGCGTCGGCGGCGGCCGTCGTTGCGCCGCTCCTTGAGTCGCCCGTTCGACAGCGCGTACCAGCCCAGGGGCACCTCCGCGTGCACCTCGCTCGTGAACCGCTCACCGGGGAAATCGAAGGTGGGGAAGAAGTAGGCCGCGTCTTCAGCCTGCGCCTGCGTCCAGATCTGCTGCGGGCGCTCCGGGTAGTCCTCGTCCGGCTCGTTGAAGTACAGCCCGCGCCGCGGGGTCGCCTCGTAGCCCACCACGGTGGTGATCGACCGTGACGCTCGCCGCCGCCGTCCGAGGTCGATCCGCAGCTCGCCGTCGCCCACGGTGAACGCCAGCGGCCGGGCCTCGCCATCCTCGAGTTGCTCCTCGACCGACTCGACATCCAGCTCGATGGCGTCGAAGACAGCCTCGCGCAGTCCGTCTTGCCTCGGTCGGAAGGTCGTAGTCGCTACGCCGTGGACGCGATGCCGCCGCAGGTCGAACGTCAGGTCGAGCCGCAGGTGCTCGATGCGCATCGGCCGGTCGCGGCCATACACCCTCGGGTCGCCCGGCAACGGGAACGTCTTGCGCCCGCTTTCCGGCGCCCCCGCCGAGGCATACCCACCGCAGGACGCCAGCTCCGCGAACAGCGCCTCGCCAAACCCTCGCTCGCCCGCCTCGCTCACACCAACCCCCCTCGTCGCACCGCCCGCGCCGCGGACAGTCTAGACGCGAACGGTCGTCAGGACGCCACCCGCTCCCCCGCCTCGCGTTCCGCTGTCGCGCGCTCCTCGGGCGTGGCGGTCGAGGTGTCGGCGAGAGCGTCGAGGGCGGTGCGGCCGGACGCCGCGTCGCCGCGGGCGGCGGCGGTGTGGATGTGGGCGTACGCGATGAATGCGCCGTGGGGGCGGCGGAGGAGGTTCCACTGCGCGCACAGCTCGTAGAGTGCGTCGAGGGCGGTGCGGCCGGACGCCGCGTCGCCGCGGGCGGCGGCGGTGTGGATGTGGGCGTACGCGATGAATGCGCCGTGGGGGCGGCGGAGGAGGTTCCACTGCGCGCACAGCTCGTAGAGTGCGTCGAGGTAGGCGGTGAGGTCGTGGTCGGGGCGAGCGGCGAGCTGGGCCTCGTAGGGGCCCGCCGGATCATCGTGGGACCAGCCCTGAGCCGCGCCGTCGAGGTACTCGAAGACGTGCTCGAAGGGTGGCGGGCCCTCGTACATGATGCGCGCGCCGGCGTCGCCGCCGAGCAGGAACGGCGTCTCGATCGGCCGTCGCACGACATCGCGCAGCACGGGCGCGTCCAGCGCATCGAGGAGCAGGCGCGGCGCGAGCAGCCGAGGGTTCACCGGTCGCTTCGCCTCGTTCTGGTCGCTCATGTGTGAGAGCTAGGTGATCTTGAGCGGGACGCCGTCGCGGCAGAGCTGGCAGTCGGCGGCCTCCCACGATTCCATCTCGACCTCGGTCGCGGAGATGAACGGCACGCCAAAGTCGGTCTGGCCGCGCGTGCGGTCCACGACCACGGCGACGCCGACCACCTCGCCCCCGGCCTCGAGCACCGCCGCGACCGTGTCGCGCAGCGAGCCGCCCGAGGTCATCACGTCGTCGACGACCAGCACGCGCTCGCCCGGTTCGAGGTGGAAGTCACGCTGGAACGAGCGACCGCCGGCCTCGTCGTTCTCGGCGAAGATGCCGCGCACGCCCAGCTGCCGCCCCACCTCGTAGGCCAGCAGCATGCCCCCGGTGGTTGGCCCGGCGACGGTCTGCACATCGAGGTCGCGCGCAGCGTCGGCGATCTTCTTGCAGACGGCCTCGGTGTGCTGTGGCCACTGCAGGAGGTTGAACTTCTCGAGGTAACGATCGGAGTGACGGCCCGAGACGAGCTGGAAATGACCCTCCAGCATCGCCCCCGCCTGGCGGAGGACCTCGTTCAGTTCGGGGTCGATGGCGATAGGGTCAGCCCCTCGGCTAACGGCTCGGGGTCGTGGTGGTCGACGGTACCAAAGTCGCCCGGAGGCCAGTACACGATGTCGGCCCGACCGATGATCTTGGATTGCTCGAGCATGCCCCAGGAGTGCGAGTCGAACGAGTTGTTCCGGTTGTCGCCCATCACCCACACCATCCCCGGCAGGATCAGTGTCGGCGCCACCTCGTAGCGCGGCGCCTCGGCGATGTAGGGCTCGTCGACCGCTACGCCATCGATCAACACCGGACCCCCGCGTTTGACCTCGATGGTCTGGCCGGGCACGGCGATGATGCGCTTGATGAAGTCGCGAGGGCCGGTCGGGTCGTTGCTGAAGTTGAAGACGACCACATCGCCCGGCTGTGGTTCGCCGAAGGGCCGCCACGCCTCCTCGTCCACGCCGGGCAGCCACGAGACGTCGAACGTGCGGTAGGCCATCCGGTTCACGATCAGCAGTTGCCCGTCCTCGAACGACGGGAACATCGAGGAGCCGTCGACGACGAAGTTCTGGCCGATCGCGCGGACCGCGAGGAACATCAGGATCGCCAGCGCGATTACCTCCAGCGTTTCCGAGACCGCGGGGAGGCCAAGCGGCCCGCCGCTTGAGCGCTGCGCGGGCGGCGACGCCTGCCACGGATCGAGTTCCGCGAGGCCCTCGTGCGTGTTGATCACCGGCAGCGCGACGCCGGTGAACGACGCAATCGGTGGCGTCAGGTTCGTGGGCTGGGGTGAGGGATCGGGCTCCTGGACCATTGATTCAGTATACCCAGCACGCCCGGACGTTCAGCGAGGCAACGCTCGAGGCGGGGCGAGGCTTCCGAGGTTAGGCGCGCCCTCGTGCGCCGAGCAGCTCGATGCGGTCGGCCGCCACCGTCGCCACGGCCTCACGCGCCTGCCGTAGTGCGGCCCGCGGATCGCCATCGAGGTTCGCCTCGCCGAGGGCGCTCGCGAAGGCACGGTGGAGTTCGCTGCTGATGTTGACCTTGCGGATGCCGGCCGCAACCGCCTCGCCGAGGTCGCGCCGGCTGACCCCCGAGCCGCCGTGTAGCACCAGCGGCAGATCGCGCGTCGCCGCGCGCAGCTCGCGCACGAGGTCGAAGCGCACCGCCCCCGCCAGGCCATGCGCCGTGCCCACGGAGACGGCGAGCGAATTGACGCGCGTCTCCTCGACGAAGCGCTGTGCCGTCTCGGGCTCAGTCAGCACCGCCTCGGAGGTCACGACGCCCGGCTCACGTCCCCCGACGTGGCCGAGCTCCGCCTCGATCGCTACACCTGCCGCCAGGGCCAGCGCGGCCGCAGCCTGCGTCTCGCGCAGGTTGCGCTCCAGCGGCGCAGTCGAGCCGTCGAACATGAGCGAGGTGAAGCCGTGTCGCAGCGCCTCACGCAGCAGCGTGAGGTCAGGGCCGTGATCGAGGTGCACCGCCACCGGCACATCGGCGCGTTCGGCCAGCCGCCGCCCCAGTGCCGCGGCCAGGTCCACCCCACCGATGTGCTCGATGTTGCTCGGGTTGAACTGGAGGAAGATCGGTGCGCGCGACGCCTCGGCGGCATCGAGCACGCCGAGCGCCATCTCGACGTTGGAGACGTTGAATCCGGGCACCGCATAGTTGCCACGCGTGGCGCCCTGCAGCAGCTCCCGACCGCCGACGATCGGCATCGACGCCCCCGTCTCGGGCCTTCGGCCCGCAGCGGGGCGCATGGTAACCTCGGCCCGGCGGGCGGGCGAGGACGCATGACCGGAACCACCGGAGCCGCCGCTTCCGGGCCCTCGGCAGGCGACAGTGGGTCACCACCGCGCGTGGGCGGCTCCGATCAAGATGCGCTCGACCAGCTGATCGAGGGCGCGCGCGCCGGTGATCTGCCGTCCTTCAACCGCATCGTGCTGCGCTTCCAGGACCGCGTGTACGGCCTCTCGGTACGCATGCTGGGCTCACCTGAGGCCGCCGAGGATGTCTCGCAGGAGACCTTCATCCGCGCCTATCGCCGCCTCGAAACGTTCCGCGGTGGCAAGTTCGACTCGTGGCTGCTGACGATCGCCGCGAACCTGTGCCGCGACGAGCTGCGACGTCGAGGACGGCGCCCGCAGACCTCGCTGGATGCCGCGCGCGACGATCCGGACCGCGCCGACCTCGACCCGGTCGACGCTGGCGAGACGCCCGGGGAGGCCGCCGAACGCGGTGATGTGCGGCGCGTGCTGCAGGACGCGTTGCTCGAGCTGCCCGACGAATGGCGCACGATCGTGATCCTCTCCGATGTCGAGGGCCTGGCCTACCAGGAAATCGCCGACGCGACGGGATTGGCCCTCGGAACAGTGAAATCGCGCCTGAGCCGCGCCCGAGGGCGTCTGAGGGACATTCTCCGTGCATCCGGGGAACTAGATGGCCTGATTGAACGTCTCAATGATTAGACAGCAACTAAGCGGGGAATACTGATGCGCTGGTGGCCATTCGGAAGTCGAGACGGGAGCGCTGCTCGAGGCTCCTCGCGCGCCGCACAGGCCCGCGACGAGCGCCTGTCCGCCTACCTCGACGATGACCTCACCGCGGAGGACCGCGCCGCCGTCGAGGCGGAGCTGTCGACCGACGACACTCTGCGCGACGAGCTTGCGGGCATGCGCGCCGTCACGGGCGCACTCGCCTCTCTGGAGCCGGTGCGCGCGCCGCGCCCCTTTACCCTCGAGGCCGCACCCGCACCCGCCCCCTCCGGACGCCCGCGCATCCTCGACCTCGGCCTGCAGCTTGGCGCCGCTCTGTCGGCGCTGCTGCTGGTCGTGGTGATCGTGAACCCGGGCGGTGGCGATAGCCTCGGCGACGCCATCCCCGTCGAGCAGTCGCGCATCGGAGAGACTTCGCTGCAGTTCTCCGCCGGTAACGATGACACCGATGCTGGCGCGGCCGCCGCAGGCGGCGGCGCAGCGGCGCCTGAGGCTGCGCCCTCGGACGGTGGCGAAGAGAGCGGTGCCGGCGAGGGCTCCTCGCCCCCGCCGACCGAGGGGCTGCGTTCTGACGCGACCCCGAGCGCCGCGAGCGGCTCCAGCGGCGCGAGCAGCGGCAGCGACACCGGCGAGCTCGCGCCCCCGCAGCCAGCGACGATCACGCCGGCTCCGCCCGCTGACGCTTCCACCGCTGACGCTCCGCCGCGTGATGTGGCGCCGGCCGACACCACGACCAGCGATAACGACGACGGTTCGACGAAGACGCCGCCACCTCCCGCGGAGACGGGCCCGGGCACACCGCCGTCGACGGGCGGCGCGGCCAATCTTGGCGACGCGACCACCATCGAGCCCCAGCCTGCGGGCGGCGATACCGCCGACACCGCGGCCGTCGCGCCCGAGGCGGGAACCGAGGAGGCCATCGCAGCGTCTGACCTCGGAGGCGACGACGGGACCGACTTCGTGCCTGCCTTCGCCGTCCTGACTGCGCTGCTCACGGCGCTCGCCGCGCTGCGCTGGGCACAGACCCGCCGCACCGCCTGAGGCGGACGACCGAACAATCGAACGACCGCCGAGGCGCACACGAGCCCGGCAGATGTGGAGCGAGACGATGAAACGATTCTGGAACATCCCTGGCCGGCGAGCGCTGGTCCTCGGTGGGCTCGGACTGGTCGCGCTGGTCGCGATTGGCTGCCAGCCGAAGACCGAAGTGACCGTGGCGCCCAGCGGCGACCTCGTGGGCGGCATCAGTGTCAGCGGCACTGGCACCGTCACCGTCATGCCGGATATCGCGATCCTGCAGCTCGGTGTCGAGGTCACCTCGGACACCGTCGGCGACGCCCGCGACGAGGCGGCGGAGGCGATGGACCGCGTGCGCGAGTCGCTGTCGGAGCACGACATCGACGATGACGACATCCGCACGACCAGCTTCAACATCTTCCCGCAGTACGACTTCCGCTCCGAGCAGCGCCGGCTGATCGGGTTCACCGTCAACAACCAGGTCTCGATCACCGTTCGCGAGATCGATGACGCTGGGGAGATCCTCGACGACGCGATCCGCGCCGGTGGCGACTCCATCCGCGTCAGCAGCATCTCGTTCTCGGTCGACGACCCGGAGTCGGCGATGGATGAGGCGCGCGTCGCGGCCGTGGCCGACGCGCGCAACCGCGCCGAAACGCTGGCCACGGCGGCCGGTGTCTCGGTCGGACGACCGCTCACCATCACCGAGTCCGGCGGCTTCTTCCCGCCCGTCCAGTTGTTCCGCACCGAGGCGGCAGCGCTCCAGGATGGCGGCGGCTTCGACACCGCCATCGCCCCCGGCGAGCAGGACATCAACGTGACGGTCTCCGTCATCTTCGAGCTGGAGTAACCCCCTCACAGCTCGCGACCTCCGAGGGCTCCTCGGCGGCGCAGGTGGTACGCTCTGGACACGTCACGAGGCGTGGCGCGGAGCTCCCACTGGCGCAGCCGGGGAGCCCTGGTTTCTCCCCGAAACCCTCCCCGCTGAGTTGGGGTGCCAGCAGTGGTTCTGAGCGACCGAGACATCACCGAGGCCCTGGCCACCGGCCGGCTGGTCGTTGATCCGGTCGGCGAAAACGCCGTGCAGCCGGCCTCGCTCGACATCCGCCTCGACCGCTTCTTCCGCGTCTTCCGCAACCACCGCGCGACGGTGATTGACCCGCGCGAGTCGATGGACGACCTGACGGTCGCCGTGACGATCGACGACGACGAGCCGTTCGTATTGCACACCGGCGAGTTCGTCCTTGGCTCGACCATCGAGCGAGTGAAGCTCGCCGACGACCTCGTCGCGCGCGTCGAGGGCAAGAGTTCCCTCGGGCGCCTCGGATTGCTCGTGCACGCGACCGCGGGCTACGTCGACCCCGGCTGGGACGGCCAGCTCACGCTCGAACTCTCCAACGTGGCCACGTTGCCGATCAAGCTCTACTACGGCATGAAGATCGGCCAGCTCTCCTTCCAGGCGCTCTCCTCGCGGGCCGCGCGCCCCTACGGGCACCCCGACCTGAAGTCGCGCTACCAGGGCCAGACCAAGCCCGCGGCGAGCCGTATCCACCGCGACTTCCAGGAGCCGGGGTCAGAGGAGCCGGACCCTCAGGGGCAGGGCGACCCCGCTGAGGACTAGCCCGCGGTGGCCGCGTGACGAGCACTCCCGAACCCAACGCCCGCCCGCCCAGCGAGTGGATGCGCGCGGCGATCGAGGAAGCTGAGCAGGCTCGCGGCTGGTCGTCGCCCAACCCGCCCGTCGGCGCCGTCGTCGTGAACAACGGCCAGATCGTCGGCCGCGGACACACCCGCCCCGCCGGCGAGGAGCACGCCGAGGTCGTCGCCCTCCGTGACGCCGGCGAGGCCGCGCGCGGTGCGACCGTCTACTGCACCCTCGAACCATGCGCTCACCAGGGCAGGACACCGCCCTGCACCGGCGCGTTGATCGAGGCCGGCGTCACCGCGGTCCAGTACTCGATCACCGACCCAGACCAGCAGGCCGCTGGCGGCGCGAGCGTCCTCGAGGCGGCCGGTATCACCGCCGAGGTCGGCGATGGCGCCGAGGCAGCGACCGGGCAGCTGGCCGGCTTCCTGCAGCACGCCACCACCGGTCGCCCGCGTGTGCTCGTGAAGTACGCCGCCTCGATCGACGGGCGTATCGCGGCCGCCTCTGGCGACTCGCGCTGGGTCTCCGGCCCAGAGACGCTCGAGTGGGTGCACTCCTGGCGCCCGCACCTCGACGGCATCGTCGTCGGCTCCTCAACAGTCGTCGTCGACGACCCCGAGCTGACCGCCCGCCCCGGCCGTGCCTCCGAGTCCGGCCCGACCGAGGACGCGCACCAGCCGACGCGCATCGTCGTCGACTCGCGCGGACGCACGCCCGCATCCGCGCGCATCCTCGGCGGCGACGCCCCGACGCTGATCGCCACGATCGAAGGCTCGGACGAGGGCTGGCGCGCGCGCATGCGAGAGGCAGGCGCGGATATCATCGAGGTGGCAAGCGCTCCCGGCGCTGACGGCGTCGACCACGTGGATTTGCGCTCGCTGGTGGTGTTCCTCGGCGATCGAGGCATGCTGAATGTGCTGTTCGAGGGCGGCGGGGTCCTGCTCGGCTCGCTCTTCGACCAGCGGCTCGTCGACCGCGTCTATGCTGTAATAGCCCCGGTTGTCATCGGCGCCACAGAGGCGCCCTCGGCGATCGCAGGGCGGGGCGTGGAGCGCATGGCGCAGGCGCCGCGGCTGAGCGAACTCGCAGTGGAGCGGCTCGGGGAGGACACTCTGATCACGGGTGTCCCGATCTGGCCAGACGAGGGCGCGACGGACGGATAGTCTGCAGAGGACGGTCGGTCGAGGTCGGTTGGTCGAGGAGCACGCCGGGGGTAGCCGAGCAATGTTCACCGGCATCATCGAGGAGCTGGGCGAGGTTCGTCGCCGCGAGGGCGGCGACCTCGTGATCGCGTGCCACGTCATCCTCGACGACGCCAACCTCGGCGACTCGATCGCGGTCAACGGTGTTGACCTCACCGTGCGCACCATCGAAGACGACGCGGTCGGCTTCGACGTGATGAACGAGACCTTGCACCGCAGCAACCTCGGCGAGCTCGCCACCGGCGACACCGTCAACCTCGAACGCTCCGTCACCGGCGCCACGCGACTCTCCGGGCACATCGTCCGAGGCGTCGTCGAGACGACCTGCACGCTCGACTCGCTGACGCCGGAGGGCGAATCGATCATCGCCCGTTACCGGGTCGACCCGGAGTACCTGCGGTTCATCGTGGTGAAGGGCCCCGTTTGCGTAGACGGTGTGTCGCTTACCGTGATGGCCCGGGACGACGAGTCGTTCTCCGTCTCGCTCGTGCAGTACACCCAGGAGCACACGAACCTGACGCGGCGTGAGCCAGGACAGGCGATCAATCTCGAGACCGACATCTTTGCTCGGTACGTGGACCAGCTACTCGAAGCGCGCGCGGCGACCTCGTAGAGGCGTCGACACCGCAGGAGGAAGCCATATGGCGAAGCAGAACAGCGGAAAGAGCAAGGGCGGGCGCAGCAAGCACGTCGTCGATGTCGACACGGCGATTGCTGAGTTCGCGGCTGGCCGCCCGGTGATCATCGTCGACGACGAGGATCGCGAGAACGAAGGCGACATCGCGGTCCCCGCGGAGTTCTGCACGCCGGAGATCATCAACTTCATGGCCACCCACGCGCGTGGCCTGATCTGCGTCCCCATGCTGGAGCAGCGCGCCGACGACCTCGACCTCCCGCCCATGACACGTCGTAACACCGCGCCGCTCGGCACGGCGTTCACCGTCAGCGTCGAAGCCGCCGAGGGCGTCACCACCGGCATCTCCGCCGCCGACCGCGCCCGCACCGTCGAGGTGCTCGCCGACCGCCGCGCCCGACCGAACGACCTCACCCGTCCCGGGCACATCTTCCCGCTCCGAGCGAAGGATGGTGGCGTGCTCGTGCGCGCGGGCCAGACCGAGGCTTCGGTCGACCTCTGTCGCCTGGCCGGCGTGGAACCGGTCGCAGTGATCTGCGAGATCATGAAGGCGGACGGCACCATGGCGCGCATGCCGGACCTGCGCCGCTTCGCCGCGCGCCACGACATGAAGATCGTCACCGTCGCGGAGATGATCCGCTACCGCATGAACCACGAGCGACTGGTCGAGCGTGTCGAGGAGACCTCGTTGCCGACGCGTTACGGCGACTTCTCGGTGATCGGCTACCGCACGCTGATCGACCAGAAGGAACACGTCGCGCTCGTCATGGGCGACCTCACGACTGACGAGCCCACCCTCGTGCGCATGCACGACCAGTGCGTCACGGGCGACGTCTTTGGCTCGCGACGCTGCGACTGCGGCGAGCAGCTCGAGGGCGCGATGGAGATGATCGCGCAAGAGGGCCGCGGCGCCATCGTCTACATGGACCAGGAGGGCCGCGGCATCGGCCTGCACAACAAGCTCCGCGCCTACCGCCTGCAGGACGACGAGGGCCTCGACACCGTCGAGGCCAATGAGGTCCTGGGCCTGCCCGCCGAGAACCGCGAGTACGGGATCGGCGCGCAGATCCTCGTCGACCTCGGCATCCGCCAGATGCGCCTGCTCACGAACAACCCGCTCAAGATCCGAGAGCTCGAGGGCATGGGGCGGCTACGCGGCGCGGGCCTCGACGGCTACGACCTGCACGTCGTCGAACGCGTGCCGCTCGAGATGGAAGCGAACAAGCACAACATCCGCTACCTCGCCGCCAAGCGAGACCGCATGGGCCACCTCCTCGAACAAGAAATGCCCGGCGTCGGACCGTAGTCCTCTGTCGACGCGGTAGTCGAATTGGAAGCGTCCCTCCGGGATGACGTTGACGACGCTTACGGTGCTGGCTGCGCAGCCGAGGAGTACATCTCGCTGCACGAGACCGAGCGCCACTTAGAGCCTCCTGCGCGTCCACAGAACGCCCTCCGTCACTAGCGCTCCGAGTCACTCAAGTGACATCCGCGGCGCGCTAATCCGCTCTCGGTAGACTCGAGATGCGTTCCATCTAAGGCTACAGATCTACTACCGAGAAGGGTGCAAGACTGCGCTACGCTGCATCGCGCGTGAAGAACCAGAATAGTTGAACGTCGGGGCAAGGGCGCTCACTGGAAGGAGTGCTTGATGTCGATTCGCATGACCCCTCTGATCGTTGGCGGAGTCGCGCTTCTTGTGGACTCAGTAACGGATATCCGGTAGTCAGCGACTAGCCGGGCATCCCGCGCGGCGTTGGGAGTAGCGTCGCCTTGGGCTCAAGGCAAGGTGGACAGCAGTGACAAGGCTTAAGACGTCCTGGCAGCTCATCACTGGGGCGGTGCTGATCTTCGTGCTGGTCGGGATTGGTTCGTTCGTACTCGTCAGAGAAGAGCGGGAAGGCGGTTCCGTTGAGGCCGACGAGCCCGCTGCGAGCGGGCGCGGCGACTTCTGGTATCGCGACATAGCTGCTGAGTGGGAGGCGGCGTCCCGAGCAGAGCGCACCGTCGCGGGGGGTCCTCCTCGGGGACGGCGAGCTCCCTATCTCGCTCGCGGCCTGCGACAGCGACGACCGTGACTGGGGCGACCCCGAGTCGATGTACGGCTCCTTCCTCGATCCCCGGCCGGCCTATCTGCCCAACGGAACCTTGGTCGACTTCTCGGTCGAAGGGATGACCTGCGCCGGGACGCCGGTGTGGATCGAGGTCACGTACTACGTTCCTGGTGGGCGTGAATGGGACGGCCGCTTCGGCGGCGATTTCTCGGTATTCCGCTTTGTCGGTGAGCGGCAGTTTGGTCTCGATTATCCGACCGGGCGGATCGTCGAGACAACCGTCGGGGATTCGTCCGCAGCGCTGTCACCGCCGCTCAGCAGCGACGGATACGGACAGTCGGCCGTAGTCGTGAACGAGCCCTGGGGCCTCACCATTGTGAGAGCCAAGGGCATCACGCAAGACGAGCTCCTTCGAATCGCCGGCAGTCTCGGGGGTGCTCGATGACACGCGTTTATCTCTTCATCGCCCTCGCGGCCGCGCTCCTCGGCGGGGCTCTTGGGCTGGCGGTTCCGCAAGCCCAGGCCATCACCGTCTACTACGATGTCGACCTGATGCCTGGTGGGCAGTACGACTACCTCACCTGTGGGTTCCACGGTTCCTGTGGGGCGACCCCCACCTCTGGGCACGGGATCGGCTTCAGGAACTACTACCCGAAGGACTCGGAGTGGCGCTCCTGGACCTTCCGCTCCGATACCGGAACGGTCCTCGACGTGGCTGATGCGACGATCGTGACGGACAACAACGCGTGCAGACGCGTGAAGGTTTCCATCGAAGACAACGAGGGTGCTGATCGAGGCGCCGTTCGCTATACCCATCAGACGAAGGACGGCTCGAACTTCACGCTCCAGGGGAAGGACACCGGCAACTGGCAGACCTACGACGTAGCCGACGTCGTGCAGACCGAGGGGGCGGGGTGCCCGTTCTCAGCGCCTCACCTCCACATGCAGACGGTCAACAACTCAGTGTTCGTCAAGAATACAACCGACTGGCCGAACCACGTGAACGCCCAGACGGTCGAGGCGACCGATAGCACGAGCGACCGCGTCTACAAGTCGCAGTGGGACTACGACCAATAGGAATAGATTGCGTGAGAGCCCGCCGATTGGCGTTGCGGACGCCAGGGGGACTCTCCCCGAACAGAAGATCCCGGCGTCGGACCGTTGCGCGCTCTCGGCATGTAAGATCGGAGCGCGGGACGGGGGTGATGCGATGCCTGTGATCGAGGGCGCACCGAACGGCGGCGGACTCCGCGTCGCTGTCGTCGTGTCGCGCTTCAACGAGCTGATCACCGAGCGCCTTCGTGACGGTGCGGTTGACACCGCCGTCGAGTCGGGCGTGCTCGCGGATCGTATCGATGTCGTATGGGTGCCCGGCGCGTTCGAGCTGCCGATGGCCGCGAAGCACCTCGCGCTCTCCGGCGACTACGACGCCATCGCGTGCGTCGGCGCCGTGATCCGCGGCGAGACGCCACACTTCAACTTCGTCGCCGGCGAGGCGGCTCGGGGGGTCATGGCCGTCGCGCTCGAGACCGGCGTGCCGGTCACCTTCGGCGTCATCACCTCCGACAACGTCGAGCAGGCACGCGCGCGCGCCGGTGGCGTCGTCGGCAACAAGGGGCGCGAGGCGATGCTGGCCGCGCTCGAAGTGGCCAACCTGTACGCCCGGCTGCCGGCGGGAGCCGAGGCGACGGCATGAGCTGGCTGCCCGGCCTGCCCGGCGGCGACCGCACCCCCAGCGGGGGCGAGCGCATCGATGACCTCGGAAACAACGCGGTCAGCCTGGCCTTCAAGGTGCTCAACCGCTTCCCCGACCTCGTCACGCGTCACAAGTACATCGCCGGTGGCGCAGCCATCTCCGGGTCGCTGATCGCGCTCGCCGGCGTCGCTGTCGCGCGCCGCATGAACCGGGGCGCCACCGCGGAAGAGGCGGTCGAGGCCGTCACCGAGGATGAGATCACCGGCCTCCACCTGATCTCGGACCGTAAGGTCACCGTCGAGGAGACTGACGGCGAGACGCCGAGCAACGGCGGCACGCTGCCCGAGGACCTCGCCACGGATCAGGACGCTCCAGAGGCGGTGGAAGAGCCGACCGAGGCGGATGCAGAGTCGCTCGACGAGCCCTCACGGGCGCAGGGCACGGACTAGTCTCGACGCTAGCCCCCGGCGAGGTCGGCATAGCGGTCGGTCTCGAACACCGGGTGGCGCGCCAGGCCCGCCTGAGCCCGCGCCAGATCCTCGGGCGTGTCGATGTCCTGCCAAAAACGGCCCTCCGAGCACACGCAACAGACCTGGCCGCGCTCTGCGAGGCGCTGCATGCCCGCGCTGAGCGTGTCCTCGCCCGCGGCCTGCGCTTCGCGCAGCGCCTCGAAGAGCGGCGGGCGGCAGAGGAAGACGCCGGTGTCCACGCCGTCGAAGGGAACGATGCCCTTGCCGATGCGTGTCACGCCCGAGCCCTCGATCGCGACCTTCGTTGCCTCGTCGAGGTCGTTGACCGCCGCGACGTCCCGGTCGACCACCACCGCGCAGGCGTGGCCCACGTCCTCCTCGACCAGCCGGTCGAGGAAGCTGTGCGAGAACACGTGGTCACACATCATCAGGAAAAACGGCTGGTCGGCCGCCAGGTAGGGCGCCGCGGCCAGGGCGGAGAGCCCGTTGCCCTCGCGCCAGCGCGGGTTGTAGACGACCTCGATCTTCACGTCGATGCGGCCGGCCAGATCGAAGAGCACGGGGCGGATCAGCTCCGCCTGGTGCCCGACGATCACGACGAAGCGGGACACGCCCGCCGCGTGCGACCGCAGGATCGCGCGCTCGATCAGCGTCCGGCCGAACAGCGAGTAGAGCGGCTTCGGTGCAGCGCGACCGTCGAGGCGCAGTCGCGAGCCTGCGCCCGCGGCGAGGATCACCGCGGTATCAACGGTGGTGCGGGCAGCCGTGCTCGCGTCCGGCGTGAGGCGTAGTGCGACGCGGTCGTGCAGCGTCATCGTTCGATCCGTCCAGGCCCAGCGGGCGCTCTGGTGTCGAGGAGGTCCCGCGGTACGTTGTTCCCGTCCGCAGCCGCGTGACACGTTAACGCAGGGGAGGGCGTGGCGCGCCACGTTGACGCGTCAGAACGTGCGTTCTAACTTGAGGTGGCCGCTACGGCAAGCGGCGGGGGCGACCGATGCCGGACCGACAGCGCAGCCAGCCACGGGCCGCCGACGGCGTCCGGAAACGTCTCGGGCCGCAACGCCCTCGACGCATCGCGCACTTCGACCTCGACACGTTCTACGTCTCCGTCGAACGCGCGCGCGACCCGTCGCTGATCGGCAAGCCGGTGCTCGTCGGCGGCCAACCGCCACGCGGCGTCGTCGCTGCCGCCTCGTACGAGGCACGCGAGTTCGACTGCCACTCTGCGCAGCCCATGTCGCAAGCGCTGCGCGCCTGTCCGCAGGCGATCGTCGTCAGCAGCGATTTCGGTCGCTACGGCGAGGTGTCGAAGGCGTTCCGCGCGATCCTGGAGGACACGGCTCCGATGGTCGAACAGACCAGCATTGACGAGGCGTATGCCGACCTGACCGGCCTCGGCGATGGCCCCGAGGGCTCCGTCGAGGCGGCGCGGATCGTCCGCCGCCGCGTCCGCGACGAGCTGAGCGTCGCCGTGTCGGTCTGCATCGCCGGGGCGCGCGTGGTGGCCAAGGTCGGCTCCGACCGTGCCAAGCCCGACGGCCTGATCGAAGTGCCGATCGGCGACGATGCTGCGTTCCTGGCGCCGCTGCCGATCCGGGAGCTGCCCATGGTCGGGCCGAAGCTCGGCGAGGCGCTGCACGCGATCGGGGTCCAGACGATCGGCCAGATCGCCGAGCTCGACCCTGGTTGGCTACACGAACGCTTCGGTCGGGCGGGGGAGATGCTGGCCGACCGCGCGCAGGGGCGCGACCCCACGCCGGTCCGCGCTGGCCGCCGGCCGAATCGCTCGATGTCACACGAGGTCACCTTCGGCGAGGACCTCGAGGATCGCGACGAGCTGGCGCGCGTCCTGGCACGGCACGCCGAGCGCGTCGGACGCAGCCTGCGCCACGCCGAGCGCCGCGCGCGCACGGTCACGCTGAAGTTGCGCTGGAACGACTTCACCACCGTCACCCGCAGCACCACGCTCGACCGGCCGGTGCAGTCCACCACCGCCATCCGCGACGCCGGCCTCGCCATGCTCGACGCCGTCCTCAACGCGGCCGGCCGCCGGCCGGTGCGGCTTGTCGGCCTCGGCGTCACGAACCTGGTGGAGAACGTGCTCCAGCTCGAACTCGAAACCGCCGCCACCTCGACGCTCGAAGCGGAGCAGCTCGACCACACCCTGGACGCCGTGCGCGACCGCTTCGGCGATCGCGCAGTCCGTCGAGGTCTGCAGTGATGGGCGGCAAGGGCGGGCGGGGGTTGTGCGGGACGGCGTGTCTGACGTGCCTTTGTGAGCGCCGTCACTAACAGGATCCTAGACCATCTAGTCATCGAGATGGCTAGCATTCGCCATTTACGAGCCGATACCTGACGTGGTGGACTAGATTCGTAAGAATTGCAGCGAATCCGTGGTTGTTGCCTGACTTGTGAAGAGTTGCGCGAACCCGTAGACTTCGGCGATGTACCTCGTAAATCTCTCATCGATCGTTGCGATTTGACTAGATTTTGTGGGCATGTTCCAGCGGGGCCGGGGGTCTTGTCGACCTCCTGTGCTGCTGGTCGCGGTGATTGACAGTGATGAATGGCAACCCAGTCGATTGGCACCGACGCCGGCGATGTGGAGGCGACGAGGGCTGCGGGCGAGACGAGATGGGTCAACCTCTCGCGCGCCTGCCAGATCCTCGGCGTTAACGAATCCACCGTGCGGCGCTGGGCCGACTCGGGCGAGATCCGCTGCTTCCGCACACCCGGTGGCCACCGACGTTTCGCCGAGGGCGATCTGTTCGCGATGATCGAGGGCCGCTCCGCGACACACGACCGCCGCCTCGAGCGCGCGGCGGTGTCGAGGATTCGGCGACAATTGGACACGCACCAGGACGACGAGTGGTATCAGCAGATCCAGGAGGCGGAGCGGGAGACGCTGCGCCCGCTGGGTCGCCGCGTGGTCGAGATCGTCGGCGATTACATCGCTGGCCGGGGCCAGCGCGCGCAGCTCGAGGACGAGGTGCAGCTGATCGGCTCGCAGTACGGCGAGGCGCTCCACTCGCGCGGCATGCCGCTCGGGCAGGCGATGCAGGCGTTCACATTCTTCCGACGCTCGCTCGACGAGACGGCGAAGCAGCTTGCGGACCGCAGCGCGATGTCGTCTGACGACGCCGCGCTGGCACGCGAGCAGATCGCTGGCCTCGCGGACCGGGTCCTCCTCGGCCTCTCGGCCTCGTACGAGGACGTGACTTAACGCGGTCGCCGCGCCGGCCGCTCTCCGTCGCCACGGACGGTTCACGCGCCTCGGCGCTGGCGCTGCAGGCAGCTCTCGACCGCGCGGCGGTCCGTCAGGGCGTCGACGCCTCGGCGATCGAACCGATCGAGGTCACGGATCCGCAGCGCGCTCTCGCTGACGGAGCGGTCGCGGCGGCGCTGATCCTCGATGGCGTGCGCGCGCCCGAGGGGTTGCGTCGCGGAGCCGTGCTCGCACGCGATGATGCGCGCGAGTGCCTGGTTACGCGGGACGGCTCCACGCTCGGCGCGCTCGCGGAGGGCGCCGGGCTGGCAGTGCTCGATGATCGCGCTGGCCTGGTCGTGCGGGCGATCCGCGACGATCTCGACATCCAGATCACGTCGGCCGCGCAGGCTTTGGCCGCCCTCGACTCCGAGCGTGTCGCCGGTTGCCTCCTCGGCTGCGGCGTCCTCGCGCGGCTCGAGCGGGGCGACGAGGCGTCCCAGACCTTCGACGAGATGGCGTTCCTCCCACCTTCGGGGCGGGGCGCGGTGTCGCTGCTCGTGCGGGACGATGCCGGCGATGTCGACGAGCGGCTCGGGGTCCTCGACGATCCAGACGCACATGCGGCGCTCATCGCGGAACTCGCGTTCGCTGACGCGACCGCCGATGGCTTCGCGACCGGGGCGTTCGCGAGCGTCGACGGCGAGCTGCTGGCGCTGCGCGCGATGCTCGGCCAGCCTCAGGACGGTCGGCTCTGGTTCGGCGATGCCGCCGGACCGTTGGGCGATGCGGGAGAGCTGGGCCGAGGCCTGGCGCAACGGATGCGAGACGAGGTCGAGACCTAGCGATCAGGTGCGAAGCGGCCCCTGACCGTTTCGAGTGTCTCCGTCTCACGTTCGGACGTGGTGTTCACGTGGATGACCTCGCCGCGCCAGCGCCCAAACAAGCGCTCGGTCACCGCCTGAAGTTCCTCGAAGTAGGAGACGAGCGCGTCCACACCGCTTGCACCGGTGCGACGCTCCGCGAGCCGGCGGGCCCACCCGGCGCCTCGATCGGCCATAGCCCGCGCCAGGCCGGCGCGGACATCGCCCCTCACATGGATCGTGACCGGGGAGAGCGGGGCCAGCAGCACCTCAACAGCATTCGCGAACGCCTCAAGCTCGCGGGCCGAGCAGCCGGCACTGGCGAGCCAATCGAATCCCGGCAGCACGGAGTCGATGATCCAGACCGCGTCCGACGCGGCGATCTCGGTCACGAGCGACTCGATGCAGGTGAGCAGGAGCTGCGGGTCACGTCCATGCCCGGATCGAACAGCGGTCGCATAGGGCGCCAACGCCGTCGTCTCCTCAACGTCCTCCTCGAGGAGGAGGCGCACCGTCCGTGTCTCGGTCGAGAGGAGTCGCTGCAGATCGCGCGCGATCGTTGTCTTGCCGAGACCGGAGCCGGGCCCGTAGATCAGGACGAGTCGCGGCATGTCGCGGTCCTCAGCACGCATGGAAACACGCTCAGCGTAGCCGTCGCTGGAGCCCAACCCGGAAGTCCCTAGACTCGATCAGGCTCGGGAGTAGCGACATGACGGAGCGGCTGACGGAGTTCGAGCCTTCGGCGTGCGGGCCATCGCGTTCGACGGCTACGGCACGCTGTTCGACTTCGAACGCACGCATTTCCGCACCGCGATCGCCGCGATCCTCGCCGAACAGCGCATCGAGACCGATGGCGACACGTTCTTCCTGCAGTGGGACGGGTACTACAGCCGCGCGAGCGTGTGGGGCGACGAGGGCGTCAATCGCGAGCACCCCGACCGTCCGAGCGTCCTCAACGGTCCGTTACCGGACTGGCATTCGCAGTGGGAAATCTGGCGACGCCAGTTCGAGTGGGCCTTCGAGCAGAGCGGCGTCACAGGCGACCCGGAGCATGGCGCGAATCAGCTGCGCGAGCTGCTCTCGCACGCGGAGCCGTACCCCGACGCGCACGACACCATCGAGGAGCTGGCGTCGCGCGGCTACCTGCTTGGGCTGCTGTCCAATGCTGATGAGGACTTCCTGCAGGGTGCGCTCTCGCGGGGACGGTTGCGCTTCTCGGTGATCCAGAGCTCCGAGTCGCTGCGCGCCTACAAGCCGAACCGTGCGGTCTACCTCGCGCTCTGCCACCGCCTCGGCTGCGAGGCCGGCGAGGTGCTCTACGTGGGCGACTCCGCCATCGCCGATGTCAACGGTGCGGCCAACGCCGGGCTGGGGGCGGCGTGGGTCCGGCGCGGAGCCCAGCCGTTCTACCCGGAGGCGCTGCCGGAGCCGCACATCACCATCGACCGGCTAGGCGACCTGCTCGACCTCCTCGCGGAGCCGCCGGCGTAGGCATCGGCTGGCGGTCAGCGGACGCCGCATGGTGCCGTCTGCGCGTTGGCGCCCATCACGCCGCGCCCGTATACTGGCCGAACTGAGCACTGATGTGATCGGATTAGCAGGTATATGCGCCTGTCCTGTCAGCAAGAGGATCTCCATCGCGGGCTTTCCGCGGTGGCGCGGGCGATTCCGGCCCGTTCGACGCTCCCGATCACGCAGCACGTGCTCCTCGAGGCGGCAGAGGGTTCGATCACCCTCTCAGCGACCGACGCCGAGACCATCGCCATCACCTACAAGATCCCCGCGACCGTCGAGGAGCCGGGCGCGATCACGATGCCCTCGCGGCTCCTGTCCGACTTCGTCGCCACGCTGCCGCATGAGCCGATCGAGATGGTCCTGGCGGAGCGTTCGAGGCAGGTCGGTCTCTCCTGTGCACGCAACACCGCCTCGATCGGCGGCATGGACGCCGAGGACTTCCCGCCGATCCCGCCCGTCGACGGGGTCGACACGATTCCGCTGGAGGCGAGCCGGCTGCGCAGCGGCATCAGCCAGACCGTGTTCTCCGCCGCCACAGACGACTCGCGACCGATCCTGACGGGGGTTCACTTCGGCATCGCCGATGGCCAGCTCCGCCTTGCCGCTGCCGACGGCTTCCGACTCTCCGTGCACACCATGGAGGTCGCGGCCGACGCCAACGATCGCGCGGTGACCGTGCCCGCGCGCGCCCTCGCCGAACTCGGGCGGCTGCTGCAGGAGGCCGAGGACGGCGCCGTGCAGCTCACGTTCAACACCGCGGGCACGCAGGTGCAGTTCGATCTGGGCCACGCGAAGCTGATCGCCCAGCTGATCCAGGGCACCTTCCCCAACTACGAGCAGTTGATCCCGGAATCCTCGACGACGCGCACGGAGGTGGCGGTAGGCGAGTTCGTCCGCGAGACGCGCATCGCTTCGATCTTCGCGCGCGACGGCTCGGGCATCGTGCGGATCATCGCGACGCCGGGTGACGGCGGGCCCGGACGCCTCTCGATCATCGCCCGCGCCGACGAGGTCGGTGACAACGAGGGCGAGATCGACGCGGTGGTCGACGGCGACGAGGCACGCATCGCCTTCAATGGCCGCTACCTCAGCGAAGTGCTGGCGGTGATGGAATCCGACCGCGTCGCCATCGAGACCAGCTCCCCCTCGAGCCCCGGCGTGCTCCGCCCAGTCGGCGACGACCGCTTCGTCCACGTCGTGATGCCGATGTTCGTCCAGTGGGACTGAAAAACGGATACCGTTTCGTCCTTGAACTCCCACTGAACTGCGGAAGTACCGGCGATTCCGACAGAAGAGCTCGCAAGACGAGCAATCAGCTCCCTGCAACTGACGCTGCTCGGTGGCGGTAAGCCTCCGAGCGCAGATGACGACTTCCAATCGGCTCACGAGCGGCGCGGCAGGGCTTTCAGGGCGTGGGTTGACACCTTGAGAGCCGAGGCTGTCCTCGATCCAAGCGGTTGTCCGGAGCAGCTCAAGGGCCTTCTGCGATTCGAGTGGCTTGCACCGTGGGTGAGCGAACTGGTGCGTGCCCGTCAACACTCAGACTGGGAGAACGTGGGAGTCGCGTCACAGTCCATCTGGGCGGGCGTTCTCGTGCGCGTCGAGGCGCTTCCACCCGAACCCTTACAGATTCTTCGAGCCCAGCGCCTCGTTGGTGAAGACGAGCTGCCTCAGGAGACGTTCTACGAGCAGGTGTCAAAGCCGGCTGCCAGGGAGGAGATCCTGGACAGGTTTAGCCCGCACCTTCGGGCACTGCACGAGGCAGAAGCACCCCGTCGCGGGTACAAGTTCTGGGAGCGCGCCAGCATCGCAGCGACGATGTTCCACGCCGCAATCGAGGATGCGTTGGCTGCCTCGTTCCCGAGCCGGCCCGTGGCTCTTGAGCGAGACCGTCAGATCGCCCGCGATGTCGGGATCTGGGCGTCGGTGAGGCTCGATGACCTCGAGCAAGCCGAACTCGCAGGGGCATTGGGCATTACGCCGGACGCGGTGCGAAAGGCAGTGCGTCAGACCGAGTCACTCCTCGGTCTCGATAGCGCCTAGCACCCTCGCTAGGCGGTCGCGCGAACTCTTGCTGGCCACCACAGACTTGGCGCGTGGCCAAACGACAAGCACCAAAGTCACGAGAGCTGTCATCGACCTGGTCTCGCGGTGCGCGCACGGAAGCCTGGGATCGCCTTTGGCGCCTCTTGTTCGATGCAGCTCAGTCCGCGCCTGAGGAGCCCTCCGTTGACGGCGGTGATGCGCCGAGTGAAGGAGCGACAGATGGCGCGAAGTAACGAATACGGTCCCCCCTTTAGCAAGGGACCAGAACGCGCCGCGAGCGCGAGTCGCGCGTCGACGACGTACGCGCGGCGCTCGCGGCACGGGGAACCGATCGGGAGCTTAGGCCGCGGCCTTTCGGAGCGCTCGGATGACAACTCTGCCCTTTGTCGGGCCAGCCGACCTCATTCCCGAGGCACACGGGCGTCGGGGTTCCTGCCCGATCTGCCGGCGCGAGGTCGTGATCGATGAGCAGGGACGTGCGTGCGATCGAGAGTCCTCGGGGGACCTCGTCCTTCACCCGTGCCCGATCTCAAAGCATGGGACACCGGTCCACGAACCTACCCATCAAGGATTGGTCACTAACCGCGTTTCGGTCGTCGCAGACGGTTGGCCGCAACCTTTGGACGAACACGCCTTCCACGGCCTGGCCGGTGACGTGGTGCGCGCGATCGAGCCCCAGACGGAAGCCGATCCTGCGGCCCTCCTGCTCCAACTGCTGGCCGGCTTTGGGAATGCTGTCGGCCATCGACCGTTCATCCGCACCGAGGGAGACCGACAGACCGCGAACATCTTCGTGGTGATCGTCGGCGACACGGCGAAGGCGAGGAAGGGGACCTCCTGGGGGCGGATTCGCCACATTCTCGGGGCGGCAGATCGCCAGTGGGTGGAGAACTGTGTCGCCTCTGGCCTGTCGACGGGCGAAGGTCTCCCCGCACGTCTCGCCCGCGATGCCGATGGTGCCGGTCGAAGCGAACACCGGCTGCTCGTGCAAGAGAGCGAGTTCGCTCGCACCCTACGAGTCATGGGCCGGGAAGGCAGCACCCTGAGTCCAATGCTTCGTCAGGCGTTCGACAGCGGGCATCTGTCAGTGCTCACCAAAACCAACCCTGTCGACGTGCTCGACGCGCACATCTCCATCGTCGCTCACATCATCGTCGAGGAACTCCACCATCGACTTGACGACACCGAGGCCGCGAACGGCTTCGGTAACCGATTCCTGTTCGTGGCGACGAGACGCTCCAAGTCGCTGCCGCTGGGCGGTTCCGAGATCGAGGGCCAGGCCGAGCTGGTGAAGAGGCTCCACGATGCAATCGAGGCTGGGAGGGAGCGCGAAGAAGTTCGCTTCGATCCCGCGGCCGAGGCGATGTGGATCGATGTCTACGAGGAGCTGAGCCGGGGCGAGCGCGGGCTAGTTGGCGGGATCACGGCGCGGTCGGAGGCACTGGTGATCCGTCTGGCGTTGCTCTACGCGCTCCTCGACGGCGACGACGCGATTCGGAAGGATCATCTCGCCGCCGCGCTCGCCGCCTGGGACTACTGCTATGCATCCACACGCCACATCTTCGGGAACCAGGTGGGCGACCCTATCGCGGATCGCATCCTCCGGGAGCTGCTGGTCGCACCAGACGGCCTGAGCCGAACAGTTATCAGGGATCTACTGGCGCGCAACAAGCGCGCCGCGCAGGTCGACGCCGCTCTTGAGTTGTTGCGGGCGCTCGGTGTGGCTCGGATGGAGAGCCAGCGGACCGGCGGTCGGCCCCGCGAGGTCTGGTTTGCAACGACCGGGGCGAGCAGCACGACCGATACGACGAATACGACTGAACTGCTGGGCGGTGGTGCAGCTTGACGAGATCGTTCCTCAGGGTTGCCTTAGAGGCTCAGCTCGCCCGTGCCTTCCGAGATGGTTGCGAAGAGCACAAGGTGGCTGGACAGGAAGTAGCCGACCGCTGGCAGGTGGTCGCCAAGCGCGATCTCGAAGCCGACTGCTGTCCCTGCTGTGCCGGCCCGTGCGCTCGTGTTGCGGTCGTATGCAGAGCCTGTGGCCCACTAGTTGCCTCTCTGTTCGAGTCGCTGACCGCGGCACGCCCGTGCGTGCTGTGCGGCGGCTCGGCGGACTGCATGCAGAGCCAGGACTGGGTATGTCGGGCGTGCTTTGCGTCGAAGTCGCCCTAGATCGCCTCCACCGCGCTCGGCGCTGCTTGGCACCCACCAACCACCCCTGCCAACGGCACACTTGACGCACTGCTTCGCCCCACCGCCGCCTCGCGTCGCGCGCGCCGAACCGCGAACGTCGCTCGACGGCGAGGATCTCGACCTACCTCGCCGTGCGCGCTGCAACGAACACGCTGCCGGGCGGCTTGGACGCCGCCGACCGGGCTGGCTGCGGCGTGTTTCTTGTCCTCTGGGCCGACCGATTTTTGTTTCGCCGAAACGGCGCGCTGCCGGTCGGACTCACTCGTCTAGCGCAAAGAGGCGCTGGCGCGCTTCAACGGTGTCGATACGAGAACGGAACCAGTCCTCGTATATAGCAAGCACCTCGTCTTTCTGGTTGCCGGTCATATACCTCCGGACATCATCGAGAGTGGTCAGGGTTGAGCCGGGGGGAGCGTAGAAGTTGAAGTAGGTCCGACCGTCGCACTTAGTCTCGTACCGGAAGTCAGACTCTTCGTCGGCGGGATCGGAAAGAGCCGGGAGCGTTCTGGCCTGCGAAGTCCGGATCTGGACGCGCTCGCGACCGCAGACCTCGGCGAGAAAGGTGCCCGGACCGCCCTCTTGATCGCACGCGACTGTCTCATCGCAGGTAAGGGTGATTGCATTCGAGGCGAAGAACGGTGAGACCCATCCAAACCAGACGATAGCCCCTACAAAGAGAACACCCACCGCCAAGCCTGCACTATCCTTGAGACGCATCACGGCGTTGGCTCCGATCGCTCGACAGCGGATCTTCTTCTCCGCCGTCCCACAGGACCGCTGCTATCTGCACTCGATCCCAAGCGATCGCTGCTCGTCGGGATCGGCTGCAACAGTCGTCACTCAGGCGCACAGCTCGGACGCTATTCCTGTCGCCTCGACGAGGACTTCTTCCGCGAGCATGCGCCGAACGCCAGCGTGACTCGGACGGCCCACTCTTTCCGCACTTGGCACCACGGTGGGACAGCCCGGAGTCGTCATGCGCGGACATTAGCTGACCCATCGGACGGACGTTGGACGGGCCTCACGTCTACTCTCTTCGAACCACGAGAGATGTTCAGGTCGCGTCTCAAAGGGGCACCTCGACTGGAACTGGGGTCTCCTCGAAACGCACCTGACGCGGCAGGCGCGGCGCGATAGCGTTGGGCGCTGGCCTTCACAGGCCGAGTTCGACGTGCTCCGACAACACGAGGCGTGGGCGCTTGTTGTCCTGGGGTCGCCTCGGCAGCGGACAGCCTACGACCTTAGAGAGTTCGGTCGCGAACGTCTGATTCAGGCCGCCTCCGCCGGGACTGCGCCAAATCAACTCTGGCTGATCGCTTGGGCGGCACTCGTTATTGCCCTGGTCAGTGGCGGGTTCGAGCTGCCTACGGCCGTACGTGTGGCGCTGACGGTGATCGCTGTGGGCGTCGCGATGGCTGGGTACGTAGCGGCGAGGCTGTGGGTCGGGAAAATCGTCGCGGCGTTCCGCTTCCGAGGTCGCTCGGACACGCCGGCAACTGTGCTCGCTTACCTGCTTATGCTCGCCCCGCCCGCGGTTCTCGCAACGGTCCTTGCGAGCCTAAGCTGACACGCAGCCCAGAGCCGTCCATCGCAGGCGAGGTGGCCGTCGAAGAGTAGGCCAGGAGCCCCACCCATCGGAGGTTGCCGTTGGCTGACAGAACTGACGCCGAAGCGATCGCGCAGGGATGGCGAACTCTCTGGCTCTACGAAGCGGTGGCCAGAAACCGATCTCGATTTGAGGGCGAGCTCCTTCGACCGCAACCGCGTAACTCGCTGGTCGATGGCCTGCTAGCGTCATTGCTCTTCTTACAGATGACGAGCGTCGTTGAGGCTGCGCTGCCCGTGATCCGCGAGATGCACGACCTACCTGCGCCCCAAAGAGACACTCTTCGTGAAAACGTCGAAGCCCTACGCGAGGAGCTTGTCGACCCGAGTGCGCTTCATCAAGTCCTCGATCGGAGGGTTGAGATCGCCCACCGCGGAGTGAGGGCGGCCTGGGAAGAGCTCGCCTCCGCGGCCGATGTCGTGGAAGCGGAACTCGTAGCGCAGCGACTCGTCGCGGGCAGACCGAAGTTCGATGCGCACGCGGAGAGATCGGGGGCGATGCCTTGCGACGATCCTGAGGTGCTTTCAGTATTCGAGCACCGGCGATGGCTGACAGACTCGAACGGACGAACGGCACTCGAACAGACGTGGCAGGAGAAGCTGATGAGAGACGGCTTCTAGCACCGTTCCCAACCACCGCAAGACCGGCCGCCCCGGCTCGCCGTGCAACGCTCGCAGACGCCCTGAGCGGCCCGTACGCGCGCGCGACTCGGCGTCGTGCGCCCACCTCGCAGCGAGCACGGATGCCTATTATTCGCGAGAAGGAGCGCTGATGCCGCTTGGCTGCTCCGGCAGCATCGGCGCGGGATCGGCGCCGCCGCGATGGGTTGTGGTGACCTCTCCGACGATGCGATGATCGAATCGGCGGCGCGGGGTGAGATGTCTTCCGCTGTGGCGCTCCCCGTCTTCCCGGATTCGTCAGATCGTCTGCGGCCCTCGACCGACGAGGCTCCCGATTCACCGAGTTCCGCTCGTGTCTCATCGCACCGCGACCGTGTGCGCCCTCGAGATGACCCCCTCGACTTCGATATTCGAGGCATGGACCGCCACAGCGCGCACATTGACCCGCTCGCGCCCGCGCGGGGCATCCTGATCGGGGCGACCCTCAGCGCGGCCGCATGGGCCGTTCTCATCGCGGTCGTGCTCCCCATCCTCCGTTAGCCATCAGCGCGAAGGCTCGGCGTCGAACGAATCACTCACGTCGGTCAGACGAGCTCTGAGTCGCCCATGCTGAGGTGAATCCGGGCCTGCCGATCTTCCGTGATGGGGCGCACGAAATCGGGCTCGGGAGCCGCCGTTCGCAAGGCGGTGCGCCACGCTGCGTTCCGTGAGCGGCGCCCCAGACGGACGAAGCCCGCGTCGCGAATCGCCGCGCTATATGGGTGGTGCTCGACGTTGCTGTACTCGAGTGAGGATGCTCCGCCGGCGCGTGCCTCCTCCACGCAATGGTCAAGCAGGGCTCGCGCGATGTCTGGGCGACCGGGCCGGGCGAGCAGATCCGCCACGACGCCGCGTCGACCTCGGACGGTGAACGCTGCGTACCCGAGCAACTCACCGTTCTCCTCGGCGGCAAAGAGCTCGAAGAAACCACCGCGACGATCGAGGTAGCGCCAGTTCAGATAGTCCGCTGATCGGCTTAGGATCAGGTCGAACTCCTCAGCCGCCTCTCTCTACAGCGCGTCGAACCGCTCATCGCACCTCTCGATCGAGACGACCGTCGCGCCGGTAGGCGGCGCACCGCGAAGTGCGATCCGCCCCCTGATCCCGAGCAGTGCGTAGCCTGGCAGGGTCGCGAGGTGCCAGCGATGGCGGCGCGCCTCATCGAGGGGATGGAGAATCCGCGCATACACGGTCCAGCGGTTGGCGAATCGCGCGTAGTTCTCGGTGCCATCCGCGCGGAACCGATGGATAGCAGGAACCTGCGAGAAGCCCAGTCCGATGTCGGACAGATGGCGGTCAAAGTAACGGAGCTCGCCGTAGAACCCACGACCGCGGGCGAGGGGGTGCATGGCCGCGAATGGACCGTTGAGAAAGGTCAACTCGCGCCCGCGGATCAATGCGGGTCGGAGCTGGGCCGTTGATGCGCCGACAATCTTGCCGTCAAGATCGGAGACAGCCGGCCGGCAGACCACGCCCTCGCCCAGCGTCATCCACTCCACGAAGGTGAGTGCTCCGCCCTCGTTCGGCCAGGGAGGGAAGCGGTCGAACGAAAGCTTAAACGTCTCGGTGATCCCGCGCAGATCCTCTGGCGTGGCGAAACGTACCGTCGGCCTCTCGCTCATCGACGACCACACGCTTCCATCCAACACCCTGGACTTCGCCCGGGTGTGCGCACTGGCGTCCGGGCCATCTGCTCCTTATGGATCATGGCTCGCCCTAGTATCGCTGTTGCGCGTCCCAAACGACCGCCGGCTGGCCGCCGTCCCACGCTCCCAGACGCCATGAGCGGCCCGTACGCGCGCGCGACGAGGCGCGCGGAGCGTCATGCCAAAGCGTGCTCTCTACTGCTCAGTCTGCGAGCACCGCCGCCAGCTCCTCGTCGAAGACATCAGGCCAGAGCAGCGACACCCCCACTTCGTCGCAGAGCGTCACCCACGACGGGGCAATGGGAGCGCGCTCGACGATAAGAGCTGCTCGCACGCGGCCGCCGTGCATCGTGCGAGCGGAGTAGCGGTAGTCCAGGACTTGGCCGAGGCGATGCGGACGACTACGAAAGCGCGGGCTTCGCGGGGATCTTGACCGCCCAGGATGGGCGACGACTCCGCAACGTCCTGATTCGGCGCTACGTGGAACCCGAGCCGATCCTGACTCTCGGGGTGGTGCAGCAGCCACTGCCCGTGATCGCCGCGCTCACCCCCGGCCTCGGAGTGACGACGGGCTAGACGCCGGTAGTGATCACCGGCTCGCGCTTCACAGGCGCGACCGCCGTGAGTTTCGGGGGGACTGCTGCGCTCACGTTCGTCGTAAACAGCGACACCGAGATCGTCGCCGACTCGCCCTCTCAAGCGCCCGGAGTGGTCGACGTGGTAGTGACCACCCCTGCCGGCACCAACGCGAACACCGCCGCGGACGACTTCGTGTACTACGACCCACCGCCTCTCGCGGAGCCTGCTTCATTGATTGTTCAGAAGGCCGGCGGAGAGGCGGGCATCCTGTATCAATTCGAGCTGACACACGGCGCCCTTACCACGGTCTCCCGATTCGAGCTCGCGGCCGGCGAGTCGAAGACCGTGTTGCTGTACATCGGGTCTGAGTGGCAGCTCATTGAGCTCACGGCACCCGCTGGCGTGAGCTACTCAGGCACCTGCGCTGCCCCAACCGCGGTCTCAGCGCCAGCCTTTGAGTGTTTCGTGACCAACCCGTCGGCTGTGGCTGGACAGTCCGCTCCGCTTCCGGCTGACACGGGGCACGGGGCTGTCAGGTAGCGAGGTGCGCGTCGCGCTCGTTCGCGGCGGAGCTTGTCAGACGGCGTTGGCACACGTGCATGGCCCGGAGCTTCAGGTTGCTCCGGCGCTTCTTACGGCTCGCTGAGCCAGTCATCCGTGATCGTTACGGACTGCGTGTGACTGTCATGGAGTCGCAAGAAGGCGACGGCGACCAACACGCTCAGGGGACGAGAACGCGATGACATCGATTTGGCTTGCGAGCGTCGCCACCGCCAATCGCCTCTACCTCATCAGTGCTCTTGCTGCCGTCAGCGTCTTGGCAATCAACCCAACAAGAGCTGGATTGCTTCCGTGCCTGCTCGTGGTCCTTGGTGCGGCCGCGGCAAAGGCGTACTCGCGATTAACATCGAGCCGAGCTGAGACACGCGTGGAAGAAGTACCGGTCTCGCGAGTACCGACGCCGGCACGCACTTGGGAACAGGTGATGGACGCTCACTGCGCCGCGCTCTTGCAGGAGGGGATGCGGTCGTTCGCGCTGTCGGTCTACTTTTCCGATGCGCGACGCATCTCTAGCGCATGGGGGCTGGAGGGCATCCATGAAGTCCGTGAAGCGTTTCTCGCGGCGGTCGAAGCGAAGGCTCGACTGGTGCTGGGTTCGTCCGCGCACCGCGCAGACGACGGATCGATCGTGATTCTGGCGTCCGGGGGTGAGAACGCAGCGCGAGTGCTCACTGAGCGCCTCGGTAGCACCACGGTGGTTCGAGTCCGAGACCGCCAGCTCCACCTCTCAACCAGCGCGGGACTCGCGTTCAGCGACCAGGACGGGCAGTTCGCCAACCTCGCACTCGCCGCCGCTGGCGCTCGCAACTGTCCTTCGCGCACGCTCGGCGAGGTGGCGCACCACTGCGGCCCGACCTGTACCACCGGCTCGGATCTCCTCGATCTCGAGGACTTGCTTGGGACCGCCGTCGCCGAGGACGGCTTCGTCCTCCGTTACCAGCCGCAGTTTGACCTTCTCTCAGGTGAGATTGTTGGCGCCGAGGCGCTGATCCGTTGGAATCACGAGTCTGACGAGCTCGAGCCGGCCCACTTCCTGGGCGTGCTCGAGGATTCGGGAATGATCCTGCGTGTCGGTGGATGGGTGCTCGAGGAGGCGTGTCGCGAAGCTGCACGCTGGCAGGAGGGCGGGCTCCCTGTGCCCGTCGCGGTCAACATCTCGGCACAGCAACTGGTGCCCGAGTTGGTCGATCACGTGGAGCTAGCGCTCGGTGGATCTCTCTTGCCAGCCCGACAACTCGAGCTTGAGTTCACCGAGACGGCGGCACTGGCTGATCCCGCCGCTGCCTACGGCATCGCCGGCGCGCTTCGCGACCTGGGGGTGAAGATCTCGCTTGACGACTTCGGCACGGGCCACTCGTCGTTGACGCATCTGCGCCGCCTTGCCCCAAGCCGGGTAAAGATCGACAAGTCGTTCGTTCGTGCAATCGCCGACCGCCGCGAACGCACAATCATCGGCGGTACGATCGAGCTGGCTCACGAACTCGGATGCGTGGTCGTGGCCGAGGGAGTCGAGACCTCCCAGCACCTGAGGCTATTGACGCAAATGGGCTGCGACGTGGGGCAGGGGTTCCTGCTGGGTCGGCCACAGCCGGCTGATGATCTTGTTCGGTACAAGACCAGCGCTTGACCGTTACCGACGCAGCATCGACCCACGCCTCGGCGAGCACTCGATCATTCTCTCACTCGTCGGTTTGACTACCCAAATGATCCACTTTCACGCCCATCCGCGCTCGCGCTACACGCGCGAGCATCGCGCCCAAGCCCGCAAACGCGCGCGCGAGGCCCGCTGGAAGCGGGCGACGACCTGTCGCGCGCGTATGCGTCTTGCCGCGGCCCGTACGCGCCCGCGAGGCGGCGGCGTGCGGCTTAATCGTCCAGCACGCCCAACGATCGAACGTGGGAACCTGCGTGGCACGTTCAAGGCGCGCGCTCTCTCCTGACGCGCGCGAAGTCGACAGCTATCATCGCGCACGCTGAGGACCGGGCGGAGTCAGTGACCGGGACTGAACTCATTCTCCACTACGACGGAGTCGAAGCGGCCCGCTACATCGACGACCCAGATGAGTTCGTCCGCGTCTGCCCAGAATGCAGTCACGTCAACTCGGTCTCGCGACCAGCGTCGCCCGATGCCTCCATCCTGAACGAAGTGTCGGCCTGCGTCGTTTGCGCAACCGAGATTGGCAGCGGCGAACTTGTATACCTGGCACGCACCGCCCGCGCTCCGATTCCGTTCGGGCCAAATCGACTGGGGACGGTAGTGACCGGACCCCCTTTGCGAGACCACCGCTTATGAGAGTCCAGCGTGTTGCTGAGCCTCCCAGCGCTCGGCGTAGGTAGCCGGGGCGAGCCAGCCCAGGCTGCTGTGCGGGCGCTTCGTGTTGTACTCGATCCGCCAGTCCTCGATCAGCACCTGCGCCTCGAGCAGGCTGTCGAACTGCTCGACGGCCAGGAACTCGTCGCGCAGCCGGCCGTTGAACGACTCGACGAATGGGTTTTCCCACGGCGCACCGGGCTCGATGTAGCTGCTGCCCGTACCGCTGAACCGGCACCAGTCGCGCAGCGCGTTGGCCGTGAGCTCGGGCCCGTTGTCGCAGCGGATGTACCCCGGCGCCGTCCCGCGCCCGGCGACGATCCGGTCGAGCGTGGCGGCGGTGGCGTCGGCGTTGATGCGCCTGGCGGCCACCACCGCCAGCGCCTCCCGCGTGTGCTCGTCGACGATGTTGAGCAGCTTCAGGACCCGCCCGTCCGCGGTCTGGTCGAACTGGAAGTCCAGCGCCCAGACGTGGTTCGGCCGCTCAGCACTCAGCCGCCTGGCGGGCTGAGCCGAGTCCCCCAGACGCTGACGCTTGCGTCGTGTCAGCGGGACGCGCAGCCCCTCCTCACGCCAGAGCCGTTGCACCCGCTTGCGGTTCACGGTCCATCCCTCCTCGCGCAAGGTCGCCCATGCGCGGCGGTATCCCCAGCGGGGGTGGCCACGCGAGAAGGCGTGCAACTCCGTCCTGAGCGCGTCGTCGCCGCGGCCGCGCGCCGGCAGGCGGCGCTGCGTGGAGCGGTGCTGGCCGGTGACCCGGCATGCCCGCCGTTCCGACAACTCGAGGCGGTCCTGCAACATGCAGACCGCCTCGCGCCGGCGCGACGGGCTTACCAGTTTCCCCGGGCGATCTCCTTGAGCGCGTCGATCTCGAGTTCCTTGTCGGCGACGATCCGCTTCAGCCGCGCGTTCTCGCGCTCCAGCTCGCGCAGCCGTTTGGCGTCGTCGGCCTTCATCCCCCCGTACTGGTTGCGCCAGCGGTGGTAGGTCTGCTCCGAGATCTCGACCCGTTTCGCCGCCTCCGCGATCGTCTGCCCCTCACCGAGCAGCCGCTCCACCTCCCGCAGCTTGCGCACGATCTGCTCAGGCGTGTGCCTGCGTCGTTTCACCGTGATGTCCTCCTCCGCCCACCTTCGCGGGCCAAAGGACTCTCATCAACGGTGGTCTCGTCTCACGGGGTCAGGTCAGACTCTTTGGACCCGATGATCCCGACGACATCGCATTTGTCGATGACCTGCTGGACGCGATGGAGGCGGAGCTCTGCATCGACTCTGCGCGTGTCTTCTCCACGGGCTTCTCCTCCGGCGCAGCTCTGTCGGTACGACTTGCCTGCGACCTCTCCGATCGCATTGCGGCCATCGCCCCCGTCGCGGGAGTCTACTTTCCCCCGTCTAACGTTCATATACCCGAGTCGGCCTGCCTCTCGACGCGGCCGGTCCCCGTCATCGCCTTCCACGGGATCGACGACAAGGGTGTCCCATTCGAGGGCAGCGAGCGGGTGAACCGACTGATCCCCTGGGTTATCGCACTAGCCGCGATCGGGGGTGGGCTAGTGCTCTACCGCAGGAGCAGACGAGGAGGCTGGCGGGCCATCGGCATGAGTGCCTTTGCCCTCGCAGTCGGCGCCCTGCTGGTCTTCGCGCTGACTGACCCTGCGTTCGAGAGTATTGGAGGGCGGCGGTCTATCGAGGACGAACATATACCGGGCTGGGCGGCGCACAACGGCTGCGCCAGCGTGCCAGTGGAGGAGCAAGTAACCCAGAACGTTCGGTTAGTTCGCTATGAGGAATGCGAAGACGGCGCGACAGTTGAGCTGTACGCTATCGACGGTGGCGGACACCAGTGGCCAGACGCCACGTTCGAATTGAGACAAAGGGGACCGCCGAGCCGTTTTAACCCGGACTTCGGCACCCTTACCCACGAGATCAGCGCTAACGACCTGATGTGGGACTTCTTCGCGGCCCACCCGCTGTCGGCGGCACGGGAGTGACCTGCCCCCATCACGCCCGCCGCGGGCAAGATCGCCTTCGTACCGCGATCCCCTTCAGCTTTGAGATCTACGTCATGAACGCCGACGGCTCCTCGCGCGACGGCCTGCGCTTCGCCATCGCTGCACAGCAGGCACTCGACGCCCGCAGCGCCTCGCTCGACGCATCAGACGACAGCGTCACGCCGGTGCGCGTACGCATGGGTCTGCACGTCGGCGAGGTCGTGCGTGAGGACACGGGCGAGCGCGCCGACTTCTATGGCCGCCACGTCGCGATGGCGGAGCGCGTCGCCTCGCAGGCCTCCGGCGGTGAGGTGCTCGTCTCCTCGCTGTTACGCGAGCTCATCGAGCCCTCCGGCGAGTTCGCCTTCGCGTCGCGCGAGCCGGTGGCCTTCAAGGGCCTCGACGGCGAGCACCTGTCGTACGCAGTGGGGTGGGCGTGATGGCCGCGCCGCCGATTCAGTACCTCACAACCGACGACGGTATTCGGCTGGCGTACTCGACGGTTGGTCAAGGCGTGCCGGTGATCGTCCTGCCGAACGAATCGCTCTCGATGACCGGTCGATGGAGAGTCCCGCAAATCGTCTCGTTCTACGAGCGGCTGGGTCAGGGACGTCAACTCGTGACGTACGACCGACGCGGCTTTGGATTGTCCGACCTCGCCGACGTCGCAACCAGCCTTGATCAGGCTGTCGCTGACATCATCTCGGTCGCCGACGAACTAGAGCTGGAGGCGTTTGATGTCTTTGGCACTAGAGATGGCCTCGCCATCGGACTAGCAGCAACCCATCCCGATCGAGTCCGCCGGCTCGTTCTCTGGGATCCCGTCGCCAAGATCGACGAACTTCTCGCGACGCCGGTCATCGAGATGGGACGGCGGATGATCGAGGGGGACTGGACCACCTATTGGGAGAGCATGCTCAAGATGCTGGACCTGCCAAGTGAGTATGCCGGTGCCTGGGCGGAGTCGATCAGCCAGGAGAGCTACCGGCGGATGTACGACAGCGGTGTCGGCGTGGACATCACGCCGCTATTCGATTCGGTCCGGTCCGAGACGCTCGTTGTGGGATACACAGAGGCCAGCTACTCACCGCCCGGCGCAGCCCGCGCTGCTGCCGCTGGAATCCAGGGTGCACGTTTCGTTCAGCTCGGCGGGTCACCGTATGTCCCCTGGCACGCCGAGACGATCAACGATGTCCTCGAGGCGGTGCTCCCGTTCCTCGACGAAGGAGCACCGTCCTACCGGACCGAGCCGGGCGGGTTCCAGACCATCCTGTTCACGGACCTCGAAGCCAGCACGCCGCTGACTCAGCGCCTCGGCGACGAGGGCGCGCAGGAGCTGCTCCGAGGCCACAACACGACCGTCCGCACGGCGCTCGACGAGCACGGTGGCCGCGAGGTGAAGCACACCGGCGACGGCATCATGGCCAGCTTCCCCGCGGCGGTCTCTGCGGTGACGGTGGCGCTCCAGATCCAGCGCGGGCTAGCAGGCGGCGAGGTACGGGTGCGCGTCGGGCTGAATGCGGGCGAGCCGATCGCTGAGGACGATGACTTGTTTGGCCTGAGCGTGATCAAGGCGGCGCGTATCGCCGACCGGGCGGAGCCGGGTCAGGTGCTGGTCAGCCGCGTGGTGATGGATCTCTGCGAGGGGAAGACGTTCAAGTTCGCCTCGCTGGGGGATGTGAGCCTCAAAGGGTTCGATCAAGCGGTGACGTTGTTCGAGGTGACGGCATGACGCAAGCGAGCGCCCTTCGCTATGCGGTTACATCTGACAACGTGGACATCGCCTATGCAGTCGTTGGCGAGGGCCGCCCGGTGGTATACGCCGGTCGTTTCGCCAACCCGGGGATCGATCTGACGCTCGCGTCGCCACGCTGGATGAAGCAGTTCGAACCGCTCCAACATCGTGCGCTTGTCCTCTTCGACTGGCGCGGCCTGGGTGCCTCGGGCGTCTCGACAGACGGCTTCACGGCGGAAGGGTTCAGGCTGGATCTGGCGGCCGTCATCGATGCCGTCGGGTCGGAGCCGGTAGACCTCGTCGCGCGTGGTGCGCCCATCGACCTCGCGCTCGAGTTCGCGGCGAAGCACCCCGAGCGCGTGCGGCGATTGGTCCTCGACGCGACGCCCGCGGGGCTCGACCCTGAGGGGCGATTCGCAGGCGTCCTTCAGGCCGCCGCCTCCTCGGACTGGTCGCTCTCCGCCGAGTTGGTTGCGCTACTCCTCTACGGTTTCATCGACAGCGATCTCGCCCGTGAGGTCCACCTGCGACTCGCGACCAGCCTCGACAGGGACCGCTGGCGCGAGCTGTTGGCCGCAACGTCGGCGTTCGGAGATCCGGAGGCGCGCACAGTTGAACTCGCCTCACAGGTCCAGGCCCCGACGCTGATCTATCAGAGCCGTTCCGCATCTGCCGACGCACAGGCAAGGACTCGCGGCCAGGTTGCGCGGCTTCGCGATGGCAGACTGATCGTCGACGAGTCGGGCCGCGAGGACTTCCAGAAGGTGTGGAGGGTCACCGGTGCGTTCCTGGATGAGGAGGCACCGTTGGACGGCGGGGCAGCGGGGCTCCAGACAATCCTCTTCACCGACCTCGTGGGCTCGACCGCGATGCAGTCCCGCCTGGGCGACGACGGAGCGATGGAGGTGCTGCGCGCACATGACGCTGCGGTTCGGCAGGCCATCGGCGATTTCAACGGTCGCGAAGTGAAGCACACCGGCGATGGCATGATGACCGCCTTCGGCTCCGCCGCCGACGCCGTGAACTGCGCCCTGACGGTGCGCCGCGACATCGCGACCTACAACGACACCCACGAGGGCGAAGAACTGCTCGTGCGCTTCGGTCTCAATGCAGGTGAACCGATCGCGGAGGACGACGATCTCTTTGGCTCAGCGTCACGCTGGCGGTGCGCATCGGGGACTGGGGCGAGCCGGGGCAGGTGCTGGTCTCCGATGTGGTGTGGCAACTGCTGCTCGGCAAGGGGTTCGAGTTCACCGCGGTCGGCCAAGTTGAAGCGATCGGGCGAGCCGGTCGCGCTCCAACGGATCATCGCTTGACGCTGCGGCCATCCGACCCAAGCGGCGTCCAGATCGAGTGTCGAGGTGTAGTATTCACGTGCACGTGAGGGTTGCGCTTGACACTGGCCGACGGGACCGCTGCACCTGTGTTTGAGGGCGCTCGCAGCGTCGAGCCGGCGCTCGACGAGCCCGGCTACAACCTCGCGTCCCAGATTTTCCGCGACGAGCGCCCCCGCAGCAGGCGTCGACCTGCCAGCGAGAACGTCAGTGCACGCTACAACCTCGCCGCCCGTATCTACGGCAACGGTGAAGCGGTAGCCGCCGCAGTCCGGACGCCCGCCGAGGTCTTCGAAGCTCCTCCGGTTGTTCCGACCGTGGTGGCCGTGCCCGAGCCTCCGCGTAGCTGGCGTCTGCCGAGGACGTTCGAGGCGCTCGAGTTCGGACCGTTCCGCTGGTACATGGGCGCGATGATCTGGTGGAACGCGGCAATGAGCATGCAGATGCTCGTCCGCGGCTACCTCGCCTTCAACCTCACTGGCGACTTCCGCGCGCTCGGCCTGGTCAGCATCGGCTCCGCGTTGCCGATGCTCGTGCTCTCCCCTGTGGGCGGCGTGATTTCCGACCGCACCTCCCGGCGCGCGGTCCTGCAGCTCGGACAGATCTCAAGTCTCGTCATCAGCATCGTCATGGCACTGCTGCTCTTCTCAGGCCAGCTCGAGTTCTGGCACCTGGTCGGTGCCTCAGTGGCGCAGGGCATGATGATGTCGCTGGTCATGCCCTCGCGCGAGACGTTCCTGCCAGAGGTGGTGGGCATTGGGCGGCTGATGAACGCCATCCCACTTCAAGATGCGGGGATGAACATGACGCAGCTGCTCGCGCCCGCCGTCGCCGGCTTCATGATCGACTGGATCGGCGCTGGCTCGGTCTACAGCGTCATGGCTGCAATGTACGCATTGTCGGTGATCGCGCTCTTCGGCGTGCGCTCGATGTCGCCCGGGGAACTCGAGACCTCGCGCAGCGCGCTGGGGCGCGCCGGACCCGCCCTGGTGAGGAGCGCTGGTCGTACTAACCGCGGCAGCGCGTTCTCCGAGATCGGCGCGGGACTACGCTACATCGTTCGCGACCGCACGATCCTCGCGATCGTGTCGCTTTCGTTCCTTACCTCGGTGCTGGCGATGCCGATCCGCATGCTGCTCCCCGGCTACGTCGGCGCAGTCTTCGGCGACTCCGGTTCGACGCTCGGATTGCTGCAAAGCTCGATGGCGATCGGCGCCCTCGTTGGCGCGCTGGGACTGGCCACGATGCGCATGCGACGTTACCGAGGGCTACTCTTCGCCGGGAGCGCGGTGCTCATGGGCGTCGCGATGATGGCGTTCTCGACGAGCAGTCTCTTCGTCGCCGGCGCGATAGGGCTGTTCGTGATCGGCGCAGGGTCTTCGGGCCGCCAGTCGACGAGCCGGATCCTGGTCCAGGAGTACGTCGAGGATGAGTACCGGGGCCGGGTCATGGCGGTCTACATGATGCAGTTCAGCCTCATGTCCGTGGGCGTGTTATTCGTCAGCATAATGATGCAGGCGATCGGCGCCCAGCTCACGATCGCGGCGCTCGGTGCGCTCCTGGTCGTTGCCACCGGGCTTTTCGTTGTTCTCGTGCCGCGTCTGCGATCACTCGCCTAGTTCTAGAACTGACGGAGCTTGTTTACAGTCAGCGTCTCCCCAGATGTGAGGAGCAGCGATGACTGAGCAGATGCAGCGCCGCGTGGTGGCGCCGGCGGTCACGTTCGGCGGCGACGTCGTTTGCGAACGCCGGGCGCTAATTTCTCTCGGAAAGAAACGTCCTTGCTCGCGCTTCTACTCGCCTCTCGCGGGATCCGCCTCACCGCGCCCCAGGCGTCGCGCAAAGCTCAACTCATGCCCGTCCGGGTCGCGCAGGTGGAAGTAACGCTCGCCCCAGGACGCATCGCGCGGCGCGAAGAGCGGGCGAAGCCCCGGTCCGGTCGCACGCGCTCGGACGAGACGGTGGAGCTGATGCCGTCTGATGCGGAGCAACGCGGATGGACGAGAACGAGCGCATGGGCGTTCTCGGCGTGGTTGGTCGGCGGGCTCGCGCTACTTGGCGTCGCGGTGATGCGGGCCGAGCTTGGTTGTGAGGCTGGAGACGACGAGTGCGCCTGGCGCAATCTGGAAATCTTCGCGGTCGCCGCTCCCATCGCGTTCCTCTGGCTGATTGGGCTCCTCGGGTTCATCGTGCAGATTCCCGCGCTGCGGCCTTGGATGGGGCTCGGACTCGGGCTCTTGCTGATTGGCGCTGGCGTAGCATGGGAGCTGAGTTCACGCCGCTTCGCCATTCACGTTTTCTTGGGTGCTGGGCTGATGCTCATTGGCCTGGGAGTGACAGCCTTGGCCTGGCGCTCGACGAAGCGTCAGAGGGCTAGTAGTCCTCCTCGCCGGAGCGAAAACTGATGTCGATGACGATACCAGCCCCTCCCAGCTCGCGTTGTCATCATGTTCGCGCTATCAGCCGGTGTAGCCCCGGCGCTTCCATGTCTTCCACAGGTATTCGCAGTTCAAGCACTTCGTTGTCGTGGTGTCGGGCCCGCGCGAGACCAACTTGGGGCGACAGGACCCGCAGTAGGGGCCATCGCATGACCGGCACACACCCCAAGGAGGCGCCGGAGAAATCGACCCGGACGCCTACCACAGACCACGCAGACGCCAGCTTCACGGGCCACGGCGGAGCGTCGCAGCCCCTCCGCACGAGCCGCATCGCGGGTCGAGCGTTCCTGTTCACGAGCGCGGCGCACTTGTTCACGAGCGCGCCGCGCTAACGGCTTGAACGGCTCACCACACGACCGGCAGCTAGCCCGGTTGTCGCCGTTCTCCGTGGAGCATTGTGGGCAGACCAGCATTGTGGGCCGATGTTGCCTGAGAGGCTTCAAGACGCTGCGGGCACAGCCCGCACACGCGAGCGGCTTTTGCGACCCCCTGAGCCGCGTCGTCGAGCCTCGCTGGCCGAGTGCTTTGCCCTGTGACTGGGGGCACCAAGTTTGAAATCATCTTCGACGCTATTTCCAGTCCTCACGGACCCGACTTCAATCGGAGGGCGCGGGTCAGGTTCACCGCGCCGCGAGGCCCATCTCCTGGAGTTGCACGAGGGCGCCCTCGAAGGTCGGCCCGATAGCGCGACCTCATGGCTGGTCAAGTTCGTCACAACCGACAACACCGCGCAGTCGGGGACGCAATACTGCGTACGCCATCTGCGCGCTCGTGAGTCCATGAGCCTCGGTAGGGCTCCGGTGTGACGATGCGGCTAGCTGGAGGTTGACATAGGAATCACGTGCATTATGTTTGTGAACCTCGCGGAGGCTCACCGGCAGGTCCAAGCGGCCCCCCGTAACGAGCAACGTGGGGTCAGTGCTGGCCCACCGCGATGACCTTCCCTCTGTGCGCGTGGCGGCAGCACATCAGAACCGCGACGGACGCCCGTCGCGGTTCTGCACGCTCTGGCCGCCACTTGAGGCCTAACTGACCCGTGACTGCGGGTCGCGGCCGCCAACGAGTCAGCCATCGACGCTGGGCAATTCGAGGTGAAGGACGAACAGCTCTACTTCCACGAGCGGGGCGCTATCAGCGACGTGGAGCGGCTGATGACCGTGCGCAGCCTGTTCGAGGTGGCTCTGGCGCAGTTACAGGAGATGGGCGTCGCGTCACGGTGACCTCGCTCACCCCACCGCGGGCCAATTCGCTAGGCTTGACGGTGCCAGGGCTAATGGACGACTGGCGACACACGCACTGCGAGATACACCACTAGGTCAGGGGCACCGAGTCGTTCCCCAACCCCGCTTGACGCCAGCGCGTTAGACGGGGTTGCGGACCGGGATAGGCGGGCAGCGACACCATCTCAGACCAAGTCCATACGGTGGGCGGCGTACAACTTCAGGTGATGGACGAAAAAGCGACTCAGCGTCTGGCGCAAATCCACACGGAGGCCTTCGAGCGGTACCTCGTGGTGGAGCGCGCGTTGCGCATCGCCGAAGCCTCAGGCCATGAGGCGCATCAGCTGCGAGCTAAGCGCGACCGGCTACGGGAGCGGGCGGCGGGGTACGCGCTAGTCCTCGTGCAGAACTCCAGACGCCACTAAGTTCGCGCTCTGGGGCACCTGGATTCATAGCGCCGCTTCCTTCCTCGTGGAGGGCGGCATCTAGCAGAACATACGTGACGGGGCGGGCGTCTGAAAAACCAACCTCTTGGCAGGCCGCCAGGCCTCTTCGAGATGACTAAACCACAATCGCGGCGCTCGATGGCACCGACTCCGGCGGACGCGACTTGCGCGTCAACGAGGCGAGGCCCAGACGCGAAGGTGGTGGTGGTGGATACGGCGGCGGTGGCGGCTATCGCCGCTAGTCGCTCGCGCGCCAGAATGGACCGCTGAAAGAGATCGGGGCCTCGCGGCCGAGTGTGGTCCTTGAGCAGAGCCCGCCTTCGGCCGGGCTCCCTTCTTTGCTGGCCTCTGGCAGTTACGGAGGTGAGGCCGACTGAACCGTCTCACGCTCAAGACCAGCACGGCGGCCGTCATCCCGCGGTCGGGTCGCGCAATGTTGATGCGATGCGCAGCCCCAGTCACGAACGTGTTGTCGAACATCTCCCAGCTTGTCCATAATCAGTGCAGCAAGAGGGAGGATCTGCCGTGCCAGAACCACTTGAAGGCATCAAAGTCGTGGAAGTGGCCCGGGCGCTCCAGGGACCGGTCGCCGGGCAGTACCTCGCGGACATGGGCGCGGGCGTGATCAAGGTCGAGCCGGCGCTCGGTGACCCGAATCGTCGCTTCCGCATCGTGGGCGCGGAGGACCCCGAGAGCGGATTCGGCACCCAGTTCGTGAGCGCGAATCGGGGGAAACGCTCACTCTGGCTGGACCTGCGCGACGAGGCATCGCTGGAGGTCGTGCGCCAGCTCGTCGATCGCGCCGACGTCTTCCTCAGCAACTACCTGGAGCCCTCGCTCATCGCGATGGGCCTCGGCTACGAACCGTTGCGCGCACGGAACGAGGAGCTCGTGTACGCGCTAGTCAACGGCTACGGTCCGGTCGGCCCCGACGCCGCGAAGCGCATGCTCGACGGCGCCGCCGCCGCCCGCGGCGGGCTCTACAGCGTCACCGGGCCACGCGACGGTGCCCCAATGATGCCCGGCTCTACGATCGCCGACCTTGCGGGCGCGATGCAGCTCGCCCTCGGCATCACGACCGCGCTCGCTGCGCGGGAGCTGCACGGCGGAAGCCAGCGCGTCGACACGTCGGCGCTCGGTGCGCAGCTGTTTCTGCAGGCGTTCGAGATCGACTCGGTGTCGCTCAGCGGCGACCTACTGACGCGAGCGGGGGCGCATCACGCGAACATCCACGGCACGTACGGCCTTTACGAGACCACCGACGGCGCGGTCATGATTGCGTTCCTCTCGGACGAGCCGACGTGGATCGCGTTCTGCGAGTTCGCCGGCCTCGAGGAGCTGCTGTACGACGAGCGCTTCGACACCGCGGACAAGCGCGGCGGGCGAGCGTCCGATGATCCGCAGGGCGCGAGGGCGAACGAGATCCGCCCTTACCTGCAGCGGGCGTTCCGGGCGAAAACCACGGCCCAATGGACGAAGTTCCTCGCCGGCCATCCGCGGCTCGTCTGGGACGTCGTGCAGGACTACAGGCAGGTTCTCTCCGACGAACAGGCGCTCGCGAACGGCTACTTCATCGAGCAGGAAATCCCGACCTTCGGCAAGCGCCGGCTCGTGGGCAACACGGTGCGCGTCAACGGCGAGATGGCGCCGCAGAAGCCTGCGCCGCCATCGCTGGGGCAACACAACGAAGAGATCCTGTCCTCGCTCGGGTACGATCCGGCCGCGATCGACGAAATCACCGCCGCCGCTCGTGCCGCGGCGGTGCGGCGGCTGAGCGGCTGACGAGCTGAGCAGCTGACTCGGACATCCACGGCTGGACGGGCATGATGCCTTCGACGAACCGGCTCTCACCTCGAGCAATACGAGAGCTACTACGCAAGCGAGTCCACCGGAGTCCTCGGCGAGCGCGTCCGCGACGACCGTCTGCAGACCGACACTGCCGCCAATGATGGCGTAAAGAGCGATCTCTGCTGCGCCTGACTCGGTGCGTCGCGCCACCGCGGCAGCCGCGAAGATTGCGACCAGCGCGCCGACAATAAGGACAAGGTTCATACCTCCGGCCTCCATAGCTCGAGTTTCTCCGGGGCCGCCTGAATCCAGCCTGAAGCCTCTGTCGCAGCGACTCGCGCCGACATCGACCCGTCCGCCCTGTCACCAACCGCCCAGGATCGATTCTGCGTCGTGACCATCTGCCAAGAACGCCCCTGAAACCGTCTTGGGGTACTTCGATAGCCATGTCGCGTTTCGTGACGCCGTAGCAACGAAGGCGCGCGCTACCATGCCCTGCGTTATGACCTTCGGGGCGTAAGACGTCGATTCGCCCCAGTGGCGTTCGACGAAGGAATCGCAAATGGCCAAGGACGCAGAAGCGTCGAGCGGGTACCCGATCCACTTCGGAGTGGATGACCCCGACCTCCAGTCACGCTGGAAGGCGCTGCTCAGACTTCCGTTGAGCATCCCGGCCCTCATCTTTTCCTCGTTGCTGCTGGGGGGTGCTGCGCTGGCCATCTGGGCCGCCATCCTGGTCGGCGGAAAGATCCCCACCTGGCTCTTCGAGTTTCAGATGGCGGCGAATCGGTGGCAGCTTCGCGCCGCCTCCTACCTGTTGTTGCTGACAGACCAATATCCGCCATTGGAGGGCGAGCACCCAATCCGCTATGAGGTCCGGTACCCAGAGCGAGTGTCGCGCTGGAAACTGGTGTTCTGGAAGCTCATCACCTCGATTCCACACTTCTTCGTCATCGGTGTTCTCAGCCTCACGCTCGTTGTCGTCGTACCCATCGCCTGGTTCGCGATCCTCATCAATGCGCGCTTCCCATCGTCGCTGCACGACTACGTGTCCAATGTGCTCGGCTGTTGGGCAAGGGTTCAGGGGTACGTCCTCTCTCTCACGGACGACTTCCCACCGTTCTCGCTGATGGCCGACGCCCCAGCCGGCGGCCGGACGGCCTATCTCGCTTCATCGACGGTCGGCGTGCTCGCCGTGAGCGCCTTCGTTGGGTTTTTCTCACTCGTCGCGATTCTCTCGCCCGGCAACGTGACGGTGGAGGTCACGTACGAGCGCCTCCTGTCCGGCGAGGTCCGGCCCGGCGAGACCCTGGTCCAGCTGGAGTCGAGAGAGGACACCTTCGAGAGTGTGAAGACGACCGGGACGTTTGAACTGACCGGGGCCGCGGACCCAGCCGACGCGCTGCTTCCCCTGCTCGTTGTGGAGCCCGGGCACCGTTTCGTTCAGTTCGAACTGGTGATGCAGAACCAGACCTACCTGGAGTTGGAGAGTGACCAATCCAGCTTCGGCCTCGAAGACGCGGCGGGCGACACGCATCGGCCGATCCTTGCCATTATCGGCGGGCGTGTGCATCACGATCAGCACTCCGCGCCGTGGGACCTTGTTGATACCTCCTGGGAGGTCGAACAGGGCGAGTCCGCGACGGCGCTGATCGTCTTCGAACTGCTGACCGGCATTGATCCTGTGGAGTTCCGCTTCAACATCGGCCATCACGTACACCGGAGCGTCATCTATGAGCTTCGATAGCACCAAGACCGTCTTTGAACAGGCGAAGGACGACGACCTGTTCGGCCTCAGCGTCACGCTGGCGGCGCGCATCGGGGACTGGGGCGAGCCGGGACAGGTGCTCGTGTCTGATGTGGTTCGGCAGCTATTGCTCGGCAAGGGCTTCGAGTTCACCTCGGTGGGGGAGGCGGAGCTGAAGGGCCTCGACGAGCCGGTGTCGTTGTACGAAGTGGCCGAGCGGTGACAACGAATCTGCGTAGACTCCTGCTCACGTGGGTGGGGGATCTCGATGCGTGAACCTGGGGACTCCATCGATGCTCTCGGGGGTCATGAACCGCCCCGGGTTTAGTGGAGACTCGGTTCATTGAGTCCCGGCACCTGCCGAGACCAGCTCACGTTCCTGGTTGCGCTCGTACTCGGCGGGTGGCAGGTAGTCGAGCGCACTATGCAACCGCCGATGGTTATACCAGTCCACCCACTCCAGCGTCGCCAGCTCGAGGTCGTCGAGTCCGCGCCACGGTCCCCGGCGGTGCACCAACTCCGCCTTGTAGAGCCCGATCACCGACTCCGCCAGCGCGTTGTCATAGGAGTCACCACGACTCCCGACCGAGGTCACGGCCCCGGCCTCGGCGAGCCGCTCGGTGTAGCGGATCGAGAGGTACTGCACCCCACGATCGCTATGATGAATCAGCCCGTCGAAGGGTCCGTTCCGCGCCCATAGCGCCTGCTCAAGGGCATCGAGCGCGAGTTCGGTCCGCAGTGAGCGCGATGCCTGCCAGCCGACGACCGAGCGCGAGTAGACGTCGATGACGAAGGCGACGTAGACGAAGCCCGACCAGCTGGGCACGTAGGTGAGGTCGGCTACCCAGAGCCGGTTGGGGGCGGGTGCGTGGAAGTCCCGCTCCACGAGGTCCGCCGGTCTGGGCGCGCTCTCGCCCGCCACGGTCGTCCGTTTGACCTTCCCACGTACCACCCCAGAGAGACTCAGCTCCCGCATCAGCCGCTCCACGGTGCAGCGCGCGGACGGGGATGCCCTCGCGGTGCAGCTGGCGCCAGAGCTTGCGCGCACCGTAGACCCCGAACTGTTCGGCGTGGACGTGCTGCAGCTTCACCTTCAACGCCTCGCCACGCACCCGCCGCGCCGAGAGCGGTCGGCTCCGGGCGGCGTAGTAGCTGGACGGGGCGACCTGCAGTTCCCGGCAGATCGGCTCGACCCCGAAGCGTTCGCGGTGGGTCTCGATGAAGCGAGTCATTTCGGCAGTCGCGGGTCGAGCTCCCGCGCGAAAAAAGCCGAAGCGGCCTTGAGGATCTCGTTCGCCCGGCGCAGCTCACGGTTCTCGCGCTCGAGCTCCCGCAGCCGCGTCTGCTCCTCCGTCGTCTGCCCCGGCCGTGCGCCGCCGTCGACCTCAGCCCGTCGCACCCACTTCCGTAACGTCTCCGGCGTCATCCCGAACTTCGAGGCGATCGAGCTGATCGTTGCCCACTGCGACGAGTGGTCCCGCTCGTGCTCGAACACCATCCGGACCGCCCGCTCGCGGATCTCCGCTGGGTATCTGCCTGGTCGTGTCATCGCTCCATCCTCTCAAGGACTGGAGCCTCCAACATTCCCGGGGCGGTTCAGTCACGTGGCCGCGGTCGCGCTTTCTGGCATGCTTGCCGGCTTCATCGTGGGCGGGCTTGGCGGCCGCCTCGTCATGCGTTTCTCGGCGATCGCAGCGCCTGAGCGCGTGAACGGAATCGCGACCGAGGCCGGCAACCGCGTCGGTGACATTACGGTTTCCGGCACCCTTGAACTCGTGATCTTCGTCGGTCTCTTCAGCGGGATATTTGGCGTGCTCGCCTACCTTTTCACTGAACCGTGGCTTCAGTGGGCCGGGCGGTGGCGGACTCTGCTGTTCGCTGTGGGCCTTCTCGTCGCAGCATCTCCGGTCGCGATCGACCCTGAGAACGTCGACTTCGCGATCCTCCGCAATCGACCGTTGAACGTCGCGATGTTCGCGTCGCTCTTTCTTGCCTTCGGCCTCCTGATGGGACCGCTGGTGCACTTCATCGAGCGCTGGCTCGTTCGGGTCGGAACGGGCGGTCCAGTGTTCACAATGACGCGCGCATCCGCGGTCGACCCGCCGGGGGTGGCTGTCCTTCTCCTCCTCGGATCGTTGATCAGCCTAGGATTCGGCGGCCAGTACCTTCTGGAGGACGCGTGCGGCTGTGACGTCCGATTTACCACGGAGGTCTTCCTGGTGGCGATCGCGGCGACCACCGTCATGCTGTGGGCCCTCTTGTCGGAAGACCATGTGAACATGCGCCGACTCCGGTTCGTGCGCGTTGCCGGCTACGTCGCCCTTTCCGGCGCGGTTGGAACAGGAGCCTTCCGGTTGATCGGCGACGTGAGGGAGATTCTGTAGCGCCATAACGTCCGCTGACGCTGGCGGCTGGCTGTGGCGGGCAAGGGCTTTGAGTTTGAGGACCGCGGCGAGGTGGCGTTGAAGGGTTTCGACCAGCCGGTGCGGGCGTGGGCGGTGCGCTGCGACCGCTGACTGGCCCCGAGACGGTAGCCGTGGACCCCGCAGTCTGAGAACTGCGGGCACCTGAGCACCATCGAGGAACCCAACTTCGTCAACGGGCTGCTGTTGAACTTCCTGTCAGCCAACAGTCCCTCCTAGGCAGCAGCCGTTCGGGGTCGCCGCACCCGTCTGCCTCAGGCCGCCCACCAGGCGGCTTTCTCGGTCCGAGGCCTGTATGCGTTCGGTGTCATTTGAGCCGGACGCCGAGGGGATGGGCGCCCCCGCTGCGTAAGTGAGAGTGCGTTGCCTCGTGAAGGAACGTCAGAGCGCAGCGGTGCTACAACCGGCGCATGGACTCAGAGACGGTCGCCCGATTGCAAGCTGCTCACGATGAGGCGTTCAAGCGCTACCTCGTCGCGGAGCGCGCCCTGCGGATCGCCCAGCACCTCGGGGCGTCTGCGTAGCGAGGTCGCTGACGATGACATCCTCGATGCCTTTGCCGCTCTCTACACAGCACAGCGCGTGTCTGTCGAAGAGGCACGCACGCTCCCGGCTGAGCCGGCAGTCGACGAGCGGGGCCTACGGATGGAGATGGTGTACTGACCGTCCTGCCTCGGCACCACCGTAGAGACGCCGCAGCCCGAGGGCCTCGTAGAAGGTTGTCGCCGCCCGCATGTCACGCACCGTCAGCGTGATCGCGCTGTTCGACTCGAACCCAGGCTCCGGCGCTGTATCACTCACTCGAAGCGGACTACGCGCTCGCGCCGACGCGCGTCCCACCTCCCTCGCCGCAGCGCGCGAGGGCCGGCTGGAAGCGGGCGACGGCGCTGCGCGCGCGTCTGCGATCTGCCTCCGGGCCAGGCGATTTTCTCTGTGTGAAACGGAGCGCTCCGCGACGGTCCGCGATCGACGAGAGCGCGGCACGTGCGATCCGTCGCGACTGGCGCGCGCGCCGTGCGACGATACGACGATGGCAGGTGATGAGCTCAGCTATCGGGCGCCGAGACCGGGCGAGGAGGCGGCGATCCTCGAGCTGATCGACGCCTCCTTCGGGGATCGCTGGCCAGGAATACCCATCTCCGTCTCTCGGCTCGAGCACCTCAAGTGGAAGATGAGCAGTCCTGACGGCGTGGTGTACATCTCGGACCGGGAGTCGGGGATCTACGCGCTGCAGGTGAAGCTGCCGTAGCCCGAACAGGCCATGACCGCCGAAGCGCTCATCATCGTCGCCGTTCGCGTCCTCGGATCGCTGCCAGTGCTGCGCTGGGCGTTCGTCGGCGCTGTGATCGCGATCCTGGTCGACCTCAGCGACCTGTTCATGCGCGACCTGATCGACCTCGGCGGCATCCCGCCCTACCAGACCTTCGATAAGTGGCTCGACCAGGTCTACATGCTCGCGTTCCTCGTCGTCGCGCTCCGCTGGGATGTCGTGCCTCGGACAATCGCGATCGTGCTGTATGCGTACCGGCTTGTCGGCTTCGGAATCTTCGAGGTCTACGAAGATCGCGCGTTGCTGTTCGTGTTCCCGAACGTCTTCGAGTTCTGGTTCCTCTTCGTGGCCGCCACGTTGCTCTGGTGGCCCGACTTCCGCTGGACGCGCCGCAACACGACGCTGGCCCTCGTGCCCCTCGTCGCGCTCAAGGAACTCCACGAGTACGCTATCCATGTCGGCCGCTGGCTCGACGGCTTCCACTCGATCGACGCGGTCGAGGCGATCTTCGGCTGGCTGGTGTCGCCGTTCGGCTAGACTCCCCACCATGTCCGAGCACCAGGACCGGTACTTCCCGCCGCGGGGGTGGTGATCCGCGGGGGCTACCTCGTGGCGGAGTGGGGCGATCCCGCGCGCGTGGACATGACGTTCAGCGCGACGAAGAGCTACTTGTCGGTGACGGTCGGGCTGGCGCTCGACCGCGTGCTGCTCGGTTCGATGGACGAGCCGGTCTGCGAGCGAATCGACGACGCCGGGTTCTAGTCTGATCACAACGCACGGATCACCTGGAAGCACCTGCTGCAGATGACGAGCGAGTGGCAAGGCACGCTGTTCGACCGGCCGGACAGCGTCGACTACCACCGCGACGTGCCGGGCACCTCGCAGTCAGCCGCCGAGGCGCGCAGCTCGGTTACGTACCCGGGGAGTTCGAACGAGCAGGGCGATGCTCGTGACCACGCCCGAGCCGCCGCGCGAAACTCAGCTCGTGCCCGTCCGGGTCACGCAGGTGGAAGTAACGCTCGCCCCAAGAGGCATCGCGCGGCGCGAAGAGCGGGCGAAGCCCGGCTGCGGTCGCACGCGCGTGCATAGCGTCGACATCCGCCACGTAGAAAATCACCCGCCCCCAACGCCGCTCTCCGTCATCGAGCGCCACCTGCTGCAAGTTGAGGTACTGTCCGCCTACCTCGTAGCTCGTGAACGACGCCTCAGCGCCGCCGTAGAGACGCCGCAGCCCGAGGACCTCGTAGAACGTCGTCGCGGCTCGCATGTCACGCACCGCCAGCGTGATCGCGCTGATCGACTCGAACCCATGCTCCGTCGCTGTGTCGCTCACTCGAAGCAGACTACCCGCTCGCGCTCGACGAGCGCCCCCACCGCGCCGACCGACGGCGCGCCTGAGCCACGCGCGCGGGCCTACGGCGAGTACCGTCATCATCACGCTCGCCATGATGAGCGGCGCCACGCTGTTTGCCGATGGCGTGTCGCACGGCCCGCTGACGCTTCGCTGCCGGCGATGATTTCCACTAGCGTGCAACCGACTGAGCGGCGGCCTGTCACGATCGATCGCTACGAGGAATGCAGCGGCCGCCGCGCCCTGAGACGAGTGAGGAGCCGGGGAGCCCGCTGGGGGCGCTGTGACGCTACCTGTTGAATCGCTGCCACGCCGGGTGCGCCAGCTCTACGCGGTCGGCAGCACGGCCGGCAGTGCGATCACTCAGACCTGGGCTCTCTGGCTCATCTACTTCTACGCCCCGCCATCTGACGAGACATCAATCGCGCTGCGGGTGCCCGAGGTGGGCGGTCTTGACGCTCGCGTGGTGCTCGGGCTGGTCCTCACGCTGGCGCGGTTGATCGAAGCCCTCGATGACCCGTTGCTCGGGTACTGGACCGATCGTGCACGCACACGGTGGGGCCGCCGCATCCCGTTCGTGCTCTTCGGGACGCCGTTTTGGTGCCTGACCTTCGTGCTGCTGTTCCTGCCACCCGTCGCCGGGGCCTCAAGCGTCAATCTCGCCTTCCTCTTCATCACAGCGGTGGCGTTCTTCCTCACAAGCAACATCGCCGGCGCGCCGATCGAGGCGCTCCTGCCGCACCTCGCCCGGACCAACGACGACCGTGTGGCGGTGGCCACGTTGCAGGTGATCTTCGGCGTGATCGGCGCGGCGATCGGGCTCTCGCTCAGCGCGCTGCTGGTCCAGCTTGTGGGCTTCGCCGGGATGGTGATCGCGATCGCCGCCATCGCGCTGGCGACGCGCTACGTCTCCCTCGGTGGCGTCTGGCGTCACGCGCTGCGCGACAACACGCCATCGGAGCCGGGCTTCTGGAAGGCGGTGACCGGCACGTTCCGCAATGCGCACTTCATCGCCTTCCTCCCGAGCTTCGTCTGCTTCCAGGTCGGCGCGCAGTTGCTCGTCGCGATGCTCCCGTTCTACGTGGGCACGATACTGCCAGAGGTCGAGGTGCTCGGCTTTAAGGGCGCGGATGACGAGGGCATCTTCACGTTCCTGCTGACTGCGGTCATCATCGCCTCGATGCTGGCGGCTGTGCCGTTCTTTGCAGCCGCTGCCAGGCGATACGGGAAGGCGACGGCGTACCGCTTCGCGATGCTCGGCTCGGCGGCCGCCTTCCCGCTGTTCGCTTTCGCGGGGTCGCTACCGCTACTGCCTCCGCTTGGGCAGGCGATCGTTGCCGTGATGGTGGCCGGGGCGCCGACCGCTGGCGTCTTCCTCTTCCCAGGCATCATTACGGCAGATATCACCGATGACGATGCCGGGAACACGGGATCGCAGCGCGCCGGGATGTTCTACGGCGCGCAAAACCTCGTCGAGAAGCTCGCGTCCTCGGTGACGCCGTTGCTGTTCGCGCTACTGCTGCTCGCGGGGGACTCGGCGTCCGACCCGCTCGGCGTCCGCCTCGTTGGCCCGGCGGCGGGGCTCTTCGTGCTCCTCGGCTACCTCTCGTTCCGCCGCTACCGGCTCGAAGTCGCAGGGGAACGGAGCCGCGCACCGACGAGCTGACCACTACCGCACCGAAGGATGCGTGGCACGACCCGAAACACGGCCGTCATCTTGCCGTCGCCGCGGCGAAACAAAACGGTGGCAAGGTACTCGTGAGGGAGGCGCTGCGAGATGATTCGACGACTTGACGATCTGCATGCTAGCGGTGGCGAGCGGCCTGACCTGCTCGGACACGAGCCAATCAGACTGGCTCACCAGGTGCTTGAGCGCTTCCCCGAGATCGTGCGGCGTCACAGGTTCGTCGCCGGTGGCGCAGCGATCTCCTCGTCGTTGGTGGTGCTCGCCGGTGCGGCTATCGCGAGGCGAGTACGCGCGGGCGCGTCGCCGACCGAGGCGGTCGGACAGGTGACAGCCGACGAGATTAGCGCGCCGCCCCTCATCTCCGAACGCGCACCAGTGATGGCCCTCGCCTCATAAGCGGGCGGAGAGCAGCGTTCAACCAGGGACCGCCGCGGACGCTCGACAGCGTCGCGTTCGCTCCGTGCGTCCCGGCAACCCGCGAGGCTCGCTGGACACGGGCGAGGTCGAGGTCGAGACGCGCGCGTAGTTCATCTGCTTAGCGCACTCGCGGTCCGCGTCGCCGCAAACGGGCACGTATGCGTCTTGCGCTAGGATGTGCGCGATCCCGCATTTGCCGGCTAGGGGGTGCGTCGTGACGAATCCGCTCATGGGTGTGGGAGCTTGTCTCCGACGAGGAGGAGGGCCTTTTCATCCTCACCGAGGCACATTTCACCGACCTCACCGTCTGGAACGACAGGGCGCCCTGGACTATCGCCAGCCGCGACGAGATCACGGACGAGATGCGTGTCGACGCCTATGAGGGCTTGCTGTTCGCCATTGGCGGGACGTACGAGATCGTCTCAGAGGACGGGAGCGAGTACGAGCTTCGCTTCCATCCGATCGTCAGCAAGTACCCCCAAGAAATCCCCGCGTTTAGCCACCATCTGACTCTTGACGGCGACATGATGAGCGGGGAGGTTCGCGGTCGCACCGAGACGTGGCGGAGGGTCGCATCCGCCTGAGCCCCGCCGGCGCAGGCAGCTAGCTGACGTGCAGCACGGCCTTGCCGCTGATCTGGCGGTCGAGCAAGCGCCCCGCGACCTCGGCGACATCGGTCCACGGCGCCTCGTGATCGATCTTCGGGACGACTGACCCCTCGGCGACCATCTCGGCCAGCCGAGCGAGGCCCTCGGACGCCGGCTGCTCGCGGATCTCGCGGAAGAGGGTGAAGCGGTAGAACTGCGCAGCGCCCGCAGCGAGGTGCTCGCGCGCGTTGAACGCGAACTCGGCGCCGGAGGAAACGCCGTAGAGCACGCACATGCCACCCGGTGCGAGCACCGTGAGTGCCATCGAAAGCGTGTCGCCCCCCACCCCTTCGAGCACGAGGTCGTACGGACCGTGAAGGGCTGCGGCCTCCCGGTCCGCGCCGACGACAATCTCCGCAGCGCCCGCTTCGCGCGCGTCCGCACCGCGCTCGGGTCGACGAACAACGCCCACGACATGCGCGCCCGCGTTGCGGGCGAGCTGGCATGCGAAGTGGCCGACGCCACCATTCGCGCCGGTGATCAGAACGCGGCGTCCGAGGATCGAGCCGTTGCGGTCCAGCCCATACATCGCCGTCAGACCGGCCACCGGGAGCGTCGACGCCTGAGCGAACGAGACGGAGTCAGGCATTACGGCGAGCGCATCGGTCGGCACGGCCACAAGCTCCGCCCAGGCTCCGGAAGGCACGAAACCGACCACAGGATCGCCCGCGGCTGGACCGCTCGCATCCGAGGCAGGTGCCTCGACCGTGCCGGCGAGGTCCCAGCCTGGCCGCCAGCCGTCGGGGGCCATCTGCGTTCGCCGCGTCTCGCCCAGGTTTAGTGAGAAGGACGAGACGCGAATCAGGGCCTCGCTGGGCGTGCGTACTGGCTCGGAGGCATCGGCAATCACGAGGCGCCGCTTGGCGCTGGAATCGACTACCACACTGCGCATGATGACCTCAGGGTGCTGACTTCGAGCATCGAAGCGCGCGCGCGCCGGCGGGCACCGGCTACGACGCGTGCTGCGCGACGATCGCTTCCGCCTCGTTCGTGACGGTGGGTAGCGCCGCCTGAAACGCCTCCTCATCGAGCGACGCCGCGACCGTCGCGTACCCCGCTCGCTCGATCATGGGCCTCAGGCGGCCCCGCTCGAAGCGTTCCAGCGCCCAGGCGAGCGGATCGCCTGCCGCGGTCACGTCCAGCATCAAGCGCTCGTTATTCTGCTCCGGCCCGTAGTGGTAATGGGGTGCGTTGGCGAAGCAGTCGAAGCGCAACAGTTCAGTGTCCCGCCCGTCCACTTCCGCATAAACCTGGATGCAGAGCCCCGCGTCGCCCGGGATGTCGTTTCGGTAGTGACCGGACCCCCTTTGCGAGACCACCGCTTATGAGAGTCCAGCGTGTTGCTGAGCCTCCCAGCGCTCGGCGTAGGTAGCCGGGGCGAGCCAGCCCAGGCTGCTGTGCGGGCGCTTCGTGTTGTACTCGATCCGCCAGTCCTCGATCAGCACCTGCGCCTCGAGCAGGCTGTCGAACTGCTCGACGGCCAGGAACTCGTCGCGCAGCCGGCCGTTGAACGACTCGACGAATGGGTTTTTCCACGGCGCACCGGGCTCGATGTAGCTGCTGCATAGCGCACTCGAGAGCGAGGGGTCTGCAAAGCCAGTGGCCTCCGTACCGTCGCCTTCCGCAAGTCGGTAGGAGCCGTCACTTGCGAGTTCAAGGATCGTCGAGCAGCCACCGTACGGACACAACCCCCCCGCGCCACTCGACGCTGACCATTGGGACAGCCGGAGTCGACTCTTCATCGGAGCAAGCCGCCAGCGCGAGCACGAGCAAGGTCAAGACGTACAGTACAGCCCTCATTCAGGTGGAACGAGTGGCAGGCCCCACAACCCCGGCCTCCTAGACCGATCCCCCCGGGTCTTAGCCCCGGGTTCAACATGGCTCAACGGGAGGGCCTGGCTTCCCCCGCTCCTGAGGCGGGGGGTGTTTGAAGGGATCCCCCCCGGTCTAGCGATCCGCTCGCGGGGTGCTCCAGCTGTGGCGCGATCGTCCTGCCGCTGACCCCGCTGGGTGATACTGCCGGGAGTAATGGTGCCTTATCGCTGACTCGAGACACGAGCCCGACGATGCGCACCTGCGGTAGTCAAGGCTGGATGCCCTCGCTACGTGAAAGCGACCGATCCAGCCATTGGTTCGCAGTGGGCGGGTGTCCACTCCGCGGTGAAATGTGGAGCGCGAAGCATGACTAGCGAGCGGCAGCGAAGAGCCGACGATCTCGGTCTGTTCCTCTTCGACATCGGGGGCACGGTCCTCGATGAAGGCGGCCTTGTCTTGAGCGCTTACGTGTCAGTGATCGAGAAAGCTGGTCTGAGAGCAGACCCCGAATGGTTCGGCACGCGCAGGGGTATGAACAAGACTGCAATGCTTCGCGAAGCCCTCGAGGCACAGGGCGGGGACCCGAGACGCGCACCGGAGCTCGCGGCTGAGTTCGCGGTCTTCATCGACCACGAGCTCGAGACGCACCCGGTTTCGGCGTTTCCGGGGTTCGATGCACTCGAGCGCGGCCTTACTGAGCACGATGTGCAAGTCGGGTTCATCACCGGCTTCGCAGGTCGGACTGCCCGTGCGATCGTCGACCGTATGGGCTGGCACGCAGATGCGATCGTCGGCTCCGACGAGGTGGCGGAGGGTCGTCCGGCACCGGACTTGATTTACGAGGCGATGCAGCGCACCGGTGTGAGCGATGCGCGGCGCGTCGGCGTCTGCGGTGACACTCCCTTCGACATCGACTCGGGCCGTGCCGCTGGCTGCGGTCTCGTCGTGGCGATCGGGCATGGCACGCACGACGCCGCGGAACTGGCGGTACACGAACCTGATCTCGTCGTCGCCGATTTCACCGAGCTCGCGAGGCGGCTCGGGCTCTCGGGGCCGACGGAGACACCCACTGACCGCTGATCACCCCCGCTGGAGGCGAGGCATCTCTCGGGGGGATCCCCCCGGGTTCAACATCTCCGGGCCCAGATCGGTACCGCGCTCCCAGCGCGGCCCTCTCAGGACGGATCCGCCCGGGTGTGGGTCCGAAGAGCTCAACATGGCTCAACGGGGAGGCGCTCTACACGCGCTGGGAGCGCGGGGTCTCTCCAACCGATCCCCCGGGGTCTTGGCCCCGGGGTTTAACATGGCTCAACGCGAGGGTCTTAGGCGCGGGGGCGTCCAGACGGATCCCCCGGGGTGTAGTCCGCTGGGACCCCGCGCTGGAGGCGCGGGCTACCCACGACCGATCCCCCCGGGGTCTTGGCCCGCGGTTCAGCATGGCTCAACGGGAAGCTTCTACCCGCGCTCCCAGCGCGGGACTCTCAGGACCGATCCCCCCGGGATCTTCGCCGCCGGTTCAACATCGCTCGACGGGAGGCCCTTTACCCGCCCCTGAGAGAGCGGCGCGCCGAGGAAGTGCGCCTTGGTGCGAGCCGGGTCTCCGCGCGGCGCTTTGTTCGACGCTATCACGGTTGGCGCACTGACGTTGCCCTCGGCGCCCTCCGGCACGTGCACCGGCACAAGCGTGCGGAGGTGACGGACTACTGCCTCCTCGAAACCGGCACCCTTGGCGAAGATGAAGGTTAGAAAGTCGGTGCGAGGGTCGATCGTATCTGGGCCGTCGCGTTCGTAGCCCTTCGCCTCGCCGTGCCGCTCGAGCCAGTCAAGCAGCGGGTTGTCGAGCACATGGTTACGGGTGGTGGAGGCGGAGACCCAGGAGTCCCAATCCGAATCGTCGACAGGAGTGCGGAACTCGCCGTCCAAAGTCTCGGTGAGTGCGGCGACGCCCTGGCGGCCCGCTACCTTTCTACTGCGGCGGTGGGACCGAGCAGCCCGGCGATCTTCAGGATCGTCTCGGAAGCTCTGAGGCGGACGGAGGGTGCGATCGTGTCATCCAGTGCGATCACGTAGAGTCGGCGAAGAGCGTCTGTCACGTCAACTCGGGCTTCGGCCAGCAGGGCACGTCCCTGTTCGACGATCCGCCGCTGCACACCGCTGTGCCGTAGTAGACGCGACCCCTGTGAGTAGGCGGTACGCGGCGAGTAGCCAGCGTCGATAGCTGCCCGGGTGGCGTTGGGCGCGAGCGCATACAGGTCCGCGAATCTTCGTTGTCGAGATGTGAGCGTCATCGGCCGAATCTTACGCCCACGGCCCTTCACTCTACTGGCCTTCGCGAGCGCCTAGCCCAGCACCCGCCGCGTCTCGTCGAGCAGGTCATCGATCTCCACGCTCGACTCCTCGCGAATCACGCGGCGCAACACTGGAGTGATCCCGTCCAACGCGGTGGCGAGGCGCGAGAGCATCCCGCGCAGTTCCCGCATGCGCGCCGCCTCCTCTGCAGGCGTGACCAGGTCGTCGACGAGCGCGCCGTCGGAGCGCGACGCGACGAGCGGATCGCTGACGCCGCGCACCCAGACGTGGGTGCGTCGTCCCGGCCCGCGGTCCTCGGCGATCGGCTCGATCGCGGTGACCTCGTCGGACCGCACGTACTTGCCGTAGCCGAGGCTCACCAGCTGACCAGTCTGAATACGCATTGCGCCCTCACCTCATCGCTTTGTGATAGCATAGCATCATAATGGAGCGAATGATGGTGACCCTCAGCGATGACGAGTACGAGACGCTCCGTCGGCTCGCATACGAACGACGAGTGTCGATGACGCGACTCGTACGCGACGCGATCGACGAGAAGTACGGCACCAGCGGTGAGGAGATCGGACCACCCGGACGTCGCCCACAGACAGAAGCGGAGGCGACCTGATGCGCTGCGTGATCTATTCGCGCGTCTCCACCGACGCGCAGGAGCGCGAAGGCACCTCCCTCGATACGCAAGAGGGTGCCTGCATCGAGTACGTCGGTAAGCAGGGTTGGACCGTGGTCGAGACGCTCCGCGACACAGCGAGTGGGTTCAGCCTCGACCGCCCCGGTATGGAGCGGGTGCGCTCGCTGGCGGCCTTGGGGCGCATCGACGTGGTGCTTGCGCATGCCCTCGACCGCCTCAGCCGCAAGCAGACACACGTCGCCATCCTCGTCGAGGAGATGGAGGACCGGGGCGTCGCTTTGGACTTCGTCACGGAGGACTTTGAGGACACGGCGGTGGGGCAGCTCGTTCGCTCCGTCAAGGCGTTCGCCGCCGAGTTCGAGCGAGAGAAAATCGTCGAGCGAACGATGCGCGGGAAGCGCGAGCGAGCGCGTTCGGGACGGCTGCCTCAAGGTACCGGGGCGGGGTTGTACGGGTACCGCTACGATCCGGCGACTGGGCGCCGCGAGTTCGACCCCGTGGAGGCTCCGGTGGTCCCCCGTATCTACGAGCGGTTCCTCGCGACAAGGAGCATCGCGCGGGTCTCGACAGAGCTGAACGAGGACGGGATCGCCACGAAGCAGGACGCTCGCTGGCACCAGCTCACCGTGCGCCGCGTCCTGCTGAACGAGTCATACACCGGACGCACTCGCCACTGCGTCAACGGCGACCCACCGATCGAGATCCCCGATGCAACGCCACGGTTGATCGATGACGACACCTGGAACCGTGCCCAGTTGATCCTGCAGGACAAGACCCGTCACGGCGCGCGGAGGTCCATACGCCACTACGCGCTGGCCCGGCGCGTCCGTTGCAGGCATTGCAGCTCGGCGATGCTGGGCCAGACCACGCGGAGCCGCGGCAAGTTCGCGCAGCCCCTTCGACTCCGGACGGGCGTGGCAGCTGTGCAAGGACGGAGAGTGCCGATGCGATGGTGCTCACGTTCCGATTCTACGATCAGGGCGTTTCGTAATCGCGGAAGCCGCGTGCGAAGACGAAGAGCGCCAGGGCGGTGCAGAAGCAGATCACGCCGAAGACGATCTGCGCGACCTGGACGCCTTGCCACGCCGCGAGCAGCCCGCCGGCTGCCGCTCCCGCCATGCTCATGGCGCGGTCGAGCGACATCAGGCTGACGACGCGGCCGCGCATCTCTTCGGGCGCTGCCGTCAGCAGCGTCGAGTTCGACAGCGACATGTACGAGGTCTGCATCGCACCGGCTGCCATCACGAAGACGAACGGGAGGAGCAGGCCGGCCGGGTGAGGCAGGTAGGTGCTGAGCGAGAACAGCACGAGCACGATCCCCATGCCCATCGTTACGGCCGGCAGCCACAGGCCCGTCCGTCGAGGCATCACAGTGGCGATCAGCAGCGTCATCAGCAGGGCGCCAATGCCACTGAAGCTGAGCAGCAGCCCGAAGCCCGTGCCACCGGTGTCGAGCACCGTCCGCGCGAACAGCGGCGCGAAGACCTGCATCCACGACTGGCCGAACGCGAAGTAGACGACCGAGAGCAGCAGCACGCCTCGGATCGCCGGTTGGCTGGCCGCGTAGCGCATGCCTTCGACGAGGCTTGCGCCCATCGCGCGGAACGTTCGCTCGCCCTCGCCGCCGCGTTCCGGTGTCTTGACCGAGAGCAGGGCGGTCGAGAGCACCGCGCCGGAGTAGATGACCGTGATGATCACGAAGGTCATGTCGACCCCGACCCAGTCGAGAACGAACCCGGCGCTCGCCGCGCCGACGATGCGCATCGTGTTCTGCGTCGCGCTCATCAGCGCCACAGCGTTGGTGACCAAGTGCCGCGGCACGGACGCAGCGACCAGCGGTTGCCGTGCCGGCTGGTCGAAGGCCATGAAGAAGCCTCTGGCGAACGAGAACGCGTAGACGTGCCAGAGCTCGATGTTGCCGCTGAGCAGCAGCGCCGCGAAGAGGAAGTTCAGTGCCAGCACACCGCTCTTGGTCGCGAGCAGCACGCGTTTGCGGTCGAACCGGTCGGCGATCACGCCGGCCCAGACGCCGAACAGCAGCATCGGCACGGTCCTCGTCGCCACGACGCCGCCGACGTGGGCGGCGCTGTCGTTGGTCAGTTCGAGGACCAGCCAGGGGGCGGCGATCTGCTCCATCCAGAGTGCGCCGGCGTGGCTCGCCTGGCCGAGCCAGAGCAGCCGGTAGTTGGGGAAGCGCAGCGAGGAGAACGTCGAGTAGCGGCCAGAAGGCGGCTGTTCGGTGTGCTCAGGGGCGTCCGAGTGGACATCGGGCGGACGCCGCGGGGGACTGGTCGTCGCCACGCAGCTCCCCGCTCAGATTCGTCGCCTGCCGAGGCCCGATGTTATGTCTGAGCACTATCTCCGGCAAGCGAGGCCGCCTCGATGTCGTTGGCGAGGCTGCATGAGTCGGACCACGGCATTTTGGATAGGGATTGCGCTGCTCGCGGCGGTCCCCGTTGGTGGGGTGGTTGCCGCCCTCGCTCTGATCGCTAGTCAAACGTTGGGCGCACTCGCCTGGCTCGTAGCGAGCCTGGCCGCGCTCGTGTTGGCGGTTCGCCTGATTGCCCCTGGGCGTCCGGAACGCACACCCGTGGCAGCGAGCGCACGCCATCCTGATTGACCCGGACCGGCACGGCGCTCGTGCCGCCAAGCGGCATTACGCCCTCACGCGCCGCGTGCGCTGCGGGCACTGTCGTTCCGCGATGGTCGGTCAGACGACGCACAGCCGGGGTCGCGAGTACCAGTACTACCGCTGCCGCCACGTCTACACATCCACGACCGGCGGCTCATGCGAGGGCCGTTACGTTCGCGCCGACGGGCTTGAGGAGGGTGTCTGGGACGCGATCGAGGAGGTCGTATCCCGCCCTGAGATCGTGACGCGCGAACTAGCTCTCGCGGCGGAGCGCGAACGCGAAGAAGGCGGCTCGCAGTCGGACCTCGTCGCGGAGCTTGAAGATCTAACGGCTCGCGAGCGCCGTCTCGTCCGCCTGCTCGGTGGTGTCGACGACGACGTTGTGCGGGACGAACTCCAGACGACCGCCGCCCGCCGTGCTCACGTGCAGGCGGAACTCGATCGAGGGGCTGTGCCTGCGCTCGCCGACCTCATGATCAGCGACCTCGACGAGGTTTCCGCGCTGGTCAAGAGTTGGCTCGCCGACGCCTCGGATGACGACCGTATGCTGCTCCTCGAGGCGCTCCAGATCGAGGCACGGCGACGCGCGATGAGGCGACCGTCCACGGCGTGATCCCGACCGGCATCGAACACGACCATGACGAGGTTGCGAGAGGCGAGCAGTCATGCCGATGTTTGTGCAGTGGGACTGAACGCGACGGGATCGAATTACTGCTCGATCTCCTGTTGTTCGTAGCGCGCCCGGGCCTCTTCCTCGTCGGACTGATCCGGATACGGCTCGAGTTCGATCTCCACCGAGTGGATGACCCCGGAGAACGGGAACGGCGCTTGATAGCTCGGCCCCACCGTCGAGGGGCGATCGAGCCCAACATCCGCCGGCGCGTTGCCGATGGCCCGGCGGATGCTCCGGGCCTCGATGGCCGCGCTCTCGTCATCGTCGATCACTAGCGAGAGCCGCCCCGGCGCTCCGACCTTCGTGCCCCGCAGCCGAGCGCCCACGGTGGTACGTCCGGGAAGCGGATCCGACGTGGTCACCGCGCCGCCGTACCGGCAGTGCAGGCGGTTGTCCTGCACCCAGATCGCCAACCCGAAGCCTCGGCCGCGGGCGAGCAGGACACCCTCGTCGGCCTCGCTCTTCCGTTCGATGTCGGCCCGCACAGTCCATTGCGACGAACCCATGGGCGCTGCGGCCTGCGACGGGATCTGCGAGATCGGCGGCAGGTAGCGGAACAGCCGCCCGGCCTGGATCGCGTCGGGGCGTTGAGCGGCCAGGTCATGCCGGGGCGCCACCGGGATCACACCGGTCGGCCCAAAGACGCGGCGGTCATCCATCGGCAGCACGCCGTTCCGGCCCGCTTCGACCCACCAGAGATCGATGAGCTCGCGCAGCAGCTCCGGCTTCTCCGCCGCGAGATCTCGGCTCTCGGCGAAGTCCTCGTCCAGGTGGTACAGCTCCCAGCGGTCGTCGGCGTAGGGTGCGCCGCGCACGTGATGCGTGACAGCCTTCCAGCCATCGCGCCAGATACCGCGGTCCCCGGCCAGCTCGAAGTATTGCTGTGGCTTCTGAGTCGGCGCGGCGCCGTCGTCAAGTGTGTACGCGAAGCTCGTACCGGTGATGGGCATCTGGTTGTAGCCGGCGTACGTGTCCGGCGCATCGATCTCCAGCAGCTCGAGCAGGGTCGGAGTCACGTCGCTGACGTGATGGAACTGCGGGCGGATCGCCCCCGGGTCACGCACCCGGCCGGGCCAGTGCACGATCAACGGGTCACGGATGCCGCCGCCGAACGTGTTCTGCTTGTACCACTTGAGCGGGGTGTTTCCGGCCTGCGACCAGCCCCACGGGATCGCCGGCACGCTCGTCGGTCCGCCGATCTCGTCCAGTCGTTCGAGGATGCGTTCGAGGCTCTGCCCCGCGAGAGAAGTGCCGCCTGGTCCGCCGCCGGGTGCCGACCCGTTGTCGGACATCAGCAGCACGCTTCGGAGCTGGGACCTCGTCGCTCGATACGTCATTCCACAGGTCAACGGGATGCTCGACGGTTACCGCGAATCCAACCAGTTCGTGATCGAGAATCGCGAGACCTGGGTGCGTGCCGGCGAGGCGATCGCAAGCAAAATCCGCGAGAACGAACGCGCGCTCGCTGCGGTAGCCGAGGATGAGGCGGGCCGGCCCGTCCTCCGCAGCGGCCGGCGCCTGACACCTGGAGTTGGGGGTGAGCCGCAAGAGGATTGACTGCGTCAGCCCGGTCACGCTGCCTGGTCACGCGCCCGACGTTCAGAGGCGCGGGCTCTCGCGCTTCATTCCGCACGAACTTGGCCCCGACCAAGCGGCAGCGTCATCTGCGGCTAGGCCGGAGATGACATGCGGCCACGACGGGCTGCTGTGCTACCAGTTCGGCGCCACCGAGAACATCCTGCGCCCCGCGCAGGAGGCGGGTGTCCCCACGATCCTGCTTCAACGCTCGCGCCCGCACCCGATCGCCCCCTCGCTCGTCGTTGACGAGCAGCAGGCGTTCGACGAGGCGTTTGCCGACCTCGGCAACCACGGACACCAGCGCATCGCGATGATCACGCCCTCGACGCGATCGCACCGCTTCGACCTGCTCCGCGAGGCGCTCTCAGGCGCGGGCCTATCGCAACAAGAAGACCTTGAGCGCGTCAGCGACACCCCCGAGGCCGCGCGCGCGGCCGTCGACGCCCTGATGGCGCTCGACCAGCCGCCGACCGCAATCTTCGTGCACTGGGTGACCAACGCCGAGGCCGTGGCCGACCAGCTCGAGGCGCGTGGCTTCGACATCCCCGGCGACATCTCGATCATCGGCTTCGGCGTGTGGCACTCGCGATCGATCGCCCGCCCAACGTTCAGCGTCGTGCTCAGCGCCCCACTGGAGGACGCACGGGCGGCCGTTGAGTTGCTGGTCCGGCACATCGAGGGCGACGAGACGGCGCCGCGGACACTGATCCGCACCTCGAAGTACAAGCCCGGTGACACGGTGGGGCCCGCTCGCGTCCGGAGCTGACCGCCGTTCGTTGAGCCGGACGCCTAGCCCGGCAACCCCTCGAGGACTTCAGAAGCCTCGTCGACCAGGCCCGACATCACGTCGTCGACGGTACTCAGCTGGTTGAACCAGGCGATGCCCTGTCCAGCCGGGTGGTGTGCGAGCTCCTCGACCTTGTTGCGCTGAATCGAGCCCAGGAGGTCCCCGACGAGGATGTCCTGTAACGGCATCTGGAGCGGGACCGGGGCGTCCTCGTCCTCCCACTCGTCCGTCCAGGCGCTGCGGACGACGCGCAGCGTCTTCCCAGAGTCACTGCGCGTGATCACCGTGTCGGCCGACCGCGCCCCCTCGAGCTGGCGCACCGCCTGCTCTTCGAGATGCGCCTCCTCGGTCAGTAGCCAGGCCGTCCCGATCCATACCCCGACCGCGCCGAGGGCGAGCGCGGCGGCGATGTGACGACCGGTGGCGACGCCGCCGGCAGCGAGCACCGGTACATCCGCCATAGCCGCGATCTGCGGGACCAACGAGAACGTGCCGATCGGACCGGTGTGTGCACCGGCGTCGTGGCCTTGCGCGACGAGGATGTCGGTGCCCGCCGCGAGCACCCGCTCGGCGTGCCGAGGCTGCCCGACGAGCGAGATCAGCGTTTTGCCGCGGTCCTTCGCCGCCGTGATCACGTCCATCGGGCTGCCCACGCCCAGGGCGAAGACCGAAACATCGGACTCGAGGACGACCTCGACCTGACGCCGGGCCGACTCCTCGGACCGCACGAAGCGTGAGCGCCCCCCCGGCAGTCCGTCGCGCGGTACGTCGTACTTGTCCCACAGACCATCGACGAACTCGCGATGCTCGTCCGGCAGCAGGCGTTCAATCTCCTCGCGGTTGTTGCGCTCGGGCATCCCCGCTGGGATGACGAGGTCGATCCCAAACGGCCGTCCGTCGACCGCCGAGGAGATCTGCGTCAGCGTCTCCTCGATCTCCTCGGGCGTGTTGCGTGTACCGCCCCAGACGCCGATGCCGCCAGCGCGGCATACGGCCGCGACGGTATCAGCGGAGTGACTGAAGCCAAAGATGGGGTAGTCGACGCCGAAGCGGTCGCAGACCTCGGTGTGCAAAGCGGTCGAGGGCATGTGCAGCCTCCTTATGCCTCGTCGAGCCTATGCGAGACGTTCGCCGACCGCTTGATCGGCAATCAACTGGTCGATCTCTTCGTCGCTGAAGTCAAGCTCGCCCAGCACCTCGCGGAGGTGCTCACCGTAGGCGGGTGTGCGGTCACCTGGCTGGTAGCGACCGTGGCTGAAGCTCACGGGCGGCCCGGGCATGATCATCGGGCCGACCACGGGGTGGTCCGCCTCGTAGACGAAGCCGTTGGCCAGAGCGTGCTCGCTGAGGAGCGCTTCCTCGAGGGTCTCGAGCAGCGAGCACGCCACGCCGCGGTCCTGGAGCAGGGCGCGGAGCTCCTCGCCGTCGCGCGTCTTGACGACCGCCGTGATGCGGCTGCGCAGGTCGGTGAAGTGCTCGCTGGGCTCGTCCGGCATCTCCCAATCGGGGTCGGACACGCTGTCGTCGTCAAGGCCAAGCGCGTCGAGGAGTCTCGTCAGTGCGACCTGGTTCACGCCGAGCGTGATCCAACGCCCGTCGGCCGTCGGATAGAGCCCACCGATCAGCACGGCGGTCTGGGCACGTCGTCGCGCCGAAGCCTCGCGCGGATGGGGCCGTTCACGCTGGACCCAGTCGGCGAAGTCGCGCTTCCACAGATCGACCGCGTCGAAGAGGTTGGCCGTCGCGTGCTGGAGCGCCAGTCCCGCCTGGTAGAGCGAGGTGGTCACGTGCTGCCCGCGACCGGTCCGCTCGCGGCTGTAGAGCGCGGAAGTGATGGCGAAGGCGAGCAGGCTGCCGGCCATGGTGTCGGCGAGGAACGCGTCAGCGAACCGCGGCACCTCCTCGTCGAAGTTGGCAGTCGACATCATCAGGCCCGACGCCGCCGAGGCCTGGAGGTCGGCTCCGCCGAGCCCACCGTACGGTCCGCGATGGCCGAACGCGCTGATCTCGGCCACGATGATGCGCGGTTCTTCGGCGCTGAGCGACTCGTAGTCGAGTCCGTGGCGGCCGAGCGCACCCGGGCGCATGTTCGAGACCAACACGTCGCTGCGCAGCGCGAGACGGCGCGCAATGGCCTCCCCCTGCGGATGCCGAAGGTTGATCGGCACGCCGCGCTTGCCGCGCGCCTTGATGATGTAGTGGCGTCCCTCGCCCGGGATGATGGTGCTGTTCGAGCGCGTGAAATCGCCTTCGATCGGCTCGATCTTGACCACGTCGGCGCCCCCGTGGGCAAGCAGTTCAGCCGCGTAAGGACCGGCCACCGCGCGACCAAACTCGAGGACGCGCACGCCTTCGAAGATCCCGGGAGCGTTCGCGCTCATGCCGCCCTCATCCGCTGCACTCGACGCCGCTGACCGCCGGAGCGCCCTGTCTCGGCGTTGGGTGGTATCGTTCCCGTGGCCGCACGGGGAGTGTACGCGGCGCGGGGCCGCGCGGACACCCAGGGGAGCGGTCGAAAGGCAGCCGACATGACCTCTCCAGAGCCGTTCGAGGGCCGAATCGGGCGTAGCTACCAAGATTCAGAGCCCTGGTGGCCGCCGCAACCGGCGACGGCGGACGGGAACAGCCCCAACGTCGTCACGATCCTCTTCGATGACATGGGGTTCTCCCACCTCGGCTGCTACGGATCGACCATCAACACTCCCAACATCGACGCGCTGGCCTCGAACGGTTTGCGCTTCACCAACTTCCACGTCACCGCGCTCTGCTCCCCCACCCGCGCGTCGCTGCTCACCGGGCGCAACCACCACGCGGTGGGCATGCGGGCGATCGCCAACTACGACAGCGGCTACCCGAGCATGCGAGGCGCGATCACACCTCACGCCGCGACGCTCGCCGAGATGCTCAGCGACCAGGGCTACGCGACGCTCGCGGTCGGCAAGTGGCACCTCAACCCGACCGACGAGGGCTCGGCCGCCGGTCCGTACGACAGCTGGCCGCTGCAGCGCGGGTTCGACCGTTACTACGGGTTCCTGGGCGGGGCGACCGACCAGTTCTACCCCGAGCTCACGCATGACAACCATCACGTCGATCCGCCGGCCTTGCCGGAGGAGGGCTATCACCTGACCGAAGACCTGGTCGACCACGCGGTCGCACATGGCGATCGTCCACGGCGTCGGCTATCCCAACTCGCCCCGCTCGCACTTCCGTTCGATGGACATCTGGCACACCTGCGAGCCCGACACGGTGGGCACCGAGGGCTGGGTCGCGCGTGCGATCCGCGACCTCGATCCACGGGGCGAGAACCCCGTGACCGCGGTCAACATCGGACAGAGCTTGCCACGCGCGCTGGTCTTGCCCGGCGTCTCGGTGGCCTCTGTCGCTGACCTCTCAAGCTATGGCTTGCTGACCGGCGTCGAACAGGAAGAGCAGCGCAGCAGGATGCTCCGGCGCTTCGCCAACATTTACAGCGCCGCGATCGGGACTGGTACCGTCCAGGATTACCTCGGCCAGACCGGGCTGGACGCCCTGGGTGGGGCCGACATCCTCAAGGATGCACTCGGTCGCTACGAGTCCACGGTTGAATATGGCACTGACTCGCTCTCGAAGGCCATGCGCGACATTGCGACGATTCACACGGCGGACGTCGGCACCCGGGTCTTCTACACGCAGCTCATTGGCTTCGATACGCACGCGGCGCAGCAGCCCACGTTCGACAAGCTCTGGACTGAAGTCTCGCGCGCGATCTCCGACTTCTGGGACGACCTGCGGGCCCACGACGCCGACGAAAACGTCGTCCTGTTCCTCTTCTCGGAGTTCGGACGCCGCGTCCGTGACAACGGTTCCGGGACCGATCACGGGGCCGCAGGCGGCTGCTTCGTGATGGGCCCGGCGGTCGACGGCGGGCTGTACGGCGCATACCCCGAGAGGAGACCCGAGACCCTCGACCAGGGCGACCTCGTGCCAAATCAAGACTTCCGCGGGGTCTACTCGACGATTCTTGAGGACTGGCTCCGGCTAGACCCGGTCCCTATCGTCAACGGCCAGTTTGAGGCGCCCCGCTTCATGCGGACCAGTCCCGCCTGACGGCGGCCGCGCCTGAGCACGGTGGGGGCCCCGGCGGACCGCGCAGCATCGGTCGTCGCGGCGGCCAGAGTTGCCGGTCGGCGGGCTGGCATCTGGCACCAACGAGAAGGAGCTGCCATGCCAACGAAGACCGTTGCGGGTCGAACCTGGCACTTCAGTCACCCGCTTGGGCATCACGTTGGCCCCGGCGGCTTCACGCATCCCACGGCGGTGGTGTCCGCCCCGGGAGGTATCGTCTACGTCGCCGACACCGGAGCTGCCGAAGGCTACCAGCCGGCGAAAATACGCAAGCTCGATGTCGACGAGGGGTTCATCATGGAGTTTGGCGTCGGCGACCTCACGTGGCCCGAGGGACTCGCCCTCGATGAGTCGGGAAACATCTACTGCTCCGACGCGCACAAGCACCGAGTGATGGCGTACGACGAGGAGGGCGAGCAGATCGGCGAGTGGGGCGAGCCGGGTTCAGAGACGGGCCAGCTCAACGCTCCGTCCGGCCTAGCCTTCGACGGCGATGACAACCTCCATGTCGTGGACAGTCTCAATAACCGGATTCAGAAGTTCACCAGCGACGGGTGGCCGCTCGCGGCGTGGGGCACGCCGGGCAGCGAGGATGGGCAGCTCGATCGACCCTGGGGCATCACCATCGACCCGGAGGGGGATATCTACGTCGCCGACTGGGGTAATAACCGTGTCCAGAAGTTCTCGCCCGATGGCGTGTTCATGGGACGGTTCGGCTCCCAGATCGTAGACGGCGGCGAGCTGAACCGACCGTCCGACGTGGCCGTCGACAGTGAGGGCGATGTCTACGTGGTCGACTGGGGCAACAACCGCGTACAGATCTACTACGCCGACGGTGACGTGATCACCGGCCTCTACGGCGACGCGCGCGAGTTCTCCCGCTCCGCGCTACAGGTCATGGACGTAAACCCGGACTACGCCAAGGCCTTCGAGCGGGTGGACCCCACCGAGTTGATCAGGTGGGGCCGCCTGGAACGTCCGCGCGGAATCGCCATCGACGACCAAGACCGCATCGTCATAACAGACTGCACGCGGGGCCGCTTGCAGGTCTATACCAAAGACAAGGACTATGTCGTCCCGCAGTTCAATCTCTAGGCCGAATCCGCTGCTTGCGCTATGAGCAGCCGCGTGCCTCTTGAGCGCTGCAGGTGCCTCTCCCGTAGTTGGGATCGTGCTCGAGTGCCCACCCGGCTCGTCGTCAACGAGTACGATTCCGAGCGTGATCTACCGGCGCTTGGCGGTTCGTCGGCGGCGCCTGGCGATACCGAAAAACTCACGACGCTGGGATGCATGACGCTACCCCGCTCCGGATGAGCTTCATGCAACGCATCCCCCGCCTAGCGCACCCAATGCGACCCTGCCCTCGTCGACAACGGCCCCGGGTGGTCCCAGTCAGGTCGTCGCCAGCGTGGGCTCTTCCCCGGGCGAGGCATGATCTGCGCCGCGGTGAGGGGGTAGGCCTCCTTGTGGTAGATCTGCACGCGGTTGTAACCGAAGTCGCCCACGTACATCCGGTCCTCGACGAAACGCACCCGAGCCATGAAGCGCTTCTGATCCTCGAGGATGGCGATGTCGCGCAGACGCAGCCGGCATGCCGTTCTTCAGGAGGTACCGCAGCCCAGACTTCGAGACCGTAGCGCAACCAAAGAAGCGCTCGACGTAGTGGCCATCGCGGTTAAAGAGCATGATGCGGTTGTTGCCACGGTCGGCCACATTGATATCGCCGTGCTGGTCGACCGCCACATCCGCCGGGCGGTTGAGTTCACCCTCGCCGTCACCGCTCGATCCGATCACCATCAATGGCTCGCCGGTCGGGCTCAGCTTCTGCACGCGGTCGTTGCGCCAGTCGCCCACGTAGATGCAGCCCTCCGCGTCCAGCGCGATGCCCCACGACATGTTGAACTCCCCCGGATCCGGTCGTCGACCACGGCGACCACCTCCCAGTTCCCCGCCGGCGGGTTGTCTGGCAGTGCCAGCGGCTCGCCGGCATACCACAGTCGTGATTCGGACTCGGATCTCGACTTCATCGCATGCCCGCCATCATGCTGCGCACGCCTGAGGCCGCGGGCGACGTCCTCGTCTCGGGTGAAGTCGGTGTCGGAAGTGTCGTCCGTGAACGGATGCAAGGACGGCCCCGCCGAACATGGGCGGTCTGATCCCGGACCCGTTGGCGGGATGTCGCGTCCGCCATTTCTCGCGCGGTGTGCCACCGGGCGCGATGCCGCAGGGCGTTCGCATGAACTCGTCTTGAGTCACGGTCGACGGCGACGGCAGTGAGAATGGCGTATCATACGCGGGCCGCGAATCCGACTGCGAAACGTCGAGGAGCCTCCGTGCCCTTCAGCGCGAGTTTTAACCCAAGCGGCGGAGCCGCGATCGTGGGCCTCGGCATGACCGAGATGACGCGCGAGTACACCTACAACGCCTCGGGCCTCGCTGGGATCGCGATCGGTCGGGCCCTCGACGATGCGGGGCTGAGCAAGGACGACATCGACGGTCTGCTGGTCAACGCAGGTGTCGCGAACAGCGTCTCGACGGGGCTGCAGTCGTTCCTGGGCTTCCGAAATCTGCGCGTGGTGAACCACATGAACGGCCAGGGCTCGACGGCCGGTCAGATGGTCCAGTTCGCCTCGCTCGCAATCCAGGCGGGCATGGCGAGCTACGTGGTCTGCGTCTTCTCCGACGATCCGCTGAAGACCGGCATGACGGCCGGTGCGGCCTACGGCGGACGCGGTCCCCAGCGCAGCGGCATGGCCAGTCTGCCGCTGGCGCACGGCCTGTTTGGGGACACCAACACGCAGTACGCGCTCGCCGCGAGGCGGCACATGGCGCTCTACGGAACGACGCAGGAGCAGCTCGGGGCGGTCGCGATCTCAACGCGCGCCTGGGCGACGATGAACCCGGCGGCGATGCAGCGCGAGCCGATGAACCTCGAGGACTACCTCAACTCCCGCTGGATCACCGAGCCGTTCCACCTCTTCGACTGCACGCTGGTCACCAACGGCGCGGTCGCGGTGATCGTCACGGCGGCGGACCAGGCGCAGGCACTCGCGCAGCCGCCGGTCTACATCACCGGCATGGGCCAGGGGCACCCGGGCAACCCTCGACGTGCGGGCTACGAAAACGAGGTGCACACCGGCGCTGTACAGGCGAAGGAGACGGCTTTCGCCATGGCCGGCGTCGACGTCGACGACATCGACGTGCGCGAGCTGTACGACTGCTACACCTACACCACGATGGTGACGCTCGAGGACTACGGGTTCTGCGAGAAGGGCGAGGGCGGCGCCTTCGTCGAGGACGGCAAGCTCGGCCCAGGCGGCTCGCATCCGACGAACACCGGCGGCGGCCAGCTCTCGGGCTACTACATGTGGGGCATGACGCCGCTCTCCGAGGCAGTGATCCAAGCGCGCGGCCAGGGCGGCGAGCGCCAGGTCCCGAAGCACGACACGATCCTCGTCTCGACCCAGGGTGGCGTCCTCGACCACCACGCCACGCTGATCCTCAGTTCTGACGAGACCGCCGGCACGCGAAGACGCTGATGGCGGAGCAGCAACCGACTAAGCCCGTCCCTCTGCCCGACGATACCTCGGCGCCGTTCTTCGAGGCGGCGCGCGAGAACCGGCTAGTGATCCAGCGCTGCACAAACTGCGGTACCTATTCCTGGCCGCACCGCGAGATCTGCGGCGAGTGCCTTGAGCCCGACCTTGAGTGGGCAGAGGCCTCCGGTCGCGCCACCGTCTACTCCTTCGGCGTGATGCACCGCGTCTACCACCCCGCCTTCGCGGACGAGGTGCCGTACAACGTTACGGTCGTCGAGCTTGAGGAGGGGCCCCGTGTCAACACCAACCTCGTCGACATCGATGACGAGGCGATCGAGGTCGGCCTAGCGGTCGAGATCGCCTTCACCGAGGTGGACGACGGCGCCTACCTCCCCCTCTTCCGCCGGTCCGGCTGAGAGCTCGGAGGCCGCGCTGCAGACTTTCCGCGCGTCCGCCAGTGATTGCAGCGTTTCCGGTCTCATGGGTCGTGTTGACCTCGGATGATCAACGGACTCATACGGCATCGGTGGTTCGGGCGGTGCGCCGGATGGCCAGACCAGCAGCACTCGCTAGCCAGGCGCAAAGACGGTCCAGCCGTGCACGATGGCCTTGCCCGTTGTTCTTGACGGTGTTGTCGGGTCGGTGATCGGCATTTGTGCGACTCGCCGCCCGTCTTGATGACGCAAGTCACGGGCCACGGAGCGGAGCAGGCTGACTTCGAGCGGTGCAGTCGACGGCGATCACTCGACAGTAATGGTGCCCATCATGCTCGGGTGAATCGTACAGACGTACGCGAAGGTCCCAGCGGTGGTGAAGGTGTGCTCGAACCTGTCACCGCCCGACAGCGTGCCGGAGTCCCAGTCGCCGTCGCTGGATGTCGCCGTGTGTGGTACTTCATCGACGTTCGTCCAGCGCACGGTGTCGCCGACCGCCACGGTGAGCGAGACGTGCGCGAAGTTCGCGATCGAGGCGGGAAGCACCCCGGGCCCCTCGGTCGGATCGGGGGTGCTCGTCTCGGTAGGCACGGAGGTCGCGGTATCCGCCGCCGTCGCGGCCTGCGTGGACTCGTCGGTCGGAGTAGAACCGGCGTCATCGTCACCGCAAGCGGCGACGATGAGCAACAACGCAGCTAGGGCCGCCGGCAGCCAGCGTCGATCGAATGTCATCGGCCTGTCTCGCTTCTCCCGGTGACCAGGAGCATCTAACCGATCGCTCTTCGTCCCCGGTAATTCGAGTCGTCGAACCCTCGCGGATTTCCTCGCGTGAACCTCGCCGATAATCGGCTTTCCGGCTTCCACCATTGTAGCGGGCGGCCCCCTCCGTCTCTATACTCCTTTCTGAAGTTCAAGGTGACGGTCAGGGAGCTCCTCGGTGTCTCGAGCGCCTACCGAATCTCCCGGGTGCAGTTCGATTAAATGCTCACGCGTGTCTGAGATCTGACAGGGATGATCGGTACGACGCCCAGCCACCACTAGGCGGCGAGCGTTTACGGTGCCGGGTGGGCTCCCGGGCTCGGTCTGACCCCAGATTCTGACTGGCGCTTCGGCTGCTCTCGCTCTGATCTGTCGGCCGCGCCTCCGAGTCCATCTGGCACGCACCGGTCGGGCGAACGTGACCTCATAGGAGCCTGCCTTGGCGGCTCGTCCCTGTCCTGTCCGCCGTCCCGGCACGTGCGGCCACCCTGCACAGATTGTTCGATGAAGGGATGACGATGACCACCATGACAGATGCGACCACGCGCGTCACCGCCGGGGTCGACACGCACCGCGACCAGCACGTGGTCGCCGCGCTCGATGAGCGGGGCGGCGAGCTCGGGGTGCGGTCGTTCGCGACGACCACGGCCGGCTACCGACAGGCGCTCGCCTGGCTCCGCAGCCTTGGTCCGGTCGAGCGCATCGGCGTCGAAGGGACGGGCACCTACGGCGCTGGCCTGACCCGCTACCTGCTCGCCGAGGCGGTGGCGGTGGTGGAGGTGAATCGCCCCAACCGCCAGCTGCGACGCCGCCACGGTAAGTCCGACCCCGTCGACGCCATCGCCGCCGCTCGCGCTGCGCAGTCAGGGGAGGCCTCGGGTGAGGCGCAGACCCGCAGCGGTGCCGTGGAGGCGATCCGCGCGCTGCGCACGGCTCGCCGCTCGGCCGGGCATGCACGCACGACGGCCCTCAACCAGATGCGCGCCCTGCTCGTGAGTGGACCGGACGACCTCCGGGCCGCACTGCGGGGCAGCACTGTGTTCGAGCTGGTGACGACCGCGGCCCGGCTGCGTCCGACTGACCCCACGACCGCCGTCGGCGCCACCAAGCTAGCCCTGCGTGAGCTGGCTCGGCGGGTGCAGCGCCTCGAGGCAGAGTGTCGCCGCCTCGACGCCGTGCTCGAGCAGCTGGTCGCCACCACCGCGCCCGCCCTCGTCGCCTGCTTCGGCGTGGGCACCGACACGGCCGGCGCTCTGCTCGTCTCCGCCGGCGACAACCCGCAACGCCTCCGCAGCGAGGCGGCATTCGCCCATCACTGCGGCGTCGCCCCGATCGACGCCTCGTCGGGGCTGACCATCCGCAAACGACTCAACCGCGGTGGCGACCGCACCGCGAATCAAGCGCTCTGGCGAATCGTCATGGTCCGCATGGTCCACGACCCCCGCACCCGCCGCTACGTCGAGCGGCGCACGCGCGAGGGCCGTTCCAAGCGCGAGATCATCCGCTCGCTCAAGCGCTACGTCGCACGGCAGCTCTATCGCCACCTCCCGCGACCCGAGTCGCTCGCTTGACAGGCGATAGGAGCATCAGAATCGCGCCTGACCCATGTCTGATCCTCGACGCACGCGTGTCGCTGCTGGTGCTGCTCAGGGGGCGATCAGCTCGGCCGGGCGGCGCGAGGCGAAGTAGGGCATCACCAGCTCCCCGAACCGCGTGGCCTCCTCCGCGTGTGGGTTGCCGGAGAGGCAGAATTCAGTGCAGCCGATCGCGATGAACTGATCCAGCGCCTCCGCCACCTGCTGCGGGTTGCCCACGATGGCCACGCCCGCGCCCGGTCGCACGGTGCTCAGCCCGCTCCAGAGGTGGGGCGCCACGCGGAAGTCCTCCAGCTTCGTGAGCTCCCACATACGATCATTCGCCTCAGACTGCTCCCACAGAAGCTCGCGGCGCCTGCGCGCCTCGTCGGTGGCGTTGGCGATCAACGCGTCTGCGGCCGCCCACGCATCGTCCTCGTACTCGCGCACGACGATTTGCAGCCGCATCCCGAAGCGCAGCTCGTCGGTGCGCCCGTAGGCGGCGGCGCGTCCACGAATCTCTTCGATCTTCTCCGCCGTCTTCTCGATCGTGTCGCCCCAGAAGAGGTAGACGTTAGCGTGCTTCGCGCCCAGGTCGCGCGCCGCTTCGGACTCGCCGCCGATGTAAAACGGGGGGTGGGGCTGTTGGTAAGGGCGCGGCAGCACGGTCGCGCCTTCGAGGTCGAAGTGCGGCCCGTGGTGCGTCACGGGCTCGGCCTCCGTCCAGACGCGCGTCATGATCGTGACGGACTCGTCCATGACCGCATAGCGCTCGTCGTGGTCGTAGGTGATGCCCTCTGCTGCCTGCTTCGCACCGCCGGGGCCAGCGATCAGATTGATGTAGACGCGCCCGGCCGTGAGCTGGTCAAAGGTCGTCACCATCTTCGCCGTCATCGTGGGGAGGATGTAGCCCGGGCGCGCGGCCACGAGGAGCTTCAACCGATTTGTGCGCGCGGCGATCATCGAGCAGACGATCCACGCATCCCAGCAGCCCGCCTCCACTGGCACGAGCGCGAACTCGAAGCCCGCATCCTCGGCGGCCTGCGCGACGTCCATAGAGAGGTCTATGCCGGGCGGGATCTGACCCTCCCGATCCCCGTAACCGCGACCGTCGCCGGCCGTGGGGATGAACCAGCCAAAGTGGATCGCCTCGCCAGCCGTGGGTGCCATCGAAGGGCTCCTCTTGCTCGTGCTGGACACAGTATGGCGCGTTTGGCCGCGCAGCGGCGGCGGCGGCATCGCGCCAGCGGTGAGTCGTCCTCGGGCAGGCCCCACGTCTGACCCGGCCGGCGATTAGGCTGCGCGGTGCATAGCAGCTCGCACGTTCAGGGAGGATCACCGTGACGGACAGGCTCGAGGGCAAAGTTGCGATCATCACCGGCGGCAACAGCGGGATCGGCGAGGGCACGGCCCACCTCTTTGCCCGCGAGGGGGCGAAGGTTGTCATCATGGCCCGCCGCGAGGAGCAGGGCCGAGCCGTGGAAGCCGCCATCCGGAACACTGGGGGTGAGGCGACCTTCCTGGTCTGTGACGTCGCCGAAGAGGCCTCTATTGACTCGGCGGTCGAACAGGCCGCGGCGATGTATGGCGCGATCGACGTCCTCTTCAACAACGCGGGCGGCGGCGGCCCCGGCAACTTCCCCGATGAGACGCGCGAGGCCTTCGAGCGTGTCGTCCAGGTCAATCTGACCGGCACCTTCAGCATGAGCCGCGCCGTTTGGCCACACCTTGTGAACGCCGGCGGAGGGGCCGTGATCAACATGTCTTCACTGGCGGCCCAGCGGGGGTTCAGCCCTCGGATGCAAGACGAGTTCGGCGCGACCGCATCGGCGTACTACGCCGCGAAGGCGGGTGTCGATGCGCTCACGCGCTACATGGCGGGCGTCGGTGGCCACCACAGCATCCGGGTCAACGGTGTGCGCCCCGGTCAGATCATGACGCCCGGTGCGACGCGCGGCACCATCAACGATCCCGACGCGGACACCACATCTTCGAGAAGATGTTCGACTTCGCCCAGATCGTGAAGGGCCCTGGCTACGTGGAGGATGTGGCCAACCTCGTGCTCTTCCTCGCCAGCGACGAATCGCGCTCCATCACCGGCGAGATGATCAACGTCGATGGAGGCGTGGCGGCGAAGATCTAGAGCGCGCCTCCCAGCCGGATCGACGCGTGAGCGCCGCCCTGCGAGCTACGACTTGTTCTCGATGCTCTAGGTAGCACTGGCGCGCGGGACGGCTATCGCCACGTCGGCACAGCACCGAGGTGATCGGAACATCACGCTGAGCGGCGCGGCGGTCTACGAGGTGCTGATCCGCCCCAGATTCTCAGCGCGGACGACCGACGAGGCCAGTCGTTCGCGGTGACCGCCCGCCGCTGGTCGTTCTCACGGTGAGGCGCGCCCGTGGGCGTTGCTAGACTGCGCTCGCAACGTGGGAAGCGCGGGAGCGAGCGTAATGACCTGGCAACCTGAACTCGACGAAGTCGAACGCCGCAAGCAGATGGCCTACGAGATGGGCGGCGAGGAGCGGATCCGAGATCAGCACGACCGCGGGAAGCTCACCGTCCGCGAGCGGATCGACGCTTTGATCGACCCGGGGAGCCTTCGCGAGCGGAACATCCTGCAGGGCGCGGTGGCGTACGACGGCGACGTGCTCACCGAGTTCGTGCCGCGCCGCCGGGTGTTCGGGCTGGCGAGGCTCGACGGCCGAGAAGTGATCATCAGTGCGGACGACTACACCGCGCGCGCGGCCAGCGGCAGCGCCGGCGTGGTGCGCGACAGCAGTCCGGCAAACCTGCGCTACAACACCCCGGACCACATGGCGCTCGAGACGAAGCTGCCGCTCGTGCGCCTCGTCGACGGCTTCGGTGCCGACGTCCGGCTCACGCAGGCGAGCGGCGCGACGGACATCCCCAACATGTCCTGGGACACGATCACGGCGATGCTGCAGGAGCTCCCGCTGGTCGCGGTCGGGCTCGGATCGATCGCCGGGGCGCCGGCCGCGCTGATGGCGGGCAATCACTTCGCGGTCATGGTGAAGGACATTACCCAGGTCTTCGCCGCCGGTCCGCCGGTCGTGAAGCGATCGCTTGGCCTCGACATCCATAAGGAGGACCTGGGCGGCTCCCGTATCCATGCGCGCGGCAGTGGCGTCGTCGACAACGAGGCCGAGGACGAGGCGGACGCGTTCGCGCAGGTCCGCCGCTTCCTCTCTTACTTGCCATCGAACGTCTACCAGCTCCCGCCGGTGGTCGAGACCGACGATCCACCGGACCGCCGCGACGAGGAGCTGCTCTCGTTGATCCCCCGCGAGCGCATGAAGCCGTACGACTCGCGCCGTCTGATCGAACTGGTGGTCGACCGCGACTCGACGTTCGAGCTCGGGCGCTACTATGGACAGTCGCAGATCACCATATTCGCGCGGCTCAACGGCCGGCCGATCGGCGCGCTCGGGAACGATCCGCGGTTCTTCGGGGGCGGCATGGAGGCGACCGCGGCGCAGAAGCTGGAGAAGTTCGTCGACCTCTGCGACACGTTTCATCTCCCGATCGTCAACTTCGCGGACCAGCCCGGCTTCGTGGTGGGGCCGGCCGCCGAGTCCGCCGGCACGCTGAAGCAGGGCGCCCGTGCGCTGACTGCAATTGAGGCGGCGACGGTGCCCTGGGCGACGGTGATAGTGCGCCGCCTCTATGGCGTCGCCGGACAGTCGCACCAGGCGCACACGCGCTGGGTCTACCGCGTCGCCTGGCCCTCGGCCGAGTGGGACTCGATCCCGATCGAGGGCGGCGTCGCCGCCGCCTACCGCCGGGAGATCGAGTCGCAGGACAACCCGGAGCAGTACCGCCGCGAGCTCGAGGCGAAGCTGTTGCGGGCGCGCTCGATCTTCCCGACCGCAGAGATCGGCGGCGTCGAGGAGATCATCGATCCGCGCGACACGCGCCGCCTCCTTGGCGAGTGGCTCGACGTGATGTGGCGCAAGCTGCCCGATGATCTCGGGAAGAAAGCGCGGGGGATGCGCCCGTAGCGCGACCGGCGGACAAGACAGAGGAAGTGGTGCAGTCCGGCTTAGGTCGCTTCGAAGTAGAGGTGGTAGTCGCTTGAGCAGCCCGGGTTGAACGCGGCACCGCATACCGGGCACCGCGAGTCACAGGTCAGGTAGTCCCGGATACTGAGGATTTGGCCGCAAGCGCCGCAGAGGACAGCTCCCGAGTCGCGCTCCTCTAGGGTCCAAACCTGAGCGGGGTGATCCGCCAGCGCCGCGTGACATTCGTAGCACGGGAACCACTTCCCACAGCACTTCATGCGCAGCGCGATGATGTCGGCTGGCCCGTGCCAGTGGTCGCACCGGGCTTCCGCGTCGACCGTAACACCGCGCACCGATTGGCCGTGGATCTCGCGTACGGGAGGGGCTCGACTTGCCCATTGCCTGCCTCCGAATCCGGGTGGACGACGACAGCGGGTTGCCCTCTCCAGGATCGCCGCGCGAAGGATAGCTTGCAAGTCCCGGAGGTCCCCACCCGTCGCTCAAAGGCCAACCCCCACTCTTCATTCGGTGGCCTTCACCCCGGGGCCCTTGCAACGACCTAGCGTTGCTGTGGATGCCGTGCTCGGCGGCGGGGTCAAGGTTGCGAACCTGACGATGCTCAGGAGTGAGCTTTGTTCGGACAGAAATCTGCAGACCTCGCTATTGACGACGCGGTATCGAGAGCCTGGTGGCCAGCCCAAGGCTCTCCCGCGTCCACCCAAAGACGCTTGGCACACCCCGAGGCCGAAGGCCCGAGCGGCAGCAGGCGCTCTACTGTGCGCTTCGTGAGCATCGCGTGTGACACGCTCCGACTAGAACACGCTGGGTCGTCGACCCGGCGTTCATCTAGCGTGCAAGTCAGCCCCAGCAAGTGTGAGTCCGGGTGATGGATGGAGCGAGTCCGAATGACCGAATTCACTCGGGCGGACGGGGTGTTGTTAGCAGTGCTTGCTACGAGTTTCGTCCTACTCCTGCTGCTGATTTCGGAACTGAGCGAGAGAGTTCGCATCCAGTCGAGAGGCCAAGCTGGACGGGGGCTCCCGGGACGCGCGAGGGGCCTCGGGGTCTCCAGTGCACCCTGTGCGGTCCACTGCGGCGGCAGCTATCGGTCAGCGAGGCTCGGGCATCGGCCCAGGCGTTGCGGTGCTGAGCAACGCCGGAGTAGCCCGAAGTGGCCAGCATCCGGCGGACAGACCTCACCAACCGGTACGTCGTGAGTGCGCACGACTTCAGGCGCGGACGCACCTCGACGCCACCAGCGCAACCGTGGGTTCAACTGTCACCACGGTCGGTCGAGCTGATCGTCGAACCACAGCTCGTGTCGCACTGACTCGATAGCCCGCGCAGCTCGCCTCAGACGACCTGGCGGACAACCGTGGCTTTCGCGGCGTCTCGACGGCCACGGCTCAGCGAGCGGCTGCGGTCACTCCGCTGTCGCGGTGTCCCTGTACCCTGGCAGCGAGCGCCACACCCTGCACGCGTTATTCCCAGCGCTAGCGGCAACGACCCCGGCTAACCCCGGACCGCAATCATGTTCGATGCGCCGAGAATTTTGAACCACCCCGGTCCCAAGATGTTCTCGCACTTAAGCACGACATCGACACCCAAGCGTTCCGCCAGGGTGATGCCGGGCCAGAGCGGCGGGTTGCGAACGATCCCTTTACACGGGGGAGGCGGTTCGTATCCACCAGTCCGTCTTCAACCGCCGTGACTCGTGTCGCGCGCGGCCGATCAGTCGCGAGCCACGCCCGATCCGTGTTCGCCGTCCGGGATGAAGTAGGGGTGCGCCAATGCCTCGTGCGGCCAGAGGAACTCGAAGCCCGCATCGAGCGCGTACTTCCGGTCCAGGTCCTCGCGATCGCCGATGTGGTAGTAGACATCGGCTGCGAACCGCGCCTTAACGTCCGGCAGCATCTGCTTTGAGACCGCGAAGTCGACGCTGATGTCGTGCTGCTCCCAGATCGCACGCTGGCCGCTGATGGTGCGGTCGGAGCAGCTGCCGATCAGGAAGCCCTTCTGCTGCACGAGGCGCACCATGTCCATCGTGAGCACGCCCGGCGGGTCGCCGATCTCAAGCGTGCCATCGATGTCGAAGCTGATCAGGACCAACACGTGCGTTCCTCTCCCGGGCGGGCACCTGGCGGCGCCGCCTCTGCGGATGCCCGCTAGCGTTAATTTGGGGTGGCGCTCCACACTGTGAAGTTGCCGCCGAGGGGCATGGGGCCGCCGGAGACGGCGACCTCGGGCTTCACGCCCGTGACCTGGCGGTCGCCTGCGCGGCCCTGCAGCTGCTGGATGCAGTCGGTATGCAGCCACACGCGACTGCGCCCGCTGCCGATGTTGCCGCCGCTGGGCGAAACCGGATTCGGACCCTCGATGCTGATGTCCGTCTGGTAGAAGTCCAGCGCGTCGCCGAACTTGATCCCGCGGAAGCCGAGGCCCTCGAGGTGGAACTGGTGGAAGAGCGAGAAGCCGTCGTACATGTTCTCGAACGACAGATCATCTGCGGTGATCCCCGCCCCCTCGTACAGCTTCCGCGCCGTGCGCGCGGTGTCCTCCTCGACCTCGTCGAGGGTGGGCGTGAGGCTGCGCGGCAGGGTGTTGCTGGAGGCATGGTTGAGGATGTAGACCGGCTTCTGTCGCATGTCCTGGGCGCGGGCCGCGGCTGTAAAGAGATAGGCCCCCGACATCATGATCGGGATGTCATTGTCGAAAAGGCTCGCTGGCTTGGCGATCCAGCGCGCGGCCAGGTAGTCCTCGCGTGCCAGCTCCTCGGGCCGATGCTGCGCCCAGTACCCCTCCGGGAACATCAGCCCGTTCCGGCGCGAGTTCTCCATGAAGGGGGCCATCATGTCGTGCGTCTTGCCGTACTTGCGGCAGTACTCCGCGAACTGGAGCGCGGTACCGTAGCTGGCGGGCGTCCCCCAGAGCCGGCTGATCGCGGCTGAACCGGGCAGCGTGTCCTCGGCGTTGGCGCCGCCCTGATAATAGCGGCCCTCGAAGTTATGCCAGCTCTTGACCACAAGGCAGGTGTGGGTGAGACCGTCACCCACCGCTTGCGCCGTGACGTTGAGCGCGTTCGACATGCAGCCGGGGCCGTACATCGTGAACTGGATGTTCGTCAGTTCAGGCATGTTCGCTAGCAGCCACTCCGTGCTCAGCTTCGCGATGCCATCGAGCGGATCGCTGCTGGGATTGAAGGCGTCGACCACGTCCATGGGGACGGGCTTCCCCTCCTCCCAGTGGGCGCCAGTGGTGGTGGTCGGGACCACGACCAGGCCATCGACCTGATCCGGCAACACGCCGGCGTCCTCCATCGCCCGCCGTAGCGCCAGGATCGTGAGCGCCCCCACGGAAGTCTCGGCGCGCCCGTCCCAGCGCCGCGTCGTCGGCGCGTGGCCGACGCCGACGGCCGCGACCTTCCCACGGTGTTCCCATAGGCCAAGGCCCTCATCGTTGCGATACATTGAAACTGGAGCGTTCTCTGTCATCATCGTTCATCCCTGGAAGCTGTGCGAATAGATGGAGGCGCGGACGTCAACCGACGACCCGCCACTCGGGGACCTTTTGGCCGTTCGCCGTCTCCTCGAACATGACCTCCACGATGGCGCCGACCGGGACCTCGTCCGCGGGTAACCCGGGGAGGTGCGAATACATCTGGATGCCCGGATCGTCTTCGAGCATGATCACCGCCACGTTGAACGGCTGATCCTCCTGGAGCAGTCGCACCGGGCAATCGTGGACGACCCCGTAGTTGTAGATCGTGCCTCGCCCGCCCATCTGCTTCCACTCGAGGTGCTCGCTCGACCCGCACGCCCCGCAGGCGGGCGCCGGGGGGTGCTGCAGCCTGCTACAGGCGTTGCAGTGTTGGATCACGAGCCGCTCTTCGTTCGCGGCGTCCCAGAACGGCTTGGTGAACTCGTCGGGTACAACACCCTGCTTGGTCATGGCTCCTTCTATCCGCGCATCCGAAAGGCTGCCGGCCCCACGCGGAGCTGGCCCTCACCGCTGCGCCTCGCGAGCTACCGTAAGGCCTCGCGCAACGACACCAACGTCGGTCGCGTGGAAACAGCACACGCCGCCCGAACCCGCAGACCCAATCGCTGACACTCGGCTTACATCGGCGCTGGATGATGACACCTTTCGCTTTCCGAGCGCCAAGTCTCGCGTGACCTGTGACGCAGATGTCATCATCTAGCTCGAATGTCGGCGCAACGACACCAACGTCGGTCGCGTGGAAACAGCACACGTCCGCCGAGCTACCCGCAGACCCAGATCGCTGGAGGACGGCCGCTTACATCGGCGCTGGATCCGCTCGACTTCACCTGGGTGCGGGCGGGGCCGTGGGCGACGCGCTGGTTGGCGCTGCTCGGCGCCGAGGTACTCAAGGTCGAGTGGCCCGACCCCCGCCTGGGTGCCTTCACGGGCCGCCTGCCGCTGGCCCGGCCCGGGACCACGCCCGAGGGCATCACGCCCGGGATCAACTCGAACGGCCACTTCAGCGATCAGAACGCTCATAATGACACCTTTCGCTTTCCGAGCGCCAAGTCTCGCGTGACCTGTGAGCGACATCATCTACGTCTCGATGGCCGGGCTGTCATGGGCCCCTCGGTGCATCCGGGCTGACCTTCCTCTCCGGCCTCCCGGACCATCCGCCAGCGGGCTGGGGCTGGTCCTACATGGACGACACCGGCGGCATGTACGGCGCGATGTCGGTGCGCGCGCTGTCAGCTATTCGCTCGGGTGATCGCCGGGTGCGACCGGGGGCGGCCATTGGATCTAGGCACGCTCGGCGGTGGCTACAACGATTGGTGCACCCTCGTGTGCCACTCGGACGAGGAGTGGCGGTCGTTGGGCGCTGTCATGGGCGGACCCGCCTGGGCGTCCGAGGAGCAGTTCGCCACGCTCGACCAGCGGCTGCAGCACCAGGAGGAGCTGGACCGCCGCATCGAGCAGTGGACCCTGACGCTGGACAAGTACGAGCTGACGGCGCGGTGCCAGGCGGGCGGCGTGCGAGCCATGCCGGTGCAAAGCAGCGAGGATCGGGTCGAGCGCGATCCTCAGCTCCAACACCGAGCGGCGTACACGATCGTCGACCACTCGGTGATCGGGCCGTACCCGCTGCAGCAGGCGCCGTGGCGGTTCTCGGACACGCCGACGCCGGTCGAGCGTGCGGGGCCGCTGGCCGGCCAGGATAACGTGGCGGTGCTCGTCGATCGCCTCGGCCTGCTGGCCGAGGAACTACGGGCAGGCTACGCCGACGGGACGTTCTGACCGGAGGGCGTCCCGCTCGAGCCCTATCTGCTGGACGCACTCGACGAGCGTGAGCGAAGCAACGACGGGACCCAGGAGCCGGCGTCATGACGGCGCCACCTGCACCCCCCGGCCCGCTGGCAGGGCTGCGTGTGATCGAGCTGGCGAGCCACATCGGTCAGTGGTGCGGCAAGCTAATGGCGGACCTGGGCGCCGATGTGATCAAGGTGGAGCCGCCGGGCGGAGTCGAGGAGCGGCGGGTCGGCCCCTTCTATCGCGACGAGCCGCACCCGGAGCGGTCGCTCTACTTCTGGCGCTACAACACCAGCAAGCGATCGGTCGTGCTCGACCTCAAGCACCCGCAGGGGCGACGCGTCTTCCGGCGCCTGGTCGACAACGCAGACGTGCTCCTGGAGACGCACCCGCCAGGAGCGCTGCCCGCGCTGGGCCTGGGCCACGAGGCGCTGGCGGAGGGGCACCCAGAGCTGGTCATGTGCTCGCTGACCCCGTTCGGACAGGATGGTCCCTGGCGCGACTATCGCTCGGCCGATCTGCTGCACCTGGCGGCCGGCGGACAGATGGCCGGCTGCGGCTATGACCTGGCGGACGACCCGGACCAGCAGCCCATCGCGCCCGGCGGTGGCAACGCCTGGCACGTTGGCTCGCACTTCGCCTACATCGCGATCATGGCGGCGGTGCTCCGCCGCCAGCTCACCGGGGTCGGTCAGTACATCGACTGCTCGGTGCACGAGGCCTGCGCGCTCACCACCGAAGCACACGTCAGTAACTGGGTGTACGGCGGCCGTGTGGTAAGCAGGCAGACCGGCCGGCACGCCGCCGCCAACCCCACGCCGCCGACCCAACTCGCGACGCGCGACGGCGGGATGGTCAACGTGAACTTCGGCAACCTCACGCCAGCCACGGTCCGCTCGATCGCCGACTGGATGGACCGCAGCGGCTGGGGCGGCGAGCTGCTGGACGTTCGCTAGCGCGACCCGCAGGTGCTCGATCAGGAGCGTGCGGAGATCATCGGGCAGATCCGGGCGTTCACGGCCTCACGCAGCGCGGAGGAGGCCTACCGAGGTGCCCAGGAGGCCGGGATGCCGTGGGGAGCGATCCGAGCGCCGGAGCAGGTCGCCGAGGATCGGCACTTCCACGAGCGTGGGTTCTTCACGCCGGTCGAGCACACTGAGCTGGGAGTGACCATCACCTACCCGGGCGCCGCCGCCCGCTACTCGCGTTCGCTGTGGCGGATCACGCGCCGCGCCCCGCTGATCGGCGAGCACAGCGCCGAGGTCGGCGCGGAGCTCGGCATCACCTCCAAGGAGCTGGCGGACCTCCGCGCGGCGGGAGCCTTCGGGTAACCGTCAGGCGCGCGGCGGGGGCACCCGTCCGACGCCCGCCGCCGCAAGGTGGGCGGCGCCTGGCGCGAGCAGCTGACGTTCAGCCGGAATCGCCCCGGGCGCCTTCACGCTAGCGCCCGATGAGCCGCGGCCGCATCGCGATGATGTAGGTTTCGGCCAAGCCGGCCTTCCGGCCCTGGTGCAGGGCGATGTAGTCGGCGTGGGCGCCCAGGGTCAGAAAGTGATCCCGGGTGGGGTACGCGACGATCGCCACGGCATCCCAGTGCGGTGACCCAATCAGCGTGCGATGGGTCCTGCGCGCGCTGTACACCACTCGCAGCCCATACTGCCGTCCCAGACTTCCGCCGGGGAAGTTGTTGCCACGTACGCGTCGTGCTTCTCTTTCCCATGGTCCGGCGAGTAGCGCAGCAGGTTCAGCATCCACACGGGCCCCGTCGCAAACGCCGCGTCGGTGACGAAGTCCGCCGCCTGCGCGGGCGCGGCCTGTGTTGGATGCCCTCCGACGAACGCGTTGTCGGTGCGCGCAACATCGTCCGCGGACCAATTCGTGATCTCGGCGCGCGCACGGACTGGCTTGTCGGGATCGAAGCCGGGCATCCACCCCCGCGAGATCGGGATCAAGAACTGATCGCGAAATGCGGCGATCCGAAAGGCGCTGGCGGCGGCGAGTTCGGCGGACGTGGCCATTTCCCAGAAGGCGCGAGGTGACGGATACTCGACGACCGCCGCTGCTTCCCAGACCCGCTCCCCGATGAGCGTGCGCGCCACGGGCGCCCTCATCACCACATGCGCTTCCACGCCGGCCAGGATCTCTGCCCATGCGTTCCGAATACGTGCGGCTTCCATCGCGGGCGGCGTCACCGCTGTGAAACGCGAACGTGTTCAGCATCCAAAACGGCGAATCCGCCCAGTCTCTGTCCGCGGCGAACGCTTCCATGTCGGCAACGTTGGGATTGTGCAAATGTATCGTGCTCACTGTCCTGCTCCCAGCGGGATGGGGTCGGGATCCCAACGGTACCCGACAGGGACGCTGACAAGAACTGTGACTACGCCGATTCGTGGCTCGTCCGCCTCCAATCGCCATGACCATGTGATGTGATTTGGCCGAACACGATGCCAATGCCTATGCCCGCATGAAGCTGGGGCTGAGAGAGGCGAATCGATCGATGTCGTCCTCGCAGGTCTTGGGGGCTGACAGACTCGCCCAATGCACGGCAATAGCATTCCCACGACCATCGCGTGGGACCGAGGTCGGCACCGTCGGGGGGAGTACACGGCAACTACCGCCGAGCCTTAGGGGTCTCTCGCTACCTTCTTTTCGCGGGTGGGGGCGGGGTCCGCAGATCGACGTGGGGTCGATCGGCGAGCGCAGGGCGGTGTGATCGCCGCTGGCGCGACGCGGCAACCAGTCCGCGGCACTCGCCAGATCGCAGCAGCCGGAACGCCTCGGTAGGCCGGTGTGGTCGCGGGTCCACTGCGCTGGCCATCGTCGCGCACCCACACCACACTCCGCCGCTCGCGGTCAGCGACTTCCGCGATCCGGCGCCGTTGGTACGATGTGTGATGCCGCAGTGCTCGACTTCAGCAGCGGTGCTGGTGTATCCGACAACCGGAACCGTCGTGTCCATGTAGTCGAGCCTGCGATGGCCCGATCGGGCTCTGCAACCCGTCGGACGGCTACAGCGTGAACATTGCTGTAATCAACGGAGTGCTGTGGGCCCAGGCGGAATTTTGACACGGCCACACATCGCTTCGGTCGCATTTGTGTTGTGTAGCATGCCGCCGGAGGTGCTGCTGTGCTTTACGAAGTTCGCGATTACTGGCAGCGCCGCGATCTTTGGGACGAGTACAAGGCATGGACAATCGCAGGAGCCGTTCCTCACCTCAGGGCCGACCTCGACCTTGTGGGCTTGGATGTCACGGGATCAGGCCGGCTCGGCTGCTGCGCGGGCGGACGCCGGCGTCAGAGGAGCACTCCCGGGGGCCGTTGCCACACCGGCCGGCGCGCAGCTTCGCTCATTACTCTCGGGCGAAGGCCCCAAGAACGAAGCCCGGTCGTGGCTGGCGCTGTGGTGATACTGGATCAACGGACCATCTGCTTTCTGAGCACGGTCGTTCTTGATATAACGAGTGTGGAACGGCGGTTTTCAACGATGAATGGCCGACGGAAGGATTGAACGATGGTTACGACAGTTGCCATACCGAGGGAATACGCAGGGCCGACGGATTTCGGCAATTTAGCCAAAGGCCTGGATAACACAGAGTATGGGAACGGCAATGCTGAGCTGGACGAAGCGCTTCGAGCAGCTCGGCAAGCCCGCTCGAACGCAATGATGGACGCTGTGGCCGCATTTGTAGAGGACCCTGAGCAAGAAGAGCTCATCAACATGGGTAGCGGCCCTGGAAAGTCAGTCGTAGAGGCGCCTTCGGCGGAGGAAACCGAAGCGCTGATCAAGGCCGGAGCCGGGACAGCCGGCATCTTCACGGTGATTGAGCCGCCCGACACGGAAGTCTACCGCTCATTCTTGCCGGCTCCGCTGACGATGCCGGAGCAGCCTTTGGTGGGCGCAACGCTGCTCGACATGAACCCGCTGAATAGTAAGCTGCACCGCTTTCAGGAGGGCCGGATAACGGTCAAGGCCATGTGTCCCGATGGCACCGAATCGTGGTTGGTGATCAGCACCCCCGTGCCAACTCTGTACCACACCCGTGAAGGGGTCGTCTGGGGATGGCCCAAGTACGTGGCTGACGAAATATCGTTCACGCCGTCGAGGGCCGAGGTCAGATATGAGGGTAAGGTTCGTTATTCCCTTGATTTCAACCCAGGTCCGGTGGACGACGAAGCCCTCTTGAGGGACTTAGGAAAGGTCGAAGGGGGGAATACGGTATCGTGGCACTGGATACAAGGCGGCGCGTGTCTCGTCAGGCAGGCCGGTACTAGAGGGGGCGAAGAGGATAGAGTTCTCGACTGGCAGGCGGGCATGGTCAAGGTCTACATCAGACCGGAGGACCCATGGTCTCGGCTGATACCAGAGAATTCCGAGACCCCCGGCTTCTACTCGAAGTACCTGCGCGGTAGCGGGGGCGACTCCCTGTGGCAGAAGCTCGCAACCGTGCGCGCCGGTGAAATCGTGTACCCCTGAGTAAGGAACCACCGCACCGACCACGGGAAGCGAATCCGAACTCGGGGCGACCCGACAGTAGCTCGGAAAGAGCAACTCGGGTCGGCGTCTCGATCAAACCATGACACCGCGCGACCTCGCTTAGGTCGGCGCCTAGCTTCAACGCGGCCGGGTCGCCCCATCCCGAGGCGTTGCTAGAGGGCGTCCAGATCGATCGCCCGGCCCGTCCGGGACGACTCGAAAATGCCGAAGATCATCTTCATCGTCTCGAGGTTGTCGCGACCGCCGCTCGTGGGTTCCCTGCCAGTCCTGCAGCACTCCTCGAAGTGCAGGATTTCGTTTACGAAATAATTGGCACTGGGCAGATTGCTACCGGCTGTGGCAATCGGCTCGAACGACGGGCGGATCAACGTCTCTCGATCGCGCTCGCTTCGTGAATCGAGCTCCTCCTTGAGTGAAAACATGATGGTCCCAAAATGCCGAATCGGGCTTTTGTCTCCTCCGCCCGGTGCCGGTGGAGTCGAGTGAACGGTCCCGTTGCTGCCCAACACCATGTACGAGGCGCTCTCGGGGGCTAAATGGGTGGTCCAGCTACCGAACACGTCCCCGATCGCTCGGTTCTCGAATTCGAGGGTCGCGGCGACCAGATCTTCGGCGCCGTTCTCCATTTGCGGCTGCACCGACTTGCATACCCCGGTCACCCGCTTGACGTTGCCAACGTAGTAGCGCAGCAGATCGATGTGATGGACCGTGTTGAGCAAAAGGATGCCACCGCCTGCCTTGGCATTCCTCATCCAAGCTTTTTGCGGCCCACGCATGATCACATGGGTTCGGACCGCCTGAATCTCGTCCAGTTTCCCATCGTCGATCAACCGTTTCACCGCTGTGGCTTCAGGCGAATAACGTAGGTGCTGGGCCACCATCAGGGTCACTCCCGCCTGATCGGCAGCTTCGATCATCTCCCGGCAGCCCTGCAGCGTGTGTGCCATCGCCTTCTCTGTGAGCACGTGTTTCCCAGCTTGTGCGGCGGCGACTGCCTGCCCCGCATGCAGGTTGTGACCGGTGCAGATGTCCACCGCATCGATGTCGGCTTCACGCAGCATGACGTCGAAGTCCGTGTAGACAGCTTCGACGCCGGTTTGCTTCGCGAACTCTTGCGCGCGAGGTTCATCGATATCGCACACTGCTGTGAGGTGCACGCGTTCGGGATGTTCCAGGTACGCGGTCATGTGTCGATTGGAAATGCCTCCGGTGCCTACCAAGCCGACTTTCAGTGGTTTGGACATGTTCGCTCTATCTCCCTACGGGCCGTCACTTTGCCGGGTAAGGAGGATAGCCCCGCCAGCCGGCCCTCCTCGCTCGTTGGAGCTCGCTGATCGGTGTGCTCAGCGCAGCGTAGGCCGCCATCTCCGGTAGGACGGCATCGTCCCGATCAGGAGGGGTCCTCTGATACCGCCGGTCATAAGTACCGCTAAGAAGTGACCCATGAGGTCCCGTTCAGAACCATTCTCTGGAACTCTGGCGTTTCGAAGCTCAGGCCATTATGCCCCAGCAGGGTGACAAAGACCTTCCCGTCGCCAAATTGTCGCGTCCATCCGAGGGAGAAGGTGCCGCCCGGCATGAACATCGACTCGCCTCCGCCTCGGGGATGCGTGCCGTCGTCTGCATCGGCGGTGATGTAGACGTCATTGTCGTCCTTGTACTCGATCCCCATGTACAGCTCGTCGTTTGTAACAAAGTCCGAAATGCCCTCCACCCCCGGATGGCTTGGACTCTTCACGTTGACCGTGAACTGTCCGTAGGGAGGATGAAAGCTCTCTCCAGGAATCCATCCACCGCCCGTGATGTCGTAGTACTCGGGCCAGTCCTCCGAGGCCGAGCCTGAGACGTGGATGCAGACGAAGCCCCTCCCCCCATTTATGAACTGCGTCATGCCCGCCTGTTCGTCCTTGGTCATTGCCAAATCGCCAACACGGTTAGTGTTGAAAATCAACGCGTCGTAACCACTCATGCTCGAGCCGTCTGCGAGGACGCTGGCATCCTCCGTGACCGTGACTATGTGGGTCGCGTCGTTGAGGAATCGCTCCAAGATCGGCGTGGATTCCTCATAGGGATGTCTTCCGCCGGATAGGACTAAGAGATTCACGATATGCCCCCGAGGTGCGTGCGTGAGACGCCTTCGCGTCCCCGCTGGTCCGAACTCGACTCTCGCGGCGGTAGCAGAATCGATTCCTGCGTGCGGCGCTACCGAGCGTCAGATCGCCGTCTCGGCAATGCCGCTGGCGAGAATGTCAGCAGGAGGGCTGCGCGAGGTCCGGCGGCCCGGATGCTACTGGTCTCCGTCCAACGGATCGAAGTCCTCGAGCACATGCGCGAAGCGCTCCTCGTAGCGCTCTCTCCACTGCGAGGCGGTGTGGATGTAAAGCCGATTCTCCCGGATTCCGCTCACAACGAGCCGCCCGACCTCCTCGGGCGCGAGCGGGCGCGACTCCGCGTCCACCGCGCGGGGAGGGCGCGACTGATGCACCGGGCCGCCGTACTGGGCTGGTCGGTTTCTCCGCGACTCCCCGAGGCGCGTGCGCACCCAGCCTGGGCAGAGCACCGAGACCCCGATGCCCTCCTCCGCCAGCTCCTCGCGCAGTCGTTCGGAATAGCCGACGACGGCGTACTTCGTCGCCACGTACGCGCCCTGGTTGGCTGTGGGATGCAGCCCCGAGCTCGAGCCCGTGTTCACGATGTGCGCCTCGCCACCCTGCGCCCGGAACCTGGGGGCGAAGGCGCGGACCCCGTGCACGACCCCCCAGTAGTTCACGGTCATCATCCAGTGCATCTCATCCAGGTCCGTCTCGACGAGCGGGCCGCCGACGAACACCCCGGCGTTATTGCAGAGGAGGTGGATCGCGCCGAACTCCGCGTACGCGCGCTCGGCGAGCGCCTCGAGAGCCGACGCGTCGGTCACGTCCACTCCGACCGAGAGTGCCCGCACGCCCTTGCCACGTAATTCCTCCGCGACTGCCCGTACCGGAGCCGCCTCCACGTCCGCAACCACAACGTCCATCTGCTCGTCGGCCAGTGTGTGCGCGAGCCCACGTCCGATCCCGCTCGCTGCGCCCGTGACCACAGCTACTTTGCCCGCTAGATCACGCACGTCCGGCCTCCTTCCCGCGCTGAATCACTGTCCGCGCGAAGAGTATGCGATCTGTCCTTCAGCGAACAACGGACGGATGGCGAAAGCTGCCGCTGCCCGGCCTCGCGACATGCCGCCGGAGGAGGCGCTCGGCGGCGACCTGACGCCGGTCCGACCCCTACTCGCTGGGCGGGATGTTCTACGACGCATCACCTCACACGCGCAACGCGGGCAGCACGTCAGCGGCCATCCGCTCACGCGTGCCGGGAGCCATGGCGCCCGGGAAGTACACGTGGCTAAGACCGATGACCTGACCCCGTGAGACGAGACCACCGTTGATGAGAGTCCTTTGGCCCGCGAAGGTGGGCGGAGGAGGACATCACGGTGAAACGACGCAGGCACACGCCTGAGCAGATTGTGCGCAAGCTGCGGGAGGTGGAGCGGCTGCTCGGTGAGGGGCAGACGATCGCGGAGGCGGCGAAACGGGTCGAGATCTCGGAGCAGACCTACCACCGCTGGCGCAACCAGTACGGGGGGATGAAGGCCGACGACGCCAAACGGCTGCGCGAGCTGGAGCGCGAGAACGCGCGGCTGAAGCGGATCGTCGCCGACAAGGAACTCGAGATCGACGCGCTCAAGGAGATCGCCCGGGGAAACTGGTAAGCCCGTCGCGCCGGCGCGAGGCGGTCTGCATGTTGCAGGACCGCCTCGCGTTGTCGGAACGGCGGGCATGCCGGGTCACCGGCCAGCACCGCTCCACGCAGCGCCGCCTGCCGGCGCGCGGCCGCGGCGACGACGCGCTCAGGACGGAGTTGCACGCCTTCTCGCGTGGCCACCCCCGCTGGGGATACCGCCGCGCATGGGCGACCTTGCGCGAGGAGGGATGGACCGTGAACCGCAAGCGGGTGCAACGGCTCTGGCGTGAGGAGGGGCTGCGCGTCCCGCTGACACGACGCAAGCGTCAGCGTCTGGGGGACTCGACTCAGCCCGCCAGGCGGCTGAGTGCTGAGCGGCCGAACCACGTCTGGGCGCTGGACTTCCAGTTCGACCAGACCGCGGACGGGCGGGTCCTGAAGCTGCTCAACATCGTCGACGAGCACACGCGGGAGGCGCTGGCGGTGGTGGCCGCCAGGCGCATCAACGCCGACGCCACCGCCGCCACGCTCGACCGGATCGTCGCCGGGCGCGGGACGGCGCCGGGGTACATCCGCTGCGACAACGGGCCCGAGCTCACGGCCAACGCGCTGCGCGACTGGTGCCGGTTCAGCGGTACGGGCAGCAGCTACATCGAGCCCGGTGCGCCGTGGGAAAACCCATTCGTCGAGTCGTTCAACGGCCGGCTGCGCGACGAGTTCCTGGCCGTCGAGCAGTTCGACAGCCTGCTCGAGGCGCAGGTGCTGATCGAGGACTGGCGGATCGAGTACAACACGAAGCGCCCGCACAGCAGCCTGGGCTGGCTCGCCCCGGCTACCTACGCCGAGCGCTGGGAGGCTCAGCAACACGCTGGACTCTCATAAGCGGTGGTCTCGCAAAGGGGGTCCGGTCACCGGAGCTGCTGCTCGCGACCCGCAGCGACCGCAACCGGCGCGTCGGCGCGGCACCGCCGCGCGGGCGCATCCCTGCCGGGCTCTCCGTCCGTGAACGGATGGATCGCAAGCTGGCGACGCAGCGTGGCCGGCGTCTCTACGAGCAGCGGCGCTGGATGATCGAACCCGTCTTCGGCGACGTCAAGGAGAACCGCGGCATCCGCCGGTTCATGCGGCGCGGGATCGCCTCGTGCGCCAGCGAATGGAAGCTGATCGCCGCCACCCACAACCTCAAGAAGCTCTATCGCCGGGCGCGGCCGTCCTCCTGGCCAGCGAACGGCAACCCCCGGCAAAGAGGCTGGTCTGCCGCCGTGGCGGCCGCGTAGCGCCGCTGCCCTGTGAGAGGCGGCTACTCCGCCCCGACAACCGACCGGCTGACCTCTTGGCCCTCGTGGCGCTCCGCCCACGCCACTCCATGCGACAGCCTCAGCTCGGCATCGATAGAGTCCGCGAAGCGCCTGCCGGAGGCCTCGTCGTGAGACTAGTCTCCGGCGCGCATGCCTCCCGAGAAGCGCGCCGAGAGCCAGGCCACCGCAGAGAGCCAACATCCCCATAGCCGTGCGGAAGCATTGCCGCACCCCTACTTCATCCCGGACGGCGATCACGGATCGGGCGCGGCCCGCGACTGAATCGCCGCGCGTGAGTGAGATTTTTCGAGGTATGAGGAAGATGGCCCGGTCTGGACTTCCGCAAGGCTCCGACCCAGGAACTCGAGCCCTACGATTGCGCACCTCACCGGATGCCGCCCGCGGGAGGGAGTTACACGCGAGTCCATCCGCCGT
>CBDAOL010000008.1:0-308349 GCA_965198045.1 Dehalococcoidia bacterium
GCGGTACGGGCAGCAGCTACATCGAGCCCGGTGCGCCGTGGGAAAACCCATTCGTCGAGTCGTTCAACGGCCGGCTGCGCGACGAGTTCCTGGCCGTCGAGCAGTTCGACAGCCTGCTCGAGGCGCAGGTGCTGATCGAGGACTGGCGGATCGAGTACAACACGAAGCGCCCGCACAGCAGCCTGGGCTGGCTCGCCCCGGCTACCTACGCCGAGCGCTGGGAGGCTCAGCAACACGCTGGACTCTCATAAGCGGTGGTCTCGCAAAGGGGGTCCGGTCATCGGCGCTGGTCTACTAACCAGGTTGTTAGACGAGCTTTGATAGCGTCGTCGATGTCTCCGATGGCTAGTTCGGCTGGCCTCGCGATGGCGTACGATCCCCCGGCTCGATCCGATGTGAGGTATCGTATCCGTCTGCCGTCCGCAATTGGCTGTTCTCTTGCCGGATATTCGGGCCAGATCGCGCACGTCGTGGATTGGTCTACCACAATCAACCCTCCTTAGTCGCCGCCAAACGCACTTCCCCAGAGACTAGGCGCGCCAACAGCGTGTGAGCAAGCTCTCGAGGGCATCGACGTTCGATGCAGAATCCTTCAAGCGCTCGAAGGTTGGATTCACCATAGAGTGGAATGCGCCCATCCGAGCCCGGTGTGGCGCTACGAACTTGAACGCGGGGATCGCGTCCTTGCTCAGGTGCAGGACCGTCGTCCCTGAGACGTGGGCGTACGTGTCGTGTGCGAACGCTGAAGTGCGCGCCATGCAGTAGAGGAATGGCACCTGGGCACCGCTTGCTTCGCGCGGACGGATGATGAGCGTGTCCAAGGAGGCGACGAGCGTGCCGAACTGTTGGCTCGGCTCTACGATTGCAGGACGGCCGACTACCTCGGCAGCCTGATGCACAAGCAGTGGTGGGAACAGCGCATCGCGCGCCAGCGTGAGATTGACGCCTCGATCGCCGCAAAGGCGGACTTCGAGTACCTCTATGACAAGCCCTACACCGACAACCGCAAGGTGCGCGTCGCCGGCCCGTTCACGGTCGAGAGCCTCTCGCCGCACCGCGTGCTCGGTCTCGACGAGGACGACGAGTTGATCGACAGCGTCGCCGAGTCTCGATCCCGATCCGTCGAGCGCGAGCGATGAAGTCGCCGCCGTAGCTGAGGCTGTCGCACAAACCCACGAAGAGGGGGACATCGCTATACGATGAGCATGGCGGCGGGGGCGGAGTGATTCCGAGGTGCCGCCGTGACCCAGCGTTTCTTGCCGTGCGACCGTGACCAGCAATACCTGATGCCCGCCAGCCTCCGCGACTGGCTGCCCGGGGACCACCTCGCGTGGTTCGTGCTCGATGCGGTCAGCCAGTTGGACCTCACCGCGTTCTACGAGCGCTACCGCGAGGACGGTTGGGGGCGGAAGGCGTACGAGCCGTCGATGATGGTCGCGCTCGTGCTCTACGCCTACTGCGAGGGCGAGCGCTCGAGCCGCCAGATCGAACGGCGCTGCCGGGAGGACATCGCCCTCCGGGTGCTGACCGCGAACCAGCACCCCGACCACGCGACGATCTGCCGTTTCCGCCAGCAGCACGAGGAGGCGCTCTCGGGACTGTTCGCCGAGGTGCTCAGGCTGTGCGCCGAGGCTGGTCTGGTGCGGGTCGGGGTGGTCGCGCTCGACGGGACCAAGCTGCACGCCAACGCCAGCCGTGAGCGCAACCGCACGGATGCGGACCTGGAGGCCGAGGTGCGGCGCATCCTCGACGAAGCGGAGCGGGTGGACGCCGAGGAGAACGCGCGCTTCGGCGACGCGCGGGGCGACGAGTTGGCTCCGGGATTCAGGGACCGCGAGGAGCGCCTGCAGCGGTTGCACGAGGCGCGGGAGCGACTGGCGGCCCGAGAGCGGGAGCGGCAGGAGGACTACGAGCAACGCCTCAGGAGCCGCGCGGAGAAGGACCAGCGCGGGCGCCGCCCATCCCTGCCGGGCTCTCCGTCCGTGAACGGATGGATCGCAAGCTGGCGACGCAGCGTGGCCGGCGTCTCTACGAGCAGCGGCGCTGGATGATCGAACCCGTCTTCGGCGACGTCAAGGAGAACCGCGGCATCCGCCGGTTCATGCGGCGCGGGATCGCCTCGTGCGCCAGCGAATGGAAGCTGATCGCCGCCACCCACAACCTCAAGAAGCTCTATCGCCGGGCGCGGCCGTCCTCCTGGCCAGCGAACGGCAACCCCCGGCAAAGAGGCTGGTCTGCCGCCGTGGCGGCCGCGTAGCGCCGCTGCCCTGTGAGAGGCGGCTACTCCGCCCCGACAACCCGGCGGACAACTCGCGCCCGATCTGCTGTGTGCGCTCCCCGACGTCGATCGCACTCATAGTCCTGACCTGACCCCGTGAGACGAGACCACCGTTGATGAGAGTCCTTTGGCCCGCGAAGGTGGGCGGAGGAGGACATCACGGTGAAACGACGCAGGCACACGCCTGAGCAGATTGTGCGCAAGCTGCGGGAGGTGGAGCGGCTGCTCGGTGAGGGGCAGACGATCGCGGAGGCGGCGAAACGGGTCGAGATCTCGGAGCAGACCTACCACCGCTGGCGCAACCAGTACGGGGGGATGAAGGCCGACGACGCCAAACGGCTGCGCGAGCTGGAGCGCGAGAACGCGCGGCTGAAGCGGATCGTCGCCGACAAGGAACTCGAGATCGACGCGCTCAAGGAGATCGCCCGGGGAAACTGGTAAGCCCGTCGCGCCGGCGCGAGGCGGTCTGCATGTTGCAGGACCGCCTCGAGTTGTCGGAACGGCGGGCATGCCGGGTCACCGGCCAGCACCGCTCCACGCAGCGCCGCCTGCCGGCGCGCGGCCGCGGCGACGACGCGCTCAGGACGGAGTTGCACGCCTTCTCGCGTGGCCACCCCCGCTGGGGATACCGCCGCGCATGGGCGACCTTGCGCGAGGAGGGATGGACCGTGAACCGCAAGCGGGTGCAACGGCTCTGGCGCGAGGAGGGGCTGCGCGTCCCGCTGACACGACGCAAGCGTCAGCGTCTGGGGGACTCGACTCAGCCCGCCAGGCGGCTGAGTGCTGAGCGGCCGAACCACGTCTGGGCGCTGGACTTCCAGTTCGACCAGACCGCGGACGGGCGGGTCCTGAAGCTGCTCAACATCGTCGACGAGCACACGCGGGAGGCGCTGGCGGTGGTGGCCGCCAGGCGCATCAACGCCGACGCCACCGCCGCCACGCTCGACCGGATCGTCGCCGGGCGCGGGACGGCGCCGGGGTACATCCGCTGCGACAACGGGCCCGAGCTCACGGCCAACGCGCTGCGCGACTAGTGCCGGTTCAGCGGTACGGGCAGCAGCTACATCGAGCCCGGTGCGCCGTGGGAAAACCCATTCGTCGAGTCGTTCAACGGCCGGCTGCGCGACGAGTTCCTGGCCGTCGAGCAGTTCGACAGCCTGCTCGAGGCGCAGGTGCTGATCGAGGACTGGCGGATCGAGTACAACACGAAGCGCCCGCACAGCAGCCTGGGCTGGCTCGCCCCGGCTACCTACGCCGAGCGCTGGGAGGCTCAGCAACACGCTGGACTCTCATAAGCGGTGGTCTCGCAAAGGGGGTCCGGTCAGTCCGCCTCCGCCGGCCGTTCGAAGGGTGTATCAGTCGCCTCTTCTGCTACCGTAGCGAGCGAACAGATCGGAGCCCGGCAAGCCCGCGCCCGGCTGCGACTTCGCGGCTGCTCTTCACGCTCCGCGGCCTGATCGGGAACCTGCCGCGCGGCGACGACGGCTCTGCCATCACGCCGGAGCAGATCGAGGCCGTCGCAGCACGGGAGGCGCAGGCAGCGCGCGTCGCGCCGACGGACGCCGGAGGGAGCGCGGATGCCACCGCGTGACGACCTCGAAGTCCCCACGGAGCCCGTCCCCGACATCATGGCGCTGATCGCGCGCGCGCCGTGGCGAGAGGCGCTCACCTACCGCGACACCTGGCCCCACGAGTACGTCGTCGTCAAGGAGGACGGGCAGCAGGCGCTGCTGGCCGCGTTCTGCGCCCGCGTTGCGCGCGGCGAGGGCGTCGAGGGCCGCTTCTTCGGCCAGACGCGTGACTACCTCTTCGTGGGCGCGCACAAGTACTGGACGATGACGGACTGCGCGGACATCGACCTTGAGGCCGACGACTACGTGCTCAACCGCGCGCTGCTCTACCGCGACCGCCGCGACTTCGTCGTGCGCGGGGGCGACAGCGGCCGGCGAGAGGGGTAGACCGCCATGACCGCGTCCGGGGAAGGCGTCCAGCGCGTAGCCGTCCGCTCAAAGTGGCCCAACGAGGCGGACGACTCACGCCGTGGCTGGCCGAGCGCCTCGACCTCCTCGGCGAGGAGTTGGGGCTGACGCTGGAGAAGGTCGGGCAAGAGGTGCCGGTCGGCCCGTACTTCCTCGACATCCTGGCGAAGGCGCACGGCGAGGACGGCGGCGACGTGCTGGTGGCGATCGAGAACCAGTTGGAGTGGAGCGACCTTCTCCACCTCGGCCAGTTGCTCACCTACGCGACGGGGCGCGATGCGCGCGTCGCCGTGTGGGTCGCGCCCGAGTTCCGGCGTCAACTCGCCGAGGCCTTGCACCGGCTCAACGAATGGACCCACGACGGGATCAGCTTCTACGCAGTGAGGGTCGAGGTCGTCAGGAGGGACGGCTCAGCTGAACTCGGGCCGCGGTTTCGCAAGGTGGTGTGGCCGGGCGGCTGGGACGAGGACTCCACGGCGGCCGACGGCGCACAGTCGGAGGAGGGCCGGCTCTACGACGACTTCTTCAAGCCGCTGATCGCCAGACTCGTGCGGACGGGCTTCGCCGCCGGTGCTCGGCAGCTCTTCGACCGTACCGGGCGATTCTTCACCCCTGGGATCGGGGAGCGCATCGGCTACGCGGTATCCCTCGAGGGACAGAACGACGCCTGGTCAACGTTCCACATCGGCACGGACGACGTCGAGGAACCAACCGCATCTTCGACGAACTCCACGCCGCCGATCGAGGCGCTTCGTGACCGCATCGATCGCCGCGCGCTTCTCCGCGACGAACAGTGTCGAACGTCCCCTCGCCGCGAGAGTCGCGATGAGGTTAGCGATCGTCTGACTCTTACCGGTTCCCGGGGGACCGACAACCACAAGATTTGAGCCCCTGACCGCCGCGTTGATGGCGTAACTCTGCGAGGAGTCGGCGTCGAGAATGAGGAACTCGTCTGATGGGGCGAGCTGGTCGACTCGTGGCAGCGAGGACTCCTCTACCGCTTGCTCTCGGAGTTCCGAGCGAGCCGCATCGTCTCCCGCGATCGCGGAGAGCAGGGTGTGCTGGGCGATTTCGTCGCGGGAGGCTTCGAGGTCTGCCACCATCGGCAGCTTCGCATAGGAGAACGTCCCCACAACAAGGCGGGGCTCGATCGAGAACGCCGGAACCTCGGCGGCGGCGTTGCTCAAGATGGCGAACGCGGGTGAGGCATCCGTCGTGTCGAGATCAGTGAGCGCACCCTCGACTTGGTCACCGTCGATCTCGACTCCGAAGTCAGTCGAAAGGAGCTGCGCGAGCACGGGGTTGGCTTCCCATTCATCGTCGAGCTTTAGGGTGTAGCCCTCCCCGACACCACCCCGCTGCTGGAGGTAGATCGTGCGCAGGAGCACCGGCGATGCCGGCGTGGCGCTACTGCGGTCAGACTCCCAGTTCGCCATGCCCCAGGCTAGGAAGAGCGTCGAGATGCCACGTTCCTCGTGCTCGCGGGCCTTCGCGCGGATCGTTCGCGCGCGCAACACAGCGTCACGGAGGTCGGTCGCGCGCTCGAACGGTGGCTTCTCAGCAACACCTCGCCCCCGAGCCAAGCCTCAACGGCGACTTGACTTCGCGCGTCGTGAGAGCGGTCATGCGCAGCATGGACGGTGCTGAGATCCCGACCTGCATGTTGAGCTTCGAGCGCTCCCCCTCGCCGCACTACGGCGCAGCGGTGCGCCTCGCACGCTCGCTGCCCGGGTACGAGTACAGGGGCGAAGGGCGCCACGAGCGTCACAGCGTCCCGATTGGGCTGAGCGCGCTGCCCCTGGCGGAGCGCCTGCTCGCGCTGGTGCAGGGCTGGCGTTCGACGGTCGTGACCACAGATGGGGCGGTGCTGGACGCACTCGAGATCGCGTCGCTGCTGTTGATGCTGCGCTGCTACCGTCGCCGCGCGCGCAGTGGCCTCGGCGCACTCTACTGCTGGGGCTTGCCGGAGCGCGCGCGGGGACGCGTGCCGTGCCGGTTGGTAGATGCCGCACTACCGTGGATGCTACCGGAAGAGTACGAGCGCCCGACATTGCTGCCGCGGCTGCTTCACGCTCATGCGCGCACCACTTTCGCGGCCCCGTGCCCGGCGTTCAGTCTTGGAGCAACGTGGTCTCAAGCCGACGGACCTGCTGACGAGGAGGCAAGGCAGACCGTCGAGCGGCTGCTCGGTGACCTTGAGCTCGATCTGGACGACGCATGATGAGCCGCGCGCAGCTTCCGCTGGAGCAGGGCGGGACGCTCCAGCTCGCGCGGCGCGGCGACGTGGTCGAACTCCGCACTGCCGTTGAGGCCGCTCGTCCGCTCGCCGATCCGTTGCCGGCTCCTCGCGGTGGACGCACGCGTCGGCGGGATGAAGAGCGACCGCTGGGGATGACAAAGAGCCCGGAGACAGCGCCCACCTCCCAAGAAACTTCAGGGGGCCTGGCGGCGCTCTCAGCCTGTGTTTTTCCTGAAGTTTCCCTGAAGTCGGCGAATCTGAGCGCCGGACTGTGTAGCTGAGACCTCCCCGGCGATTGCCGCGGCACATCCGACAGCGCCGTGGGTGTGGCGTCAGTTGCTGGAGGCGACGCCGTGGGGGCAGCAGCCCCGAGGATCTGGAGACAGACCTGCGCGAAGCCCGCGCCCGCCGCGACACGGCGACCGGTGAATTGGGCGAGTTCGAGAGCGGGTTGCCGGATATCGCGGAAGCCGAGGAGCGCGTCCACCGTGACATCGCTCCGGTGTTGCGCGCGACTGTCCTAGAGCGCCTCGAGCAGGTGACCGGCGGCCGGTACACCGACTGCCGCGTCAACCCCGAACCGAATCACCCGGAACGGACTCCATCTCAGCCAACCCAGAGCCCCGGCCCGCCCTCATTGATCGGCTTGCTCATCGCGTCCGTAGCCGGCGCTCCACTTGACTTGATGCGGTAGGAGAGCGTCCATGCTGAGGATGAATGCCGCACCGTCGCTCGACGACCTCAGCGCGCTGTACCTCTTGCGCTGTGAGGTCGAGGGCAAGTCCGCGCAGACCGTGCGCGCCTACCGCGAGACGCTGGGACGCTTCCGTCGCGCTGTCGTGGTCGACGATGCGGCGGCCGTCACGCCGGGGGACGTCTACCGCTACCTCGGTGGCTTCTCTCACCTCAGCCTCGAGACGCGGCACCGCTACTTCCGCGAGGTCCGCTGCTTCTTCAACTGGCTGGTCGACGGGCGCTACCTCCACGAGAACCCGTTCCGGGGGATCAAGAACGTCCGGCTGCCACAGCGCATCGTCGAGCCGTTCTCGCCAGCCGACATCGCGCAGCTGATGGCGGCGTGCGATTCAGCCACCGCGCTCGGTCTGCGGGATCGTGCGATGGTGCTGTGCTTGCTCGACACCGGCCTGCGATGCTCAGAGCTCGTTCAGCTCTCGCTCGATGACCTCGACCTCGACACGCGCCGATTGCGCGTACGCCACGGCAAGGGCAATAAGCAGCGCGTGGTGCCGTTTGCGGCGCGCTGTCGCGCCGCGCTTAAGCGCTACCTCGAGCAACGGGGAACGGCTCCGGGTCCGCTCTTCGTAGCGGCCAGCCACCTTGGTGCGCTGAAGCCGGCGACCGCGCTCCGGCCGAACGGACTCAAGCAGATGCTGCGGCGCCTCGGGCGGCGCACTGGGGTGGCGAAGGTGCACGCACACCGCTTCCGCCACACCTTCGCCACCTGGGCGATCGCGCACGACGCGCGCGAACTCGACGTGCAGTACCTGCTCGGACACTCCTCGCCCGACATGGTCCGTCGCTACAGCTCCGCCTACCGCTCAGAGCAGGCGGCACTGCGCCACCATCGCTTCTCCCCGGGCGACCAGATGATCGGCCCGGTGTCTCGCTGAGCCCGCCTCAGAAGCGGCACCGAGCGGGCCCCTGACCTGCGATTCCCCTGCAGTTTCCCTGCAGTCTCACATCTGAGTTATGTCGCCTGCTGCGGCAACCAGCGTGCTTCCCAAGCAGAGGGTCGAGGGTTCGAATCCCTTCTCCCGCTCCAACCGAATCGATATCGGCCTGTGAGGTTCCGGTAGCTAGGCGACACCCTGGCGCCGGTACCTGCACGACACTTCGCGGACGCGGCTCCGGTACGCAGGCGACACTGGCTCCGGTAGCCGGGCGACACCTGGCTTTTCTTCCTGGTCCTGCTCGATGGCCCCTCCCGGTGGACGATCCCGTCCGCAGCGGAGGAGGCCGCCATGCTGGTGGAGTTGGGGCTCGTGGAACAGCGGTATAGGGCGGTGCTCGAGGTACTCGACGGAGCCGCGAGCGTGACCGACGGCGCGCGTCGCTACGGCGTCGGGCGGCAGACGGTGCACACGTGGCTGCGGCGCTAGGGCGCGCGCGAGGCAGAGGCGCATGCGGAGGCGATCCTCGACGCGAGAATCACGTCCGGCGGGATGGAGCCGATCGTCGAGGCGGGTCCGTCGTGTCGTCGCGGTCGATTGCAGTGCGGGCAGGTCATCGCCATCTCCTCGTCGCTCCGCGGACGAGGCTACGCGATGCTCCTCGAGCCCTGAATCTTGACGGCGCCGCATCGCTCACGCCGCCAGAGTCCACCTCTCGGTCTTCGACCTCGGCGGCTCGCGCAGTGCTAGTCGCCAGCAGTCTCTGGCGTCCCCTCGGCTGAGGCTGCTCCGTCGCCTGAGGACTCCGCGGTTTCGCCGCCACCGTCCGGCTCGATCGGGTCGTCGCCCGAACCGTCTGTAGTGACGACTTGCTGGAGGTTCTTCAAGGTCCCAAGGATGTCGATTCCGGTGAGGCTCTCGATGACCTCGGGAAGTTGCGCCACGACCTTGGTCACGTCGCCGGTGAGCCGGCTCGCGCCCACGCCGTCTCCGCCGCCGCCGATCATGACGATGCGTTCGGTCTTCGCCAGGGGCGCCGAGACGGCTGCGGCTACTTCCGGCAGTGACTCCAGCAGCTTGTCGAGCACCGCCGCCTGGCCGTACTGCTTCCAGGCGTCGGCCTTGTTCTGCATCGCCTCGGCCTCGGCCAACCCCTGCGCCCGAATCGCATCGGCCTCGGCCTCCCCGCGGGCGCGGATCGCCTGGGCATCGCCCTCGCCTTGCAGCCTGATCGTCTCCGAGTCGGCCTCGGCTCCCGCCACGGTCTGGGCCTTCTCGCCAGCGGCAACGGTCTCTAATCGGAACCGCTCGGCTTCGGCGGGCCGCCGTACCGAGCCGTCCAGCTCCCGTTCGCGGCGGGTGATCTCTTGCACCTCGATCTCGATCTGCTTGGTGCGCTCAACGACCTCCACCTGCAGTTCCTGCTCGCGGATCTCCTGGCGGGTCCTCGCCTCCTGGAGCTGATACGCGAGCTCGGCTTCGGCGCGACGCGCGTTTGTCTCCTGGTCGTACGCCGCCTTCTGGACGCTGAAATCGCGCTCGGATTCGGCGATCTGCGTGTCCGCTTCGAACCTGGCCACCTCCCGGGCACGGTTCGCTTGAGCCTGAGCGATGCCCGAGTCCCGCTCCGCCTCGGCCCTTCGGATGTTCGAGTCGCGCGTGGCCTCAGCCTCGCCGATCTCCGCGTCGCGCCTGACCTTAGCGGTCCGCGCGCGGCCCAGCGCCTCGAGGTATCCCTGCTCGTCCTGGATGTCCCGGAGCGTGAAGCTGACGATCTCGAGGCCCATGTTCGCCATGTCGGGGCCGGCCACCTCCCGCACCCGCTGGGCGAAGGCCTCCCGGTCCTGGTAGATTTGCTCCACCGTCAAGGTGCCGAGCACGGCGCGCTGGTTCCCCTCGAGGGTCTGAAGCGCGATCTGTGCGATCTCATCGGCGCGCTTCCCGAGGAACTGCTGCGACGAGGTCCTGATCGCGTCCTCGCTGCGGGCAACCTTCACCTGCGCTACTCCGTCGACGGAGACGGCGACGCCTTCGCTTGTGTAGACGTTCGAAGTGACCACCTGCAGCGTCATCACCTCCAGCGACAGGCGCTGCGCCTTGTGGACGATCGGGAGCGCTATCATCCTGCCCCCGACCTTCACCTTCGGCTGCGCGCCGCCTCCTGACCGAAGCAACGCTTCATTCGGGCCTGCCAACTTGATGATGAATGCCATCGTCTACCTCCTGACGGAACCCACGCTGCTTACGCCTCCGGTCGGCCGTCCTCGCGCGTGAGTCTGCTCCACAGCTTCCCCAGCGGGGAGAGCAGTCTACTCCGTGGCTCTGCGGCGGGTCCTGACGCAATGCTGGATACCTTCAGGAGCCTACCAGCGTACACGCCCACCACCTGCACCTCGTCTCCCTCGCGCACGTGTTCCCCGGGGTCGGTGGTGGCAGTCCACTCCTCTTCCCGGACACGGACGCTGCCCGACGCCCCAGAGCCAGTCCTGCTCAGCAGCACGGCAGCAAAACTTGGAGTCAGCCGACCAGCGTCCTCAACACCTTAGGGCCGCAACCCCCGGTGTCTGGCCGGATTCAAACAAGTCGGCAAAACCTCATGCGGCCCACCGATACTCATGATGCAGTCCCCCGAGCACTGGCTTGCTGACGGCTCGCTGGCTCGACGCCCGCTGCACCGGCTTCCGTCCCTCCGGAGAGTCGAGCGCGAGTGACCGATGTGGCCGCATCGCGTTGTAGTGCTCGACGTACTCGTAGAGCAGCCGCCTCAGATGCCGTTCGTTGACCGCGATGATGTGATCGAGGCACTCGCGCCGGAGGGTGCCGATCACACGCTCGGCGATGGCGTTGGCATTCGGCGCCCGCACTGGCGTCAAGATCGTCTCGATTCCGATCCGTCGAGCGCGCGCGATGAAGTCGCCGCCGTAGCTGCGGTCGCGGTCGCGGATGAGGAACCCCGGCTGTTGGCCCCAGGCGGTCGCCTCGATCATCTGCTGCCAGATCCACGAAGCGTTCGGATGCCGAGTGACGTTCCAGTGGCGGATGCGGCGCCGGCCATGGTCGATCACGACGAAGACGTACAGGGTGCGGAAGGTGAGCGTCTGCACCGTGAATAGGTCGGCGGCCCAGATGCTGGGCGCGTGGTCGCGGAGAAACGTTCGCCACGACTGACTCGGCGGTCGCCGCAACGCCTGTTGGCGGTAGCGACTCACCGTGCGGGCGCTGACCTCGAAGCCGAGAGCACGCAGTTCACCGACGATACGCACGGCGCCCCACCGCGGGTTCTCGGTCGCCATGCGCACGATCAGCTGCTGCAACTCAGCGGGGATCCGTGGCCGCCCGGAACCGCGGCGACTCCTCCGACGCCAGTAGGCGCGCCAGGCAGATCGATGCCAGCGCACGACCGTGTCGGGTTCGACTATGACGAGCGTGCCTCGCCAGCCTGACCAACAGCGGGCGAGCAGCGACCAGAGTCTGCGGTCGTGAATACGGAGCGGGGGTCGACGACCGCTCCTGGTGTAGACGGCGAGCTGATGCCGCAGCGTCAAGTTCTTGAGGACGAGATCTCGGCGGGCGCGGACGGAAGCGAAGAGTGCTGCAACAAGCAGACGAAGGTAGAGCACAGACGGGCCTCTCGTGGCTCGCTGATACTCAGCTATCTCGGCACCAGGAGGCACGGATCAGGTTTTGCCCTCCCACGGGGGTGGCGTCGCCGGGGTTCGAACCCCGGCCTTCGTTGAGCGGATATTGGGCCGAACGCCGGAATCGTAAATATCGGTGGGCGGTACTGGACTCGAACCAGTGACCTCTCGCGTGTGAAGTGAGCGCTCGTACCAACTGAGCTAACCGCCCGGCACGCGGCCGTCCGGCACGACAATCCAGCCACCCGTGCCCGGTGCCCGCGGCAACCGGAGCCGGCCCGTCCTCGATGGTCAGCGGGCCACCGCGTCCAGCTCCAGGTCAGCCCCGTGGCGCAGGGTGCGCACGGCGGCGACCTTCGGCCAAGCGAAGCGGCGGAGGAAGCCCGGCTCGCCGGCTTGCGGACCGTCGAGCGTCGATAGCAACGCCTTGAGCGAGCGTTGGCCGGGCAGCGTCGGACCGAGCAGACGGTAGAGAGAGCGCGCGCGGGCCGGCCCGCCGTCGGTCGCGGCGAACGCGATCTCCGGCCGGCGCGCGTGGCCGAGCATCGCCTCGATGTCGCCCGCGCCGCCGCGCAGCGCCTCGTCGGGCACGCCCGCCTCGTGCAGCGCCTCCACGACCGGGGCGAGCCCCGGCGAGTCGAAGAGCGCGACGGCGTTGCCGGCGAGCAGCGCGGCGGCGAGCCACCATGGGGCGTCGTCGCCCCGCGCGCAGAGGAGGCCGAGCCCGCGAGGCGTGTCGTAGCGCAGCTCCGTGCGTTGCCCGGCCGCAGGCACCGTGCGCTGCGGCCGTCCCAGCTCGCGGCACGCCGCCTGCGCCGTCGCGAGCAGCGCGTCCGCGGTCGCGTGCTCGCCACGCTCGCCGAGCAGCACGGCCGCGCTCTCGACCGCAGCGAGCCGTTGCTCGAGCGGCGCGTCCCAGCCCCGATCGGGGAGGTCGAGCGGCGGCGGTAGCGAGGGGGCTTCCGCCTCGGCGGCTGCTCGCTCCGCGTCGTCGTCGGGCGGCGCGTCGGTTCGGCGGACGAAGGCCCAGAGGTAGTCGAGACCGCCCGCCTTCGGCCCCGTGCCGGACATGCGCATACCCCCGAAGGGCTCGACGCCGACGCGCGCGCCCGTCGTCCTGCGGTTGACATAGACGTTCCCCGCCTGGAGGGCGCGCGTTGCCTCGGCGATGGTGAGCGGGCTGCGCGAGAAGACGCCCGCCGTCAGTCCGTACGCCGTGCCGTTGGTCACCGCGTACGCCTCTGCGGCAGTCTTGAAGGGGATCAGGGCGACGATCGGGCCGAACAGCTCCTCGGTCGTCGTGCGCGCCTCGAGGGCGCGATCGGCGGGGAGCTGCACGATCAGCGGGCCGGCGGTCAGGTCGTCCGCCGGTGTCTCGAACGTGTCGAGCAGCACCTCGCACTCGGCGCGAGCGGTGTCGGCGTCGCGGCGCAGACGCTCGTGCGCCTCGCGGTCGATGACCGGGTTGATCCGGGTGTCGGGCGCGTCGGCGGGCCCGACGCGGAGGCTGCGCGCGGCGTCGACGAGGCGGTCGCGCAGCGCCTCGAAGATCGGCTCCGCGACGAGGATCCGCGAGGCCGCGGAGCACTTCTGGTTAGCGTGGCCGAACGACGAGGCCATCACCGCCTCGACGGCCTCGTCGGGGTCGGCGTCGGCGAAGACGAGCACCGCGTTCTTCCCGCCCAGCTCGGCGACGAGGCTCTTGATCTCGGCCGGGCCGGTGAGATCGGCCATAGCCACGGCCTCGTGGAGGTACGTCCCGACGGCGCGCGAGCCTGTGAAGGCGACCATGTCGACCTCGGAGCTCTCGGCGAGGGCGGACCCGGCCGTCTCGCCGCGGCCGGGCAGGGCGATCAGCGCATCGCGCGGCACGCCGGCCTCGTGCAGGAGTGCGACGAGTCGCTGGCCGATCAACGGCGTCTGCTCGGCCGGCTTGAGGATCGCGGCGTTCCCGCAGGCGAGCGCGGCGACGGTCATGCCGCAGGGGATCGCGATCGAGAAGTTCCAGGGCGGGATCACGGCGACCACGCCGCGATGCGCGACGCGGTCGCCGAAGCCCTCGAACAGCGCCTCCGCCTCCGCGGCGTAGTAGCGCAGGTAGTCGATCGCCTCCTCGACCTCCGCCCAGGCGTCCGCGCGGTCGCGGCCGCCCTCGTGGACCACCCAGGCGGCGAATTCGTGGCCGCGCTCCTCGAGCAGCTGAGCGGCGCGGCGCAGGATCGCCGCGCGCTCGGCGACCGGCGTGCGCGCCCAGCGCGGGGCGCCCGAGCGGGCGACCGCGACCGCGCGCCGAGCCCCAGCGGCGTCCGCGAGGGCGGCGTGGCCGACCGGCTCGGCGTCGGGGTGGGACGGGCTGTGCACCGTCAACTCCTCGGAGGCGGCCAGCTCCTCGTCGCCGGCTCGAAGCGGGAAGTGCTCGCCCCAGCGCGCGCGGGTCGACGCGAGCGCCGCCTCGAAGGCGTCGCGGAACTGGGCCTCGAACCAGCGCGCCTCCGGCGCGCGCCGGAACGCTGCAGCGTCTCGCGGCGGGGCGGCCAGCGACGGCTCGCGCGTCGGCGGCGGCCGCAGCAGCTCCTCAGGGGCGGCCCCGGCGCGGCTCTGGAGCAGCACTCCGGCCTGCGACGAGTTCTCGAGGACGCGCCGCACGAGGTAGGCCATCCCCGGCAGCAGCTCGCCGACCGGGACGTAGTCGCGGGCGACCCAGCCGAGCTCGGTGAGCGCCCGGCTCGTCCCCTCGGCGGTGCGGAACAGGGTCTGGTGCTCGACCGCGTTTGCCGGCAGGCCCGCCGCCTCGGCGAGGGCTTCTGCGCGGGCGTGCGCCCGAGCGTTGTGGCTGCCGACGGCGAGGTGCACCGCCGGGTGTGCATCGATTAGCTGCGCGAGCACACGCTCGAAGGCGGCATCCGTTGCGCTCTTCTCGACGAAGACCGGTGGCGCCCAGCGCGCGGCGTCGGCGACGATCGTCTCGTAATCCCAGTACGCGCCCTTGACGAGCCGGACCTGGAACGGGACGCGGCGTTCGCCCGCGAAGGCGACGAGGGCTGCGGCGTCCTGCTCGGCGGAGCGGAGATAGGCCTGGAGCACGATTCCCGCACCGGGCCAGCCGCCGAAGCGCTCGCCGCGTGCGAACGTGCGGCGGAACAGTTCCCACGTCAGGTCGCGGTAGGCGTACTGCTCCATGTCGACGGTGATGCCGATGTCCGCGCCGTCGGCCGCTTCGACGATCGCCTCGAGGGCGGGCCGCACGCGCGCGATCGTGCCCTCCGGGTCGACCGGGCTGAAGTGCGCGGTCAGCGACGAAAGCTTGAGCGAGACCTGCAGCGCGAAGACGTCGCCGTCGGTGAGGCTACCCGCCAGCGGATCCTCGCCGAGCTGCCCGATCAGCTCGAGGTAACGCGCGAGGTACTGCTCCGCCTCGGGGTCGCTCAGCACCGCCTCGCCGAGCAGGTCGAAGGAGGGTACGCGGCCGTGGTTGGCGAGCAGCGCGGTCGTCGCGCGCACCGTGCCGGCGCCGGGTCGGGTGATGAACCTCCGCGCGAAGCGCTCGGCCGAGAGGCGGGCGCTCTCGCCGACGATGCGCGCCGGCACGAGGTCGTTGCGCGCGATGCGAAGGAACCAGCGCAGGGCACGCGGCAGCTCGGGAAACTCGTCGCCGAAATACTCGTGCGCGAGCCGCTTCGCCTCGGCGCCGCTGCTGTCGTAGTCGACGGAGGCGAGCACGTCGAGGTAGCGCAGCAGGCGGCTGCGAAAGCGATCGTCGGCCACGGCGTGGGTGAGCAGCCAGTCCTGGACGCGCTCGGCCGGGCCCGGCCGGTAGCGCTCGGCGGCGGCGAGCAGGGCGCGGCCAAGCTGCTGTGTGCGCGCCTCGACGTCGACCGTGCTCAATGCCGCTCCTCGCCCCGTGCCGCCCGCCCTCCGGGAGGATAGCGCGGGGCGGTGCGCTGGCGCGGTGCCGCGGCGCACCCCGGCCATCTTGCGACACCACCGGGCGCGTGCTACAAGCCGCCGGGGCCGGCGCGGCTGGCATTGCTGGCTCTGCGAGGCCGTCGCCCAGGAGGTTGACCACATCGTGCCGACCGGCCGCGGCGGCGCGATGTTCGAGGCCTCGAACCTGCAGCCGCTGTGCAGGTCTTGCCACATCGAGAAGAGCGCCATCGAGGCCGGGCACCGCCCGCCGGACGCGTGGGACGAGCTGGCGCGTCAGCCGCTCTAGAGTGTGTGCCGAAAAGTAGTTAAGCGCGGTCTTACATTAGGGCGTACGCCGGCCGTAGCGGGGCCCCACGCCCCCCGCCAGTGGTACTCGGCACCGCCCCTGCGGGCTGCGGGCCGCTGGGGCGGAGCCTCTGTGTCAAGCGGCCTCGGTAGCGCACTCTTCCAGCGCCAGTAGGCGCGCCGAGCAGAACGATGCCAAGGCACAACCGTGTCCGGCTCGACCATCACGAGCGTGCCTCGCCAGCCGGACCAACCGCGTGCCAGTAGTGACCAGAATCGGCGGTCGTGGCAACGGAGCCGCGGTCGACGACGGCCCCGGGTGTAGACGGCGAGCTGATGCCGCAGCGCTAAGTTCTCGAGGACGAGATCTCGGCGGGCGCGGACCGAAGCGAAGAGTGCTGCGACAAGCAGACGGAGGTAGAGCACAGACGAGCCTCTCGTGGCTCGCCGATACTCTGCTATCTCAGGACAGAGCTGCACCTATCAGGTTTTGCCGTCCCACGGCTCTCGACGGCGGGTATGACGGCAGCGTGAGAGATGGCCCATCGCGAAATGTGAAGCCTCGCTGTCGCTCAGGATGCGGATTGGAGCGACCGACGGCGGCGCAGAGGGGGCTCGTCGGCAGTCGGTGGGGTAGCCAGCGCTTTGCCCGATTGAGCCTCGAGGTGGGTGCCACCGACGACGCTCGATCTTGGTCGCACCGGGTATAGGCACCATTGGAGGCCCCCTGACCGCTCTCTAGTAGTGGGTGGGGCGGGCTGTCAGTCGAGCTCGCGGAAGTCGGGAACGGAGGAGCCGGCTTCGACGCCGTCGGTCGCAGTCTGGCGAGCGAGCTCGCCGCAGGGGCGATGCCACCTCGAGGGCGCGCGCCCGGCGCGCCTCGGGTGAGGTAAGCTCGCGACGGACCGAGGAGACGCCCGTGACGACCAGCATCGAGACCCCGCAGCCGCGCCTCCACGTCGTCGAGGACGAGGCATCCGCGATCGACTACTGCTACGAGCAGGGGTGGACGGACGGCCTGCCCGTCGTGCCTCCTACCGAGGAGCGCGTGCAGGCGATGCTCGAGTGGGCCGCGCGCCCGCCCGAGGAGGTGCTGGCGACGCACCCACCGACCGGACGCGCCTGCACGGTGTACGCGGCGGCGGTGAACGCCGTCCTTGCCGGGTGTTTGCCGGAGTACTTCCCGGTGGTGATTGCGGCGCTTGAGGCGATGAGCGAGCCGGAGTACGCGTACCACGCCTCGACGGCGAGCACGGGCGGGTCGGTGCCGATGCTGATCGTGAGCGGCCCGATCAAGGACGAGATCGCGATGAACTCCGGGGGCAACGTCTTCGGCTCGGGTAACCGCGCCAACGCCACGATCGGGCGCGCGATTCGCCTCGTCACACTTAACGTCTTCAAGATGACGCCCGGGATCGCCGACCGCTCGACGACCGGCTGGCCCGGCAAGTACTCGTGCTGCATCGCCGAGTACGAGGAGGCGAGCCCTTGGAAGCCGCTGCGCGTCGAGCTGGAGTTCCCGGACGAGATCAGCACGGTCACGGTCTTCGCCGCGAGCGGCTTCTACAACATCGAGAACCACTACACCGACGACCCGGAGGCGCTGCTGACGACGTTCTCCGATGCGATGGCGAGCCTGGGCGCGATCAGCCCCGGCGAGTCGGTAGTCGTGTTCTCGCCGGAGCATGCGGCGATCGCCGCCAGCGGTGGCTGGTCCAAGCAGGACGTGCGCGAGTTCCTCTTCGAGCGCGCCGCGCGCACGCGCGAGGAGCTGCGCCGCGCGGGCAAGGTCCCCGGCCCTGTCGAGCCCTCGGACGGGACGACCCTGGTGCATCGCGGGCACTCGCCTGAGGACATCCTGATCGCGGTCGCAGGGGGTGAGGCGGGCGGTCACTCCGCGTTCCTCACCTCGTGGAGCCGCGGCCGCGGCTCGCTACGCCAGACGGCGCCCATTGGCGTCTGCGTCGACTGCTAGGGAGGCAGCGTGATGGCCGTACAACTGGTCGACCCGACCGTCGAGGCGCCGGACACCGACAACTCGTACGCTCCGCGCCTCGAAGTCCTCGACGGGTTACGCATCGGACTGCTCTGGAATGGCAAGGTGAACGCCGACGCGCTGCTGCGCGAGACGGCGCGCTGCTTCGAGGAGCATCACGGCTGCGCGGTCGTCGATGAGGCCTCGAAGCCCTCGGCGAGCCACATAGCAGAGCCGCAGGTGCTGGAACGTCTGGCGGAGAACGTCGACTTTCTGATCACCGCGGTAGGGGACTGAGGCTCCTGCTCGACGTGCAGTGTGCACGACGGTATCTCGTTCGAGCAGCTCGGCAAGCCGGCCCTCGTGCTGTGCACGAAGCCGTTCGAGGCGACGGGCCACATGATCGCCACGACGACAGGGCTGCCTGACTTCCGCTTCGCCCTCCTCGACCACCCGATCGGAAGCGCCAGCGCAGCAGGCATCGCCGCCCGCGCCGAGGATGCCTACCGGCAAGGGTTGTCGATCCTGCGCGCGGACCAGCAGCCAACCAGATTCGTCGAAAAAGCCAAGCCCTCACCCTGAGGCGCTACCAGCCTGTTGAGCTCAGCGGTCTGACGCTCGCGGTGTGACGCTGGCAGGGTTCCGGACCCGAGCGCAGTGCTTCACACCTGAGTGTCGGAGTCAATCCGCTCGCGTGTCGCCGTAGAAGTAGAGCTGGTCGCCGGCGAGCGTCGGCGGTCCATGCCTCGAAGTCGCCCGGTGACATCGCCGCCCAGTCCGGGGTCTGCTCCGTTGGTCACGTCAAATTGAGCACGGATCGATTAATGGCACGGCACAGGTGTTCCGACTTGCGGACGAGATCGGAGATGGCCATTTCACGGTTCAGCAACTGGCCGCCCGCTATCGCCCCGATCTCGAAGAACTCAAAAAGCTCCGACCCACCTCAACGCCGAAAACTGCGCTGCGCCGGCTCCAGGAGTTCCTCGGAGAGCACGTCTACGGCGCTTTGATCGCCGAGGACGAGCTGTCACCGCGCATCCGCACTGGCAGGCAGACCGGCGGCGGCGTGGGCTGTGCTGTGTGACTCGTGACCGAGCTGCTGGCCCACCTCGTCTAGGCTGTAGCACCGCCGTCGACGATGAACTCCGCGCCGCTGCAATACGAACTCTCGTCCGAGGCCAGGAAGAGCGCGAGGTTCGCCACGTCCTCGGCGACACCGATCCGCGCGATCGGACTATCGGGACGGGCGGCCGGGAGGCCCGCCTCACGCACCGCCTCACGCACCATCTCTGTGTCAATCAGCCCCGGATGGATCGAGTTCACGCGGATGCCGTATTGCCCCAGCTCTCGGGCCGCCACCTTCGTCATGCCGCGCACCGCCCACTTGCTGGCGCTGTAAGCGATTGAGCTGCGCCCGCGCAAGCCGGCGACAGACGAGATATTGACGATCGAACCGCCGGTCTCCTGCATGGCCGCACCTGCGGCCTTCATCCCCAGGAAGACTCCGACCTGGTTTACCTCGATCACCTGCATGTACCCGTCGAGTGGTGCATCGAGGAGGCCCGTGCGCCGCAGGATGCCAGCGTTATTGATGAGGGCGTCGATACGCCCGTGCTGATCGAGAACCTTCTGCACCACATCGTTCCACTCGTCCTCGGATGCTACGTCGTGGTGCACGAACGTCGCCGCATCCCCGATGCGGTTGGCTGTCGCCTCGCCCTCCTCATCGCGAACGTCAGTGAGGACAACCGCCGACGATGCGGACGGCGCCCCACCGCGGGTTCTCAGTCGCCATGCGCACAATCAGCTGCCCCAGCTCTGGCGGAATCCGGGGCCGCCCAGAGCGGCGACGACTCTTCCAGCGCCAGTAGGCGCGCCAAGCAGAACGATGCCAGCGCACCACCGTGTCCGGCTCGACCATCACGAGCGTGCCTCGCCAGCCGGACCAACCACGTGCCAGCAGTGACCAGAGTCGAGAACGAGATCTCGGCGGGCGCGGACCGAAGCGAAGAGTGCTGCGACAAGCAGACGGAGGTAGAGCACAGATGAGCCTCACGTGGCTCGCCGATACTCTGCTATCTCAGGACAGACCGCGGTCGACGACGGCTCCTGGTGTGAGGACGCTGGTCGGCTGACTCCAAGTTTTGCTGCCGTGCTGCTGAGCAGGACTGGCTCTGGGGCGGAGTGTCGCCGGATGCCGCAGAGGCGTGCGGGTGCTCCCAGTCGGCCTGTCTCCCCACCGCAATTCAGCTACGACAGGGAGAGCTTCATGATCTTGATCGCCGTCGCGTCCTCGCATACCGCCCTCGCCGGACCGAAGCGAAGCTCGTGCGCACAGCCGGCTGCTGCGAGTGGCCCGAGCGCCGCTGGGCCGTGGAGGGGGCCCGCGGTCTCGGCCACGGCCTCAGCCAGCTGCTCACGGAGGGCAGATGTCCCGGCGCGGCTGGTGGCGCGCGTGCGCTTGCTCTCCGGTGGCGGGAAGTGGCGATTGCGCTCGGAGCCTGCGGTCGACGACGGCTCCTGGTGTAGACGGCGAGCTGATGCCGCAGCGCCAGGTTCTCGAGAACGAGATCTCGGGGCGGGCGCGGACCGAAGCGAAGAGTGCTGCGACAAGCAGACGGAGGTAGAGCACAGATGAGCCTCACGTGGCTCGCCGATACTCGGCTATCTCAGGACAGAGCTACACCGATCAGGTTTTGCCGTCCCACGGGTAGCTGGGGTACGGAGGCTGTGCCCAACAGAGGTCTCACTGTCCACTGCCAATGCCCGCTGCCCCGCGATTCCCCCGCGATGCTGACCCGCTCTCCGGCCAGCCTGAAGCCGACGGGCCGATCGGACTTTGTGCCTGGTGGGCCGGGTGGGGTTCCGGCACACAGCGACCAAAGTTCGAATTACGGCGCGCGCCTGATATGGCCGTCTTGCGAGCCCTCGTGGCGGCTGTCGCGGCTGCGGCCGCGAAGGGAACGCGCTGGGCGAAGCACACTGCGGTCCTGCCACCGACGATTCTCTTCGGACTTCGCTTTTGCCCGCCATCTGGCCAGGAACTACACCCGCAAAGGCTGGGTCGAGGGCGGCAGCGTCCCGGCCGTCGAGTGCCTCCCGATCGAGCAGCTCGGCGAGCCGATGGGGAAACGTGGCAAACCGCGTCTCGTTCTCATCGAACGCACCTCCGAGCCAACTCCCTCGATCCCCGAGAAACGTTGGCGGGAGTGCGTAGGAGTCGAACCCACCCAGGACTGCGACGCAGCCCCCAACGGGTTTGAAGTTCGATCGCGGTCATCTCGCCGCGTGCCCTGCCGTGTGGTTTCATAGTGTCCATACGGGGAGATGACCACGCCCACGCCCGCTGGTGCCACCCAGTTACACAGGCGTTGCCAGGAGTTTGACGCCAAATTGCCGCCATCGCGCGGAACTCTGCCGAGCCGTGCGTTCAATCCAAAGGGTCAATAGCGCTGATGCAGCAGGGTCGTGTTTAGCGTCTTGTTCAATCGTGTTCGGTTTGACTGTCCAAAGACGTTGATTTGGCGGGGTCGTGTTCGGGCGTTTGTTCGGGCCCTGCAAACTCAGTCGAGCGCGACGCGGCGGCGGCGGCGCACAGCTGGCCGCGGACGCTAGGCGCGCAACGCGGTAGCTGGTCACTCGACCGGACCGTCCAGCCCGTCCGCGATCAGCTTCGTGGCGAGCTCGATGTCAGCCGAGTCTTCGAGGACGAGGAACTCGGGAACTTCAGCCATGAACTCGGTCAGGCCGACATCAAAGTGGTCGAGGAGCGCCAGCAGGTCCGCCACCCTGATGTCGCGCGCGCCAAATTGAGAGTCCGAAAACGTTGATTCGGCAGGGTCTTGTTCAGGCGTCTGTTCAATCGTGTTCGGTACGACCTCCTAAAGACGTTGATCTAGCAGGGTCGTGTTCGGGCGTTTGTTCGGTCGCAGCTTGAAACGAGAACTGATGCCTCGCGTGACCCCCACCCCCTCTGAGTAGTACTGACTGGGGTCAGCTTTAGAAATCGGCGAGGTCCCTTCCGACTTGGTGTCCGCAGCCACAAAGGTGCGCCTTCCTACGGTGGCTCTGCCTTCGGGAGAACATTTGTGCTATTGTTCGCCGATGCCAAGCAGTTCTGACCGCAGAAGCCGCGAGAGTAGTGGCAGCCGTTCGGGAGACCTCGTGCGCCAGCAGTCCGACGCGCTGAGGTCGTTCCTTGCCAATCGTCGCCTCCGGGATGCACGCAGGAGTGCGAAGCGGAGTGCTAGGCGCGCGGAATCTCGCGTGACGCCCCGGCGCGGAACCTAGCTGTCGCTCGTTCGTCACCCTCGGCCTGAGTACGTGTGACTGGCGACCACCTTCCCCTCGGCGTCGAGCAGCGAAGGCGTGCCCCCGCTATTGTTCCAGATGGTCGACCCAGCTCACTACGTTAGGAAGCCACGCATGCTACTGACCGGACCCCCTTTGCGAGACCACCGCTTATGAGAGTCCAGCGTGTTGCTGAGCCTCCCAGCGCTCGGCGTAGGTAGCCGGGGCGAGCCAGCCCAGGCTGCTGTGCGGGCGCTTCGTGTTGTACTCGATCCGCCAGTCCTCGATCAGCACCTGCGCCTCGAGCAGGCTGTCGAACTGCTCGACGGCCAGGAACTCGTCGCGCAGCCGGTCGTTGAACGACTCGACGAATGGGTTTTCCCACGGCGCACCGGGCTCGATGTAGCTGCTGCCCGTACCGCTGAACCGGCACCAGTCGCGCAGCGCGTTGGCCGTGAGCTCGGGCCCGTTGTCGCAGCGGATGTACCCCGGCGCCGTCCCGCGCCCGGCGACGATCCGGTCGAGAGTGGCGGCGGTGGCGTCGGCGTTGATGCGCCTGGCGGCCACCACCGCCAGCGCCTCCCGCGTCTGCTCGTCGACGATGTTGAGCAGCTTCAGGACCCGCCCGTCCGCGGTCTGGTCGAACTGGAAGTCCAGCGCCCACACGTGGTCCAGATGCTCGGCCCGCAGCCGCCCCACCGCAGCCGTCGAGTCCCCCGTGCGCTGCCGCTTGCGGCGCCGTTGCGGCACCCGCAGCCCCTCCTCGCGCCACAACCGCTGCACGCGCTTGCGATTCACGCCCCTCCCCCGCTCGCGCAGCGTCGCCCAGGCCCGGCGGTAGCCCCACCTGGGGTGGGCGCGCGACAACGCATGCAACTCCGCCCGTAGCGCGCCGTCGCCGTGGCCGCGCACGGGCGCACGGCGTTGCGTGGAGCGGTGCTGCCCGGTGACCCGGCAGGCCCGCCGTTCCGAGAGCCCGAGGCGGTCCTGCAGCATGCAGACCGCCTCGCGCCTCAGCGACGGGCCTACCAATTTCCCCGGGCGACTTCCCTGAGCGCGTCGAGTTCCAGTTCCTTGTCGGCGACGAGCCGCTTGAGGCGCGCGTTCTCACGTTCCCGCTCCCGCAGCCGCCTCGCGTCGCCCGCTTCCATCGCGCCGTACTGGTTGCGCCAACGGTAGAAGGTCTGCTCGGAGACCTCGATCTGCTTCACCGCCTCGGCGGTCGTGCACCCCTCGCCGAGCAGCCGCTCGACCTCCCTGAGCTTGCGCACGATCTGCTCCGGCGTGTGCCTGCGTCTCTTCACCGTGATGTCCTCCTCCACCCACCTTCGCGGGCCCAGGGACTCTCATCAACGGTGGCCTCGTCTCAGGGGGTCAGGTCAGTCACACCTAGCCGGCTATTAGGCAGGGAGGTTCCACGCGGTACCTGCTCGACGCTACTTGCGTGATCGGGGCGACGAAGCCCTCGTCGCCATCGTCATCCCGCGGCGAGAATCAGCGCGGCCGCCTCACCATCCCCGGCCTCGCCACCGTGCGCCCGCCCTCGAAGCGCGTGCCCGAGGAGTTGTAGGGGGTTGGGCCTCCGCGCCCCGCCACTTCCTGCGTATCGACCCCTAGCGAATTCATCCCGCCGCCGCGCGCCGCCGTCATGTGCACCTGCCGGCGGGAGCTTCGCGGCTGGTCAAGGGAAGCCCGGCCTGGACGGTGAGCAGGTTGGTATGGCGCCGAACGCACCGCCCGCCAGAGAAGGCCCAGGCCGCATTCGCGTGGTCGCCAGTACTCGTCGGCGGCTCGACCGGGCTCCCCATCGCCGACAGGAGACGCAGCGGCCTCACATGCTGTGGCGGCGGATGGCGCGAAGGCGGCCGCGATTCGGTTTCGTGTGTCGGCGTCGGCCGCGTTGTGGATGTCCACTTGCCGCCCGCGCGCGGACGGTTGCCATCAATCGGTCACGAGGTAAGTGCCGATCGGGCAAGAGGTGCGTAGCCGATCATGAACATCGCCGACTGGACAACACGCTGGCGCTCGTCTCCGAGCTCGGAGAAGGGCGGCTCTTCGGAAAGGGCATCCAGCAGCCACGCGCCTCGGGGCTCGTAGAACACTCCGGCGACGACCTGCGCGGACCCGAGTGGGCCGCGTTCACCGCCTCCATTCCGCCCAAGTCCGCTGACTTCAGCGCTCGGTCACTGGACATTCCAGAGGGATTCGAGGAGACGCTCGGCCGCCCCGTCGCCGTTGACCGGCTGCGGGAAGTGCAGGCGCTTTGCGGGCTCACACGCATTGATGGCCCCAATGAGGCGGAATCGGCTCGGATAGCGCCGATCTGGGACGCCCCACAGACGTGGCTACCGGCCGGTGCGTACTGTGCGCTCGAACAGCGTCCGCATGGCGCGGCGATGCTGCGCGTAGAAGCGCCACCGCGTGTTGTGGTCGGGCTGTTGCCACCCCGTCAGCCGCAGGTACGGCACGAACTTCAGCTTCCCACCGGAGCGATGCTTCCCCGGCGCGGACGTCGGTCCGTATGCCGAGTACCTGGTCGACGGGAACGTCTACATGGACGACCTGTGCTTCCTCCTCGTCAGCGGCGACCGGCGCATCCTGGTCGACACCGGCATGGGCCCCGAGGTGAACGGCACGCTGCTGGAAGAGCTCGCGGCGGCAGGCGTCGCGACCGAGGACATCGACACAGTCGTGTTCACGCACCTGCACACGGATCACGTCGGCTGGAACATCGACCGCGAGTCCGGAGCGGCGACGTTCGCTAATGCGCGGTACTGGTCTCCCCGCGCGGACTGGGACCACTTCGCGGCGAGGGCCGGCGCCTCGTTCGTACGCGACCTGCAGCCGCTCGCGGCCAGCGGGCAGCTCGAGCTGTTCGATGGTGAGCACGCCTTCGACGCTGCGATCACCGCACTGGCGACGCCGGGCCACACGCCCGGGCACACGTCGTTCGTGATCGACTCCGGCGGCGAGCGTGGCTTCGTGCTGGGGGATGTCGTGCTGACGCCGATCGATACGGCTGACCCGACGTTCCAGAACACATTCGACCACGACCACGATGTGGCGCGTGAGACACGCATCGCAACGCTCGAGCGCCTCGCGGGCGACGGGTCGCTGGTGGCCGCCTCGCACATGCTCGCGCCGGGCTTCGGACGCTTCGCGAAGGCCAGGGGCGGCACAGCTGGCGGGCCCTGAGCTAAGACCGCCGAGTGAGGGTGACGCCGCGCACGTTGCCCGGACCCCGGCGCTGCGCGATCCTGTGCAGGCTTCCACACCTCGGACGGAGTGACTGATGCCGCGTCTGCCCGCAAGAAGACGCACGCGAGGCGTGCTCGCGGCGGCGTTCGCCCTGCTGGCCGTGCTCGTCGCCGCCTGCGGTGGCGGTGACCTGCGCTGGGACGCCCGATCGCTCGACGCGGCGGCCGGGGAGTCAGAGCTGGTCACCCAGAACGCGAATTCGCAGGTCGGCGTCGGCGAGACGCGGCTCGCCTTCGCCGTCCTCGGCCCGAACGGCCTCGTGACGGGCGCCGACGTCACCGCGCGGATCTACCGGCTCGCTGACGACCGCGAGGGGAACCCGACCGCCTCCACGCTCCTGGCCGAGATGCGGCTGACGGAGCGGGCACTGGTGACCAACACGCCGCACCTGCACAGCGACGAGTCGGTGCACGACCACACTGGCGTCGCGGCGGCGTTCTACACCACGAACACCTCCTTCAACGCCGTCGGGTGGTGGGGCGCCGTGCTCGACGTCACCTCGGACGGCGAGACGACCAAGGGTCTGCAGACGGTGTTCTTCGTCGCTGAACGGACGCCCGAGCCGATGATCGGCGAGCAAGTCCCGGCGAGCGTTCAGCTCCTGGTCGGAGATGTCGAGGACATCGCGGACATCGACTCGAGCCAGCCGCCGAACCCGGAGCTGCACCAGATCACGATTGCCGATGCGATCAGCAACGGCCGCCCGACACTCGTCGCCTTCGTGACGCCCTCGTTCTGCCAGACGCAGTTCTGTGGGCCGGTGATGGGCGAGGTGATCGTGCCCGCCCACACGGCCTACGGCGACCGTGTCGATTTTGTGCACATTGAGCCGTTCGACCTGCCGACACTCCGCGGCAGCAATCAGCTGATACCGGTGCCGGCGACGACCGAGTGGCAGCTGCTGGCGGAGCCGGCGGTGTTCGTGCTCGACGCGGACGGCATCGTGACGGCGAAGTTCGAGGGCATCATGGAGCTCGAGGAGATCGAGAGCGCCCTCGACGAGGTGCTCGCCGGCGGCTAGCCCCCTCGAGCTCTAACCCTCGAGCCGGGCCACGCCGTCGACGACGGTCACACAGCGTCCGCCGATCTCGACCTCGCCGCCCTGCACGGTGACCGACACACGACCGTCACGGCCCAGCTCGCGGCCCAGCGAGGCCACGTAGCTCGCGCCGGTCTGGGCCAGTAGCCCGGTCGCGCCGAGGTGGCGCCGACGGCGGCGTCGCCGGAGCCGCAGACCGGATCCTCTGGAATGCCCTCGATCGGTGCGAACGAGCGCACGCAGAGGCGCGCGTCGGTGTCCCGGTCTGGGTCGATGGCGAACGCCGTGATGCCGGTCAGCGAGTGGTCGCGGCTGAGCCGCACGATGCCGTCGAGATCGGGCGAGAGGTCGCCAGCGCCTCGCGCGATGCTACGTGGGCGACGAGCCAGACCGGGCCGAGGTCGATCGGCGCCGGATCGCCCTCGATCGGCGCGCCGCCGAGGAGGGCCGACACGTCGGCAGCGGAGATGGCGGAGTCGCGGAGCACGGTCGGGGTCGGTACGCGCGCGAGGATCTCGGCGCCTTCGGTGCGGCGCAGCGCGACGATGCCCTGCGCGCACTCCATCGCGAACCGACCGTCATCGCCCGGCGTCACGATGCCCGCCTCGATCACCGCGTGCGCGGAGCCGACGGTGGGGTGCCCGGCGAAGGGCAGCTCGCTGCCCAGCGTGAAGATGCGCAGGCGGTAGTCGGCGACCTCCGAGGGCAGGACGAACACGGTCTCGGAGAGGTTCGTCCAGCGCGCCAGCGCCTGCATCTGGTCGTCGCCCAACCCCGCGCCATCGAGGACGACCGCCACGGCATTGCCGAGCAGCGGGCGGTCGGTGAAGACATCGACCTGTTTGAACGGCACCTGGAGCGGCATCGGAGTCCTCGAACGCCCGGCTAGAAGAGCAACGAGCCGAGGCGGCGACGGTAGGTCTGCGTGCGCTCGTCCTCGTCGCCCAGCACATCGAACACCGCGAGCGTGAGGCGACGTGGGCCCTCGTCATCGAGCGCTCGATCGAGCCGCACCGCGTCGAGCAGGTGCTCGAGCGCCGGCTCCCACGCCTCGTCCGCTGCCAGCACTGCGCCGAGGCGGTAGTGCGCCGCGGCATCATCCTCGTCGGCCGCCAGGCGAGCCTCGAGCTCGGAGCGCGCCTCGGTCGCTCCGACGCGTGCGAACTGGATGCGTGCGAGCACGGCGCGGACGGCCGCTTCGCGAGGGAGGTTGGAAGCGATGCGCTCCGCTTCGTCGAACTCGCTGGCGGCGAGCAGCACGCTGGCGAGCCCAGCCGTCGCGGCGACGTGCATGCGGTCAACATCGAGTGCGGCCTGGTAGCAGGCGCGAGCGCGGGCGGTGTCGCCCTCCTCGAACGCGGCGGCCGCCTCATCGGCCAGCCGGTCGGCCTCGGAGGGTGCGAGGCCCTCGAAGAAGCGGCGCACCTGCGGCTCCGGCTGGGCGCCGACGAACTGGCTGACGGGCTGGCCGTCCTTGAAGGCAATGACGGCGGGGATCGATGAGATACGGAACGCCGTCGCGGTTTGCGGGTTGAGGTCGGTGTTCAGCTTGGCGAGGGCGACCTGACCCTCGAAGTCCGCGGCGACCTGCTCAATCACAGGCCCGAGCACGCGGCAGGGGCCGCACCACTCTGCCCAGAAGTCGACGACCACGGGCACCTCGCGCGAGCGCTGGATCACCGCCTCCTCGAAGGTGGCGTCCTCGACCTCGAGCGCCGCACTCGTCGTCATCGCCGTCTCCTCTGCCTATACGCCTCGGACGAGCACCGATCCTACCGTGCTGCTGGCGCGTGCGCTGGAGCCAATCTCACACAGTCCGCACGATTGGCGACGCGAGCCGCGGGCGCCGCGAGGGGTCATGCTAGGCTGCCCGCTCGGATGACCGATCGAGCCGTTGGTTCGAGTCGAGCGAGGGCGAGGGACCATGCCCGGCCTGCTGATCCAGCCCTCCGTACTGGCGCTGTGCCGCGAAGCCATCGACCGCATCGTCGATGCGACGGGGGTCGAGATCGAGCCGATCGAGGTGCCCGGCGCCGGTGAGCGCCTCGACGAGGACTCGATGCAACGCATCGAGCTGGCGCTGTCGACGATCGGCGGAGCGACGCCCGGTGACCCGGAGCGACGCTTCTTTGGCGCGGCCACCCGCGCGCCCAACCTGCGCTGGCTCCACGTCTCGCACGCCGGGATCGACGACCCAGTGTTCGGACGCCTGTTGGACCAGGGCGTGCGCATCAGCAACTCCTCCGGCGCTAGCGCCGAGCCGATCGCGCAGACGGCGATCGGCGGGTTGCTGAGCCTCGCGCGGGGGTTCCCCGCATGGGCCGAGAGCCAGCGCGCACACGAATGGCGTTCGCACGAGGGGCAGACGCCAGAGTTGCGAGGACAGACGATCGTCGTCGTCGGCCTCGGCGCGATCGGTGGGCACATCGCGCGGCTGGCGCAGGCGCTCAGCCTGCACGTGGTCGGCGTGCGCCGCAGCCCTCGACGTGACGACGACACGGTCGACGAGCTGATAGCGCCTGACGAGCTTGCGAGCGTGCTGCCGCGCGCGGACTGGCTCGCGCTGGCCGTACCGCTGACGGACGACACGAAGGGCCTGATCGACGCCTCGGCGTTCGCGGCGCTGCCGCGCGGGGCGCGGGTGCTGAACGTGGCCCGCGGCGAGGTGATCGACGAGACCGCGATGATCGCGGCGCTGCGCAGCGGCGCGCTGGCGGGCGCCTACCTCGATGTCTTCGTCGAGGAGCCGCTGCCGTCCTCGTCGCCGCTGTGGGGCCTGCCGAACGTGATCGTGACGCCCCACAACTCGGCGTCCTCGACCGGCAACGCGGCGCGGGCGCTCGACATCTTCCTGGGCAACCTCGAACGCTGGGTGCGGGATGAACCCCTGGCGAACGAGGTCTCGGAGCGGTAGATGCTGCGTCGGTCCGGTGCGCGACCCTTCGAGGCCTACCGCTCGCCGCGCTGGCTGCCGGGCGGCCACCTCCAGACCCTGGTGCCCGCGATCTGGCGCTCGAATCTGCGCCCGCCGGACTCCCGCCGCATCGTCACGGAGGTCGAGCCCGGGAGCAGCGTCGAGGTGCTGCTGTCAGCGCCGAAGGAAACGACGGCGGCCGAATCGCGAGGGACGCTGATGATCGTCCACGGCCTCGGCGGGTCCGCTGACTCGCGGCATCCTGTCGAGACGGCGCGCGCGGCGTTGCAGCGCGGCTGGACCGTGGCGAGGCTCAACCTTCGCAACTGTGGCGGGACAGCGGCGCTGGCGTCGACGCTGTTCAACGCCGTGCAGAGCGATGACATCGGCGCGGTGCTGCGCGCCCTCGACCGCCACGAGCTGCCGAGGCCGTTCGCGGTGCTCGGCTTCTCGCTCGGCGGAACGCTAACGCTGCGGTACGCGGGGCGCGCGGACGACGACTGCGCCGCGGACGCGGTGGCGGTGGTGAACCCGCCGATCGATCTCGCGGCCAGCGCGCGGATCATCGATCGACCCGGGAACACGGTCTTCAAGCTGGGGTACACGCACTCGCTGTGCCAGATGCTCAACGAGATTCGGGCGCATCGTGCGGTGCCCGGCCCGCCGGCGCGCTGGCTCCGGATTCGCTCGATCCGGCGTTTCGACGAGCTCTATGTCGTGCCGTCGGCCGGCTTCGGCAGCACCGACGAGTACTACGCCGCGGCCAGCGCCTCGCCGGTCCTCGATCGCATCCGCCGGCCGACGCTGGTGATCGCTTCGCGAAACGATCCGCTGGTGCCCGTGGAAACGTTCGAGGTGCATCACGGCGGCAACCAGCAGGTGCGCTACCACCACCCCTCGCAGGGTGGGCACATGGGGTACTGGGGAACGGGCGGCAAGTTCTGGGCCGCCGACGCCGCCCTCGACGGCATCGAGGCGCTGCTCGAGGCGTGAGCCGCCGCTAGCACGCCTGTCAGCTCTGCGTCACGCCTCCGCGCCCCGAAGGAGCATCCGATGATCCTCGAAGCCGTCGTCCTCCCCGTTCGGCCGGGGCGAGAAGCCGAGTTCGAGGCAGCATTCGCCGAGGCCTCGTCGCTCATCGCTTCGAGGGAGGGCTACGCCGGGCACGAGCTGCACCGCGGCATCGAGCAGCCGAACCACTACCTGCTGCTGGTGACGTGGGAAACGCTGGAGGCCCACACGGTGGGCTTCCGCGGCTCGCCCGCGTATAAGCGGTGGTCCGCCGCGCTGCACCATTTCTACGACCCCTTCCCCGAGGTCGAGCACTACGAGCGTGTGGTCTAACCGACAACAAGAGCGGGTCGCCGTGACGGCGACCCGCTCTCGCTAAGCCATGGCCTCGAGGGTCTGGGGCTAGCCCCACCTCGGCTTCGCGTCGAGGTCGAGGCCGAGCGTGATCTTGCTGACGAGCTCGTGCGCGAGCTGCGGGTTGGCGGGGTGGATCGGGCCCATTGACCGGACCCCCTTTGCGAGACCACCGCTTATGAGAGTCCAGCGTGTTGCTGAGCCTCCCAGCGCTCGGCGTAGGTAGCCGGGGCGAGCCAGCCCAGGCTGCTGTGCGGGCGCTTCGTGTTGTACTCGATCCGCCAGTCCTCGATCAGCACCTGCGCCTCGAGCAGGCTGTCGAACTGCTCGACGGCCAGGAACTCGTCGCGCAGCCGGCCGTTGAACGACTCGACGAATGGGTTTTCCCACGGCGCACCGGGCTCGATGTAGCTGCTGCCCGTACCGCTGAACCGGCACCAGTCGCGCAGCGCGTTGGCCGTGAGCTCGGGCCCGTTGTCGCAGCGGATGTACCCCGGCGCCGTCCCGCGCCCGGCGACGATCCGGTCGAGCGTGGCGTCGGTGGCGTCGGCGTTGATGCGCCTGGCGGCCACCACCGCCAGCGCCTCCCGCGTGTGCTCGTCGACGATGTTGAGCAGCTTCAGGACCCGCCCGTCCGCGGTCTGGTCGAACTGGGAGTCCAGCGCCCAGACGTGGTTCGGCCGCTCAGCACTCAGCCGCCTGGCGGGCTGAGTCGAGTCCCCCAGACGCTGACGCTTGCGTCGTGTCAGCGGGACGCGCAGCCCCTCCTCGCGCCAGAGCCGTTGCACCCGCTTGCGGTTCACGGTCCATCCCTCCTCGCGCAAGGTCGCCCATGCGCGGCGGTATCCCCAGCGGGGGTGGCCACGCGAGAAGGCGTGCAACTCCGTCCTGAGCGCGTCGTCGCCGCGGCCGCGCGCCGGCAGGCGGCGCTGCGTGGAGCGGTGCTGGCCGGTGACCCGGCATGCCCGCCGTTCCGACAACTCGAGGCGGTCCTGCAACATGCAGACCGCCTCGCGCCGGCGCGACGGGCTTACCAGTTTCCCCGGGCGATCTCCTTGAGCGCGTCGATCTCGAGTTCCTTGTCGGCGACGATCCGCTTCAGCCGCGCGTTCTCGCGCTCCAGCTCGCGCAGCCGTTTGGCGTCGTCGGCCTTCATCCCCCCGTACTGGTTGCGCCAGCGGTGGTAGGTCTGCTCCGAGATCTCGACCCGTTTCGCCGCCTCCGCGATCGTCTGCCCCTCACCGAGCAGCCGCTCCACCTCCCGCAGCTTGCGCACAATCTGCTCAGGCGTGTGCCTGCGTCGTTTCACCGTGATGTCCTCCTCCGCCCACCTTCGCGGGCCAAAGGACTCTCATCAACGGTGGTCTCGTCTCACGGGGTCAGGTCACCATCCTCGCGTCGCGGTAGAGCCGCTCGAACTCGCTGTGCCGCGCGACGCCCAGACCACCGACCGCCTCGACGGCGAGGCTCGCCACCTCGAGGGAGGCCTTGGTGATCGTGTGCTTCATGCCGACGATCTGGCGGACCCAGCCGGGCGCCGTCATCTCGTTCCAGTTGCCGGCGTCGCGCACGGACGCGGCGTACCCGCTGGCCACGGCCTCGAGGTGCGGGAGCATGGCGTCGCAGCGCATGGCCATCTCGGCGATGGCGTGCTGGATCTCCGGGTGCTTCGAGTAGGGGCCGCCGCCGAGGCCGAGCGAGGTCTTCTCGCCGACGTACGCGGTGGTGAGGTCGAGCATGCGGTTCGCGATCGAGTAGTAGACGTTCGAGAAGCCGACGAGTGCCCAGGCGAAGATGCCGAGGACGAAGAGGTCCATACCGGCGGCGCCAGCCGGGATCACCCGCGCGATCTGGCCGTCAGGTACGAACGCGCCGCTGAGGACCGTGTCGTCGCTCCTGGTCGCGCGCATGCCCAGCGCGTCCCGCGTTTCGACGATCTCGACGTTGTCAGCATCGCGGTCGAGGAAGGCGTGGACGATCTGGGGCGCCTCTGGGTTGCTGGTATCCATGCCGTGGAGGCCCATCTTGGTCCAGACGGGGGTCATGGTGCCGAAGCTCTTGTGCCCGGTGAAGTTCCAGCCGCCATCGGCAAGCTGGGCGTTGGTGGTGGAGAGCAGGCCGACGATGTCGTTGCCGCGCTCCGAGTGGCCGGCGGCGTAGATGCCGCCCTTGCCGGCGTCCTCGAGCAGCCAGTCGAGCGAGGTGTCGCCGACATGGTGCAGGTCGGAGGCGAGACCGGCCCAGTAGAGGTGCATGTTGACCGCGACGGCGTCGGCCCGTGCGTAGGCAGCCGAGGCTGTCGCATGGAGTGGCGTGGGCGGAGCGCCACGAGGGCCAAGAGGTCAGCCGGTCGGTTGTCGGGGCGGAGTAGCCGCCTCTCACAGGGCAGCGGCGCTACGCGGCCGCCACGGCGGCAGACCAGCCTCTTTGCCGGGGGTTGCCGTTCGCTGGCCAGGAGGACGGCCGCGCCCGGCGATAGAGCTTCTTGAGGTTGTGGGTGGCGGCGATCAGCTTCCATTCGCTGGCGCACGAGGCGATCCCGCGCCGCATGAACCGGCGGATGCCGCGGTTCTCCTTGACGTCGCCGAAGACGGGTTCGATCATCCAGCGCCGCTGCTCGTAGAGACGCCGGCCACGCTGCGTCGCCAGCTTGCGATCCATCCGTTCACGGACGGAGAGCCCGGCAGGGATGCGCCCGCGCGGCGGCGCCGCGCCGACGCGCCGGTTGCGGTCGCTGCGGGTCGCGAGCAGCAGCTCCGGACCTGCGCTCCCCGCCTGCCGCACGTTCGCCTCGGAGTAGTAGCCGGCATCAGCCAGCAGCACGCGCGCCGGCCCGCAGTGTGCGGCCTGCAGGTTGCGGTGCATCACCTCGATCATCGGTTGCAGCTCGTGCATGTCGGTCGCCTGTCGGCTCACCTCAGCCGCGACGATGATCTGGTCGCGGGTCGTCACCGCCTGCACGTTGTAGCCTTGGAAGTAGCCGTGATAGTCGCGCACCACGCGGCTGTCCGGGTCGGTGACGTTCACCTTCGCACCCTGCTCGGGCTGCGGCGGCTTCGGGCGGCGCCCGCGCTGGTCCTTCTCCGCGCGGCTCCTGAGGCGTTGCTCGTAGTCCTCCTGCCGCTCCCGCTCTCGGGCCGCCAGTCGCTCCCGCGCCTCGTGCAACCGCTGCAGGCGCTCCTCGCGGTCCCTGAATCCCGGAGGCAACTCGTCGCCCCGCGCGTCGCCGAAGCGCGCGTTCTCCTCGGCGTCCACCCGCTCCGCTTCGTCGAGGATGCGCCGCACCTCGGCCTCCAGGTCCGCATCCGTGCGGTTGCGCTCACGGCTGGCGTTGGCGTGCAGCTTGGTCCCGTCGAGCGCGACCACCCCGACCCGCACCAGACCAGCCTCGGCGCACAGCCTGAGCACCTCGGCGAACAGTCCCGAGAGCGCCTCCTCGTGCTGCTGGCGGAAACGGCAGATCGTCGCGTGGTCGGGGTGCTGGTTCGCGGTCAGCACCCGGAGGGCGATGTCCTCCCGGCAGCGCCGTTCGATCTGGCGGCTCGAGCGCTCGCCCTCGCAGTAGGCGTAGAGCACGAGCGCGACCATCATCGACGGCTCGTACGCCTTCCGCCCCCAACCGTCCTCGCGGTAGCGCTCGTAGAACGCGGTGAGGTCCAACTGGCTGACCGCATCGAGCACGCACGCGAGGTGGTCCCCGGGCAGCCAGTCGCGGAGGCTGGCGGGCATCAGGTATTGCTGGTCACGGTCGCACGGCAAGAAACGCTGGGTCACGGCGGCACCTCGGAATCACTCCGCCCCCGCCGCCATGCTCATCGTATAGCGATGTCCCCCTCTTCGTGGGTTTGTGCGACAGCCTCAGCCAGGCGGCGCGTCTCGCGAGCGGTCTCAGCGATGTCGGCGCCCTCGCCGCCGAACTCCTTGGGCACAGACAGTTTCAGGTAACCAGCGGCCTTCAGCTCATCGAAATCTTCCTGGAAGAAGGTGTTCTCGCGGTCGTACTGAGGCGCACGTTCGCGGAACCCGTCGAGCGTCTCTTCGGTCAGCAAGCTAGCCATTGCTTCGTCCCCGGTGATACGTACCGTGATCTCCGACGTGCGGCGGGACGATACACAGGTACCCCCGGGACCGCAATTGCGTGGGACGCGCGGAGACCGGGGCGGCCTCAGCGCCAGGCGGGCGGTGGCTCGAGCCCTCGTTCAGAGCACGATCGCGAAAGCGATACCGAGGACGAGGACCTGGGCGATCGAGCCGAGCAGCGCCGTACCGATGGCGCGCCAGGTCGAGAAGTCGAGGGCGGCACGAATCGCAACGACCGTCGTGAAGAGTACCCAGATGCTGACCACGATGCCGACGATCCAGCCGAGCAGCGGGACGAAGCCGACGATCAAGAGCGCGCGGGGTGAGTTGGCGTAGCCGAGCGTGCGCGCGAGCTCGCTCCAGCTGGCACTGGTCTCCGGTCCGGCGAGGATGCGCGTGCCGATGAAGTAGGTCAGCCAAGCATAGACGGCCCAGGCAATGAGCGACAGGACCGCCACGACGGGGATCCAGACGATGCCCGCACTGATCCCGCCGACGCCTGCGGCAATGCTCGTTCCGACCACGACGATCGCGGCTTGCCCGGTCGCATCGGGATCGTGTTCGACCTCCTCGTAGAGGTCGTTCTCCAGCCGCGAGGCCCGGATCATGCGATCGATGATCGAGCTACCTGCCATCGGTGTGTCCACGTCGTCCTCCACGCTACCGCCGCCCGCTCCCCAGCCCAGGAGCATCATAGCCACGGATGTTGAGGGCGCGCCTCGGTTAGGGTGCGCTGAACGCGTGCTCACGCCTCGACGGCGCGAGCGTTCCGGAGGACGGTGCGCGCATGAAGCTCTGCATGGTCGTGGTACCCGAGGCGCACGAGAAGCAGCTACTGGAGAGCATGCGCGGCGCCGGCTTCCGCTTCACCCAGATCGAGGCGCGCGGCGGCTATCGCGGACAGCGTGTCGCCACGGTGATCACCGCCGTCGAGGACCGCGAAGTGCCGGGGCTGCACACGCTGTTGCATCGCGACTTCCCGGAGATCACGATGCCGATGCCGGCCCAGGCTTTCGGCATCGGCATCGACGAGGGCGGCGACGAGATGATGGACGTGCGCGTCCACGGCGCCGTGATGTTCGTGATGCCGCTGGACGAGCTGTTCCGCAGCTGACGCCGAGTCCGCTCAGGCGGTGCGGACGAGCTTGTTGAGCGACTTCAGCTCCCGCGGCGGATCGAGGCGGCTGCCGGTGTTGGTGTACGAGACCTCGCCGACGTAGACATCGCCGCGCGAGTCGACGGCCACGCTGTGCGGTGCGATGAACTGGCCGGCGTCACTGCCCTCCTCGACGGCGCCGAACCGCCCGAGGAGCGTGCCGGAGCGATCGTACACGCTCACGCGGTGGCCGATCCCGAGCGCGCCATCCATCAGCGCCACGCCGTTGAGCTCGCCGATGTAGACGAGACCGTCCTGCCCGACGGTGAGTCCGCACGGCCGGTGGACATCGTGCCAGACGTCGAGAAGCGTGCCCTCGCCGTCGAACACCTGGACGCGGAGCGCCTCGCGGTCGGCGACGCAGAGGCGGTCGTCGGCGTCGATGCTGATGTTGTGCGGGCACATGAACTGCCCTCGGTCGATGCCGGGCGAGCCCCAGGAGTGCAGCAACTCGCCCTCGGCCGAGTAGTGGTGCACGCGCGCGTTGCCGTAACCGTCGCTGATGTACAGGCTGCCGTCCGAGGCGACGGCAACGTCGGTCGGGCGGTTGAACGGCTCACCGCTGAACTTCTCGGCGGGCTCATCGGGGCGACCGATCGTCAGCAGCAGCTCGCCTTCGGGCGTCCACTTCGTCACGGTGTGGCGACCGTCGTCGACGCAGAACACGGACCCGTCCGGCGCGATCGTGATCGCGTGCGTGCGTGCGCTAAATGTGCCCGCGCCGAACGTGCGGACGAAGGTGCCGTCCGCGTCGAAGACCAGCACCGGGTTGTCCGTGTTGCGGGTGAGTGCGAAGAGCCGGTCGTCCGCGTCAACGGCGACGCCAGGCGTCTCGTGCAGCGTCATCCCGTCGGGCAGCTGATGCCAATCGATCTGCGCCTCGAACGCGGGCGCGGCCTGGGTCGTGGTGGTCATGGTGCGACTCCCCTCGATGGTCGAGGCAGCGATGATACGTCGCTTGGCGGGGCTGGGCAGCGCTTGACGCGAGCGTGCCGGCTCGACAGCCTGCGCAGCGAGAGCAGATACGACCAAGGTGCGACGAGGCGAGGTGCGGCGCGCAGATCACTGGCATCGAGACGTTTGTGGTGGATGCGGGCTGGCGGCCGTGGGCCTTCGTCGCCGTGCGCACCGACGAGGGGATCACCGGCTACGGCGAGTGCTCGGACGGGCGGAACCCCTTTGGCATCGTCGGCGCGATCACTGACTTCGAGCCGATCGTCCTCGGGCGCGACCCGCGGGCGGTCGAGGCGATCTACTGGGACCTCTACCGCGTCGGACGCCAGAGCCCCGGGGGCGTGGTGGCGAAGGCGATCGCGGGCATCGAGCTGGCGCTCTGGGACGTGAAGGCGAAGGCGCTGGGCGTCCCGGTCTACGAACTCTTCGGCGGACCGGTGCGGGAGCGGCAACGTGTCTACTGGTCGCACTGCGGATCCTCGAGGGCGCGCAACCACGCGCTGATCGGCGTGCCGCCGATCGACTCGTACGAGGCGATCACGGCCCTCGGCGAGGAGGTGACGGCAAAGGGGTTCACGGCGTTCAAGACCAACGTCGTGATCCCGGGCGAACCCGCCGCGGGTTATGGCTTCGGCTTCGGCGGCGGGCCGACGGACCAGAACGTGCCAGTCGAGATCCTGCGCGCGATCGAACGGCAACTCGCAGCGTTCGCCGAGGGCGTGGGCGACGATGTCGAGATCGCCCTCGATCTCAACTTCCACTACAAGCCGGAGGCCGCCGCGAAGATCTGCGCCATCGCGGAGCAGTTCCCGATGCTCTGGGTCGAGATCGACATGTACGAGCCACAGGCGCTCAGGCAGATCAAGGACGGCACGTCGGTGCCGATCACCTCCGGTGAGAACCTGTACGGCCTGCGAGACTACCGCCCCTACTTCGAGGCGCGGTCTATGGACAACGTGATGGTCGACATCCCGTGGAACGGGTACGCGCGCTCACGCGATGTGCCGATGCTGGCGGAGAGCTACGAGCTGAACATCGCGCCGCGCAACTACTACTCGCACCTCTCCTCGCACATCGCGCTGCACCTCTGCGCGGTCGTGCCCAACGTGCGGATCATGGAGATCGACATCGACGACGTGCCGTGGAAGGACGACCTCACAGGCGGCGCGATGCACTTCGAGGATGGTGAGCTGGCGATTCCGACCGCGCCCGGCTGGGGCGTCGACCTGGACGAGGATGTGGCGCGCGCCCATCCGTGGGAGCCAGGCCGCGGCCCCGGCTACGTGGCTCCCAGGTAGGGGCTTCGAGTGAGCCTCGACGACGCGCGATGGCTGGAGACCGACCGTGAGCGCGCTCACGGACTCGACGCTGGCAATAACGTGTACCATCCCCCGCGCTAACGGAACGAAGAGGTTGGGGGTATCCATGCCGATTGGAATCCAGGTGTGGCAGCGCAAAGACGGTGCGGACCGCAACGAGCTCGCGCTCGCGGCGTTGCAGGTCTGCCGCGTGATGCGAGGCTACGACGACGTTTCGAGCTCTAAGCTCTTCTGGGGCGGATGGAACACGATCGCCCTCATCGCAGAGGGCGACGACACGATGTTCGACTTCCGCGGCAACGACGCCGACATGGCCATGGCCATGGCCACAGCGGGTCTGGCGGACCTTGCCGACATGGTGCAGGGCTATCAGCTGGGCGAGGCGAAGGCAGGGCAGGAGAGCTACGAGCGCGCCGGACGGCCCTCCGGAACCTAGCGACATCGGAGTGCAGACAAGAACGGCGGGGCAGGTCCCCGCCGTTCGCGATCCGACACCTTGTACTGGGTCCGCGAGGGGACGATGAGAGCCGCTCGATGGCTACCGGACGAGGAAGATGAAGGCTACGCCGGCGCTGTACTCTGACGACGCGGTCATTGAGAAGTTGGAGCCCGACACCTTCACGCGGCCCGCGATGATGCTGCCGGTCAACGAAAGGTTGCTTGAGCCCTGCATCTTCGCCGTGCCGTTGGGCGCGTGGATGATGCCTTCCCACGATCCGCCGCTGCCCGAGAGGTCCAGGGCAGAGCTCGAGCTGGCCTCGGAGAAGAAGAGCACGCCGGTCGGGTCGTCCGGAGCCGGCGACAGTGTGAAGTTGCTGCCTGAGACCTGCAATTCACCGCGCGCGACCAACGTCACCTCGCCGGTGATGTCTGAACCCGAGAGCTGCAGGTTGCCGTCGGAGCAGTACGTTCCGGGTTCGAGGGTGGTCGCGTCGATCCAGATGCCGCTCTCGCTGCCCAGGTTCACGTCGCTGCTCCACATTCGGTCGCAGCTGAAGTCGGAGAACGCCATGTCCAACGGGGGTGGCAAGGTGTCGTCGAGGTCGAGGGGCGCCGGATCGAAGGTGTTGCCCGATCCACTGAGGTCGAGCGAGCAGTGGTAGGTGGTGCCGCCGTCAAAGATGTTGTCGGAGCCGTTGATCTTGAGTTCGCTGTTGGAGTGCACCACGCCAGCAATGGCGACGTTTGATCCTGAGATCTCGAGTGGGTCCGGGGCTGAGCAACTCTCCTCCATCGCGAAGATGGCGTACTGGCCGCCGCCACCGGTGATCTTCTCGGCGACCGCGCTCGCGGACACTCGGCGCCCCAGGCCGAACGTCGTGTCGACCGGGCGCTCCACCCGCACATAGACCTGGTTCGGATTGCCGCGGAACGGTGTGGTGATCGTGATCGTGATGTCGGCGTCGGTCGTGTCGATGCCGTTGCGGCGCAGCCATTCGTTGCCGGCGGCCGCTGCTGTGGCCGCCGAGGGGAGATCCAGGGCCGCCGCCAGTGCGGCGCGGTCCGCGTCGTTCTGCAGGTCGCGGCGGGCGTTCGCGACCTGCCCCACGACGACGACGAAGCCCAGGAAGGCGACAACGACCGGCAGCAGGAGTGCCAGCAAGATCACGGTCTGGCCGCGATCACCTCGCAGCCGGCCCGAGTCGAATGGCGCAGAGAGCCCAAGCATGCGAGATCCTCCGGCGGTGGTCGTACTCTCAGCCTCGCCGTTGCCTCATACACAAGTCGCGAGGACGTGTAGGAATCAGGGACGGCGACCTTGACGAACGCAGCGCCGCGCAGCGATCCGGCGACGGCTCATGCTGCACGGCGGCGATCCTCGGTATCGGCCGGGAGCGTCTCGTCCCGAGCAACCTCAGTGAGGAGCGCCACACCGAGTCGCGCGATCATCTCGTCCTGGCCGGGGATGAAGCGCAGAGCAACCTCGGCGCTGGCCGCGTGCTCCTGAGTCCGAGTCGGCTCGGTGACGAAGTGCAATTGAACTCCGTGCATCGTGAATTCGAGCCGCTGATCAACGTCGAGCTGCAATTGGCCGGTCGGTGCCACGAACAGCGCGCCTCCAAGCGAAACGTCGAGGACGCGCACGGGCACGCCATCGAGCGTCGCGTCGAAGTCCACGAGCAAGCGCACATGCTCCCGGTGGCTCGGGCGCGCCGAATAACCGGTCAGCCTTAAAGCGATCATGGCGCCGAGCGCTGCGTTCAGGGTTGTCATCGCGGCGAGGAGTAGGCTTCCGAGCTCAATCGGATAGGGCGACGACAAGACCATCAGAGCGGCCACCAGAGCCAGCGCATTCAGAGGGAGCAGTATCCAGAGGGCGATCGGAACCGGCGCCAGCTGCCCCACTGCGGCGCTCGACCGCATGGCCCGTACGCCAAGCAATCGTGTGACCAGTGACCGCTCGCGCGGATGTCGCTGCATCGGAACTCCAGTGCTCACTACCACTATCGAATGTTTCGCATGCCCTCAGCAGCCGAGCGACGGCCCTTCTGGCGTCCGCGGGATAATACGAATAGCCTTTCGTAGCAAGCTCATGGGCCGGTAGCTCAGTGGCAGAGCAGCGGGCTTTTAACCCGTCGCGCGTGGGTTCGAGTCCCACCCGGCCCACCAGGCACAAAGTCCGATCGGCCCGTCGGACTCTGCGACCGCTACGAAGTGAGGCGCGACCTCGGGGTGGACCGTGAACTGGATCACCTCGCCGGTACCCAGGTCGACTTCGATCTCGTCGAAGAACAGACGGACTGTGTCTCGGCGCTCCTCGGCGGTCATGTGGGGCCAGAGGCCGGCGGCGGTGCGGAAGTCCTCGCCGGTGATCATCGGGATGTCGGTGTCGAGCGTCGTCAATTCCGAACGTGCTGTGTCGATCTGGGCGCGCGCCTTCGTTGATTCTACATAGCCCTCTAGCCACGCCTCCTCAGCCCGCACGATGCGCGCCTCCAGGCTGCGGCGCCTTGCTTCGTTGTCCTGCGGAGTTGAGAGCACCTCGCCCACACGCTCGGCCCAGTCGTCTGGGGCCTCCCAGGCAAGGAACATCTTGCTGATCTGGTCCTCGACCGGCTTCGCCTTGTGGCCGCGGTGCTCGCAGCGGGTCGCGAGCCCTTTGTCGCCGAGGGTGCAGCGGTAGTAGCGGTAGCCATTCGAGGTATTCGCGTTCAGCGTCGATCGGCACTCCACGTGAACGCCCGTCCCCGAGAGCATGTAGGCACGTTCCGGCCCGCGATGCATGTCGAGGCGATTCCGCCTGCGATGTTCCATCCGCTGTGCGAGGTCGAACGTGTGCTGGTCGATCACCCCGTCGTGGAGGCCAGGACCGACGACCCGGCCGTGATGGCGGACCGACCCGGTGTACGTCGCGTTGCCAAGGATGGTGCGGACCGACTCCTTCTTCCACGGCCCGCCAGTCGGTGACGGTGTCTCTGAGAAGTTGAGGCCCCGAGCGAGGTCGGCATACGAAACCGTGCCGCTGTTGTAGCGTTCGAAGATCTGGCGGATCGTCTCCGCCTCGGACTCATCGACCTCCATCGGCTGTTTGTCGCCGACGCGGATGTAGCCGTAGGGCGTCGGGCCGCCGTGGAGACCTTTGAGCGCTCGAGTGCGATGGCCGGCCTTGACCTTATGCGAGAGGTCGACAAGGTAGTGCGCCGAGAACACATCAGTGATCCCGCGAACGAGGAATGAGCTTGGGTCATCACCGTTTGTGTAGGGCTCGTTAAGCGACCAGACCGACACGCCGCGGGCGGCAAACCACTTGTCCATCTGACCGGACCCCCTTTGCGAGACCACCGCTTATGAGAGTCCAGCGTGTTGCTGAGCCTCCCAGCGCTCGGCGTAGGTAGCCGGGGCGAGCCAGCCCAGGCTGCTGTGCGGGCGCTTCGTGTTGTACTCGATCCGCCAGTCCTCGATCAGCACCTGCGCCTCGAGCAGGCTGTCGAACTGCTCGACGGCCAGGAACTCGTCGCGCAGCCGGCCGTTGAACGACTCGACGAATGGGTTTTCCCACGGCGCACCGGGCTCGATGTAGCTGCTGCCCGTACCGCTGAACCGGCACCAGTCGCGCAGCGCGTTGGCCGTGAGCTCGAGCCCGTTGTCGCAGCGGATGTACCCCGGCGCCGTCCCGCGCCCGGCGACGATCCGGTCGAGCGTGGCGGCGGTGGCGTCGGCGTTGATGCGCCTGGCGGCCACCACCGCCAGCGCCTCCCGCGTGTGCTCGTCGACGATGTTGAGCAGCTTCAGGACCCGCCCGTCCGCGGTCTGGTCGAACTGGAAGTCCAGCGCCCAGACGTGGTTCGGCCGCTCAGCACTCAGCCGCCTGGCGGGCTGAGCCGAGTCCCCCAGACGCTGACGCTTGCGTCGTGTCAGCGGGACGCGCAGCCCCTCCTCACGCCAGAGCCGTTGCACCCGCTTGCGGTTCACGGTCCATCCCTCCTCGCGCAAGGTCGCCCATGCGCGGCGGTATCCCCAGCGGGGGTGGCCACGCGAGAAGGCGTGCAACTCCGTCCTGAGCGCGTCGTCGCCGCGGCCGCGCGCCGGCAGGCGGCGCTGCGTGGAGCGGTGCTGGCCGGTGACCCGGCATGCCCGCCGTTCCGACAACGCGAGGCGGTCCTGCAACAAATGCAGACCGCCTCGCGCCGGCGCGACGGGCTTACCAGTTTCCCCGGGCGATCTCCTTGAGCGCGTCGATCTCGAGTTCCTTGTCGGCGACGATCCGCTTCAGCCGCGCGTTCTCGCGCTCCAGCTCGCGCAGCCGTTTGGCGTCGTCGGCCTTCATCCCGCCGTACTGGTTGCGCCAGCGGTGGTAGGTCTGCTCCGAGATCTCGACCCGTTTCGCCGCCTCCGCGATCGTCTGCCCCTCACCGAGCAGCCGCTCCACCTCCCGCAGCTTGCGCACAATCTGCTCAGGCGTGTGCCTGCGTCGTTTCACCGTGATGTCCTCCTCCGCCCACCTTCGCGGACCAAAGGACTCTCATCAACGATGGTCTCGTCTCACGGGGTCAGGTCACATCGTCGAGGCGTCGCCGTAGTCGCGGGCATAGCGGCTGCGCTCGCGGACCAACACTCGCTCGAAGCGATCGACCTCGGACACCATCTGCTGGAAGGCGGGCCGGTCGACGTTCTTGGCTGAAACGCCCATCTCTTCGTCGGACTTCTATGCGATCCGGCTTCGAAGGCGTTCTCGGGTGAGACTTGACGTCACCTCGGGGAAGTCAGTGACCAGCCGCCTGAGATCGTCCTCCGTGAACGCCTTGTGAAGAGCAGTGAGCGCCCTCTCGACCCGATGCAAGGGTTCAAGATCAATCGCCGCTTGAAGGAAGCTCGAGTACTGCTCGCTCCACTCCTGATCACTCACACCTTGCCGGAGCTCTGCAACGTCCTCAGGGATGTTGCGACCTGCGGCAAACACCAGAACCTCGAACGCTACCCTCTGAGCAGGGCTTGGGATCTCATCGCGGACGGGCCCGACGATGAGCGGGACAGAGTCCGAGAGCCGCGTCAGCAGTAGTGGGATTCGACGCTCGATCAACGACTCGCACTCACGACACGGTCGCTGTGTGATGGACCCGCGCGTCAGCGCGTCAACCAGGTCGGGGCGCTCGTTGGCGTCGATCGCAAGCCAGGTCATCTCCTCCTGAGCATGTCCGCAGGTCCCGCAGGTCCAAGCGGAGCTGACGGCGCTGGAGATTGGTTGCGGCCTTCCCGAGGTGCTCAACTGTGACCTCCCGGCTCGGCGATCCAAGCCAGTGATCCGGCAGATCTGGCAGCTGGCATGGTAGATCGCTCGAAGACCGTCGCACCCAGGCTGCCCCTCGCTCCCCTCAAGCAGTAGGTCGCCCTTAGCGAGTCCGCTGTTGCCTACTTCCGTCTCAGAGAAGCTTCGAACCGGTGCGTGCGCCGTGTCAGGTCGCAGCTCTTCGCGATTAGTGAGTCCCTAGATCGGGCCGATCCGGCGCGTCGACAGCGACCGCATCCGCGGCGAGATCGTTCGGAAACAGCTCCCGCAATACGTCAGCGCGGACGAGTAGGTCGGGCGCGCCGTAGTCTGCGACTCGGCGTCGCGGAGTACTCCCTGGAAGATGATCGGCTCGCCGGTGCGCATTGCTTCGAACGTCGCCTCGGCGACAGCGAGGACATGCACAGCCCCAACAACAGGGTGACAGGTGCGAGCCGGATCATCATTGGAGACCACGCTATCGACCCACAGATCGGACGCCAATCGGGGAATCCCCCTAGGCTGCGCATCGGTATCAACGCCGGGGAACCGATCGTCGAGGATGATGCCCTGCACGGTGCCTCGGTGGTCATTGCCAAGCGGCTGGAGTCGGGGGCAGAGACTGACGGCATCCTCGTCTCGGACGTGGTGCGGCAGGCCGTGGCAGGCAAGGACTTCGAGTTCGAGGACCGCGGCGAAGTGGAGCTCAAGGGCTTCGATCAGCCGGTGCGGGCCTGGGCCGTGCACTGGGAGAGTTAACACGTGACGCCAGGGGCGATCATCACCAGTGCGCACGGCCGCCGGTTCGCCGCGTTCCCGATCGGCTTGGTCGCGATGATCGCAGATGAAAGCGATCACTTCTTGTTGCTGTCATCGCCTCGTGTCCCTGGTCAGTGGGAACCGATCAGCGGGGCGCTAGAGCATGGCGAAACACCCACTGAAGGTGTCCTGCGTGAGATCCGCGAAGAGGCAGGCACGGACCTCCAAGTCGAGTCCTACGGCGTGATCCACTCAGGAGCCTACGAGTATGACGCTGCCATCCCGGCGATCGTTGGCGTTGCCTTTGCACTGCGTGCGTGGAACCGCGCGGTCACGCCCGGTGATGACATGAAAGGGCAGCAGGTGCGGTGGGCTTCGCTTGCCGAGATTGGGGCGGGTGACATCAGTCCGCGTGCCGAGCGAGGGGTCATGGCTGTTCCACCGCGCTCTTGACGCACTGCGGACACGGCAACCGGCAGACGCCTAGTAACCAGCAGGCACCTCCGCCACCGCGAGACGCACAGGACCCCGGCCGTGAGGGTTGGCCGGGGCCCGAGCGCCGTCTATCGGTTAGCGCGCAGCCTGCGTCTGGTCGAGCGCTGCGCGACTGCTGATGCGACCGTCTGCAGCGCGGTTCTGGCGCTGCTGGGCGACGGGATCGACATCCTCCGTGCCGTTGAGGCGGGCGAAGAACCGACCGATGTTGAACTCGGGCTTCGCGATCCCAAGCTGGCGGACGTGTGGCTGTGACGTGATGTTCAGGATGGCCATCGCTGTCTCCTCGGACTACGAAGGCAGGATTGCTGACATGGAACGGCGTCACTATGAACGCCTTCACACACCGCCTACTTCTGGCGCGCAGCTTCCCGACGAGCAATCTCGTGCGTGCCTGCTTCGAGCCAGCATAGGAGTGGCCACTAGCGTTACCACGATCCTTGTCGGGGACCTAGGGTTCCGCACCGGCGGGTCGAACACATCGCCATTACAGATGCGCAGTGATCTCGATAATCCGTGTGACGCGTGGGAGAGACCGCTATCACCGCGTCCGCGATGTCTAGATGCCGGTCCACGACGTCCGCTACAGCGGGCTTTCGCGCGCATGGCTCCGGACTCGCCTGGCGTGCGACGTCGTCGCGCAGCCTGCGCACGGCTTCATCGTGGCTGTGACCCACGCCACACGGCCAGCAGGCAGAGTCATGCGATACAAGGCCCAGCAGTGTTCCTGCCCAGGGCTAGTTGTCGAATCTTTGGAGCACGATCGACGCGTTCATTCCACCAAACGCGAACGAATTCTTCAGCACGGTGCGTACCGGCATCCGGCGCGACTGCTGTGCTACATAGTCCAGATCGCAGCCATCTCCGGGGTGTTCAAGGTTCACCGTGGGCGTGATCTCTCCGCTAGCGATGGCTTGCACGGCCGCCACGGTCTCGATGCCCCCCGATCCGCCGAGCAGGTGCCCGGTCTGCGACTTCATGGCTGAGAATCGGTACTCGATAGGCGTGAACGCCCAGTGCCGCCTTGATCGCCTGCGTCTCGGCAATGTCTCCGACCGGCGTCGCGGTGGCGTGGGCGGAGATGTAGTCGACTTCCTCGGGGGCGATGCAAGCATCGGCGAGAGCGGCGACCATAGCGTGCTTGGCTCCGATCCCGTCCTCGGCGGGCGCAACCAGATGGGAGGCGTCGGCTGCGACGCCGTAACCAAGCAGCTCGGCGAGGGGCTGCGCGCCGCGTGCACGTGCATGATCTAGCGATTCAATGACCAGGATGCCGGCACCCTCGGCAGGGGCGAAACCGTCACGATCGCGATCGAACGGTCGTGATGCGCGAGCGGGGTCGTCGTACTGGTGGGTGGTCAGAGCACGCATCGAGGCAAACCCCGCGATACCGGTGAGACTGAGCGCAGACTCGGTCCCACCGGCGATCATCACGTGAGCAGTGCCGCGACGGATAACCTCGAGCGCGTCGCCGATCGCCTGCGTCCCTGAGGCCGTGGGGCGGCAATATTCCATCCAGCCCATGATTTCAGCGTTTCGGAGTCAGCGGCGCGCCTCGCGGATACGGCGGATGAGGTTTTCGTGCCCCACAGGGTGGCGAAGTTGGAGCGGGAGAAGGGATTCGAACCCTCGACCCTCTGCTTGGGAAGAACGCCGACTGGCTGCTCCTCGGATCCGAGTGTCGGTGAAATCAGGGCTTAGTCGAGCCCTCCGCGAGCATCTGGTCACCAGGCGAGAACGCGTAATGGCGCGTCGCGGCCTGCTCGGAACGGTAGGACGAGCTGTAACGACGCACCATGTCAGGCGAGGAGTGGCCCAGCAGGTACTGCACGTCGAGCTCCTGTGCGTCGTGGCTGATCGCCCACGTCGCGAAGGTGTGCCGGAAGCGATGGGCATGGACCTTGGGCACGCCGGCCCGTGCCCCGAGGCGTCGCAGCATCTGCTTGAGTCCGTTCACGCCCAGCGGGCTGCAACCCCTGAAGTTCGCCGATGCCGTTACCAACCAATGAAGAGTGGCCCTGGCGACAGGCCACGCTCCTCAAGGTAGCGCTCGAGCTCGCCGCCGCACCGCCCCGCGAAGGGCACCACGCGCTGTTTGTTGCCCTTGCCGTGGAGGATCCGCATGCGGCCCTCTTCGAGGTCGACATCGGCCAGCTGCAGCCGGACAGTCTCAGAGCAGCGTGCCCCGGTATCGAGCAGGGTCATCAGCAGCGCACGATCGCGCTGACCGACAGGCGTGGGTGATGTGGCCGCAAGCAGGGCGCCGATTTCTTCAGGCGTGAACGGCTGGACGATTCGGCTGGGCAGCCGCACGTTCCGCATCCCCTGGAAGGGGTTGCGCTCCAGTCGATCGGCGGCGACCAACCAGTTGAAGAAGCAGCGGTGCCGCGTCTCGAGCGAGCGGTCAGTGAACCGGGCGAGGTAGTCGTAAAGCTGCTCCTGTGCGACGGCGGTGGTCGCGATGTCCCCGACCCCGATGGCGAACCGGCGCAGGGTGTGGGCGTAAGCACGCACCGTATTCGGTGACTTGCCCTCAACCTCGCAGCGGCGCAGGTAGAGCTCGATCTGCTCTGAGAGTCCCGTCGTCATCCGCATCCCCAGGGTCGTCAGGGCGTGGAGTCGATGGACGCTCTGATGCGCCTTGCAAGTCAAGCGATATTGGGCATGCTGAGTGAGCAAGAGTAGAGGCTTCGAGCGGGGTCGCCGTCGGGTCCACGCCGTACACCGGCGGCGCGACGGTGAAGTGACGCCTGAGCGAGTCGCAGGGCGTCTCGGTAGTAGAGCGAGGGCGAACGGCCGAAGGTGATCGTGCAGAGCGGAGGTCGGTCGTGCGCCATGGTCGGGCGATGACCGCTCGCAGCCCGCAGGAAGTCAAGTGCGCTGTCGAGCATCGGCCGAGCGGGCACCCTCAGATGAACATGATGTGTCCTCGCGTTGCGCGCTCGGCAACGTAGTCGGCCAGCCAGGCGCCTGGTGCGGTCGCACGTGGTTGTAGTGCGCGACGTACTCCCGCAGCACCAGTCGCAGGTGACGCTCATTCACGATGATCAGATGGTCGAGACATTCGCGCCTGAGCGTTCCGACCACACGCTCCGCGATGGCGTTCGCCCTGCGGTGCCCGCACCGCAGTGAGGACCGTCTTGATCCCGATCGCTCGCGCCTTGCCAATGAAGGCACCGCCGTACGAGCGGTCGCGGTCCCGGATCAGATAGCGGGGCTGCTGCCCCCACGGCGTCGCCTCCAGCAACTGACGCCACACCCACGGCGCTGTCGGATGTGCCGCGGCAATCGCCGGGGAGGTCTCAGCTACACAATCCGGCGCTCAGATTCGCCGACTTCAGGGAAACTTCAGGAAAAACACAGGCTGAGAGCGCCGCCAAGCCCCCTGAAGTTTCTTGGGAGCTGGGCGCTGTCTCCGGGCTCTTTGTCATCCCCAGCGGTCGCTCGACCTGCCGAAGCCCCAGCCCCCGTCGCCGCTTGGCAGCGAACCGCTGCCCGGGAGGGGCGAGGGGTTCTCGAGTCCCCGATGCAGCGCCTCGATGTCGACCGCCGGCGGCGGCACGAGCTCCTCGCCGAACAGACAGTAGACCTCGGCGTGCGCGAAGTGATCGGGCAGCCCGCGGTCGAACCACCGCTCGCGCCAGTTCCCCTGCGCGTCCTGCTCGAGCGTGCGCTGGGGCGCCCGCAGCTCGCGGTAGTACTCGCCGTGGCCGCGCCGGGACCCGCCGCCCAGCTGCCGCGCCTCGGCCGGCAGCGCAGCCAAGCGGTCGTGGAATCGCTGAAACGCGTGCTCCAGCGCTTCCAGCCGGTTCAGCCTTAGCCCGTCCGGACGGCCGTCCTCGGCCGACACCCACTCGAACCCGGAATCCTGCCGCCCATACCAGGCGACGCGCACCTGCAGCGGATGCCGCCGCGCGAACTCCGCCACCTTGTGCACCTCCGGCTGGGCGTCGATCACCGTGCCCGCCACGTTGAACCGTTCCATCAATGCCTCGAGGTCCTCGAAGGCATCAACGATGCCGGCGAACCAGAGAGGGCGAGGCCGCGCCGGGTCCTCACGCGCCTGCTCCGAGAGCTCTCTGATCACCACGTGGAGCTTGATCCCGACGTCCACACCCATGACGCAGCGCTCACCGGCGTACTCCTCGAGGGAGTACTCCTCACGGCAACGGTCGAGGACGTCCAGCGTCAAGCCCCCGCCCTCGACCACGAAGGCCTGCCCCAGATCGGAGTTGCGGAACTCCTGCTGACCGCGGGGGGTCGGCGACTGGCCGGCTGCGATCATCGCCTTGATGTCGGCCCACGGGCTGTACAGCCGGCTCAGGTGATAGCCGCGGATCATCGCGTTGCCCGGCGCCTCAGCCACCCAGCGCACCTTCACGCCCACGTCCATCGGCTCACGGCACTCCGTGCAGACGACGAGCGCGCGCTCCTGGTCGACGTTCGCAGCCCAAGTGAGCGCCTGCTCCAGGCCGCAGGACGGACACGGCAGCAGGTAGCGGCGGCGGTCCGACTCCCGGAACAGCGCGTCGATGCCGGCCTCCGGGTAGCGCGGCGTCGAGGCGACCACGATGCGGCCGGCCCGGCTGGAGGCGATCCGCTTCTCGGCGAGCTCGAGCACGCCCTCACCCATCTGGTCGAACTCATCGAGGATGACGAGGTCGGCGTCCACGCTCGCGATCTGCCGCTGGCTGTCAGCCCCGCGCAAGTAGATGTAGCCATCGCCGACCCGCTTCAGGCGCATGCTGTCCGCACCCTTGCGCCGCGGGGGCTCAGGCTGAAGGCGCTCTCTCAGGTACGCGCTGTCCTGGATCGCGCGGTCGAAGCGGGACCGGGCGAAATCGTCCATCTGGTTCTGGTTGGGCATCAGGAAGAGCACGTTGCCGCGGCCCGCGTAGCCGGTGTCGGCTGCATGCAGTGCGAGGTTGACCGCCAGCTCGGTGAGACCGACCTGCGCCGACTTCATGACGACGACGAGCGGGTGGGCGTCGCGAGCGATATCCGCGAGCGCCGGGAGGTGCGTGAGGCTCCGCTCGCCGACCCGGCGGTGTGCCATCGCCCAGGCCCAGGGGTCAGCGGGGTTCCGCCGCACCTTCTCCCCCCACGCCCTCTCCCAGCTGGTCAAGGAGACGGTCGAGTTCGTCATCGCTGAGCTCCTTCAGCCGCTCGTCCGTGATGTCGCGCTGTTCGGTGCGCGCGGTCGCCTCGCCACGAGCGAGGCGCTCGAGCTTGGCGCCCTCGACGATCGCGCGGATTGCCGCGTCGGGCGTCGCCTCCTCCGCGGAAACGGGGGCCAGCCACTCCGCGCCCTTCTGCTGCAGCAGCAGCGCTTCTCTCGCCTGGCGCTCCTGCATCTCGCGGATCGTGGCGATGCGCGCCTCGTCCTCGGCCTCCCCGGTCTTCCGATCGAGGTCGGCGATGCGGTCCTGCCAATGGTTGCGCCGCGACCACTCGTAGAGCGTGCGTGGGGTCGGCGCCTTCCCCGCACGCGCGAGGGACTGGTGCAGGCGCTCGATCGAGCGCTCCGCCCCGAGCTCCCAGTAGCGGTTGAAGGCCTCCCGCTGGCGGGTGTTCTCAGGCATCGATGTCCTCCAGGTGGGCGCGGCAGATCGCGGCCAGGGCGCCGCCGCGACGGTTGCGGCCGTCGAGGTCCGCGGCGGCCTGCCGAATCGCTTCTTCGATGACGGGCTCGTCGTCGCGGTCGACGGCGAAGGAGATCAGCCTCGGTCCCTGCGCCGCCTCCCGCTCCGCCGCCGCCGTCAGCTCCGCCAGCAGGGCGTCGGGGTCGAGATCGATCAGCTGCAGCGTGTGCTCGATCGCCATAGCGTCCTCGGGCAGCAGCAGCGCCAGCTCCTCTGCCGGCAGCAGCGCGATCAGCTCATCCAGCAACTCGGCCCGCCTGGCCGGCACGTCCTCGCCTTCGAGGCGGTTGAGGGTGGCGAGGAGCACACGCGCGGTGGTGTCGTCGCACGGCCAGACGAAGCAGAGCACGTCGTCACGGCCCAACTCTCGGAGCACCTCGGCGCGCTGGTGTCCGTCCAGGATCTGGTAGTCCCTCTCGAGCTCGGGGTGTGGCCGCACCACCAGCGGGGGGTAGCGACCCTGCCGCTCGATGTTGCGGGCGAGCTTCTGGCGGCGTCCCTCCGACATCACGTTGGCATTGGCCGGGTGCGGATGGAGCCGCCCCAAGCTGATGCGGATGAGGTGCCCGTCAGTGACTGGCGACGACGAGGAGTTCGCGGTTGCCGGCATTCTTGGCCTCCGACGAGATCGACTGTAGGTGTCGGTACGGAATTTCGCGTGCGGTCGCGACGCGGCGGTAGCGTTCCACCGTGGAAACGAGATCGGGCAAAGTGGCGTTCGGCCCGCCGTAGGAAAGGACCAGATAGGGGATGTGCTCAGCCGCGGCAAGCAGCTCGTCCAGCGTGGGGGCGGGCTTCTTCGGCCGCTGGTCTCCGAGGAAGCGATCGACGACCATGTAGACTTGCTCGTAGCGGCTGGTGCCCGGGTACGGCGGGTCCAGGTAGACGACGTCCGGGGACGTGTCCGTCATCGCGAAGCACGCGTCTGTCTGGCGAGCGCTCCCGTAGCCGCCGAAGACTCCAAGATTGAGCTCCTGCGCCACGCGCCACACGTGGTCCGGTGAGAGCAGCCCGCGTGCCCGCATGTAGTGCCCGAGCCGGCGCGGCGAGATCGCGTCGTAGTCACCGCAGACCGCGGCCGCTGCGTCCGTCGCCGACGGCAACGAGAGCGGGTAGAGCCGCAGCAACAGCTTCACGAGGAGGAGCCGGCGCAGGCTCCGCCATGGCTCGAGCCAGCGATCGGCCGCCGCGAGCGCTGGCCTGAACCACCCTGCCTGCGCGGGGGTGAGCACCGCGGCCACCTCATCGGCCAGCGGGTACTCGGCGTCGCCTACGTTGCCGAAGAGGTCGAGCACGTCCTGCTTGCTCAGCTTGGCGGTGTCGTTGGCGATGAGCGCGCGCGCGACAACGCCGCCACGGGCGGCGATGTCGGACGCAATGACCTCGAAGCCGAACGCCTTCGCGGAGAGCGCCACCGCGCCGCTCCCGCACATCGGATCGAGGAAGGTCATTGGCCAGCGTTTGCGAGGTACAAACTGCTGTACCAGCGAGAAGATCAGCGGACAGAGCCGGCGCTTGCCTCCCAGGTACGGGGGCAGCGCCCGGAAGTATGAAGGCAAGGGAAGCGTCATCGTGGTCCCCTTCACCGCGCGTGGATTACCGTCTGCTAAGCACGCGGCGACCCAGCCGAGGCTGTCGCATGGAGTGGCGTGGGCGGAGCGCCACGAGGGCCAAGAGGTCAGCCGGTCGGTTGTCGGGGCGGAGTAGCCGCCTCTCACAGGGCAGCGGCGCTACGCGGCCGCCACGGCGGCAGACCAGCCTCTTTGCCGGGGGTTGCCGTTCGCTGGCCAGGAGGACGGCCGCGCCCGGCGATAGAGCTTCTTGAGGTTGTGGGTGGCGGCGATCAGCTTCCATTCGCTGGCGCACGAGGCGATCCCGCGCCGCATGAACCGGCGGATGCCGCGGTTCTCCTTGACGTCGCCGAAGACGGGTTCGATCATCCAGCGCCGCTGCTCGTAGAGACGCCGGCCACGCTGCGTCGCCAGCTTGCGATCCATCCGTTCACGGACGGAGAGCCCGGCAGGGATGCGCCCGCGCGGCGGCGCCGCGCCGACGCGCCGGTTGCGGTCGCTGCGGGTCGCGAGCAGCAGCTCCGGACCTGCGCTCCCCGCCTGCCGCACGTTCGCCTCGGAGTAGTAGCCGGCATCAGCCAGCAGCACGCGCGCCGGCCCGCAGTGTGCGGCCTGCAGGTTGCGGTGCATCACCTCGATCATCGGTTGCAGCTCGTGCATGTCGGTCGCCTGTCGGCTCTCCTCGGCCGCGACGATGATCTGGTCGCGGGTCGTCACCGCCTGCACGTTGTAGCCTTGGAAGTAGCCGTGATAGTCGCGCACCACGCGGCTGTCCGGGTCGGTGACGTTCACCTTCGCACCCTGCTCGGGCTGCGGCGGCTTCGGGCGGCGCCCGCGCCGGTCCTTCTCCGCGCGGCTCCTGAGGCGTTGCTCGTAGTCCTCCTGCCGCTCCCGCTCTCGGGCCGCCAGTCGCTCCCGCGCCTCGTGCAACCGCTGCAGGCGCTCCTCGCGGTCCCTGAATCCCGGAGCCAACTCGTCGCCCCGCGCGTCGCCGAAGCGCGCGTTCTCCTCGGCGTCCACCCGCTCCGCTTCGTCGAGGATGCGCCGCACCTCGGCCTCCAGGTCCGCATCCGTGCGGTTGCGCTCACGGCTGGCGTTGGCGTGCAGCTTGGTCCCGTCGAGCGCGACCACCCCGACCCGCACCAGACCAGCCTCGGCGCACAGCCTGAGCACCTCGGCGAACAGTCCCGAGAGCGCCTCCTCGTGCTGCTGGCGGAAACGGCAGATCGTCGCGTGGTCGGGGTGCTGGTTCGCGGTCAGCACCCGGAGGGCGATGTCCTCCCGGCAGCGCCGTTCGATCTGGCGGCTCGAGCGCTCGCCCTCGCAGTAGGCGTAGAGCACGAGCGCGACCATCATCGACGGCTCGTACGCCTTCCGCCCCCAACCGTCCTCGCGGTAGCGCTCGTAGAACGCGGTGAGGTCCAACTGGCTGACCGCATCGAGCACGAACCACGCGAGGTGGTCCCCGGGCAGCCAGTCGCGGAGGCTGGCGGGCATCAGGTATTGCTGGTCACGGTCGCACGGCAAGAAACGCTGGGTCACGGCGGCACCTCGGAATCACTCCGCCCCCGCCGCCATGCTCATCGTATAGCGATGTCCCCCTCTTCGTGGGTTTGTGCGACAGCCTCAGCCACTGCAGTAAAAGGGATGCGGGCAGAATCCGCGGGGAACTTTAAGGGGCGCTGGTGCGAGGGACCCTCATCGACCCGCTCTTCGTCATCGTCGTCGGGGTCGTCGGTCGGCACATGTGGCAGGGCGCCAACCGCACCTAGTGAACGTCCCGCGGGACAGGCGTGCCCGCGCACCGTGCTCCGCAGCGATCGAGGGCCGCCGGGACCGCTCCTGCCGCCGCTCGTGGGCAAAGGCGATGTGTGGGCATCGCGGCCTCAGGATCGAGGGGCGAGCGAACTACGGGGCGGCGGTCCCTGGCGGAACCCACGGCCACCGTCTGTCGAGGTGCCCGCGCGCGGCGTATGATCACGCCTCCCGCGCGATGCAGACCGGAGGGATCCATGCCGACAACCCACGACTGGCCTGCGAGTGCCGCGGCGCTGCGCGAACATCTCGGGAGCGACGTTCCGGCTATTGGAATCACGTTCCACGACGCGATCCCCGACGGGCCACCGCCGTTCGACGACCCGATGTCAGAGCCGACGCCGGACGGGCGCACGGGTCGGGTCTCTGCCGGCTGCGTGTTCTGGATGAAGTCCACCGCGCGCGGCTTCACCACGGTGCCGGAGGACCACGGCAACTGCTCGATCGGCTCCCTGACCCACGGCATGCAGACGATGGCGGACGTGGGCGGCAACGCTGACGTGGCGGCGCTCCTTGAGTGCGGCTGGGTGACCGAGGAGGTGGTTCCGCAGATCCCGGTGATCACCAAGCACCCGGAGGCGGTGAGCTACGAGCCGCTGGCGGAGGCCACACACGACCCCGACGTCGTGCTACTGCGCCTGACCGGGCGGCAACTGATGGTGCTGATGGACGCCGTCCCCGGGTTACGCGTGGAGGGTAAGCCGCAGTGCCACATCGTCGCGGTCGCGAAGGAGCAGGGCGAGATGGCCGCCTCGGTAGGATGCCAGCTCAGCCGCGTGCGCACCGGCATGACCAACGCGGAGATGACCTGCGCCGTGCCGCGGGCAGAGGTCGACGACCTAATCGATCGCCTCGCGGCCACCGCCGCGGCGGACCAAACGGTCGCGGCGTACGCCGCGGACGATGCGCGACGTTTCCCAGCCGTCTAGAGTGACTTGTCTCCGAGATCTGGCGACACATCCGGCTGTTCATCAGGACCATATCCTGGATTTCTCGATCACGCTCTCGGGATGCGGCCCCCGGTCCAGCGTTCCGCTGTGGGCGCGGTCGCTGTTGTAGTAGTGCAGGTAGCATCGAGACCGACCGCGGGCCCTGGGTTTCGGCCCTGCTCGCCGCCCGCTACCCACGTCTACGCGATCAACCCGCGCTCGGCGGCCCGCTACCGCGACCGCCACCATGTCGGCGGCGCCAAGTCCGACGCCGGCGACGCCAAGCTGCTCGCCGACCTCGTCCGCACCGACCGCCACAACCACCGCCCGGTCGCCGGCGACAGCGATGAGTCCGGCGCGGTGCGGATCCTCGCTCGCGCGCATCAGCAGCTGATCTGGGATCGCGTCCGGCAGACCAACCGGCTCCGCAACGCCCTTCGCGAGTACTTCCCGGCGGCCCTGGATGCCTTCCACGACCTCGCGCACCGCGACGCCGTGGCCGTGCTGGTCATAGCGTCCGGCCCGCGCGAGGCGGCACGGCTGAACATCACCCAGATCCGCTCGGCGCTGCGGCGCGGAGGCCGCAAGCGCAACATCGAGCGGCGCGCCGCGGAGGTGCGCGACGCACTGCGCTCGCCCCAGCTCGAGGCACCCGCTGCGGTGAGCCGGGCGTTCGCCGCGAGCACCCGTGCAGTCGTCGGGCAGCTCGGCGAGATCAACCGTCAACTCAAGGAACTCGAGGCCGAGTTGGCAGCCCATTTTGAGCAGCATCCGGACGCCGCGATCTACCGCGCCATGCCAGGGCTCGGCGTCGTGCTCGGCACCCGGGTGCTCGGCGAGTTCGGGGATGACCCCGAACGCTACGAGTCGGCGAAGTCCCGAAGGAACTACGCCGGCACCTCGCCGCTGACGGTAGCATCGGGACGCACGCGGACCGTGAAGGCCCGCTTCGTCCGCAACCGGCGCCTCTACGACGCCATCGACCAGTGGGCGCTGTGCTCACTACAGTCGAGTCCGGGCTGCCGTGCCTTCTACGATCGCCACCGCGGCGCCGGCGACCTCCACTACCAGGCGCTGCGCGCCCTCGCCACGGTGGAACCGATCGGAGCGTTGATCATCGGCATCGCGGCCGGGGTGATCATCGTCTACGGCGTGCTGCTGCTCGACCGGCTGCGCATCGACGACCCGGTGGGCGCGGTGCCGGTGCACTTGTTCAACGGCATCTGGGGCACGCTCGCCGTCGGACTGTTCACGACGGAGAGCTTCCTCGGACCGAACTACGCGACCTCGGAGGCGTACGGCCTCCTCGCCGGCGGCGGGTTCGAGCAGCTCTGGTACCAGATCATCGGCATCTTCGCCGTCGGCGTCTGGACAGTGGTGACCTCGGTCATCCTCTTCGGGGCGATCCGGTACACCGTCGGCTTGCGTGTCAGCGAGGCCGAAGAAGAGTCAGGTCTCGATGTCGGCGAACACGGCCTCGAGGCGTACCCAGAGTTCACCGGTGGGCGCGACCCGTTCGGGCTCCACACCGGCCCAGCGTTGGCTGAGACCGAGGTCGCAGCGGGGTCGGGCGGCGCCAGCGCCGCCGGCGGCGCATAGTCCCCGGAGAGGAGAACTGCCATGCAGCGCATTGAGGCGATCATCCGCCCGGAGAAACTCCAGGTCGTCAAGACCGCACTCGAGGACCTCGACCACGGCGGGATGACCCTGACGAAGGTCCGGGGACACGGCACACAGCGCGGCGTCACCGAACAGTGGCGCGGCCAGTCGTTCGCCGTCGAGTACTTGACGAAGGTCAAGATCGAACTGGTCGTGAACGACAGCGAGGTCGACGCCATCCTCGACCGCATCGTCGAGGCTGCCCGCACCGGCGAGGTGGGTGACGGCAAGATCTTCGTCTCACCGGTGGCGCGAGCGGTCCGCATCCGCACCGGTGACACGGACGAGGCGGCGATCTGAGGATGCCGCCGCTCGACCCGCCCACCCCGGGCGCAGAGACATCGAATGGTCGGGCACCAAAGGGTGCCCGGCCACTCGACGCTCACTGCTGCGGGTCGAGCTGTGACCGGACCATACGCTCTGGGCGCTGGCGCGACGCGACGGTCGCGTGATCAGAGCCGACGAGCTGGCGACCGAGCTGTGGGGCAACGTCCCAGAGCGGGCACACCGCCGCATCGCCGTCACCATGTCGAGGCTGCGCGGGAAGCTCGGACCGGCCGGCGCAGCCTACGTTCGCACGGTGCACCGCGTCGGGTACCGGCTCGCGGCGCCGGCCTGAACCTGGGCGTTGACACCCTGCGATCAACGCAAGGTGAGTGAGCGACGGCTCGACTAGTGGACCCGAGGCTCGTCGGCGAAGCGGTAGCCCACGTTGCGGACCGTCTCGACGAAGGCCTCGTGGCGTTCGATCTTGGCGCGGATGCGCCGCACGTGGACGTCGACGGTGCGCGAACCCCCGTAGTAGTCGTACCCCCACACCTGGTTCAGCAGCGCCTCACGCGTGAAGGGCTTGCCCGGGTTCGACGCCAGGAACCGCAGCAGCTCGTACTCCTTGAACGTCAGGTCCACCACGGCGCCGCCCACGGTCACCGTGTAGCGTTCGAGGTCGATCAGGAGCGAGCCTCGACGGAGCAGGTGGCCATCGTTGGCGCCCGTGCGGCGCCAGAGCGCACGCGAGACGCGCGCCCGCAGTTCATCCTCATCGATCGGCGCCATGATGAAGTCGTCGATGGCGACACCCGGGCCCACGTCGCGCAACTGGTCGTGCTCCGCCAGCGCCAGCACCGCGACGCCATCGGCTACCACCGGGTCGCGCAGCAGCGCTGCGACGCCGCCCGCGGTCAGGCCGAGGCCGAGGTCGAGGATCAGCAGGTCCGGTCGCCACTCGCGGACGGCCAGCAGGCAGGCCTCGGCACTGGTCTCGGCACGGAGCGCGCGACCATCGAGGCGCATCGCCGCCTCGGCCACGGCCACCTGTGCCGGATCGGCTGAGATCATCAGTACCCGCTGCATGCGGGAAGTGTATGAACCCTGGCCTGCGAGCGGCAGTCCCGAGCGCCCGAGGCAGCCAGCTGAGGCGGCTACAGACCCGTCCTCGGCGCTGTTATCATCCCGCGGCGCCGGCGGCCGCATACGGGGGCCGACACCCGAAGCGACAACCTGCGAGATGCCGCCGCGCGCTGATGGAACGAAGAGACAGCGATGCACGTCGTCCGCGCCACTGAACTCACCAGCATCAGAGACCACGAGCGGATCACGCTCAATCGGCTGGACCTGACGATCGAGAAGGGCTCCGTATTCGGCCTCGCCGGCCCGGCAGGGGCGGGGAAGACCGCTCTGCTGCGTCTGATCCTCGGGCTCCAACGGCCGTCAGATGGGCAACTGCTGGTGCTCGGCGAACGCATGGATCTGCACCGTGCCGACCTGCGGCGTCGTGTCGGCTATGTCGCATCCCAACCGGCGCTGCCGCAACATCTGACCACCGTGCGCTTCCTCGAGTTCACCGGGGAGCTGGCTGGCCTCTCGCGTCGGGAGACTCGAACCAGCCTCACACGGCTGATCGAGACCGTCGGCCTGCACGAGCAGGCGCATACCACCATCGCCGGCAGCACCGCTGGCGAACGCGTACGCATCGCGATCGCAGCGGCCTTGATGAGTGACCCCGAACTGCTATTGCTCGACGCCCCGACGGCGGGGCTCGCACCCGAGGAGGCCTACGGTCTGCTGGAGTTGGTCCGCGAACTCTCCGGGCCTGACGGCACGATCATCCTCACGTGCCGCCGGCTCGACGAGCTCGAACGCGTGTGCACCGACATGGCGGTGCTGAGCGGTGGGCGGGTGATCTACCAGGGGCCGACGCCCGAGCTGCGCGAGCTGGCGCGCCAGGCCACGATCCTCGTCGAGGTCGACGGACACCTCCCGGCATTCGAGGCTGGGCTGCGGCAACTCGATCGATCGGAGGCGATCCACTTCGAACGCGACGGGATCCGTTTCGAGATCACCTGCCTCGGACCGCATAGCCAATCGGACTACCTCCGGTCGATCCTCGACACCGCTGAGCGCACCGGGGTCGAGCTGCTGAGCGTGGAGACGGCCCGTCGAGACATCGGACAGCCGTACCTCGACCGGCTCGAAGCCGACCGTCGCGACGGCTCGCCGCGCACCTCGGCATGGACAGCCTGGGAGGCGGCACAGCAGCAGCAGAGCGACCAGGACGCAGCGCTCGAGCGCGCGGCCGAGAAGGCGCCAGAACGCGCCGCCGAGGCAGCGGGGGACGATTAGCGATGCACGCCTATATCGCCATCCTCCGCTACGACGCGCAGCACCTGAGACAAGGCGCTCCTGCTTCGCGTCTGGCTCACGCTGATGGCGGCGCCTGCCCTGTTCCTTGCGCTCGTAGCGTGCACGCAGGACGAGCTCGCCTCGGAGACGCTCGCTGCGTTCCTCGGCTGGGTGCTGCTGCCACTCTCGATCGCTGCCACGGCTGTGCTCGCCAGAGCGGCCATCAACGGCGAGGCCCACGTCGCCGCTGACACGATCCTTTCCCGCGCCGTCACGCGCGAAGCCTACCTGGCCGCTAAGGCCACGGTTCGGCTGGGGTCGATCGTGCTCGTGTACCTGCTCGTGACAATCCCGACAGCGGGCCTGATCGCCCGCTACGGCGTCGCCGACACGACCGTCGTCGGTGTCGTCCTCGGGCTTGTCGCTGCTGGCGCGTTGCTCGCACTCGTCGCGGCGGTGGCACTGACGCTCTCGGTCTTCGTCGATCGCGTGCCCTTCGCGGTCCTCGGCGTAGTCGCAGCGCTCGCTGGCCTGGCGCTCGCGTGCGAGGTACTGGGCCTCCGCTGGCTCAGCCCGCTCGAGCTCGGGCGCATCATGGCGGCGATCCTCCGCGGCGACGTCGGCGCCTGGCGGGCGATGCAGCCGGCGCTGGCCGATGTCCTGATCGGCGGCGCGCTGATGGCAACGATGTTCTGGCGATACCGCAGCCGGGAACTCTGATCCGATGTCCGCGCCGAGCGATCGTTCGAACGACAGCCGCGCCGCCGGAGGACTCTACGAGTCCGCCCTCGAACAGCATCCGCTCGGTCGCTTCCACGGACGCGAGTTGACGGCGATCGTCCGTCGGAGGCGGCTGCGCATCGGTCCTGCAACATGCAGACCGCCTCGCGCCGGCGCGACGGGCTTACCAGTTTCCCCGGGCGATCTCCTTGAGCGCGTCGATCTCGAGTTCCTTGTCGGCGACGATCCGCTTCAGCCGCGCGTTCTCGCGCTCCAGCTCGCGCAGCCGTTTGGCGTCGTCGGCCTTCATCCCCCCGTACTGGTTGCGCCAGCGGTGGTAGGTCTGCTCCGAGATCTCGACCCGCTTCGCCGCCTCCGCGATCGTCTGCCCCTCACCGAGCAGCCGCTCCACCTCCCGCAGCTTGCGCACGATCTGCTCAGGCGTGTGCCTGCGTCGTTTCACCGTGATGTCCTCCTCCGTGGGAGCAGATCTTCGGCGCGGGCTTTTCGCTCGGTGGCTTCGTATTCGTCCCGGTGGATGGGGGCGGTGATCGAGGGCTTGGGGTGGCGTGGCGGGTTCGCGCTTTCCGGGCTCGCGATCGCAGCGGTCTTCCTCCCGGTTGGCGTGCTGCTGGTTCGCAACTCTCCGTCGGAACTCGGTCAGCTCGTGGATGGTCACCCCCCAGAGACTGGTGACCCGCCGTCGAGTGCGAGCTCCGGTGTGCGTCCCTGATGCTCCTATCGCCTGTCAAGCGAGCGATTCGGCGCGCGGGAGGTGGCGATAGAGCTGCCGTGCGACGTAGCGCTTGAGCGAGCGGATGATCTCGCGCTTGGAGCGGCCCTCGCGCGTGCGCCGCTCGACGTAGCGGCGGGTGCGGGGGTCGTGGACCATGCGGACCATGACGATTCGCCAGAGCGCTTGATTCGCGGTGCGGTCGCCACCGCGGTTGAGTCGTTTGCGGATGGTCAGCCCCGACGAGGCGTCGATCGGGGCGACGCCGCAGTGATGGGCGAATGCCGCCTCGCTGCGGAGGCGTTGCGGGTTGTCGTCGGCGGAGACGAGCAGAGCGCCGGCCGTGTCGGTGCCCACGCCGAAGCAGGCGACGAGGGCGGGCGCGGTGGTGGCGACCAGCTGCTCGAGCACGGCGTCGAGGCGGCGACACTCTGCCTCGAGGCGCTGCACCCGCCGAGCCAGCTCACGCAGGGCCAGCTTGGTGGCGCCGACGGCGGTCGTGGGGTCAGTCGGACGCAGCCGGGCCGCGGTCGTCACCAGCTCGAACACAGTGCTGCCACGCAGTGCGGCCCGGAGGTCGTCCGGTCCACTCACGAGCAGGGCGCGCATCTGGTTGAGGGCCGTCGTGCGTGCATGCCCGGCCGAGCGGCGAGCAAACCGCCGCCCCTGACGGTGATGCGCTGATTCGTGATGTAGGAGCCGTCCCGCCCGACGAGGAAGGCGACCGCCGAGGCGATCTCCTCCGGCCGGCAGACATGGTCGAACGGCATGCCGCCGTCCAGGTCGCGGATGTCCTCGACGCCCTGCGTGAACTCGACGAGCGCGAAGCCCATGTCGGTGTCGACGAGGCCGGGCGCGACGATGTTGACGTGGGTGCCGTGACGTCGCTCTTCCTGCGCCAGCGTGTGCGCCACCGCCTCCATCGCGGACTTCGCGGCCGAGTAGGTCCCGCCGGTCGGGCCGAAGCCCTGCGCCGCCGTCGAGGAGATCATCACGACGTCACCGCGGTCGAGCTCGCGCATTTGCGGGACGAGCAGCTGGCAGACAGTTCGTTGACAACCGGAATCTGGTTCACTACCGTTGTCTTCCTGCGCCCGATTCAGGTACAATTCCACTTGCGTGGCGCGGTCGACAACCTAGGAACCTTTCTACACCCACCCCGGCAGCAGTGACTTTGCCCGGAAGGCAAAGCCGTGTGCTGCTCGGGGGCTTCTGCATGTCAGCTGCATGCATCTAAGTGGACGGGCTGATAGCCGGGGTTCGTTTAATCACGACTGTTGCCGCATCGACCGCTGTTCGCCCTGGGTGAGAGCCCTCGGCGGCATCGGATCGACCGGGCCGCGCAGGATGTTAGCGAGAGATCTGGGGAGGGTCTGTTGACCACCGACCGCCGCATCGTCCAGTCGTATCGTCGCAATCCCAGGGTGAAGAAGCAGTTTGGTACTTCCAAGCATGTGATGGAGATGCCCAATCTCATCGACATGCCGAAGCGGTCGTACGAGCGCTTCCTGCGTGAGCACCTGCGGGACTTGTTCGACGAGATTTCGCCGATCGAGGACTTCACCGGGGGCCGCATGGAATTGCGGTTCACGGACTACCGCTTCGAGGAGCCCAAGTACAACGAGACCGAGTGCCGCGACCGCGAGCGCACGTTCGCTGCGCCCCTGCGCGTCGGCGTCGAGCTGCTCGTGAAGGAGACCGGCGAGGTCAAAGAGCAAGAGCTGTTCATGGGCGACATGCCGATGATGACCGAGAACGGCACGTTCATCGTGAACGGCGCCGAGCGGGTCGTCGTCTCGCAGCTCGTGCGCTCGCCGGGCGCCTACTTCACCGCCACGACCGACCCGGCGACCGGCCGCCGCCTGTGCCAGGCGAAGCTGATCCCGAACCGCGGCGCCTGGCTGGAGTTCGAGACCAACGCGAAGGACCTCGTCTCGGTCAAGGTCGACCGCAAGCGCCGCATCCCCGTGACCGTCCTGCTGCGCGCCATCGACCTCGAGGAGGGCGTGCCGAACGAGGAGCTGGGCTCCGACGAGCGCGTGCGCGCGATGCTCGCCGACATCGACACCGACGAGGACCACAGCTACCTCGAGGCAACGCTGGCGAAGGACCCCACGGAGAACCAGGCGGAGGCGCTCGAGGAGTTCTACCGTCGCCTGCGCCCCGGAGACCCGCCGACCGAGGAGAACGCGCGAGCGCTGCTCGAGACCCTGTTCTTCACCGACCGGCGCTACGACCTGGGCCGGGTCGGGCGCTACAAGCTGAACAAGCGCCTGGCGCTGGTGGACGCCCCGGAGGAGCAGACGCTGCGCCGCGCCGACCTGCTCGCGATCGTGCGCCGCATCTGGGACATCAATCACGGCCGCGGCACGCCTGACGACATCGACCACCTCGGCAACCGCCGCGTGCGTTCCGTTGGCGAGCTGATGCAGAACCAGTTCCGGATCGGCCTGCTGCGCATGGAGCGCGTCGTGCGCGAGCGCATGACGATCACCGACCCGGACGAGGCGACACCCTCGGCGTTGGTCAACATCCGGCCGGTCGTGGCCTCGATGAAGGAATTCTTCGGCGGGTCACAGCTGTCCCAGTTCATGGACCAGGTGAACCCGCTGTCGGAGATCACGCACAAGCGGAAGCTCAGCGCCCTCGGTCCCGGTGGTCTCTCGCGAGACCGCGCGGGCTTCGACGTGCGCGACGTGCACCACAGCCACTACGGCCGCATCTGTCCGATCGAGACCCCGGAGGGTCCAAACATCGGCCTGATCGGCGCGCTGGCGACGTACGGCGTGGTCAACGACTTCGGGTTCATCGAGACGCCGTACCGCCCGATCACGCACGAGATCCCGAAGCGCAACAACCGGCAGCTCGTGAACCGCATCGTCCGCGAGGAGGTCAAGGGCCCGACCGGCAAGATCCTCGGCCGCGTCGGCGACATGATCGACGAGGACCAGGCGCGCTCATTATCCGACGCGAAGGAGGATGACATCCCGGTCCTCCCCCACGCGAGTGACGAGGTCGTATACCTCGACGCGCACGAGGAGGAGAACTTCCGGATCGCGCAGGCGAACACGGAGATCGACGACCACTTCAACATCCTCGACGAGCGGGTCGAGGTGCGATACGGCGACCGCCACGTGCGCGTTAACACGACCGAGGTCGACTACATCGACGTTTCCCCGCGACAGATCGTCTCGGTGGCCGCAGCGATGATCCCGTTCCTCGAGCATGACGACGCCAACCGGGCGCTCATGGGCGCGAACATGCAGAAGCAGGCCGTGCCGCTGGTGCGCCCAGAGGCGCCGCTGGTCGGCACCGGGATCGAAATGCAGGCCGCAGCCGACTCCGGTCAGGTGATCGCCGCAGAAGAGGACGGCGAGGTCACCTCCGTCAACGCGGAGTTCCTGACGGTGCGCTACCAGTCCGGCCGCACGGAGCGGTACCCGCTGCTGCGGTTCGTCCGTTCCAACCAGGGCACCTGCATCAACCAGCGCGCGATCGTGAGCACGGGCGACCGCTTCAAGGCGGACGACCCGCTGGTCGACTCCTCGAGCACGCAGGACGGCGAGCTGGCGTTGGGCCAGTCCGTCCTCGTCTCGTTCATGTCCTGGGAGGGCCTGAACTTCGAGGATGCCATCATCCTGTCTGAGTCGGTCGTGCGCGACGACAAGTTCACCTCGATCCACATCGAGAAGTACGAGGTCGAGGCGCGCGACACGAAGCTCGGCCCGGAGGAGATCACGCGCGACATTCCGAACGTCGGCGAGGAAGCCCTGCGCGACCTCGACGAGGAGGGGATCATCCGCGTCGGCGCCGAGGTCCGGGATGGCGACATCCTGGCCGGCAAGATCACGCCGAAGGGCGAGACTGAGCTGACGCCGGAGGAGAAGCTGCTGCGCGCGATCTTCGGTGAGAAGGCGCGCGAGGTGAAAGACACGAGCCTGCGCGTGCCGCACGGTGAGCGCGGCAAGGTGATCGATGTCAAGGTGTTCCGTCGCGAAAACGACGACGAGCTCCCGGCCGACGTGAACATGATGGTTCGCGTCTCGATCGCGCAGAAGCGCAAGATCACAGAAGGCGACAAGATGGCTGGCCGCCACGGCAACAAGGGCGTGGTATCCCGCATCATGCCGTCCGAGGACATGCCCTACCTGGCGGACGGTCGCGCGGTGGAGATCATCCTCAACCCGATCGGTGTGCCGTCCCGTATGAACGTCGGCCAGGTGCTGGAAACACACCTCGGCTGGGCCGCCTCGACGCTCGGCTGGCGTGCCGTCACGCCGGTCTTCGACGGCGCGAGCGACGACGACATTGAGGATGCGCTCGGCCGCGCCTGGATCGCGATTCAGTCGGGCGCCGTAGAGACCGAGAAGGCACTGACGGCCAGCAACGAGGACGTCGGCACGCGCGTCGATGTCGAGGCGATGGAGTCATACCTCACCGAGGGCGGGTTCGAGCCTGACGAGGTACTGAGCCTCGGCGCCAAGGGCACCGCACGGCGGGCCGCACTGGCGCTCTGGATGGAAGGCCTCGGCGAGCGCAACGTGCGCCGGCTCAAGGACGAGAACTTCGAGGAGCGCGTCCGCGAAGTCGCGGACCGCACGAACACGGCGCCCCCGATCTGGGGCAAGCAGACGATCTATGACGGTCGTACGGGCGAGGCCTTCGACCAGCCCGTGACCGTGGGCTACATCTACATGCTGAAGCTGATCCACCTCGTGGACGACAAGATCCACGCCCGGTCGACCGGCCCGTACTCGCTGATCACACAGCAGCCGCTGGGTGGCAAGGCGCAGTTTGGTGGCCAGCGCTTCGGCGAGATGGAGGTGTGGGCTCTGGAGGCGTACGGCGCCGCCCACATCCTGCAGGAGATGCTGACGGTGAAGTCGGACGATGTCGTCGGCCGCGTTAAGACGTACGAAGCCATCGTCAAGGGCGAGAACACGATGGAACCCGGCGTGCCGGAATCCTTCAAGGTCCTCGTCAAGGAGCTCCAGGCGCTCGGACTGAGCGTGGAAATCTTGAACGACGCGGAGGAAGAGGTCGAGTTCGGCGACGAGTACGCCGAACAGGTGATTCCGCGGCTTGGCATCAATCTCTCCGGTCGTGAGCAGGAGGACGCACGTGCTTGAGGTCAACGATTTCAATGCGATCCGTCTGTCGCTGGCATCGTCAGCGCAGATTCGGTCCTGGTCGTACGGCGAGGTCACCAAGCCGGAGACGATCAACTATCGAACCTTGAAGCCGGAGAAGGACGGGCTCTTCTGCGAGAAGATCTTCGGCCCGCAGAAGGACTTTGAGTGCCACTGCGGCAAGTACAAGCGCGTCCGCTACAAGGGCATCGTCTGCGACAAGTGCGGCGTCGAGGTGGCGCGTTCCAAGGTGCGCCGCGAGCGCATGGGGCACATCAGCCTGGCCGCACCGGTCACGCACATCTGGTTCGCCAAGGGCGTGCCGAGCCGCCTCGGGCTGCTGCTCGACGTGGCGCCGCGCACGCTCGAGCGGGTGATCTACTTCGCGCAGTACGCCGTCACCGAGGTGAACGACGAGGCGCGCGGTCACGCGCTGGAGCTGCTCCAGAACGAGATGGACGAGGAGGTCTCGCGCCGTGAGGGCGAGACCGGCGAGCGGATCATCGTGCGCGAGGAGTCGCTCAAGCTCGAAGTCGAGGATATCGAGAAGCAGCGTGACGCCGCCCTCGCAGCCGCCGACGAGGAGCTGCAGGAACTGATCAACACCATCGCTGCCGAGGCGAAGGAGTTCGGGGCCGAGCTCAAGGGCCGCAAGAACGAGAAGCTGCGTGGCAAGCTCCCTTTCCGCAAGCAGACGCTCGCCGGCCGCGGCGACGTGATCGGCGCCGACACGACGAAGGCGCTGACCGAGGCTTCGAAGGCCGAGGTCGCCCTGGCCGAGGAGCTGATCGCCGGCAAGAAGGCCGATTCACAGATGCTCGCCGAGTCCGCATCCCAGCAGAAGCGCGACGCAGCCTTCACCGAGCTGGAGCCGCTGCGCGCCCGCGAAGCGGAAATCCGCGACGAAGTGAAGGATGAGTACGCTCCGATCGTCAAGTGGCTCGAGAAGCTGCGTGACCCGATCGAGGCGGACGCGCTGACGATCCTCACAGAGAACGAGCACCGCGAGTACGAGGAACGCTTCGGCCTGGTCTTCAAGGCCGGCATGGGCGCGGAGGCCATCCTCTCGATCCTCGTGCGCATAGACCTCGACACGCTGCGCGAGAAGCTGCAGGGAGAGATCGAATCCGCCAGCGGCCAGCGCCGCAAGAAGGCGACGAAGCGCATGCGCGTCGTGGAGGCGCTGCGCAAGTCCGGCAACCGTCCGGACTGGATGATCGTCACGGATCTACCGGTGCTGCCGCCCGACCTGCGCCCGATGGTGCAGCTGGAGGGTGGCCGCTTCGCGACCTCCGACCTCAACGACCTCTACCGCCGCGTGATCAACCGCAACAACCGGCTGAAGCGCCTGCTCAACCTGGGCGCGCCGGAGATCATCATCCGCAACGAAAAGCGGATGCTGCAGGAGGCCGTGGACTCGCTGATCGATAACGGCCGGCGCGGCCGCGCCGTCTCCGGGTCGGGCAATCACAAGCTGAAGTCGCTCTCTGACCTGCTCAAGGGCAAGCAGGGGCGCTTCCGTCAGAACCTGCTGGGCAAGCGCGTCGACTACTCCGGCCGCTCCGTGATCATCGTGGGGCCGAAGCTGCGGCTCCACCAGTGCGGGCTGCCGAAGAAGATGGCGCTCGAGCTGTTCAAGCCGTTCGTCATGCACGCGCTCGTGCGGACCGGATTGGCGCACAACATCAAGAGCGCCAAGCGCATCGTCGAGCGCGCGCAGCCAGAGGTCTGGGACGTCCTCGAGGAGGTCATCCAGGACCGTCCGGTGCTGCTCAACCGCGCACCAACGCTGCACCGACTCGGCATCCAGGCGTTCGAGCCGATCCTCGTCGAGGGCTCGGCCATCCAGCTGCACCCGCTCGTCTGCTTCGCCTACAACGCGGACTTCGACGGCGACCAGATGGCCGTCCACGTGCCGCTCTCCTACGAGGCGGTCGCGGAGGCGCGCCAGGTGCTGCTCTCGACGAAGAACCTGCTCTCGCCCTCGGCCGGTGAGCCGGTCGTCGCGCCCACCCTCGACATGGTGCTGGGTTGCTACTACATGACCTACCGCGACGCGGGCGCCCCCGCCGAGGAGCCGGAGGCGCCTGCGTACGGTTCGGCGAACGACGTCCAGGTCGCCTACCAGCTGGGTCACGTGCACTTGCACGACGCGATCCGGCTGCGCATCGACGGCTCGATGATCACGACGACGATCGGCCGCGTGTTGTTCAACGAGGTGGTCCCGGACGAGATCACGTTCCAGAACCACACCATGGACAAGCGCGCGCTGCGCGAACTGGTCTCAGATGTGCACCGCGAGTGCGGTGCCGACGAGACCGTCCACTTTGTCGACGCGGTCAAGGACATCGGTTTCCGCTACGCGACCCAGTCGGGTCTCACGATCGCGGTCTCCGACATCACGGTGCCGAAGGTGAAGCCGCAGCTGATGGCTGCGGCCGACCAGCGCATCGACGAGATGGAAGAGCAGTACCAGATGGGGCTGGTCACCGACGACGAGAAGTACCAGGCGGCCATCAACATCTGGACCGAAACCACAAACCAGATGCAGGACGCCCTCTACGACTCGCTGGAGCCGACGGGCTCGCTGGCGATGATGAGCAACTCCGGCGCGAAGGGAAACATCGCGCAGATCCGCCAGATGGGCGCGATCCGCGGCCTGATGTCCGACCCGACCGGCCGCATCATCGACCTGCCGATCCGCTCGAGCTTCCGCGAGGGGCTGTCGGTCCTCGAATACTTCATCTCCACGCACGGCGCGCGCAAGGGTCTCGCCGACACCGCGCTGCGCACGGCGGACTCGGGCTACCTCACGCGCCGCATGATCGACGTCGCACAGGACGTCGTCGTGCAGCCCGGATCTTGCGTCGAGGACGGCGAGCCGATCCCCGGCATGCACCTCCGCACCCGCGCCGAGGCCGGCCTGCTGGCCTCGCTCGAGGAGCGCCTCAACGGTCGCTGGGCGGCCGAGTCTGTGGCGCACCCTGAGACGGGAGAGGTCTTGGTCGGGGCGGACGAGGAGATCACGTCGGAGATCGCGCACGCGATCGTCGAATCTGGTCTCGAGGACGTGCGCGTCCGCTCGGCGCTCACCTGCCAGACGAAGCGTGGCATCTGCCAGCTCTGCTACGGCCGCTCGCTGGCCACCGGCCAGCTCGTCGAGGAGGGCGTGGCCATTGGCATCATCGCCGCTCAGTCGATCGGTGAGCCGGGCACCCAGCTGACGATGCGTACGTTCCACACTGGTGGCGTGGCTGGGCTCGACATCACCTCCGGTCTCCCGCGCGTCGAGGAGATTTTCGAGGCCCGCGTGCCGAAGGGGCAGGCGGTCATCTCCGAGATCGATGGCGTCGTGACGGTCAGCCGCGACGGCGAAACCCGCATGATCAACGTCACCTCGACGGACACGAGCATCGAGGAGTACGAACTGCCCGAAGGCTTCGATCCGCTGGTCGAGGACGGCGCCGAAGTCGGCGCCGAGCACGTGCTGGCGGCGATGCCGGAGGACAAGGCGGAGGAGTCGGATGTCCCGGCCGTACCGCTGACTACCTCGATTGCCGGCAAGCTGACGTACATCAAGGATGGCCGCAAGAAGCGCCCGAAGGGCTTCAAGGTCACGGCCGTCGAGGCCGACATCCGCGAGTACCAGATCCCGGCCGCGGCGCGCATGCGCGTCGAAGGTGGCGAGTTCGTCAATGCAGGCGAGCAGCTGACCGAGGGTTCACTCAACCCGCAGGACGTACTCGCGATCATGGGCCCGGAGACAGTGCAGCTCTACCTCGTCGACGAGGTGCAGCGCGTCTACCGCTCGCAGGGTGTGAACATCAACGACCGGCACATCGAGGTGATCGTGCGGCAGATGATGCGCAAGATCCGCGTCGACGAGCCGGGCGACTCCGAGCTGTTGCCGGAGGAGCTGATGGACCGCCACGAGTTCGAGGAGCTCCTCGCTGAGTTCGAGGGCGGCAAGAAGCAGGCGCCGGTGGCTTCACCCGTGCTGCTCGGCGTCACCAAGGCGTCGCTGTCGACTGACTCGTTCCTCGCAGCGGCTTCCTTCCAGGAGACGACCCGCGTCCTGACGGAGGCGGCCATTTCCGGGAAGACGGACCGCCTGCGCGGACTGAAGGAGAACGTGATCATCGGCAAGCTGATCCCGGCTCGCGCCAAGATCACCGTCGAACGGCCCACGCCGATCGCGGAGATCGCGATGCCGGAGTCGCTGCTGCTCCCGTTCATCTTCGACTTCGAGCGGCAGGAAGCGCTCCTCGGCGAAGAGTCGTCGGTCTACGCCCCCGGCGAGGAGATCACAGCCGAGCTGGCCGGCGCCACGCCCTTCGTGGCGGAGCCCGACTAGCCTCGACGCGACGATCGAGCGACAACGAAGCGCCCCGGTTGCCCGGGGCGCTTCTCTTGTCACGAGGGGCCAGGCAATCGGGGGGCGAGGCCCGCTAGGGGTAGATCCCGCGCAGGTCGACCGCCTCGCCGACGCGTTCGATGCCGAGGCGCTGAGCTGCGCCGCGGAAGGAGAGCCCGGCTTCGGTGTCGCGTTCCTGGCGTTGGCGGACGCTGCGATAGGCCTCGGTCATGATCTGGCGCAGCTCCTGGTTGACGCGCGCCTCGCTCCAGCGGATGAACTGGCGCGCCTGCACCCACTCGAAGTACGACACCGTCACACCGCCGGCGTTGGCGAGGATGTCCGGGAGCACGGTCACGCCACGGTCCTCGAGGACCAGGTCGCCCTCTGGCGTGGTCGGACCGTTCGCGCCCTCGATGACCAGGCCGGCGCGCACACGATCGGCGTTGTCGCTCGTGATCACGCCGTTGATCGCGGCCGGCACGAGGATGTCGACATCCGCCTCCAGGATGTCTCCGAGGTCGATCACCCCGACGTCGTTGCCGGGCAGCTGAGACCACGAGGTCAGCGTGCCGCCGTCCTCGATGTGGGCGAACGCAGCCGCGGCGTTAATGCCCTCCGGGTGGTGGAGCGCGATGTCCTTGTCGGAGACGTACTGCACGTGGACCCCGGCGCGCTGCAGGAGCTTCGCGCCGATCCCGCCGACGTTGCCGAAGCCCTGCACCCGGCCAGACCACCATCGGCACTGAGATGCTCCTCGAGAATGTTGACGATGCCTCGACCGGTGGCCTCGTAGCGCCCCTCGGACCCGCCGATCGAGACGGGCTTGCCGGTGACGACGCCGGGAACAGTGTACCCGACCGACATCGAGTAGGTATCCATCATCCAGGCCATCGTCTGGGGGTTTGTCCCCATGTCCGGGGCTGGGATGTCCTTCTCCGGCCCGATGATCGGCACGAGCTCGGAGGTGAAGCGGCGCGTGAGCCTCTGCAGCTCATCCGTCGAGTGCTCCGTCGGGTCGATGATGACGCCGCCCTTCGTCTGGAAGACGGTCTTGAACGAGGTCAGGTACTCGCGCCGGTCGTCGCCGAGACCAATCGCGTCCGCGGCGGTGCCAAACTGGCTGAGCGCGCTTTGCAGTGCCTGGTCCATGCCTACTCCTGGGCTGCGCCTCCCGGCTCCCGAGGATCATCGCGCACGTGCGCGGCAAAGACGAGCGAGGCGACGCGTCGGCGAGCGCCTAGTTGTCGCCCGCGCCGGGCTGCGCAGCCTGCTCGACCGCGGCGAGAGCGCCGCGAATGACGGCGCGCTGGCCCTCGTCCAGGATCGGCGCGATCTCGCGGGCGGCACGGGCGTACAGCGTGAGCGAAGCGCGCGCCTGTTCCGCACTCGGTGAGTCTGCCAGGCCGAGCGCGGTGTCTTGATCTCGCGCCCATTCCTCGCCCAGCTCATCCGCGACGAGGTCCCAGAGCACATTCTCGGACTGCCACAGCAACCCACGACGCAGCGCGACGAGGTGGGCGAGCTGGAGCGCCAGGACTCCGCGGTTGACCGCGGACATGCGCTGCTGCTCGTACACGATGCCGGCGACGACCTTGTAGACCTCCTCCGCGAGCCCGACCAGACCATCCGCGACGTAGGCGTCCACGGCCTCGGCGACCGTGTTCCACGACCAACGCTGCGACTCCTCGATCAGCCCGGCGGCGATACCGTCCGGGTCGTACAGCGCGGTCGCCGCACGCCACGCGGGCACCGCAGCGCCGAGTTGCGAGGGGTCGCGGAAGCTCGCTCGCACTTCGTCGGTGGTGCGCCAGTTGATCACGAACATGCGGTCGCCATGCTGCTCGACGCGGTGCGGCGGACCCTGGTTCAGCTCGGCGGCGATCGGCGTGAGGTCGACATCCGAGTACTCGGTTGCACCGCCGGTCGAGAAGGTGCCCCGCAGCACGACCGCCACCGCACCGTCCTGCGCCAGGGCCGCTGCCTGCTCTGCGATCAGCCGTTCGAGGGGTGTGACCACCTGGCGGTATTCGCTAGACCACGTTGAGCGCGGCAGCGAGGCGCTCGCGCTGCTGCATCAGGCGCTCGCGCTGCGTGGTGTCGCCGTCGGTCTTCATCTGCACGAGCTCCGCGATCTTGTGGCGACAATCGCCGTCGAGCGTCTGCATGCCGCAGACGTTGCAGGGGTCGCGCTTGCAGTCGAGGGTGATCTCTTCGTTCAGCGTCTTCATCCACTCGCCGCGCAGGTAGCTCGGCTCCGTGCCGCTATGGATATGCGACCAGGGCAGCGTCTCCCAGAGGTCGCGCATGCGGAACGCGTAGAAGGCCGGGTCGACCGAGTGCTCATCGAACGCGGCCTGCCAGATCGCCCAGTCGTGGTGCTCTGACCAGGAGTCGAACCTGGCGCCGTTGCGCCAGGCGGTCTCGATCACATCGGCGACGCGGCGGTCGCCACGCGACAGGACCGCCTCGAGCAGGGACTTCTCTGGCTCTTCCCAGCTGAACTGCACACCGGCGCGCTTGCAGCCCTCGCGCAGAATGCGGTGGCGGCGACGCAGCGTGTCAGCGTCCGCCTGGCCGATCCACTGGTACGGCGTGTGCGCCTTCGGGATGAAGTTGCTGGTCGACACGCGCACGCGAGCACGACCGCCAATGTGGCGGCGACCGATCGCCTTCACCTCGCGGGCGATGCGCACGATCTCCTCGATGTCATGGTCGGTCTCGGTCGGCTGGCCGACCATGAAGTACATCTTGATCGAGGTCCAGCCGCCGCTGAACGCGTTCTCGGCCGCACCCAGGATGTCCGACTCGCTGACCAGCTTGTTGATCGTGTTGCGGAGACGCTGCGACCCCGCCTCGGGTGCCAGGGTGAGCGTGTGCTTCTTGCCGCGCGCCACGGCGTCCGCGACCTCGACGCTGAACGAGTCGACGCGTGTCGAGGGGATGCTGATCTTGAGCCCGCGGTCGCCGTAGCGGTCCATCAGCGCATGCACCATGGGCGCGATCTCACGGTGATCCGTGGTCGACAGCGACATCAGCGACAGCTCGTCGTAGCCGGTGGCGTCGAGGAGCTCACCGGCCGCCTCCACCACCTCCTCGACGGAGCGCTCGCGCGTGGGGCGATAGATCATGCCCGCCTGGCAGAAGCGGCAGCCCTGCGTGCAGCCACGCTGGATCTCGATCGTCGCGCGGTCATGGACCACCTCCATGAACGGCACGATCGGCTTCGTGATCGGCGGCTCCAGGACCTCGACGACCCGCCTCGTGAGCAGACCGGGCGCAGCGTCGACGGCGGGCGTCACCGCCTCGATCGTGCCATCCTCGCGGTAGGCGACGTTGTAAAGCGACGGTACGTAGACACCCTCGACGCGGGCGAGCCGGAGGTGCAACTCGCGCCGCGATGCGCCCTCGCGCTTCCACGCGACGACGACGTCGGCGATGTCCCGGATCAACTGCTCGCCCTCGCCCAGAGCGAAGGCGTCGATGAACGGAGCGAGCGGCTCCGGCTCGAGCGCGCCGGATCCGCCGGCGATCACCACCGTGTCTCCGTCCCCTCGGTCAGCGGTCCGCACGGGAATGCCGCCGAGCTCGAGCATGTTGAGGACGTTCGTGTAGCAGGCCTCGTACTGCAGGGTGATGCCGAGCAGGTCGAACTCGTGGAGCGCGTGGCGGGTTTCGAGCGAGCGCAGCGGCTCCCCGTGCTCACGCAGCAGCGCCTCGAGGTCTGTCCAGGGGCTGAATGCGCGCTCGGCCAGTGTGTCCTCGCGCAGGTTCAGGATGTCGTACAGGATCATCAGTCCGAGGTTCGACATGCCGAGGTCGTACAGGTCGGGGTAGGCGAGCGCCACCCGAAGGTCGTGCGCTTCCCAGTCCTTGACGATCGAGTTGAGCTCGCCGCCTGAGTAGCGGGACGGCTTCGCGACCCGCGCGATCAGTTCGTCGTAGCGCTGCCCCTCGCTGCGGCGAGCGCTGGGTGTGGCTGGCGCGGATGGCGTGGCCGTCGTCATGGCATCCTCGTGCGGCTGCGACCGGGCTGCCCCGACCGACCTCTTGCCGCGCAGTCGATTCTGAGTGAGATCGAGGTTAGTCGGGAGGTCAGCGCTGGACAACACCGCTCCGAACCGGAGCGCGGCACAGCCTACGATAACGGCATGACCTACGACGCCGATCGCATTCGCGGCTGGTACGCCGATTTCGACGAGCGCGAGTGGCAGCGCCTCGAGGCGACGCTGCTCGGCCGCATCAAGTACGCGATCCACCGGCATGTACTCCTCGAAGCGGTCGAAGCTGGGATGCGCGTCGCGGACATCGGCTGCGGCCCCGGCCGTTTCGCCATCGACCTGATCGAGGCCGGCGCCGACGTCACGCTCGTTGACATCTCACCGCACATGCTCGAGCAGGCCCGCCACCACCTCGGCGAGGCCGGCGTCGAGGCGATAGCGTTCGTCGAAGCCGATGTACGCGACCTGTCGGCGCTCGAAGATGCCTCCTTCGACCTCGTCGTCAGCTACGGCGGGGCGGTGTCCTACTGCTACGACGAACACCAGCGCGCGCTCGATGAGCTGGCGCGGATCGCCACGCCGGGGGCGACCGTGCTCGTGAGCGTCATGACACTCGTGGGGATGATGCGGCTGCTCGCCAGCCTCGACACGGCGAGCTTCCTCGAGGGCTGGTCGGACCACATGCCGGATGTCGACTGGCGCGCCGACGGCGTCGCGCTCACGAAGGACTCCCCGGAGTGGCACCTGCCGCTCGCGCTGTTCACGCCCGACGGCCTCGCCGCCGCATTCGAGAAAGCTCGCTGCGACCTCGAACGCGTGGCAGTCTCCAACCCGCTCACGATGCTCGGCCAGGACCTCGGACAGATCAGCGCCTCGCCCGAGGCCTCGCAGCGGTTGATCGAGCTCGAGGTTGCGCTGAGCGTGCGGCCGGGGCTGCGCGACAGCGGCGAGCACCTGATCGCGCTCGCTCGGAAACGGCCATGAGCACCGACGCCGAGCGCGAGGGCGAGACCGTCGCCATCCTCCTGGCAGCCGGATCGTCCGAGCGCATGGGCGCGATCGACAAGCTCTGGAGCGACCTCGACGGATCGCCCGTGATCGCACACTCGATCCGCCGGCTCGCGTCGACGCCCGCGGTCGATCGGCTCGTCATCGTCGCGCCAGCGGAGCGGCACGCCGCGCTGGCCGCGCTGGCGCCGCCCGATGTCGCTGTGGCCTGTGTCGAGGGCGGCGCGCGACGCCAGGACTCGGTCGCGTCCGGCATCGCGGCGGCCTCGGACGCGGCGTGGTACCTGGTCCACGACGGCGCGCGGCCACTCGCCTCAGCGACGCTCGTGACGCGTGTCCTCGACGCCGCACGCGAGCACGGCGCTGCCGTGCCCGGCGCTCCCGTCACCGACACGATCAAACGTGTCGACGCTGACGGTCAGGTCGAAGCGACGCTCGACCGCTCCTCGCTACGGTCGATCCAGACGCCGCAGGCGTTCGCGGGTGCGCTCCTCCGCCGCGCACACGAAACGATCGGCGACGATGTCACCGACGACGCGGCGATGGTCGAAGCCCTCGACGAGGCGATCGTCGTGGTCGCCGGCGACCCGGCCAACCTCAAGTTGACCGCGCCCGCCGACCTCGAGGTAGCGCGAGCGCTGCTGGCCGCGCTCAAGGCGGAAGGGAACGGCTCCTGATGCGCATCGGACAGGGCTACGACATCCACCCCTTCCGCGCCGACGGCGAGAGCGATACCGCGCTCCGCCTCGGCGGCGTCACGATCGAGGGCGCACCCCAGCTGCGAGGCCACAGCGACGGTGACGCGCTGATCCACGCGGTGATCGACGCGATCCTGGGAGCGGCGGGCGCGGGCGATATCGGCCAGCACTTCCCACCGGGCGCGGAGGACACCGCCGGGATCGACAGCCGTGAGCTGCTCCAGCGCGCGTTCCGTCTGGTCGCTGCGCGCGGCTACCGCGTCGTCAACCTCGACGCCACGGTGATCGCCGAGCGCCCGCGCCTCGCCGAGCACATCCCGGCGATGCGTGAGGTCATCGCGCGCACGCTCGACCTCGAACCCGGCGCGGTCAACGTGAAGGCCACGACCGCGGAGGGCCTGGGCGCCATCGGCGCCGGCGATGCGATCGCCGCGCTCGCCGTCGCGCTCGTGGAGGACGAGGCGTAGCGCACCGCTCCCGCAGACATCCCGTAACATGCCCCTCATCCCGTAACATGGACGGCATGCCGACACTGAACACCCCACCGAGGCGACGCACGCCCCTCGCTGACACGAGCGATCTTGCGCTCTGCGCGTGCTGCCGTTGCACCTGTCCCACGGGGCGCTGACCCCTCGGTCAACAGGCCCCCACACCCAACCGACGATCACGACAGACGCCAGAACCGACCCTGCCGAGGGCGGTCGTAGAGACGGAACCAGTCATGGGCTGGCTGACACGCATTCGCGAAGACATCTCCGCCGCGCAAGAGCGTGACCCTGCCGCGCGCGGGACGTTCGAGGTGCTCCTGACGTACCCCGGTGTGCACGCGCTGATCATCCACCGCTTCACGCACCGGCTGGACCGGCTGGGCATTCCGATGCTGCCGCGGCTGATCTCGCACCTCAACCGCATGTTCACAGGCATCGAGATCCACCCGAGCGCGCAAATCGGGCATTGCCTCTTCATCGACCACGGGATGGGGATCGTGATCGGCGAGACCACGATCATCGGGGACCACTGCCACATCATGCAGGGGGTCACGTTGGGCGGCACCTCGACGCGGCACGAGAAGCGACACCCGACGCTCGAGGACCATGTGCTCGTCGGCGCCGGAGCCAAGATCATCGGCGCCGTCACGATCGGTCGCTCCTCGAAGATCGGCGCCGGGTCCGTCGTCGTCTCCAGCGTGCCGCCGAACGCCACGGTGGTGGGCGTCCCCGGCCACGTCATCGCCTTCACGAACGAGGACAACGACACCGTCGAGCGTCTGCCCGACCCGGAGTGGGACCGCATCGACGAGCTCGAACGCCGCGTGCAGGCCCTCGAGCGAGCCACCGCCGAAGGCTCGTTCGTCGAGGAGGGTCCGGAGCCGCCCGCTCCCGCACGCTTCCCGCGAGGTACACCCGCAGACGACGAGCCCACACGAGAGGACGAGGAGCGACGTACCTCGTGAGGCTGCTGAACACACTGACGGGTGACCTGGACGAGCTGACCCCCGCCGACGGACATGTCGGCATCTACGTCTGCGGCGTCACGCCGTACGACTCCGCCCACGTCGGCCACGCGATGTCGTTGATCGTCTACGACGTGCTCGTGCGCTACCTGCGCTGGACCGGCAACCCCGCCGGCGGCTACGAGGTGACCTGGGTCTCCAACTACACCGACATCGACGACAAGCTGATCGAACGCGGCGCAGAGCTCGGCCGCGACCCGATCGAGCTCGCTGCTGCCAACATCGACGCCTGGGAGCGGGAACAGGACGCGCTCGGACTACTGAGCCCGGACGTGCGGCCGCGTGTGACGCTGGAGATCGACAACATCATCGCGACGATCGAGCAGATCATCGAGCATGGCTACGCGTATCCCACGGCCGAAGGTGACGTCTACTTCCGCGTGCGCGCCAAGGAGGACTACGGGAAGCTGGCCCACCGCAACATCGAGGATCTGCGCAGCGGCACGCGTTTCGAGCCCGGCGAGGGTAAGGAGTTCCCGCTGGACTTCGCGCTGTGGAAGGCGCACAAGCCGGGCGAGCCCTCCTGGCCCGCGCCCTGGGGCGAGGGACGGCCGGGCTGGCACATCGAGTGCTCCGCCATGGCCCAGCGCTACCTCGGGCAGGCATTCGACATCCACGGCGGCGGCAGCGACCTCGTCTTCCCGCACCACGAGAACGAGATCGCGCAGGCGGAGGCGGCCGCGCCCCCCGACGCCGCCGAGGCATTCGCGCGCCTCTGGGTGCACAACGGGATGATCCAGCGCAACCACGAGAAGATGTCCAAGTCGACCGGCAACGTGGTCACCGTCGAGGACGCCCTCGAGCGCTGGGGGCCTGACGCCATCCGGCTGTTCGTGCTGAACAGCCAGTACCGCTCGGTCAACAACCTCACCGACGAAGCGATGGACGCCGCCTCCGCCGGTATCGAGCGGCTGCGCAACGCGCTGCTGCCACCGCCGGAGGCAAGCGCAGACGTCCACGACTTCGGCGCGGCGGTCGCGACCGACTTCGCCGGCGAGTTCGTCGAGTCGATGGAGGACGACCTCTCGACGCCGCGCGCGCTGGCAGGGCTGTTCGGTTATGCGCGGGCCATCAACAGCGAACGCGGCCTGTCGACCGGCGCGTCGATCGAGGCTGCGCAGGTGCGCTTCCGTGAGCTGGCCGGCGTGCTTGGCCTGCGCCTCGATGATCCCGCCTCGGACGCCGCGGGGCTCCTCGATGGCGCCGCCATCTCTAAGCTCGCGTCGGAGCTCGAGGTCGCGTGCAGCGGCAAGGACATCGACCACACCATCGAGGCGCTGATCGAACGTCGCGAGGCTGCCCGATCGGAGCGCGACTTCGCCCTCTCGGACCGCATTCGCGACGACCTCGCAGCCCTCGGCGTCGTGCTGCAGGACACGGCCGAGGGGACGCGTTGGAGTGCGCAGCGCTGAGCCCTGGGCGGTGCAACCGAGGCGGGCGTCACGCGTTGATCATGGCCAAATCGCGGACCTATACTGGATCGGTCGCGCTCCACGGTGACGGAGTGCGGCGTTTCTCTGTGGCGACTCGCCGATGGTGTGTCCGCCGGGCCGTCAGCTGGCCTGAAGCAGGCGACAGCCTGACCGAAGGCCCTAGGCTGGTAGCAAGCCCGAGTGGCGCAATGGCAGCGCAGCCGATTTGTAATCGGCAGGTTAGTGGGTTCGAATCCCCTCTCGGGCTCCATTCCCGAAGCACGGACGGGGCGAGCGGCGAAGCCAGAGGCGCAAGCCGGACGGCCAGAGCCAGTGCTCCGCGGCGTCCGAGAGAGGGTCCGACGGCCGCTGCCGCCGGTCGCGGTGCGACAGAGAGCAACCGATGCGAATGCACGGGTGGGAGAGTGGTTAATTCCAGCGGACTGTAAATCCGCCGCCTAACGGCTACGCAGGTTCGAATCCTGCCCCGTGCACCAGAACAACCGCCTCGACGGTCCGACCGTCGAGGAGCACGGGCCCTGATAGCTCAGTGGTAGAGCGCGTTCTTGGTAAGAACGAGGTCATGAGTTCAAGTCTCATTCAGGGCTCCACCACCAGGCACGGACGGACAGGGCGGCAGCGACGGCCAGCGCTGGAACACAACAGGCGAAAGAGCCCAGACGGAAGAGCACAGAAGCCCAAACCGAGTGATAATTAGCAGACGAGCATCGTCTGTAGAAGACGAGCCAGACGGCGTCCCGCGCACAGATGCGAGGCGCTGAGGACAGAGGAGACGAGTTAATGTCGAAGGGTGTCTTCGAGCGCACCAAGCCGCACGCCAACGTCGGCACCATTGGTCACGTCGACCATGGGAAGACGACCCTGACCGCAGCGATCACGAAGGTGCAATCGCTGAAGGGGATGGCTGACTTCAGCGCATTCGATTCGATCGACAACGCGCCGGAGGAGAAAGAGCGCGGGATCACGATCGCGATCGCGCACGTCGAGTATGAGACCGAGAAACGGCATTACGCACACGTCGACTGCCCCGGTCACGCCGACTACATCAAGAACATGATCACCGGCGCAGCCCAGATGGACGGCGCCATCCTCGTGGTGGCCGCCCCAGACGGCCCTATGCCGCAGACCCGCGAGCACTTGCTCCTCGCACGCCAGGTCGAGGTGCCCTCGATCGTGGTCTACCTGAACAAGGTCGACCTCATGGACGACGAGGAGCTGCTCGAGCTGGTCGAGCTGGAGATGCGTGAGCTGCTTGACGAGTACGGCTTCGACGGCGACAACACGCCGATCATCCGTGGCGCCGCCCTCGCTGCGCTGGAGTCCGAGTCGGAGGACACGGCGGACGAGGCATACGCCTCGATCAACGAGCTCCTGGAGGCGGTGGACACCTACATCCCGCAGCCGGAGCGCGCGGTCGACCAGCCGTTCCTGATGGCTGTCGAGGACGTCTTCGGCATCAAGGGTCGTGGCACCGTCGTCACCGGTCGCATCGAGCGTGGCACCATCAACGTCGGCTCGGAGGTCGAGATCGTCGGCCTCAAGGAGACGGAGTCCACGACCGTCACCGGTGTCGAGATGTTCAACAAGTCCCTCTCGTCCGGCGAGGCCGGCGACAACATCGGCGCGCTCGTCCGCGGCGTGGAACGAAGCGATGTCGAGCGCGGCCAGGTCCTGGCGGCGCCCGGATCGATCACCCCGCACACCAAGTTCAAGGGTGAGGTCTACGTGCTGAACAAGGAGGAGGGCGGCCGTCACACGCCGTTCTTCACCGGCTACCGCCCGCAGTTCTACGTCCGCACCACCGATGTCACCGGCACGGCCATGCTGCCGGACGGCACGGAGATGGTGATGCCCGGCGACAACATCACGATGGAGATCGAGTTGATCGCCCCGATCGCGATCGAGTCCGGCCTGCGCTTCGCCATCCGCGAGGGTGGCCGCACCGTTGGCTCCGGCGTCGTCACCGAGATCCTCGAGTAACGTCGAGGAGCGGGGCACGCCGCTCCAGCGGCGTAGAGCAAAGCGTTCGTGAAAGGAGAGTCCGATGGCTAAGGGAGATCGCGACGCGATCACGCTGGCCTGCACGGAGTGCCAGTCACGGACGTACCATACGAAGAAGAACAAGCGGAACGATCCGGACCGGATCGAGCTGCGCAAGTTCTGCCCGCGCTGCCGCGCCCACCAGCCGCATCGAGAGACGCGCTAACGCACAACGCACGCAGATCCGATGTCGCCGGCGGCGCTGATAGGCGCGGCCGGCGGGCAGTAGACCCTCGGGAGGGGCAGATGGGCCGCGAAGCGCGACGAGCGCAGGCACGAGCTGAGCGACGGCAGCGACGGCAGCGTCAGCAGTCGCCACGTAACCGCGCCCAACAGGCCGGGCTCAGTGGCAGCCAGACGCCCGAGGCCGCGCGCGGCGGCGGTTCGATCTTCAAGCCCCGTTGGGCCACCGACATCATCAACGAGCTGCGCCGCGTCACGTGGCCCAGCCGTGGCGAGGTCGGCTACCTCACGGTCGTAGTCATCATCGTCTCGCTGGTGATCGGGGCGTTCCTGGGAACGGCCGACGTGGGCTTCGGCTGGTTCATCGAGAACACCATCCTGAACAACTAGCCAGCGGACGACGGCGCAAGTCAGCCGCCGTCAGTGAGGAGCCGAGGTCATGACCGACGACGTCACTAACGACGCGACGGACCTCGACGCGCCCGAGACCGACGCCCCCGACGCTGAGGCGGCGCTCGCCGACCTCGATGACGGCCGCGCCTGGTACATCGTGCAGACCTACTCCGGCTACGAAAACAAGGTGAAGACCAACCTCGACCAGCGTGTGAAGACGATGGACATGGAGGGCGCGATCTTCCAGGTCGTCGTCCCCACCGAGGACGAGATCGAGATCAAGGACGGGCAGCGTAAGACCGTCTCGAAGAAGCTCTTCCCCGGCTACGTCTTCGTCCAGATGCACATGGGCGACGACTCCTGGTACGTCGTGCGCAACACGCCCGGCGTCACCGGCTTCGCCGGCGCCTCCGTCGATGAGCGCGCCAAGCCGACGCCGCTGGCGGACGCCGAGGTGGACCAGATCCTGCGCCAGATGAAGACCGCGCAGCCGCGCATCAACGTCGGGTTCGCGATCGGCGAGTCGGTGCTGGTCACCGACGGACCGTTCTCCGACATGATCGGCACCGTCGACAACATCGACCTCGACAAGGGCCGCGTGCGCGTCATGGTGTCGATGTTCGGGCGGGAGACCCCGGTCGAGCTCGACTTCCTGCAGGTCGAAAAGCAGTAGACGAACCGGCCTCGATGGCCGGCGTGTGTACCTCTGCGTGACGCCACCGCGGCGTGAGCGGAGAGGGAGCCTCGAGGCGGGTGCGCCCGCCCTCGACGCGAGGAGGTGACGGATGGCAAAGAAGGTCCGCACCGTGCTCAAACTCCAGATCCCCGCCGGGCAGGCGAACCCTGCGCCGCCGGTGGGAACCGCTCTGGGGCCGCACGGCATCAACATCATGGACTTCTGCAAGGCATACAACGAGCAGACGAGGGCCCAGGCCGGGCAGATCATCCCCGCCGTGGTCACGATCTACGAAGACCGGTCGTTCAGCTTCATCACGAAGACACCGCCGGCCTCAGACCTGCTGCGCAAGGCGGCGGGCGTCGACAAGGGCGCATCGCACCAGCTCCAGGAAGTCGCCGGTCAGGTGTCGAGGGCGCAGGTCCGGCAGATCGCCGAGATCAAGCTGATCGACCTGAACACCACCGACATCGAGCAGGCGATGCTCATCGTCGAAGGCACCGCGCGCTCAATGGGGATCGAGGTGCAGGGATGAGCAAGCTCGGCAAGCGCACCCGCGAGGCACGCGAGGACGTCGACCGCATGAAGCAATATGCGGTGAGCGAGGCCATCGGGCTCGTCAAGCAAAACGCGACCGCCAAGTTCGACGAGACCGTGGAGCTGCACCTCAAGACCGGCCTCGACGGCCGCCACGCTGACCAGACGGTCCGTGGCTCCGTCGTGCTGCCGCACGGCGTCGGCAAGGACGTGCGCGTCGCGGTCTTCGCCGAAGGCGAGGCAGCGAACGCAGCGATCGAGGCCGGCGCCGACGAGGTGGGCAGCGACGAGCTGATCGAGCGCGTCCAGGGTGGGTTCACCGACTTCGATGTCGCGCTCGCGCAGCGGGAGCTGATGGGCAAGGTCGGTGCCCTCGGCCGCGTGCTCGGCCCGCGAGGGCTCATGCCCAACCCCCGGAACAACACCGTGCTGGCCGCGGAGGACATCAGCCGCGGGGTGAACGAGGCGAAGGCGGGTCGGGTCGACTTCCGGCTAGACCGCTCGAACGTCATTCACGTCACCGTCGGCAAGGCCTCGTTCAGTCAAGAGCAACTGACGGACAACCTGTCGGCGCTCTACGGCGAGATCAGCAAGGCGCGCCCCAGCGGGGGCAAGGGCCAGATGATCCGCAGCGCGACCCTGGCCTCGACGATGGGTCCGGGCGTGCAGGTCGACGTGGCGACGCTCAACGCCGAGGCAGGGGTCTAGCGCCGAGAGCGACGCCGGCCTCGGAAACTGGACCGCAGGGTCCGCGGCCGTCACACTGGAACGACGCCAGAGACCGCAGGTCGCCGCTCCTCAGAGCGCCCCATGGGGCATTCGAGGTACCGGCGAGAATGGCCGAGGCCGGCCGCCTGCACAGGCGAGGGATCGAACGCCTCCCGCGACCGTGTGGTCGCGCCCTCACTCTGGCCGTGAGGGCGCTTTTTCGCGCCCGGGAGGATGCCGAATGCCGACGCCCCGCAAGGAGCAGCTGGTCGCCGAACTGACCGAGCTCCTGCAGCAGGCCGAGATCGCCATTGCGACCTCCGTCACCGGTGTGCCGGTCGGCGAGCAGATCGCGCTGCGCCGTCGACTCCTCGCGGAGGGCGCCCACCTGCGCGTCGTCAAGAACACGCTGCTGCGCATCGCCGCCACCAACGCCGACGCCGAGGTGTTTGCCGAGCTGGCGGACGGCCCGACCGCCCTCGTGGTCGGCTTTGACGAGCCGGTCGACGCCGCACGCGGCATCGCCAAGTACATCGACGACACACCCGGCACGCCGATGGAGATTCGAAACGCCGTCGTCAGCGGCGAGCTGGTCGACGCGGCATACGTCCAGGATCTGGCCACCGTGCCGCCGCGTGACGAGCTGCTGGCGCGCATCGCCGGCGGGCTCGTCGCCAAGGTCCGCGAACTGATGATGCTCCTCGACGCCACCACCCGCGACTTCGTCGGGCTCGTGGAGGCGCGAGCGGCACAGCTCGAGGAGCAGGGCGAGAGCGCCGCTCCAGAGGCGACCGCCGACGCAACGCCCGAGGCGGAAGAGACGACCGAGGAGCCGGCGGCGGACGACACGACCGAGGGCCCTGCGGCGGAGGAGTCTTCGGACGAGGCGGCGGCGACCGACGAGCCTTCGGACGCGCCCGCCGAGGAGGCGGCCGCCGAGGAGCCAGCGGCCGAAGAGCCCTCGGACGACGCGCCCGCCGAGGAGGCGACCGTCGATGAACCGGCGGAGACCGAGGCGCCGGCCGAGACTGAGAGCGACGAAGAGGCGAAGGCGGACGACGCCGGATAGGCGTCAACAACCGAGATTGAACTGCCCCCGGGCAGGTGCCGTCAGCGGGCGGCTGGGTGGAGGAGCCACATGACCAAGGTAGAAGAGACCCTCGACATCATTAAGGGCATGACGATCCTCGAGCTGCGCGACCTCAACAGCGCGATCGAGGAGGAGTTCGGCGTGACCGCCGCGGCGCCGGTCGCCATGGCTATGGCCGCCGGTGCCGACGCTGGCGCAGCCGCCGTCGAGGAGCAGACGGAGTTCACCGTCGTGCTCCAGGACTTCGGCGCCAACAAGATCAACGTCATCAAGGCCGTCCGCGAGCTCACCTCGTTGGGCCTGAAGGACGCCAAGGATCTCGTCGAGGCCGCGCCCAAGCCGATCAAGGAGGACGTGGACAAGGACGAGGCGGAGGCCGCCAAGACCAAGCTCGAGGAGGCCGGCGCCACCGTCGAGGTCCAGTAGCCAGCACCCGCGGCGGCGCATCGGGCGGTCCCTTCGTTGTCCGCTCCGCCCGTTGGGCCGACATCGCAGCGAACGAGGGCGTCACGCGACGCCCTCGTTCCATTTCTCTCGAACGCGGGACGCGCTGATCCACGTCCGTGGTGAGCGTGCGACGCAGCCAGGGTTGGGGGTGATAACCTCACCCGCGTGCAGTGCTACGCGTGTGAGCTTGATGCCACCCAGGAGTGCCCACGCTGCGGAGCGTTGTACTGCGACGACCATGGCGAGGCGCTCTGCGACCGCTGCCAGGACCCTACGCTCGCCCTGCCCTCGTACCAGATCTACCGCGGCTCCATCCTCGCGCTGCTGATCGGCTCCGTCTTCGCCGTCTGGCTGCTGGTGCTGCCGCCCGCCGGCGCCGACCGCGACGCGCCGCCCGCGCCCCTGGCCGGATTTACACCGCCCACCCCAACGCCCACCGTCGAGGTCACGCCGGCGCCGACGGCATCGCCAACGCCGATAGCCACCTCGACGCCCACCGCAACGCCGACGGCCACAGCAACAGCCGCCGCCACGCCGACGGCGACGCCCGAGGCCACGTTCGAGACCTATATCGTCGAGAGCGGCGACTCGCTCTTCCTGATCGCCGAGCGGTTCCTGCCCGCGGGTCGCGATCTCACCGAGTTCACGGACGAGATCGCGGAGGTCAATGACATCCCCGACCCGACGCAGATCTTCGTGGGCCAGGAGCTCGAGATCCCGACGCAATGACCAGCCGTTCCCAATCGGAAGAGGAGTACCGGCGACTCCAGCGCGAGCAAGACGATCTGCTCGAAGAGAACCTCGGTCAGCGCGCGGGCATCTACCGGCGTGCCCTCATCTTCACGCCGCTCGCCGTCGCCTCGATCTTCGCCTTCTTGTTCGCGTTCAACTCGCTGATCGCCGGCAATATCGGCGCGGTGCTCGGCAGTGGGGTGCTCGGCATCATCGCGTTCGCGCTGAGCTTCGAGGCGGTGGCGGCCCTTCGTGACCTGCGCGCGACGCCCATCCGTTCCGCGGGGCCGACCGAGCGCGTCTGGGTCAAATCGAAGTTCCTGGTCTTCGGGCGCACTGGATATCTCCTGCTCAACGGACGGGTGTTTGAGATCCGAGTCGACACGTCGATGCTGATCGAGGCGGGTCAGCCCGTCACGATCGAGCACTGGCCACATACGAACCTCGTCGTCACGCTGCACCGTGGCGCCGAAGCTTCGAGCGCGGACTGACGCCCCAGCGGTGACCACAGACCCGGCGCCGAACCATCCGATGTACGCCGCGCCCGAGGAGCATGCCCCCTACCGCGTCCGCGTCGCGGAGATGCCGGACGAGGAGCGGCTGCGTGGCCTCGCCTCGACCGACCTCGCCACGCTGTCAGAGGCGCACGGCATGGGACCGGCGAAGGCGGCGACGATCGGCGCGGCCTTCGAGCTGGGCCGGCGCATGGCGATGGAAGGCGAGGTGTTGCGGCCGGCGGTGAGCAGCCCCTCCGACATCGCGAAGCTGCTGCTGCCCGAAATGGAGCTGCTCGAGCAGGAGGAGTTGCGCGTCCTGGTGCTCGACACGCGCAATCATGTCCTCACGCAGGCCACCGTCTACCGCGGCTCCGCCAACACCGCCGGTGGCCGCGTCGCGGAGATGTTCCGCGAGGTGATCCGGCAGGACGGCACGGCCATTGCGCTCGCCCACAACCACCCGAGCGGTGACCCGACGCCGAGCCGCAGCGACATCGATTTCACCTCGGCGGTCGTCGAGGCGGGGGCGCTGCTCGACGTGCGCGTGCTGGATCACGTCGTGATCGGCCACGGGCGCTATGTCTCCATGCGTGAGCGTGAGCTCGGGTTCACCGAATAGCCCACAAGCATTCCGCGCAGCAGCGGGTACGATGGTTGCTGCGGGCGGGGTGGATCGACTCGGGCGCATGCACTGGATCGACCTGCTGATCGTGGGCGTCGTGGCGTGGTTCACGTTCCGCGCGTTCGCGAACGGCCTGATCTGGGAGATCTCCTCCCTGTTGTCCGTGGTACTCGGCGTCGTGCTCGCTGGGTTGTTCTATCGCGACCTCGCAGAGAGCATCGAATTCCTGATCGAGAGCGATACCTGGCGCAACATCGCCTCGTTCGTGGCCATCTTCGCGGGAATCGTCGTGCTCGGGCAGCTGATCGCCCTCGCGGCGCGGCGTGTGGCGGCGCTGCTGCTGCTCGGCCCGTTCGACCACCTCAGCGGAGCCGCCTTCGGGTTCGTCAAAGGGCTGATCGTGATCCAGGTGGCGTTGTTCCTCGTCGCGGTCTACCCGCCGTCCGATGAGATCGCCACCGCCGTCGACGAGTCAGAGATCGCGCCGCTCTTCCTCGACGACGCACCCGTCGCCGAGGTTGCGCTGCCCGGCGAGTTCGACAATGCGCTGGCACAGCTGCAGGAGTGGCGTCGGCGCGTCAACCTGGAAGGCGTCGAGCTAACCGGCGAGGAGCCCGCAGAGGGCAGCTGACCGCCTCAACGCGCACCCGCGGCCTCACGATGCGCACAACTGAATCAGCTACACTCGCTCGGCAGAGCTGAGGTGTGGATGACGACGGCCGTCCAGCGCCGCGCGTTGGTGCTGAATCAGAACTACGAACCGCTCAACGTCTGCTCCGTCAGGCGCGCGTTCGTGCTGGTCTTTCACGGTAAGGCGGAGCTGCTCGAGCGCGGCCCCGACCCGATCCGCGCCGCGGAACTACGCGAGTACGAGACACCCTCGGTGATCCGCCTCAACCACTACGTAAAGCGCCCGCTGCCGAGGCCTCGCCTCACCCGTCGCGAGGTGTTTGCGCGTGACCGCCAGCGCTGCCAGTATTGCGGCCGTCGCGGCGGCGACCTGACGCTCGACCATGTGGTGCCGAAGCACCGCGGCGGCGAGCACGACTGGGGCAACCTGGTCGCCGCCTGCCGCAACTGCAACCACCGCAAAGGCGGCCGTACTCCGAACGAGGCGAAGATGCGCCTGCTGACCCACCCGGCGACCCCGATCGCGAGCGCAGCTGATCTGTTCGCGCGCTACCTCGATCGCTACGCCGAGTGGAGCCCGTTCCTCCTGGGCTGGATGCGCCGCCGCCGCCCAGCAGCCGTCGCCAGCGAGGGCGTAGCGGCGGGCTGACGCGCGCACGGTCCGGAGCGGCTGCTATCCCAGCTCGCCGGAGCGACGGTCCTCGATCAGGGCGTAGTTCATCAGGCTCAGCTCATCGCGCGCCGCGACCAGGCTCTGCAGGCAGGCGCCGGGGGTCGCCCAGCCCGTCTGTCGCACCACCTGCAGCACGCCCTCGCCGTTCTCCGCGACGGCAGGGATGCGCTCCACCGTCTGGTCGCGCAGCGACTCCCACAGGTCGGCCGGATGGTCGATGGCAAAGCGGGCGTACTGCAACGACGCGAAGGCGTTCCCCGGGGTGCCTACGTCGTTCCAGGAGTCCTCGGCGTCGCGCAGCAGCTCCTTGTAACCGGCGTGGCGCTGCTCCACCTCCCACGATGTCTCGAGCTCGTACCGCTCGAGCTGCAGTTCGGCCTCCGGCGCCAGTATCAACTCGCGCAGGGCGGTCCGGATCAGCGTGCCACCTTCCGGGTCCGGCCGAGCGCTGCGACGCACGGCCGGATAGCGATCGATGCGCTGACGCACGTGTTGGAGCGCGACGCCGAAGACGTGCGGTAGCGCGTGCGTCGGCACGCCGTTGTGCAGTGAAATCACGACGCCTTCGGCACGCCACGACACGTTCGAGAACGCGCCGCCCTCGAAGGCATCGACGCTGAGTTCGCGTTCAGCCTCAATGCGCACTCGACTCGCCAGCTCCTCGTACAGCGCGTCGAGCGTCGTGCCGATGTCCTTGCCGATCACCTTCATCGAGGCTCCTCGCTCTCCTGTTCACGCCCGAGGGCCTGCTGCTTGCGGCGGCGCATCTGTGTCATCAATCGAACAATGGCTGGCAAGTGACGCAGTAGTTGGTCTCGCTGCCGCTCCGCACCTGCGCATTGATCTCGGAACCGCAGCGCGGACACGCCTCGCCGCCCTGGCGATGCACTTTGAGGTGCTGCCGCCACTCCTCCTTCTTGCCAAGACCCTCGTCCTGCACCGTCTCGTCCACGATCTGGATCGACTCCTCCATGACGGTGTGGATCGCGTCGAACAGCCGCTCGCGGTCCTCGTCCTCGAATGTCGAGCCTTTGCGATGCGGGTGCAGCTGCGCCTCCCACAGGATCTCGTCGGAGTAGGCGTTGCCGATGCCCGCAAGGAACTCCTGGTTGGTCAGCGTGTTCTTGATCTGGCCGCGACGTTTCCGTGCGCGCTCGACGAAGTCGTCGCGTTCGATCGCAAGCGCGTCCGGTCCGAGCTTCGCGATCTGCGGCACGCCGTCGATGCCGTCGGCGGGCACGAGGTACCAGCGACCCATACGCCGCATGTCGGAGTACCGGAGCTCGTGGCCGTCGTCGAAACCGATCACCACGCCGAGGCGACCCGGCTTCTTCGCGCCGGCCTCCACCCAGTGGAAACGCCCGGTCAGCATCGGGTTGATCACCAGCAGCCGGCCATCGTCGACGAAAAACAGGAGGAACTTGCCGAGGCGGTGGATCTCTCCGAACTGATGGCCTTCGAGCGTCTCGAGTTCGGCCGAGCCGGAGCGGATCAGCCACGGGATCGGCGCATCGGTCGAGGTCACCGTGAGGCCCTTGAGCCGGGGCATCAGGTAGTGGCGGATGGCTTCGAGGTCCGGTATCTCGGGCATCGGTCCCTGCTTCGCGATTGCGTGCGTACTGGCGCTCAGGCCTCGGCGGTCCAACGAGGATACGACCCCAGCACGCGGAACCACGAGGTGACTTCGCGCGCCGCCTGGAGGGCCTCCGCGACGCCTCGGTCGGTGCGATGACCCTGCACGTCGACCAGGAACACGTACGTGCCCAGCTGCTCACGCGTGGGGCGCGACTCGATGTGCGTCAGGTTCACCTCGCGCGAGGAGAACAGCTCGAGGACCTCGACCAGCGAGCCGGAGCGGTCATGCTCGGTGGTGAACGCGAGCGACGTCTTGTCGTCGCCGGTCGGTCCATGGTCCTCGGCGCCGAGGACGAGGAAGCGCGACACGTTGTGCGGCACGTCGCCGATGTCGTCGGCGTAGACCTCGCCGCCGTAGAACTCGGCCGCGATCGGCGGACCGACGCCGAGTGCACCCACCTCGGCGATCGCCGCCTCGATGCCGGCGGTCGTGGAGAGCGCTGCAACGTGCTCGGCGTTCGGAGCGAGCGTACGGAGGTGCTCGCGACACTGTGCAAGGGCCTGCGGGTGCGAGTAGACGCGCTCGGCGGCACGCGGGTCGATACCCGGTGCGCCGACCAGGACGTGCCGGATCGGCAGCACCAGCTCGGCGTTGATCATGAGATCGAGGTCAGAGCGCATCAACTGGTCGAGCGTCTCGCGGACGGCGCCGTCGATCGAGTTCTCAGCGGCGACCATCGCCAGGTCTGCCGCCCCCGCCTCGACTTCGCGAACCGCCGCCGCCACGTTCGCGACCGGGAGCAGCTCCGCCTCGGGGTCGAAACGGACGGCCGCCGCCTCGGTGTTCGTCGCGCGGGGGCCGAGGTGGGCGATGCGCTGCGGGCTCACCCGCGATCGCCTCCGGCAGCGGGGCTGCCGGCACCGCTGGCCGCCCGCGTGGGATCGCCGGTCGGGGTGCCCGTTACCAGCTCCTGCATCAGCACCTCCGCGCCCTCGGGCAGCACCGCGATCACCTCGTCGCCGGCCTTGAGGACCGTCGAAGAGTCGGGCACCCTCGCTGTGCCGTCCTCGCTGACGACGAGCGAGATCAGCGAGCCGGGCGGCATGTTCACCTCGGTGAGGGTCTTCCCCGCCGCCGGCGCGCCCTCTTGCAGGTGCAGGTCGACGATGCGCATCCCCGAGGCATGGAGATTCATCAGCGGCACGACCGTGTGCTCCGGCAACTCCGTCTCGATCTGCGACATGATCGCGGACGAGGCGGAGACCGTGCTGTCGATGCCCAGGCGGGTGAACAGCTCGTGGTTCCTCGGATCGTTGACCCGCGCGATCGTGCGGTCGACGTCGAACCAGTGCTTGGCCACCTGGCAGGCGACGAGGTTCGCGCCATCGTCGGCGGTGACCGCGATCAACAGGTCGCAGCGCTGTGCGCCGACCGACTCCAGGAACGAAATCTCACAGCCATCGCCGAGGGCGATCATCTCGCCCAACTCATCGCGCAGCTCGCGCGCCCTCGACTCGGAACGCTCGACGATCGTGACCTCGTGGTCGGGCAGCGCCTGCAATTCGAGGGCGAGGCCGTACCCGACGATGCCCCCGCCGACGACGATGATGTACACCTTAGGCCTCGCCGTCCGCGGTGGCGGTGCTGCCGTTGTCAGCCGCCGAGGAACCTTCCGCCGACTCGAAGATGGCCTCGAGTGCCAGCTCGGCGCCGAAGGTCGTCGGACTGTACGTGCGGAGCCCGAGGCGTTCGAAGAGCTCGGCGCGCAGCGGGTCTTTCACCCTCGACACGGCGTGACGCACACCGTAGATCTCCTTCGCCTTCTGCGAGGCGAGCAGGTTGCGGTTGTCGCCGCCGGTCAGTGCGATGAAGACGTCGGCGTCGACGATCCCGGCACGGCCGAGGACGCGGTCGTCTACGCCCGAACCCTCGATGTGCTCACCGGAGTAGTCGTCCGGCAGGTAGCGGTCGAAGGCGTAGGCGTCCGTATCGAGGATCGTGACATCGTGTCCCGCGCGGTCGAGGCGGGTAGCGACGCTGGCGCCGACGCGCCCGCAGCCCATGATCACGACCTGCATCGTGCCCGCCCCTCTACCCGCCGGCGGCCGTTAACCGTCGGCCGAGGAGCCGCGACCATTCGTCGCGTTGCGCTCCTCGGTCGGATAGCGCAGCAGCCAGACCTGCGCCGGCGAGTGTTCCATCACGTACTGAGGAAGCCGGCCCAGCTCGAAGCGCCCGTACGGGCGATGGTAGTCCAGCCCCGCCACGATCGCATCCACGCCTCGATCGACCGCTTCGTCGACGACGGCATGCCCCGCCTGGCGCGCCTGCAGCAGGTCGGCGTCGACGGTGACCTTGTGCTCCTGCCCGACGGCTTCGGCCCGCTCGAGGATGCGCTCGCCGCGCAGCGCGGCGTCCGGCATGTCCGACTCGAGCGGCAGCGAGCGCGGAACCTCGATCACGTGCAGGGCGTTGACGCGCGCCTTGGTCTGGCGCGCGAGATCGCAGACCACGGCCAGCGCACTGTAGGCGGCCTCGGTGCCGTCGACGGGGACGAGGAACGACTCGATGTCTTTGAGCGGATCGACGGCCATGGCGGCCCCCTCCGGCGCGCTACTGGCGCGCCATGCCCAGCCGCACAGCGGCATTGGTGAGCAGCACGACGCCCAGCGCCGAGCCGAGGCTCACCGGATCCTCCGCGACGAACAGCGCGAGGCTCAGCGCGACCACCCCGACAACCGCCGAGATGATGGCCACGATGATGTTGCGGTTCATCGCTGCATCCGATCACGGAACGACGCCCGCATATGCGAGCGTCGTACTGACCGACGCTACGCCGGGGAGCCGCGCTAAATCAAGCGATCTCGCCTCGGTCGTCACGCGCGAACGTGATGCGGCTGTGCATCCGCAGCGCGATGAAGCCGAGCACGAGCGCGAGGGGCAGCAGCCACCAGCTGTAGACGACCGCCACCAGCAAGACGGTCGCGACCGCTTCGAGCGAGTTGAGCGACGCCTGCCATGCCTCGCCGGCGGCTGCCAGCGGCCCGGAACCACCCGAAGTCGCGGCTACGGCAGGGACGGGCGACAGCGACACGCTGATCGTGGCGAGGTCGGTCAGGTCCTCGAGGACGCGCGTGCGGCCTTCGAGCCGGTCGATCTGCAACCGCACGCCGTCGATCCGGTCCTGCACCTGCAGGATTTCGGAGATGCCGCGAGCCTCGCCCAGCAGCTCGAGGTAGCGCACCTCGACGGCCCGCAGGTTCGATAGCTGGGCGTCGATGTCTGTGAACTCCTCGGTCACGTCCTGTGCGCTCGTGCTGATCGAGGTGACTTCAACGGCCAGCGCGCGCAGCTTCGTCATCACGTCGCCGAACTCGCCGGCGGGGATGCGAAGCGTCAGCTGCGCGCTGCGCTCCTCGTCGTGGCCGAAGAACGAGGAGCTTCCGACGAACCCACCGGCCGCGAGGGCGATCGTCTCGACCTCGTCAAACGAGCCCGCGACCGAGTCCACTTCGAGTGCGACCGAGGCGCTGCGGATGATCTGCCGGCCCAGGAAATCGATGTTCGCGAAGTCGCCGCCGCCGCCGCCCTCGCCGGCGTTGACTACGCTTGGCGCGACCGCGGCGAGCAGGCCATCGTCGAATTTCGCGTCGGCGCTCTCCTCGGACGGGAAGCCGAGGGCGGATCCGCCGCCCGCCGAGCCCTGCGTGTCGCGGTCGTCGTCGTCCCCGCCGCCGCATGCGGCGGCCACGACCGCGAGCGCGAGCAGCAGCGCGACCATCGCTGGCCAACTGCGCAGGCGGGTGAGATCGTGCGGTAGGTGCGTTGTTCGGTGCCGCGCGTGGCGCTCTCAGTCCTGCGAACAGCCATCGTCATCCTCCTCGACCGCTCGCCCGACCCCGGGCGCTGCGATGCGAGTCAGACGACCGCCGGGAACGCTGGGTTCCCGGTTAGACCGCCGAGGATCGTAAGACCTTCGTCAGAGGATCGATCGGGAGGACCCGCGAGCCCGGAACGGCGGGCTAGTGCAGCTGCTCGATCCAGGCGTCGACCTCGCGGCCGTGGAACTGCATGAACCCGATCGTGCCCAGCTGTGTGTTGAGGTTGCGCGGGAAGGTCGGCGATCCCGAGTTGACGATCAGCACGTCGTCCCACTTCGTCACGACCGGCACATGCGTATCGCCCGCGACCACGATGTCGACCGGTCCGCCGAAGTGGCGGTCCATGCGCTCCTCGAGGGTGGCCGTGCGCGCGTAGGGACGGTCGGGGAAGTCGTGCGTCATGCCGACCTTGAGCCCATTGACGTGCAGCAGCTGGTTGTACGGCAGCCGCTCGTCATCCGGCGCGATCATGCGCCCGCTCGACCCATCGTCGCCGTTCCCGCAGACGCCGAGGACGGGAGCGATCTCCTCGAGCCAGTCGAGCACGACGATGTCGTGCATGTCGCCGCCATGGAGGATCAGGTCGACCCCGCGGAAGGCGGCGTAGACCTCGTCGAAGAGCGTCGCCCGCGCCTCCGGGATATGCGTGTCGGAAACCAGGCCGAACAGCAGATCGCCGCTGAATTCGTGCTCGTCAAGCCAGCGGCGGTTCGGGATCGTGCCGAACGGGCGTTGCGTCATGCGTCGAGCCTACCGCGGGCAAGTCGAGGGCGCGATTGGCCCTGTGGCGAGGCGCTTGGACCCGTCGAGGCAGCCGCGCTAACCGCGTACAATGGCGGTACGAAGCGGTAATTCACGGCCTCGCGCGGGGTTACTCGACGTAACTCGCGGCGGCGTCGCAGGAGCATTATGACGAGCGAACCGAGCACCAACGGCAGCGGAGCACAGAACGGCGCGACCGGCGAGACCGGTACGTGGACCGCGAAGGCCGGCCTGGCGCAGATGCTCAAGGGCGGCGTCATCATGGACGTCACCAAGGCCACCGAGGCCAAGATCGCCGAGGAGGCCGGCGCCGTCGCTGTCATGGCCCTGGAGCGCGTGCCGTCCGATATCCGCGCGGCCGGTGGCGTGGCGCGGATGAGCCCGGTCGAAACGATCGAGGAGATCCAGCAGACCGTCACGATCCCGGTGATGGCTAAGGCCCGCATCGGCCACTTCGTCGAGGCGCAGGTGCTGCAGGCCCTCGGCGTCGACTACGTCGACGAGTCGGAGGTGCTGACACCGGCCGACGAGGTCAACCACATCGACAAGCACCAGTTCACGGTGCCCTTCGTCTGCGGCTGTCGCGACCTGGGTGAGGCGCTGCGGCGCATCGCCGAGGGCGCCGCGATGATCCGCACCAAGGGCGAGGCCGGCACCGGCGACATCGTCGAGGCCGTGCGCCACATGCGCGCACTCTGGGGCGGCATCCGCCGCCTCCAGAACATGCCCGACGACGAGCTGGCCACCGCCGCCAAGGACCTGCAGGCGCCGCTCGCGCTCGTTCAGGAAGTGAAGCGCCTGGGCAAGTTGCCGGTCGTCAACTTCTCCGCTGGTGGCGTGGCTACGCCGGCCGACGCGGCGCTGATGATGCAGCTCGGCGCGGAAGGGGTGTTCGTGGGCTCCGGCATCTTTAAGTCCGAGTCCCCACCGGAGACCGCCATCGCCATCGTCAAGGCCGTCACGCACTTCAACGACGCCAGCGTCATCGTCGAGGCCTCTCGCGGGCTCGAGGAGCCGATGCGCGGCCAGGCGGTCTCGTCGATGGAGCCAGCGGAGCTGCTGGCCGGACGCGGTAACTGAGCCGCTGACCGCACTCCGGAGCGGAAGTCGGGGCATCCGATGACCTCCTCGAACGTGAGCCTGCACGTCGGCGTCCTCGCGCTGCAGGGCGACTTCGCCGAGCACCTGGACGTGCTCGCGTCGCTCGGCGTCGAGGCCAGCGAGGTGCGCACCCTCGACCAGCTCGATCGCATCGATGCGCTGATCATCCCCGGCGGCGAGAGCACGACGATCGCGCGCCTGCTGCTGATCTTCGACCTGATGGAGCCCCTGCGTGCCGCCATCGAGGGTGGCCTGCCGGTCTGGGGCACCTGCGCCGGCGCCATCATGCTGGCCAACGACGTGCCGGACCTCGACCGGCCGCCGATCGGCGTCATGGACATCAGCATCGAGCGCAACGCGTTCGGTCGTCAGGTCGACTCGTTCAACCTCGAACTCGACATCGCTGTCATCGAGGGTCCGCCGGTCCTCGGCGTGTTCATTCGCGCGCCCGTGATCGCCAGCACCGGCGAGGGTGTCGAGGTGCTTTCGACGCTTCCGGACGGCCGCATCGTGGCGGCGCGTCAGAACCACATGCTGGCGACGGCCTTCCACCCTGAGCTGACCGGCGACACGCGGCTGCACCAGCTGTTCCTCGAACTGGCCACCGACGCGACCCGCGTCGCCGCGACGGAGGCCGAGGCAGCGGGAGGCAAGTAGTGCCCGACGCGCACGCCCCCCGTGCCACCGACCTGGTCGCGCTCGTCACGTTCGACGGGCAGGTGCGCGAGAACCTGGCCGTCACGCGCGAGCACCTGGGCCTCGGCGATGGGCACGAACAGCGACCGCCCCGACCGCTCTCCGCGGCCATCGAGCAGTGGCTGCACCTCGGTCGCCGTACCTGGATCAGCGTCGAGGGCCCCGAGGTGCGCGGGATCGCCACCGCCCGTGAGCTGGGCGATGCGAGCGCATGGGAGATCGACGCGCTGATCGACGCGGGCGACGAGCATGTGCAACCCGGCGATGCCCCTCCGGATGTCAGCGCTGAGGCGCCGGTGCTGGTCGATCTGCTCTCACGCGCCGCCTCCGCAGCCGTCGAGGCGGAAGTCACCCGCTTACTGCTGCGCACCCCCCTCGACGATTGCTGCCGGAGCTGCGGTGCGCGCTGGCTTCCGCGCCGCCACAGCACAGCAGCTCTGGGGCTGCAACTACCTCGAACCGGGCGGCGCATACCCCGGCGTCACCGTGCGCACGGCATCCGACGAGGATGACCACGCCGCGTTTCAGCTCTACATGCGTTCCGTCCCGGCTGAGACGCGGGCGCTGATGGCGATGACCCTCGGCGAATGGGCCTCGCTGCAGAGCCGCCGCTGGCTCGGGCGGCAGGGCATTGCGCTCGCCGCCGAGCACGAAGGGCGGGTGATCGGCCATCTGCGATGCGCCCCGGCGAGCGGCCAGCTCGAACTCCTCGTCGACCCCGACCAGGCGGAGGCGGCTACCGACGCCCTGCTCGATGCAGCGACCGAGGTGATCGACGCGGAGCGTGTGATCTCGGTATGCGAGACAGATGCGCCGCAAGCGTGCATCCTCGAACGGCGGGGGATGCGCGCGCAGCAGGAGTACATGCTGCTCGCCCGCCGCACCACGACGCCCGTGGCAGAGGCTGCGGCCGTGCCAGTGAACGCGAGGCTCGCTTGACCGCGCATGAGGCCCAACCGGAGCCGATCAACGCCCACCGCGAAGAGGTGGAGGAGGTCGCGCTGCTCACCGCAGCGTTGCCGGCGCGTGTCGTCACCGCGTTGGATGCCCTCGCGCGCCCGGGGTTGATCGAGGTCGTGCTCGACCTCGGCCGCGTCCCGACGGCGCACTACACATCCAGCGAGGAGCAGCTGGACACCGCCGAGGTGACGGAGCAGGAGATCGAGCACGTCGTCGCCCAGATCTCCGAATTCGGCGAGGACAACCGCGCCGGCGTGCCGCGCACCCTCCATCGTATCTCCGCCATTCGCAACCGCCGAGGCCGCATCGTCGGCCTGACCTGCCGCGTCGGCCGCAGCGTCACCGGCTCCTCGTCGGTCATTCGCGACCTCGTCGAGTCGGGACGCAGCATCCTGCTGCTGGGCCGACCCGGCGTCGGCAAGACCACGATGCTGCGTGACGTGGCGAGGACGCTTGCGGACGACCTCGATCGCCGCGTCGTCGTGGTCGACACCTCGAACGAGATCGGCGGTGACGGTGACATCCCGCACCGCGGCATCGGTCGCGCGCGGCGCATGCAGGTGCAGCGCCCGGAGCTGCAGCACGAGGTGATGATCGAGGCGGTCGAGAACCACACGCCTGAGGTGATCGTGATCGATGAGATCGGGACCAGCCTCGAGGCGGAGGCGTCTCGGACCATCGCCGAGCGCGGCGTGCAGCTGATCGGCACCGCGCACGGCACCGCGCTGGCCAACCTCATGCAGAACCCGACGCTCTCCGACCTGATCGGTGGCATCGAATCGGTCACCCTGGGCGACGAGGAGGCGCGGCGTCGCGGCACGCAGAAGACGATCCTCGAGCGTCGCAACCCGCCCACCTTCGACTCGCTCGTCGAGATCCAGTCGTTTACCGCGGTCGCCGTCCACGAGGACGTAGCGAAGACGGTCGACGCGCTGCTGCGCGGCTTTGACGCCGAGGCCGAGCTGCGCCGCGTCGACGCCTCGGGCGAGGTCGAGAGCGTCGAACGTCAGCCGCTTCGCGCCGAGCCCGGCGAGGCGATCTCGGCGCGACCGATCGAGGACGAGCGCAGCCCGATCCCCGTCGCCCCGGGCGGGCCCGAGCGGCGCATCCTGCCCTTCGGCATCAGCCGTAGCCGCCTCGAGGATGCGATCCAGGACACGCGGTCAGCGGCCGTGGTCGTCGACGAGCTGGCGGACGCCGACGCGGTGATCACCCTGCGGCCCTACTACCGCCGCCGCGCCGGCCCGCTGCGCGACGCCGAGGAGCGCGGCATTCCAATCTACGTACTGCGCAACAACACGAGCGAGCAGATGGAGCGGCAGCTGATGTCGCTCCGCGACGGTGACGCCGCTGACCCGACGACGACCGCGCTCAAGGAGGTTGAGGACGCCGTCGCCACCGTCTCCTTCGAGGGCGTGCAGAGCATCGAGTTGCGCCCGCAGAACTCTTACATCCGCCGTCTGCAGCACGAACTCGCCACCCGCCATGGCCTGCGCACCATCTCGAAGGGCCGCGAGCCCTACCGCCGCGTCTCCGTGATCGGCGACGGCGGGCCGCCCAACCGCGATCTCCCCTGGAGCGACAATGGCGGCCGCAACGCCCCCCGACCCAGCCGGCGACGGCGTCGGTGAGCACCTCGGCATCCGGGGGCGGCCTCTTCGTCACGCTCGAGGGCGGTGAGGGCTGCGGCAAGTCGACTCAGGTCGAAGCCCTCGAACGTCTCGCCGGGCGCGACGACAGCCCGTTCACGAAGGTCGTCACTTGCCGCGAGCCAGGCGGCACCGCCCTCGGCGAGGGCGTGCGCGCTCTGCTCTTCGACCGCGATGAGAGCGCGACCGACCCCTCGCCGACTGCGGAGCTGCTGCTCTTCGCCGCCGCCCGCGCGCAACTGGTCGCCGAGGTGATCCAGCCCGCCCTCGACGATGGCGCGCTCGTCATCTGCGACCGCTATGCCGATTCCACGACCGCCTACCAGGCGTATGGCCGCGGACTCGACCGCGGACTGGTCGACGCGGTGAACGCCGCCGCCACCGGCGGGCTCACGCCGGCACTGACGGTTTTCCTCGACCTCGACCCGAGAGACGGCCTGGTGCGGTCCGGGCGTCGCGACGCCGACGCCGGCACGAACGCGGACTACCTCGAACGCGAGGAGCTCGCCTTCCACCGTCGCGTGCGCGTCGGCTACCTCGAGCTCGCCGCCGCCTCCCCAGATCGCTGGCTCACCCTCGACGCCACGGCTCCGCCGATGCAGATCACCCACGCCATCTGGGAGCGAGTTCAGAGTCTGCGCTGACACGACGGCTTGACCCGCGGCGTATCGTGCGAGCTACCCTCCGAGGAAGGCTGTTGGCCGTCAGGCCGGCCTTCCGACGAGGGTCTTCTCGTGGCCCGTGTAGCCGATATTCGCTGTGAAACTGCGACCGCGAGAGTCTTCAGCGTTGCGCTCTCACGGGCGTTAGACGGGTCCACACCGATGTTCCGCCTTCTCATTGTCATCGCAGCCGCGCTTGCCATTGCGGCTTGCTCTGGTTCCGATGGAGATTCCGAAGCGCAACTCCGGTCAGACGTGGAGAGCTTCACCGATGCCCTCCTCGGCAGCGAGCCCGACCTCAATCGGGCCGCCGGTTACTTCCCGGAAGAGTGCCCGATCACTCCCGAGGAACTCGCGACCGTGCGTCGTGGAGTCGAGTCGTTGGAGCTGGACCAGCTCGACGTCCACGTAGCGAACATCGAGCTGCTCTCAAGCACTCGAGCCAGGGTGAAGGTTCAGTTCCTCAGGGATGGTGAGGTCGTATTCGGCGCGGAACGCGGAGCAGACCTGTGGATCCTCCAAGAGGGCCGCTGGCGAGATGCCAGCGACTGCGAAGTGCGGGGAATCGACGTCGACTAACCGTGAGTGCCTGAGCGGAGCGGAACTCGAAAACCGACAGGCCCCGCTCGCGCGGGGCCTGTCCTGTTCTGGCGGGGCGGTCGAGGCTAGCTGGGGCGCTCGAAGATGCTGGCGATGCCCTGGCCGCCGCCGATGCAGAGCGAGACGAGGCCGTAGCGGCCGCCGCTGCGCTCCAACTCGTACATCGTCTTCACGACGAGCACGGTCCCGGTCGCGCCGACCGGGTGGCCGAGGGCGATCGCACCGCCGTTCGGGTTCGTCTTGTCCTGCGGCAGGTTGAGGGCGGTGGAGCAGGCCGCGGCGACCGAGGCGAACGCCTCGTTCAGCTCGATCAGGTCCATCTCGTCGACGGACATCTGCGCCTTCTCCATCACGTTCTCGACCGCCGGGATCGGGCCGGAGCCCATGATCGCCGGATCGACGCCGGACTCGGCGCGGGCGACCAGCCGCAGCTTCGGCGTGAGGCCCAGCTCCTGCGCCTTCTCAGCCGACATCATCACCACCGCCGCGGCGCCGTCGTTGATGCCGGAGGCGTTGCCTGCGGTCACGCTGCCGTCCTGCTTAAAGGCGGCGCGCAGCTTGCCGAGTACCTCCATCGAGGTGGCGCGCGGGTGCTCGTCCTGCTCGAACGTCACGGTGTCGCGGCCCTTGCCGACATCGATCGGCGTGATCTGGTCGGCAAAGCGACCAGCCTCGATCGCCTCGGCGGCGCGCTCCTGGGAGCGCAGCGCGTACTCGTCCTGCACCTCGCGCGAGACCTCGTAACGCTCGGCCAGGTTCTCGGCGGTGATGCCCATCGGGTAATCCTCGAACGGGTCGGTCACCAGGTCCTGCGTGCCGTCCTCGAGCACCCCATCGCCGAAGCGGTAGCCGTAGCGTCCCTTGCGGACGTAGTACGGCATCAGGCTCATGTTCTCTGCGCCGCCCGCGACGATGATCTCGGCGTCGCCGGTCTCAATCCAGCGCGCGGCGGTGTTGATCGCCTCGAGGCCGGAGCCGCAGATGCGGTTCACGGTGTACGCAGGGGTGCCGATCGGCATACCGGCCTTCACCGCGGCGTGACGGGCGATGTAGCCATCCTCGGCGACCTGCCCGACGCAGCCCAGGATGACCTGGTCGACCAGCTCCGGCTCGATGCCGGCGCGAGCCACTGCTTCCTTGATCACATGCGCGCCCACGTCGCTGGCCGGTGTCTCGCTGAGCGAGCCTCCGAACCCACCGATCGCGGTGCGGCAGCCGCTGACAATCACGACGTCCATGAGTCCCCTTCTCTCGCCCCGCCTGGGGTCGTCAAGACCTCGCTGGACCGGCGCCCAGCGGCGGCGCCAGTGTAGCGCGCCGACCAGCTGGTCGCCTCGAAGGCCATGCGGCCGGCTCTGCTCGATCGCTGGCAAATTGCTGGCAGATCGGGCCGCACCTAGACTCGATCGCAAGGTGGCGAACATGGCCGAGCGAACGATCACTGTGACCGTCCCAACAACGTCCGCGAACCTCGGACCGGGGTTCGACACGCTCGGCGTAGCGCTCGACTGGCGCGCCCGGTTCACGTTCGAGCCGACCGAGGGCGTCGGCGGCACCAGCGACGGCATTGCCGAGATGGCGGGCAGCGCCGCGCGCAGCCTGCTCGACGAGGCGGGTGTCGAGGCGCCGCAGTTCATCGTCACGTTCGAAGGCGACATGCCGATCGGCCGCGGGCTCGGGATGTCCGCCTCCGCACGCGCGGCCGGGCTCCTCGCGGCGTCACAGCTCCTCGATACGCCCCTCACTGCGGAGGAGCTGATCCCCGCGGCCGTGCGGCTCGAAGGCCACGCCGACAACATCGTCCCCGCGCTCCTCGGGGGGCTCCGCATCTGTGTTGAGCGCGACGGCGCGATCGTGCAGACGACGCTGCCACTGCCGGAGGAGCTGCGACTAGCGCTGCTGACACCCGAGTTCTCCATGCCAACGAACGAGTCGCGCAAGCGCCTCCCTGACCGCCTGACACGGAACCAGACGGTGCACAACGTCAGCCGAGCGGCGATGCTCGTCGCCGCCATCCAGCGTCGTGAGTGGGACCTCCTCGGCGTCGCCACCGAGGATGTGATCCACCAGCCGGCCCGCTCGACGTTGTTCCCGGCGATGTACCCCCTCTTCCAGGCCGCTCTCGACGCGGGCGCCCACGGCGTCTACCTCTCGGGCGGCGGCTCGACCATCGCCGCGTTCGTGACGGAGCGCGCGGACGGCGTCGCCGCGGCCATGCGCGAGGTCGCGGCCGCGCATCACCTCGAGGCAGCGAGCCGCGTTGTTGCCTTCACCGACGACGGCGTCCGCATCGAGGACGGCGCCTGATGGCGCTCGTCGTGCAGAAGTACGGCGGCACGTCGGTGGCCACGGCCGAGCGGATCCGCACGATCGCCGGCGGCATCGCCGAGCGCGAACGCGCCGGCGACCGCATCGTGGCGGCGGTGTCCGCCATGGGCGCCACCACCGATCAACTCTACGAGCTCGCCTCCGAGGTGACACACGACCCGCATCCGCGCGAGATGGATGTGCTGCTCTCGACAGGAGAGGTCGTCTCCTCGACGCTGCTGTCGATGGCGCTGCACGACCTCGAGCAGGACGCTGTAAGCCTCACGGGCGGTCAGGCGGGCATACAGACCGATGGTGTCTACGGCCGTGCCCGCATCGCCGGCATCGACACCAAGCGAATCGAACGCGAACTCGAGGCCGGGCGCGTCGTCATCGTCGCCGGGTTCCAGGGCATTTCGGAGGAGTTCGACATCACGACGCTGGGGCGCGGCGCCAGTGACCTGACCGCGGTCGCGCTCGCCGCCGCCCTCGAGGCGGACCGCTGCGAGATCTACACGGACGTGGCGGGGATCTACACGGCAGACCCGCTGATCTGCCCGGAGGCGCGCCCGCTGCGCGACATTGGCTACGAGGAGATGCTGGAGCTGGCGACCACCGGCGCACGCGTGCTGCAATCACGCGCCGTCGAGATCGCCGAACTCTACGGCGTCGAACTGCTGGTCCGCAGCAGCTTCGACCCCGATGCAGCCGGCACGATCATCCGGCAGGAGACCACCATGGAGCAGGGCAACAAGGTTCGAGGCATCACGCACCAGGACCACATCGCGAAGGTCACCGTCCGGGGGGTCCCTGACCGCCCGGGCATCGCCGCGCACCTCTTCGAGCCGCTCGCCGAGCGAGGCGTCTCGGTCGACACGATCGTCCAGAACGCGAGCGTCGAGAACCTGACGGACCTCACGTTTACGGTCGCGCCGGGCGACCTCGATGGCGCGCTGGCGGTCGTCGGCGACATCCAGAGCGAGATTGGCGCAGCGGACGTGGTCTCCTCGCCCGACCTCGGCACGGTCTCGATCGTTGGCACCGGGATGGCCAGTGCGCCCGGCTACGCCGCCCGCATGTTCCGCACGCTGTTCGAGCACGAGATCAACATCGACATGATCAGCACCAGCGACATCCGCATCACCTGCGTCGTCGAAGCGGACCAGGTCGGCGACGCGGTGCGAGCGCTCCACACCGCATTCGCCCTCGACCGCGAGGACTAGCAGCCGCCGAGCGCCTCTGGCGTCGCGCCAGGACCGACGCGCCTTGACAGGCGGGAGTCATCGGACCAAGATTGGCGGTCCGGGGAACACCCGTTCGCGTATTTGCGTACGCAGCTAAACAGAAGGCGCTAAGAGCCCCCATGTTCGCGCATCTGCACACGCACACGGAGTACTCACTCCTCGACGGTCTGTCGAAGATCCCTGACCTCGTGGCGCGCGCGAGCGAGATGGGGCAGCAGGCGCTCGCGATCACTGACCACGGCGCGCTGCACGGCGCGATCGAGTTCTACGAAGCGGCGACGGCCGCCGGCGTGAAGCCCATCATCGGCATCGAAGCCTATGTGGCGCCCGGCAGTCGCTTCGAGAAGGACCCCCAGCAACGCTGGCCGTATCACCTCACGCTGCTCGCCCAGAACGAGGTCGGCTACCGCAATCTGCTGCAGCTCAGCAGTCAGGCCCACCTCGAGGGGTTCTACTACCGCCCGAGGATGGACCGCGAGCTACTCGAGGCGCACTCGGAAGGCTTGATCGCGCTCAGCGGCTGCCCCTCCGGCGAGCTGATGACCGCGTTGCGCGAGGATGACGAAGAGCGCGCGCAGGGCGTCCTCGGGTGGTTCTCTGACGTGTTCAAGGACCGCTACTACGTCGAGCTGATGTCGCACGGTATCGAGGAGTTCGAGCCGCTCTACCCTCGGCTGATCGACCTGGCGAAGCGCTTCGACCTGCCGACGGTGCTGACCAACGACTCGCACTACACCGACGCGCTGCAGCACCGAGCGCACGAGGTGCTGCTCTGCATCGGCAGCAACAGCACCATCCACGACGAGGGCCGCTTCCGCCTCAACGGCGACACGTTCTACCTGCGCTCCGAGGCGGAGATGCGCACGCTCTTCCCGGAGCTGCCGGAGGCGGCGGACAACACCTGGCGCATCGCCGAGCAGACCGACATCAAGCTCTCCTTCGAGCAGGCGGCGCTGCCCGACCCCGGTGTCCCCAGCGGTATGACCGCACGCGAGTACCTGCGCGACCTCTGCGAGCAAGGCGTCCGGCGCCGCTACCCGCACGCGGCCGAGGAGCACTGGGAGCGCCTGCGCTACGAGTTGAGTGTTGTCGAGCAGACCGGATTCGACGAATACATGCTCATCGTCGCCGACCTCGCGCGGTTCGCACGCGAGCAGCAAATCCCGATGGGTGTACGAGGCTCCGCCGCCGCCTCGATCGTGCTCTACGCGCTCGACGTGACGGACATCGAGCCGCTGCAGCACAACCTGGTCTTCGAGCGCTTCCTCAACCCGGAGCGCATCGGCATGCCGGATGTGGACTTCGACTTCGCTGACGACCGCCGCGAGGAGGTCATCCGTTACGCCGCCGAGAAGTATGGCCGCGACCGCGTCGCTCAGATCTGCACCTTCGGCACGCTCGGCGCCAAGGCCGCCATCCGCGACACCGGGCGCGCCCTCGGGATGGACTTCGGCGCAGCCGACCGCATCGCGCGTATGGTGCCGGATCAGCTCAACATCGCCCTCGTCGACGCGCTCCAGCAATCGCCCGAGCTGCGGAACGCCTACGACGAGGAGACGCAGGTGCGCGAGCTCATGGACACCGCGCGCCAGCTCGAGGGCGTGTCGCGGCACTCCTCGACGCACGCTGCCGGCGTCGTGATCACACGCGAGCCGCTCGTCAACGTCGTCCCGCTCCAGCGACCGACGCGCAAGGACGCCGACGAGAACTCGCTGCCCACGACGCAGTACGCCATGGCCGAGATCGAGAAGCTAAAGCTCCTCAAGGTCGACTTCCTCGGCCTGACGAACCTCACGATCCTCGGGCGCGCCGTCGACATGATTCGCGAGCATCGTGGCGACGAGATCGACCTCACCGCGCTCCCAGACGGCGACGAGGCGACGGCGGAACTCCTGGGCGAGGGCGAGACCTTCGGCGTGTTCCAGCTGGAGTCGTCTGGCATGCGCCGCTATGTGATGGAGCTAAAGCCGCAGAACATCAGCGAGCTCTCGGCCATGGTCGCGCTGTTCCGGCCCGGCCCCATGGAGCACATTCCAACGTTCATCGACGCCAAGCACGGTCGGGTCGCACCTGCCTACCTGCACGAAGACCTCGCCGACATCCTCGACGAGACGTACGGCGTCATCACGTACCAGGACCAGGTCCTTCACATCGCGCGGCGGTTCGCCGGCTACACGCTCGGCCAGGCCGAGGTGATGCGGAAGGCGATGGGGAAGAGGATCCAGTCGATGATGCTCGAGGAGCGCGAGCGCTTCCTCGACAGCGTGGAGGCCACCGGCTACGCCCGCAGCCTGGCGGAGCGGTTGTTTGACCTGATCGAACCGTTCGCCGGCTACGCCTTCAACAAGGCGCACGCGGTCTGCTACGGCACCATCGCGTACCAGACCGCCTACCTGAAGGCGCACTACCCCGCCGAGTACATGGCGGCGGTGCTGAGCGCCTCGGGCGGTTCGCAGGACCGCATCGCCGCCGCCATCGCCGAGTGCACGCGGCTGGGCGTCGAGGTGCTGCCACCGGACGTCAACCACTCGCGCTCGAACTTCGCACTCGGCCCCGGACCGAACGGCGGCGACGAGGTCATCCGGTTCGGTCTGTCGCAGATCAAGAACGTCGGCGCCGGTGGCATCGAAGGCCTGATCGCAGAGCGCGAGGAGAATGGGCCGTTCAAGAACATCGAGGACTTCGCCCGGCGCATCAACCCTCGCGACCTCAACCGCCGCGTCATCGAGTCGCTGGCGCGCGCTGGCGCTCTCGATGGGCTCGGCGATCGAGGCACGATCTACCACGGCACCGAGCGCATCCTGCGGCTCGCACAGGTGGAGCTGAAGCTCCGCGAGACCGGCCAGACCTCGATGTTCGACCTGTTCGGGACAGAGGTGGACACGCCGCTGCCGGCGCTCGAACTCCAACCTGTCGACGTGCCCGAGGCGCAGCTGCTCGCATGGGAGAAAGAGGTGCTCGGCACCTACGTCTCCGCGCACCCCTTCCGCACGGCCGCCAAACACCTCGATGACTTCGTCACGAACCACGCCGCCGATATCACGACCGACCTCGACGGTAGCGAGGTCGTGGTCGCAGGCATCGTGCAGGGCACGCGCTCGCTGATGACACGCCAGGGCAAGCCGTTCGCGGCTGTGATCCTCGAGGATCTGAGCGGCCCGATCGAGCTCACGATCTGGCCCGACGGATACGAGCGACTGCGATCGCTGCTGGTAGAGGGCAATGTCCTGCTCGCACGCGTCAACGTTCGTTCGAAGAACGAGCGGCTGACCGCCGCCGTCGAGGAGCTCTGGCCCTACGACGCGGAGCGCGGCGAGCTGATCAACTTCGACCCGGCGCGCTTCGCCGGCCAGCGCAACGCCGCGAGCACACGCGCGCGGGCGACCCGTGCGCCTTCGAACGGACGTCCGCAGCAACGGAGCGCGGAGCGGGGGCCGCCACGACCCGAGCCACCCTCGGGGCCACCGGGCACGAGGTTGCGCCCGGTCCCCACCGCGGAGGAGAGACAAGCCAATCAGGAGAGCGAGGCCAGCCCCATGGACCAACCCGTCACCACCGGCCCGCGACGGCTCCTGATCCGCATGGAAGAGACCACTGACCAGGGCGCCGACCGCCGCCGCCTCGCCAAGATCTGCGCTGCGCTCAAGGCATATCCCGGTGAGCTGCCGGTGGAGCTGCAGGTGTTCTGCGGCGACGACCTCCGCGGTCGCCTCGAGCTGCGCGAGCAACCGGTCGAGGCCACGGCGCTCCCAGAGCTCCTCGGCGAACTCAACCTGCTCCTCGGCGTGCTCGGCTCTGCCACCGAGGCCGGAGACGTGACCGTTACGGAGACTCAGGCCCCGATTGCCGTCAGCGTCTAACGGCGTCGCGTAAGCCCCCCGCTTCGGTACACTGGAAGCTCTGGTCCCACCATGACCGGACCTCCAGATCGGGCGACAACATGGCGCAAGACGCGATCGAGCCAGGGGAATCGGCGTCTCGACTGCACGAGACGTTGGATGCCATCCGCGCGCAGATCGGTCAGGTGATCGTCGGTCAGCACGACCTGATCGACCGCCTCCTCGTTGCGCTGCTCACGAACAACCACGCACTGATCGAGGGCGTCCCGGGCCTCGCGAAGACCCTCACAGTGTCGACACTCGCACAGACGTTGAACTGCGAGTTTTCGCGCGTGCAGTTCACGCCAGACCTCCTCCCCGCCGACATCACCGGTACGCTCGTCTTCAGCCCTCAGGAGACCGAATTCCACGTCCGTCGTGGCCCGATCTTCGCGAACGTGGTCCTGGCCGACGAGATCAACCGCGCGCCGGCGAAGGTGCAGTCCGCGCTCCTCGAGGCGATGCAGGAGCGCCAGGTGTCGATCGGCGGCGACACGCTAGAGCTGCCCGATCCGTTCCTCGTGCTGGCGACGCAGAACCCGATCGAGCAGGAGGGCACCTATCCGTTGCCGGAGGCGCAGCTCGACCGCTTCATGCTGAAGATTCTGGTGACGTATCCGGACGGTACAGACGAGCGAACGATCCTCGCGCAGGCGCTCAGCGGCGACCCGCCCGAGGTGGAGGCGGTCGTCGACTATGGTCAGATCGATGAGCTGCGCAACGCGGTCGTGGGCGTCGACGTCAATGAACGCATCCGCGAGTACGTCGTACGCCTGATCGAAGCGAGTCGCGAGCCTGCCGCGTTCGGCCTGCCTGACCTGACGCCGCTGATCGAGTTCGGCGCGTCGCCTCGTGCGGCAGTCTTCCTGGCGCGGGCAGCGCAGGCCTACGCCTTCATCCAGGGCCGCGACTACGTCGTTCCGGAGGACGTGAAAGAGCTCGCACCCGACGTCCTGCGCCACCGCCTGATCCCGACGTACGAGGCAGAGGCGCAGTCGGTCTCCAGCGAGCAGCTCGTCACGCGCCTCCTCGACGGCGTCGGGCTGCCCTAGCCCGGCCGGCGACGCAGCGTGGTCACACCAGCAAGCGATGCAGCCCGGACCATCGAGGTCCTCGACGCGGCGCAGCAAGGCGTCATCAGCCCCGAGCTGCTGGCACGCGTGCGGCGCATCGAGATCCGCACGCGCCGCCTCGCCAGCGCGCTGATCGCCGGCGACTACCGCTCGGTCTTCCGCGGCACCGGCATCGAGTTCGCAGACGCGCGCGAGTACATCGCTGGTGACGACGTACGTCTGATCGACTGGAACGTCACGGCCCGCATGGGCGTCCCATGGGTGAAGGAATTCGTCGAGGAGCGGGAGCTCACCGTGGTCTGCGCCGTCGATCGATCCGCCTCGCAGCTCGTCGGCACCTCGGGCCTCGGCAAGATCGGCGCCGCTGCCGAGCTGACCGCGCTGCTCGGCTTCGCTGCGGCACAGAATCACGACCGCGCCGGCCTGCTGACGTTCAGCGACAACATCGAAGAGTTCGTCCCGCCGCGGCGCGGTCAGCGCCACGTGCTGCGGCTCGTCCGCGACGTGCTCGCCGCCGAGGAGTCGCCACGCCGCAAGGGCCGTACCGACATTGGCGGCGCTGCCGACTACCTGGCACGGGTGCTGCGCCGCCGTGCCGTGGTGTTCCTCATCTCCGACTTCTTCGACGAGGACTACGAGCCCGGCCTCCAGACCCTGGCGAGGCGGCATGAGGTGATTGCGCTTCCGCTCGTGGACGCCCTCGACGAGGCATTGCCGAACGTCGGACTCGTCGAGCTGTTCGACGCCGAGCGCGGCGGGCACGTGCTCGTCGACACGAGCGACCGTACGACGCGCGAGCGATACGCCGAGGCCGCGCGTGCACGAGCCGAGCGTCGCCACTTCGCGCTCGCCTCGACGGGCGTCGATGAGGTGGAGATCCGACTCGACGAGGACCTCGTCGATCCGCTGGCGGCCTACTTCCGTAAACGAGCGAGCCAGCGCTGATGCGCGCCACCCCGCTCCTCCTCGTCGCCGCGCTCACCTTCGCTGCGAGCACGCTCGTGGGGCTCACTGCACCGACCGCGCTCGCGCAGCAACCGCCCGAGGCGGAGGTGTCGCCGCTGGGCATCACGGTCGAACTGTCACTGCCCCTGGTTCGCCTCGGGGAGCGAACCGATCTCGTGATCGCGGTCCGACATCCGATCGACGTGCAGGTCAACGCCCGCGCGCCCCTGCGTGGGGAGGCGGTCGAGCTGGTCGCCGAAGACGACCCGCGGACGCTGGCCCTCGAAGATGTCGCGTTCACGACCTTCACGTTCACCTTCGCCGCGTTCGACCTCGGCGTGCACACCCTCGAACCGATCGAGGTGACGTGGCTGCGCGCGGACGGCACGACCGGCGGCCAGCTGGTGACGCCGCCGCCGATCGAGGTGCTCCCGATCCGTGACGCCTCAGACGTCACACTGCGGCCGTTGAAGCCGCAGGCCACGATCGAAGGTGGCCCGGCCGGCTGGATCCGTCCGGCCAGGCTCGCGGGCCTCGCCGTGGCGGCGGGACTCCTTGCGGCCCTGGGCGGCTTCTGGCTCTGGCGTCGCCGTGGCCGCGAAGATCAGGTGGCCGTCTTCACTCCCGACACCAGCGCCGAGATGACTGCGCGGCAGCGCCTCGACGTCGCTTCGGCGGTCGGACCGAGGAGTGCGGCCCCGGACTACCAGGCCTACTACGGCGAGCTCGCGGCGGTCGTTCGCGACTATCTCACCGGCCGCTTCGACTTCAACGCCGCGGCGCTGACCACGACCGAGCTCGAGGAGCGCATGACCGCGGAGGGCATTGGGCGCTGGCAGGCGCGCCTCGTCTCGGGTCTCCTCGATCGCTGCGACGCTGCTGTCTTCGCGCGTCAGTACCCCGAACCCACCTCCGCCGACCACGACTTGACCGTGGCCTTCGAGATCATCGAACTGTCGCGCCCGCGCATGCAAACCGCCGCCGAGGTTGAAGAAGATGAGGCGGTGCCCGTGTGAACTTCGCGACGCCGCTGCTGCTCTGGCTTCTCGTGCCCCTGGGCGCACTGGCGCTGCTGCGCATGTTCTGGCGCGGCGGAAGCCCTCGCCTTGCAACGGCCGACCTGGCCACTGTGCAGGCTTCGGCGCGGCCGACCTGGCGCCTGCGCACGCGCTGGCTGCCCGTGGCGCTGCGCTGGCTCGCGATCGCAATCCTCGTCGTAGCCTTCGCGCGACCACGCGAGGGAACGGCGGTCACCCTCATCCCGCAGGAGGGCATCGACGTGGTCGCCGTGGTTGATGTCTCCAGCTCAATGTCGAGCATGCTCCCCGGGGGGCGCACCACGACCCCGGGCGGGCGCATCTCGCGCCTGGGCGCAGCGAAACAGGTGCTTGCCGAGTTCGTGCGCGGCCTCGAGGGCGACCGCGTCGGCCTCGTCGCGTTCCAATCCTCAGCACTGACGCTGTCGCCGCTGACGCACGACTACACCGCACTGCAGAGACGCATCAGGGGCCTCGATAGTGGCTTGCTTCCGGACGGCACCGCCATTGGACTCGGCATCGCCGAGGGGACGACGTTGCTCATCGATTCGCCGGCGCGGAGTCGCGTCGTGGTGCTCCTCACTGACGGTCGCAACAACCGGGGCCAGATCACCCCGGCGACAGCGGCGCAGACCGCGGAAGCCCTCGGCGTCACGCTCTACACGATCGGATTCGTCGGCGGGGTCAGTGATCAGTTCGATACGTCAGTCGCGGACGCTCGCCAACTCAGCGCGCTCGCCGAGCAGACCGGCGGCCAGTACTTCGACGCGCGAACGCAGGACGATCTGCTCGCTGCGTACCGCACCATCAGCCAGCTCGAACGGTCGCAAATCGGCGACCGAGTGTTCACCTCCTTCAATGAGTTCGCACCCTGGCTGATCGGCTTCGCACTGTTCCTGCTGGTCATCGAGGCAGCGCTGCGAGCCGCGATCTGGAGGCGTTACCCGTGAGCCTCGATCGCTTCGACCTGACGCAGCCGCTCGGGCTGCTGGCGCTGTTGGCGCTGGTCCCGCTCGTGCTCGCCTGGCGCTGGGCCGCGCTGCGCCGGCGCAGCGCCGACGAGGCGTACGGCGGCGCGAGCCAGCTGCGCACCGGCCGCGGAGCGAGCTGGCGTCGTATCTCGATGGTGCTGACCGTCGGCGCCATCGTGCTGCTGGCGATCGCCGTGGCGCGGCCGCGCTGGGGCGAGGCGTCCACCGATGTCGAGCGCCGCGGTGTCGATGTCGCGATCGCACTCGATGTCTCAGGTTCGATGCTGGCAACGGACGTCGCACCGACCCGTGCCGAGGCAGCTGCGGCCGGACTTCGCGAGCTGCTGGCACACCTTCGCGGCGACCGCGTCTCGCTCTCGATCTTCGCCGGGAGCGCCTTCGAGCGGTCGCCGGTGACGCTCGACCTCGACACCGTATCGCAACTCGTCACGCGTGCGCAGGGGGAACAGCCGCTGGTGCGACCGGGCTCTGACCTCGGGCTGGCGATCGAACAGGCGCTCGCGTCGCTCACGATCCCGGACGCGGCGGACACGCAGATCATCCTGCTGATCTCCGACGGCGAGGACCTCCGCGACCGCCTCGACGTCGCGCTCTCGACCGCCGAGGACCGCGGGATACGCATCGATGTCGTGCCTGTCGGCACCGGCGCTGAGGTCACCCTCGACGATGGTCAGATCAGCCGGGCCGACCGCGAGACGCTCGCCGCGATCGCCAGCCGCACCGGCGGCGAGGTACGCGACCTCGACCGCATCGCCGGGCTCGCCGTCGAGTACCGGCAGCTGGCGCTGACGCTCTTCGAAGCAACCATGGAGGATGCGCCGGCCGAGCGGTTCCAGTGGTTCCTCGGCGCCGCGCTGGCGCTCCTCATCGTGCGCACACTGATGCCGCGCGCCGGCGAGCACCAGCCATTGCGCATCGGCCGCCTGCCGCTGGGTACGCGCGACCGGCTGGCCAGCACGCGTCACGGGCTCGCGGCGGGCGGCCTGCTCGCAGCGCTGCTCATCGCCGGATGCACCGGCACCTCGACCTTCGCGCATGTCGAGGAGGGCAATGCGGCGTTCGCGGCCGGTGACTTCGACGGTGCGCAGGTGGCGTACACGAACGCCGGTGAGCAGGACCCGTCGAGCGCCGCCATCCAGTACAACCGCGCGAACGCACTGCACGAGCTGCGCCGCTTCGAGGAGGCGAAAACCCTCTACGAAGAGGCGCTGCCGCTCGCGATGGAGACCTTACTCGCCAACCGACTCCGCTACGGCGCCGCCAGCACTGAGTTTCGGCGCGACGCGCTGGAGGAGGCGCGTGACAGGTTCATCGCTGTGCTACGTAGCGATCCCGACGATCTGGACGCCGCGGCGAACCTCGAGCTGGTGCTGATTCGACTGAACCCGCCCCCCGATCCCCCGCCACCACCGCCGGCCGATGCCGATGGCGAAGGCCAGGATGGGGAACCGCAGGGCGATGCACCGCCCGGCGACGGCACCCAGCAGCCCAGCGGCGAGCCGGGGCAGGGGAACAGGCAGCCCGGCGACACTGGATCCGGTAGCGGCGCTGGTGGAACGCCGCCGGCTGGCGGCGGGACCTCGCCCTCGGACGACGCGCCGGTGGGCAGCGGGTTCCGCACGATCGAGGAAGCGCTGGAAGCACTGCGCGAGGCGCAGGCCGCCCTCGGCGAGGAGATCTCGCGCGAGGAGGCGCTGCTGTTGCTGGAGCTGGCCGCCGAGGTGAACGCGTTGCGCCCGCTGCGGGGCGACCCGCTAAGCGGGCCGGTGGCTCGGTAGCTCGTTCCGCACGTTGGTGAACGGGATAAAGCGCCGCACAGCCATCCGCCACAGTCGGGCGCGCACCCGCCGGTAGGAGTTCTCGAGCACGTCGACATCGTGCTCCGTCTCCTCGTGATCCTCGGCGTAGCGCTCCAGCGTGTAGGACTCGCCGAGGCGGCGCAGCGCGGTCGGTTCGCCGAGCAGCGGCGTCAAGTCGGCCATCGCCTCGTTCGGCGTGCGCGTCGTTGGAATCTCGATCCCGGCGAGCGAGGACAGGCGTATCACCTTCGACCAGCGACTCGCGGCAGCGGTCATGTTGCGGAACTGGTACAGCCAGTAGAACCGCACCGCCAGCACCACCACGACGACCACCGTGCCGACGATGACGACGAAGCTGAGGAACTGTACGAGTGCGGCCCCCGCTGCGACGACGAGGCCGTCGTCGCTCCCCGCCTCGTCGTCGCCCAGCAGATCGAATGCGCCTCCGGCCAGTTCAAGCTCGAGGATGTCCTCAAAGAGCAGCTCCTCGAGTTCCTCGCTCAGCAGGTTGGCGCCCTCCAGCGCCGCAAGTCTGGCCCGCAGGTCGGCGTCGTCGCCGGGCCGTGCGACCACGCTGCGACCCGGCGCCGGCGTCGGGTTGAACTCGATCCAGCCGAGGCCTGGGAAATAGACCTCGGTCCACGCGAACGCAGACTCCTCGGTCAGGATGTACTCCTTGCTATCGGGGTCGATGTTCGCCTCGTCCAGCACGAACCCGACCGCGACCCGAGTCGGGATGCCCTGGGTCCGCAGGAGGACGGCCATCGCGCTCGCGAAGTGGTCGAAGTAGCCTGCCTTCTCCGTAAAGAGGAAGTGCTCCGTGGCGTCAGCACCCGGCGGCGGACCTTCCACGCGGAGGCTGTACGGGAACGTCGTGCGCAGGTAATTCTCGACGCGCGTCGCCGACTCGTACGGCGAGACGGAGTCTGCGGTCAGTGTGTTGCCGAGGTCGAAGACAATGGACGGGAGCGAGTCCGGCAACGCCAGATAATCGCTGCGAATCTCGATCGGATAGTCGTTCCCGGATGCCACCAGCGTCGCGATGGAGGCGGCCGAGCGCGAGCCAACGCTCGCGTAGATGTCACCGATCGACAGCCGCGTGTCAGGCACCAGGGCCAGCGGGTTCAGGTCCGCGTCCAGGACGACCTGCGAGTCCACGTCGGTGGCCAGGGCATCGCCCGGCGTCAGGAGTCGGCGGTCCGGCCCCTCACCGACCACCACGATGTCGACGGCAATCGGCTCGCGGAACTCGGCCACGGTCGCGGCGCTGCCGAACGTCGCCGCCTCGACGGAGGTCGACAACTCGGCGACGGCATCAGCGCCGGAGACCTTCCAACCGTTGCCCAGGTACTCGTCGTAGGTCGCACCACGGAGGTAGCCGTCCTCCTCGGCGGTCACGCGGTAGAGCTCGGCCTCGCTGAGCCGGATGCCACCTCGCAGCGGCATCGAGCCGCCGAAGGTGTGGACGGGTCGGTTCTCCTTCGACCCGATACCGATGAACAGCTGGCCCAGGCTGTCGATGCGGTCGTTCACCGGCTGGAAGACGCGGTCCCAGGTGCTGGCGACCGGCCCCCAGTTGTTCGCCGTCGGCACGATCCAGGCACCGATGATCAGGATGATCCCGACCCAGGCCGAGACGAAGAGCACCTCCAGGGACATGAGCTCCGGGGGCGCCACGTGATCCTTGCCCCACCGCTCCTCGGAGCGTTGGAAGTGCATCCGCGTGATCAACAGCGCGCCGGCGAAGAGGAAGAAGACGAACGCGAACGAGGGCTCGCCCGGCAGATAGGAAATGTTCGTCAGCAGCACGAAGCCGCCGGGCACCAGCGCGATCCAGGCGTTGCGCCAGCGCACGACCGACCACGTCGAGACGAACGACACGGTGAAGACCACGAGTACGAGGATCACGACAAACGGCAACTCGTCAGTCGAGACGCCGCCCGAGATCAGCTCGCCGCCCCAGTCGCGCAGCCGGATCCAGAACTCGGACCAGCGCGCGGTGACGCCTGTACCCAGCAGCGGATCGGCGAGCCGCATCGTGTGCATGACCAGCGCGGTCGTGACCGCCGCGCCGATCGCCAGTCCGCCGAGCGCCACATACCGACCGCTCCAGCGCGTGTGTGTGAGCACCCACGCGCCGCCGAACGCGAACATCGAGGCGACCAGCAACGACGGCATCTCGTCGACCCAGTTGGTGCTCTCGAGCGAGCTGACCACTGGGAATTGGACGAGGACGATCAACCCGAAGGTGATCCACTCCTCGAGCGAGCGCATGTAAGCCGGGAGCCGGAAGCGCGCGGGCTCGGGCTCGGGCCGCTCCCCGGGGACAGAGGTCGTGTTGAACAGCTCCTCGAAGGTCGAACTCGCCATCGACGTCCGCCCTACTGTCCCGCTGCCGCGGCCGCGCCGGCATCGGCGCCTGCCGTGAGCACGCGCTCGAGGTCATCTTGCTGCTTGACGGTGTAGGCGTAGATCCCGCCCGAGGCGAGCGTTGAGTAGACGCCGAGCGGGCTCTCGCCCGCGCCGAACGTGTCGGCCTCGAGCAGCACGGCCGCCACCTTCACGCCCCGACCGCCGAAGGACATCAATGTCAGCGCCCAATCCTCGAGGGCGCTCGCGGTCACCACGACCACGGTCGTGTGCCGCCCGAAGCGGCGCGATTCCTCCATCAACAGGCTCGTCAGCGGCACATCTCCGACCGCCCGCGCCAACGCCAGTGACTCGAGGATGCGCGTGTAGTGGTTCTGTCCCCGGTCGGGCTCGTCGATACGCAGATCGTCCCCGAACGAGATCATCCCCACGGAGCGATGGGCGTTCGTGAAGTAGCGAGCGATCGAGGCGGCGATCGAGACCGCTACTTCCTCCGTCGAATCTTCGCCTTCGCCCATGTGCTGGCTGCGCTCCAGGTCGAGCACGATCCAAATGTCGCTGGCCGGGTCGAGCTCGAACTGCTTGATCATGATGTCGCCGGTCCGCGCCGTCGCCGGCCAGTGGATGCGGTTGAAGGAGTCACCCGGCGCGTACTCGCGCACGCCCGACACGTTCGGAGTGATGTTGTGCGTGCGTCGCCGGATCCGCCCCTCGCCGGGAAGGTTGGCCGCCGGGAGGTAGAAGTTCGGCAGCTCGGGCGCGTTTGGATACACGAGGACGGTCGTGATGTCGCCGAACGTGCGCGTGAAGCGGAAGAAACCGAACGGGTCGGTAGCCGTGACGCGCACCGGGCCGATCTCGTAGAGCCCGCGTAGCCGCGTGGCCGTGCGGTACGTCCACGCGGTGACGCCACGCGCGCCGAGGGTGAACACGCGCTTCGAGCTGTGCCCGGGGATCGACGCCGGATCCTCGACCTCGAGCCACACCTTGGGCAGCCACGACCGCGAACGGACCACGACGCGGCCCTCCAGCGGTTGGCCCTGCGTCACGCGCTGCGTTGTGCGCTGTACGTCCACCTCGAGGCCGTTGGCCATCGAGCGCGTCCAGAAGTAGAGCAGCGGAAGCGCGAAGAGCACCACGTAGGAGAGACGGAACAGCAGCCAGAAGCCGGTCGCAAAGCCGAGGAACGCGCACAGCAGCGCCGCGACCACCGCCACCAGGATGTTCTGGTGACGCCCCGACCAGGTGCTGAATGCGAGGAGTGTATCCACCCTCGACGGCCTCTCCTTGCGTGCGGCTAGGTGCCGCCGCGGGCGCGCACGCCCGGTACCGGCACGCGTTCGATGCAATCGTCGACGATCTGCCCGGCGTCGATCTCGCGAACGCGAGCGCCCGGCGCCACGATCACGCGGTGGCCCAGCGTCGGGTAGGCGAGCACCTTGACGTCGTCGGGCTGGATGAAGTCGCGCCCGTCGAGCATCGCCAGCGCCTGAGCCGCGCGCATCAGCGCCAGCGAACCTCGAGGCGACGCGCCGAGGTAGGCGGACTCATGCTCGCGCGTCGCGTTTACCAGGCTGACGATGTACTGCTTGATCAGCGGGTCGACATACGTCCGCGATACGGCCGCCTGTAGCTCGACGACCTCCTCGGCGGAGGTGATGGCGGGCAGATCATCTATGGGATGCGTCGTCTGCTGCGCATCCATGATCAGGACCTCGTCCGTCGGGCTCGGGTAGCCCATGTGAATGCGGAGCAGGAAGCGGTCGAGCTGCGCCTCGGGCAGCGGGAACGTGCCTTCGTACTCGATCGGGTTCTGCGTCGCCATGATCATCGACGGCCGCGGGAGAGGGCGAGTGACACCGTCGACGGTGACGGTGCGCTCCTCCATCGCCTCCAGGAGCGCGGACTGGGTCTTCGGCGTCGCGCGGTTCACCTCATCCGCGAGCACGACCTGGGTCATGATCGGCCCGGGCCGGAACACGAACTCGTTGGTCGATTGCTGGTAGACGGAGACGCCGGTGACGTCCGTCGGCAGCAGGTCGGGTGTGAACTGGATGCGTGAGAACTCGCATCCCGTGGACCGTGCGAGGGCGCGGGCCAGCATGGTCTTACCCGTGCCCGGCACGTCTTCGATCAGTAGATGGCCCCTGCAGAGCAGGGTGATCAGCGCCAGTCGCGCCTCGTGAGTCTTGCCAATGATGACTTTCTCGACGTTGTCGAGGATGCGCGCGCTTACGGCGTTGGCGTCGTCCAAGGAGCCCTCCCCAGCAGTTCCGTTCGGCACCGCTGCCGACTCGCCCTCGTGCTCGCAACCACTGTGGAACCAAGGTCACGGACACGGAGCGCGGGTCTTCAGCGTGGTGGTGTAGGTACGCCCGGCAAGCGTTCTTGCGGGCAGCGATGACGCGAGTATACCGGATCGAGGCCGGAGGTTCGGGGTCGAGCGCTACCATCCCGCTATCTGCTGCACTACGCTCGGCCGCGCCACCACAGCGAGCGAGGTGCCTCCTGAGCAGTCCGTTCCCGGGCGCGCCGCAGCGCCCGCTTCCCAGCTATGCCTCGATGCGTGTTCGCCTCGCGGTCGTGCTGCTCGCGGTCCTCATCCTCGTCGGCGCGGCCGCGATCGGCGCCTCGCTGCGCGACGAGGACGATGCCGGCCTGATCGTGACCACCTCGAGCCCATCGCCCACCGTCGAGGGCTCGACCAACACGCCAACGGCCACCCCCACGCCCACACCAACCGTCACGCCGACACCGACCTCAACGCCCACTCCCGAGCCAACGCGTGCACCAGCCACAGTTGAACTGCTGCCGTCAGAAGTGGGGCGAGGCGAGACCTTGCTCATCACCGTGCAGGCCTCGGGCGCCGCCTCCGGCGCGATCGCCCTCCGTGGCGAGCTCTTCCCCCTCGTCGTCGACGGCGACCGGCTGTTCGCCGTGGTCGGCATACCCCTCGACGCCACACTCGGCCCCGTCGAGGTCGTAGCGACCACGCTCGACGGCGGCGGCGCTCAACTCCACCGGCTCCTCGCAACGTTCGAGGTCGTCGAGGTGGAGCGGCCAATCGACTTCCTGACGCTGACCGAGGAGGAGGCGTCTGTGCTGACGCCGGAGGCAGCCATCGAGGAGCGGCAGCTGCGAACCGAACAGTTCGCCGAGTTCGACCGCGAACGCCGCTGGCGCGGGCTGTTCCGCCTGCCCGCCCAGGGCATCATGACCACGCAGTTTGGCTCAGGCCGCTCCACGAACGGCGGTCCCGTTGGCAACTTCCACACCGGCACCGACATCGCAGCCGCCCGCGGCACTGCGGTGACCGCGCCGGCGGCCGCTCGCGTCGCCTGGGTCGGCGCGATGCCCATCCGCGGCAACAGCGTCATCCTCGACCATGGCGCAGGCGTGCTCACTGGCTACCACCACCTCGACGAGTCGAACGTCGAGGCCGGACAGAGCATCGAAGCGGGCGTGGTGCTCGGGCTGATGGGCTCGACCGGGCTCTCCACCGGGCCGCATCTGCACTGGGAGATGACGATCTACGGCGTCAACGTGGATCCGATGACCTGGACCAGCGTCGACTTCACGCCAGTGCCCGAGACGACCGCCAGCGCTGCTGCAGACACCGAACCCTAGTTGCTCGCGGTTGCCTCGAGGGCGTAGGCGAGCGCGACGATCGCCGCCGTCTCGACACGCAGCGATTGCTGACCGAGCGTGACGAGCAGCGCGCCCTGCTCACGCCAGGCGGCGCGCTCCTCGTCGCGCCACCCGCCCTCCGGCCCGATCGCGATGCCAATGCGGCGCGCGGTCGCGCCCTCGCCGCGGGCTGCAAGCGCCTCCGCGATCGTCGGCAGCGGATCGTCGGTCAGATCAGCTACCAACATCAGGTCGATCCCGTCGAGGGTGTCCTCGACGGTGGGGACGATGGCGCGACGGCACTGCTCAGCGGCGGAGACGGCGAGGCGTTCCCAGCGTGCGAGCCGCCCGCCACCAGGCTGCAGCACAGCACGCATCGCCTCGAGGGGTACGAACGCCGCTACGCCCAGCTCGGTGGCCTTCTCGATGATCCAGTCGCCGCGCTGGGCGCGCGGGAAGGCGCAGCAGAGCACGATGTCGACCGGCGCCTCGGGCGGTGGCTCGACCGCGTCGAGGAGCGCCAGCGTCACCTCGACGCCACTGACGGCAGCGACGCGCACCTCGCGCTCATGACCGCGACCGTCGAACACGCGCAGGTGGTCGCCGGTCTGCACGCGCAGCACCCGCGCCAGCCGGTGCCCGGCGTCACCGTCGAGGACCGCCGTCGCGCCCACGAACCGCTCGGGGTCCAGGTAGCGGCGGATCACGGACGCACCCCCATCAGCACGCACCAACCCTCCTCGGTCGCCTCGTCCCGCAACCCGAGGCCAGCGGCGACGGCCGCCGCTGCGACCTCGTCACGGTCACGCGCGAGGAACCCGCCGAGTATGACCCGTCCGCCCGGCGCAAGCAGCGCCGCCATCGGACCTGCCAGCTCGACTGCAACCGTCGAGGAGATGTTGGCGACGATCACATCGAACGGCGCACGCTGGCGAGCCACATCGACGCTGCCGACGAGCAGGTCGAGGCGAGGGCCCACGCCGTTAGCCTCCGCGTTCTGCCGCGCGATCTCGACCGCATGCTCGTCGATGTCGCAGCCCAGCACCGCGCGTGCGCCGAGTTTCGCTGCAGCGATGGCCAGCACGCCCGACCCGCACCCCACGTCGAGGACGGCTCCGCCCTCGACGTGCGCCCACTCAACCGCGGCCAGGCAGAGTCGCGTCGTCGCGTGCTGGCCGGTGCCGAACGCAGCGCCGGGATCGAGCGTGATCACCATGCGCTCGGACGAGGGCGGCTCCAGCCAGCTCGGACACAGCAGCAGCCGCTCACCGACCTCGATCGGCACGTAGAACCGCCGCCACTCCTCGACCCACTCGACCGGCGTCATCACCGTCCAGCGCAAGCGACGCAGCGTCGCCTGCAACGGCAGCGATGCCAGCCGTCGGCGCACATCTCGACGCGTCCACGCATCGACGGGTGCCGGGAAGAACGCGCGCAATACCGTTGGCTCATCGAGCAGGTCGTAGGCGAAGTCGGCATCATCGCGCGGGCGGATCGAGGGCTCCTCGACGACGCCACCCGGGGCCATCGAAGTGAGTGCGTCGGCGACGAGGTCGGCATCCGCCACATCGACGCGCGTCGTCAGCTCGACCCAGCTCTCACTCGGTCCTGGTTGGTTCACGGTGATCGGTCGCCTGCGGAACCGCTAGCCGGAAAAGGCGCCGCGAAGCCTGTCGAACAGCGAGTCGCCGCCGTGCGGAACCTCGGGGGTGCCGAGCGAGGTCGCGAGTTGCTGCATCAACTCCTGCTGCTCCTCGCTGAGCTTCGTCGGCGTCACGACGAAGGTGCGTACGAGGAGATCGCCCCGCCCGCCGCCACGGACGTGGGGCACGCCATAGCCGTCGAGCGAGAGCACGGTGCCGTGCTGCGTCCCGGCCTTCACATTGATTTCGATCTCTTCGCCGTCAATCGTCGGGATCTCGACGCGTGTGCCGAGCGCAGCCTGCGCGACGTTCAACGGCAGGTCGAACACCAGGTCATCGTTGATGCGCTCGAAGCGCTGGTCGGGCCGCACGTCGATCTCGACATAGAGATTGCCGGAGGGGCCGCCTCGGAGGCCCGCATCGCCCTCGCCCGCCACGCGGATCTGCGCGCCCGAGTCCACGCCGGCCGGGATCTTGATCGTGCGGCGCACCTTCGTACGCTTGATGCCGCGCCCATTGCACGTCTCGCACGCGTCCGTCACGACCGACCCGACGCCGCGGCAGCTCGTACAGGTGGCGACGTTGACGAACTGTCCGAAGAGCGACTGCTGGACGCGGCGCAGCTCGCCGGAGCCCTGACAGTCGGGACACTCGCCTCGTGCGCCGCCGTCTCGCTGGCCGGTGGCGTTGCAGTCGGGGCACGACTCCGTCCGCTGGAAGTTCAGCCGCTTCTCGGCGCCGAAGACCGCCTCCTCGAAGTCGAGCTTCGTCGACATCTGAATGTCGGCCCCCCGCTGCGCGGTCGCGCGTCGCGAGGCGGTGCCGCGGAAAAAGGCGTCGAAGATGTCGCCAAACCCACCGAAGTTCTCGTGGCCCGCGAAGCCCTGACCGTTGCCGTTGACGCCCGCCATGCCAAAACGGTCGTAGCGCGAGCGCTTCTCCGGGTCGGACAGCACCTCGTAGGCCGCGTTGACCTCCTTGAAGCGCTTCTCCGCGTCCTCGGCGTCGTTGCGGTCGGGGTGGAACTCCATGGCACGCTGACGGAACGCACGCTTCACCTCCTCGTCAGAGGCGCCGCGCTCGATCCCGAGGACGTTGTAGAGGTCGCGTTCGGTAGTCATCGACGGTCCATTGTACCCGGGTGCCCGTTCTCGTTCCGTTCGAGTGCGTTGCGAGCCTTAGCTCGCCGGCTCGAGCAGCAGACTGCGCATCGAATCGAACATGTCCTCGGTCACGCCGATCTCGCGCAGATAGCCCAGCGGGCCACCGTATTCACGTTCGACGCCGTCGAGGAAGCCGCCGATCGCGTCGGCCGGCACGCCCATGAGGCGGCTGAACCTTGCACGATCCTCGTCCGAGAGCGGGCCTCGCTGCGCCTCGATCAGCGGCTCGACAAACGCCAGCTGCCGCGCCACATCGTCGTTCGTCAGTGCGTAGTCCGCCTCGATCGTCGCGCGGTCGACCCCCAGGACGGAGAGCGTGAGCGCCGTCGTGACACCGGTGCGGTCCTTGCCCGCCGTGCAGTGCACGAGCACGGGGTAGCTCGCCGGATCCGCGATCAGTTCAAACACGCGCAGCCACAGCGCCGAGTCGAAGCTGAGGTAGTTGAGGTAACGCTCGCCGGAGATCCCCGGGCCGATCCGATCGTCGAGAATCTGTGTGCCGCCCGCGGGGATCACGGAGATCCACTCGCGTCGCGCGCCGAGATCCTCGAGCGGTCCCGGGCCCTGGTCCTTGAGCTCGTCGACACGGCGCAGATCGATCTGCGTCTGCACCGACAGCTCGCGCGCCCTCGCGAGGTCCGCCTCGGTCATGCGGTCCTGGCGCGCGGCCCGGTAGTAGCGGGACCAGTTCACGGCACGACCATCGAGGCCGATGTAGCCGCCGATGTCGCGGAAGTTGAAACAACCGGCGAAGTCGATGTGGCGGTCAGATAACTTCGGGGTCACGCCTGGTCCTCGTTCCCGTCTTCGAGCAGTAGCTCGACGATGCGGTCCATGGTTTCGTCGCTGACGCCGTGGCTACGCAAGTAGCTGTGGGCGTCGCCGTGTTGCTCGACCAGCGCCTCCAGCATCTCCACCATCGCCGGGGCCGACACGCCGAGCGCGGGGTTACGCTCTTCGTCGGGGCCGATCGTGCCACGCGCGCGCATCCGCTCGACGAGCAGATCCATGTGCAATTGGCTCTCGCCGTAGTCCTCTACGATCACCTCGTGGTCCACGCCGAGCACATCGAGGATCAGCGCGGCGAATACGCCGGTGCGATCCTTGCCCGTGACGCAGTGGAAAACCGCCGGGTAGGCGCCCTCGGTCGCGAGGAGTTCTGTGGCCTGCGCCCATGACGGGCCCGAATGCTCCAGCATCGTGACGTAGTTGGGACGCCACTCGCCGCGCTCCCGCGCCTCGTACTTTGACCGCGCGTTGCCCATTGGCAGATGGTGCCGCCTCGCCGGCGGATCGGCGAGCCGCCCGGGCCCCCGAGGATGGTCGGACTCACCGTCGCTGCGGAAGTCGATGACGGTGCGGAGGCCGAGCAGCTCACGTGCCCGTGTCGCCTCCTCATCAGTCATCCGCTGGTGCTCGGCGGAGCGGTAGAGCGTCCGCCAGCGGACGGTCCGCCCGTCCGCGCCGGCGTAGCCACCCATATCGCGCAGGTTGAACACCTGCTCGAAGTCGATGTGACGCTCGTTCACCATCGAGCTACGGCTCCTCGCCACTGTCATCGCTTACTGGCGGTTCGTCGAGGACTAAACCTCGCGGAACTCGCCCTCGATCGTGCTGTCCTCGCCCGAGGCATCGCCGGCCGCAGCGCCTTCGGCCGCGCCCGCAGCTTCGGCGCCCTCACCCTCAGCACCGGCAGCCTCGGCGGCCGCGCCGTAGACGGCCTGGCCAATCTCCTGCATCGCCGCGGAGAGCTCGTCGACCTTGGTCTGCAGCTCCTCGACGTCGTCGGAGTCGAGGAAGGCGCGCACTTCGGTGACCTTCGCCTCGACGGCCGTCTTCTGCTCCTCCTGGATCTGCTCGGCGTTGTCAGCCAGCAGCTTCTCGGCGGCGAAGGCGAGCGACTCGGCGGAGTTGCGCAGCTCGACGGCACGGCGCTTCTCCGCATCCTCCGAGGCATGCGCCTCCGCGTCCTTCATCAGGCGGTCGACCTCCTCGTCGGAGAGACCGGACGAGGCCTGAATAGTGACGTGCTGCTCCTTGTTCGTCGCCTTGTCCTTCGCCGACACCTTCACGATGCCGTTCGCGTCGATGTCGAACGAGACCTCGATCTGCGGCACGGCCCGCGGCGCCGGCAGGATGCCGTCGAGGATGAAGCGAGCGAGTGAGTTGTTGTCCCCGGCCATGGAGCGTTCGCCCTGCATCACGTGAATCTCGACCTGCGCCTGGTTGTCCGCCGCGGTCGTGAACGTTTGCGAGGCGCTCGTCGGGATGGTCGTATTGCGCTCGATCAGCGATGTCATGACGCCGCCCAGCGTCTCGATCCCCAGCGTCAGCGGCGTGACGTCGAGGAGCAACACGTCGCTGACCTCGCCCTTGAGCACGCCCGCCTGGATTGCGGCCCCGATCGCGACCACCTCGTCCGGGTTGACGCCCCGGTGCGGCTCCTTGCCGAAGAGCTCCTCAACCTTCTGCTGCACCAGCGGCATGCGCGTCATGCCGCCGACCAGCACCACCTCGTCGATCTGCGAGGCGCTGAGACCGGCGTCCTTGAGCGCCTGCTTCGCTGGCTCGAGCGAACGCTCGACCAGGTCGCCGACGAGCTGCTCGAGCTGCGCGCGGCTCATGTTCATGACCATGTGCTTCGGCCCGGAGGCGTCTGCCGTGATGAACGGCAGGTTGATCTCGGTCGTCTGCGCGGAGGAGAGCTCGATCTTGGCCTTCTCCGCCGCCTCCTTGAGGCGCTGCTGCGCCGTCCGGTCCTGCGCGAGGTCGACGCCCTGGTCTTTCTTAAACTCGGCAACCAGATGCCCGATGATCACCTCATCGAAGTCGTCACCACCGAGGAACGTGTCACCGTTAGTGGCCTTGACCTGGAAGGTGCCCTCGCCAATCTCGAGGATCGAGACGTCGAAGGTGCCGCCGCCCAGGTCGTAGACGACGATCACCTCGTCCTCTTTCTTGTCGAGCCCGTAGGCCAGCGACGCTGCGGTCGGCTCGTTGATGATGCGCAGCACCTCGAGGCCGGCGATGCGGCCAGCATCGCGCGTGGCCTGGCGCTGGGCGTCGTTGAAGTAAGCCGGGACGGTGATGACGGCCTCGTTGACCGGCTCGCCGAGGTAGGCCTCGGCGTCCGCCTTGAGCTTCTGGAGGACCATCGCGCTGATCTCCGGCGCTGAGTAGTCCTGCTCGGCCATCTGCACGCCGGCGTCGCCGTTGTCGCGCGGGGTGATCGCGAAGCCCGCGACCTCACGCATCTTCGCGACCTCGGCGTCCTCGAAGCGGCGGCCCATGAGGCGTTTCACCGAGTAGACGGTGTTCTCCGGGTTGGTCACCGCCTGTCGCTTGGCGATCGTGCCGACCAGGCGCTCGCCATCCTTCGAAGTCGCGACGACCGAGGGCGTCGTGCGACCACCCTCGGCGTTGGGCACGACCTGCGGCTCGCCCGCCTCCATCACGGCGACGCAGGAGTTCGTCGTACCGAGGTCGATGCCGATTACTTTTGCCATCTCATCTGTCCTTCACCGGCCCTCGCGGACCGTCAAACCTGTGCGGATGATCAGCGCTGATCGCTGTCTCGCTGCCGTCTCGCTACTGCTCGTCTGGTGATTCGTCCGCTTCGTCGTTCGAGGTGACCTCATTCGAGGCGGCGTCGGAGCCGTCACCGACCATGACGCGGGCTGGTCGGATGACGCGGCTGCCGAGCACGTAGCCACGTTCGACGCGGTGGATGACGCGGCTCTCTGGGCCGGCGACGTAGCCCATCGCCTCGTGGACATTGGGGTCGAAGGTCTCGCCCTCGGCGGCGATCTCCGTCACCCCGGCCGCTTCGAGAACGGCGTTGAACTTCTGCTGGACCAACCGCACGCCCTCCATCCACGGGTGCTCCGCCAGATCCTCGTCGGCCGATTCGATCGCGCGATTGAGGTCGTCGAGGATGGGCAGGAAGTTCAGCAACACTGAGGCGAGCGTGTAGCCCGCGAACTCCTGACGCTCCTCCCCGGAGCGCCGTTGCAGGTTCTGGTAGTCAGCCAGCGCCCGCGCGTGCGCCAGCTGCGCCGCTTCGAGTTGCGCCTGCAGCTCCTCAACGCTCGGCGGCGCCTCGGATGGATCCGCCGAGCCGTCCTCGCGTTCGGGAGCGGCCGGGCCGCCGGCGGTCTCGTCGTTCGTCATCGCTTCTCCCGTAGGTCGCTTCGCTCGTGGCGTCGCGACAGCGCGCGGCTCGTCTCTCAGTCGTTCGCTCGGTTGTACGGGCGGCTAGGCCGACTGCACCTCGTGCAGCAGTTGACCCATCAGTTGTGCGACGTAGCGGACGCGCGGCACGGTGCGCCGGTAGTCCATTCGCATCGGTCCGAGGACGGCCACATGGCCCGCGGCGCCCTCGCTCTCTCCATAGCCGGAGACGATGACCGACCAGCCGGCCATGGCGTGGTCACCCAGCTCCTGGCCGATCAGCACCCGCGTGGCCCCGACGTTGACGCCGGCGGTCGTCTCGATCAGTCCGCGTACGCGGTAAGCGTCCAGGTGCTCCACGGCGTCGAGCATGCGATCGGCGTGGGAGAACTCGGGCTGGTTCAGCACCAGCCGCACGCCGTCGACGTACGTCTCTTCGGCAATCCGGTGCTCGTCGATCATGTCGGCGATTGCGATCCCGATACGCTCGTCCTCCTCGTCGTCGAGTCCCGCGACCGTCTCGCGAATGCTGTCCGCGGCCGCGTCAGCCAGGCGCGCGTTCAGACGCGCGGCCCGCTCGGCGAGTCGCGCCTGCGACTCGGGCATCTCGAGCGTGATGATGCGCTGCACGACCCGGCCATCGTCGAGGACCGCGACGAGCAGAGCGCTCTCGCCGCCGAGCTCGACCAGCTGCGCGTGCTTGAGCGATGTCGTCACGCTGCGGGGTCGCGTCACCACCGCGACGTTGCTCACATGCGTCGCCAGGATCGTCGCGGCGAGGCTGAGCCACTCGTCGAGTCCGCCCAGCACCTGGTGCAATTGGTGTTCGATGGTGCGTTGCTCGTCTGACCCGATCGGCTCCTCCGCCATCAACGCCTCGACGTAGTGCCGGTAGCCCAGGTGCGAGGGAATGCGCCCGGCGGACGTGTAGGGATGCGTGACGTAGCCGTCTTCCTCGAGGCGAGCCAGTTCGTTGCGGATGGTCGCGCTGGAGACGCCGAGCTGATGCTGGCTGACCAACGCGCGCGAACTCACTGGCTCAGCCGTCTGGACGTAGTAGTCTACGACCATCTGGAGAATAGATTCGCGGCGTTCGGTTAGTACCACGGCGCCCCGCCGGAGCTCCTTCTAGGACAGCCAGTTCTTGCGATTAGCAGTCTCAACCAGAGAGTGCTAACAGCAAGATTGTATGCCGTACGGGCCCAGCGGGTCAACGCCCAGCGGGAGTGTCGAGGGCGCTCCGCAGCGCCCAGTGGGCCGCCGTCTATAATTGAGCAGCGGCGTCCGCATCCGCAACGCCCTCCATCGGGCATCCGGGCGTCTCGCGCAGCGATAGCGAGTCTGGAGCACCCTACGACCTCGAGAGCGACCCCGGGCGACTCCTCCTATGCCAGCGAAGCCAGGCTCGCCCGACGTGCACGCACCGATCGTTCTGCCTTCTCCGAGCTCTACGAGGCACACGCGGCGCGGGTCTATCACTATCTGCTCGCCCGCACCTCCAGTCCGGCCGAGGCGGAGGAACTGGCCTCACGCGTGTTCCTCAACGCCCTGACCCGGCTCGATCAATACAGCGGGCCCGGAAGCTTCCAAGCGTGGCTCATGACCATCGCCCGCAACCTGCTGTTCAACTGGTATCGCGACCGCGGCCGGCGACCACCGACCGAGGACCTCGACGCCGCGCTCGCACTTGCCGCTGACGTGCCGGGGCCCGAAGCGAACCTGGAGCGGAACGAACGCATCGCGCGTGTGCGAGCAGCCGTCAGCAGCCTCAGCGCCGACCGGCAGCACCTGATCTCGCTGAAGTATGTGGATGGACTCCCCAACGCCGAAATCGGACGTATCATGAGGCGCAGCGAGGGGGCCGTGAAGGCGCTGCATCACCGCACGCTGCGCGAACTGCAGGAGCGGCTGGGCGACCCCGAAGCCGTCGCGACCTGACCGTGCCCACCGTGCCGATGACGGGCACAGCGGAGGACCACACCATCAACAACGGAGCGCCCCGCGCCGGCACCTACGCAGCCCGCATCTCAGGCGTCGGCCACTACCTGCCGTCGCGCATCCTCACCAACGCCGATCTGGAGCAGATGGTCGACACCACCGACGACTGGATCGTCGAGCGTTCCGGCATCCGCGAGCGCCACATCGCAGCCGACAACGAGTCCGCCAGCACGATGGGCACCGAGGCCGCACGCATGGCACTCGCCAGCGCCAACCTCCAGGGTTCCGACATCGACCTCGTACTCGCGGGCACCTGCACGCCGGACGGGCTCTTCCCGGCCGTCGCGACGCTGATCCAGAACGAGATCGGCGCCAGCCACGCCGGCGCGTTCGACGTGAACGCCGCCTGCACCGGCTTCCTCACCGCCCTGGGCACCGCCGGTCAGTTCATCGCCACCGGCGCCGCCGAGCGCACGCTCGTGGTCGGCACCGAGACCCTCTCCCGCATCGTCGACTGGACCGACCGCGGAACCTGCGTCCTGTTCGGCGACGGCGCGGGCGCGGTCGTCCTCGAGCGCGCCGCCGAGGGCGAGCCAGGCGGCATCGAGGCGCTGGTGCTGGGCTCGGACGGCGGCCAGGCCGACCTCCTCTACTCGCATGGGCCGTGCACGCCACCAAGCGTGATGGACGGCCTCGAACACGAAGCGAAGATCGTGATGGACGGGCGCGCCGTCTTCCGCAACGCAGTGAACGCTCTCACCGACGCTGCCCGCTCCGCGCTCGCCGAGGCCGGCCTCACGGTGGACGACATCGCCCTCTGCGTTCCCCACCAGGCCAACATCCGCATCCTCGCGGCCATGGCCAAAAACCTGAACCTCCCGATGGACCGTGTGTTCATCAACCTCGACAAGTACGGCAACACCTCGAGCGCCACGATCCCGATCGCGCTCTCCGAGGCCGTCGAGGCCGGGCGCATGCAACCGGGCGACCACGTGCTCTTCGCCGCCTTCGGCGGCGGCCTGTCGTGGGGCGCGATGGTCTTCGAGTGGACCGGTGTGCGCATGACCGCGGCGGCCCGTGCCGACGCGATTGCTGCCGCCTCTGCCTCCTGACGCCCCGATGACCTCCGACGCCGCCTCCGAGGGCGCGACCGACCGCCGCGTCGTCATCACCTCGCTCGGCGTGTTGCACAGCCTCGGCCACACGAGCGGCGAGATCTGGGATGCCATAGCCGAGGGCCGCTCGGGCGTGGGCGCGATCACCCGTTTCGACGCGTCCGGCTTCGCAACCACAATCGCGAGCGAGATCGATCTCGAGCGCGACGATCGCTTCCGTGCCGAGTACTGGGACGCTCTCGACCGGCGCTCGCAGTTCGCCGTCACCGCCGCGCTCACCGCCGTGCAGCGAGCCGGCCTCAGCTTCACCCCGCAGAACCGCGCCCAGGTCGCCGTGGTGCTGGCCTCGGAGCGTCCCGAAGAGGAGCTGCTCATCGAGGGAGCACGGCACCTCGAAGCCGGCGACGTGGCGTCGGCCGCCGAGGCACTGGCGCCGCACGCGAGGCCGCACGCGCCTTCCGAGCGCGTCGCCGCCATGCTTGGCACGACCGGGCCGGTGCTACAGCTTGAGAACCGCTCCGCCGGCGGCCTCAACGCGATCGTCGAGGCCGCGGCGATGATCCGCCGTGGCGACGCCCTGATCGCGTTGGCCGGCGGCACGGAAGCGCCGATCACCCCGCTCACCCTCGCCGCCTTCCAGGGCACCGGCGCGCTCTCAACGCGCAACGACGATCCGGGCGCCGCCTCGCGCCCCCTCGACACGGCGCGCGACGGCTTCGTGCTCGCTGAGGGCGCGGCCATCTTCGCGCTCGAAGCGCTCGAGGTAGCCGTGGCGCGCGGTGCCACGATCCTCGCGGAGATCGAGGGTCACGGCGCGACGTTCTCACCGGGCGAGGGTGGCCACCCCGGCGCCGATCCGGCGCAGATCGGTCAGGCGATCCAACTCGCGCTGGTCAACTCCGGGCGCATTCAGTCCGAGGTCGATGTGTTGATGCTTCACGCTGCCGGCACCCGCGAAGGCGATGTGCAGGAGGCAGTGGGCGTGCGCCGCATCTTCGGCAGCGCGACGCGGCACCACATGTACACGCCGGCGCCGAAGTCACACCTCGGCCACGCGCTCGGAGCCAGCGGACCGCTCGCGCTGGCGCTGCTGCTCGAGGCCATGCACCGCCAGGAGATCCCGGGCACGCGCAACCTCGACGAGGAAGATCCCGATGTCGACCTCGACGCTAATCCGGGCGATCCGCGAGCGGACGCCGTGCTCGTGGCGATGGTCAACGCCACCGGGTGGGCGCACAACGCCTGCATCGCGCTCTGCGCGCCCCTTGCGATGCGGGAAATCCCGGAGCTCGAGGCGTCCGCGGTGCTGGCGATCCCAACGCGAGACATCCCTTAGCAGGACGCTCGCGGCGCTCCTGCCGGACGCCAGCCTCGGACAGTCGTCGACGGAGGCTACTCGTCGGTGAAGCCCGCCTTCACGCGGTCGGCGATCTCGTCGCTCCACGGCACCTCAGGGTGCACCTCGGCGGCGTGCGCCTTAACCGTCTGGACCAGCTCGTCGGCGTCCTCGGAGGTGGCCGTCCAGTCGCAGTCGAGCCCATGCGTCGTGCACTGGTGCTTCTTTGCCATGATCTATCCCTCTCGCGCTTCCGGTCGGTGGGACTCGCACGGTAACCGAATGAGGGCGCCTCCGGGGTCTCGTTGACCCGGATTCGCTATCGCCTATCAGGGCGTCTCGATAGGATTGATGCACCCCCCTCCGAGGGCCCCCTTCCGGGCCTGCGAGATGCACGAGCTGTCTGGGAATCACCTGAATGGACTTCACCTGGTTGGGGCACAGCGCAACGCGCGTGCGGACGCGCAACGCGGCCATCGTGATGGACCCCACGGACCGCTCCGGGGGCGACATGGGCCGTCCCGATGCGCATGTCGTCACGGTCTCGCATGAGCACCCGCAGCACGCCTTCGTAGAGGGCATCAAGAACTTCAACCGCGGCGAGGTGATCGTCCTCGACGGCCCCGGCGAATACGAGATCCTCGGCGTTCAGATCGAGGCGGTTGACGCCCGCGTTGCACCTGCCGCCGGCGAGACGAACGGCGCGACGCCCGAGCCGCCATCCCCGGCTCGCGTCTTCGCCTTCGCCGCCGAGGAGATGACGTTCGCCCACCTCGGCGGCCTCACCGCCGCACCCACGGGCGAGCTGGCAGAACTCCTCGCCGGCCGTGACATCGCGATCGTCCCGATCGAGTGCGACGAGGGCCTCGAGCCTGCCGCCGCGGCAGCGATCGTGCGCGGCCTGGAGCCGAAGGTCGTGATCCCGGTGGGTTATAAACCCCCGAAGCAAGGCACCGCCGCCGCGCTCAAGACGTTCATCGACGAGCTCGGCGTCGCCTCCGAGGATCCCGTCTCACGCGCCACGATCCAACGCCGAAACCTCGGCGACACGATGCGTGTGGTGCTGCTGGAGTCGCGGGGCTAGCGCTCGAGACCTTACGGCAGGAAGAACATCGGGTTCTGGGGTACGCCCCAGCGGTTGAGCTCGAAGTGCAGGTGCGGCCCGGTCGAGCGACCGGTGCTGCCGCTTCTTCCGATCAGCTGACCCGCTTCGACCCACTCGCCCTTCGCGGCGATGCGGACCGAGAGGTGCGCGTACCGCGTGTCATAGCCCTCGCCGTGGTCGATGATGATGTTCAGGCCGTATGAGAAGTTGTTGCCGCCGGAGAACGCGACGATCCCCGCCCTCGACGCATAGATCGGCGTACTGCCCTGTACGCCGATGTCGATGCCGAGAGGGTGCCTCCAGTCGAACTCCGAGGTAATGACGCCGAAGGTCGGCCACTGCCAGCCCGTCGGGTCGCCAGTCGGTCCGATCGGTCGGAACGTCGGGGGCGCCGGACGCGTCCCACCGACGATCAGGAGCTGGGCGCCTTCGTTGAGGTCGTTCGGGTCGCTGAGACCGTTCGGCGCGAAGCCGATCACGTCGTCCACGTCCGCGCCGTACAGCGTCACGATGTCGTGCAGCGTGTCGCCCACACGGACATCGTAGAGAATGCCCTCGAGGCTGGGGATTGCCAGCACCTCGCCGATCTGGAGCGAACCCGGGTCGGACGTGACGTCAGCGTTGTTCCACTGCACGTAGTCGACGCCGATGCCGTGCCGCGCGCCGATCGAGGAGAGCGTGTCGCCCGCGGCGACCGTGTACTCGAAGAAGAGCGTGGTGCGCGAGGGGTTCGTCTCCGTCAGCGAGAACCCGAAGTCTTCCGTAGCCGACGCCAGCTCTTCGGCCAGCGCCGAGGTCGTCTCGAACGTGGTGTCCGCAGCGGCGACGATCGCCTCCTCGGTGACCTCGGGCGCGTAGAGCGTCACGGGGACGGGTGCGGCCGCGATCTCATCTGGCACCTCGAGCGGTGCGCTGGCGGCGAGACCGGGGAGCGAGAGCTGGCTGGAAGCGAGGGCCGGGGTGGCGTCGGGACCGGGGACAGCGACCGGGAAGCGGCCCAGCACCACGACGGAAAGCAAGAGCGCGCTGAGCACACCCAGCGACAGCACCGGCCGCAAGCGCTGAGCGCGGGCCGGAGCGTCGACGTGCTGCGCGCGAACTAGCGCGCGGCTCCGCCCTCGGCGCTTCCGAGTGGAGATCGTCCCTCTGATGCCGTGAGACCTCTCGCTGTCGCCGACCGCCACGCCCCCGCCGAATACGCGACATCGGTCAGCGTCCACCCGCCCAATGCTCTGCCACCGCCATGAGGCCGGTGCCGCCTCATGCTAGCAAAAGCCGCCGCCACCATCGACCGGTTGCAGCGAGGTAATCCCTAAGTCTTGGACAGAATGACGCGCGTTTTGGAGCACTGGACGACAAATGGCCCCGATGGGGGATTGCCACCGCCGTACCGGGGGCTAGATGACGTTCGTCTTCAACGTCCCGAGGAACTCCTCGTTCTTGTCGGTGCGAGAGAGGCGATCGATCACTCGTTCGGCGGCGTCGCCGGTGTCCTCTTCCATCATCGCGGCCATGCGACGGAGCAGCCACACCTGGCGCAGCTCCTCCTCGTCGAAGAGCAGATCCTCGCGTCGCGTCGAGGACGCGAGCACGTCGATCGCCGGGTAGACGCGCTTCTCCGCCAGGCGGCGAGTCAGACGCAGCTCCATGTTCCCGGTGCCCTTGAACTCCTCGAAGATCAGGTCGTCGAGGCGCGATCCGGTCTCGACGAGGCAGGTCGCGATGATCGTGAGCGACCCGCCCTCCTCCGCCTTGCGCGCCGCGCCGAAGAAGCGCTTGGGCGGGTAGAGCGCGATCGGGTCCATACCACCTGACAGCGTGCGACCAGAGGTCGGCATCGCTGTGTTGTAGGCGCGTGCGAGACGCGTGAGCGAGTCCATCAGGATCACCACGTCCACGCCACCCTCGACCAGGCGCTTGGCGCGCTCGAGGGCGACCTCAGCGACACGCGTGTGGTCCTCGACCGGCTCGTCGAACGTCGAGGCGATGACCTCGCCGCGGACGGAGCGCCGCATGTCGGTCACCTCCTCCGGCCGCTCGCCGATGAGCAGCACCATGAGGTGGGTCTCCGGGTGGTTCTGAATAATGCCGTGCGCGATCGACTGCAGCAGCATCGTCTTGCCAGCCTTCGGCGGCGAGACGATGAGGCCACGCTGACCACGGCCGATGGGCGAAAAGAGGTCGATCACACGCTGGCTGACCTCGTCGGGCTGAGTCTCCAGTCGCAGCATGCTGATCGGGAAGATCGCCGTCAGGTTCTCGAAGTCAGGCCGCCGCTTGGCCTCCTCTGGGTCCATCCCATTGACGGCGTCGACGCGCAACAGGCCGTAGTACTTCTCGGATTGCTTGGGTTGCCGCACCTGTCCCGTGACGTAGTCTCCGGAACGCAGGCCAAAGCGGCGAATCTGGGACTGCGACACGTAGACGTCGCTCGAACCCGGGAGCAGGCGCTCGCCGCGCAGGAAGCCGAACCCATCGTCAACGACCGTCAGGACGCCACCCGAAAAGATCGTGCCGTTGCGCTCGGCCTGGGCCTGGAGGATGCGGAAGATGAGCTCGGTGTGAGGGAGGGCGGCCGCGTCGTCGAGTCCGTACTCTTCGCCGCCCAGTTCGATCAGCTCCTCGCGCGACTGGTGCTCGAGGTCGCCGATGTTGACGGTCGGGACATTCGGATCGATCTCGGGCATCGGCTCCAGCGAGGGGTCAGCCTGCGGTGCTCGCCCGTTTCCTCCGCCCCCGCTGCTTCCGCGGCCTCGACGGCCGGGAGCGCCGTCGTCGTGTGGGGGTATCGCCGGACGAACGTCCGCGCGTAGAGACATCAGCCATATGTAAACCGTGCCAACATGTGTGTGCCCGTTGCGCCGCCGTTGAGGGAACGCACGACTCCTGGCCGTTTGCTGTGCCGGAGATCAAATGAGGCCCGTCGGAGACCCCGACGGCTACTCCATGCTAACCAACCGCCGCCACCTCGACAAGGCCCGAGGCGCCACGACTCGTGATCTCCGCGGGGTACGCCTTAAGGGTTCACCCGCAATTCTCGAGGCTCGCGCGCAGCGCGGGCCTCTGCTCACACCAGCCGGCGCTAGACCGGCGTGTACTTCTCCGAGTCGGCAAGGAACGCCGCGATCCCTGCATCTGTGAGCGGATGCTCGATCATGCGGAACAATACCCCCGGCGGGATGGTCGCCACGTGCGACCCCGCCAGCGCCGATTCCGTCACGTCGCGAGGCCCGCGGATGCTCGCTGCCAGCACCTGCGTCGGCAGGTTGAACTGGTCGAAGATGCGCACCGACTCGCGCACGACGTCAAGGCCGTCGTGCCCGTTGTCGTTCAGCCGCCCGATGAATGGCGACACGAACGTCGCGCCCGCGCGCGCCGCCAGCAGCGCCTGGTTCGCCGAGAAGATGAGCGTCGTGTTGACCTTGATGCCTTCCGAGCTGACCTGCCGGATCGCCTGCAGGCCGACCTCGCTCATCGCGATCTTCACGACCACGTTCGGGTGCCACTCCGCGATGCGCCGACACTCCTCGACGAGCGGCTCGTACTCCAGCGAGATGCTCTCCGCCGAAATCGGCCCGTCTACCACCTCGGCGATTTCGAGCACCCGGTCGCGGTACTCGACGCCCTCCTTCGCCAGCAGCGACGGATTCGTCGTCACGCCATCGACCACGCCCAGGGCTGCGCCACGACGGATGTCGTCAATGTTCGCGGTGTCCATGAAGATGCGCATCGTTGTCTCCTCGGCACCCTGCCTCGCGAGGCAGGCTCAGAACGGCTTGAAGACGGGGAGCCAGACCATCACGGGGATCGAAGCTGCGATCAGCGTACCGAAGACCAGCGGGACGTTGTCTGCCAGGGCGCTGCGAAGCTCCTCGCTGACCTCGCCGCTCTTCCGCGACTGCAACGAGAGGTAGTGTACCCGCCGCAGGCCAATGCCCATCAGCGGTACGAAGATGAAGACGTTCAACGCGAGCACGATCTGCAGCGCCAGTAGCCAGCCCGTGGCGATCACGTTGATGTCCTCACTCGCCGCCCAGGCGTATCCCGTCACGGCCACCGCGATCAGTCCCGGCAGCAGGAACAGGCTCTCGTTCCGCTGCGCGTCGCTCAGCAGCAGCGTCCGCTCGTCGAGGTCAGACCGCCGCCACGCCTTCCAGATCGGCACCACGGTGTTCCCGACGCCCGCTGTCAGATAGAGGATCGCGAGGATGTGCAGGAACCGCAGGAGCGTCACGCCCCGGCGCCTCCCTCTCCGCCGGCGTCACCAAACGCCTCGCCGCTGACCACCTCCACCGCGCCCTCGACGGCAGCGGTCCGCTCTGAGGCGTGTTCCGTGGCGTGCTGGACGGCAGCGCCGATGAAGGCGCGGAACAGCGGGTTGGGACGATTGGGCCGGCTCGTGAACTCAGGGTGGAACTGCGCGCCGACCATCCACGGGTGGTCCGCCACCTCGACGATCTCAACCAGGCCGCTGGCCACGTCACGGCCGACCACGACCAGCCCGTGCTGCTCCAGTTGTGGCAGCAACGCGTTGTTCACCTCGTAGCGGTGGCGATGGCGTTCGCGCACGACCTCCGCCTCGTCGTAGGCGGCCGCCGCCTTCGTGTCGGCGACCAGCGCGCAGTCGTACCCGCCGAGGCGCATCGTGCCGCCCATGTCGACCACCTGCTGCTGCTCCGAGAGCAGCGAGATCACCGGGAACGGCGTCTTCGGGTCGGCCTCGGTCGTGTTCGCCTCGACCATTCCGGCCACGTTGCGCGCGAACTCCACGACGAGCATCTGCAGCCCGAGACAGTCGCCCAGGTAGGGGATGCGCTGCTCGCGTGCGTAGCGCACGCCCTGCACCTTGCCCTCGAGGCCGCGATCGCCGAACCCCGGGCAGAGCAGGATGCCGTCGACATCGCCGATCACGTCCTCGGGCGTGCGGCTTTCGAGCTCCTCCGCGTGCACCCACCTGATGTCGATCTCGGCAGAGTGCTCAACGCCGGCATGTACGAGCGCCTCTTTGATCGACAGGTAGGCGTCGTGCAGTTCTACGTACTTGCCGACCACAGCCACACGCGCGGCGCGCTCCGGATGATGCAGACGCTCCACGAACTCGCGCCAGCGTTCGAGGTCCGGCTCCGCCTCGCCGAGCGTGTCACGCCCCAGCGACTCGCGGCCCTCCTCCCGCTCGATCGGCTCGCCGATACCGAGCCGCGTGGCGACGATCTGGCCCATGCCGCTCGCTTCGAGCACCAGCGGTACGTCGTAAATGGAGTCGGCCGTGCGCAGCGCGATCACCGCCTCTCGATCGACGTTGCAGAAGAGCGCAATCTTCTCGCGCAGGTCCGTGCCGACGTCATGGTCGGAGCGTGCCACGATCACGTGCGGCTGGATTCCGAACGAGCGCAACTCGCGCACCGAGTGCTGCGTCGGCTTGGTCTTCAGCTCTTTCGTCGCGCCGATATACGGGAGCAGGGTGACGTGGATGGACAACGCCTCGCCGGGGCTGGCGTAGAGGATCTGGCTGATCGCTTCGAGGAACGGCTGGCTCTCGATGTCGCCGACCGTCCCGCCCACCTCGACGACCACGATGTCGGCGTCCAGCGCCTGCCCCGCCACGCGGATGCGGCGCTTGATCTCGTTGGTGACGTGCGGGATCGCCTGGATCGTGCCGCCCAGGTAGTCGCCCTTGCGCTCCTTGCGGATCACCTCCTCGTAGATCTGCCCGCTGCTCGAGGAGTTCTCGCGCGTCAGGTCTTCGTCGAGGAAGCGCTCGTAGTGCCCGAGGTCGAGGTCGGTCTCGGCGCCGTCATCGGTGACGAACACCTCGCCGTGCTGATACGGCGACATCGTGCCGGGATCGACATTGATGTAGGGGTCGAGTTTGAGGATGGAGACGGAGAGTCCGCGGGCCTTGAGGATCCGCCCTAGCGAGGCGGTGACGATGCCCTTCCCCACACTGGAGACGACACCGCCCGTCACGAAAATGTACCTGGCCATCCATCCGCCGAACGTCAGGGAGCCCCGGTTTGTCCGATTCTACGCGAGCCGGTTCAGGCCGTCGAATCTGGGCCCGTCAGCCTGCCATCGAACTCCTGACGAGAGGCCTGAACACTCGATCGCGTATTGCTCTTCGTCCTGCCGGGTTCGGTAGGTGATCCTCGAGGAAGAGTCCACGCGCCCAAAAACGCCTGAGCGATCCGAACACCTCAAGCAGGTGACCGGACCCCCTTTGCGAGACCACCGCTTATGAGAGTCCAGCGTGTTGCTGAGCCTCCCAGCGCTCGGCGTAGGTAGCCGGGGCGAGCCAGCCCAGGCTGCTGTGCGGGCGCTTCGTGTTGTACTCGATCCGCCAGTCCTCGATCAGCACCTGCGCCTCGAGCAGGCTGTCGAACTGCTCGACGGCCAGGAACTCGTCGCGCAGCCGGCCGTTGAACGACTCGACGAATGGGTTTTCCCACGGCGCACCGGGCTCGATGTAGCTGCTGCCCGTACCGCTGAACCGGCACCAGTCGCGCAGCGCGTTGGCCGTGAGCTCGGGCCCGTTGTCGCAGCGGATGTACCCCGGCGCCGTCCCGCGCCCGGCGACGATCCGGTCGAGCGTGGCGGCGGTGGCGTCGGCGTTGATGCGCCTGGCGGCCACCACCGCCAGCGCCTCCCGCGTGTGCTCGTCGACGATGTTGAGCAGCTTCAGGACCCGCCCGTCCGCGGTCTGGTCGAACTGGAAGTCCAGCGCCCAGACGTGGTTCGGCCGCTCAGCACTCAGCCGCCTGGCGGGCTGAGCCGAGTCCCCCAGACGCTGACGCTTGCGTCGTGTCAGCGGGACGCGCAGCCCCTCCTCACGCCAGAGCCGTTGCACCCGCTTGCGGTTCACGGTCCATCCCTCCTCGCGCAAGGTCGCCCATGCGCGGCGGTATCCCCAGCGGGGGTGGCCACGCGAGAAGGCGTGCAACTCCGTCCTGAGCGCGTCGTCGCCGCGGCCGCGCGCCGGCAGGCGGCGCTGCGTGGAGCGGTGCTGGCCGGTGACCCGGCATGCCCGCCGTTCCGACAACGCGAGGCGGTCCTGCAACATGCAGACCGCCTCGCGCCGGCGCGACGGGCTTACCAGTTTCCCCGGGCGATCTCCTTGAGCGCGTCGATCTCGAGTTCCTTGTCGGCGACGATCCGCTTCAGCCGCGCGTTCTCGCGCTCCAGCTCGCGCAGCCGTTTGGCGTCGTCGGCCTTCATCCCCCCGTACTGGTTGCGCCAGCGGTGGTAGGTCTGCTCCGAGATCTCGACCCGTTTCGCCGCCTCCGCGATCGTCTGCCCCTCACCGAGCAGCCGCTCCACCTCCCGCAGCTTGCGCACAATCTGCTCAGGCGTGTGCCTGCGTCGTTTCACCGTGATGTCCTCCTCCGCCCACCTTCGCGGGCCAAAGGACTCTCATCAACGGTGGTCTCGTCTCACGGGGTCAGGTCACAGGCGCAAATCCCTCGTCTCCCTCCCGCAGCGGCCCGCCCAGCAGGGCGGCCAGGCGGTCTCTCGTCGTCTCGTATGCGGCGAGGTGTCGGCGGCGTAGCGGGTCCAGCCCGAGCCCGTGTGGAAGTGCTGCGTCACGTACTCGTCGGCGTCGAGCGCCGCCAGGCGGGCCGCGAACGCCTCGACATCGTCGACGGGGGAGCATCGGGCTGATCGCCACGCCGACACGGATGCCGGCGGCGGTCAGCTCCTCGAGGGTGGCGAACCGACGTGCGATCGATGCGCAGTGTGGCTCGTAGCGGAGACGCATCGCCTCCGAGCCAGTGCCAACCGTGAAGCTCACGCGGAGCCGCTCGAAGCGACGCAGCAGGTCGATGCCGCGCGTCACGATCGGGCTGCGCGTCTGCACGGTCAGCCGCGGCTGCACGCCCGCCTCGAGGATTGTCTCCAGGATCGAGCGCGTCAGCCCAAGCTTCGACTCGATCGGCTGATAGGAATCGGTGACGCTGGACATGGACACGGCGTCGCCATCGACGAGCTTCCCGCGCTCGCACGCCCGCCGCACCAGCGCAGCCGCGTTGCGCTTTCACCCGCACCCAGCGCCCCCACGCCTCGCGATGGTCATCGGAGGGCGCGAAGAAGCGCGCGTAGCAGTAGTCGCAGCCGAAACCGCAGCCGCTGTACGGATTCAGGGTGTAGTCGTAGCACTTGATGAAGCCAGAAGCCCTGGTCAGGATCGAGCGCGCATCGCCGTACTCGACCTCGGCGGGGCCGAGTTGGCGTGGGAGCAGTAAGGGAGTCGACTCGAACATTTGTTCGATATACGCGACCGTCACGCCGATCGCAAGAACCGCCCGGCGCTCGCGGCGAGAATTGCCCGCTTCGCCCCGAAGGGCTACCGGTCGGGAGCCTGGCCGCCGAGGCGCGCCCCGATGTCCACGATCGCGTCGGGGTCGCCGTCTGTCGGGTGGTAGACCTCGAGCTCGACGCGGTCGGTCACTTCGCCCGCGGCTCGTGCTGCCGCCTGGAGCGCCACTTGCAGGTCGTGCATCTGGCCCGTCGAGCCCTCGTGATGAACGAAGGCGTAGCGGCCGCCGGCGATCTCGACGAACTCGAAGCCCTCGGCCTCTGGTGGCGCATCCGCCGAGGCCTCGGCCGGAACGCCGGCGAAGTAGCGCAGCGAACCATCGGCTTCGGGGCGCACGTAGGCGATGGCCGACACCTCGGCGTCGGAGCTGGCGAGCCAGCCCTCGTGGAACCCCATACCGCAGCGGTGCCAGAGTTCACCGATCTGAGCGAGCGTCCCGCCAACACCGAGAATCCGCCTGGCCTCGATGTCTCGAATCTCAAAGTCCATCACGTCCCCCTCGCCAACGGACCCGTCACGGTGCATGACGCCTGATTGGCTGCACGCCTGTCAAGCGCACCGGCCCACCGCCGAGCGATATAGAAGCGTAAGGATCACCCGCCAAGAGACGGGCAGTCCGCCTGAGACCTCGCTAATCCTCGCCGCCGTGCCCGGATCATCTCCCGCTCAGTAGCCGAGGCTGTCGCATGGAGTGGCGTGGGCGGAGCGCCACGAGGGCCAAGAGGTCAGCCGGTCGGTTGTCGGGACGGAGTAGCCGCCTCTCACAGGGCAGCGGCGCTACGCGGCCGCCACGGCGGCAGACCAGCCTCTTTGCCGGGGGTTGCCGTTCGCTGGCCAGGAGGACGGCCGCGCCCGGCGATAGAGCTTCTTGAGGTTGTGGGTGGCGGCGATCAGCTTCCATTCGCTGGCGCACGAGGCGATCCCGCGCCGCATGAACCGGCGGATGCCGCGGTTCTCCTTGACGTCGCCGAAGACGGGTTCGATCATCCAGCGCCGCTGCTCGTAGAGACGCCGGCCACGCTGCGTCGCCAGCTTGCGATCCATCCGTTCACGGACGGAGAGCCCGGCAGGGATGCGCCCGCGCGGCGGTGCCGCGCCGACGCGCCGGTTGCGGTCGCTGCGGGTCGCGAGCAGCAGCTCCGGACCTGCGCTCCCCGCCTGCCGCACGTTCGCCTCGGAGTAGTAGCCGGCATCAGCCAGCAGCACGCGCGCCGGCCCGCAGTGTGCGGCCTGCAGGTTGCGGTGCATCACCTCGATCATCGGTTGCAGCTCGTGCATGTCGGTCGCCTGTCGGCTCACCTCAGCCGCGACGATGATCTGGTCGCGGGTCGTCACCGCCTGCACATTGTAGCCTTGGAAGTAGCCGTGATAGTCGCGCACCACGCGGCTGTCCGGGTCGGTGACGTTCACCTTCGCACCCTGCTCGGGCTGCGGCGGCTTCGGGCGGCGCCCGCGCCGGTCCTTCTCCGCGCGGCTCCTGAGGCGTTGCTCGTAGTCCTCCTGCCGCTCCCGCTCTCGGGCCGCCAGTCGCTCCCGCGCCTCGTGCAACCGCTGCAGGCGCTCCTCGCGGTCCCTGAATCCCGGAGGCAACTCGTCGCCCCGCGCGTCGCCGAAGCGCGCGTTCTCCTCGGCGTCCACCCGCTCCGCTTCGTCGAGGATGCGCCGCACCTCGGCCTCCAGGTCCGCATCCGTGCGGTTGCGCTCACGGCTGGCGTTGGCGTGCAGCTTGGTCCCGTCGAGCGCGACCACCCCGACCCGCACCAGACCAGCCTCGGCGCACAGCCTGAGCACCTCGGCGAACAGTCCCGAGAGCGCCTCCTCGTGCTGCTGGCGGAAACGGCAGATCGTCGCGTGGTCGGGGTGCTGGTTCGCGGTCAGCACCCGGAGGGCGATGTCCTCCCGGCAGCGCCGTTCGATCTGGCGGCTCGAGCGCTCGCCCTCGCAGTAGGCGTAGAGCACGAGCGCGACCATCATCGACGGCTCGTACGCCTTCCGCCCCCAACCGTCCTCGCGGTAGCGCTCGTAGAACGCGGTGAGGTCCAACTGGCTGACCGCATCGAGCACGAACCACGCGAGGTGGTCCCCCGGCAGCCAGTCGCGGAGGCTGGCGGGCATCAGGTATTGCTGGTCACGGTCGCACGGCAAGAAACGCTGGGTCACGGCGGCACCTCGGAATCACTCCGCCCCCGCCGCCATGCTCATCGTATAGCGATGTTCCCCTCTTCGTGGGTTTGTGCGACAGCCTCAGCTAGATTGATCTGACACCCATGTAACGACCGCTGGCGCACGGAGGTGCCACGAGTGTGGCGCCTCGCCCCGCCGCGCCCCGGCGGTGCGGGGCGAGCTGCGAGCCTGACGAGGAGCCGACGAGCTTGGTCGACGCGCGATGAACTCGCCCCCATTTCCGCGATGCCCAGTTCCGCGACGCCGCTGGGCGGGTGCGCACGCGCACGCGCCCTACCCCGCGCCAAGCTATCGAGGGGTGGCTGCGCGGCATACGCGCCCCAGACCTGGGTCGGCTGGCCGCCGACGCGCGGGTCGGGCGCTGGCTGTTGCTCGTGGGCTCCGCGCTGCTACTCGGCGGGGCGCTCGTGGCCGCGACGCTCGCAGCCGGCGGGACCGACCGCACGGTGGCAACCGTCGTGGCATACGAGGTGGAGTCGCGGCTGCTCTACGCGGCCCAGACGGGCCCGTCGGACTTCGAGACCTTCGACCCCGCCTCAGGCATCGCGCCCGTCGTGGACCTCGACCGGGCGATGTCGCTGCCGCTCGGTTACGGCGCGATCGTGTTGACCGATGGCGTGCCGCGACAGGATGTGCGGCTGACCGGCCCCCAACAGCTGCGTGTCGAGATCGAGCTGAGCGACGGGACGGCGCAGACGCTCGCGGCCGTGGCGCAGGAGATCGACGACCCGGACGGCCCCGCCGCGATCGACCTCGAACTCTCGCTCGTCGAGGCGGTGCTCGCCGGCTTCGTCCGTGCCGAGGACGGCGAGGGCGAGGTCGAGCCGCCGAAGGTGGTCGTGACCGCTACCAGTACCGTCGCGGGCAGGCTCGCGGGTACGGCGTTCTCGGCACCGCTGGAGCACCGCCTCGTCTTCGGCCTCGACAGGCGGACGCTACGGCTTCTCGCCGACTCGCAGCCGGTGCTTACGGTGCCCGGCGAGCTCGCCGGGTCAGTGAAGGAGGCGCGGCAAGGCTCGGTGCCGCTGCTAGGCGAGGTCGCGCTGGGAGGAATCCTGGTCGCCGCGATCGTGGCAGCCCTGCTTGGCCTGGCCCTCGTCGATCTCGTACTGGTAGCGAGCCTGCGCGAGCGCGGATCGGGCGGCCTGCGCCGCGCGCGGCGGCGCTACGCGCACCTGATCGTCGATGTCGCCCCAGGCCCGCTGCCCGAACGCATCGTCGAGGTGCCAACGATGTCGATCCTCGCCCGCATCGCGACCAGGCTGCGAAGGCCGATCCTCGAGATCAGCAGCGGCCCACTCGTCGAGTTCGTCGTGCTCGAGCCCGGTCTGGCCTACTGCCACCGCATTCGCCGACCTCGCGCGACAGGGCGGCGCTAGAGCGGGCGGCACATCAACACGAACAAAAGACGACCCCCATCTCGCGACGGGGGTCGTTGGTGTCGAAGCCCTCGAGGTTCGCTAGACGCCCAGCGCCTCTGCCACGTCGGCGAGGCCGAGCGACTCCAGCTTCTCGCGCGACGGTGTGCTGGTCTCGCGGTCCCAGCCCGCTTCGTCGAACCACTCGTTGCGCATCGTCTCGAGGTCGATGGTGAACCCGGCGTGAGGGCCCTCTTCCTGCGGCGGGCTGCCGAGGATGCGGCCGTTGACCTCGCGGTTGCCCGGGTTGTTGCCGTGCTTCACCGCGAAGGCCATGCGCAGGTTGGCGATGCGCTCGCCGACGATGTCCAGCTCCTCGAAGGTGGTGTCCCACCCGGTCACGAGGTTGATCCACTCGGGGATGCGGTCGGTCGGGCTCATCGTGTAGATGAAGTAGCACATGCCCGCCGAGTTCATGACGTGCGCCTGCTCGTGCGCCGATTTGTGGATCGGGGCACGGCCGGTGAACTGCTTCTTGTCGTCCGGCTCGCTCGGCATGGTGGGGAAGCGCGAGCCCTTCCCGGGCGACCAGAGCGTGTGCCGCGCCGGCGTCGGGTCCAGCGCATAGCTGGCCGCGAAACCGATGTCGAGCTTCGGGTCGTGCATCGGCGGCTCCTCGCCGTCGATCGCGGTCAGATACGGCTTCGCCTCGTCGCCGATCTTGTCGGCGGCGACGGTCGTCCCGTCTGCGAGCAGCTCACCCAGGCCCTCGCTGCGTCGGCCGATGGCGTGCAGTGCGTCGAGCACGCCCGAGGCGTTGCCCCACGTCAGCTCGATGCCGTCCGTGTCCTCCTTCGTGAGGAGGCCGTTCTCGTAGCACTCGATGGCGAACGAGATCGTCGCGCCGGTCGAGATGGTGTCCAGGCCGTACTGGTTGCACCAGTGGTTGATGGCGATCATCGCATCGGTGTCGTTCACGCCGTTCATCACACCGAAGGCGCCCATCGTCTCGTACTCGGGGCGGTGGGTGTGGTGCGGGTAGGCGAACTCACCCTTGTCGCTGCCGTCCACCGACTCGGCGCCACAGGCAACCGGGCAGTGCCAGCAGGCGTACTTCTTCTCCATCGACTCGTTGACGGCGGGGCCGTTCATAGGGGCCATGTCCATCGCGTCGACGAGGTCGACCACGCCCACGCCGCCCCAGTTGAGGACGGGCGCGTCGCCGTTGATCGCGGAGTTGGAAGTGATACCGGTCGTGCCGAAGGTGGTGAAGAACTGCTTGGCGCCCTGGTTGAAGCCCTGGAGGCTCGACTTCACGGTCTGAATGACCTCCTTGTTCTGGGCCATGATCTTGAGCGTGGGCTTCACCACGACGGCCTTGAGCTTCTTCGAGCCCATGACCGCGCCGACGCCAGAGCGAGCAGCGAGACGACCCCGCTCATTGGCGATGCCCGAGATGATGCTCAGGTTCTCGCCGGCGGGGCCGATCAGCGCCACGCTGACCTTCTTGCCCAGGTCCTGTTTCATCTGGTCCTCGACATCGATCGCCAGGCCGCCCCAGTACTCGGAGGCGTCGCGCAGCTCGACCGTGTCGTCGTCGATGTAGAGATAGACGGGCTTGTCGGACTGCCCGCTGAAGAGCAGGCCGTCGTAGCCGACGAACTTGAGGTTCGGGCCGAAGTCGCCGCCGCAGTTGGCATCGCCCCAGCCACCGTTCTTCGGTGACTTCGCGACTACTTGGAAGCGCTGGCCGAACAGGGGCGTGCCGGTGAGCAGGCCCGGGAAGAAGCCGAGGAGGTTGTCCGGACCCAGCGGGTCCGCGTCGGCCGGGATGCGGTCGAACAGCAGCCGTGACCCCAGGCCGTACCCGCCGAGCAGCTCGCGGTACATCGACTCTGGGATCTCCTCCGGCTCGATCTCGCCGGTCGTGAGGTTGACGTTCAGGATCTTGCCGTTAAAGGCGACATCGGACACGAGGGGTTCCTCCCAGAGCGAGGTCGGTGGGTCAGGTCCTGTTACCGGGCCGCTCCCACGACCCCTAGGCTGTCACGATTGTCCGACCGAACGCGCGCCCGGGACTACCGTCCGCGGGGTTCACGGTCAGGGGGACCACCCGTGCCAGACCAGCCGGAAATTACCACACTCACCAACGGACTGCGCGTGATCGTGACCTCGATCCCGACAGCGCAGTCGGCGGCGGTGGCAGTCTTCGTCGGGGTCGGCTCGCGCGACGAGACGCCGCGGACGAACGGCCTCTCTCACTACATCGAATACATGCTGTTCAAGGGCACGGAACGCCGCCCGACCGGACCGGACATCTCCGAGGCGATCGAGGGCGCCGGCGGCGGCCTCAACGCCTACACCACCAAGGAACTGACCTGCTACTGGAACAACCTCCCGTTCGAGCGTGCCGAGACGGGCATCGAGGTGCTGGCGGACATGCTGCAGCACTCCGTCCTGGACGCGGAGGAACTCGACCGCGAGCGCACGGTGGTGCAGCAGGAGATCCGCCGCGCGCACGACAGCCCGGGCAGCTTCGTCGGCGAGTTGCTCTCGCGGGCCTCGTACGGGGACCAGCCCGTGGGCTGGCCGGTCGCCGGCACGATCGACACTGTCGAGGGCGTCCAGCGCGACGACCTGGTCGAGCACATCGACGCCTTCTACTCCGCCTCGAACATGGTGCTGTCGGTCAGCGGCAACGTCACGGCCGACGAGGTGATCGCCGCCGCCGAGCGGGAGTTCGACGCGCTACCGGCCACGGAGATCGGACCGCGCGACAGCGCCGATCAGGCGCGACCGGAGCAGTACATCCACCTCGACGAGCGGGACATCGAACAGACCAACCTGGCGCTGTCGATGCGCGGGATCGGGCGCGACGACCCCGACCGCTACGCGCTCGACATCATGGTGACCGCCCTCGGACGTGGCATGTCGTCGCGACTCTTCAAGGAGGTGCGCGAGCGTCGAGGGCTCGCCTACTCCGTCTCCGCTGGCTCGGCCCGCTTCCGCGACATCGGCACGCTGTCCGTCAGCGCCGGCGTGACGCGTGAGCACCAGGAGGAGGCGATCGAGGTGATCCTGGCGGAGTTGGAGCGCCTGACGGAGGAAGCGATACCCGACCACGAACTGGCGCGCACGAAGGACTACGCCATCGGGACCTTCCGCCTCAGCCTCGAAACGCCGATGGCCCTCGGCCAGCGGCGGGGCAGCCAGTTGCTGATGGACGGCGAGCTGGAGCCGCCTGACGTGACCGTCGAACGACTCCGTGCGGTCACCACCGACGACATCAGGCGGGTGGCCCAGGCGGCTGATCAGCCCTCGTCAGTTCTCACTGGCGGTCGTCGGCCCCTCGGCGAGCGAGGGCGAGCTCGACGCGATCCTCCACGACTAGGGCCGCCTCGAGGGCTCGCCGAAGGCGAGGAACGGGGCTCCTCGCGGAGCCCCCCGTTCGTTCGACATGTCGCCGGGACTACGCGCCTGACGGCCGTCCCGCCGATTCCCATCCGTCGGCGCCGCCGCGTGCGTCGCCCCAGGTCTCGAACCCATGAGGGTTCCCCAGGTCGTCCATCGCGAACGTCGCTCGCGCTATGTCCGGTGAGTTGATCGACTGAACCAGCACGCCTGGCTCCGTCTCGATGACGAAGGCGATGGTGCTGGGAGCGCTCCACCAGTAACGAGCGCTGACGACACCCTCGGCCCCTCGATATTGCCTGCACAGGTCGAGTGCTGCCAGGCCGAACACGCCTCGATCGGCCCGATCACGCCTGGTCACATGCGAGACGCTGAGTGGCATTGCTGTTCTCCCTTACTACTCTTCTGCCCACGAGTCGGCGCACCTTGTATCACATCCGGCATAGCGCTCACAGGGTCTGGCAACCCGCCGTCGAGGGCGCGACGATGAGGGCGCAGGCCTAGTGGAGGCCGCATGGATCCCCTCGACGTACTGCACGCGCTCGACATCACGCCCCGCGGCGAGGCGGAGGCGTTGCCACCGGGCGTGAGCTGCCATGCCTGGCGCGTCGAGACCGAGCGCGGGGCCCTGGTGGTGCGCATCGAGCGCGCCGATCGCGCGGACGCCGAGGCCGATGCACCGCGCTTCGAGACCCAGGCCGGCATCCTCGAACGGCTCGCTGGCGTGCGGCCGGCGCTCCCGCTGCCGACGCCGATCGCGACAGGCGACGAGAGTGGCCGCGCATGGAGCGTCGATACGGCCATCGCTCGCCGCGACTACCGCGAGGGCGATGCGCCGAGCGCGGCCGTTGGCCGCGAGCTCGGCCGTCTCCTCGCGGCGCTGCACGCGCTGCCCGTCGAGGGCTTCGGCATGCTCGAGGATCGCCGCGACGTGCTACGCGGCAGTGCGGACGACTTCGAGGCGGGCGTGCTCACCCGGTACGCCGAGGCCTGGCCGTACTCCGGGCAACCTCTGGTCGCACACCCGATCGTGCGTCACGCGCCGCCGCTCATCGGCGCGCTCGGCGACCTCCGAGGCCAGCTGGAGCGCTACGCCGAGGCCTCGACGATCGCGGTACTGCACGGCGGCCTCCACGGCGGCCACGTCTTCGCGGCGCCGGACGACGGAGCGTTGGCGGGCGTGATCGACTTCAACAGCGCCTGGGCGGGGCCGCCCGCGTTCGACCTCGCCAGCGTCGCCCTCTACTTCGGCTGGGTCACCCTCAACGACGTGCTGGCGAGCTACGAGCCGAACGCCGTCCTGCGAGACGTCCGTCGCGCCGAGGCGGAGCAGCTGGCGGTCGTGGTCGCCCTCCATCGCGTGTCGCGCACGGTCCAGGCTCGCAACGACCCGGCGCGCTGGGTCGAGTTCCTCGGGGAGCTGCTCCCGCGCGCTACCCGTCGAGGTGACGCCTGACCCCTCGCCGCGGCTAGACTGCGCGCCATGCCGTTCATCGAAGGGTCCGAGGACTCAGGCATCCGCATCCGCTATGACGAACGCGGCCCGGCCGACGGTCAGCCGCTCGTGCTGGCGCACGGCTTCGGCGTCTCGCTCGAGATGTGGATGCCGCAGATGCAGGCGCTGTCACAGGACTACCGCTTCATCACCTGGGACGCCCGAGGGCACGGCGGCACCTACGCGCCCGAGGATGTCGACTCGTACGACATGCCGGGCCTCGCCTCGGACCTGAGGTTGCTCCTCGAGGGCCTGGGTGCGACGGACCGGGCCGTGATCGGCGGCATGTCCTTCGGCGGGATGATCGCGTTGCAGTACGCGCACGACCATCCCGACGACGTGGCAGCCCTCGTGCTCTCCGACACGACCACCCGAGGCTCCGACGAACCAGCGGGCGGGCGCGGCGGCAGCGGGATGTCCGGCGGCGACCCGGGCATCGAGGGTGGGATGCAAGCGATGCGCACGCGGCCCGACCTGACTCCGGCGCTCCCGGACCTCGACATCCCAGCGCTCGTGATCGTTGGTGAGCAGGACGACATGATCCTCGGCGGCCTGCCGAGGCTGATCGACGGCCTGCCGCGCCGCCGCGTCGTCCGGCTCGCGGGCTGCGTCCACGGCACGTCGGGCCAGCGCCCCCGTGACTGGAATGCATCAGTGCTCGCCTTCCTCGCCGATGTCGCCGAGGACGCCCTGCTCGGCGAGGACGTGATCATCTAGCCGCCGGCGATTCACATCTCGACGCCAAGGACCGCGGCGCGCAAGATAGCGCGGCGCACGCCCAGGGAGCACGAGCGAGGACCGATGCTGGCACTGCGAAGCATTCTGCTGATCGACGCGCGTGACGAGGCGCGCCTGCGCGCGGCGCGAGCCAGCGCGGCCGATGCCATTGCGATCGACCTCGCCGCCCCACACCTCGCCTCGGATCGTCCGGAGGCGCGCCGGCTGGCTCGCCGGCACATCGCCGCGGTCGCCAAGAACGGGCGACCCGTGTACGTGCGGGTCTCGGACACACGCTCCGGCGAACTCGACGACGACCTCAACGCGATCGTGAGCGCGTCCGTCACCGCGATCATCCTCACCGCCGCCGAGGTCCCCCAAGACGCCCGCGATGTCGATGTGGCGATCAGGCGATTCGAGATGGAGCGCTCGTTAATGCCCGGCGGCATCCTCGTGCTTCCCGAGATCGACTCGGCCGAGGGCGTGCTGGCTCTGCCGAGCATCCTCGGTGCGATCGATCGTGCCGCAGGCGTACTGCTCACACTCGTGGGGCTGCAGCACGACATGCGCCTCAGTGGTCGCGCCGACGCCATCTACGATCACGCGATGGCGGACGTAGCGATGGCGGCGCACATGGCGCGCATCCCCTGGGCGCTCGCCGGCGGCGACGCCTCGACGGCACACGACTACGGCGCCGACGGCGTGGTGATCGCGAGCGAAGCCGAGGCGCAGGGCGTCAATTCGCTGTTCACACCCGACCACGCCGAGGTGGCAACCGCGCGGGTCACCCTCGACGCTTGGCAGCGACTGCTCGCGAAGGGCCAGCTCTCCGCCGGGGTGGACGGCCGCCTCATCGATCGCCGCGCAGCGAGGCGCGCTCGCGCCCTCGTCGAACTCGCCGACGCCATCGACCGCCGCGCCTGCGTGCGGTAGCGCTGCTCGCTCACTCCTCGAGCCGGTCGAGCGTGACGACGACGAAGTTCTCGCCGTCGGGGTCGGGCGCCATCGTCACTGCGACGCGGTCGCCCTGGGAGAGGTCTTCGAGGGCGACACTCAGGTCGGAGCCGGGGACGAGCCGCACTGAGACGCGCCCGCTACCGTCCTCGGTGATCTCGATCTCGCCGTTGGCGGCTGACTCGAACGTCTGGGAGCCGCCGAGCGGGCCGAACCAGACCACCACCGTCGCGGCACGATTCGTCCGCACTTGGTAGCGCGCGTCGGAGCCGACGAGGTCGATGCTGACGCGGAAGCCGGGGACGATCGCCTGTGTGCAGAACAGGCCCGGGCGCGCGATGCCGAGACAGCCGTTCGGCCATTCGACCGCCTCGACGCGGAAAGCGACGAGGTCGGTTGCCGGGACATCAAGCCAGCTCACGAGCGCGGCTAGTGCGGCGTCACGGGCGGCGGAAGCCGCCGGGTCCGGCGCGAGTAGATCCGTCCAGAGGAGAATCGGCGCGCCGCCCTGGGGCGCCGGAACGGTCGCGATGCCAACCGCCGGACCCTCGTGCAGTTCGCTCAGCTCGAACTGGCTACCAGGGACCAGGCGAGCCTCGATCGTGCCGCCGTCGTCGGTGCTGAACTGCGCGGCATTCGTAGACGCGTTGACGAAACGCACGAGGATCTGCGTCTCGGGCTCCCATCGCAGCGCGCGCGCTTCGAGGTCGGTGCGGATGCGGTACTCGGCGCTGCCCATGGTGATCGTGACGCGGAAGCCCTCGACGAGCGCCTGGTCGCATGCCTCGTCGCCGTGCGAAAGGCCGAGGCAGCCGTCGGGCCAGGTCTCGCTTGCGGCCGTTGATGAGATCACCGGCCCCGCCAGCGAGCCGAGCCAGCCGTCGAGGGTGGTGCGCGCGGCCTCGAGCACCCGCTCCTCGAGCGGGGCGGGGGTCGGCGTGATGTCTGGCGTCGAGGTAGCAGTTGAGGGCATCGCGGTCGCCGTCGGCGTGGGCTCGGGCGACGGAGTCGCGTCGTCGTCGCCGGTGCAGGCCGCGATGAGCAGAGCGGCGGAGACGACAACGAGCAGGGCGGACACCAGGTTCGGGCGCATCGCGTAGCTCCTCGAAGGTTCCCTGGGATCGTGAACGAGGGAGACGCTATGATCCGGGCGGCGCAGGGGCGCCTCCCCGTTGAACATCGCAGTGACGGTAAGACGGACAGACCCCACCGGGAGTTCCCATGCCTGCAGTCGTGGTGATCGGCGGCCAGTGGGGCGACGAGGGCAAGGGCCGCGTCGTCGACTTCCACTCGCGCTACTGCTCCGTGATCGCGCGCTATTCGGCAGGCACGAACGCCGGGCACACCATCGTCAACGAGCGGGGGAAGTTCCAGCTTCACCTCGTGCCTGCCGGCATCTTCCGCGAGGGCAAGACCTGCGTGATCGGCCACGGCGTCGTGATCGACCCGGACAAGCTGTTCGAGGAGATCGCGATGCTGTCCGAGCGCGGCGTGGACACAAGCCGGCTGCTCATCTCCGACCGCGCGCACCTGATCATGCCGTGGCACCCGATCATCGAGCGCGCCGACGAGGAAATGCGCGGCGAACACGCGATTGGGACGACCGGCACCGGCACCGGCCCGGCTTTCCACGACAAGGTGCGCCGCAACGGCATCCGCGTCGCCGACATCCTCGACCGCAACGTCTTCGCGCGCCGGCTCGACGAGCTGCTCGGGTACCAGAATCGCGCCATCACCGAGCTGTACGGCAAACCAGCGCTGCAGATCGACGACATCTTCGAGCGCTACCTCGACTTCGGGAACAAGCTCCGTCCCTACGTGGCCGACACCATCTCCGCCGTCCAGGAGGCCCACGTCCGAGGCGAACACATCCTGCTCGAAGGCGCGCAGGGGTCGCTGCTCGACCTCGACACCGGCACCTACCCGTACGTCACCTCGTCCGTGCCCGCCTCGGTGGCGGCAGGCGCGGCGATCGGCATCGGGCTCGGCCCGACGGCGATCGAGCGCGTGGTCGGCGTGTTTAAGGCGTACCAGACGCGCGTCGGCAACGGGCCGATGCCGACGGAGCTGTTCGACGAGGACGGCATCTCCCTCCGCGAGGGCGGTGGTGGCGTCCCCGGCACCGAGGAGTACGGCACGACGACGGGCCGCGCGCGGCGCACCGGCTGGTTCGACGGCATGCTCGCGCGCTACACCTCGCGGCTCAACGGCGTCACCTCGGTCGCGCTGACGCGCCTCGACAGCCTCGCGGCGTTCGAGCGCGTGAAGATCTGCGTCGCCTACGAGTTGGACGAAGAGCGCATCACCACGCTGCCGTCGACCCTCGAGGACGCGCAGCGCGCGACGCCGGTCTACGAGGAGCTCCCGGGCTGGCAGCAGGATGTGTCGCACGTGCGCACACTGGGCGACCTGCCGACCGAGGCGCGCCAGTTCGTGCGCCGCATCGAGCAGATCGTGGAGGCGCAGATCGACATGATCTCGGTCGGACCGGAGCGCAACCAGGCGATCGTGACGCGCGACATCTTCGGCGCGTCGCTGTCGTAGCAGGTCAAGCGAGGGACACACGCCGGAGAGGCGCCGCATGGACACCATCTCGCTGATCATCCACGTCACAGCCGCCGTCGTACTCGTCGGACCGCAGGTGCTGCTCTTCCTGGCCGTCGTGCCCTCGACTTGGCTGATCGAGGATGAGCGCCTGCGGCGCAACGTGACGAGTGTGGTCACGTCGCGCTTCGGAATGATCTCGGGCGTCGCCATCGTGGCGTTGCTGGCGACCGGGCTCTACCAGTTCTACCAGCTCGTCCCGGACATCATCCAGGACGACATCAACGAGTTCCGCTGGGGCCCGCTCTTCGTGGTGAAGATGACGCTGTTCACGATGCTGATCGTCCTCATCGCGTTACACGCGCTGGTCTTCGCCCGCCGGATCGCGCGCTGGAGCGACGCGGTCATCGCCGACCCCGACGACGAGGAAGCGGTGTGGCGCCTGGACCAGCAGCGCCGCTGGTCGTTCCTGATCTCACTCGGGATGATCCTCGTCTCGCTCACGACGTTGGCCCTCGGCGTGATGCTGGGGCACCACGAGTACTCCTATGTCGCCAACTAGCCCCTCCCGAACTGACGCGCCGCGCTGACGATGCGCACGCTGCCCGACCTGCTCCGTGCGCCTTCCGGCCGGCCACTCGACATCGTGTTCGCCGGCATCAACCCGGGCGAGCGCTCGGCGAAGCGTGGCCACTACTACGCGCATCCCGGCAACGCCTTCTGGCGCGCGCTCGAGGCTTCGCCGCTCGCCGCCTCATCCCAGAAGGAGGGCGGGCTGACCTTCGAGGATGATCGCGCGCTCCCCGACCGCTTCGGCATCGGCTTCACCGATGTCGTGAAGCGGGTCGTGACCGATTCGACGGACGTGTCCACCGCAGAGCTGCGCGCCGCCGCGCCGCACTTCCGCCGGCGCATCGCGTACGCCAGCCCGCGCTGCGTTTGCTTTACGAGCACGCGCGCGTTCGAGGCGTTGTTCCCGCGCGCGTGGCGCGCCCGCGGATGGGGGGCGCAAGGCGTCACCCTAGAGGGTGCAGCCGTCTGGGTCATGCCCTCGACCTCGGGACGCGCTGCTGCCCACCGCGGCGAGGTCACGCGTGTCCTCGAGGAGCTCGCTGCGAGCCTGGGACGCACCGCGCGGCCGCCGTTGGAGGGTGCGGCGTGAGCTTCCGCCGCGAGAGCGATTTCGTTCCCGGCGAGGAGGAACGCTTCCGCCCGGACGACGGCTGCCCGCTGTTCAGCGAGCGGTTGGAGGACCACCTCGTCGCCTTCACGCGTGGCGAGCTGCCGAACCGGGGCCGCTTCTGCGGGCACTGCTACACGCCGCTCGCCGGCGATTCGGCGCGCTGCTCGCACTGCGGCGAGAAGACATCGGCGCGCCCGCCCACCGATCGCGTACCCGACGAGATCGTCGACGTGCTGCGCCGCCAGCGAAGCACGGAGGCGCGCTGGGTCAACGGCTTCGCCTACCTCGGCCTGCTGATCGCGGTGGTTGGCGGGATCTCGCTGGTGCTGGTGATCCCGTTCTTCAAGGACAACCTGATCTGGGCCACGATCTTCTACGGCCTGATCCTGCTGATCGGCGGCCGCAGCCTCGCGGGCGTCCTCGGCGGGTACTACGGCGACCGCATCGGCTACGAGCGCGCCCGCACGGCCACCCGCGCGGCGTGGGACGACTGGCTCGCAACGCGCGACCACCCGAGCGACGCTCGCAAGGAACCCGCGACCTAGACGTTCGCCGGCACCGGCAGGTCGATCTGCGCTTCCTCGAGGACGGCGCGGACCGTGGCGCGGGCCGCCTCAGTCGCGGGGAGCAGCGGCAGTCGCGGGTCGCCGACGGCGAAGCCAACCTCGTTCAGCGCGAACTTCAGCGGCGTCGGGTTGGACTCGCAGAAGAGCGCGTCGACCAGCGGCGTCAGCGCGTGGTGGATGCCGGCGGCCATATCGTTCGAGCCGGCCACGCAGGCCGAGATCATCTCGCGGATCTGCGTGCCAACGAGGTGGGCGGCCACCGAGACCACGCCGTGACCGCCGAGCGCCAGCACCGGCAGCGTGTCGCCGTCGTTGCCTGACCAGACCTGGAAGCCCTCGGGCGCGTTATCGATGATGACGTCGATCTGTGCGAGGTCGCCGCTGGCCTCCTTGATGCCGCAGATGCGCGGGTGCTGCGCCAGCTCCAGGGTGGTCTCCGCGGTCATGTTGAGCGAGGTCCGCCCCGGAATATTGTAGAGCATGCCCGGCAGCGACGTAGCATCGGCGATGGCCGTGAAGTGCGCGACCAGGCCGGCCTGCGTTGGCTTGTTGTAGGCCGGTACGGTCATCAGCACGGCGTCGAGGCCGAGCCGCTCCGCCTCCTGGGAGAGCGCGATCGAGTGTGCGGTGTCGTTGTTAGTCGCACCGGCGATCACCGCGACGTTCGCGCCAACCGCCTCGTTGATGGTGCGCCAGACCTCGACGGTCTCATCGTCCGACAGCGTCGCGCCTTCGCCGGTGGATCCGGTGGCGACGATGCTCTCCGTGCCCGAGGCGACGAGCGCCCTCGCCAACTCGGCGGTCGTCTCTAGGTCGACCGCGCCATCGGCGCGGAAGGGGGTGATCATTGCGGTGCAGAGTCGCCCGATGGCGGCCCGGTTGGTGTCAGTCATCTGGTCCTCCGCTCCGGCCGGGTGGAGCGTGCGTGCAATCGGCGGCGGGGGTCGAGGCGCCGGACGCCTCGCTTCGCCGGTCGAGCCCTCGACGGCGCACGGAGCGCCCGATCGAGGATTCGAGTCCCTACAGTTTGCCTCGTCGGATCAAGTCTTCGGCGATTTGTATCGCATTGGTCGCTGCGCCCTTACGCAGATTGTCCGTCACGCACCAGAACACGACGCCGTGTGCGACTGACGGATCGATGCGCAGACGCGACACAAACGTGGCGTCTTCGCCCTCCGCCTGGATCGGCGTCGAGTAGGTATTGCTGGCCGGATCGTCCATCAGCTCGACGCCCGCCTGCGCCTCGAGCGCCTCGCGCAGCTGCGCCAGCGGGGCCTCCGAGGCGAATTCGACGTGCACCGCCTCGGCGTGGCCCACGAATGTCGGCACACGCACACAGGTCGAGGCGAACGGCAGATCCTCGTGGTGGAGGATCTTGCGCGTCTCGTTGCGCATCTTCACCTCCTCCTTCGTGAACCCGTCCTCGGTGAAGTCATCGACGTGCGGGAGCACGTTGAGGGCGATCTGCTGCGGGTAGACCTCGGCGGGCGGCGGGTTCTCGCCGCGCCCCAGCGCGTGCAGCTGGTCGGAGAGCTCGTCGACGGCGGCGCTGCCGGTGCCTGACACCGCCTGGTACGTCGAGGCCACGACACGGGCGAGCGGCGCCACCTGGCGCATCGCATGCAGCGCCATCACCAGCGGCGTCGTGGTGCAGTTCGGGATCGAGATGATGCCCTCGTGCCACTCGACATCGTCGCCATTGATCTCGGGCACGACGAGCGGGACGTTGGGCTCCATGCGGAACGCCGAACCGTCGTCGATCATCAGCGCGCCACGCTCTCGCAGCCACGGCCCCCAGTGCCTCGAGGCCTCCGCGGTGGCGGAGCAGAACACGAGGTCGGCGCCGGCGAGGGTTTCTTCGGACGTCACCTCGGCGGTATAGCTGCGGCCCTGGAACCGCATGACCTTCCCGGCCGAGCGCTCGGTCGCGAGCAGCTTCAGCTCGCCGATCGGAAAGTCACGCTCCTCGGCGACACGGAGGAAGACCTCCCCGACGGCGCCCGTGGCCCCAATGACGGCGACATTCAACGACACAGCATGCGCTCCGCACTCGATCGAAACTGGACCGTCGATGATACGCACGCCCTCGGCGCGCGGCGAGGGGTCCAATCGCGCGGCGGCTAGTCCCCCAGCCCCACGAGGGCGTCGAGGCCGACCACCAGCTCGCTGCGCTGCATGACCTCGCGGACGGCGAGGAGGACGCCCGGCATGAAGCTCTCGCGGCCGGTCGAGTCGTGGCGGAGCGTCAGCGTCTGGCCGAGGCCGCCGAACAGGATCTGTTGGTGGGCGACGAGGCCGGGGAGACGCACGGAGTGCAGCGGGACGCCGCCGAGGTGTGCGCCACGACCGCCCTCGATCGTCTCGCTCTCCGGGACGTTCATCTCAAAGTCGGAGCCGCGGGCCTCGCGCATGAGGCGGGCCGTCTCGACGGCGGTGCCGCTCGGCGCATCGACCTTGCCGTCGTGGTGCATCTCGATCACCTCGGCGGCGTCGAAGTAGCGCGCGGCGATCGTCGCGAGGTGCATCTGCACGACGGCTCCGATCGCGAAGTTGGCGGCCACGACGGCGCCCCGACCGGCCTCGGCGCTGGCGGCGCGCAGGCGCTCGACCGTCGCGTCGTCGACGCCCGAGGTGCCGATCACCGGCCGCACGGCGTGCGCCAGGCACGCCTCGACCAGGGCCGGCACGGCCGCTGCGTTCGTGAAGTCGACGATCACATCGGGGCTGGTCGCCTCGAAGAGGGCGGCCGCGTCCCCGACCAGCGGGTAGCTGACGCCGCTGGCCGCCTCGAGCGTGTCGCTGCCGGCGCCCGCCGGTTCGAGCACGCCGACTGGCTCGATGTCGTCCGTGGCCTCGAGGGTGGCGAGCACGAGCGTGCCCATCGACCCGGTGCCGCTGACCGCTGCTCGGATCATGGGGTCACCTCGATCGGTTGCTCGATCGGTTGATAGACAGAGACGCCGCCGAGGATAGCCCCGGCGGCGTCTCTGTGTGTGTCCCAGTGCACCGCTTGCTGCGTCCGCGGCGCGGACGCGGCGTGGTGACTACCAGCGGCGTCCACCGCCGCCGCGCGAGGAGCGCTCGCGAGAGCCGCCGCGACCGCTGTCGCCGCCGCCGCTGCCGCCCTCGCTGCTGCCACTGTCGCTGCTGCCGCTGTCGCTGCTGCCGCTGCTGCCGCTGTCGCGGCTGCTACCGCTGTCGCGACCGCCGTAACCGCCACGACCGCCTTCACTGCGGCCTTCGCTACGGCCTTCACTGCGACCGCCGCCGTTGCGACCGCCGCGACCGCCGCCGCGCGAGTCGCGACCACGGCCACCACGGCCACCGTCGCGGCCACCACGACCGCCGTCACGACCGCGACCACCGTCGCGTGCGCCTTCGGCGCTGGCCGTCTCGTCGTCGCTCATGCCGACCGAACCGTCGCCCTCCGTGCCGCGCATGCTGAGGTTGACGCGACCGAGGTTGTCGATCTCGATGACGCGCACCGTGACCGAGTCGCCGATGTCGACGACATCCTCGACGCGGTCCACGCGACCCTCGGCGAGTTCGGAGATGTGGACCATCCCGTCCTTGCCCGGAAGGATCTCGACGAACGCGCCGAAGGACATGATGCGAGAGACGGGGCCGGTGTAGACCTCGCCGATCTCGATCTCCTTCGTCAGTCCCTCGATGTGGGCGACGGCCTGCGTCACGGAGTCAGCCTCCGTGCCGCCCACGTAGATCGTGCCGTCCTCCTCGACGTCGATGGTGGCGCCGGTCTCCTCGATGATGCCGTTGATCACGCGGCCGCCTGGGCCAATCACCGCACCGATCTTCTCGGGGTTGATCTTGATGATCGTGATCTTGGGCGCGTAGCGACCGACCTCCTCGCGAGGCTCGTCGATCGCCGCCTGCATCACCTCGAGGATCTCCAGCCGCGCCGTGCGGGCGCGGTCGAAGACCTCGGTCATGAAGGAATCGGGCAGCTGCGGCAGCTTGATGTCGAGCTGTACAGCCGTGACGCCCTTCTCGGTGCCGGCGACCTTGAAGTCCATGTCGCCGAAGGCATCCTCGATGCCCGCGATGTCGGTGAGGATCTTGTAGTCACTGGCGTCTGCGTTCGTGACGAGGCCCATCGCGATACCCGCGACCGGGGCCGAAATCGGCACACCCGCGTCCATCAGCGCCAGCGTCGATCCGCAGATGCTCCCCTGCGAGGTCGAGCCGTTCGAGCTCAGCGCGTCCGAGACGATGCGGATCGTGTACGGGAACGCGTCGAGGTCCGGCAGCACCGCCGCCAGCGCCTTCTCGCCCAGCATCCCGTGGCCGATCTCGCGGCGACCCGGCCCGCGCAGGAAGCGCGCCTCCCCGACCGAGAACGGCGGGAAGTTGTAGTGATGCATGAAGCGCTTCCACTCGGTCGGGTTGATGTCGTCCAGGCGTTGCCGGTCGCGGATCGCGCCCAGCGTCACCACCGAGAGGATCTGCGTCTCGCCGCGCTCGAAGAGGCCGCTGCCGTGGACGCGGGGGAGGATGCCCACCTGCGACCCCAGCTCGCGAATCTGCTCCGGCTCACGGCCGTCGGCGCGCTTGTTCTCCTCGAGGAGTCGCGCGCACACGAGGCGCTTCAGCGCGTTGTCAATCTCGGAGCGGACGCCCCGGGCTTCGAACAACGGCTCGCCGTCGTCGTCGACCAGCTCGGCCGACGCCCGCAGTGCGAGGTTGTCGATGCCGCGGAAGCCTTCGCCCTGGATCGCCTCGAAGGCCTCGTCGCCGAGGTCCGCAAGGAACTGCTCGCAGGCAGCCACGAGGTCAGAGTCCGGGCCGTCGGACGGCACGTACTCGAGCTTCTCGGCGCCCAGCGCCTCGATCAGCTCGCGTTGCAGCGAGTTGAGCTCGCGGCAGATGCCCTCCGCGTACGCGAGCGCGTCGATCAGCTCGTCCTCCGGGATCTCCTTCGCGCCAGCCTCGATCATCACGATCGAGTCATCGGTGGCCGCGACCGTGAGGTCGAGGTCGGACTCGGCGCGCTGCGAGTAGGTCGGGAAGGCGATCAACTCGCCGTCGATGCGGCCGACGTTGACCGACGAGACCGGGCCCTCGAAGGGGAGGGGGGACATGTTGATGACCGTCGAGGCGCCGGTGGTGGCCAGCGCGTCGGCGGGGTGCTCACGGTCGGACGAGAGCACGGTGCAGACGACCTGCACCTCCCGCTTGTAGCCCTTCGGGAACAGCGGGCGGATGGGGCGGTCGGTCATGCGGGCGGCCAGTGTGGCATCGGTGCCGGGCCGGCCCTCGCGGCGGAAGAACGAGCCGGGGATCTTCCCGATCGCGTACATCCGCTCTTCGAAGTCGATGGTGAGCGGGAAAAAGTCGATCCCCGCTCGGGGCTCGCCGTCGCAGACCGTCACGAGCAGGACCGTGTCGCCGAAGCGCATGGTCACCGCCGCGAGGGCGTTGGGGGCGAGGGTGCCAGCCGAGATCTCGTAGGTTTCGCCTTCGATCTCACGACTGAAGGTATGTGTCTGACCTGCTGTCACAGTGTCTCCATCTCTGGGGACCCGCAGCCTGCGCCCTGGGGGCGAGCAGGTGCGGGATCTCCGTTCTGGGTGGGTCCGCAGCGCGAACGCACGGAAGCGTTTCGGCTGAGCCGCATTGGTCGGAGGGTCTTCGAGGTTCGTACGACGGCCACGCTCCGGTCGGAGCGAGCCACGAAGCGGGGCTGCGCTAGCGGCGCAGCCCCAGGGTCTCGATCAGCCCGTGGTAGCGATCGACGTCGGTGCGGCTGAGATACCGCAACTGTCGACGGCGCTGGCCGACGAGCTTGAGCAAGCCTCGCCGGGTGGCGTAGTCGTGCTTGTGCTCTCTGAGGTGATCGGTGAGACGTACGATGCGATCAGTCAGCAGCGCGACCTGGACCTCGGGCGAACCCGTGTCTTCGTCGTGCTGCTTGAACTGCTCGATGATCTCTTGCTTGCGTTCAGCGGTTTGCATCAAGTGCGTATCGGTTCCGGTTTGCTTTCCCCATACAACTCAATACCACGCTCACCGCGCGAGCCGCATTACTTTCGGCGGCTGGCCGGTCGGGTCCTGCGATGTACCTGTTGAGGCGTCGGTGGATCCGTGGCGTGGGATCCCGGCAAATCACTTGCATCCGCCGGGTGAATCCAAGCTAGCATAGGCCCAGATCGCGGGCAATGAGCCGGCGAAGCCCCGCCAGCAAGCCACCTGACACCAGTCTGACCTCGATCGAAGGCCCAGATGCCGTCGACCTCGACCGCCCGCGTCACCGTCATCACGGACGCCGATGCGAGCGTTCCGCGCGACCTCGCGGAGGCCGCCGGGCTCGTCGTCGCGCCCCCCGATGCGCCGCTGCTCGAGGAACTCGAAACGCTACCACAGCTCAAACTCGAGGCTGGTGTGCAGGACGCCGCTCCACTGCTCGAGGTCGCCCGCTCGGCCCTCGGCGATGACCGCGAGGCCGCGTGCTACGTCCCCCTCGGCGACGGCTACGGCTCGCCCGAGGGCATCGAGACCGCGCTCGCTCCACTCGGAGTCGAGGTGCTGCCGCCGGGTGGCGCGCTCATGGCCGGCGGCTGGAGCGCCCTCGCAGCGGCGCGCGTGGCCAGCGAGGGCGCATCGATCGAAGCGGTGCGCGCCGCCGCCAGCGCCGCCGCCGAACGCGCCGGCAGCGTGCTGTTGCTGGAGTATCCAGAGCTCGCCGGCGTGACTGGCGGATCGCCGATGGCCGTGCGCTGGCGAGCGGTCGTACGTCCGCGCGGCGTGGAGCTATCGCTCGTGGCTGGCTACGACGAGCGCCCGCAGGCGATCGGCGCGCTCCTCGACGCCGCGCTCGAGGCCTGCGAGGGGCGCAAAGAGCTGCTGGTGGCGGTCCATCACGCCTCGGCCGCCGCGGCGGCGGAGGCACTCGTGCGTTGGGCCGAGCGCGAACTCTCGCCGACCGAGCTGGTGCTCGCGCCGATCACGCGCCACGCCGCGACACGCTTCGGCCCGAGGATGCTCGGACTGGCGTGGACCTCGGCGTAACGAAGCCAGGCCGCGGTGCTCTGCGGTGTTCTGCGGTGTTCGTTACCCCGCCGCCTCCTCGAGCGCGGGCTCCGGGCCGGCGCGGGCGCCAAAGAAGCGCCGTACGGAGGGGTATCCGACGTTCTGCATCCAGAGCGCCAGGGCGAAGCCCGCCAGCGAGACCACCACGCCAGTCACGCCGTCGAAGAGGTAGTGGTTCGCTGTCGCCACGACGGCGACAGTCTGCAGCACGGCGGACACCACTGACGCCAGCCGCAGCAGCCAGTTCCCGGTCGCGAGGAAGACGGCGATCGCCAGCAGCAGCGCCCAGCCCACATGCAGCGACGGCACGGCGGCGAATGGATTCACGAACGGCTTCGTCGACTGCGCCTGGTAGGCGAGGTCGGAGAACTGCTCGAGGGTGTCGACGAACCCCCACTCCGGCAGGAACCGCGGCGGCGCGACCGGGAACGACCAGTAGAGGACGAGCGCGAGTCCGCCCGAGATCAGCAGCGAGTCGCGCAACAGTGTGTAGTGATTGCGACTGCGCCAGAACAGCAGCAACCCGACCGCGATCACCAGCGGGAAGTCGAGCCAGAAGTAGACGAAGTTGAAGAGGCGCACGAGCACCTCCGACTCCAGCGCCCAGCGGTTGATCTCCGGCTCGATGAAGGTGCCGATCGACGACTGCATCTCGATGATCCAGCGCGCGTTCGCGAGCGCGTCACCGGTGCGGTCGACGACACTGCCGCGGACGAGGAAGTAGGCCAGGAAGCCGAGAGCGACGAGACCGATCTCGACGAGGTCGAACCAGACGAGGCCGGTCCGGTCCGGCGCCGTCACGCCGTGCAGGTACCGGTAGATCCGCTGCCGCATGCACCCTGCTCCAGCCCGATCCCCACCGCCGACCGATGATAGCAACGCCCGCGCGCCGCGCCGATCCGTCCGTCCTCGATCGGCAGCGATGCGGGACGTATGCTCGGCGCGCGCGAGGCACGAGCAGACGGGGGAGCCGCAATGAACATCAGCGTCGTCACGGGCAGCCTGACCGACCAGCGCGCCGACACGTACGTCGTGCAGGTCGCCGAGGGCACACGACGCCTCAGCGGCCACGCTGCCGAGGTCAACGGCGCGATGCGCGGCACCATCTCGGCGATGCTGTCGGCCGGTCAGATCACCGGCAAATCAGGCGAGGTCACGGTCATCCCCTCGCCCGGTCGCCGACCACGCGCCGACCGGGTCGTCGTAGTCGGCATCGGCAAGCGCGACTCCGTCAACGTCGAGGGCATCCGCACCCGCGTCGGCAACGCCTCGCGGCGGCTGCGCGACCTCAACGCCGGCACGCTCGCGATCTCGACGCAGCTCCCCGCGTCACTCGTTGACCCGACGGAGGTCGGCCAGGCGATCGCGGAGGGCCTGATCCTCGGGCTCTATCGCTTCGACCGGCACCACACGAAGGCGGCCGACCGTCCGACACACGAGCTCGGTGACGTCTCGCTCGTCGAGCCCGCGCAGCGCCGCGCCAACGCCATCGCGCGCGGCGTCGAGGTGGGCACGGCGATCGCCGAGGCAACATGCCTCGCGCGCGACCTCGAGAACGAGCCCGCGAACCTGATGACGCCGACGATCGTGGCGCAGCGCGCACAGCAGATCGCGACCGAGGGCGGCCTCGAATGCCGCATCATCGAGCGCGCCGAGGCGGAGCGCCTGGGCATGGGCTCCTACCTCTCCGTCTCGAACGGATCCGTCCAGCCGCCGAAGTTCATCGTCCTCACCTACCGCGGCACCGGCAGTCGCAACTTCCTCGGGCTGGTCGGGAAGGGCATCACGTTCGACTCCGGCGGCATCTCGCTGAAGCCCGGAGCAGGGATGGAGTCGATGAAGGCCGACATGTCCGGCGCAGCCACCGTGCTGGCGACGATGCAGGCGATCGGGACCCTCAAGCCCTCCGTCAACGTCATGGGCATCACGCCCTGCACCGAGAACATGCCGAGCGGCTCCGCCACCAAGCCCGGCGATGTCGTCTACGCCATGGACGGCCAGTCGATCGAGGTCATCAACACCGACGCCGAGGGCCGCCTGGTGCTGGCCGACGGCATCGCCTTCGCCCGGTCCGAGAGCTGCAACGCCATCATCGACGTGGCGACGCTGACCGGCGCGATGAGCGTCGCACTCGGCAACGTACGCACGGGCGTCTTCGCCAACAACGACCGGCTCTGGGGCGAGCTCGAACGCGCCTCGAACGTCACGGGCGAGAAGCTCTGGCGCATGCCGCTCGACGCCGAGTACACGCGGCAGATCAAGTCCGATGTCGCCGACCTGAAGAACACCGGGGGCCGTGGCGCTGGTTCGATCACCGCGGCGAAGTTCCTCCAGTCGTTCGCGGGCGATACGCCGTGGGCGCACATCGACATCGCGGGCACGATGAGCGTCGGCGGCAACCGCGGGGTGCTCGTGAAGGGCATGAGCGGCATCCCGGTGCGCACCCTGGTGCAACTGGTGCGCAGCCGCTCGCGCAACTAGCGAGCCCGCGAGGGCTCGACGGCCGAAGGAGGTTCGCTATGACCCTGCGCCGCCTCGTCTTCCCGCTGCAGCGCCGGTCGGAGCTGTCGCGCGAGGAGTTCCAGCGCTACTGGCGCGAGGACCATGCGCCGCTGGTGCGCAGTCACGCACGCACGCTGGGGATCCAGCGCTACGTGCAGGTCCACACGGACCTCAACGCCGAAACGGATCCCGGCCGCGCCGCGCGCAACGGCGCGCCGCCGCACGACGGCGTCGCCGAGCTCTGGATCGACACCGACCTCGCCGAGGGCACGATCGACGAACGCCGCGCGGCCGCCGCCGAGCTGCTCGAGGACGAGGCGAAGTTCATCGACCTCGCGTCTTCGCCGTTCTTCTACGGGTCGGAGCGCACCATCGTGGACGAACTCGGCTGGACCGAGGCTGAGGCGGACCCCGCTTAAGCTGGCACCATGAGGGACGACATCATCCAGGTCGGCGGCGTCATCTTCTGGACAGAGCGCGCCCGCTTCACTGCGATGCGCGACTTCTACGTCGAGACGCTCGGCCTCGCACCCCGCTCGGACCGCGACGGCTTCGTCAACTTCTCCTGGGGCGAAGGCGCCTCGGAGTTCCGGCTCACGATCTCCGTACACGGAGACGTCGAGGGCTCGACCACGGAACCGCTGCGTCAGATGCTGAACCTGACCGTCGAGGACATCCGCGCCGCTCACGCGCGGCTGGCTGGCCTCGGCGTCACCTTCTCGCGCCCACCGGAGCAAGAGTCGTGGGGCGGCTGGGTCGCAACCTTCGCCGACCCGGACGGCAACACGGTGCAGCTGCTGAAGCCGTAGCCGTCGCCAACGCTACAGGGGGCCTCGTGCGCATCGGCATCGACTTCGACGGCACCTTCGCCGATGTCGTGCAGGGAAAGATCGCCCTGGCGCGTGAGCTGTTTGCGATCGAGCTCCCCCCTGACCGCACCTGGCCCGCCGAGGCCGCCGCGGTGATCGGCGAGGAGCGGTACGCACTCCTCGAGGGCGTGCTCTATGGCACGAGCCGCACCAGCCAGATTCCGCCCGTCGACGGGTCCGTTGACGTGTCGCGCCGCCTCGCCGAACAGCACGAGCTGATCGTCCTCACCGCTCGCACGGACGACGAGCGCGGCCCAGCCGAGGCCTGGATCCAGCGTCACGAAGTGCCGATCACCCGTCTCATCAACACCAACCGCGCGCCCAAGCCTCCGGTCTGCGCCGAGCTTGAGATCGACATCCTCCTCGACGACTGGGAGCACAGCTTCGTCGACATGCGGGAGGAGACCGCCTCGGTACTCCTCGACCAGCCGCACAACCAGCGCCCGGTCGAGCCACACATCACCCGCGTCGCCAACTGGCAGGCGTTCGAGGTGCTTGTGGGGGAGCTCGAAGGACGCTTCCGGAGCCGTTCTGTCGAGCGGGGGCCGTGATGGTCGACAACCGCTCCGCGCCGGAGGGGTTCGTGGTTCCGACGCTCGTCTACCGCGACGTGGGAGCGGCGATCACCTGGCTGTGCGACATCTTCGAATTCTCGCTGCGGCTGCAGGCAAACGACCCGAGCGGCCGCACGACGCACGCCCAGCTCTCGGTCGGCGGCGGCTCGGTGATCCTGAGTGCGGCGAGGCAAGGCCAGTCGTCGGACTGGTCAGACCCCGCCGAGTTCCGCCCGCCACGGGTCAACGAAGTCAGCCACGTCGTGAGCGTGCGGGTCACCGATGTCGACGGCCATCACGAACACGCACGCGAGCGAGGTGCCAGAATCCTGCACCAGCCCACTAACTACCCATTTGGCGAGCGGCAATACAGCGTCGAAGATCTGGAGGGTCACCGATGGTCCTTCACGCAATCGGTCGCCGATGTCGCGCCGGGCGAGTGGGGAGCATCGCGTCCCACCGCCAGCGATCAGCGACGCTAGACCACCGCCCAGGCCACAACTAGTGGTCAGACCACGGTCACGCCGGCGTTGCGGATCCCGCGCAGCCAGCGCACGCTCTCGCTGCGACGAGGATCGCGACGCCGAGCACGTCAGAAAGCGACACGGCCGAAGGATCCTCGAACGCTAGTCGAGCAGCGCGGCGGCGCGGTCGAGCACGCGCATCGCGACGTCGTACTTCGACATCAGCGGCAGGTCCTCGCGACCCCCTGCGTCGTCGAGGATGGTGACGCGGTTGGTGTCGACGGCGAAGCCGGCGTCGGTGGCGGTGACATCGTTGGCGACGATCAGGCGCGCGCCCTTGGCCTGCAGCTTCTGCGCGGCGTTGTTGATCAGGTCGTCGGTTTCGGCGGCGAAGGCGACCTTGAGCGCGGGCGAGTCGAGGCTGGCGATGATGTCGGCGTTCTCTTTGAGTTGGATGGTGAGTCGGTCGCCCTCGCGGTCGCCTCGTTTGATCTTGCGTTCGGCGGCATCGACCGGGCTGTAATCGGCGACCGCGCCCGCCATCAGCACAAGATCCGCGGCACCGTCCGCCGGATCGCACGCCGAGGCGAGCGCCGTCTGCATCTCCGCGTGCGATGTCGCCGCGATCAGTTCGACGCCGACCGGCGTCGGGCGATCGACGGTGGAGATCAACAGCACCCGCGCGCCGCGGTCCCGCGCCGCCGCTGCGAGCGCGTAGCCCTGCTTGCCAGAGGAGTGGTTCGACAGGTAGCGGACGGGGTCGATCGCCTCGCGGGTGCCGCCGGCGGTGACGGCCACGGTGCGGCCGGCGAGGTCGCCGCGCTCGCGCCCGAGGCGCCAGCGCACGGCTTCGGCAATGTCGGCGGGTTCGACGAGGCGGCCGGAGCCGACGCGGCCCGAGGCGAGCCGGCCCTCGATGGGGCCGATGAACTCGACGCCGCGTGCCAGCAGCGTCTCGTGGTTGGCCTGCACGGCAGCGTGCTCCCACATCTGCGCGTCCATCGCCGGCGCCACCAGCAGCGGCGCATGCGTCGCCAGCGCGGTCAGCGACACGAAGTCGTCGGCGATGCCGTGGGCGAGGCGCCCAAGGGTGCTCGCCGTGGCGGGCGCGATCAGCATCAGGTCGGCGCGACGCGCCAGCTCGACGTGGGCCTCGCCGAACTCCCCATGCGGGCGGAACATGTCGACGTAGGGCTCGCGCTGCGTGAGCGCGCGGAAGGTGAGCGGCCGGATGAACTCGGTCGCCGCCGGGGTCATCGCCACATCGACGATGGCGCCGGCCCGAACCAACCGGCTGGCCACCTCGACCGCCTTGTAGCAGGCGATCGAGCCCGTCACGCCGAGCACGATCTGCCGTCCGCTGAGCGGGCCGCTGGGGATCGGCGCGGTGGTCATTCGTTCACCTCGTAGACCAGGCGCAGACCATCGAGGTTGAGATCGTTTTCGATGGCGTCGAAGCACCCCGCCTCTGGCGCCACGACGTCGGCGTAGCCGCCGGTGGCCAGGACAGTGGCATCGTCGCCGACCTCCTCGCGGAAGCGCCGCACCATGCCGCGCACCATTTCGACGTAGCCGAAGAAGATGCCGGCCTGCAGCGAGTGGACCGTGTTGCGGCCGATCGCGGCTTCAGGCTTCTCGAGGCGCACGCGCTGCAACATCGCCCCCCGGTCGAAGAGCGCCTGTGAGGCGATGCCGATGCCCGGCGCGATCGCACCGCCGAGGTAATCGCCCTCCCTCGACAGGGCGTCGAAGACGAGCGCCGTCCCGAGGTCGACGATGATCAGCGGCGGGTCGTAGCGATCGAGCGCCGCCACCGCGTGGAGGATGCGGTCCGGACCGACCTCGCGGGGGTTGTCGTAGAGCACGCGCACGCCGGTCTTGACGCCGGGGCCCACCACGAGCGCCTCGCACCCGAAGTAGTCGAGGCAGACCTGCTGGAACGTGCCGATCAGCGGCGGCACGGTGCAGGAGAGGATGGCGGCGTCGATGCTGCGGGGCTCGATGCCGCGGCTCTGCACCAGGCCACTCAGCAGGATGCCGTACTCGTCCGGCAGGTTCTCCTGGTCGGTGGCAATGCGGAACGTCGCCGCGAGCTCGTCACCATCGAAGACGCCGATGGCGACGGACGTGTTCCCGATGTCGATCGCCAGCAGGCGACGCGAGTCGAGGTCGGACTGTGTCACGGGACGGCCCCGTCCTGATACGCCCCCGGCGGACCGGTGTGCGTTCCTGGGTGCACGTGCGAAGTGACGGGGAGTATAGCCGTCGCGGGGCAGGTGGGGGATGGCAGACGCGGTGGTGGTCCGCCTCCTCGGGGTTCGACGTCACTCCCAGGCGCCCGGCTCCGGGGCTCATGATCGAGGGTGGCGAAAGTTTTTGGGCGAATTCTCGGCAAGTCCACATAAGTTGCTTGATCCGCTAGAAACGCCGGTGCTACATTCCGCACCCGGTTGGCTGATCTCCGCCACTTGCGGTCGGTGGACGGACAGCGGCCAACCATTGCGGTAGAAAGCCCGCCTGAGGCTCGCGGGGCGTTGAGTTTCCTTCTTCTGTGACCAGTTATCGACAGATGTGCAACGTCTGTGGACAGTTGCCTGCGTGACTGTGTGTCATCCCGGGTCACTTTCGTGGATATTCAGCCCCACAGGCATGACGGCAGCCGAAGTAGCACGGCATCGATAGCGGGGAAGCGGGGTCCCAGCGCATGCAGTCTGACCCTGCCGAACTCTGGCAAGCCGCGCTTAAGGATCTCGCACAGCAGGTCAGCCGTGCCAACTTCGACACCTTCCTCGACGGCACCGAGGGTCTGCGCCTGAACGAAGACGTGCTCAGCATCGGCACCCGCTCGGAGTTCGTGACCGAGTGGTTGCAGCAGCGGTTGTTGCCTTCGATCCTGCGCAGCGTTACCGACCTCGCCGGACGGGAGATCCGGGTCGAGTTCGAGCCGCTGCGCAACTGGGTCGACGCCACCACGCCGGCTGCGCTGCAGCCGACGAGCGACACCATGCTGCCGCCGAGCCAGCGGCAGGCCACCCCTCGACCACGCCTGCGCGAGCGCTACAGCTTCGACAACTACATCGTCGGCCCGGGCAACCGCCTGGCCTTCGCCGCCGCCGAGGGCATCGCGCAGACGCCGGGCCAGCTCTACAACCCGCTCTTCCTCTACGGCGCCGCCGGCCTCGGCAAAACGCACCTGCTGCACGCCGTTGGCCACAGCCTGGTCAGCCGCAAGGTCGATGTCGTGCTGATCTCCGCCGAGGCATTCACGAACCAGCTGATCACCGCGATCCAGCAGCGCACGATGGATGAGTTCCGCGCCCGCTACCGCTCGGCTGAGACGCTGCTCATGGACGACATTCAGTTCATCGCTGGCAAAGAACAGACGCAGGAAGAGTTTTTCTACACCTTCAACGAGCTCTACGAGGCCGGACACCAGATCGTGATCACCTCCGACAAGAGCCCGTCGCACATCCAGCACCTCGAGGAGCGCCTGCGTACCCGGTTCGAGTGGGGCATGATCGCGGACCTGCAAGCGCCGGACATCGAGACCCGGATTGCGATCCTGCGGCACAAGGCCATTGAACAGCACGTCACGATCTCCGACGACGTCCTCCAGGTGATCGCTACGCGCTTCACGAACAACATTCGCGAACTCGAGGGCTCGCTGACCCGGGTGCTCGCCTACTCGCGCCTGACCAACGAACCACTGACCCCGGAACTCGTGCACTCGGCGCTCGCCTCGCTCGAACCGAACGAGCCGAGACTGCCGCCGACGCCTGATCTGATCGTGCAGACGATCTGCCGCTACTACGAACTCGAGCGCGACGCACTGATCTCGAAGAGTCGAGAGAAGCGGGTGGCCTACCCACGGCAGGTCGCGATGTACCTCATGCGCGAGCTGGCGCTGCGGTCGCTCGTCGAGATCGGCCAGACCCTCGGCGGTCGTGACCATTCGACGGTCCACCACGGGGCCCGGAAGATCGAGCGCTCACTCACCGTTGATCCGGAGACGAAGCGGGACGTGGCGAACCTGCGTGAGATGATCGAGAAGTCGCGCCGCGTCGCCTGAGCCTTCCGACTGTGTGCCGCATCACCACGAAGAGACACGGATTCGCGGTCTGCTCTTCGTGCTTACGCGCATGCTCACTTCTTTCGAATTCGCTGGCGGTCCGCCGTGGGTATCAGTGTGACGATGTGGATAATCTCAGCGACCTCAGCGCCACTCCGCAGTAACGTCCTTCGGAGTACTGCTACTTGCTAACACTAGTGAGCAGTTCTCAGCGACATGGACACGCTTGAAATGACCCTTGTGGATTGGACAACCACCGTGTTCGTAGGCTCGGCACCCCATAATTCCGGCACTTATCCCCAGCGTCAACGCCTCTACTACTACTACGATCCTTGATAGGCTGATCACGCGATCCCGGTTGCGCTGTGCATAGCGAGCAGGCTCAGCGCTTGAATAAAGCGACCGCCCTATGATCGATTCAGCGGAACTCGAAGTCGTCGCCGGGCGTGGGGGCAACGGTGCCGTTTCGTTTCGCCGCGAGAAATTCGTGCCTCGAGATGGTCCCGACGGGGGAGATGGGGGCCGCGGCGGCGATGTGGTGATCGTGGCGGATGCTCGCAAGAACACGCTCTCCGATTTCCGTGACCGACGCGTCCGCGCCGCCGAGGACGGAAGCAAAGGTGGTCCCAGCCAGATGCGCGGAGCGTCCGGCGACGACCTGGTCATGCACGTGCCGGTTGGCGCCGTGGTCTGGGAACTCGAGCAGGACGCAAACGTCGAGGACGATGGAACCGAGGACGGCGCAGCCGCGTGGCAGCAGACGTTGCTCGCGGACCTCGATGAGGTCGATGCCCAGATCATCGTCGCGCGAGGCGGCCGTTCCGGCCGCGGCAACAAGCGCTTCGCTACCTCGACGCGCCAGGCGCCGAACTTCGCGCAGGCGGGTGGTAGCGGTGATCGGCGGCGGTTACGAATCGAACTCAAGCTCGTCGCCGACGTAGGCCTCGTCGGGTTGCCGAACGCGGGGAAGTCAACGCTGCTGCGCGCCTGGAGCCGCGCCCACCCGAAGGTTGCCGCCTACCCGTTCACCACGCTCGGGCCGGAGCTCGGGGTCGTCGCGCTCGGCTACGACTCGTTCGTCGCGGCGGACATGCCCGGGTTGATCGAGGGTGCGGCGGCCGGTGTCGGCCTCGGTCATGAGTTCCTCCGGCACATCGAGCGCACGGCCGTCCTCGTCCACGTGCTGGATATGACTCGCGACGATCCGCTGGCCGACCGGGAGCGCATCAACCAGGAGCTGCGCGAGTTCGGCCACGGGCTGAACGACAAGCCACAGCTGCTCGCGCTCAACAAGATCGACGATCCCGACGCCCGTGCCCACGTCGAGCTCCTCGAGGAGCAGCTCGACGCCCTCGAGGAGCCCTGGATCGCGATTTCGGCGGCGGGGGGCGAGGGGACGCGGGAGCTGGCGCAGCGGGCACACCAGATCCTCGTGCAGTGGCGCGAGGAGGAGGCGGCGCGGGAGGCTGCCCGCGTCCCGTTGCTGCGACCGCGGCCCCAGCGACGGCGCTTCGACGTGGCGCGTGGCGACGACGGCACGGTCGTGATCCGCGGGGTGACGCCCGAATGGCTCGCGACCACGCTCGACCTGACGGAGGAAGAACCGCGCCACGAGTTGTTCCGGCGGTTGCGACGGATGGGTGTCACCCGCGCGGTGGAGCGGCTGGGCGTAAAGGCTGGTGAGCGGGTCCGCGTCGGTGCCGTCAGCGTGCGCTGGGAGTTATGACTGAAGCTGCGTCGGACGCGCCCCAGAGCCGACGCCGGCGGCTGGGCGTGCTCGGCGGCACGTTCGATCCGCCGCACCGGGCGCACCTCATCCTGGCGGCCGCCGCACGCGAGGCGCTCGCCCTCGATCGCGTGATCGTAGTGCCCGCCGGTGATCCATGGCGCAAGTCCGATCGCGATGTGACCAGCGCCGAGGTGCGCCTCGCCTTGACGCGCGTCGCGTTCGAGGATCTGCCCTGGGCTGAAGTCAGCTCGATCGAGGTGCGCCGCGAGGGGCCGTCCTACACGGCGGAGACGCTGACGTCGCTGCAGGCCGACGACGCGCACGCAGGCGCCGACTGGTGGTTCATCCTCGGGCAGGACGCACTCGTCGACCTGCCGCACTGGCACGAGCCGGAGCGCATCGCCGCCCTGGCGCGGCTGGCGGTCGCTACGCGCGGTGACCTCGAGGCGGCTGAGATCGAGGCCGTCGAGGCCGTCCCCGCGCTGCGCGGGCGCATCGACGAGGTGCCGTTCGAGCCGATCGAGGTCTCAGCCACTGGAATCCGTGAGCAGCTCGGCGACGGCGCGCCGTCGCCCGACCTCTCCGACCGTGTGCGCGCCGTGATCGACGAGCTGGGGCTCTACCGCGAGGGCAGTTAGAGCCCTACGCAGTGCGGACCGCCTCGGACGGGTCGAAGCCCTCGGGCGGTCGTCCGATCAGGATCGAGGCGCGCGGGATCGGCGGCAGGAAGAACGGGCGCAGGTTGGCGTAGCGCACGAACGGGAACCCGGCGCGCTCGGCGAAACCTCGCAGCGTCTGGCTCGAGCGCAGGCGCGGCGCAGCGACGCCCGTCGAGATCGCGCGCGCGCTCCACGCGTCGATGCGGGCGTTGCCGGTGGGGCCGAACTCCCAGACGACCGCGAGCCCGCCGGCCTTGAGCACGCGCAGTAGCTCAACGAAGAGCGCGTTCAGCTCGGCGTCGTCGAGGTCCTTGGCCACATAGCTGCACAGGGCGAGCGTGAACGTGTCCGCGGCGAATGGGAGCGCCAGGGCGCTGCCCTGCACGAGCGGCCGTTCGGCGTTGCGCTGGTCGCGAGCCGCCAGCCGCAGGATCGCCCGCGAACCGTCGAGGCCGATCGGAGCGGTGGCTGGCTGGAGCTGCTCGTCGATCGCTCCCAGCAGCGCGCCACGGCCGCAGCCGATGTCGAGGATCCGCGCCCCCTCGTCGAGCTGCAGCTCCGCGTGCAATCGCATCGCCGGCCCGTTGACGAGCGGTAGCGCCTGCGGGCCGATCAACCAGCGGAAGCCGATCGAGCTGAGCGAGCGGCTTCCGATCCAGCTCTCGTATTCGCGCATGCGCGCTGCCGCGTTACTCGATGCCTCGAACATGCCGTCGATGGTGTCAGCGCGCCGGTCGAGATTCAAACCGGAGCCTTCAAACCGAAGCCACGGTCTCCCTGGTGGCGGTAACATCGCGCGGCGCGGGGAGGCGGCGTCCATGCCCGAGGTGATGACCGAACTCGAGGCCGACCTGCTGGAGTTCGCCGAGGCGCAGCGAGAGCGGCTTCACATTCCGGGAGTGGCCGTCGGTGTGGTCCGAGGCGACGAGGAGTGGTATCGAGGCTTCGGCGTCACGAACGCCGATGCTCCGTCGCCGGTCGACGAAGCAACCCTGTTTCAGATCGGCTCCAACACCAAGACCTACGTCGCGACGGCGATTATGCGGGAGGTCGAGGCCGGTCGAATCGACCTCGATGCCCCGCTCCGCGAGTACCTCCCCACCTTCGAGCTGGCCGAGGAGGGCGTCGCCACGCGGGTGACGGTGCGGCACCTGCTGACGCGTACGGGTGGCTGGGACGGGGACTGACTGCTGGTACACCCGCAGGGCGGCCGCAACGACGATGCGCTCGCCCGGGCGGTCGAGGCGATGCCGCAAGTGCCCATGCAGACGGAGCCGGGTTCGATCTTCCACTACGACAACACCGGCTTCAGCCTCGCCGGTCGCGTGCTCGAAGTCGTGCGCGATCAGCCGTTCGAGGACGCGATGCGCGAGCTGCTGTTCGAGGACGCGATGCGCGAGCTGCTGTTCGCTCCGATCGGCCTCGAGCACTCCGTCTTCTTCGCCGACGAGGCGATCACCTACCGCGCCGTGGCCGGCCACATCGTGCGCGACGGCACAGCCGAGGTGGCGCCGCTGTGGGAGCTGCCCCGCTGCTCGTTTCCCGGCGGGCGCCATCGCCTGTGACATCCGTGACCTGCTGCGCTGGGGTCGGTTCCAGCTCGACCGCGGCGTCACCGCCGACGGCGAGCGGATCCTCACGGAGGCATCCGTCGATGCACTGCATCGCCCGCAGGTCGAGATCGGCGACGGCGTCGAGGCGGTTGGCCTCTCCTGGATGCTCGGCCACGTCGATGGCGCGCGCACCGTGTCGCACTCCGGCGGGACGAATGGCCAGGTCTCGGCCCACATCGTCTACCCGGAACACAACGCCGCGATCGGCATCGTCACGAACGCGAACGCGGGCGGCGAACTCGCGCGCGACGTCATGCGGTTCCTCGAGCGGCGGCGGCTCGGCCTCGAGTACCGCGCTCCGGAGCCGATCGATGCCGGCGACGCGCTCGAGGAGTACGTCGGGACCTATGAGCGCGAGATGGTGCGCCTCGAGCTGACCCGCGACGGCGATCACCTGCTGGCGCAAGGCACCCCGCTGACGCGACCGGAGGACTGGCAAGCCCCGCCGACCGCACCACCGGTCACAGTCGGTCTGCTCGAGGATCGCGACGCGTTCATCATCCTCGAGGGCGGCAACTCCGGCGGCCGCGGGCGCTTCATCCGCGACGCCGAGGGCGCGATCGAATGGCTGCGCTGGGGTGGGCGGCTGCACCGGCGGCAGTGACCGCGCCGGTCCGTCCTCGGTGGTAGCGTGGCCGCATGGACGCCGCTGGCACCCGGCTCACCGCATCGTTCCGCAGCGAGCTCCGCGCGGTCGTCGAGGAGGCGATGACGCGGCTGCATGTGCCCGGCGCCGCGGTCGGCATCGTCGACCTCGCTGACGGGCGGGACGCCGAGGTGGTCGAGACCTTCGGGGTGACCAGCGTTGACCATCCGCTGGAAGTCACCGAGCAGACGCTGTTCCAGATCGGCTCAACGACGAAGACGTTCACCGCCACGCTCGCGATGCAGGATGTCGACGCGGGCCGGCTGGACCTTGACGCGCCGGTCCATATCTACCTCCACGAGTTCTGGCTCTCCAGGGACGAATGGGCGCCGGAGGTGCGGGTCCGCGACCTGCTCACGCACACCGGGGGGTTCGACGGCGACTGGTTTCTGATGAACCCGCTCGGCGAGGGCCAGCGCCTCGCGCGTGTGGTCGGCTGGATGGCCCAGGTGCCGGCGTTGACGCCGCCGGGCGAGTACTTTTCCTACTCGAACGCCGGGTTTGCGATCGCCGGGCGGCTCATCGAGGTGTTCGCGGGCATCTCCTCCAGCTACGAGGGCCTGGTCATGGAGCGGCTCTTCGAGCCCCTGGGGATGGGCAACTCCGTCGCGGAGCCGATCCAGATCCTGGGGCACCGCTATGCGGTGGGCCACAACGTGCTCGAGACCGCCGAGGGCGAGACGGTTGTCAAGGTGGCCCGGCCGTACCATCTCGAACGTGGCGCCGTGGCGCACGGAGGCATTATCTCGGATGTGCGCGACCAGCTGCGTTGGGCCCGGTTCCACCTCGGCGACGGGACCGCGCCGGACGGCACGCGGCTGCTGGCTGAGGAGACGCTGCGGCGCATGCAGCAGCGCCGCGTGGAGGCGGGCAGCACCTGCGACGCCGTGGGCTACTCGTGGCTGGTCGAGGACTACGAGGACGCCGCGGGCGCGACCGTCGAGACGATCCGCCACGGCGGCGAGACTCACGGGCAAATGTCGGCGTTCCGCATCGTGCCCGACCGCCGGTTCGCGATCACGGTGCTCACGAACGCCTCCAGCGGCGGGCGGTTGCACGACGAGGTCGTCGCCTGGGTGCTCGCGCGCTGCCTCGGCCTGCGCCGGCCGGAGCCGCCCCTGGTCGAGATCGACGACCTCGGCTCATTCGAGGGGCGCTTCAGCGGCACGCTGAAGGATGTGACACTACGCGTCCACGACGGCGTGCTCCACGCCGAGGTCAGCCGTCACCGCCGCCCCGGACGCCCCGCGCCGCCAGCGCTCGCCCCGATGCCCCTCGGCTTCGTCGACGAGCGCACCGTCATCGCCCTCGACGGGCCGCAACGAGGCATGCGTGGCGACCTCATGCACGACATCGAGGGCGCGCACTCCTGGCTGCGCTGGGACGGGCGGATGATGCCGCGGGCGGAGTGAGCGCGTCGCGCCCCCTAGAACGGCCCGCGGAGCACACCCTGGTCGGGGCGTTCGGCGCGCTGGTCGTGGCCGCCGAGGTCGAAGCTGATGCGCACCTGCGCGTCCCTGGACGCGCCCCAGTCGCACATCGCGGCCAGCTCGCGCAGTCGCGGCGACAGGTGTTCGTAGCCCACGACCAGCGGCTCCAGTGACGTCGAGGGGTGTTCCCACGCCTGCGCGACCGTGTTGGCGCACTCGGCGAGGTCGGCTGCCGGCGGCCCACCTGCTCGTCGGCGAGCGTGAAGCCGCGCTGCGCCGCCTCGTCCAGGAGCGCCGAGCGAGAGTGAATGAAGGCGCGGAACCCGCTTCGACGGAGGCGCAGGAAGACGTTGGCGACGCGCATCACGCTGCGGAACAGCACGTTGTCGCGAGGCATGGCGAGGACGACGCGCTGGGTCGCGTGGTCGCATGCGGCGGCGATCAACGCCGGCATGTCGGGGTAGCAGCAAACGACCTTGTTCATGACGACGGCGTCCGCGACCGGCAGGCTGCCGTTCATCGTGACGAAGTCACCGATGCGCCTGTCGGCGCGGTCTTCGAGCTCTGCCTTCCGCGAGCAGCTCAGTGGCAACGAGCTCGTATTCGGCTGAGAGCTCGACGCTGACGGTGCGGTTGGCGCCCGCCTTCAGCAGCTCGAGCTGGATCGCGCCGATGCCGCCACCGACCTCGAGGATGGTCGAGCCCTGCAGCGGGCGCCTGCTGAGGAACGAGAAGATCTGCTCCGACTGGGCGTCGAGGCCACGTTTGCGGTAGCCCCGGGCGTCACCGCGGGCGCGCTTTTCGTCGAACATGTCCTCGTAGGCGGCGTGGCAACAATCGCTCATGGTGCGCCTACGGTACGCCGAGCATGCAAGCCGCCGGCCGGGCCGGTAGATGTGGCCCGGGCTTAGAGGTCAAGCGTGGCGTTGAGGGCGTTCGCGACGATGAAGTTGCGGCGCGGTGGAACGTCGTCGCCCATCAGCGTCCTGAACATCTCGTCTGCCGCCTCCGCGTCGTGCACCTCGGCGCGCAGCAGAATGCGATGCTCCGGGTCCATGGTGGAGTCCCAGAGCTGCTCGGCGTTCATCTCGCCCAGGCCCTTGTAGCGCTGAAGCGTCACGCGGGCGTCCGGGTTCGCCTCGAACCACGCCTCGCGCTGGTCTTCGGTGTTGAGCCACGTCGTGCTCTTGCCGCGCGTGATCGAATAGAGCGGCGGCTGAGCGATGTAGAGGTAGCCGCCCTCGATCAGCTCGGGCATGTAGCGGTAGAAGAACGTCAGCAGCAGCGTGCGGATGTGGGCGCCGTCCACGTCGGCGTCCGTCATGATCACGATCTTGTGGTAGCGCAGCTTGGTGGGGTCGTAGTCATCCCCGAAGCCGGTTCCGAGCGCGGTGATCAGGTTCCGGATCTGCTCATTCTCGAGCATCTTGTCGAGGCGTGCCTTCTCCACGTTGAGGATCTTGCCGCGCAGACCCAGCACCGCCTGGGTGCGCCGGTCGCGCGCCATCTTCGCGGAGCCACCGGCCGACTCGCCCTCGACGATGTAGATCTCGGCGAACTCCGGGTTGTTCTCAGAGCAATCGGCGAGCTTCCCGGGCAGGTTCGAGCCGTCGAGGATGCCCTTGCGCTGCACGAGGTCGCGCGCCTTGCGCGCCGCTTCGCGGGCGCGCTGCGCCGTCAGCGCCTTGTCGAGCACGCGCCGAGCGATCGAGGGGTTCTCCTCGAGCGCCTGTGCCAGGCGCTGGCCGACGACGGACTCGACGATGCCCTTCACCTCGGGATTGCCGAGGCGGGTCTTCGTCTGGCCTTCGAACTGCGGTTCCGCGATCTTGACCGAGATCACGGCGGCGAGCCCCTCGCGGACGTCGCCGCCGCTGAGGTTGGAGTCGTTGTCCTTCAGCACCTTCGCCTTGCGCGCATGCTCGTTGAGGACTCGCGTGAGGGCGGTGCGGAATCCGGTGAGGTGGCTGCCGCCATCGATCGTGTTGATGCAGTTGGCGAAGGAGTAGACGTGCTCACCGAAGGAAGCGTTGTACTGCAGCGCCACCTCGACCAGCGTGTCGTCGCGCTCCTCGTGTACGTAGATCGGGTCGGCGTGCAGCGGGCCGCGCGTTCGCGTCAGGTGACGCACGAACGCCTCCACGCCGGAGTCGAAGAAGTACGAGCGCTCCCTGCGACCAACCCCGGAGTCGTTGTCGCGCTCGTCGACGAACTTGATGAAGACGCCCTTGGTCAGATAGGCCATCTCGCGGAAGCGGTTAGCAAGGATGTCGAAGTCGTAGTCGAGCGTCTCGAAGGTCTGGTCCGATGGCAGCCAGCGAATGATCGAGCCGGTGCGGTCGGTCTTGTCCCCGCGCCGCTTCTTGAGCGAGCCGATCGGCTCCCCATGCTCGTAGCGCTGGTCGAAGGTGGCGCCATCGATATGCACTTCGACGGTGAGCTCAGACGACAGCGCGTTGACCACCGAGGCGCCGACGCCGTGGAGGCCGCCCGAGACCTTGTACCCGCCACCGCCGAACTTGCCGCCCGCATGCAGCGTCGTGAAGACGGTCTCGACGGCGGAGACGCCGGTCTTGTCGTGCTTCTCGACCGGGATGCCGCGGCCGTTGTCGTCGACCTTGACGTGACCATCGGCCTCGATCGTGATCTCGATGCGGTCGCAGTAGCCGGCCATCGCCTCGTCGATCGCGTTGTCGACGATCTCGTAGATGAGGTGGTGCAGCCCGCGCTGGTCGGTCGAGCCGATGTACATGCCGGGCCGGCGGCGCACGGCCTCGAGGCCTTCGAGCACCTGGATGTCGGCGGCGGTGTAGTCGCCGTTGCCGCCGTTGGAGCCATTCGCCGTGCGACGGCCGTTGCCGTTCTTCGCCTTCGTGCTGCTCTTCTTGGCAGCGGCGCGCTTCTTGCCGGCCGTTACTTTGCCGGACGTTATCTTGCCGGTGGCAGTCGCCCCGCCGGAGGCCGCCTTCGACGCGCCTCCACGCTGCTTGCCGGTACTCTTAGTAGTACGACGGGACGGGGTCATCAAGCCTCGCTTCCGACCGGTCGACGAGAGGGCAATCGCAGCGTTCGAGGGCTCATCGGACGGTGCGCGGTGCGGGCCATATGCCCGTCCAGCGTGACCGGCCGCGGGCGGTTCGCAGCGCGCTCCATTGACCGATGCTGACCGCGTTCGAGAAGTGCGGGGCACGATGGCTCGGTCACCCACGTATGATACCAGAAAGCCGCGTCGAACGGGCGTTTCCCGGGCCGCTCTGAGCCCCCGCCGGTGCCGAAAACACGCACCGAGGTTGGCATCCGGGGCACCGTGACCGCGGTTAGGGTTCAGCGACTGAGAGGCGGCTACACGCCGTGACAACGCCCTCCGAACAGCCACCGATCGAACTTCGCCCGATCGGCGTCGTGCGGGACGCTCCGGACGACCTCGAACGGGTCGATTGGAGCGATGTCGAGAGCACGATCGAGCTGATCGGAGAGGCCGCTGACGCCGCCGATCAGCTCACGCTGGAGCTCGAGGAATACACGCATCTGATCGTGCTCGGCTGGCTCGATCGCTACCCGGAAGAGCTGCGCAACCGCCGCACGGCGTACCCGGGCGGGGACACCTCGCTGCCGCTGCAGGGCACGCTCGCCCTGCGCGGCGCGCGACCGAATCCGATCAGTTTCACCGTGGTCGAGCTACTCGAGATCGACGGCGATGAGATCGACGTGCGTGGACTCGACCTCGTCGTGGGGACGCCGATCCTCGACGTCAAGCCGTACATCGCCTTCTACGATTCGTTTCACGACGCTCAGATCCCCGCGTGGGCTGAGGGCGAGCCGATCGAGGACGAGCTGTGAGCACGAGGCGGGCGTCGCGTGCTTCGGGCGGCCGGCTGCAGCCGGGCCCAACCGGCCTCGATGCGGACCCGAGCGAGCTGCGCGATCCGCCGGACGCCGGCGAGCTCGACGCGATCTTCGGCGCGCTGGTCCAGGCGCATGGCCCGCAGCAGTGGTGGCCCACGGCCAGCGAGGATGGCGAGCGGGCGCGTCTGGAGATCTGCCTCGGCGCGATCCTGACGCAGAACACCGCCTGGAAGGCCGCCGCGAGCGCCCTCGATCGGCTGCGCGCGGCGGATGCCCTCGACTGCGACGTCATCCTCGATCTACCGCAGGACGTACTGGCGGACCTCGTGCGGCCGTCCGGGCACTACAACGTGAAGGCGCGCAAGCTGCGCTCGTTTGCAGAGACGGTCGTCGAGGAGCATGACGGGTCGCTCGACTCGCTGCTCGCCGGCAACGCGGACGAGGTGCGCGAGCGGCTGCTGGCAATCTGGGGGATCGGTCCGGAGACGGCCGATGCGATGACGCTCTACGCCGCCCGCCTGCCGACGTTCGTGATCGACGCGTACGCCTATCGTCTCTTTGAACGCCTCGGGCAGCCCCTGGGGCCTCGACGCTACGATGTCTACCGAGAGTTCCTGCTGGCGGCCGTGGGGCCCGACGTGCACCGGCTCAACGAGTGGCACGCGCTGATCGTGCGGCATGGGCAGGAGACCTGCCGCCGCACGCGCCCCACTTGCGAAGAATGCGTGCTGCTAGACCGCTGCGAGTTTGGTCAGATCGAGGTGGGCGAGGCGGCTGGCGAGGGGCGCGCGTGATCGACGGCCCGGTGACCCTCGCTGGGTGGGTGGCGGTCGGTGTCGCCGTGGGCGCTGCGCTCGGTGCGCTGAACGGCGACATGCGCGGCGGCGTGGCGCTCGGGGCGGTGTTCGGCGTCGGACTGGGACTGGCGGCGCAGCTGCGAGGGCGCAGGTAGGCAGAAGGAACGGTTAGCGATGTTCGCACCACGCACCGGCACCGGCTTCCTCTTCGCCACCTTCTGGGGCGTGATCACCTTCGTCATCTTCAACCCGAGTACGAACGACGCGGTCGCGATCGTGCTGGCGATGGTGGTCTCGATCGCGGCCGACCTCCTCATCCGTTGGCGCAGCGCCCGCCGCCTCCGCCGCGAAGCGCAGCGCCGCGACGACGCCGTGCGCGACGCCGACGCTGACTTCTGGGAAGATCGGCGCTAGCCCTCGACGGACAGTCGCGGGGGCCCGGCCACCGGCACTCGAACGTTCTCTCAGACAACTCGGACGCTCCCAAGCAACTCGGACACTCCTCGATGGAACTCGGCATCATTGGGCTCGCTCGCAGCGGCAAGACGTCGCTGTTCAACGCCGTGACGCGCGGCAGCGCGCAGATCGGCGAGTACTCGAGCGGGCGCGAGCCGAACGTCGGCGTCGTCCACGTCCCGGATGAGCGCGTCGACGCCATGTCCGCCATCTTCCAGCCGAAGCGCACCATCTACGCCGAGATCCGCTGGGTCGACTTTCCCGTCGCCGGCTTTGGCGTCGAGGGCCCCGGCGCGCAGTTCCTGGCCCAGCTCTCAGAGCTCGACGCACTCGTGCACGTCGTGCGGGCGTTCGAGGATCCCTCCGTCCCCCACGATCAGGGCAGTGTCGATCAGGCGCGTGACCTCGAGGCGCTCGACCTGGAGCTGACGTTCGCGGACCTGGCGCTAATCGAGCGGCGGATCTCGCGGCTGGAGGCGGAGATGCGCGCGGTGCGCGCCGGCGAGCGCGTCGAGATGGACCGCCAGCACGCGATGATGGAGCGGATGCAGGCGCACCTCGAGGGCGGAGCGGGGCTGCGTTCGATGACCTTCAGCGAGGTGGAGGCGCGTGAGCTGCGCAACTACCGGTTCGTGACGCTGCTGCCGACGCTGATCGTTGTCAACATCGGCGAGGAGCAGCTCGCCGATGCCGAGTCGATCGAGGTGGACGCGGCTGACCGGTACGGCGGCGAAGCGATCGAGGTGGCGGCGCTGAGCGCGAAGCTCGAGGCCGAGCTGGCGCAAATGGAGCTCGACGAGGCCGCGGGATTCCGCGCCGACCTCGGCCTGACTGCCGACTCGCCGCTGGGCCGCACGATCCATGCGGCGTACCGCCTGCTCGGTCTGCACTCGTTCCTGACCGTCGGCGACGATGAGTGCCGCGCCTGGCCGGTGCGGGTCGGCGCTACCGCGCCGGAGGCAGCCGGCAAGATCCACAGCGACCTCGAACGCGGGTTCATCCGCGCGGAGGTGGCCGGCTGGACCGACCTCGTCGAGGCCGGGTCGCTCCCGGCGCTCAAGCGAGCCGGTAAGCTCCGCACCGAGGGCAAGTCGTACGTCGTGCAGGATGGCGACGTGCTGAACATCCTCTTCAACGTTTGACCGGCCGCCGAGGAGCGCGCTCATGGATGCTGCCGACCGCGCCTTGATCCTCGAGGCGATGGAGTCTGCTCTCGACGGCGGACCGCCCGTGGTGGTTGCCACCGTGACCGAGGCGGGCGTGGCGGGCCAGCTTGAGCTCGGCGCGAAACTCCTCGTGCGTGGCGACGGGCGCACCGCTGGCACGCTCGGACAGACCGATCTGGACGCGGCTGTCTCCGATGCCGGCGTGACTGCGATGAGCGCGTTCCCGCGCGTCGATGTGCAGACGCTCTACGTCAGCGCGGAGGGCGCGGTCGCGGACCGCCGCCACCTCGCCGGCGAGGGCGATGCGCAGGTGATGCTGCAGCTGTTCGAGAGCCCGGCGCGGCTGATCGTCGTCGGCGGCGGCCACATCGGGCTGGCGCTCGCGCAGTTCGGCGAGTTGCTTGGCTTCCGCCTCACTGTCCTCGACGACCGCGAGGAGTTCGGCAACCGGGAGCGCTTCCCGATGGCGGAGGAGGTCGTCGCCGGCGAGCTCGGGCCGGCCCTCGATGCACTCGACCTCGACGCCACGTGCCATGTGGTGCTCGTTTCGCGCGGGCACCGGCAGGACGAGGAGGCGCTGCGACACTCGGTTGGGCGCGGCGCGGCCTTCGTCGGCATGATCGGCAGCCGCCGCCGCGTGGCGACGGTGCTCGCGCACCTGCTGGACGAGGGTTTCGCTCGCGAAGACATCGAGGCGGTGAGCACCCCAATTGGGATCGATATCGGCGCAGAGACGCCCGAGGAGATCGCGCTGTCGATCCTGGCGGAGATCGTGATGCGTCGTCGCGGCGGTGGCGGCGAGCTGATGGTCGCGCGTCGGGCGCCGCTCGACTGACGCTGGATCGCGTTCGGCCAGCAACCATGCGGTAGTCGCCGGACTCACCCCGATATAACAGCGCTTCCCTCAGTGTGCTAACTTCGGAAGGAGCGGCGGCGTCGCCCGCGGATCGCGGCAGCGGTCCAGCCATCGTCGATGGAGCCTCGTGCACCCTCGACGGACGCCAGGGCAACGAACAGCGGCAGGCCGCAGAGGCCACTCGCGCGTCGCCTCGTCGCACGTCGTCGAGCGATCGGCGGTAGGGACGAGGTTGCGTGACGATAGTGGGGCTCGGCGGACAGAACTGCCGCCAGCCGTGAGCTACCGGCTGCGACGGGGCTCACGGGGCGGCCGCGACGCACAGCCAGTTTCCCTCTGGGGCGTGAGGGCCGAGTTCATCTCGGCCTTCTCGCTATCTGCCAGACGGCGGCCGCCCTTGTATGCAGATACGCCGCAAGCTCACCGGCGGATTCGTGGCCGCCCGCTATACTGCATCCATGTCCGCAGAACTGATCCGAGAGATTCGCGACGCCGAGGCACGTGGCGAGCCACGCGTGCTGGCCACCGTAGCAACGACGCGTGGCTCGACCCCTCGTAAGGCCGGGGCCAACATGCTGTTGCGACCCGACGGCACGTTTACCGGCACGATCGGTGGCGGCTGCGGCGAAGCCGAGGTCTGGCAGGAGGCCATGGAGACGATGGCCGACGGCGAGCCCCGGACGGTGCTCGTCGATCTCACCGAGCCGATCGACGGCGAAGACAAGATTTGTGGCGGCGTCATGGAAGTCTTCGTCGAGCGCATCACCGGCTAGCTCGCTCCGCCGCCTCCGTCACCCGCAGGCGCCCCTCAGGCGATACCAGCGTCTATAGACACTGACAGGGCGCCTGCATAGAGTCGGCGTTGACCTGACGCGCACGTCAACGTTGCGCGCCTGGAGGCCTCCGGGAGCTCACGCAAGACGCCCCGCGCAGCCGCGAGGGCCGGGAGGGGGACAGCGTGGACAGCGCGGCTCGCTGGTTCCTCGCCGGCATCATCGTCTCGCTGGTCAACACTGCGCTCGTCATCGCTTTCATCGGCATCCCTGGCATCACCGACGACAACGACTCTGACGAGCCGGTCATCGTGACCGAGACTGAGGTCGTTGAGGTCGAGGTACCGATCACCTACATCCTCGTCGTGGACGAAGACGGCAACATCGTGCGCGAAGAGGTGCGCGTCGGGCGGCCGGGCGACCAGCGCGCGCCGTCCACCACCCGGCCGACACCCGTCGCTACGCCCGACCTCGACGAGCTGACCTTCGAGGAGCCGCGCTTCGCCTCCGTCTTCAACCCGCTGCAGGTAGCGGCCAGCAACGGTCTCTCGGTGGTGGCGACCGGCGCCTTCGGTCTCACCGCTGTGGACCTCAACGGCGACTCGCTGCCGGTGCCTCTGACGGGGCTCGCGAACACCGGCAGCTCGGCTGCCATCGACATCGACATCGAATTCGACGGCACGTTCGTCGTGCTGCTGCGTGACAGCGACCGTGACTGGCGCATCGTCACGAAGGAGCCTGGAGCGGTGTTCCGGAGGGTGGTCGTCTCATCCGACTCGCTCGATTTCCCGGCGACTGTGAATGCGCTGACCGTGTCAGTGACGGGCCAGCTCTACCTCTCCGCGTCTGCCCCCGGTGGTCTCTACCAGATCGACCCGGAGCTCGGCACGATCACCGCCCTGGTCTCGGGGCGGGTCTTCGAAGGCCTCGACGCCGGTGTGATTGGGACGCGCGTGGCCTACGCCGCACCCTCGTCCCTGGCGCGCGACGCTGACAGCCAGGTCGGCCTCGTCGAGAACGATGTCGCCACGGCGTTCAAGACCAGTTATGGGCGCTGCACCGGCCCGGTGGCGCTCTCGGTGCCATCCGCGCCGACGGACGTGGCGTTCGCGCCGAACGATCGTCTGCTGGTCGTTGACGCCGACAACCACACCGTCTGGTTACAGCAGCGCGGCGGCGAGGGCGTGCGCCTCTTTGGTCGCTCCGACTGCGCCGCTGGCAGTGACGATTCGAGCCTGCGAGCGCCCTCGGCGGTGGCGATCGACAGCGATCGCAACGTCTTCATCACCGACAGCGGCAACAACCGACTGGTCATTTTGCCGGCGGCCAGCGAGGACACTTCGGAGGCGCGATAGCGCCAGCGATGACCCCGACCCAATAGCCGAAGATCCGGCCCTGCGGGGCATCCGTAACGCCTCGATGGACGTACCAACAAGGCGGCGTCACGGGCGGATCTGCGCTACGATGATCGCCCGCGTTTCGGGCGTCCGCTCGACGCGCCGGAGGGACGCCGGAAGGGACGAATCCGTGTTTGGAACCCTGGGGTGGCAGGAACTCCTGATCATCCTCGTGATCCTCGCTCTCCTGTTTGGAGCGTCTCGCGTCGCTGACCTCGGCGGTGCGCTTGGTCGCGGCATCCGCGAGTTCCGCACCGAGGCTCGCGCTGAGGATGAGGATGAGGAGTCGTCGGATGGCGCCGCCGCGTCCAGCAACGACTCCTCCGGCTCGGACGAGAACAGTTCGGGCGGCGGCTGAGCGTCCGCCCACCAACATCAAACTCAGATCATTGTCAGAGACAGGCGCCATCGGGCGCCTGTTTCGATCCGGGAGCGGACGCCTCGCGGTGCCCGGGCTGCAGCTCACCCAGCGAGGAGCGCAGTGACCTCGATCGGCGCGATCGTCTTCGACCTCTGGGGCACGCTCATGACCGAGCGACGCGATGTCTTCCGCGAGCGAGCGCGCCTGCGCTTCGAAGGCGTGCGCCCCGTCCTCGACCGGCACGACATCGAGGTCGACCTCGAGACGTTTACGCGCACGCACCTCGAGTCGAACCGCCTCATCGGCGAAATGCAGAACGCCGGGCGCGACATCACCGCCGAGGAGCGCGCACGCCACGTCATCTACCAGTTCGCGCCCCACGCCGCTGACCGCCTCGACGAGCGCGACATCGAGACCTTCGTGCAGGCGTACTCCGGCGCGGTCGTGGCGACGCCGCCCGTGCTGCTTGAGGGCGCAGCCGGCGCGTTCGATGAGGCGCGCAGCCGTGGCCTCAGCGTCGGGCTGATCTCGAACACCGGCGTCTCCGCTGGCCGGCACCTGCGCGAGGTGTTCGAGGCGGCGGGGATCCTCGATCGGTTCGACTCGCTGATCTTCAGCGACGAGCACGGCCACGCGAAGCCGCATCGCGAGCTGTTCGACCGCGCCGTTGACGAACTGGGCGTCGAGCCGCGCACGGCCGTCTTCGTTGGCGACACGCCTCGCTTCGACGTCGGTCCGCCGCGTCGCTATGGCTGGTGGGTCGTGCAGGTGGGGGATCGCGATGACGGCGACCCGCCGGCGCACCGCCGCGTCGAGGGCGTCGCCGATGTCTTTGCCGCACTCGAGGAACTGGGTCTGCTGCCCTCGAACGGCTAGCCCGGCGCGGCTGACCGATCGAGGCTGAGCGACTGCTGCGTTATGCTGCCGCGCGTTCGCCTGCCTTCGCCGGCGGCGCGCCCGGGGAGGAGTCGCTTGGAGATCACGCCGGGACTGCACCAGCTGAAGACGCCGATGGTCGGTCCGGCGCTGCCGTACGTCATGCCGTATGCGTTCATCGGCAGCGAGGGCGTCTCGCTCTTCGACGCTGGCTTCGGCACGCCGGCGGCGATCGAGGCGATGACGAAGGAGCTGGCGACCCTCGGCTTCGAGCCGAAGGACATCCGTCGGCTCTTCATCTCCCACGCGCACCCGGACCACATTGGCATGGCCTCGTGGGTGAAGGAGCAATCGCCCGAGGCCGAAGTGCTGATGCTCGAGCGTGAGTGGCAGTGGATCCAGGACCGCTGGCTCGACAACGCCGCGTGGACGCAGCTCTCCGACCAGTGGCTCGTCGCCCACGGCGTCCCAGTCGAGGAGATCGAGGCAGCGCATCGCGAAGGCGCACTCTCGCCGACCTCGCCGCGGGTGGAGTCGAGTGATGCGGACGACGGCGAGGCCAAGCCGGAGCAGCCCTCGGGCAGTGGCGGACGCAGCCCGTTCGCGGCGATCGAGCCGGACATCACGTTGCAGGACGGCGAGGTCGTCGAGTTCGACGACTGGCGGCTGCGCGCGGTCTGGACGCCGGGGCACACGCCCGGTCACATGTGCATGTACGAGCCCAACCGGAAGCTGATGTTCACCGGCGACCACGTCCTCCCCTATATCTCGCCGAACGTCTCGCTGCACGCGGACCAGGAGGGGTCGAGCCCCCTCAAGGACTTCCGCGCGTCGCTGGAGAAGGTCGGCGCCTTCGACGTCGAGCGCGCCCTGCCGGCGCACGAGTTCACGATCCCGGACCTGCGCGCCCGCTGCGATGTGCTGTTGCACCACCACGACGACCGCCTCGAAGAGGTGCGCAGCGCCATCGGCGACGGCCAAGCGTCCGGCCGTGATGTCTCGCAGCGCGTCCTGTGGAACACCGGGCCGTTCGACGACTTCAACATCTTCATGAAGCGCTCCGCCGTCGGCGAAACGCTGGCGCACCTCCAGCTCCTCGAAGGCATCGGCCGTGTCGAACGCGTCGAGGACGGCGATCGGGTGGTCTGGCGACAGGCGTGAGCGGCGAGCCCTGCGCCCCGCCTCGACGCGGTGCGACAATCGACGCATGAGCCCCGCAGCGAACCCTGACCGACGATGAGCCTGCGCACGCGCGCCGCCGTACTGGCCGGTCGCGCCGCGGGGACGGCAGCGCGCCGCCTCGGACGCGGCGGCGGCACCGCTCTGCCCGGCTTGATCGCGGGCGGGATCGCGCCGGACCTCCTGTCGAGGCTGGGGCGCGAGCCGGGTCATGGCGCGGTCATGATCACCGGCACCAACGGGAAGACCACCACGACCCACCTCGTCAGCTCGATCGCGCGCGCGGCGGGGCTGGAGCCGCTGACCAACGGCGCCGGATCGAACCTCGAACGAGGGCTCGTCGCCGCCTATGTCGACGAGAGCGCAACGGGCGGCGGTCTCGCTCGGGCCGCGAACCGGCTCGCCGTGCTCGAAGTCGACGAGGCGGTGCTCCCGCACGCCGCGCGCCAGGTCGAGCCACACGTGATCACGTTCCTCAATCTCTTCCGCGACCAGCTCGATCGCTACGGCGAGGTGCATGCCATCGGCACCCGCTGGCACGCACTGCTCGATGGCCGCGACTGGCCCTCCATCGCCGTGAACGCCGACGACCCCACGGTGGCGCAGCTCGCCGAGCACGCGCCCGCCATCACGTTTGGCGTCGACGCTCCCGAGGTGCTCGCCACGGGCGATGCGTCGAATGTGCTCGATCACGCCTCGGACGCCCGCTTCTGCTCTTGCGGCGGACGGATCGAGTACGACGCCGTCGCCTTCGGGCACCTCGGTCACTGGCGCTGTGACAGCTGCTCCCGCCGCCGGTCTCGACCCGCGGTCGTCGCCACCCAGGTCGCGCTCCAGGAGCGCGGCAGCGACGTCACCATCGAAATCGCCGGCGAGGCGATCGAGGTGTCGCTCGGCTTCGCCGGGCTGTACAGCGTGTACAACGCGCTGGCCGCCGCGGCGACGGCGCATGCGGCGGGCCTGCCCGCCTCAGCGATCGCCGAGGGACTGGCGGCTGCCGCGCCCGCCTTCGGGCGGCAGGAGCGCCTGATGATCGAGTTGCCGGACGGCCCGCGCGAGGCGCGGCTCCTGCTCGCGAAGAACCCGACCGGGCTGAACGAGGTGCTGCGGCTCCTTGTCGCTGCGACCGAGCGGCCGACGGCGCTGTTGATCCTCAACGACGGCATCCAGGACGGACAGGACGTCTCCTGGATCTACGATGCGGACCTCGAGGTGCTCGGGGAACGCCCGCCCGTCCTGCTCTGCGCGGGCGACCGGGCGCACGACCTCGCGCAGCGCTGCGTGATCGCAGGCGTTCCGCCGGCTGGCGTCGAACCTGACATCGCGCCCGCCCTCGACCAGGCGCTGGCGATGACACCGGCGGGCGGCCGGCTGGAGGTGGTGCCGACCTACACCGCGATGCTCGAGGTCCGTGAGCTGATCGCTCGCCTGGCCGGCGCCCGCCGCTACTGGGAGCGTCCCGCATGAGTGCCGCGGCGATGGACCGATCCATTCGCGTGGTGACGCTCTACGAGGACGTGATGAACGTCTATGCCGACCGCGGCAACCGGCTCGCGCTCGCCGCGCGCGCCGCCGAGCACGGTGTGGCCATCGAGGTCTCGTCGGTGAGCCTCGGCGACGCGTCGCCGGAGACGGCGGACCTGGTGCTGATCGGCGGCGGGCAGGACGCCGAGCAGCACCGCATCGCCGGCGACCTGGCCGCGCGGTCCTCGACGCTCCACGCCTGGGCTGACGACGACGTGGCGATGCTCGCGGTCTGCGGCGGCTTCCAGCTCTTCGGCCACTGGTACCGCGACGCCTGGGGCGAGACGATCGACGGCGTCGGCCTCTTCGATGTCACCACGGTCGCGCCGCCCTCAGGTACCGCACATCGCTGGTCCCGCGCCATCGGCGACGTGCTCGCCACCGCCACGGTGGAGGGCGTCGGCGAGGTCGTCGGGTTCGAGAACCACGCGGGCCGCAGCTACCTCGGTCCCGCCGCGCGCCCGTTCGCGAGCGTCGAGTTTGGCCATGGCAACAACGGCGACGACGGCAGCGAGGGTGCGATCTATCGCGCGGCGATCGGCACCTACCTGCACGGATCGCTGCTGCCGAAGAACCCGGCGCTGCTCGACCAGCTCCTCGACGCCGCGCTCGCGCATCGCTACGGCCCGCCCGACGGCGGCTCGCACCTCGATGCGTTGCCTGCGCCGTGGGCGGATCGCGCGCACGAGGAGGCGGCCGCCGTGGCCCGGCGGCGTGCGCCGCGCTTCGTCGGTGCGCACTGACACGCTGGGGGCCGGACCGATGAGTTTCCCCGTGGTGCTTGCTACGCTGGCTGCGGCGGGCAGGGCACGGATGGAGCGCCGATGATCCAGCGCATGCCTGCGCGCCTTCGCGCTGCTCGCCCGCTGCTGGTCCTTGCGATCCTGGCGACGCTGCTCGTCGCAGGCTGCCTCGGCGGCGACGATGACGATGTCGATGTCACCGTCAACGGGACCCCACTGGCTACCGCCACCGTCGACACCACCACCGTACCGACGCCCACGCCGACGCTCGCGCCCGTCGACCCGCCTCCGCTCACCAGCGAGCTCGACCCCGGCAACCTCGCAGGCTTCACCTTCCCGATCGCCGGCGGCTGCCTGCCCTCGCGGGATGCCGTGTTGCCGAACGCTCCACGCGTCTACCGCAATGGCGTGCACGAGGGCGTCGACCTGTACAACGGGGATGTCTGCACCTCGATCACTCGGGGGCTCGAGGTCATGTCGATGTACGACGGGATCGTCGTGCGTGCCGACCACAACTACCTCGACATCACGCCGGAGCAAGTGATCGAACTCGCGGCGAAGACCGCCGAGCAGGGGTTCACCGACCCTGAGACGCTCAACATCTACCGTGGCCGCCAGGTCTGGGTTGACCATGGCAACGGCATCGTCACGCGCTATGCGCACCTCGAGGGGGTTGCGGACGGCATCGAGGTGGGCGTGCGGGTCGAGGCGGGCGAGGTGATCGCCTACATCGGCGAGTCGGGGACGCCGGAGTCGGTGACCGACCCGGGCACCGAGGTGCATCTGCACGCCGAGGTCCGCGTCGGTGACTCGTTCCTCGGCGCTGACCTGCCGCCCACGGAGGTGCGCGGGCTCTACGACCTCCTGTTCAATGGCAGCGGCGAGCAGAGCGGCGGATAGCCCTCGATCGTGCCGCGCGCTGCGCGTGACGGGCGTCTCTGTCTCGCGGATCGGTCGGCGCGTACGATGACCGACAGCACGGCAACCTTCGAGGATTGAGGCCGCGAACGTGACACCGCTGTCGATCACCATCGGCTGGGACCCCGATATCACCGAGATCGCCGGGCTGCTGATCACGTGGCACGGGCTGTTCACCGCGGTCGCGATCCTCGTCGGGGTACAGCTGACGATGCGCATGGCGCGCCGCACCGGCTACGACGAGGACGACGCCTACACGCTGGCGCTGATCGCCGTGCCCGCGGGCATCGTCGGAGCACGTGCGCTCTACGTGATCGAGAACATCGACAGCATCGACAGCCTTCGTGACGCGATCGCCATCACCGAGGGCGGCATCTCGATCTGGGGCGCCATCCTCGGCGGCGTGCTCGGGCCGGTGCTGTTCTCGCTCTGGCGCGGGTGGCGCATCGCGCTACCGCTCGACATCGCTGCGGTCGGCCTCATCCTCGGACAGGCGCTCGGCCGCCTGGGCGACCTCGTCAACGGCGAACACCTCGCACGCGCGACCGATTGGCCCTGGGGCGTCACCTACAGCCACCCCAACTCCCCGGCGTTCGCGCACTCGCTGCAGGTCGGTCCGCACCACCCGGCGACGACGTACGAACTCCTCGGCGATCTCGTGATCTTCGGCGTGCTCGCGTACCTCTTCTTCGGCCCCTTCGCACGCCGTCGCGGGCTGGTCTTCCTCAGCTACCTCGTGAGCTACTCGGGGATGCGCTTCTTCCTCACCTACTCACGCATCGACTCCGCGGAGACCCTCGGCGGCCTGCTGCGTGTGCCGCAACTCGTCTCCCTGGTCGTCATCCTGGCGGCGATTCCGGTGCTGATCTGGTTCCTGCGCCGGCCACCGATCGATGACGGAGCCGATCTCGCCGAGGGCCGCGCCGCGCCCTCCGGCGCTGGCTGACGCGATGGCTGCGACGCCCGTCGAAGTCACGCTCTACATGCGCCCGGGCTGCCACCTGTGCGACGTGGCGAAGCACCAGCTCTACGCCCTCGGCATGACGCACCCGCTCCGGGTCGTCGAGGTGAACATCGAGGACGACGACGAGCTTGTGAAACGCTACGATATCCAGATCCCGGCGATCGCGGTCGCCGGCGAGGACGTCACCCACGCCCCGATCGACCTCGACGCAGTGCGCCAGGCGGTCATGCTGGCACGCCGGGGCGAGAGCTAGCGGTCAGCGCCGCTCGCATGCGGCGGCGGTCGCCGTGATGAGTCCTGAGTGTCGTCACTTCGCTGCTGGTAGTCCTCAGCGGCGCGATCGGTCGCTGCGTTGACCTCTTCGAACGTCGCCTTGCCGGCGAGGTAGCGCTCGTACACGTCGCGCACTCGATTGCGGGGCTTAGGCGTCATCCTGGAACCTCCGAAGTCCGACCACGAGTTCCGGTTCGTGGAGCAATGCCCAGTGCCAGTGCCAGTGCCAGTGCCGGGGCTCGATGGCGTGAACTACGTCGCCGACCGGCGGGAATGTTGTTGTGGCGAGGCTCGACATCCGCGCGGGATGCTCGAGCTCGGCGAGGTCAACGAGGAGGATCATCGTGGCAGTCCGGGTCCGCGCGTGCTCGCTCTCGATGTCGAGCTCATGCTCGATCGCGTACTTGCAGACATCGCAACTCTCGGGTGCCGGCGGGAGGTGGCGGTCGAGCAAGGCGCGCCGATCGTTGGCGGCGGACTCACCCCCGACCAACGGGGACGAGTCTCGCCTATCTACGGGCAGGGTACGCGATCTGACAACCCCGACACACGCGTGAGCAATTTCAGCCGCGCGGTTTCGCCGTTCGTTGACATAGCGAGGGAGCGCGGGCTAGCCTCGATGGCACTCGCGTCGCGATGCGGCGCGGTTCATCCAGAGCGGTGGAGGGCTCGGCCCTGCGAAACCGCGGCAACCGACCGGCCTCGCGGCGCCCGCGATCGAGGTGGAGACGGTGCCAATTCCGACCCGGCGGCCCAAACGTAGTGGCTTCGGGAGAGATGAACGGAAGGCGACCTGAGATGACCCACCTCGGACATCCGACCTCTGCTGCTCGCATGCGCATGATGGGTATGCCCTAGCCCGGACCTCGGGCCCTGGCCACGCGCGCCCGGGACTCGATGCCGGGCGTTTCTGCACCCCGCACCGACTCACCAGCAGCATCGGCGCCACCCCTCGAGGGCCCGCGCCACCATCAAGGACCACCCCTATGACGTTCAGTCACGCACTGCGCTGTCGTGAGTGCGAACGTGAGTACCCGCTGGCCCCGGTGTTCTCGTGCGAGTTCTGTTTCGGACCGCTCGAGGTCGCCTACGACTACGACGGCATCCGCGAGTCGATGACCCGCGAAGCGATCGAGGCCGGCCCTGAGACGCTCTGGCGCTACGCGGACCTGCTCCCGGCCGATCCGGCGTTCAAGGTCGACATCGGCACCGGCTACACGCCGCTGATCCGCGCCGATCGTCTGGCGAAGGCGGTGGGGCTCGACACGCTCTGGCTCAAGAACGACACGGTGAACCCCACCTGGTCGTTCAAGGACCGTGTCGTCAGCATCGCCATCGCAAAAGCGCGCGAGTTGGGGTTCGAGGCGATGGCCTGCGCATCGACGGGCAATCTCGCCAACTCCGTGGCGGCGCACTCCGCGGCGGCGGGCATGGACTGCTTCGTATTCATCCCGAACGACCTCGAGCAGGGCAAGGTCGTCGGCAGTGCGATCTACTCGCCGACGCTCGTCATGGTCGAGGGTTCGTACGACGACGTGAACCGCCTCTGCACCGAGCTGTCGGTCGAGCGCCCGTGGGCGTTTGTCAACATCAACGTGCGCCCGTACTACTCCGAGGGCTCGCGCACCATTGGCTTCGAGGTAGCGGAGCAGCTCGGCTGGCGCGCGCCCGACCACATCGTGGCGCCACTCGCCTCGGGCTCGATGTACACGAAGATCTGGAAAGGCCTGCAGGAGTTCGCCAAACTCGGTCTGATCGAGGCGCCGTCGACGCGCATGTCGGGTGGACAGGCGACCGGCTGTTCTCCGATCGCGACGGCCTACAAGGAAGAGACGTTCAACTTCGTCCCGCAGAAGCCGAACACGATCGCCCGCTCGCTGGCGATCGGGAACCCGGCGGACGGGTACTACGCGCTGAAGCAGATGGAGGAGACCGGGGGTGGCGCTGAGATGGCGACCGACCCGGAGATCGTCGACGGCATCAAGCTGCTCGCCGAGACCGAGGGCATCTTCGCTGAGACGGCGGGCGGCGTGACCGTGGCCTGCCTGCAGAAGTTCGTCGAGAGCGGCTTCATCCGCCGCGACGAGGAGACCGTCGCCATCATTTCCGGTGGTGGCCTGAAGACCGTCGAGGCCGTCCAGGACGAGGTGGTCGAGCCGCTCCGCGTGCCGGCCGCCGTCGATGCGTTCAACGAGGCGCTGTCGGCTCGCGACGCTGTCGGCGACACTGTCAGCGAGACGGTGCCCGTAGGGGCAGGAAGCGAATCATGACCTCCAAGCACGTGCGCTTCACGTTTGAGCCAGACATGATCAAAGACCCGGTGATCTACCAGCTCGGTCACGAGTTCCAGGTCGTCACCAACATCCGCATGGCCGATGTCACGCTTTCGGTCGGCTGGGTGGTCCTGGAGCTCGAAGGCGACGCCGACGAGATCGACCGTAGCCTCGAATGGGCCCGCGCCCAGGGTGTGCGGGTGGACGAGGCCACGCTGGGCGACGTCGTCGAGGGTGGATAGCCCTCGGCCGCGAGCCGGAACAACGAGGAACCCGACGCCCCGCAAGGCGGCGCTTGATATAGAGGAGCAACCAATGGCGGTGACCGTGAAGATCCCTACGCCGCTGCGAACGCTGACGAACGACGACGACAGCTGCGAGATCGACGCGACCAGCCTCGGCGACATCGTGTCGGCGCTCGAGGCGACCTATCCCGGAATGCAGGAGCGGCTCCTGGACGAAGGCGGTGAGATCCGCCGCTTCGTCAACATCTTCGTCAACGGCGAGGATGTGCGGTTCCTCAACGGCCTGACCACGGCGCTCGACACCGGCGACGAGGTCTCGATCGTCCCGGCCGTCGCCGGCGGGTAGCGCTCCGCTCCGCGCGGCGCAGTCAGGACCAACGTGGTCGAGATCCGGCGTATCCGCACGAGTTCGAGGCGTTCGTACGCGCGGGCTCGCGTTCAGCGACAAGCCGCTGACGCCCGAGGAACGCGAGCGCTTCCAGCCGGCGTTCGAGTTCGACCGAACGGCCGCGGCGTTCGATGGCCCATCCATTGTCGGCACGTCCGCCTCGTACACCTTCCAGCTCACGGTCCCGGGCGGTGGCCAGCTGCCAACGGGCGGTTTGAGCTGGGTCTCCGTGCTGCCCACCCACCGCCGCCAGGGCGTGCTCACCGACATGATCCGCGCGCACTTCGAGGACGGCCGCGAGCGGGGTGGGGCGGCCTCCGCTCTCTACGCCTCGGAGAGCCTGATCTACCGGCGCTTCGGCTACGAGGTCGCGGCGCCGCACGAGCACTGGCACATCGAACGCGCCCACGCGCGCTTCGCGCACACCCTCGAAACGCCGGGCCGCCTCTGCCTCGTCGAGCGTGGCGAAGCGGTGCAGCGCCTGCCTGCGCTCTACGACCGCCTGCGTCGCGGCTACCCGGGGATGACCGATGTGTCGGCCGAGGCGTGGGCCAGCAACTCCGAGTTCCTGTCGCCCGACACCGCCGAGAAGCCCTCCAAGCGCCTGTACGTGATCTACGAGCGCGACGGGCGCGACGAGGGCTTCGCTACCTACGAGGTGACGGACTGGCAGATGGAGCCGCAGTTCGTACAGGGCCAGCGGCAGATGAACGTGCATCTCGCGATCGCGGCGACCGATGAGGCGCACTTCGCCCGCTGGCGGTTCCTCTTTAATGTCGACCTGGTCACGCGCATCGACTGCTACAACCGCGCGCCGGACGATCCGCTGTACTGGATGCTCGAGGACCCGCGTCGCCTCGTGCGTCGCACAAAGGACGGGCTGTGGCTGCGGCTGCTCGATGTCCCCGCCGCGCTCTCCGCGCGCAGCTACGCCGCCGAGGGCGAGCTCACGTTCGAGGTCCACGACGCGACGTGCGACTGGGTCGGCGGCCGCTACCGTCTCGAGGCCGGTGGCGACGGCGCGCGCTGTGCACCGACCGAGGCGGAGCCGGACCTCGTGCTGGACGTTTCGACGCTGTCGGGCGTGTACCTCGGAGGCCCGGGTCTCGGCACGCTCGCTCGCACGGGTCGGGTCGAGGAACGGCGCGAGGGCGCCCTGGCGCTCGCCGACCGTATGTTCCGCGGTGAGCGCGCTCCCTGGAACGCGTTCTTCTTCTGAGCCTCGTTCAGGCCGCTACTTGCATACCGGCGCCCACTCGTTGCTACAATGTCGAGTGAATTGGTCGTGAATGTCACGAACCTCTGCAGCGCCCGCAGCCAGCGGGCGCGCCGTGGGTCTGGCGCGACCCCGAGGTAGCAACGATGCTGCTCAGCACCAAGGGCGATTACGGCGTCCGCGCCATGATCGATCTCGCAGAACACGAGGGCGAAGGGCCGGTGCAGCGCGCCGACATTGCTCGCCGCCGCCAGATCCCCGAGTCGTACCTCGACCACCTGCTGGCGCAGCTGCGCCGCGATGGCTTCATTCGCAGCACGCGAGGTCCCAGCGGTGGGCACGAGTTGGCGATGTTGCCCGACGACATCTGCCTGCTGCACGTGCTCGAATCCCTGGAGGGCTCGCTGGCGCCGATCCAGTGCGTTGGCGACGACGTGCTGGAAGAGGACACGCTCTGCGGACAGCAGTGGGTGTGGCAGGACGTCTACGGCTACATGCGCGAGCGGCTGGCGAGCGTCTCGCTGGCCGAACTCGTGCAGCACGAACATGAGCATGCGCATCAGCGAGACATGGCGCTGAACTACAACATCTAGCGCCGAACGACGAAACGGACGAGCCGGTCGCGGGAAACGGACCGGCGCCAGTGCAGGCGGAACGATCGAAGTGAGCGACGCCCCCGAACGGTCAGTCACCGCGCAGCCCCTGATCGCGGACTCCGTCCTCGATCTGATCGGCGCGACGCCGCTCGTGCGGCTCAACCGCGTCGTCCCTGACGGTGCGGCCGAGGTCCTCGGCAAGTTCGAGGTGTTCAACCCGGCGGGCTCCGTGAAGGACCGCATCGCACTCTCCATGGTCGAGGCGGCCGAGGAGTCCGGGGAGCTGAGCGATGGCGACGCCCTCGTCGAACCGACCTCCGGCAACACCGGCATCGGGCTCGCCGCCGTATGCGCCGCCAAGGGCTACCGCCTGATCCTGACGATGCCGGAGGACTACAGCCTCGAACGCCGCCGGCTGCTCGAGCGCTTCGGCGCCGAGCTCGTCCTGACGCCCGCGATCGAAGGGATGACCGGCGCCGTCCACGCAGCGCAGGAGCTCGTCGAGCGCGAGGGCTACCACATGCTCCAGCAGTTCGAGAACCCGGCGAACCCGGAGGCGCATCGCCTCCGCACCGGCCCCGAGATCGTCGAGGCCACGGGCGGACAGCTCGATGCCTTCGTCGCCGGTGTCGGCACCGGCGGCACGATCACGGGCGTCGGCGAGGTCCTGCGCCACGCCGGCATTGCGGCGCGCATCGTGGCCGTCGAACCGGAGCGTGCGCCGATCCTGCAGGGCGGGCGCGCCGGTCTGCACGGCATCCAGGGCATCGGAGCCTCGTTCATCCCCGGCGTGCTGAACCGCGACATCTACGACGAGGTGATGAGCGTGTCCGATGAGGATGCCTACGCCATGACCATGCGATTGACGCGCGAGGAGGGGCTGCTCGTCGGTGTCTCCGCTGGCGCGAACGTCTGGGCCTCGATCGAGGTGGCCAAGCAGATCGGCGAGGGCGGCCGCGTCGTCACCATGCTGTGCGACACGGGCGAGCGGTATTTGAGCGTGGCACTGTGACCGGCGCGACGACTCGAAGTGAAGTGAGCCGCCGATGCCCGTGAGCGTCTACGTCCCGACGCCGTTCCGGCGGCTCACCGCCAACCGCGAGTACGTGGAGGCGGAGGGCGCCAACGTCCTGCAGGTCCTCGACGCGCTCGAGGCGGCCTACCCGGGCCTCGGCGACCTGGTCTTCGACGCCGATCACCGGGTGCCGACGCACATCAACATCTATCTGAACAATCAGGAAATTCACGACCTCGACGGCACGGAAACGGCCGTCAAGGACGGCGACCAGTTAGCAGTGATCCCGGCGCTCGCAGGCGGAGCGCCCGAGGAAGCGGAGGACGAGGCAATGACTGAGAGCGCGGAGAACGGCGCGAACCCGGCGTCGACGGCGCTGACCCCCGACGAGGTTATGCGGTACTCGCGGCACATCATCATGCCGCAGGTCGGACCGCAGGGTCAGCGCAAGCTGCGGAACGCGAAGGTGTTGGTCGTTGGCGCGGGCGGCCTCGGCGGCCCGGTGGCGATCTACCTGGCGCTGGCCGGCGTCGGCACGATCGGCATCGTCGAGTTCGACATCGTCGACCTCTCCAACCTGCAGCGGCAGGTTCTGCACCAGACGCCGGACGTGGACCGGCCGAAGCTCGAATCGGCGGTCGAAACCCTCGCCGCCTACAACCCGCACGTCGAGGTGATCGAGCACCCGATGCCGATCACGTCTGAGAACGCGATGGATATCATCCCGGACTACGACATCATCGTGAACGGCGCGGACAACTTCGCCACGCGCTACCTCGTGAACGACGCCGCCTACCTCGCGGGCAAGACGCTGGTCGACGGCGCGATCCTGCTCTTCGACGGGCAGGCCACCGTCTACAAGCCGGGCATGGGCTGCTACCGCTGCCTCTACCCCGACCCGCCGCCGCCGGGGCTCGTCCCCTCGTGCGCCGAGGCCGGTGTGCTCGGTTCCATCACCGGCACCGTCGGCTCCATCCAGGCGACCGAGGTGTTCAAGCAGATCCTGGACATCGGCGAGCCGCTGGTGAACCGCCTGCTGCTGATCGATGCGCTGAGCATGGAGTTCCGCACGATGAAGCTGCGGCGCGACCCGTCGTGCCCGCTCTGCGGCGACAACCCGACCGTGACCGAACTGATCGACTACGACGCGTTCTGCGGCTCTCCACCCCTCGAGGTGCCGGAGCCGGCTGCTGCGACGGTGGGAGACGACTAGGCGGGAAGAGTAGACGGAGCCAGATGACTGACGTTCGACAACAAGTTCGACAACGAGCAAGCGACGCCCACGCCGACAGCGGGGCAACGACGAAGGGACCAGCCAGCATGTCTGTCACCGTTCAGGTCACCTCGGTCATCCAGAAGGCCGTCAACGGCCAGAGGGCGATCGAGGCTGAAGGCGGGAGCATCGGCGAGCTGATCGCGAACATCGACGAGGCGTACCCCGGCTTCGCCGGACAGGTCAGCAACGGCAACGGTGAGTTGCATCGCTTCGTCAACATCTACCTCAACGACGAGGACATTCGCTTCCTCGGCGGCAAGGACACCGAGATCAGCGACGGCGACGTGATTTCCATCCTCCCCGCGCTCGCGGGCGGCTAGCCCCGCCGACGCTCGCGCGAGGATCGACGCCGGAGGACGCGCGTGCTGCACGAGAGCCTGCTCGACCTCGTCGGTGACACCCCGCTCGTCGAGGTGTCGCAGCTGTCGCCCAACCCGGACGTCCAGCTCTACGCCAAGCTCGAGGGCGAGAACCCGACCGGCTCCGTCAAGGACCGCATCGCCAAGTTCATGATCGAGGAAGCCGAGGCCTCCGGCGCGCTCGCGCCCGGCCAGACGATCTGCGAGCCCACCTCCGGCAACACCGGCATCGCGCTCGCCGCCATCGCCGCCGTTCGCGGCTACGGCATGAAGGCGGTCATGCCCGACGCCGTCTCGCCGGAGCGCATCGAGCTGCTCGAGGCGTTCGGGGCCGAGATCATCTACTCGCCCGGCGAACTGGGCACCAACGGCTCCGTGGCGATGGCGCAGGAGCTGCGCGCGGAGCACCCCGAGTGGTTCTTCCCCTTCCAGTACGAGAACGACGCCAACCCGCGCGCCCACTACGAGACGACCGGCCCCGAGATCATCGCCGACCTGCCCGACCTCGACGCGTTCGTCGCGGGGCTCGGCACCGGCGGCACGCTCACCGGCGTCGGCCGGCGGCTCAAAGAGCACAACGCCGAGGTGCGCATCATCGCCGCTGCGCCTCACCCCGGCGACATGGTGCAGGGCCTGCGCTCCCTCGAGGAGGGCTACATCCCGCCGGTCTTCGACGAGTCAGTCCTCGACGGCCGCATCGTCGTCGACTCGCAGACCTCGTTCCAGGTGACGCGCGACCTCACGCTGCAGGCCGGCATCTTCGCCGGCATCTCCGCGGGCGCAGCCGTCCGGGCCGCCCAGCGCGCCGCCGAGCGCATGGAGCGAGGCAAGATCGTGGTGCTGCTCGCCGACGGCGGGTGGAAGTACCTGTCGAGCGGCCTCTGGACGCGCGACTACGCCGAGATCGAAGAGGACGTCGCCACCAAGCTCTGGTGGTAGCCCACTGCCGAGGTGTCGGAGCCACCTCGACGGCCACAGCGCACGAGACTAGCCAGCAGGCTAGAGAACCTCGTCCCGAACCTCGTAATTCCCGCTAAGTCGCTCAATCGCTTCGTTGCTCACGTGCCCGGGGGGCCTTAGCGTTCGCGATCACGCGCGTGATCCGGTGCAGCCGGTCACGCCACATGGCTGGAAAGTCGCGCGGGCGAGTCCCCGCCCGCGCTGACCTCGGAGGGTCCACCGATGCGTCGTGCGTTCGCCTACCTCGTCCACCCCGCCCGCCTGATCGCACTCGGCACGCTCGGCGCGCTGGCGCTGACGGTGCTCATGCTCGCCGGCCGCCCCGATGCGCCCCCGGAGGCGGAGGCGGCTGTGATGAGCGGCACCGTCACCGTGGCAGCAAATGCGAACCCGGCGGGCGCGGGGTTGGACGCGTCATTCGGGACTGCGGACGGCCGCATCACCGTCGTCTTCAACAATGATGGCTCAGCATTGTTCGAACCTAACTCGTGCAACGTCACCAGGTTCGTCGTGAGCCTCTTCGACGTCACCCCCACAGACCTCGACTTCACAAGCGCGTCGCTCAATGGAGCGCTCTCTAGCGTCACCGGTGGAGGCGCTCTGAGCCTCGTCAGAGTCACCGCCGTCCTCTTCGAGATCGAGCTTGATCGTGCGATCGACGCGAATCAGGTCGCCACGTTGGTCGTCGACGGAGTGAGGACCGCCGAGGTCGGTCCCCAGACGGAGGGCTTGCTCCTCGAGCTTCAAGCGCGCTTCAACTTTACTGGAACTTGCAACGGGTCGCTTTTCGATAGTCTCGTTATCGTGCCTGCAACGGCGTTTGACATTGGTCCAGCACTGTCGGCTCCGGTTCCACCGAAGGTGTCGATCGTCAAGATGACGTCGGACATCAGCGCGACAACCGACTTCATGTTCGACGTTACGGTCGGTGGCCCGTCCAGAACGGGTCGCCGTTCGCCCAGAGGCACGGCGACCCGGCGGAGTCGATGGGCGCCATCACCGACGACCAGGGGGTGATCACGGAGCAGGTGGCCGCGGGCTTCACGCTCACCGACATTACCTGCCTCGATGGCGGCTCCCTGCCGGTGAATGTGCCCGCCGTCGATCTAGGGGCGCGGTCCGTGACGCTGACGCCAGTCGCCGACGAGGACATCACTTGCAACTTTATGAACACCAAGGTCGGCTCGATCTCGATCGCGAAGAACGCCGTCCTGGACGCGGATCACACGTTCAACTTCACAGGCCCCAACGGGGCGTTCACGATCAACGACAACAACGCTGACGAGAGCGTCCACGTCGCGGCAGCGCCGTTTAACGGCCTCGGCCCCGGAACGTATTCGTTCACCGAGACCGACGCGAACGCCGCTCCGTACACGCTGACCGGGATCGCCTGCAACTCGTCCGGCGGGTTCCCGTCCACGTTCAAGTACCTCGGCGCTGCGTCCGGCACTGACAACTTCGAGCTGGGCGACGAGGAGGTAGAGGTCACATTTCTCCTGGACGACGTGGTCTGCACGTTCACGAACACCGCGCGAGCGCCAGATGACGATCGTCAAGGACGCGGTCCCGGATCAGGCGACCGACTTCATCTTTGCGCGCAACTTCGGCAGTGGCACCGCTTTCATACTCGATGATGATGCCCCCCCCGCCAACCCCGTGCCGCTATCGAGGCAGACGTTTGTCCCTGACGAACGGTGGCACGTTCATCGTCGAGGAGACGGGCGCTGGCATGGTCCCGGGGTCGCTCGCCAACTTCGCCACATCGATCGCCTGTATCGATGACGACAGCCAGCAGGCGAGCGGGGCGACCGTCATCGACGGCCGCATGGGTTCACGCCGACCGCTGGCGAGCACGTGACGTGCACGTTCATCAACCGGGAGATCGGCTCTGTCACCGTCCGCAAGGACACGACCGACTCAAGCACGGGTACATTCAACTTCCGGCTCGTGAATACCGACTTCGCCATCGACAGCTCGTTCTCGTTGACCGGCAACGGCGACGTGACCGCGGCGATGCCGGTGCCGGGCCGGAGCGATTCGTCGTACACGCTGACCGAGACGTTCCGCGATGGTTACACCGTGGAGAAGATCGTCTGCACCAACAGCGGCGGCGTCTCGGTCGGAACACGGAACGGCAATGCGATCGTGTTCACCGTAGCCCCGGGCGAAGCTGTGCTCTGCGTGGTGACGAACGAGCCACCCACCGGGACGCTGACCATCGAAAAGCTCGCCCGCGGAGCGACGAGGCTGTTCAACTTCACGAGCGACGGGTCGACGGAGGTGCCCGACGACTCCGCATCGGCCGGCGTTCTCCTCAACGGCGGATTCTCGATCACGGATGACGGAAGCGACGCAAACGCAACTGGCGTGACGTTTGTGATTCCAGTCCCCGGCGCGCCACGGTCGGTTACGGTCCGGGAAACCTCGCCGGGTGGCCGATGGAACCCGGGCCCCGTCACCTGCACCGATGCGAGCGGCAGTCCGACGGGCTCGCCCTCGACGAGCCAGGCAGCCGTCACCCTCAGTGCGGGAGACGTCATCACCTGTCGATTCGAGAACATTGAGTCCGGCTCGATCACGATCGACAAGGTCGTGACCAACGGTAACGGTCCGCAGGACCTCGATTTCGCCTTTTCCGGCGACCTGGGGGACTTTGCCCTCAGCGCAGACGACGCCGCGATGAAGGTCGAACCGCTTACGCCACAGACGCGGACCGTGACCGAGACGCTCCCCAACCCGCTGGACGGGTGGGCGGTGACGGGCGTGGCCGGCGCTGGCTGCACCGGTAACGTCAACATCACGCCGACCGATGTCACCTTCGACATCCTGCTCGCGCCGGGCGAGGACATCACTTGCACGGTGACCAACAAGAAGGCGCCCACCCTCGAGGTGGTGAAGCAGGCGCCGAACCTGCCGGGACAGCAGTTCGACTTCGGGTTCGCCCCGCGGGCTCTCACAACGCCATTCGTTCCAGTGAACCCGGCGTTCGGGTTCCAGCTCCAGGACACGGAGGTGCAGCGCTTCGATGCTCCGTTCGGTGACGGCAATGCGCTGCAGAAGGACATCCCGATCGAGAGCGTGGAGTTGAACCTGCAGTCGGTCGAGCCGATCGCGGTCTGCACCAACCGGAACACGGGGGAGCTGTTCCCGCACCAGGTGCTACCGCTGGCAGGTAGTCCGCCATTGCCGCCGGGCTTCTTCGGCATCCGCATCACGCCGCTGGGCGCGGAGGACATCCGCTGTACGTTCACGAACGAGCCGGCGGGCACGCTCACGATCGTCAAGGACACGCAGCCCGGCCAGGCACAGCCCTTCGGGTTCAACGTCAGCGGTCACCCGGTCGCGGCCTTCATGCTCGCTGACGGCGGCGTGCGCGAGCTCGCAGGCATCACCGACGGTTCGACCGTCACAGTCGCCGAGGTCATGCGGCAGGGCTTCGACCTGACCTCGATCGCCTGCACCGGGAACACCCTGAGCATCGTCGTGCCGAACCGGGCGGCGGGGACCGTGGCGGTCACGATCGTCAACGGCGAAGACGTGGTCTGCTACCTTCACGAACGTGGATACGGACACGGACAACGACGGTTTGACCGACGCACTCGAGGTGCGCCTGCGGACCGACCCGGACAACCCGGACACCGACGGCGATGGTCGCTCGGACAGCGACGAGTTGTTCATCGACCAGACGAACCCGCTCGACAAGACGAACAGCACGCCGCCCCCGGTGGTGCCGGCTCCCGAGCCGTCCGCTCTCTTCACGCCGGCGATCGCGCCGGAGGGCGGGACGATCTCGAAGTACCAGGGTGGCCGGACCGTGCGGCAGCTCCTCGAGGATCCGCAGGCGAGGAACGCGACGACCGCGACGATGACGCTGCCGGACGGCCGGTCAGCGACGCTGGTGGTGACGAGCCTGCCGTTCGTCAACGAGCCGTTCTTCGATGTCTTCTTCGACATCGACGTTTCGGCGCTGTCGCCGGAGGAGCGACTCGACCTCGTGATTCCGCCGTGCACGCTGATGTTCGTGCGGAGCCTGTCGAATATCGGCAGTAGCGGCGAGGACGGCTAGCGGCCATCTGGTAGCGACCATCTGGTAGCGACCTCCGGTAGCGACAGAGCACCCTCGAGGGGTACGCCGGCGGCCCCGGACACAGTCCGGGGTCGCTCGCGTCGGGGGGTCCTTCGCGACGTGATGCGCGCTCCAGTCGGCACGACACAGAGGGAGTAGAGTCCACGGACGAATTCACGTCGAGGGTTTGCGCCTCCGACGTTTGCAAGGGGGATACAGATGGCAGACAAGCTTGTCTCGCTTGACTGGGTCGCCGAACACGGCGGCGATGACAACGTCGTGCTCGTCGAGGTCGATGTCGACACCGACGCCTACGGCGAGGGCCACATCGAGGGCGCCGTCGGCTGGAACTGGACGACGCAGCTCCAGGACCAGACCCGCCGCGACATCCTGACGAAAGAAGGCATCGAGGAGCTGCTCGGCGGCTCCGGCGTCGGCAATGACACCCATGTCGTGCTCTATGGCGACAACAACAACTGGTTCGCGGCGTACGCGCTGTGGATCCTCGAGCTGTACGGCCACGACAACGTCTCGCTGATGGACGGTGGGCGCGTGAAGTGGCTCGCCGAGGAGCGTGCGACCACGACCGATGCACCCTCGGTCGGCGCGACCTCGTACACGGCGAGCGAGGCCGATGCGGCCCTGCGCGCGGAGCGCGACGAGGTGCTAACGGCCGTCGGGAGCGCCTCGACGCAGCTCGTCGACGTGCGCAGCCCGGCGGAGTTCAACGGCGAGATCATCGCGCCGCCGGGCATGGCGGAGACGGCGCAGCGCGCCGGGCACATCCCGGGGGCGAAGAACATCCCGTGGGCGACGGTGGCCAACGAGGACGGGACGTTCAAGTCGGAGGCCGAGCTGCGCGACATCTACGGCGGCGCCGGCATCGATGGGGACACCGACACCATCGCCTACTGCCGCATCGGCGAGCGCTCCTCGCACACGTGGTTTGCGCTGAAGCACATCCTGGGCATCGCGAACGTCAAGAACTACGACGGCTCGTGGACCGAGTACGGCTCGTTGATCAATGTGCCTATTGAGAAATAGCGGACGAGAAATAGCGGCCCGCCGATGACGACGCAACCGTCGGGCGCGCTGCAGCAACGCCTGCTGCGGCGCGCTCTGGCGGCGAACGACGCCGCTCGCCTGCACGTGCGCTTCCGCGCCGAGGTGGTCGACCGCTATCGCGAGCTCGCCAGCGCCGAGGTGATGCGCACGCGCACCGTCGGCCGCATCGCCGTCACCGGCCGCTGGTCCCTCGATGTTGGGATCGTCGAGGACGGCGGCGAGGCTGCGGTGCACGTCGCCTTCGCCGACCTCGTGGAGCGGCTGCCGGAGGAGGAGCGTGACCACTGGATCGCGCACGCGCTCGACTGGCCGGCGTCGACGAACTTCCTGACGATGTCGCTGGCGGGTGGCGCCGCCTGCCTCGATGATGGCGACACCGTCCCCTGGGAGTGAGCGCTCGCTGACGTTTGAGGAGCCGCCGTGCCGCGCATCTCGCAGCAGCTGATCGACGACATGATCGCGCACGCGCGCGAGGAGGGCATGCGCGCCCTGGCGGCTGCGCCCGACGACGACGACGTGCTGCCGAACGAGGCCTGCGGCATGGTCCACGCCTCGGCGGCGGGTGAGCCGATCGAGGTGCATCGCGTGGAGAACGGGGCGGCCAGCCCCTACCGCTACGAGATGGCGCCGCTGCGGATGATGCAGCTCGAGCAGCAGCGCGATGACACCGGCGAGACGCTGTTCGCCATCTACCACTCGCACGTCGCCTCGGCGGCCTACCCCTCGCCGACGGACGTGCGCATGGCGTTCTTCCCGCCGGGCGAGATGGATCGCGAGCCGATGTACCCCGACACCTACTACATCGTGATCTCGATGGCCGACGAATCCGCCCCCGACGTGCGCGCCTACCGCATCCGCCAGGGCGGCACAGTCGAAGAGGAGCCGATCGAGGTCGGTTGACCCCTCGGGTGCGCGGTACTCGACCGACACGTCGTACCGGGTGGCTATCGGTCTAGATCTCCGCAGCAGGACGATCCCGCGCCGACTACCCTCTTCAAGTCTCGTTAAAGCTCTACTTGTCGCGATTGCTCCTGCGAGCTGTCGATCCTAGCGTCGGTACCTACCGTCGTTCTAGAAAGGCCCCGCTTGTGCGAGCGATGATCAGCAAGTGGCGAATGGCGCCAGCATCGATCGCGCTCGCGTCTGCGATCGCAGTTTCACTGGTCGCCGCTACCGTCGTACCCGAGGCTCGGCAAGCGACGTCGGCCCGTTTACGATGGTGACGATCACGAAGGTGCTCGAGCCGGCGGATGATCCAGGCCGATTCGATCTGAACATCGGCGCCGATCAAGCGAGCCCCGTTCGTGTGCTTGCCAACGCCGGGGCGGGACAGCAGAAGACGGACGCGGAGTTTGAGTTCAGTATTGCCGATAGTGTCGCGAACTTCACCGTCAGCGAGAGCATTGGCGACGCGTCGCCAGCGGGCTCGTCGCTTGCCGACTACGACACCCGGATTGAGTGCGTCACAAAGGTCGAAACCCCCGGAGCGGGCTTCACCGAGATGCTGCCTCATACTGGCGAGGGTCCCGTACTCGCATTCGGCGTAACGGTCTTCAGCGATCAGGTCATCACCAACATCGTCTGCATCATCACGAACGTGCGGATCGCTGAGGGGGAGCCGATGCCGGGGGACAAGGACGGCGACGGGCTCTCCGACGCAGCAGGGGCTGACCTTGGAACTGACCCCTGCAATCCGGACACGGACGGCGATGGCCGGAACGACGCCGACGAGCTGTTCATCGACCAGACGAATCCGCGCGACCCCCTGAACACGCCGACGCCGATCGCTCCCCGAAGCCCGGCGCCGGGCACCTTCTTCCCGACGCCCACGCTCGACCGTGAACTCACGATCTTAGGCGGGGGACCGCTCCGGGAGCTCCAGGGGTCGCTCAATGACCTCGGCCTCGGGTACCAGTCCGCGACGTTCACGCTGGAAAACGGGCAGGTCGTGACGCTACCGGCGGATCCGACGAGTCCCGGTATGTTCTCGTTCTTCACGGCGTTCGATGACTTCGACGCGGACGGGCTGGGCCCAGATTCGGACTTCGACCCGTTCCTCGACCGCGAGATTCCGTTCTGCACGCCGACGTTGCTCGACACGACGCCGATCTTGATCTTCGCCGACGGCTTCGAGTCCGGTGACACCTCCGCCTGGTCAAGCATCGGGCCGTAGCTCCGTCGCGGCGCGACTGCGTGTCGGCGGTCGTACGATCGGGGCATGAGCGACACGTCAACGTTTGCTGAGCCCTCGCCCGAGCCGATCGAAATCGGCGGGCGGCCGTTCGTGTGGGGCGAGCGGACGTACGTCATGGGCGTCGTCAACGTCACGCCCGACTCGTTCTCCGGCGACGGCGTGCTCGACCCGGCGCGCGCCGCCGACCTGGCGCTGGCGATGGTCGAGGCGGGGGCGGACCTGATCGATGTCGGCGCCGAGTCGACGCGGCCGGACCACGACCCGCTGGGCGCGCACGACGAGTGGGAGCGCCTCGAACCGGTGCTGGCGGCGGTGCGACACCGCATCGACGCGCCGATCTCAGTCGACACGTCGAAGGCGATCGTGGCTGAGCGAGCGTTCCACGCCGGCGCCGATGCGCTGAACGACGTGCTCGGACTGCGCGGCGACGATCACATCGCCGGCATCCTGGCGCGCTACGAAAAGCCCGCCGTGGTGATGCACAACCAGCGCGACCGCGAGTTCGGTGGCGATGTCATCGGCGACATCTGCGCCGGCCTCGGGCGGTCGTTGGCCATCGCCGAGGAAGCGGGCGTCCCACGCGAGCGGCTGATCATCGACCCGGGGTTCGGGTTCGGCTGGGGGCCGGTACAGAACCTCGAAATGCTGCGCCGCCTCGGCGAGTTGCGTCGCCTCGGACGCCCGGTGCTGCTCGGGACCTCGCGGAAGTCGACGATCGGCTACGTCATCGACCGTCCGCCGCAAGAGCGGGTCTGGGGGACGGCGGCGACGGTGGCGCTGGCGATCGAGCAGGGCGTGGACATCGTTCGGGTGCACGACGTCGACGAGATGGTGCAGGTCGCCCGCGTTAGCGACGCGGTCGTCCGTGGTCTCGGGGAGGCCTAGCGGCGTGGCGTCACACTTATCAAGGCAGGTGTACCTCTCGCTCGGCTCGAACCTCGGCGACCGGGTCGAGCAGCTGCGCTCCGCGCTCGACGGCCTGCGCGCGGGCGGGGTGGCGGTCGACGCGGTGTCGCCTGTCTACGAGACGGCCGCGTGGGGCGTAGAGGACCAGCCCGACTTCGCCAACATCGCTGCAAGGGGCGCGACGGACCTCGACGCTGGCGACATCCTTACGCTCGCGAAACGCCTTGAGGCGGCGGCGGGCCGGGACTTCGATGCGCCGCGCTGGTCGTTGCGCCCGCTCGACATCGACATTGCTCTGATCGAGGGCGAAGTCGTCCGCAGCGAAGAGCTGACGGTGCCACACCTCATGCTCCACGAACGCGCGTTCGCGCTGGTGCCGCTGGCGGAGATCGCGCCCTCGGCGGTGCATCCGGGCCTCGGCGTCAGCGTGAAGGCGTTGCGTCAGGCGTTGCCTCGACGCGAACTCGATGGCGTGCGCCGCCTCGAGGGTGTCGGCGAGCGTTGGTACGAACTGCCGAGGCGGCGCGGCTAGCCGACGGTCTCGGGCGGGGGCGCGCCCTCGGCCTCTTCGACCGGGTAGTCGGCGGGGTCGTCCCAGTTGGTCGTGGCCATGGTGTAGCCGACCCAGAACGCGAGGCCGGAGATCGCGGCGAGGCCACCAAAGACAGGCAGCGCGATCGCCGCGTAGCTGCGACGGGATGCGCCGACGAGGAACAGCAGCACCTGGGCCACGGCGACGCCCATCATCAGCTGGCCGATCTGGCGCGAACGCTCCCGGGTCATCCGTCACTGCCCTCCTGTGCCGCTGCTTCGAGCTCGCGGCGGAGGTCGGGCGGCAGCAGGTTCGGTATGCCCTCGCTGATCGGGTAGGTCTCGTCGCAGGCGGCGCAGTGCAGCGAGCCCTCGAGGATCTCGCCGTCGTCCTCCTGCTCGACGTTGAGCGTGAGCGTGCCTTTGCACACGGGGCAGACGAGGATGTCCATCAGGTCTCGGCGCATGTGGTCCCGCCTTGCGGCGCACGGTCGTCGTGCGGACGCACAGGATAGGTTCCGCCTGCTCTCGCGGGCAATCGCGCATAGACTCGGAAGCCGGCGCGCCGCGCAGCGGCAGGGGTGGCTGGGATGACCGAACCGGCGGGTGAGGCGACCTCGACGCGACGCATCGCCATGCGGCGCAGCTACGCGCTGATCTCCGACGACGCGATCGAGGTGAAGCAGGCGCGCGCCGGGCTCGTGGTGCCGCTGGTGCAGGCGCTGCTGGCCGGCGGGGCGGTGTGGCTGATCGCGACGTACCTCGATCGGCTGCCGATATGGGTGCTGCTCGTGCTGCTGCTCGTGACGCTGTTCCTGGGCCCGGCGGCGATTCTCGGCCTTGTCTACAACCTCGTCGGTGCGGGCTTCCTGATGGAGCGGGCGAAGGAATCGGCGCGCTGGCAGCAGGGCTTCCTCGGGCTCGGCCTCGGCACGCACGAGCTCGTCCCGTTCTGGCGCATCGCGCACATCGAAGTGAGCGGTGACTTCGAGGATGAGCTGGGCAGCGGCGACCTGCAGGAGGTGGTGTCCTGGAGCGTGCGCCTGGTCAAGGACAACGACCGCACGTTCGACATCGCCGAGGTCGCCGCGGCACGTCCGATGGCGGACGAGGCGCTGGAGCGCGCGAACGAACTCGCCTCGGCGCTGGCCGCGATGGCCGGCACGGCGGCGGTCCTCGGTGAGCTCGAGGACTACGCGGACGCTGACGAACCGGCGGTCGGGGACGAGGCCGAGCCGCCGGTTGCGCGGCGGCGCTATCGTCGAGTTGATGACGCGGGTGACGAGGCTGTAGGAGGGACGCCCGAGTGAGCGAGACGAACGGACCAGCGGCGGACCTCGACGACGCGCTGCGGCTGATGCGCGACGCGCGCACGATCGCCATCGTCGGCGCGTCGAGCAACCCTCGACGCCCGTCGAACGATGTCTCGCGCTACCTGATCGACACTGGCTACACCGTGTACTTCGTCAACCCGAACGAGGACACGATCTTCGACCAGCCGGTCTACGATCGCGTCGAGGACCTCCCCGAGCCCGTCGACATCGTCGATATCTTCCGCCGCTCCGAGTACGTGCCGCCGGTCGTCGACGACGCCATCGCCGCCGGCGCCTCGGCGGTCTGGATGCAGCTCGCCATTACGCACGACGAGGCGGCGGCCCGGGCGCGCGACGCGGGCCTCGAGGTGGTGATGGACCGCTGCACCAAGATCGAACACCAACGGCTGCGCACCCTCGGCGTGCGAGCGGCGGTGGACGACGGCTGAGCACGAGCCCTACGAGCAGTACGGACAGCGCTGGCATGTGAGCTGGCACCCCGGCGACGTGCCCCCCGAGGGACGTGGTCACGGCGCGCTGGCCGTGTGTCTCACACCCGACGGTCGCGTGGTGCTGGTCAGCGAGGGGACCGACTGGAGTTTCCCCGGCGGCCGGCCGGAGCCGGGCGAGGACTGGCGCGAGGTGATGGAGCGCGAGGTCCGCGAGGAGGCGTGCTCGACGGTGCTCGATGCCAGTCTGCTCGGCTTCAGCCGCGGCGAGTGCTTGAGTGGCCCAGAGCGGGGACTCGTCCTCGTGCGGTCCGCATGGCGAGCGTCCGTCGCGCTCGGCACATGGGAGCCGGCCCACGAGATCGTCGAACGGCGACTCGTGCCGACCGAGGATGTGCTCTCGACGCTGACGCACCATCAGTCGCCAGAGTGGATCGCTCGCGAGATCCTGGCGGCGGCGTGCGCATAGCGAGCATCGGGTAGTGGGTCAGTTTGACTCACTGACCCACTACCGAGCATCGCCTCAACCCGCCCCGGTGGTACACTTCGATCTCCAGTCCTCGGGTGAGCGATCGCGGGGAGATCACACTGGACAGCCTGCGCGAGAAGTGCGGTGTCTTCGGCGTTTTCGCCCCCGGCGAGAACGTTGCCAACCTGACCTTTTTCGGTCTGTATGCTTTGCAGCACCGTGGACAGGAGTCCGCGGGCATCGCTACGACCGATGGCAAGCGCATTCACCTCTCGGCCGAGATGGGCCTCGTCAGCCAGGTCTTCACCGAGGAGACGCTGGCAGCCCTACCGGGCCGCGCGGCGGTCGGACACACGCGCTACTCGACGACCGGATCGAGCGTGTCGAGGAACGCGCAGCCGTTCCTCGTGCGCGGGGTCGGTGGCGAGCTGGCGATCTCTCACAATGGCAACGTCGTCAACGCCGAGCTGCTGCGCGCAGACCTCGAGGAGCAGGGCGTACGCTTCGAGACCTCGACCGACACCGAGGTGCTTGGTCAGATCCTTGTCAGCGGCTCTGGCGAGACGATCGAGGACCGGTTCGGCGAGCTGCTGCGACGCGCTAGTGGCGCCTACTCGCTCACCATCCTCACGCCCAAAGCCGTCTACGCCGTGCGCGACCCGCTGGGTATCAGGCCGCTGTGCATCGGCCGCCTCAACGGCAGCGGTTGGATTGCTGCTTCCGAGAGTAATGCGCTCGCGACCCTCGGCGCCGAGTTCGTGCGCGAGGTGCAGCCCGGCGAACTGGTGCGTTTGGATGCCGATGGCATGACCTCGTCCTACCCGGCGGGCGAGCCGCTGGAGGTGCACCCGGAGCGTCGCGAGGCGATGTGCCTACTTGAGTCGATCTACTTCGCGCGCCCCGACAGCTACCTCGGCGGCGAGCTGTTGTACTCCGTGCGGATGCGAATGGGCGCCAACGTCGCTCGCGAGCATCCGGTCGAGGCCGATATCGTGGTCGGCGTCCCGGACTCGGCGACCGCTGCGGCGATCGGCTACGCCCAAGAGGCAGGGCTGCCCTATGCCGAGGGGCTGATCAAGAACCGCTACGTGGGCCGCACCTTTATCGCGCCTGACCAGCGTCTACGCGAGCAGGGCGTGCAGCTCAAGTTCAACGCCCTGCGCGAGGTCCTCGACGGCAAGCGCGTCGTGGTCGTTGAAGACTCGATCGTGCGCGGCACAACGACGATGCCGATCGTCCAGCTGATCCGCGACGCCGGCGCGACGGAGGTGCACATGCGCATCACGTCGCCGCCGATCCAGCACCCCTGCTTCTACGGCGTCGACATGGCGACCCGCGGCGAGCTGATCGCGGCGCAGCGCTCGGTGCCGGAGATCCTTGAGGAGATCGGCGCCGACTCGCTCGGCTACCTCAGCGTCGCGGGGACCGTGGCTGCGACCAACCTCGGCGCGGACCGGCACTGCACCGCCTGCTTCACCGGCGACTATCCCAGCGAGGTGCCGCTGCAGTTCGACAAGTTCGCGCTCGAGACGGAGGACGCGCTCGACCGCCACGGCGTCCCCGTTCGCCCCCACTCCTGATCGGCAGCATCGGGGCAGCGCGGATGCACGACCCTGCCGCAGACGCTGTGACCGTATCGCGATGACGCAACTGCCTGACCCACTCACCTACGCCGGCGCCGGCGTCGATGTCGACGCGTACGAGGCGACGATCCCTCGCATCGCTGCCATCGCGCGCGCGGCGTCGCGGCCCGAGGTGATCACGGATGTCGGGGGCTTCGCCGGGCTGTTCCGCCTCGGCGCTTCTGGGAGGCAGTACCAGGAGCCGGTGCTGGTGGCGGCAACCGACGGCGTGGGGACGAAGGTGCTGATCCACGCCGCGCTCGACCGTTACGAGGACGCCGGACGTGACGTGGTGATCAATAACGTCAACGACCTGGCTTGCATGGGCGCGGAGCCGCTGTTCTTCCTCGACTACCTCGCCACGGCCGATCTCGGCGCGGAGTCGCGCGTGCGCGTCCTCGAGGGCATCGGCGCGGCCTGCCGCGAGCACGGGATGGCGCTGCTCGGCGGCGAGACGGCGGAGATGCCGGACATGTATCGCCCCGGCGACTTCGACCTGGCGGGCTTCGTCGTCGGCGTGGTGGAGCGCGACGAGCTGATCGATCCGGCGGCCGTCGAGGTCGGCGACGTGCTGATCGCCCTGCCCTCGAACGGACTGATGACCAACGGCTACTCGCTCGTGCGCGAGGTGTGGGCGATCGGCAAGGGCCTGGGCGATAACCACGACCGCGAACTGCTCGAGACGAGCTACGAGGAGCTCGGCGGCACGCTCGGCGATGCCCTCGGCGCGGTCCACCCCTCCTTCGTCGGCGCACTGCAGGCGGCGCGCGCGAGCGCGGAGCGCAGGCTGCATGGCGTAGCGCATATCACCGGCGGTGGCCTGCCGAGCAACCTGCCGCGCATCCTCGGCGAGACGCTGGCGGCGGAGCTGGACGCATCGAGCTGGACGCCGCCGCCGATCTTCGAACTGATCGCCCGCCAGGGCGCGGTCGAGGAGATCGAGATGTGGCGAGCGTTCAACATGGGCGTCGGCATGGTGCTGGCCGTAGACGCCGCGAGCGCCGAGGCTTGCCTCGCGGCCGTGGAAGGGTCATGGCGTCTCGGCACCGTGGTCGAGCGCGGCGACGGGCCGGTGCTGCGCGGGCTTCCCGCGGCAGACTGACGGACTGACCGGGCGAGCGGGGAGGGGCAGGGATGCGAGCGATCCTCGCTGTCTACGACAAGCGTGGCGTGGCCGAGTTCGGCCGCGGGCTGCACGACCTCGGGTGGGAGCTCGTGGCGACCGGCGGCACGGCGCGGGCGCTGCGCGAGGCCGAGCTGCCGGTGACGGAGGTCGCGGACCTGACCGGCAGCCCGGAGATGCTCGGCGGGCGCGTCAAGACGCTGCACCCGAAGGTCCATGGCGGCCTGCTCTACCGCCGCGGGCTCGCAGAGGACGAGGCGGAGGTCGAGCGCTACGACATCCCGACGATCGACCTCGTCGCCTGCAATCTGTACCCCTTCGTCGAGACGGTGATTGGCGGCGAGCCCACGCTCGCCGATGCCCTCGAGGAGATCGACATTGGCGGGCCGACGATGATCCGTGCCGCGGCGAAGAACCACCCCTCGGTCGTGCCGCTGATCGACCCGGGCGATTACGACGCGATCCTCGAGGCGCTGCGCTCGGCCGACGGGTCGGCGGACGGTGTCGACGCCGGGACTCGCCGCGAGCTGGCGGCGAAAGCGTTCCAGCACGTCGCGCACTACGACACGGCGATCGCCGAGTACCTGCGCGGCGAGTCCGACCCGCTGCCGGAGCAATTGACGCTGGCGATGAGCCGCGTCGAGGTGATGCGCTACGGCGAGAACCCGCACCAGCAGGGCGCGTTCTACCGTCTCGATTCGGTGCGCCAGCCGGTTGAGGGCATCGGCGCATTCGAGCAGCACCACGGTCTGGGGATGTCGTACGTCAACTTCCTCGACGCCGACGCCGCGTTCAATCTCGTCTGTGACATCGACGAGCCGGCCGTCGCGATCATCAAGCACACGAATCCAGCCTGTCTCGCGGTGGGCGGCGAGGGTGCGCCGCTGAGGCCGCTGTACGAGCGGGCGCTGGCCGAGGGTGACTACCTCTCGGCGTACGGCGGGATCGTCGCGGTCAACCGGCCGCTCGACTTCGAGCTGGCGGACGCCCTGCGGCAGGTGCGGAATCCTGACTCCGGCGTGCGTTTGCGCTACGACATCGTGATCGCGCCGAGCTACACCGAGGACGGCCTCGAACACCTCAAGAAGAAGTCGAAGGATCTGCGCATCATCGAAGCGACGACTGGCGACGCCCGCCGCGAGCGCGTCGAGGCGCGCGGGATCCGCGGAGCGATGCTGCTGCAAACGGCCGACGTGTCAGAGGACGTGTCGTTCGAGGTGACGAGCGACCGCGAGCCCTCGGCGGCGGAGCTGGCGGATCTGCGGCTGGCCTGGGTGATCTGCAAGCACGTGAAGTCGAACGGGGTCGTATTCGTCAAGGATGGCGTGCTGATCGGCATGGGCGCCGGCCAGCCGAACCGCGTCGGCAGCGCTCGCCTCTGCCAGCAGCAGGCGGGCGAACGCGCCCAGGGCGCTGTGGCGGCGACCGATGCGCTGATCCCGTTCCCGGACACGGTTGAGGTCTGCGCGGAGGTCGGCTGCACCGTCATCGCGCACACGGGCGGCTCGATTCGCGACGGGGACTCGATCGAGGCCGCGAACCGCCTCGGCGTGTCGCTGGTCGCGACCGGCGTCCGCCACTTCCGGCATTAGCTGCCGCCGGTAGGGACACCGCATGGCCCGCGTCGACATCGTCATCCCCTGCTACAACGAGGAGCATGTGCTCGCCGGCAGTGTCGAGCGTGTGCTGGCGTTCTGCGACGAGCACCCGGAGCACGAGTGGCGCATCGTCGTCGCCGACAACGCCTCGACCGACCGCACGCTCGAGGTGGCTCGAGCGCTCGAAGCGCAGCACCCGGGTCGGGTGGCCGCGCTGGCGGTGCCGGTTAAGGGCCGCGGGATCGCGCTACGCACCGCCTGGCTGACCTCACCCGCCGATGTCGCCTGCTACATGGACGTCGACCTCTCGACCGACCTCGCGCACTTGCCGGCGCTGGTGGACCCGATCGCGGCGGGCGAGGCGGACGTCAGCTACGGCTCGCGGCTGGCCGAGGGGTCGCAGACCGAGCGCGGCTGGCGGCGCGAGCTGATCTCACGCACGTACGTCTTCATCCTCAACCACATCGGGCGGCTCAAGGTCAGCGACGCGCAGTGCGGGTTCAAGGGCATCTCGACCGAGGTGGCGCGCAGCGTCGTTCCACTGGTCCGCGACAACGCGTGGTTCTTCGACTCCGAGCTGTTGCTGATCGCGCAGGAGAACGGTTATCGCCTGCGCGAGGTGCCGGTGCGCTGGACGGACGACCCCGACTCGCGCGTCGCGATCGTGAGCACCGCGACCGAGGACCTGCGTGGCATCTGGCGGCTGCGACGCGGCGGCGTGCCGCGCGTCTCAGTGTCGAGCGACGTTGAGAGCACCTCGGAAGCCGCGGGCGGAGAGCCTCGGGCGGACGCCTAGAGCGCATCACGCCCGACATGCAGACGCGGGCGTTTCCTTGACCCTAAACAGCGCCGCTGGCTACATTCGGCGCGGTCCCGCTTGCTGAGCGGGATAGCCGGTGCCACGGGTGCAGTGCACTATTGATCCGGTATCGACACGAAGGGCTCCGGAGGTCGCGCCGCGACCATCCTGGGAGGATTCCAGATGCTCGGTCAGGGCGAAGGCCTGGAGCTCCTAGGCGTCTTCATCACCATCCTCGGCTCGTTGGCTGTGCTTGCCGTACTTGGCAAGTGGTGGGAGGCCTGATCGATGGCGGCAGGTGAGCGCCCGGAACGCCGAACCGTCGGCGACCGGCTCTACGACGCGATCTTCAGCAACCGCGTCTGGCGTTCGATCTTCCGTTCGGGATATCCGAACACGCCCCGCAACCAGATGCTGGCGGTCGCGACCAACGTCTTCCTGCACCTGCACCCGACGCGGATCCACCGCACGCATGTCAAGATCACGCACACGTGGTGCCTCGGTGGGCTGTCGTTCTTCCTGTTCCTGGGCCTGACGATCACCGGCGTGCTCCTGATGTTCTACTACGTGCCTTCGGTCGACCGTGCGTACGAGGACATCCTGGCGCTGGAGACGGACGTGCGGTTCGGTCAGTTGATGCGCAACCTGCATCGCTGGATGGCGCACGGCATGGTCCTGACCGTGCTGCTGCACATGATGCGGGTCTTCTACACCGGCGCGTACAAGCCACCACGCGAGTTCAACTGGGTGGTCGGCGTCGTGCTGCTCGTGCTGACGCTGCTGCTCTCCTTCACCGGCTACCTGCTGCCGTGGGACCAGCTGGCGATCTGGGCCATCACGGTGGGCACCAACATGGTCGGCTCCGCGCCGATCCTCGGCGAGCCCAACCGTTTCGTCCTCGTCGGTGGTTTCCAGGTCGGGCAGGCGGCGTTGATTCGCTTCTACACACTCCACGTGATCGGCCTGCCGCTGCTGGCCGCCGTCTTCATGACCGTGCACTTCTGGCGCATCCGCCGCGACGGCGGACTCGCCCGGCCGCTGTAGGGCCGAGGGGTGCCGCTGTAGGGCCGAGGAGTACTGATGGCAGTCGCGAACCCGGCGCAGGAGCAACCCGCCTCACAGGCGGTCCGCGCGCGCCAGACCCGCGCCCGCGAGGAAGAGCTCCTCGTCTGGCCCGACCTCGTCTTCATCGAGTTCATCGCCGCGGTGGTCTTCACGATTTCGCTGACGGTGCTCTCCGTGCTGATCGACTCGATCCTGCTCGACAAGGCCAACCCCGCGGTCACGCCCAACCCCTCGAAGGCGCCGTGGTACTTCCTGAACCTGCAGGAGCTGTTGCTGCACATGCACCCCGCCCTGGCGGGCGTGATCGTGCCGACGGTCGCCTTGGTCGCGCTGGGGGCCATCCCCTACTTCGACCGCGATCACGAGGGCATGGGCGAGTGGTTTGCGACGCCTCGGGCGTGGATGAACACGATCGTCGGCGCGGTGGTCGGGGCCGTGGGCACGGTCGGGCTGATCTTCTACGACGCCGGTAAGCACGTGCAGCTGTACGAGATCATTCGCAACCCCGGGACCGATCGGAACCTGTCCGACGGCACGCTCAATCCGGACTTCGTCGAGTGGCCGGAGCGCCTGAACTGGCTGCGCAACCTGCGCGCCATCCAGAACGAGATCAACTGGCCGAGCGAGCTGGAGACAGTGCCGCTGGGCTCGAAGGTGCTGCGTACGGATCTGCTGGGGCTGCCCGAGGTGGACCTCGACGTCAATATTCCGGCCATGATCGTGGAGCAGATCATCCCGGTGACGATGATGATCGGCCTGCCGATCCTGTTGGCCGCGGCAGCATGGCGCGCCGGGCTGGCGAAGACCAAACGCGACCACATGCTGATCCAGTTCTCCGGGTTCATCTCCGTCTTCGTGACACTCACGATCGTGGGCGTGTACTTCCGCGGGGCGGGACTCGAGCTCATTCCGTACACGATTTTCGTCCACGAGTAGACGGCGGGACCGCCCGCCAGCCGAACGGCCTGGGCCGTGACGCAAGGAGCAACCAGTGACGAACGAGACCACCACCGAGGTCGAGGCCGCCGAAGAGGCTGGCGCGACCCCGGAGGTTTCGGCTACGGACGCCTGGCGCGAGGCGCTGACGACGCGCAAGACGCAGGTCGCCGCGCCCGAGGCGGTGACCGCTGCGCAGGTCTCGCCGATCGACCGCGACCTGAGCCGGCGTCGCTTTATCCAAGCCTCGTTCTGGACTGGCCTCGGCGTCACGCTGCTCGGTTCGGTCGGTCTGTTCCTCGACTTCTTCTACCCGCGCAACGTGCTCGGCTTTGGTGGTCCGGTGGCCGCGGGCAAGGTGGCCGACTACCCGGTCGGCGGCGACCCGAGGGCGAACCTGGCCGGCCAGTTCTGGCTGGCGAACCTCGATCCCGCAGATCCGCGAGACGGCGGGTCGGGCGGTGGATCGGGCCTGATTGCCCTCTGGCGCAAATGCCCGCACCTCGGCTGCACGGTGCCGTGGAAGAACAATGCGGCCGCGCCCGCTGGCTTCAGCGGACCGAACTGGTTCCAGTGCCCCTGCCACGGCTCGACGTACACGATGGCGGGGGTGCGCGTCTTCGGCCCGGCGCCGCGCTCCATGGACTCGATGAAGGTCGAGGTCGATAGCAACGGCAATATCACCGTTCAGACCGGGGAGATCACCTCCGGCGGTCCGGACAACCCTGACCGGGCGATGACGCCCGAGGAGCTGATGGCCTAACGGCCTCCACCGAACGCTGAGCGAGGGATAGACAGAGACGCATGAACACCAGCAAGCAGGTCAACGCCATGATCGGGCTGCTGTTCCTGTCGTTCGTCGTTTACGGCGCGTACATCGCGTGGGAGCCGACGCGCTCCTCGGACGCCGAGGACAACCAGGCCGAGCTCTTCGCTGACCGCGGTGCGGAAATCTTCGTGAACAACTGCCGCGGCTGTCATGGCATGGAGGGCGAGGGCCACATCGCTCCGCAGCTGCAGACCAGTGCCTTCCTGATCCTCGGCGAAGGCAATGAGTTTAGCCTCGACGCCACGCCTGACGGCGAGGCGGATGGCATCCGCGGCTTCCTCCACAACACCATCAGCTGCGGTCGCACCGGCTCGTTCATGCCCGTCTGGTCGCAGGCACAGGGCGGCCCGCTGTCCCGCATTCAGGTCGACTACCTCGTCGAGCTGATCACTGCCGGTCGCTGGGACATTGTCGAGGAGTTTGCGCTCGAGCACGACCTCGAGGTGAACGAGCTCGCGCCGCAAGCCGGCATTTTCTCCAACCTCATCGCTGGCGCTATCACCGTGGACGTGGCGGTCGCGGAGCTCGAAGGCTTCGGCGCGTCGGATCTCGCGGCCGAGAGAGGCATCCTCGACCGTCTCGCGTCGAAAGAGTTGACGATCACCACGGCGGTCGAAGCACTCGACGCACTCGGTCTGGAGGAGGCAGCGCTCGCGTTCGGCCGAGGAACCTTCGGGCGCCTCGAGAGCGGCGAGACCAGCGCCGAGGAGGCGACCGCGGAGTACGTCGCCGCGGGGATCGCCGACGGCGGCATCTACCTCGCGCACGAGGCGCACTTGCTGTCGGACGAGCAGGTGGACGAGATCTTCGCGGCGCAGGCACTGGTTGGCTCGGCCGAGGTGCCGACCCTTGCAATCACGACCTCGAACTGTGGCCAGTACAACTCCGCCACACTGGCCGAGTTCCGTGAGCGCGACCCGCTGGTGGCCACACCGCCGCCGAGCGACGGCACGGCGGAGCCCACGGCCACCGGTACGCCGGATGACGGTGGCGGGGCGCACCCCTCGGAGCTGGCAATCGTGAACGAACTGCCGGTGCGCGACTTCTTCGCCACCACGTGCGCGGTCTGCCACGGTCAGGACCGTGAGGGCGGCATTGGGCTGCCGCTGACGCGTGATCAGCTGACCGAGCCGGACGATTTCTACATCGACACGATTACGAATGGGCGTGGTGCGATCATGCCGGCCTGGGGCCAGCAGGGTCTCGACCCCGATGAGATCTCTTCGATCGTGACCTGGCTCAAGAACACCGATCCCTAGGCGTCTGAGCGGCTCGGCGCTAGACGCTATGCGCGCGCCACTTCACAATCGCTGAGCCACGAACCACGGAGCATCCCAGCGAGATCGCTTCCGGCGAGCGGATCACCGGCGGAAATGCCGGTTGCATGAGGGGTAACCATGGCCGTCGAAACGGGAAAGCGGTACCGATGCCCGGACTGCCAGGCCGAGTTCATCGTGACTCGCGGCGCCGATGAGGGGGAGCTGCGCTGCGGCACCACCCCCCTCGAGCAGCTGTAGGGAGCCGCACGATGGCAGTGGCACTTGGTAAGCGCTACAAGGACGAGCTCACCGGCATCGAGGTGCTCTGCATCAAGCCGGGTGAGTGCGACCTCAACGTCGACGCACGTGGGATGGAAGAGCTGCAGCCGAAGGTGCTGCCCTCGGCGGACTAGTCCAGCCACGAGGTACCAGAAACTGCTCGTGATCGTCGATTGACGGGTGCGCGCGTCGTTGCCTACGATCAATCACTGCGGCTGCGCGGAACGGATGCGCCGCAGGTAGCACCAGAGAGCCTCGGAGGACACGTGTCAGAAGTCGTGGTTGGTGAGTCGGAGTCGCTGGAGGCGGCCCTGCGGCGCTTCACGAAGCGCGTCCAGGCAGATGGCATCCTGACCGACGCTCGCCGACACGAGTACTACGAGAAGCCGTCCGAGCGCCGCAAGAAGAAAGAAGCCGCGCGCCGGCGCAAGCTGCGCAAGGCGATGGCGCGGCAGCGCCAGACTCGGCCTTTCTAGCGCCCATCGGAGCATTCGAGATAGACACCCCGGGCCTGTGCCCGGGGTTCGTCTTCGGCGGGCGCTTCGACCTGTCGAGACGCTGAGGTATCTTGGAGCCCACGCGGGGCTGGAACGGGAACGCACACCATGTCAGACGTCACGTCCGGCGTCGCCGAGGAGATTCGCGACGGCGTGAAGCAGGCGATGCGTGACCGCGATACGGACCGTCGCGACGCGCTGCGACTCCTCGTCGCCGCCATCGACAACGCCCGGATCGAGGCCCAGCACGAGCTCGACGATGACGAGGTGATCGGTGTGCTGCAGAAGGAGGCGAAGCAGCGCCGCGACTCGATCGAGGAGTACGGCAAGGCTGGCCGCGACGACCTCGTTGCGGGCGAACAGATCGAACTCGACATCATCAACTCCTTCCTCCCCGCCGGGCTCGGCGCCGACGAACTCGCGGCCCTGGTCGAGGAGACGATCGTCGAAGTGGGCGCGGCCGGGCCGGACGACCTCGGTAAGGTCATGGGGCCGCTGATGGGCAAGATCGCCGGGCGCGCCGATGGCCGCGAAGCCAACCTGCTCGTCCGAGAGCGGCTGGCGGGCTAGCCCACCTCGCGAGGGGCTCCGATGCGCAATCGTGCCGCTTCCGCCGCCGTTGCCACCGCCGAGGGGAGCCGCGGCGCCGTCTTGATCGGCGTCTTCGTCGCCGTCGCGCTGTTTGCGATCCTGTTCCCCTGGTTCCCCGGTGGCCTTGACCTCTCGCCCGGGTCCTCTGTCAGCCGCACCATCGTGGCGCCGCGTTCCACCACCTACGAGTCCGCGGTGCTGACCGAGCAGCTGCGGCTCGCAGCCGCCGAAGCCGTACCCGACGTGCGCGTGCAGGACACCGAGGTGCGCGGAGCCCAGCTCGATGAACTCGACCGGCTCCTGCTCGAGATCGATGACACCCGCATCAACTTCGGGCTCTCTGCCTCGGCGCGCGAGTCGCAGATCCGGCGCGTGCGGGTACCCGAGCTGACGGAAGACGCGGCTGCGACATTCGCCACGGTCACCGACCTCGAGTGGGAGGCATTCGCCGAGGAGGCGCGAACCGCCCTGGGCACGACGCTGGCCGACCCGCAGGGGGTCGACGAAGAGAACCTGGAGGACGCACAGCTGCGGGCGGTCGGCGCGCTGTCGCCGCTGCTCTCGTCCGCACAGCGGGACGCCCTCGCCGAGCTGATCACGCCGCTCGTTCGTCCCACGCTCACGATCGACGATGCCGCGACGGAGCAACTGCGCGAGAACGCGCGACGGCAGGTCGCACCGGTGTCACGCAGCTTCGCCACCGGATCGATCGTCGTTTCCGACGGCGACATCCTCAGCGATGCCGATGTCGAAGCTCTCGCAGCGCTCGACATCTGGACCGGCGGCGTCGACATCGACTCCGTGATCGCGACGATCGTCGTTTCGATTCTCGCGGGCGCGGCGATCGGCGGCTACGTCGACATCATGCGGCCGGAGTCGCTGGGCAGCGCGCGCCGGATGCTGTTGTTTGCACTGCTGTTGCTGGTCCCGGTGGCCGCCGCGAAGTTTTCGTATCCGCTGATCTTCCCCGACCTCGAACGCCACTCTCTCGCGCATGCGCTGCCGATCGTCGCGGGACCGATGGCGGCGGCCGTGCTGCTCGAGGTCTCGGTCGCGGTGCTGATCGCCATGGTCTTGACCGGCCTCGTCACGTTCATCGCTGTCTACCTGCCCTCGATCGAGGCGGCCGGCGACGCCGGACAGCTGGAGCTGGGACGGGTCGCGCTGGCCACCGCTGCCGGATCACTGGCTGGCATCTTCGTGGCGGTGCGCGCGGACCGGCTGCAGCGCTACCTCGTCGCTGGTCTCGTCGCGGCCGCGGCGTCGGGTGCGGCGGTGCTCGCGGTCTGGCTGGTCGACGCTGACCGCAGGGCGATCGACCTCGTCTGGATCGCCAGCGCGACCGTCGTCGGCGGGCTGATGGCGGCGCTGGTCACCGTGGGCACGTTTGTCCTGCTGAGCCGGCCCTTCGGCATCATCACTCGCGTCGAGCTGATGGAACTGGCGCAGCTCAACCACCCGCTGCTGCGCCGGTTGCAGGATGAGGCGCCGGGCACGTTCCAGCATTCGATCCTCGTCGGCAACCTCGGTGAGCGCGCAGCGGATCGGATCGGCGCTGACCCGCTGCTCGTGCGCGTCGGCGCCTACTACCACGACATCGGCAAGCTCGTGTCGCCGCAGTTCTTCGCCGAGAATTTGGCCGGCGAGGAGAGCCCACACGACGGGCTCGATCCGCTGCAGAGCACGCGCGTCATCTTCCAGCACGTCACCGGCGGCGAGGAGATGGCGCGCCGCGAGGGCCTGCCGGAGGCGATCGTGCGCTTCATCCCGGAGCACCACGGGACCCGCACCGCCTCGTTCTTCTACCGCCGCGCGGCGGCGGCCGACCCCGACATCGACCCCGCGCTGTTCCGGTACCCCGGGCCGAAGCCACGCACGCGAGAGACGGCGCTCGTCATGCTTGCCGACGCGTCCGAGGCGACCGTTCGCGCCTCGAACGATCGCAGCGCCGAGCGTATCCGCGAGAATCATCGACGCGACGATCCGGGAGCGTATCGACGAGGGCCAATTCGACGACTGTGACATCTCGATGCGCGACCTCGGCGTGGTGGCGCAGTCGTACGCGCAGGCGCTGGCGGCCGTGTACCACCCCCGCGTGGAGTACCCGGAGCCCACCGATCGCGAGTTGCGCGAGCGTGAGGTCGCTCCGCTACCGCAGCGCGACGCCTCTGGGCAGTTACGACCCGACGAAGCGGCCCCGCCGTCCGCCCTACCGCCCGCCGCGCCGGCGGTGACGCCGGCCTCGACGCCGGGCGCGTCGCCGCCGGGGCCCGGCGCCGACGACGAGCTCGTACCGCCGGCGCCGTCGTCGCGCCCGACGTCCGAGACGCCAGCTCGCGAGCACGACGAGGACGACGCCTGAGCCGGAATCCCGGGCGGCGCGGCGTTCGAGGCTAAGTGGGCGCGTCTCTATACTCGGGGCCTCCCCCGTGGACTTGCGAGGAGCGGCCATGCGCGCGGCGGTGGTGGTCTTTCCCGGCACCTGGAGCGACGGCGACTGCATCTGGGCCCTGGAGGGCCTCGGCGTCGAGACGCGGCGCGTCTGGCACCGTGAGGAGCACCTCGAGCCGGACGAGCTGGTGGTGCTGCCCGGCGGCTTCTCCTACGGCGATTACCTGCGCTGCGGAGCGATCGCGCGCTTCTCACCGATCATGGCGGCCGTGGAGCGCCACGCCGAGGCCGGCGGGCTGACCATCGGCATTTGCAACGGCTTCCAGATCCTCTGCGAGGCGGGGCTGCTCCCGGGCGTCCTGATGCGCAACGACTCGCTGCAGTTCCGCTGCGAAGACGCGTGGCTCGTCCCCTCGAACGCCACGTCGCCGTGGACACGAGACCTCGAGGCGGGGCGTGGCTACCTCATCCCCGTCTCGCACGGTGAGGGGCGCTACGTCGCCGACGACGCCACGCTCGACTTGCTCGAGGACAGCGACCGCGTCGCGTTCCGCTATGCCACGCCCCAGGGCGAACTGACCGCCGAGGCGAACCCGAACGGCTCTGCGCGCGGCATCGCCGGCATCCTCAACGAGCGTGGCAACGTGCTCGGCATGATGCCGCACCCGGAACGCGCCTCTGAGGCGCTGCTTGGCAACGACGACGGCAACGCGATCTGGCGCTCGGCGCTCGGGCTCGTCACCGCGAGCTGACTCCAGCGCTCGACCTCAGGCGTGCCGGATGTCGGTGTGCGCGGCGATCTCCGAGTCGAGCGTCGCCAGGTCGTCCGTGTCGAGTTCGTGGATGTTGGCCACGCCTGTCGCGCGCGCGAGCATGAGCAGCTCATCGCGCATGGCGCCCAGCGTGCGCAGCCCTCGGTCGGTCGACAGCTCGATGTCGAAGCGTGCCTCGAGGTCGGCGCGCTGCGTGGCGATGCCGACCGGGCAGTTGCCCGTGTGGCAGGCGAGATACTGCTGACATCCAATCGCGATCATCGAGGCGGTCGCGAGCGCCACGGCGCTGGCGCCCATGGCGAGCGCCTTCGCGATGTCGCCCGCGGTGCGGAAGTTGCCGGTCGCGACGATGTCGAGGTCGCTCACGCCATGCTGATCGAGATGCCGGCGGGTCCAATGCAGCGCGTACTGGATCGGAATCGTGAGATTGTCCTTGAGCATGTTGGGCGCGGCCCCCGTGCCACCGCCGCGGCCGTCGATCGTGACGAAGTCCACGCCGATGGCCATCGCCACGTCGAGGTCCTCCTCCACCCGACCGGCGGCGAACTTGACGCCGACGGGGGCGCCATTCAGATGCTCGCGGATCTCCTCGACGCGCGCCTTCAGGTCGTCCGTCGACTCGATGTCGGTGAAGCGGGCGGGTGAGTGCGCCGATTCGCCGGGCGCGAGGCCGCGCACCTCGGCGATTTCAGGCGTCACCTTGTCGGCCGGGAGCAGTCCGCCGGAGCCGGCCTTCGCGGACTGGCCAATCTTGATTTCGACGGCGTTGGCCTGCGCGATGTGCTCGTCGTCCCATCCGAAGTAGCCGCTCGCCATCTCGAAGATGTAGCGATCGCCGGCAGCGGCGCGCTCGGCCTCGAGCATGCCGCCTTCGCCGCTGCCGATCGCGGTGCCCAGCTCGCGTGCGGTGCGCGCGAGCGCCTGCTTGGCGCTCGCGGAGAGCGCCCCGAACGACATGTGCGATACGAAGAACGGCAGATCGAGCTGGAGCGGTCGTTCCGCGCGGCGACCGATGGTCGTCGTCAGCGATGCCGGCTCGTCGGCCAGGAGCGGGCGGCGCGCGAGCTGACCGGGCAGCAGCAGAATGTCGGTCCAGCGCGGCTCGAGCGGCAGCTCGGTGCCCATCGCGCTGACCGGTGGGGCGCCGCCACGCAGGGCCTGCAGGTAGCCGTAGTGGTCGATGCCGGCATCCTTAGGCCGCGCCCACCGTTCGAGGTAGCCCTCGTTGTGGGCCGTCGGCAGCTTGGGCACCTCGTCGGCGTCGACCTGGATCTCGCCACGGTGGACGCGTACGGGGTAGACGGCGATGCGCTCGCTTGTCAAACCGGGAGATGCCGGAGTGCAGGTCGTAGTCGTAGCCGTGCAGCGGGCAAATGATGTTGTCGCCCTGCACGGAACCGTCGCCGAGCTGTCCGCCCCGATGCGGGCAGCGGTTGTCGACGACGTGCGGCAGGTCGGCCTGCGTGCAACGCACGAGGGCGAGGTCGCGCTCGTTGACACGCACGGTGACCGGCCGGTCCGGCGGCAGATCGGTCACCTCGAGTACGGTCACCCAGTTCGTCATACGCGCACCCCCGTATGCCTGCGTTGCTCGCACGATACGACGCGAGCGCCCCTTCGGACGCAGCGACGATCACACGCGGGGCCAGTGCTACGCTGACGCCTCGACGTTCCAACGCTCCCCGGCGGAGGTTCCGCGCTGCTGTGACCGTCGACGACCACACCCTCGACATGGTGGCGATGTCGCGCGATGAGTACGCGCGGCTGCTCGACATGCTCGACCGCGAGCCGACCGAGGTCGAACTCGGCATGGTCGGCGCGCTCTGGTCCGAGCATTGTGGTTACAAGCACTCCCGTCCGCTGTTCCACCACTTCCCGACCGAGGGTGAGCACGTGCTGACCCAGGTCGGCGAGGAGAACGCGGGGGCGATCGACCTGGGCGATGGCTGGTGCGCCGTTTTCAAGATGGAGTCGCACAACCACCCCTCGGCGCTCGAACCGTACGAGGGCGCGGCGACTGGCGTGGGCGGCATCCTGCGCGACATCTTCGCGATGGGGATGCGGCCAGTGGCGTTGCTCGACTCACTGCGGTTCGGACCTCTCGACGATCCGCACAACCGGCATCTCTTCGCGGGCGTCGTCGCCGGCATCGGTGGCTACGGCAATTGCATCGGCGTTCCCACCGTTGGCGGCGAGGTACAGATGGACCCGACATATTCGGGCAACCCGCTGGTCAACGCGATGGCCGTCGGGGTCGGCCGGCGCGAGCACCTGCTCTCTGCCAGCGCCGCGGGTCCCGGCAACCCGCTGGTCCTCGTCGGCGCCGACACCGGCCGCGACGGCCTTCACGGCGCCACCTTCGCCTCGGTCGAACTCGACGAGCACTCGGGTGAGCGCCGCCCGGCCGTGCAGGTCGGCAACCCGTTCCTCGAGAAGCTGCTGATGGAGGCCTGTATCGAACTGGCAGAGACGCACGGCGACTGGATCGAGGGCCTGCAAGACCTCGGCGCGGCCGGGCTCACCTCGAGCGCTGTTGAGGCCGCAGACCGCGCGGGCACCGGCATCGATATCGACATCTCGCGCGTGCCACGTCGCGAGCAAGGGATGACGCCGTATGAGGTGATGCTGTCCGAGTCGCAGGAACGCATGCTCGTGATCCCGAAGCGGGAACACCTCGAGGATGTGCTCGCGTTGTTCCGGCGCTGGGAGCTGCACGCCGATGTCATCGGTGAGGTCACCGACGATGGCATGGCGACGGTGCGCGACGGCGACGAGGTCGTCGCCCGCCTGCCCGTCGTCGTGATGACCACGCCGCCGCAGTACCCGCCGGATGCGGAGCGACCAGCGAGCCTCGACCAGCTCCAGACGGAGCCGCTCGATCGCTTCCCGGATGTCCAGGACCCGGGCGCGACGCTGCTGGATCTGCTCGGCTCGGAGAACCTCGCGAGCCGCCGCTGGATCTTCCGGCAGTACGACCACCAGGTGCTGAGTAACACCGTCGTCCGCCCGGGCGGCGACGCCGCCGTCTTGCGGCTGAAGGGCAGCGCTCGTGGGTTCGCCGTGGCGACCGACGGCAATGGGCGTCTGGTCGCCCTCGAACCGCGGATCGGCGGCCAGATCGCGGTCGCCGAGGCCGCGCGCAATGTCGTTGCGACCGGCGCACGGCCGGTGGCGCTGACCGACTGTCTCAACTTCGGCAACCCGGAGAAACCGGAGGTCGCCTACCAACTCGAACAGTCGATCATCGGTCTCTCCGAGGCCGGCCGTGCGCTCGGAACGCCTGTCATCTCCGGCAACGCCTCGCTCTACAACGAAACGCCCCACGGCCAGATCCACCCCACGCCCACGATCGGCATGCTCGGCGTGCTCGACGACGTGACCCGCCACCTCACGGTCGAGCCGCCCGCAGGCAGCATCGCGGTGCTGCTCGGCGCCGAGGTCACGCAGGGACCGGATGCTCTCGCCGGTAGCGAGTACCTCGCCGTGGTGCACGGCACGTTCGCCGGCCGCCCCGCGATCGATCTCGACCTCGAGGTGCGCCTTCAGAACCTTGTGCTCGACGCGCACGAGGAGGGTCTGCTCGCCGCCGCACACGACGTCGCGGACGGCGGCCTCGCCGTCGCGCTGTCGGAAATGTGCATCGCTGGCGCGGTCGGCGTAGACGCCGGCGCGATCGACGTGGGCGACCGTCTCGACGCGGCGCTGTTCGGCGAAACGCAGTCGCGCTTCATCGTCGCGGTCGCCGACGAAGCCTCGGCGGAACGCCTGCTCGCCGCCGCCGCCGCCGCGGCCGCGGATGTGCCCGCGACCACCCTCGGACGGTTCGAGGGTGTCCGCATCGGCCTCGGCCCGATCGACGTGGCAGTGGCGGACGCCGCCGCGCGCCACGACGCCGGGCTCGGCGAGGCGCTGGCGGGGGAGGTCGGGGTCTAGAGCCACCCGCCTCGTTGACATGTTGCGAACACTTGTTCTATCCTCGGTCGGAAACCGCTACGAGGGCGCCGAAGGGCGTCGGGTCGCGATTGCTCCTAGCAAGGGGGCGTGGGTACGCTGTCTCGGTTCGCCGGCGTCTTGGTGGCAACACTGGGGCGGCGGTTGTGAACGGAGCCGCCGAGGTTATGGACCGGTTTGGGGACCGCTCCGTGACACCCTGTGGAACGCTCTTTCGATAAGTAGCAATTGATGGCGCGGCGCCGGCCCATAGTAGCGGCAGTCCCGGCTCCGACACGCCTGAAGGGTCATTCTGACGTGAAGGTCGTGTTCCTGGAGACCGTTGAGGGTTCGGGCCTCATGGGCGAAGTCAAGGACGTCGCCCGTGGGTACGCTCGAAACTATCTGTTGCCACGCGGCTTAGCCGCACCGGCAACACCGGACGTCCTCAAGCGAGCGGATGAACTCCGCACGATTGAGGAGGAACGGCAGCGGGCCCAGGACGAGCACGCTCAAGAGCTGGTCGGCAAGCTCGAGAGCGAACCGCTCGTGATGGCAGTTCGCGTCGGAGAGCAGGGACGGCTGTACGGTTCCGTCACGAATGTTGACATCGCCGAGAAGGCTGGGGAGATTCTCGGCGAGGAACTGGACAGACGTCGCATCCTGCTGCTGGAGGCGATCCGGAACGTCGGGGTGTACACCGTGGGCATCCGGCTGTCACGCAATGTGCAGCCAGAGGTCCAGATCGTGGTGGTGGACGCGGAGGCGCCGGAAGGCGTAGATGCGGCCGCCGAGGCATTGCTCAACCCTCCGGCTCCGCCGGAGATCGAGCCGATGCCAGTGGAAGCCAGCGCAACAGACGAGGCGCAAGCCTCGGACGATGCGGAGGGCGCCACCGACGATGACGCTTCGCCGGAAGGTGAAGCGGACGCGGTGGACACCGTCGACGCCGCGGAGGAGGCATCCTCCGAGGCACCGGATGCCGCTGGCGCGTCGGAGCCGGGCATTTCTGACTCTGCATCGGGGGCCGACGTCGGGTCCGCGGACGAAGCCGACGAGGAGCCCAGCTCCTAGCGGCCGCGCCGCCGCCCACCGGTCACCCGTCTCGGGTGGGGTGAGGTGGCCGGCATGGTCCTGGACGATCGTCCCGCGCAACTGCCCGAACCCCGGCGACAACCCTCGGGTCTCCCGCCGCACGATGTCGCCGCCGAGGAGGCGGTAGTCGCAGCGCTGCTGCTCGACGATGACGCCTACGCGCGCGTGCTGCCGATCATCCAGCCCGGCGATTTCTTCCGCGAGCAGAACGCATGGACGTACGAGGCCTGCCTGGCCCTGGGTGAGCGCGCGGAGCCGATCACGATTCCGACCGTGGCGCATGAGCTCGAGCGGGCGGGCCACATCGACCAGGTCGGCGGCATGGCCGCGCTCGTCGAGATCGCGGGCAGGTACTTCACCGCCGTCGGCGTCGAGGCACACGCGCGCATCATTGCCCGCGACGCCCTGTACCGACGCCTGATCGAGGCGGCGGGGCGCATCGCCCAGCGCGCCTACGAGGGCGGTCCAGACGTCGGCCACGTCCTGAGCGATGCGGAGCAGCTGCTGATCAGCATCCGCAGCGCCGAGTCGGCCGGCGACTTCCGCCGCCTGCGTGAGCTGCTCGACGAGTTCCTGGAGGCGCCGGACGAGGATGAGGACGGCGAGCTGGCGACGACCGTGCGCACGGGCTTCATGGACCTCGACGAGTTGCTCGTCGGTGGGATGAAGCGGGGCGACCTCTGCATCGTGGCGGCGCGCACTGGCGTCGGAAAAAGCTCGCTGCTACTCAACTTCGCTCGCAACGCCGCGATCGGCCAGCACGCCACGATCGCGCTCTTTTCGCTCGAAATGGGAGGCGAGCAGCTGGCGCAGCGGCTGCTGTCGGCCGAGTCACGCGTGCAGGTGGCCCGCTTGCGCCTCGGGCGGCACGGCGAGGCGGAGGAGAATCGCGTGATGCACGCCCACGGTGTGCTGGGCGGTACCGCCATCTTCATCGACGACTCGGCGATGCTCTCTGTGCCCGAGATTCGCTCCAAGTGCCGGCGGCTCCAGGCCGAGCATGGCCTCGATCTCGTCGTCGTCGATTACCTGCAGCTGCTGCAGGCCTCCGGCCGATCAGACACGCGCACCGGGGAGATCAGCCAGATCTCGCGCGGGCTCAAGGAGCTGGCGCGTGAGCTGAGCGTGCCGGTCCTCGCGGCCGCGCAGCTGTCCCGTGCGGTCGAGTCGCGGCAGCCGCACATCCCGATGCTCTCCGACCTCCGCGAGTCGGGTTCGATCGAGCAGGATGCTGACGTGGTGATGTTCATCTACCGCGAGGATGTGTACACGACGCCCGAGGAGTGGCAGGAGCAGCACCCGGAGGCGCCGGGCAACGCGCATCCCGAGGGCCTCGCACAGATCATCGTGGCCAAGCACCGCAACGGTCCGACGGGCTCAGTCACCGTGCGCTGGGTCAAAGAGATCGCGTCCTTCCAGGACCTGCTGCTACGCCCGCCCGACCCCTATGTCGACCCCGCCCGGCTGAACTAGATGAGCACCGAAGCACGCGCCGAACACCCCGCAGAGGAGGCGGCCACGAGGGCGGGACCACCCTTCGAGGGCTTCCGCACCGGCGCGCCGGCGGTCACGCTGCCGGCGCAGTTCTTCGCTGAGTTGGTGCCGCAGATCGACGACCCGGCCGAGCTGCGCGTCACGCTGGTGGCGCTGTTCGCGATCCAGCGCCGCAGGGGTGCACTGCGCGCCGTGCGCCGCAGCGAACTCGCCGCCGAGCCGGCGTTGCTCGGCGCGCTCGAGTGGCACGGCGGCGGCGCGGCGATCGAGACGGCGCTCGAGGCGGCGGTCGCGCGCGGCGGGCTGCTGGCCTGCGACCTCGAGGACGGCGACGCGCTGATCTTCGTCAACAACGCTGCGGGCCGGCGTCAACTGGAGCGCGTGCAGAGCGGTGCGACCGAGGTGCCCCGCGGCGCGGTGGCTGCGGGGCCAACTCGTGCGGCTGCATCGCGGCCGGTGACGGTTTACGAACAGGAGATCGGCGCCTCGACCCCGGCGGTCAGTGCGGCACTGGCGGAGGCGGAGGAGCGCTTCCCGGCGGACTGGATTGTCGAGGCGATTCGCGAGGCGGCGTTGGCCAACGCGCGATCGTGGCGCTATGCGGCGGCGATCCTCGAACGGTGGCAAACGGAGGGACGGGACGATGCAGCCCCTGGGCAAGATCCTGGGTCGGCAGCAGCAGACGACGCCTACGAGCGCGTCGTCCGACGCTCATACGACGGACACGACTGACGCCGCGGTCGCGGGCGTTCCACCCGAGGCGGAAGCGCCGTCGGGCGTCTGCCCGATCTGCCTCGGCGCGCGCTTCGTGCGCGTCACGTCCGATCCTGACGATCTGCGCTTCGGCCAGCCCGAGCCGTGCGAGTGCGTGAGCAAGGAGGAGACGCAGGACCGCCGGCATCGGCTGCTCGCCTACTCACGCCTGGGTGCGCTCGAGCGCATGACGTTCGACACGCTGGTGCGCCGCGGCCGCTCCGCCGATGGTTCAGCGCAGGCGCGCTACGAGCAGGCGGTCGGCGTGGCTGAGCGCTTCGCGACGCCGCCCGCTGGCGAGACGAACGAGGGCTGGCTCGTGATCACCGGCGACCATGGCACCGGCAAGACCCACCTCGCCGCAGCGATCGTGAATCGGGTGATCGAGCGCGGCGACCCGGCGCTCTTGCTCGCCGTGGCGGACCTGCTCGACCATCTGCGCGCCTCCTACAACGACGACGCCGAGGTCTCCTACGACACGCTGATCGAGCAGGTGCGGACGGCGCCACTGCTCGTCCTCGACGATCTCGATGCGTACGTGGAGACGGCATGGGCGCGCGAGAAGTTCATGCAGATCGTGACCTATCGCTTCCACGCGCTGCTGCCGACGGTCTTCACCGTCTCGCGCCCGCTCACGGAGATCGACGACCGGCTCGCGTCGAGGTTGGCCGACCCCTCGGTGTCGCAGGTGATCTCGCTCGGCGGTGAGACGTTGCCGCGCTACTTCCACGTCGGTGCGATGACCCGCGAGCGGCTCGAGGACTTCACGTTCGAGGACTTCCATCCCGAGGGTCAGGGCCTGCGCGGCGAAGCGCGGCGCAACCTCGAGGGCGCGTTCCGCCTGACGCGTGAGTGGGCGCTGCAGCCGGATGGCTGGCTGTTGCTCCTGGGCGGCAACGGTTGCGGCAAGACGCACCTCGCCGCGGCGATCGCGCGCGACCGCATCGAGTCCGGCGACACGGTGGCCGTGGTGAACGTGCCGGATCTGCTCGATGAGCTGCGCGCCTCGTTCGCGCCGGACTCAAACCAGAGCTACGACCGGCTGTTCGGGCGGCTGCTCGACGTGGAGCTGCTGGTGCTCGATGACCTCGGGGCGCAGCAATCGAGTCCATGGGCGGAGGAGAAGCTGTACCAGCTGCTCAACCACCGGCACCTGTCGCGCTCGCACACGGTGGTGACCGCCAACATGAAGGTCGGCGACTTCGAGCCGCGCATTCGCTCGCGCCTCGCCGACCTCCAGGTCTCGACGGTCTATGAGATCCTCGCGCCGGACTATCGCAGCGGCGGCGCACCGCAGTAGCGCGCCCCGCCACCGTTCGAGGAGCGCGCGATGCCAGCTTCGCGCCCGCCCTTCCGTATCGCTCAGGTCGATCCCAACGAGCATGGTGCGACGTTCCTCGGCTTCTACGAGCGCAGCCCGCAGGACGCGACGCCGCACTTTCGCGGGCGAGGGGTGTTCGGGATGCAGACGGGCGGTAATCCCGCGAACGCGATCTCGATCCCGCTGTACGAGCGGCTCGGCTTCCGGACGGTGCGTGCTATGCGCGCGTTCGCGATGGTATAGAGGAGCCTCGGATCTTGATGTGGAAGGACTTCTAGCCGCAGCCCTTGGGGAGGAAGGACGCGCTGCGCGCGGCTGGATCTCTCTTGGAGCCCGCCCACCCGCCCCCGGAGGACGTGGGGCATCGCCCTACACCCCGGAGCGAGGGCGCTTCGCGCCTCGCTGGCGGATCGAGCGAGGGCGTTTCGCGCGTCGCCGATGGATCGACGGCGGGCGTTCGGCGTCGTGCCGCTCCCGGTGTCCACGCGATGGGGCGTTTCGCGCCTCGCAGGCGGATCGAGCGAGGGTGACCGGACCCCCTTTGCGAGACCACCGCTTATGAGAGTCCAGCGTGTTGCTGAGCCTCCCAGCGCTCGGCGTAGGTAGCCGGGGCGAGCCAGCCCAGGCTGCTGTGCGGGCGCTTCGTGTTGTACTCGATCCGCCAGTCCTCGATCAGCACCTGCGCCTCGAGCAGGCTGTCGAACTGCTCGACGGCCAGGAACTCGTCGCGCAGCCGGCCGTTGAACGACTCGACGAATGGGTTTTCCCACGGCGCACCGGGCTCGATGTAGCTGCTGCCCGTACCGCTGAACCGGCACCAGTCGCGCAGCGCGTTGGCCGTGAGCTCGGGCCCGTTGTCGCAGCGGATGTACCCCGGCGCCGTCCCGCGCCCGGCGACGATCCGGTCGAGCGTGGCGGCGGTGGCGTCGGCGTTGATGCGCCTGGCGGCCACCACCGCCAGCGCCTCCCGCGTGTGCTCGTCGACGATGTTGAGCAGCTTCAGGACCCGCCCGTCCGCGGTCTGGTCGAACTGGAAGTCCAGCGCCCAGACGTGGTTCGGCCGCTCAGCACTCAGCCGCCTGGCGGGCTAGAGTCGAGTCCCCCAGACGCTGACGCTTGCGTCGTGTCAGCGGGACGCGCAGCCCCTCCTCACGCCAGAGCCGTTGCACCCGCTTGCGGTTCACGGTCCATCCCTCCTCGCGCAAGGTCGCCCATGCGCGGCGGTATCCCCAGCGGGGGTGGCCACGCGAGAAGGCGTGCAACTCCGTCCTGAGCGCGTCGTCGCCGCGGCCGCGCGCCGGCAGGCGGCGCTGCGTGGAGCGGTGCTGGCCGGTGACCCGGCATGCCCGCCGTTCCGACAACTCGAGGCGGTCCTGCAACATGCAGACCGCCTCGCGCCGGCGCGACGGGCTTACCAGTTTCCCCGGGCGATCTCCTTGAGCGCGTCGATCTCGAGTTCCTTGTCGGCGACGATCCGCTTCAGCCGCGCGTTCTCGCGCTCCAGCTCGCGCAGCCGTTTGGCGTCGTCGGCCTTCATCCCGCCGTACTGGTTGCGCCAGCGGTGGTAGGTCTGCTCCGAGATCTCGACCCGTTTCGCCGCCTCCGCGATCGTCTGCCCCTCACCGAGCAGCCGCTCCACCTCCCGCAGCTTGCGCACGATCTGCTCAGGCGTGTGCCTGCGTCGTTTCACCGTGATGTCCTCCTCCGCCCACCTTCGCGGGCCTAAGGACTCTCATCAACGGTGGTCTCGTCTCACGGGGTCAGGTCAAGGGCGCTCGCCGCGAAATCGACGTCAGTCCGTGAGCAAGCCGCGTTCGGCGAGGTGGGTGACGGAGGTGGTGCAACTGTCGAACATCTCGCCCCAGGGGAGTTCGGACGCTGCGAACCAGCCGAACTCGGACATTTCGGCGGTCGGCGTGGGGTCGCCGGCGGCCTCGCCGTGGTAGGCGACCTCGATGTGGCTGCTGCCGGTGTAGACGGAGATCAGTCCCGTGATCTCGCCCTCGAGGGTCGTCTCTTCGAGGAGTTCGCGACGTGCCGTGTTCTCCATCGATTCGCCGAGTTCGCCGTAACCGGCCGGGCCGGCCCAGAGGCCGAAGCCTGGGCGGTTGGCGTGCGCGCGGCGGCCGAGGAGTACGCGGCCGTCGCGGATCACCAGCAGGCTCGCGCCGACGGCGGGGTTCTCCCAGTGCGGCGTCTCGCAGGCGGTGCAGAGCCCGTGGCCCTCCTCCTTGTCGCCGGCGGCGCGGAGCTCACCACCGCAGCGGCGGCAGTGCGACGGGACCGCGAGCGGATCGATCTCCGTCTCGAAGCGGCGCTCGTGCGGATGGGCGGCCGGCGACTCGAAGCCCTCCTCGGTCAGCGTGCGCAGTGCGGCGGTCGTCGAGTGGAAGGCGATGCGGTCCCACGGGATCTCGTCGGGTGCGAACCAGGCGACCTGCGACACTTCCTCGAGGGCCCGCGCCTCGCCGTCGGCCTCGCCGCGGAAGGCGACGACCACGCGTCCGGCGTCAACCATCGAGAAGGGGCGGCCGACGATGCCGGTGATGGTGGCGTCGAGGCCGACCTCCTCACGCGTCTCTCGGCGGGCGGCGTCCTCGATCGCCTCGCCTGACTCGACGAAGCCGCCGGGGAACGCCCAGTAGCCGCGTCGAGGCATGATCGAACGTCGGGTGAGCAGCACGCGGCCGTCGCGCACGACGAGGATGCCGGCGACGGGGGTCGGGTTCTCGAAGTCCGTGTGGCCACAGGCCGGGCAGCGGGCGTGGGGTAACGAAGGGTCGAACAGCCTCGAACGCTCGCCGCAGTTCGAGCAGTGACCGGCCGTGCGAGGCGGCATCGAGCGTCGCGCTAACCGGTCGGCGAAGGGCGCGGTTTGACGCCCTCCTGCCAGTGCGCACCGTCGGGGCCGTACTCTTTCTTCCAGACCGGCACCGTCTCCTTGATGCGATCGACGGCGCGCAGGGCCGCTGCGAAGGCGTCCTGGCGATGCGCGGCGGAGACGGCCACCAGCAGCGAGACCTCGCCGACCTCGAGGCTGCCGATGCGGTGATGGGCAGCGAGCTCGTGCACCTCGCGGTCGGCGAACTCGGCGAGGATCTCGTCGCGGACCGCCGCGAGCTGGCGCTCAGCCATCGAGGCGTAGGCCTCGTACTCGAGCCGCTCGACGGTGCGCCCCTCGTGGTGGTTGCGCACGACACCCTCGAACACGACTGCGGCGCCCGAGGCGTCGGTCATCACGCGGTCGCGCAATGCGCGCGGCCGGAGTTCCTCGGTCGTGACCAGGCAGTGAGGCGTCTCATTGGCCTCGGACGGTGCGCCGCCGGCGATCGGTGGGATCAACGCCACCTCGTCGCCGTCGCTCAGCTCGGAGCCGGGCTCGAGGATGTACTCCTCGTTGACGGCGATGGCGACGCCGCTGAGGTAGGGGAGGAGCTTCGGCTGCGATTCCTCGAGGCGCGTGCGCAGGTCCTCGACGTTGATCACCTCGGCGTCGAACACCTCGGTGATGTCGCCGCCGACGATGTCGCGCAGCCCGGCGAAGAGCTTGACGGTGACCTGCACGCCCGCCTCCCGCAGCAGTGTGTTGTCGTTCGGGTGATCTTCAGTATAGGTCGCACGCTCGCTCGATCAGGCCTCGGTCAGTCGAGCGTGCGCAGCTCCGGCTGCCAGATGGCGGTGGCGAGCACCCCTCCGATGATGACAATGCCGGCGGCGGCGTAGACGGGCTCGAGCCCGATCTCCTGCGCGATCAGGCCGACGCCAAGCCCGGCGACCTGCATCAGGCCGCCGGAGAGCAGCAGCAGACCGGTCACTCGGCCCAGTACGCGATTGGGCACCCGCCGCTGGATGATGGCGGTGCCCACGGTCTGCACCATCGAGTGGCCGAAGCCGGCTATGCCGTTGAACAGGAACGCCGGCGCGATGTGGCGGCTGAGGCTGAAGCCGAGCACCGCGACGCCGAGCGCCATCGCCGCGGCGAGGTAAGTCATGCCCATGCGCTGGTAGTTGCCTCGGCTGGCGAGCCAGACCGCGCCGGCTATCCCGCCGAGTGCCCAGAACATCATCATCACGCCCCAGCCGACGGCGTCGAGGGCAAGGATGTCCTCGACCCACGCGGCGATCAGGATGCCCATCACGCTGAGACCGACCGCGGTCGCGCCCCAGTTGAGCAGGATGGTCCAGCGCACCGCCGTGTCGCTGCGCATGACCGCGAGGCCTCCTCGCAGGTTGGCGAGCATCGACTCACGCGCGGCGTCCGGGTCGGCCGCGCCGACCCTCGTGCGCAGCGCGAAGGCGGCCGCGATGGTCACCAGGTGGCCACTGGTGGCGATCAGGTAGGTCCAGCCGAAGCCCAGGTACTCGATCATCAGCCCGGCCAGGACGGCGGCAGGCAGCAGCGCGATCGATTGAGCGAACTGCCAGATCGTGATCGACGAGGTCAACAGGTGCGGCGGCACCACATCGCGGATCATCGCCGTCGTCGTCGGCTGGTCATGGCCGTTGATCAGCCCGAACGAGGCGAAGAGCACGAACATCACTGCGAGCCACGGGCTCTCCCCCGCCTCGACCTCCGGCCGGAACAGCAGCAGCGCCACGCCCAGGGCCATCGCGATGGCGATGAAGTGATTGACGATGAGCGTGGCGCGACGTGGGAAGCGATCAGCGATGGCGCCGCCGAAGAGCACGAACGAGAGGAAAGTGATGCCGCGGATCGCACCGAGTGCGCCCAGCAGCACCACGCGCTGATCGTCGGGCGCGGCGGTGTTGACGTACCAGGCCTGAGTGATGAAGAAGACGGGCCCACGGAAGCCCGTGGCGATCTGGGTCGCCAGGAGCAGCCTGAAGTCGCGAATGCGCAGCGATGCGAACACGGAGTCATCGCGCCTCGTGGGGACGCCTGGCTCCTGGACGCTGGCCGTGCGTGCCGGGTCGGAGGTTGCGGGCATGGCGCGCATGCTATCTGATGCGCCGATGCCGGCCGCGACCGATCACACCTCGCGCCCCGGGCGTGCGCGCGCCCTGCGCCAGTTGCTGGACGCCGCCGTCGACGCGCTGTTGCCGCAGCGTTGCCTGGTCTGCGGGCGCTTCGGCGCGGCGCTGCACGCGCACTGCGTACCGACGCTGGCACGCGCGGAGCCGCCGAGGTGCGAGCGCTGCTGGCGGCCGAGCCGTTTCACCTGGTGCGAGGTCTGCGCCGAGGACGGCAGCGAGGCCCCGGCGTTCGCCGGGCTGCGCACGCCCTTCCGGTTCGAAGGCGATGTCCGTCGCGCGATCCTCGAAGCAAAGTTCCGCGGCGTGACGGCGCTGCTCGAGCCGCTGGCGATCGAGGCAGGGGCGATGCTGCCGCGCGCGTGGCGCGTCGATCTGGTCGCGCCGGTGCCGCTGCACCGACGCCGCCAGCGCCGCCGAGGCTTCAACCAGGCGGAGATCGCGGCGGCACATGTCGCGCGCGACCTCGGCCTGCCGCTCGTGGAGGCGCTCCGTCGCGTCGCCGACCGCGACCCGCAGGCGCAGCTGGGCGCCGACGAGCGGTCGCGCAACCTCGACGGTGCGTTCGACATCGGACGATCCTCGGCGGTGGCGGGCCGGCGCATCCTGCTGGTCGATGACGTCACGACGACCGGCGCTACGCTGTCCGTGGCGGCGCGCACCCTGCGCGACGCCGGCGCGGAGGCCGTCTACCGGCTCGCCCTCGCGCGCGAGGACTAGGGGCACCCGTGGCGAGCCAGGCGGCAGCACTCGACCTCGTGGTGACGCTCGGCGGCGTCGAGGGCGGCGAGCTCGAGACGCTGATGCGTCGTGCGCTGGAGGCGACGGCGCTCGACACGATCGAACGAGCCCTCGACGGCGGCCGCGTCGAACGCGCCTGGCTGGTCACCGACGCCGAGCCGACGCTGCCGGTCCCGGCAGGCGCGCGCGTCCAGCTCGACGACGGCGCCTTCCACTTCGGCGAACATCTCGCCCGCCTCGTCGAGGCGGAACGCATTGAGCGCCTGCTCTACATCGGCGCGGGCGCCGGTCCGCTCCTGACCGCCGAGGATCTTGCAGCCTACGACGATCCCTCGGTAGGCTGCGTCGCTAATAACGCCTACTCGGCCGACGCGTTCGCGTTGACGCCTGCCTCGGCGCTGGCGCGGCTCGACCCCGCGCCGCGGTCGGACAACGAGGTGCCGCGACGGTTGCGCGACGAAGCGGACATCGAGGTCTTGGAGCTCGAGCGCACGATCGCGACGCAGTTCAACCTCGACGCTCCGGTCGACCTCGCGGCGCTGGCACTGGTTGGCGCGGGCGGTCCACGGCTTCGGCGCTACCTTGACGCCGCGGCGCTCGACACCGAGCGTCTGGCCGTGGCGGCTCGCACGTTCAGCGACCGTCGCGCGGAGGTGCTGGTCGCCGGACGCGTCAGCGCACGCACGTGGCGCTACCTCGAACGCGACACGCCTGTGCGCGTGCGCATGCTGTCTGAGGAACGCGGGATGGTCTCCGCCGGCACGGAGGCGGACGGGTCGGCGCGTTCGCTGCTGGGACAGCTGATCGAGGCGGTCGGACCGGAGCGCGCCCTCGGCGAGCTGCTGCCGGAACTCTGTGATGCCGCGTTCATCGACATCCGGCCCGCGCTCGTCCAGCTGGGCATCCGTGCGACCCGAGCCGATCGCTATGCCGCCGACCTCGGACGCCCCGAGCTGATCGAGGACGCCCGCCTGCGCGCCATCGTCGAGGCGGCCATCGCCGCGCCGGTGCCGGTCATCCTCGGCGGACACTCGCTGGTCACGGGCGGGCTGACGCTGCTCAACCAGTGGGCGTGGGACGAGCACGACCGCGCGCGCGGGCTCGACCCCGACCCGTCGAGGCGTGGCCGCGATGACGGCTGAGGGCGGCTAGCGAACGCGCGCGATAGCATGGGCCATCGAGCCCTGCGACACCTCGGACATCCGCCCGAGCCGCCATCGAGGAACCCACATGACGACGACATCGCACGCCGCGGCGCTGGCCGAGGTGGACCCTGAGATCAAGGCGATCATCGAGCGCGAGGAGCAGCGCCAGAGCAGCGTCCTCGAGATGATCCCCTCCGAGAACTACGCGAGCCGTGCCGTAATCGAGGCGGTCGGATCGGTCCTCACCAACAAGTACGCTGAGGGCTACCCGGGCGCACGCTACTACCACGGCAACGATGTGGTGGACGAGGCGGAGAACCTCGCGCGCGACCGCGCGAAGGCCCTCTTCGGCGTCGATCACGCCAACGTGCAGCCGCACTCCGGCACCCAGGCGAACATGGCGACCTACCTCGGCGTGCTGAAGCCCGGCGATGTCGTGATGGGGATGCAACTCGACGCGGGCGGACACCTCACGCACGGGCACCCGGTCAATGCGAGCGGCAAGCTCTACGACTTCGTCGCCTACGGCGTCGACCGCGAGAGTCACATCATCGACTACGACGGCATGGAGGCGCTCGCGAAGGAGCACCGCCCGAAGATCATCGTCGTCGGCGCGACGGCCTACCCGCGGGTGATCGACTTCGAGCGCGCGCGCGCCATCGCCGACGAGGTGGAGGCGACGCTCGTCGCCGACATGGCGCACATCGCGGGGCTCGTGGCGGGCGGTGCGCACCCCTCGCCGGTGGGCCACGCGCAGGTGATCACGAGTTCGACGCACAAGACGCTGCGCGGCCCTCGCGGCGGGATGATCCTCTGCGACGACAAGTACCGCCGCCGCATCGATCGCGGCGTGTTCCCCGGCTCACAGGGCGGGCCGATGATGCACGTGATCGCGGCCAAGGCGGTGATGTTCAAGGAGGCGGCGACCGAGGAGTTCAGCGCGCACGCGCACCAGATCGTCGCCAACGCGCGGGCGCTGGCGGCCTCGCTGAACGACGCCGGCATGCGTCTGATCAGCGGCGGCACCGACAACCACCTCGTGCTGCTCGACGTCACGCCACTTGGCATCAATGGCCTGCAGGCGGCGGATGCCCTCGAAGCCGCGGGGATCGTCGTCAACTTCAACTCGATCCCATTCGACGAGCTGCCGCCACGGCAGGGCAGCGGCATCCGCTTCGGCACGCCCGCGATCACATCGCGCGGCATGGGCGAGGCGGAAATGCAGCGCATTGGCACGCTGATGGCAGAGGTCGTGCAGGCGCACGACGACGCGGCGAAGCACGCTGCGGTGCGCGCCGAGGTCGAGGAGCTGTGCGCGCGCTTCCCGGCGCCAGGTCTGCCGACGGACTAGCGCCGGACCGCTGCCCCTGCGGTATCATCCGCGCGATGGCGCAACGCCGGAGAGGCGAACAGCGCAGCCAGCGAACTCGGCCGGGCGAGAGCCGACCCCGGTCGTGCGAATGGAGACTCACACATGGACTGGAACGATTCTGAGGATCAGGCCGGGTTCCGCACCGAGGTGAAAGCGTTCCTCGAGGAAGCGGTCCCGGATCGTTACAAGTCGGATGAGCTGGGCTTCGGCTCCGGGTTCGCCTGGGGCAACGACCGTAAGTCTGACGACCCAGTAGCGGTCGCGGCCGCCGCCGAGTGGGCCACCGCGCTGGGCGGCAAGGGCTGGATCGCTCCGCAGTGGCCGACCGAGTACGGCGGCGCCGGGCTGTCCCCCATGGAGCAGTTCATCTTCAACATGGAGATGACGGAGGCCAACGCACCGAACGTCGGTGGTTCCGGTGTGTCGATGCTCGGGCCGATGCTGATGGTGCACGGCACCGACGAGCAGAAGGCCGAGCACATCCCAAAAATTCTCTCGGGCGACGTGGCCTGGGCGCAGGGCTACTCCGAGCCGGGCTCCGGCTCGGACCTCGCCTCGCTGCAGACACGGGCGATCCGCGACGGTGACGACTACGTCATCAACGGCCAGAAGATCTGGACCTCCGGCGCGCACGTGGCCGACTGGTTCTTCGTCCTCGTGCGCACCGACCCGGACGCTCCGAAGCACCGTGGCATCTCCTTCGTCCTGATGGATGGCGAGACGCCGGGGCTGTCGGTCCGCCCGCTGGTGAACATGGCCTGGTCGCACGTCTTCAACGAGACGTTCTTCGAGGACGTGCGCGTCCCTGTCTCCAACCGCGTCGGCGAGGAGAATCGCGGTTGGTACGTCGGCATGACGCTGCTCGACTACGAGCGGTCGAACATCACCGGCGCCGTCTCGGCACGTCGCACGATCGACCGGCTGGTGACGCACGCCAACGGCGACGGCAAGGAGAAGTCTCGGCTCGCGGAGCTGGGCACGATCCGGCATGAGATCGCCGACCGCTACATCGAGACCGAGGTCATGTACAACTTCTCGTTCCGCATCATCTCGATGCAGGACAAGGGGCTGATCCCGAACTACGAGGCCTCGACCTCCAAGTTGTTCAACTCGGAGCTGTCGCAGCGCCTGTCCAACACGGGCGTCAAGACGTTCGGGCTGCACAGCAACATCTGGGACGAGGACGATGAGCGCGCGCCGCTGAAGGCGAGCTTCATCCAGTCGTACGTCGGCAGCGTCTCCTCGACGATCGCCGCCGGTACCTCGGAGATTCAGCGCAACATCATCGCCACGCGCGGGCTGGGGCTGCCTCGCGGCTAGCCTCGCCTCGAACGGCCGCAAGCGCATCGCCCCGCTCGCGAGAGCGGGGCGATGTTGTGTCAGCGACAGTCCGAGCACCGCTCGACGCTGGCGGGACGCGCCCCCATACTCGTTGAGCCCCGCGCAGGCGGGCGCGTAACCAACACCGCTCGATCGGGGCGAGCAGGCCGCCCGGCCGGACTCGCCTCCGAAGACCGAGGTCAGCGGAGGCACCGTGAACGAATACGAGCTGATGGCCGTGCTGCATCCGCGTTTGACTGCGGATGAGACCGATGGCGCGATCGAGTTCCTGCGCGAGCAGGTCACCTCGAACGGTGGCGAGGTCATCGACGTGGACAACTGGGGACGGCGGCGTCTCGCCTACCCGGTCGATGCGAACTTCGAAGGCACCTACATCCTGACGACGCTGAAACTTCCGCCCGAGGGGACTCGATCCTTCGAGGCGCAACTGACCCTGTCGGAGGATGTGATACGGCACCTGCTGATTCGTGGCATCATTCCCTACGAGGGTGAGGATCCTCGTAAGGCTCAGGTGCGGCCGGGGGGCCCCGCCGGCCCCGCGGATGCCCCACCCCCAGCGCCCGTCGAGAGCGCGGAGGCCGCCGACGTCCCCGCGGAGGCTGGCGAGGAGACTGCGGCGGCGGCAGCCACAGCAGTCGAGGAGGCTTCGGACAGTTCGCCCGCTGAGGCACCCACAGCCGACGCGGAGCCCGCCGATGACGACGAGGCTGCAGCGGAGAGCACCGAGGCCGCGGCGGATGAGGTAGCGACCGAGGACGACGCGGAGGCTGAGGCCGAAGCAGACGCGGTAGCGACCGAAGGTGACGCGGAGGCAGGAGCTGAAGCGGACGCCGAGGCTGAGACCGAAGCAGACGCCGAGGCCGATACAGACGCCAAGGCCGACGCAGGCGATGAGGCCGAAGCAGACGCCGACGCTGAGCAGCCGGCCGCCGAGTGAGAACGGACTATTCCTCCCCGGTCCTGAAGGGCTAGGGCATCAAGATGCTGAACAAATGCATGATCATCGGAAACCTGGGCGCCGACCCGGAGATGCGGTACACCGCCAACGGCAACGCGGTGACCACATTCCGCGTCGCGACCTCCCGGAGCTACAACTCCGCCGAGGGTGAGCGGCGTGAGGAGACCGAGTGGTTCTCCATCGTGACCTGGAACCGACTGGCCGAGACGTGTGCGCAGTACCTGACCAAGGGCCGACAGGTCTACGTCGACGGACGCATGCAGACGCGGTCATGGGAGGGCCAGGACGGCCAGAAGCGTTACCGCACCGAGCTGATCGCTGAGACCGTCAAGTTCCTGGGCAACCGCAACGACCCACCGGCCGGCGGCTTCGCGCCGAGCATGGCCGTGGGGGCGGACGCCGAGGGCGACATCGACCCGGACGACCTGCCCTTCTGAGCCGGACCCGGCGCAGGGCCGAGCAATCGAGGACTGAACGATGACGAGTGAACCCCAGCCGCCCCCGAGCGATGACCGCCCCCGCGACGATCGCCCCCGCGACGACCGGCGCGATGATCGTGGTGGCCGCGACGACCGTCGAGGCGGCCGTGGTGGGGGTGGTGGCGGCGGCCGGGGCGGCGGCGGATTCCGACGCCCCCAGGGCTGCGAGTTCTGCCGCCGGCATGTCGACGTCGTGGACTACAAGGATGTCGATCTGCTGAAGCGCTACGTCACCGACCGCGGGAAGATGGACGCTCGCCGCAAGGTCGGTACCTGCGCGAAGCATCAGCGCGTGGTCGCCCAGGCAGTCAAGCGGGCGCGCCACCTCGCCCTGCTCCCCTACACCGCCGAGCACGTGCGTGTGTCCGGCATCAACATGGGACGTCGCTAGGGGCCTCGGGCGCAGGCCCACCTTCGAGCGACGGCCGCTGCCCACCGGGAGGGACCACCGCCGTTGGCCCGGGACCGCCGAACCAGCGAGAGGCAATCGCGCCGGGATCGTGAAGCCTCCGAGGAACGCCAGCAACGTCTGATCTACCTCGGCGCCGTGGGCGTGCTCGCGGTCGTCGCGCTGGTGGTCGCGTTCGGCATCTTCTGGACGCGCTACCTGCCACCGCGGGCACACATCCTGACGATCGAGGACCAGAGCTACAACGCCTCCGCCGTCGCGGACCGCGGCAAGTTCCTGATCACCTTCGAAGGCCAGGACGACCTCCTGGGCGACGTCGCGTCCGCCGCCATCGACGTCCTGATTTTCGAGGAGACGTTGCGCCTGCGTGGACCCGCGCTGGTCGGGCCCGTGACGCAACCGCAGATCGATGCGCAGGTGCAGGAGCTGCTGGGGTTCGAGCCGCTGGTCTCGACGATTACGCCGATCCCGGGGGCGGACGACGCCGATGACGCCGACGCGCCCGCCGGCGACGGCACCGACGACGCCTCCGCTGGTGACGGCGACACCGAGCCTGCGCCAGAGGTCACGCCGACGCCTCGCGACGATTTGTTTGCACCACCGGCGGCGGCGCCGCGCTCGCTCAGCGAGAGCGAGCAGGACGACTTTGCGGTCGCCCTCGCGGCGGTGCTCTCGGCGACCGGGCTCAGCCGCGGGGACTTCGAGGACATCGCGGAGGCGCGCGTGGTGCGCCTGCTGCTCAACCGCCATTTCGACGAGCAACTGGGACCGAACGGGGAACAGCTGCGGCTCCAGCGGTTAGTCGTCTCCAACCCGGCCGAGGCGGAGGAGCTGCGGCAGCGCGCCCTCGATGGCGAGCCGTTCGGGGACCTCGTGCTCGAGGCGGACGACGACTCTGCCGCCAACGCTGGGCTTGGCTCCGAGCCCGGCGACCTCGGCTGGTTCCCACGCGACTTGATCCCCGACGAGATCGCTGACGCGCTGGTCGGTGTCGAGGCGGGCAACGTGAGCGAGGTCGTCGATCGCAGCCTCACGTTCGAGGTCTACTTCGTCACGGAGATCGACCCCGCGCGCGTCTGGGATGACGCAGCGAGGCAGCTCCTCGTGCGCGACCTGGTGCGGGAGTGGGAGGAAGTCGAGAGCGGCGTGCTCGCTATCGAGATCGGCCTCTCCGACGGCGAGGAGGTCTGGATCATCGAACGTGTGGTATCCCACGTAGCAGGACTGGTGGGCGCGCCCGCCGGAGGTCAGTGATGCCGACGCCAGCAGTGTCCGAGCATGCTTCAACCGGTGCCGACGATGGCGGAGGCTGGCGTGCCTGAAACGATCGGTGTATCGCTCTTCGGTGCGGGCAACGTTGGCGGCGGCGTCGCGTCGGCGCTGGAGCGAGGCGGCGAGCGCTACGCCGGCCGCGCCGGTCGTCGGCTCGAGTTGCGCCGGGCCCTCGTTCGTGACGCCTCGCGGTCACGGCCCGGACTCGCGGACGAGCAGCTCACGACCAACGTCGAGGACATCCTCAGTGATGAGGGCACGCAGATCGTGATCGAGCTGATGGGCGGCGAAGACCCGGCCCATCGATACATCGAGGACGCCCTCCGCTCGGGCCGCCACGTGGTCACCGCCAATAAGGAGGTCATGGCCAAGCACGGCTCGGAGCTCCTCGCGGTTGCGGCTGAGCACGGCGTGCGGCTGCTCTACGAGGCTTCGGTCGGGGGCGGCATCCCGATCATCTCGCCGCTCTCACGCGACCTCCTGGCCAACGACATCACCGCCGTCACGGCCATCATCAACGGCACGACCAACTTCATGCTCACAGCGATGGCGCAGGAAGGCGCGGAGTACGAGGATATCCTCGCGGAGGCCCAGCGCCTCGGTTACGCCGAGCCCGACCCGACGGCAGACGTCGAGGGGATCGACGCTGCGTTTAAGATCGCGATCCTGTGCGGCCTGGCCTTCGGGGTGGCCGTGCAGCCGGACGAAGTGAATCGCCTCGGCATCACGAAGCTGACCGCGCGTGACTTCGCCTACGCCGACGAACTGGGCTACACGATCAAACTACTCGCGACAGGTCAGCTGGTCGACGGTGAGGTCGTCGCCAGCGTTCAGCCGACGTTGGTCGCGCATGGCGAGCCACTCGCCAAGGTCGATGGCGTGCTCAATGCCGTGCAGATCGAAGGCGACCTCGTTGGACGCGTGGTCTTCGAGGGTCCCGGCGCCGGCGCCGGCCCGACGGCGAGCGCGGTGCTCGCGGACGTTCTCGACATCGCTCGCGACCTGGTCGCCGGTCGCGTGGCCTCGGCCGCACCGGAACTGCGGCGCGTGCGCGTGCGACCGTCCGAGGAGCAGCACGCGCGTTACTACGTGCGGCTCACGGTCGCCGATCAGCCGGGCGTGCTCGCGGGGATTGCCGGGGCGCTGGGCTCGAACGAGGTCAGCATCGCGTCGGTCATCCAGTTCGAGGCGGACGCGGCCGCAGGCACCGCCGAGCTCGTCCTGACGACGCACCTGGCGACGGGCGGCGCCCTGCAGTCGGCGATTGATGCGATGCTGAGCCTCGACGGCAGCATCCGCGAAGTGAGCAACGTTTTGCAGATGGCGGGGACGGAGGGGCGAAATGGCGAACGGTGACGCTCGCCGGCCCACCACCGAGCATGAGGAGGCGCCGCCGACCTGGATCGGCGACGAGTTGCGCCGGGCCTTCGAGACAATCGGCCAGATGCAGCGCGAGATCGAGCAGCTTGGCGCCGGCATCTCCATGCAGTCGGAGCGGGTGCTGACCCTGGGCGATGCCGTACAGACCGTCGAGGGCCGGACACAGCGCCACGAGAGTGGCCAGGAGTCGGCGCGCGAGCTGCAGCATGAGATTGCGCAGCTCGAGGGACAGCTCGAAGCGGAGTCCGCCCTGCGACGCGACCTCAGTGAGCATGTGGGACGCAGTGAGGGCCGCGAGAACGAGCTGCAGATGGAGCTGCGCCGCGCGCTCGAAGTGATTTCGCGACGCCTCGACGACTTCGAGGGGACGCAGGCGTCAGTCAACGAAAAGCAACGCCGCATCTCGAGCCAGCAGGCCGAGCGGGCCCAGTCGGACTCCGCGATCGCTGGCCGCCTGGACGATGTCGAACAACATGTCGGTGCGCGCGAGGATCGCCGCGACTTCTCCGGGGAGTCGACGGTCCGGCTGGAGGCCGAGGTGCTCTCGCTCCGAGGCACCCTCGACGCGCTCGAACAGCGCCTCTCGGCGATGCATCTCGACCAGCGCCGGCTCGACGAGGAGTTGGCGCAGGTGCGCTCGATCCGTGATCGGGAAGACCAGCTGCTCGACCTGTTGGAGCAACACCGCGCGGGGCGCACCCAGGTCGAGACCCGCCTGAGTGAGATCGAGGAGCTGCTCGCCGACCAGGCGCAGCGCACTTCGGCCGCGCACGAGGAGCGGTCGCTCCTCCAGCGCGAGCAGAGCGGCCACGAAGAACGTCTCCGCTCGCTGGGCGAGCGCGTCGAGGCGCAGCGCCTGGCGATGGTCGATCACCTGCGTCGCGAGCTGCGCGCTGCCGAGGAGAGCGGCAAGCGCCGCGTCGAGGATATCGAGCGGGAACTGCGCGTGGCCCGTGGCCTGATACTGCGATTGACCGAGGAGAGCGCCGAGGCCTCCGCCCTGGAGGAACAGCCCCTCTAGGGGCCGGCCATGTCAGCGCCCGCCAGTCGCTTCATCCTCGAACGCTACCGCGACCGGCTTCCGGTCACCGACGAGACGCCGCTGATCACGCTCGGCGAGGGCGGCACGCCGCTCGTCCGGTCGCGCGTCCTCGAGGGCGAGCTCGGCATGGGCGCGCTGTACTTCAAGCTCGAGTCGACGAACCCGACCGGGTCGTTCAAAGACCGCGGCATGGTCCTCGCGGTAGCGAAGGCCGTCGAGGCCGGGGCCGACTCGGTGATCTGCGCCTCCACGGGCAACACCTCCGCATCCGCCTCGGCATACGCCGCGCGGCATGGGCTGCGCGCATATGTGGTGGTGCCGGCAGGGGCCATCGCCTCCGGCAAGCTGGCGCAGGCCGTCGCGCATGGAGGGGAGATCGTCGCCCTCGACGGTTCGTTTGACGAGGCGCTGCAGATCGTGCGCGACCTCGCCGCGCGCCACTCGGTCGCGCTCGTCAACTCGGTGAACCCCCACCGCATCGAAGGCCAGAAGACCGCCGCCTTCGAGATCATCGACGAGCTCGGGGATGCGCCGGACGTCACCTGCATCCCGGTCGGCAATGCCGGCAACATCACCGCCTACTGGCGCGGCTACGACGAGTACTACCACCTCGAACGAGCGAGCCGACGTCCCCAGATGTGGGGCTTCCAGGCGTCTGGCGCGGCGCCGCTGGTGAGCGGCGAGCGAGTGCCGGACCCGGAGACCGTCGCCACCGCGATCCGGATCGGCAACCCGGCGAGCTGGGCGGGCGCCATCGAGGCTCGCGACGCCTCGGGCGGCAGCATCACCGCCGTCACCGACGAGGAGATCGTCGACACCTACCGCCGTCTTGCGGCGGACGAGGGAGTGTTCTGTGAGCCGGCGTCCGCCGCCTCGGTGGCCGGCCTGCGCCGCAAAGTGGCGGACGGTGCGGATCTGAGCGAACAGACCGTGGTCTGCATCATCACGGGCTCCGGGTTGAAAGACCCCGACATCGCGATGACCATCCCCGGCGCGCGCCACGATGTGGCCGCGGACATCGAGGCGGTGGAGTCAGCGCTCGGCTGGTCCTGACCGGCTGGGGAGGCGAACGCACGCCTTCGAACGTAGCTGAGGCTGTCGCATGGAGTGGCGTGGGCAGAGCGCCACGAGGGCCAAGAGGTCAGCCGGTCGGTTGTCGGGGCGGAGTAGCCGCCTCTCACAGGGCAGCGGCGCTACGCGGCCGCCACGGCGGCAGACCAGCCTCTTTGCCGGGGGTTGCCGTTCGCTGGCCAGGAGGACGGCCGCGCCCGGCGATAGAGCTTCTTGAGGTTGTGGGTGGCGGCGATCAGCTTCCATTCGCTGGCGCACGAGGCGATCCCGCGCCGCATGAACCGGCGGATGCCGCGGTTCTCCTTGACGTCGCCGAAGACGGGTTCGATCATCCAGCGCCGCTGCTCGTAGAGACGCCGGCCACGCTGCGTCACCAGCTTGCGATCCATCCGTTCACGGACGGAGAGCCCGGCAGGGATGCGCCCGCGCGGCGGCGCCGCGCCGACGCGCCGGTTGCGGTCGCTGCGGGTCGCGAGCAGCAGCTCCGGACCTGCGCTCCCCGCCTGCCGCACGTTCGCCTCGGAGTAGTAGCCGGCATCAGCCAGCAGCACGCGCGCCGGCCCGCAGTGTGCGGCCTGCAGGTTGCGGTGCATCACCTCGATCATCGGTTGCAGCTCGTGCATGTCGGTCGCCTGTCGGCTCACCTCAGCCGCGACGATGATCTGGTCGCGGGTCGTCACCGCCTGCACGTTGTAGCCTTGGAAGTAGCCGTGATAGTCGCGCACCACGCGGCTGTCCGGGTCGGTGACGTTCACCTTCGCACCCTGCTCGGGCTGCGGCGGCTTCGGGCGGCGCCCGCGCTGGTCCTTCTCCGCGCGGCTCCTGAGGCGTTGCTCGTAGTCCTCCTGCCGCTCCCGCTCTCGGGCCGCCAGTCGCTCCCGCGCCTCGTGCAACCGCTGCAGGCGCTCCTCGCGGTCCCTGAATCCCGGAGGCAACTCGTCGCCCCGCGCGTCGCCGAAGCGCGCGTTCTCCTCGGCGTCCACCCGCTCCGCTTCGTCGAGGATGCGCCGCACCTCGGCCTCCAGGTCCGCATCCGTGCGGTTGCGCTCACGGCTGGCGTTGGCGTGCAGCTTGGTCCCGTCGAGCGCGACCACCCCGACCCGCACCAGACCAGCCTCGGCGCACAGCCTGAGCACCTCGGCGAACAGTCCCGAGAGCGCCTCCTCGTGCTGCTGGCGGAAACGGCAGATCGTCGCGTGGTCGGGGTGCTGGTTCGCGGTCAGCACCCGGAGGGCGATGTCCTCCCGGCAGCGCCGTTCGATCTGGCGGCTCGAGCGCTCGCCCTCGCAGTAGGCGTAGAGCACGAGCGCGACCATCATCGACGGCTCGTACGCCTTCCGCCCCCAACCGTCCTCGCGGTAGCGCTCGTAGAACGCGGTGAGGTCCAACTGGCTGACCGCATCGAGCACGAACCACGCGAGGTGGTCCCCGGGCAGCCAGTCGCGGAGGCTGGCGGGCATCAGGTATTGCTGGTCACGGTCGCACGGCAAGAAACGCTGGGTCACGGCGGCACCTCGGAATCACTCCGCCCCCGCCGCCATGCTCATCGTATAGCGATGTCCCCCTCTTCGTGGGTTTGTGCGACAGCCTCAGCTATGGTCACCGGCCGCCCCGAACGTGCGTGCTAGCATCGAGGTACACACCATTCCACGCACCCGCGACCCAGCCCGAACGAGGGCTGCCCAAGGGAGCCGCCCGTGGCCATCGTTACTTCAGCGGCCGACGTCAACGAGGCGCCAGTCGAGCTACTCAAGCCGAATCCGACGCTCCTCGCAGCCCTGCGCACGATGATCCGCGAGATCGGCGAGGACCCCGACCGCGAGGGTCTCATCGACACGCCCGAACGCATCGCCCGCATGTATGGCGAGCTGTTCGAGGGGCTGCACATGGACCCCGCGCAGGTGCTGGCCGTCGGGTTCGAGGAGGGCCACGACGAGATGGTGATCCTCAAGGACATTCCCTTCTACTCGATGTGTGAGCACCACTTCCTGCCGTTTCATGGCATTGCCCACGTCGGCTACCTGCCGGACGGACGCATCGTCGGCCTCTCGAAGCTGGCGCGGGCCGTCGAGATCTTCGCGCGGCGTCCGCAGGTACAGGAGCGGCTGTCGTCCCAGATCGCCGATTGCGTCGAGACGGTGCTGGAGGCCAAGGGCGTTGGCGTCGTCGTCCAGGCGGAACACCTCTGCATGACCGCCCGAGGCGTGCGCAAGCCCGGCTCGAAGATGGTGACCTCCGCCATGCGCGGCAAGTTCCGCGACGACGACAAGACCCGCCAGGAGTTCCTGCAGCTGATCCAGCAGGTCGGCGTCTAGCCTCCTGCGATAGCGAGAGCATGACCACGGTCACACCCGACTCCCCCATCGCCGAGCATCGTCTGCCTGCGCGCGTAGCGATGCTGTCGCTGCACACCTCGCCGCTGGCACAGCTCGGAGGGCGTGACACCGGCGGCATGAACGTCTACGTGCGTGAGGTCGCCGCCGAGCTCGGTGATCTCGGCATCGCCGTCGATGTCTTCACCCGCCGCTCCGACCGTGACACGCCCCGCGTTGAGGAGTTCGCTCCCGGTGCGCGCCTGATCCAGATCGACGCGGGCCCGCCTCGACGGATCGAGAAGGAGGAGATGATCGGCCTCACCCGGCAGTTCGCCGAGGGCGTGATGACCTTCTGCGACGTCGAGGAGCTGACCTACGACCTCATCCACTCGCACTACTGGCTCTCGGCCGAGGCGGGGGAACCGATCGCGGATCGCTGGGGCGTGCCCCACGTCGCGATGTTCCACACCCTGGGCGATGTGAAGCTCCGAGCCCGTGCGTCCGAGGAGGAGCCCGAAGAACGCCTCGAGTCGGAGCGACGGATCGTGCACCGGCTCGACCGCATCGTGGCGGCGACGCGCCACGAGCAGCAGCTGCTGCGCCAGATCTACCGCGTCCCGGCCGAACGCATCACGGTCATCCCGCTGGGCGTCAACCTGGATCGCTTCGCCCCGGCCGACCGAGCGGCGGCCCGGGCTGAGCTCGGCATCGACGACGAGGAGCGCATCCTGCTGGCGATCGGCCGCATCCAGCCGCTCAAGGGCCTCGACATCTTGATCCGCTCGCTGGCGGAGGTGACCGACCGTGACGGCATCTCGCTCTGGATCATCGGAGGCGACGATCGCGCCGCGGACGAGATTTCCCGCCTGCGGGCCCTCGCCGAGGAGTTTAGTGTGGCCTCGATGGTGCGCTTCGTCGGCCCGGTCGAGCACGAGGCGCTGCCCGACTACTACAACGCAGCCGATGTCGTGGTCATGCCCTCGTTCTACGAGTCGTTCGGGCTCGTCGCCGTGGAGGCGATGGCCTCGGGGGTCCCGGTGGTCGCCTCGAGGGTGGGCGGGTTGAGCTCGACGGTCTCCGACGGGCGCACGGGCTACCTCATCCCCTGGCGCTGCCCCGAACCGTTCGCCGAGAAGATCGAGTTGCTGCTGCGCAACGAGCAGCTGCGCTCCTCGCTGGGCTCGGCCGCCGTTGATCGCATGCAGATGTACTCGTGGCCCGAGATCTCGCGGCAGCTCTGCGCGCTCTACGAGGACCTGACGAGCGGCGAGCATCCGGTCGGTGCTGCACGTGCAGCCGCTGCCGCGCGAGGTGTGTAGACTCTCGCATCAATGGTCACACCAACTGCAGCTGACCCGGACACCGATCTGATCGAGGAATTGGGGGCCCAGGGCCCTCGGCGTGCCATGGTCGTCATGGCCCACCCCGACGACTGTGAGTTCTCCTGCGGCGGCACGGTGGCGAAGCTCTGTCGCGAGGGCTGGGACGTCACCATCGTCGTCACCACCTCCGGCAACAAGGGCACGAAAGACCCGAAGGTCACCGGCCAGCAACTGGCCGGCGAGCGCGAGGTGGAGCAGCGCAACGCCGCGAAGATCCTCGGCGCCGGCGACGTGGTGTTCTTCGGCTTCCCCGATGGCTACATCGTGGACGACGAGGAGCTGCGCGGCCTGATCGTGCGCCAGCTGCGGTTGCACCGTCCGGAGCTGGTGATCACCTGGGACGGCTTCCGCCCCGGCTTCAACCATCGCGATCACCGCAACACTGGCCGCGCCACGTACGACGCCATCTACCCCGCCGCCGACGACCACCTCTACTACCCCTACGACAAAGAGGAGGGCCTGGAGCCTCACCGCCCCGCCGTGATCCTCCTCGCCGGCACGGACCAGCCCGACTACCATGTCGACATCGAGAAGGTCCTGCGCACGAAGATCCGCGCCATCCTCGCTCACACCTCGCAGATGGGCGGCCGTAACGAGGACGACATGCTCCGCATCTGGCGGGAGCGCGCGCGAGCCAATCGCGACCCGGACGAGAACGACGACGGCCGCGACCCCGTCTTCCGCGAGTCCTTCCGCAAGGTGCTGATGCGCCGCTGAGGTGCGCCGAGCGCGACTAGCAGCTGTTCGCACCGGCAAGGCATCGAAGTCGTTGATTTTGGCCCCGAGCAGCAGGCTCTGAGCGCGTTGACACTGCCTGTAGTGGGCCTCACACTCGTAGTTCGCGCCTGTGAAATGGCGTGTTCAACGCGGTACGGTCGTGTGGCCGGCACGCGGTGAGGACCGGCGGTCAACGTGGGTGGGAAACCGCTCCGGCCGTGTCGCGGCTCGCTGCGCAGCCATTCGGCCGTTTGTCGCGCCTTGAGAACGTTGGAGAGAGCGGAGCGAGTCGGGGATGCCGACCATCAACCAGCTGGTCCGCAAGGGCCGGAAGCCCACTCGCAAGAAGGCGAAAGCGCCCGCGCTGCGCTTCCGCTTCAACACGCTCAAGAACCGGATGGCGCGTGAGCCGCAAGGCTCGCCGCAGAAGCGTGGCGTCTGCACACAGGTGCGCACGGTCACGCCGAAGAAGCCGAACTCGGCGCTGCGCAAGGTGGCACGTGTGCGCCTCAGCAACGGCATCGAGGTGACGGCCTACATCCCGGGCGAAGGGCACACGTTGCAGGAGCACTCGGTGGTGCTGATCCGCGGCGGGCGTGTCCGCGACCTGCCGGGCGTGCGCTACCACATCATCCGTGGCGCGCTCGACTCGCAGGGCGTCGAGGGCCGGCAGCGCGGCCGTTCCAAGTACGGCACCCGGAAGAACTGACGTAGCAGAGAAGCAGCACACGAGACCGAGCAAGGACGCTGCGCGCTGCCAGCGCGCCCCGACCCCTCCACCGGAACCTAACTGACCAGCCGAAGCGATAGAACGATGCGACGTAACCGAGCCATCCCGCGCCCCGTAGACCCAGACCCGCGCTTCCAGTCGCGTGTCGTCACGAAGTTCATCAACAGCCTGATGATGGCAGGGAAGAAGAGCACCGCCGAGCGCATCGTCTATTCCGCGCTCGAGCAGGCGGAGGAGACGGCGGGCCGCGCCGGCATCGATGTCTTCGAGCAGGCCGTGCGCAACGTCACCCCCGTGATCGAGGTCAAGCCGCGCCGCGTCGGTGGTGCGACCTACCAGGTACCGGTGGACATTCGTAGCGAGCGCCGTCAGGCGCTCGCTCTGCGCTGGCTGTTGACCGCGGCCCGTGCTCGTGCCGGGCGCTCGATGGCCGAGAAGCTGTCGGCCGAACTCCTGGACGCGGCGAACAACGGCGGCAGCGCCGTGCGTCGCAAGGAGGAAGTGCACCGCATGGCCGAGGCGAATCGCGCGTTTGTGCACTACCGCTGGTAGACCAGTACCCGATCGCCCTCGCCCACCAGCGGGGGCCTTCTTACGGAATAAGAGTCTCACGGAGTCAGAGTCCGACGGAATCAAGAGTTCAGGCGAAGAGCGAAGAGCAAAGAGCCAGGAAGCGTGAGTCAAGAGCGATGCCTCGTACGGTAGCCCTCGACAACGTTCGCAACATCGGCATCATTGCCCACATCGACGCGGGCAAGACCACCGTGTCCGAGCGCATCCTGTTCTACACCGGCCGCACCCACAAGATCGGCGAGACCCACGAGGGCACGGCGGTCATGGACTTCATGGAGCAGGAGCGCGAGCGCGGCATCACCATCACCTCGGCGGCCACCACCGCGGAGTGGGATGGCCACACGATCAACATCATCGACACGCCCGGCCACGTCGATTTCACCGTCGAGGTGGAGCGCTCGCTGCGGGTCCTCGACGGCGGCGTCGTGGTCTTCGACGGCGTCGCGGGCGTCGAGCCGCAGTCCGAGACCGTCTGGCGTCAGGCCGACAAGTACTCCGTACCGCGCATCTGCTTCGTCAACAAGATGGACCGCATGGGCGCCGACTTCGAGATGACCGTCCAATCAATCCGGGACCGCCTAGCAGCGGTCCCGGTGCCGGTTCAGATCCCGATCGGCGCAGAAGACGCCTTCGATGGCGTGATCGACCTGGTGAAGATGCGCGAGGTGCACTTCGCCGGTGATCGCGGCGTCGAGGTCAGCCACGCGGAGATCCGTCCCGAGCTGCAAGAGACCGCGCAGGCGGCGCGCGAGCTGATGATCGAGCGCGTGGCCGAGAACGACGACCAACTCATGGTGTCCTTCCTCGAAGGTCACAAGATCGACGAGACGGAGCTCGTGAAGGCGATCCGTCGCGCCACGATCAGCACGGCAATCTCGCCGGTGCTGTGTGGCTCGGCTCTGCGCGACCGCGGCGTCCAGCCGTTGCTCGACGCGGTGATCAGCTATCTGCCGTCACCCCTGGACGTACCGCCGGTGAGCGCGCAGAGCATGGACGACCCGGAGCGTTACGAAAATCGACCGCCGGACGACGGCGGTCCGGTGACGGCACTGGCGTTCAAGGTCGTGACCGACCCGTTCGTCGGCCGTCTCGTCTTCTTCCGGGTCTACTCGGGCGTTGTGCGCTCAGGTGACCAGGTGCGCAACACCACGCGGCAGGGTCGCGAACGCTTCGGGCGCATCATGAAGATGCACGCCGACTCGCGCGAGGAGGTCGACGCGGTGTATGCGGGCGACATCGCTGCCGCGATCGGGCTCAAGGACACCTTCACTGGCGACACCCTGACCGACCGCGACCATCAGGTCTTGCTGGAGAACATCACGTTCCCCGAGCCCGTCGTCTCGGTCGCCGTCGAGCCCAAGACGCGCGAGGACCAGACGAAGATGGGCGACGCGATCCAGAAGCTGATCGAAGAGGACCCCACCTTCCGCGTCCGCCACGACGAGGAGACGGGCCAGACGATCATCTCCGGCATGGGCGAGCTGCACCTCGAGGTCATCGTGGACCGCATGAAGCGCGAGTTCAGCGTCGAGGCGAACACGGGCCGCCCGCAGGTGTCCTACCGCGAGACCGTCACGCGTACGGCCAAGGCCGAGGGTCGCTTCGTGCGCCAGACCGGCGGTCGTGGCCAGTTCGGCGTCTGTGTACTGGAGATCGAGCCGCGCAAGCCGGGCGAGGGCTTCCACTTCGATGACAAGACCGTCGGCGGCTCGATCCCGCGCGAGTACATCCCGGCCGTCCGCCGGGGTGTCGAAGGCGCGCTGCAGAACGGCATTCGCGCCGGCTACCCCGTTGTGGACGTCGGCGTCGCCCTCATCGATGGCTCGTATCACGACGTTGACTCGTCGGAGATGGCATTCGAGACGGCGGGTTCGATCGGCATGAAGGAGGCGCTGGCGAAGGCCGGCTCCGTGCTCCTGGAGCCGATCATGAAGCTCGAGGTCGTCACGCCGGTGGACTACTTCGGTGAGGTGTTGGGCGACATCAACAGCCGCCGCGGCCACGTGCTCGGATCGGATTCGCGCGCCAACACGCGAGTCATTCGTGCGACCATCCCGCTGGCTGAGACGTTCGGCTACTCGACCGATCTGCGGTCGGTGACGCAAGGCCGGGCGACCTCCTCGATCGAGTTCGACCACTATGAGCGCGTGCCAGCCAGCCTGGCGGACACGCTTGAGCAGCGCGCGTCGTAACGGCGCGTCGAGGCAAAGACGACAGGCGAGAGAGAAACAAGGGGACACGGTGGCGGACCAGCGAATACGGATCAGGCTCAAGGCCTTCGATCACCGCGTGCTCGACGCATCTGCCAAGCAGATCGTGGAGTCGGCGGAGCGCACGGGCGCCCAGGTGGCCGGCCCGGTGCCGCTGCCCACACGTGTGCGGCGCTACACCGTGATCCGCTCGCCATTCATCGACAAGGACTCACGCGACCAGTTCGAAACGCGCACTCACAAGCGCCTGATCGACATCATCGAGCCGACCTCGAGGACGGTCGAAACGTTGATGCGGCTGCAGTTGCCGTCCGGCGTCGACATCGAGATCAAGCTCTAGCGCGGCGACTAGAGACGAGAGGGACAGGTACGAGGCGATGACGACGGGGATGATCGGTCGCAAGGTCGGGATGATGACCCTCTACGACGGCGCAGGGATTGCCCGCGGCGTGACGGTCGTCGAGCTCGGCCCGAACCCCGTCACGCAAGTCCGCACGGAGGACCGCGACGGCTACCAGGCCGTGCAGGTCGGGTTCGAGGGCCAGCGCAAGCGCCTCACTCAGCCGGAGCGTGGTCACCTCCAGGCCGCCGGCGTCGCCGACCGCCCGCTCTCCGAACTCCACGAGTTCCGCGTGGACAGCGTCGAGGAGTACAGCCTGGGCCAGGTGATCACCGTCGACCAGTTCGAGCCCGGCAGCTATGTCGATGTCACGGGCACCTCGAAGGGTCGCGGGTTCGCTGGCGTCGTCCGCCGCTGGAACTTCAAGGGCGGTCCCAAGACTCACGGCCAGTCCGACCGCTGGCGCGCCCCCGGTTCGATCGGCGCTGGCACGACGCCCGGCCGCGTCTGGAAGGGCCAGAAGATGGGCGGCCACATGGGTAACGTCACCTCGACGGCGCGGAACCTGCTCGTCGTGGCCATCGACCCGTCGAGGCACCTGATCTTCGTGGAGGGCTCCGTGCCCGGCGCGCGCAATGGCGTGGTCGTGATCCAGCCAGGCGTTCGCGCACCGCTGGCCGACTTCGCCGCCGCCGACGTGGCGCCGGCCGAGGTCCCGGTCGGCGAGGAGACCGCTGTCGAGGAACCGCTCGAGGATGCAGAGCTCGAAGAGCCGGCCGCCGGAGGCGAGGCTGCAGCGCCCGAGGACGAGGCCGCAGAGGGCAGTGACGCGGCAGAAGACGCGGCAGAAGACGCGGCAGAGGCTGAGGAGCCAGAGGCCGACGAGCCAGAGGCCGAGACCGAGGACGCCGAGCAGGGCGACGACGCTGCCGAGACCTCGGATGCGGATGACGACGCCACTGACGACGAGAGCGACGACGCGACGGACGACGACGACGAAGAGCGGGACGAGTAGCGATGCAACTCCCAGTGATCGACAGCACGGGCGCCGCACTCGATCCGATCGAGGTGGACGAGGCCGTGTTCGGCATCGAGCCGAACGAGGGTGTCGTGCACCAGACGTTGGTCGCGCAGCTGGCGGCGCGCCGCGCCGGGTCCGCTGCGACACTGACGCGAGGTCAGGTGCGCGGCTCGACGCGCAAGCTGCGACGTCAGAAGGGCCTCGGCATGGCGCGCGTCGGCTCCAACCGCTCGCCGCTGCGTCGCGGTGGGGGCGTCGTCTTCGGGCCGAGCCCGCGCTCGTACGCCCAGCGGCTGCCGAAGCGCATGCGCCGGCTTGCGCTGCGCTCCGTGCTCTCCTCGCGAGCGTCCGAGGAGCGCCTGACCGTGATCGACGCGCTCGAGGTCGAGACACCCTCCACGAAGCAGCTCGTGGCGCTCTTCGAAGCGACCGAGCTGGGGGACAACACGCTGATCGTGCCTGCGCAGGCGGATCGCAACCTGATGCTCTCGCTACGCAACATCGCGGGCGCGAGCACGCTCCCTGCGGACACACTGAACGTCGCCGACATCCTCGCGCACCATCGGCTGCTGCTGACGGTCGACGCCCTGCGCCGGGTCGAGGAGCTCTGGGGCGGCGACCGCGCCTCGGGCCGTCCGCGCGCTGCAGCTGAGACGGGAGCCTAGCGATGCCCAAGCAGCTCCACGTCTACGAAATCCTGCGTCGCCCGGTCGTGACCGAGAAGAGCACGGCGCTGGCGGCTGAAGGCAAGTACGTGTTCGAGGTCGCGACGCGCTCGAACAAGCCACAGATTCGCGAGGCGGTCCAGACGGCGTTCGACGTCACCGTGACCGCAGTCAACACGACGATGGTGCGAGGCCGCCGCGCCCGCAATCGTTACGGACGGCGCACCGGCAAGGCCGAGCGCTGGAAGAAGGCGATCGTGACGCTGGCGGCCGGCGACCAGATCGAATTCTTCGAGGGGGTTTAGGGACGAACCATGCCGATTCGTAACTTCAAGCCCACTTCGCCCGGCCGGCGCAACTCCTCGGGGTTCACCTTCGAGGAGATTACGAAGAAGAAGCCGGAGAAGCGGCTGCTGCGGTCGAAGAAGAAGAGCGCAGGCCGCAGCCGCGGTCGTATCTCCGTGCGCCACCGTGGCGGCGGCGCGAAGCGGCGCATCCGTGAGATCGACTTCAAGCGTGACAAGATCGGCGTGCCCGGTCGCGTGTCGGCCATCGAGTACGACCCGGGCCGCAGCGCGCGCATCGCGCTGATCTTCTACCTCGACGGCGACAAGCGGTACATCGTGGCGCCGCAGGGGCTCGAGGTGGACGACACCGTGGTCTCCTCGGACGAGGCGCCGATCGCGCCCGGCAATGCGCTGCCGTTGAGCCGCATCCCGACCGGCACGACGGTGCACAACGTGGAGATGCAGCCGGGCCGCGGCGGCCAGCTGGCGCGCTCCGCTGGCAGTGGCATCCAGCTGATGGCGCGCGACGCGGGCTATGCGCTGCTGCGCATGCCGTCAGGCGAGATGCGCCAGGTCCTGGAGGACTGCCGCGCGACGATCGGCGCCGTCGGCAACCCGGAGCACTCGCAGGTCAAGCTCGGCAAGGCAGGACGGACGCGGCATCGCCGGCGTCGCCCGCAGGTGCGCGGCTCGGTGATGAACCCGAACGACCACCCGCATGGCGGTGGCGAGGGTAAGGCGCCGATCGGCATGCCGGGGCCGAAGACGCCGTGGGGGAAGCCCGCCCTCGGCTATCGAACGCGGCGCAACAAGCGCACGGGCAAGTACATCGTGCGACGCCGCGGGCGCGGACGGAGGTAGGCAATGTCTCGATCAACGAAAAAGGGCCCCTACGTCCACCCGAAGCTGTTGAAGAAGGTGATGGGGCAGCAGGGCACAGAGCGCAAAGAGGTGATTCGCACCTGGTCGCGCTCCAGCACGATCATGCCGGAGATGGTGGGCCTGACGATTGCCGTCTACGACGGCCGCCGCCACATCCCCGTCTTCTGCACTGAGAACATGGTTGGGCACAAGTTGGGCGAGTTCTCCTTCACCCGGACCTTCCGCGGCCACCGCGGCCGGTCCGAGAACACATCGAGGACCGTGTAACGATGGAGGTACGCGCGTACGCCACCGACCAGCCGGTCTCGCCTCGCAAGGTGCGGCTCGTGCTGGAGACCATCCGTGGCATGCCGGTGCACGAGGCACTGTCGACGCTCGAGTTGCTCCCGCAGCCCTCGGCGCGGATCGTGTGGAAGGTCGTGCGTTCTGCCGCCGCCAACGCGGAGAACAACTTCGACCTCAATCCGGACGCGCTGGTGGTGAAGAAAGCGGTGGCCGGGGACGCGCGCACGCTGAAGCGGTTCAAGGCTCGGTCGCGCGGCCGCGTGGCTCCGATCCTGCGGCGCTACAGCCACATCGAGATCATCGTCGTAGGCGAGGAGGGGTTCTAATGGGTCGCAAAGTACACCCCTACGGGTTCCGGGTCGGCGTCACGCGCGACTGGCTGTCGAAGTGGTTCGCCGAGGGCAACTACGCCGATCTCGCGCTGGAAGACCAGCGACTGCGCACGCTGATCCAGCAGACGCTGCCGGACGCCGGTGTCTCGCAGGTATTGATCGACCGCAACGCCAACCAGATCACACTCACGGTGAAGACGGCGAAGCCTGGCATCGTGATCGGCCGCGGCGGCGCCAACGCGGAGATGCTCCGCGGGCTGCTGCAGGGTGCGACCGAACGACGCATCCGCCTCAACATCGAGGAGATTCGGGTCCCGGAGCTGGACGCCTACCTCGTCGCTCGCTCGGTCGCTGACCAGCTGGAGCGCCGCGTGGCCTTCCGGCGCGCGATGAAGCAGGGCGTGCAGCGCACGATGCAGCGTGGAGCGCTGGGCTGTCGCGTCCGCATAGCCGGCCGCCTCGGCGGCGCCGAGATGTCCCGCGCGGAGCACGAGATGCAGGGGCGCGTGCCGCTGCACACGCTGCGCGCCGAGATCGACTACGGCCACGCGGAGGCGCGCACGACCTTCGGGATCGTTGGCGTGAAAGCCTGGATCTACAAGGGCGACGTGACGCGCGAGACCAACCCGATGTTCCAGTTCGCGGTGGAGGCGGAGTAGACCGATGTTGATGCCTCGTCGCACCAAGTACCGGAAGCAGTTCCGCGGCAAGCGCCGTGGGGCCGCCCAGCGTGGCAGCACCGTTGCCTTCGGTGACTTCGCGCTGCAGGCGCAGACCACCGGCTGGGTCGACTCGCGGCAGATCGAGGCCGCGCGGCGCGCCATCACCGGTTCGCTACGTCGTGGTGGCAAGCTCTGGATCCGCGTGTTCCCGGACAAGCCGGTGTCGAAGAAGCCGGTCGAGGTGCGCATGGGCAAGGGCAAGGGTGCGACCGACCGCTGGGTGGCGGTCGTCAAGCGCGGCCGCGTGATATTCGAGCTAGCCGGGGTGCCGGAGGACGCGGCTCGAGAGGCGTTCCGTCGCGCACACCACAAGCTGCCGGTGAAGACCAAGGTGATCACCCGCGAGGAGACGTTCTAGTGCCGTCGCCAGAGACCGTCGAGCTCCGTGGCCGCACGGACATTCAGCTGCAGGAGGACCTCGACGAGGCTCATCAGGCGCTGTTCAACCTGCGGTTCCAGGGCGCCACGAGCCAGCTGGCGGACAACTCGCAGGTCAGCAAGGCGCGCCGCCGCATCGCGCGCATCCACACGTTGGTGCGCGAGCGCGGCATCCTGGCTGAGCTCGTTGCCGAGCTGGCGGCCGAGGATGTGGCCGTCGAGGCCGACGCTGAGGCAGAGACGGAAGACATCGAGGAGCCGGTGGCCGTCGATGAGGCGGATCAGGCGGACGAGGCGACTGACGAGACCGAGAGCGAAGACGCAGACGAGACCGAAGACGACAGCGATGACGAGACCGAAGACGACAGCGATGACACCTCGGATGAGGCCGGCGATGAAGAGGCCGAGGACGAGGAGCGCGAGGACTAGCGATGGTTGAGGAACAGCGCGTGAACCGCAAGGCGCGCGTCGGGACAGTGGTCTCCGACGTGAATGAGCAGACGATCGTCGTTCTGGTCGAGCGCGCCTCGCGCCATCGCCTCTACAAGAAGGTGATCCGCCAGACCAAGAAGTACCATGTCCACGATCCGGAGAACTCGGCCACCGTTGGCGACATCGTGCGCATCGAGGAGGGCCGGCCCGTCTCCAAGAAGAAGCGCTGGCACCTGCTCGAGGTGCTGACCGAGCGCGCCGTGGCCGATGTGGCGCCAGAAGCTCTCGACGAGGAACTCGTCGACGAGGTCCAGCGCTCCGCCGCACGCGCCGCCGCCGAGGCGGCGGAGGCTGCCGGTGAGGACGCAGCCAGCGCCGAGGCGGGTGACGAGACGCCGGTCCCCGAAGCCTCTGACGAGTCTGAGTCGGACGAGGGCGACGACGAGGGCGAAGCCGACGAGACCGCGGACGAGAGCGCAGAGGCAGCGTCTGACGATGAGGCCGGCGAGACATCCGAGGAGGAGCGGGCAGAGTGATTCAGCAGGAGTCGCGCGTCAAGGTCGCCGACAACTCCGGTGCTCGGGAGATCCTGTGCATCCGAGTCCTCGGCGGCACGCGCCGCCGCTATGCGCGCGTGGGCGACATGATCGTGGCCTCCGTCAAGGAGGCGCAGCCGAACAGCGCCGTGCGCAAGGGCGAGGTCGTGCGCGCTGTGGTCGTGCGTACCAAGCAGCCGGTGCAACGCGCCGACGGCTCCATGATCCGCTTCGACGAGAACGCCGCCGTGCTGCTGGAGGACGAGGATGGCAACCCTCGCGGGACGCGCATCTTCGGGCCGGTGGCTCGTGAGCTGCGCGACCGGCGCTACATGCGCATCATCTCGCTCGCCCCGGAGGTGCTGTGATGGCATCCAAGATCAAGCGGGACGACACGGTGCAGGTGATGACCGGCCGCGACCGCGGGCGGCGTGGCGAGGTGCGGCAGGTGCTGCGCAAGCCGGAGCGCGCGATCGTGACGGGTGTGAACATGGTGCGTAAGCACCAACGCTCCACCGACCCGGCACAACCGTCGCAGATCCTCGACATCGAGGCGGCGATTCACCTCAGCAATCTGCGTTTGGTCTGCACGGCCTGCGACAACGCCGTACGCGTCGGCTTCCGCATCCTGGACGACGGCCGCAAGGTCCGCATCTGCAAGCAATGCGACGAGGCGATTGACTGATGACGACTGAACAGACATACGTGCCCCGCGTGCGGCAGCGCTACCTCGACGAGGTCGGGCCGCAGCTGGCGACCGAGTTCGGGCACGACAACCGCATGCAGTGGCCGACGCTGTCGAAGATCGCCGTGAACATCGGTCTCGGCGAGGCGATCGACAACGCGAACGCGATGGACGCTGCGACGAACGACCTGATGGCACTGACGGGCCAGCGGCCGTATGTACGCCGCGCCCGCGCCGCTATCTCCAACTTCAAACTCCGCGAGGGCGTGCCGATCGGCCTCGCGCTGACGCTGCGCGGCAGCCGCATGTGGGACTTCTTCGACCGCCTGGTCAACGCCGCGCTCCCGCGCGTGCGCGACTTCCGAGGCGTGCCCGACCGGGCGTTCGACGGACATGGCAACTACGCGCTCGGCCTGACCGAGCAGCTGATCTTCCCGGAACTCTCGTTCGACAACATCGATCGGGTGCGTGGGATGCAGGTCAACATCGTGACGACAGCGCGAACGGACGAGGAGGGCAAGCGACTGCTTGAGCTCCTCGGTATGCCGTTCCAGCGAAGGCAGGGGCGAGATGGCGCGTAAGTCGCAGATCGCCAAGGCGAACCGGGAGCCCAAGTTCTCCTCGCGGCAGAAGAACCGCTGCCCGGTCGTGTGGCGCAAGCGGCCGTGCGGGCGAGCACGGGCGTTTATCCGACAGTTCGGCATGTGCCGGATCTGTTTCCGCAAGCTAGCGAACGAGGGCAAGTTGCCCGGCGTAAGAAAGGCCTCGTGGTAGCGCGCACCCGGGACGGGAGCGCGGTCACGCAGGAAGGCAGGCCACTTCGATGAGTATGTCCGACCCACTGGCAGACATGTTCACGCGACTCCGCAACGCGGCGTCGGCGCGGCACGACGACGTGCGAATCCCGGCGTCGAAGGTGAAGCGTGCGGTCGCTGACGTCCTCAAAGAGGAGGGCTTCGTCAACGCGATCGCCGAGGAGAGCGAGGGGCCCCGCAGCTACCTGAAGCTCGACCTGATGTACGACGAGGACCGGCGTGCCGTGATCTCCGGCATCCGTCGGGTCTCGCGCCCGGGGCTTCGGGTGTACGCCAGCAAGCGCGAGATCCCGCGCGTCTTCGGCGGCCTCGGCATCGCGATCATGAGCACATCCCAGGGCGTCATGTCCGGCCGCGAGGCCTGGCGACGCAAGATCGGCGGCGAGGTGCTCTGCTACGTCTGGTAGCAGGCACCCCGCGAACGACACGCGAGGAGAGTTGAAGAGATGTCACGCGTAGGCAAGCAGCCCATCGCTATTCCGGACGGCGTTTCGGTGTCGTTCGATGACGGCGTGTGCTCCGTGACCGGGCCCAAGGGCGAGCTCTCCGAGGCGATCCGCTCCGAAGTACGTGTCTCCATCGCCGACGGCGAGGTCGTGGTGACGCGTCCGAACGACCAGCCGCAGGTGCGCGCGCTGCATGGTCTGAGCCGCGCCCTGATCCAGAACATGGTCGTCGGCGTGACCGACGGCTTCCGCAAATCGCTGGAGCTGCGGGGCACCGGCTACCGCGCCCAGATGCAGGGCTCGGCGCTCGTGCTGAGCGTCGGCTTCTCACACCAGGTGGAGATGCAGCCGATCGACGGCGCGTCGTTCGAGTGCGAGACACAGACGCTGGTTCACGTGGACGGCATCAGCAAGCAGGTGGTCGGCCAGCAGGCCGCACTCGTGCGGCGCGTGCGCCCGCCCGAGCCGTATCACGGCAAGGGCATCCGCTACCTAGGCGAGTTCGTACGGCAGAAGGCCGGGAAGGCGAAGGCCTGACGATGGCTGCGACGAAGCACACTGCACGCGCGGCGCGGCAGCGCCGGCATGGCCGGGTGCGCCGCAAGATCGCCGGCACCGCCGAGCGACCGCGCCTCGCCGTGTTCCGCTCCAACCAGCACATCTACGCGCAGGTCATCGACGACCAGGCCGGCAACACGCTGCTCGCCGCCTCGGACGTCGAGGAGGCGGTGCGCAGCCAGGGCGGGACGAAGACGGAAGTTGCTTCTCGGGTCGGCGAGCTGCTGGGACAGCGGGCCTCGGCGGCAGGCATCGATGAGGTCGTGTTCGACCGCGGCGGCTTCCGCTTCGCGGGCCGCGTGCGAGCGTTCGCCGAGGCGGCGCGCAAGGAAGGGCTGGCGTTCTGATGGTGCAGCCAGGCAATCGCGACAACCGTGGCGGAGGCGGCCGCGGCCGCGACCAGAACCGCCGAGGCCGCGGGCGGCGCGGCGAAGAGGATGATGGCCCCGAGCTGATCGAGAAGGTCGTCTTCATCAACCGCGTTGCCAAGGTCGTCAAGGGCGGACGCCGCTTCTCGTTCACCGCGATCGTCGTCGTCGGCGATGGCAACGGCCGCGTCGGCTTCGGCATGGGCCGCGCCAACGAGGTGCCGGAGGCCATCCGCAAGGGCGGCGTGATCGCACGCCGATCGATGTTCAAGGTCTCGATGCGCCAGGGCACGATCGCCCACGATCTGATCGCCGAGTACAAGGCGTCGAAGGTGGTCATGCGTTCAGCGGCCCCCGGTACCGGCCTGATCGCCGGGGGCGCAGTGCGCGCCGTCATGGAGGCGGCCGGCATCACCGACGTCCTGACGAAGTCGCTCGGTTCCAACAACCCGGTCAACGTGGTGCGCGCAACCCTCGAAGGTTTGCGTAGGCTGCAGGACCCGGCTCAGGCGCGTGCACGCCGCCTGGCCCGGGTGTCGTCGTAAGGTAGATCGAGGATGGCCGAGAAGCTCCGGATCACCTGGACGAAGTCCGCCATCGGCTATGCCGCTGACCAGAAGCGCACGATTCGCGCGCTGGGGCTGCGCAAGCTGAACCAGCGCGTCGAGCAGAGCGACCAGCCGAGCATTCGGGGCATGATCCACAAGGTCAGGCACCTGGTGACCGTCGAGGAGGTCCAGTAGTGGACCAGCACACCCTGCGTCCGCCCCGCGGCGCCAAGCGCGCCCGTAAGCGCATCGGCCGCGGCGTCGGTTCGGGCACCGGCACCTACGCCGGCCGCGGCCTGAAGGGGCAGAAGTCCCGCGGCAAGGTCCGCATCGGCTTCGAGGGCGGTCAGGTCCCGATGGTGCGGCGGCTGCCGCGCCTGCGTGGCTTCAACAACTACACGCGCGTCGAGTTCCAGGCCGTGAACCTCGACGACCTGAACGACCGCTTCGAGGCGGGCGCGACGGTCGATGGCGCAGCGCTGGCAGCGGCGCGTTTGATTGACGACGCCGACCAGTTGTTCAAGATCCTCGGCCGCGGCGAGCTGGGGCACGCGCTCACCGTGCGCGCACCACGTCTCTCCGCCTCCGCCAAGGCGGCGATCGAGGCCGCGGGCGGGAGCTACGAGGAGCTGGCGCCGGCTGAGAAGAAGGTACGCAATCGCATCCACCGTCGTCGCGAGGCCGCCGAGGCTTCCAGTGGCGGTGCGAGCAACGGCGGCGCGGCGGATGCCGACGTCGACGAGAGCAGCGGGGACGGAAAGGAGTAGCCGGTGGCAGTCGCCTCTACGACTTCCGCAGGACCTGCACGTCCACGCCTACTGCAGGCGGTTATTGACGCATTCCAGCAGCCTGATGTCCGCGGCAAGATCCTGTTCACACTGGCCATGCTGCTGGTGTTCAGGTTCGTCGCGCACGTTCCCGTGCCGGGCGTCCAGTCGGACACGCTGCAGTCGGTCTTCGACAGCAACGCCGTCCTCGGCTTCCTCAACATCTTCTCGGGCGGAGCGCTCGAAAACCTCTCGGTGGCGGCGCTGGGCGTCTACCCGTACATCACGGCGACGATCGTCATGCAGCTGGCAACGCCGCTGATCCCGCGCCTCTCGGCGCTCCAGCAGGAGGGCGAGGCGGGGCGCAACCGGCTGCAGATCTACACGCACTGGCTCACCGTGCCGCTGGCGGCGCTCCAGGGCTATGCGCAGTTGCTGCTGATCCAGCAGTTCGGCGGCATCAGCGACATTGGCTTCACGGGTGGCAACGCCCTGCCGACGATCGCCACCATCATCTCCATGATCGCCGGCACGATGTTCCTCGTCTGGCTCGGTGAACTGATCTCGGAGCGCGGCATCGGCAACGGCATCTCGCTGATCATCCTCGGCGGGATCGTGGCCGGGGTGCCGGCGCTGCTCTATCGAGGCGCGCTCACCGGCACGGGCCAGGCGCTCGGCTCGCTGGTGCTCCTCGGGGCCCTCGCCGTCGCCATCGTCGCGCTGGTCGTGCTGTTCCAGGAGGCGCAGCGACGCATCCCCGTGCAGTACGCACGGTCCACCTTCCGAGGTGGCCGCATGTACCGACAGCAGGGTCAGTCGTTCATCCCGCTGCGCGTGAACAGCGCGGGCATGATTCCGCTCATCTTCGCCACCTCGATCATGATCTTCCCGCCCGTGTTCGCCCAGTTCGTGGCGCAGACCTCCGACACCGGCTGGATCGCGAACGTCGGACAGTGGATGGAGACGGCGTTCTCGCCGACCGGGTTGCTCTACTGGAGCGGCATCTTCCTGCTGGTCGTGATGTTCACGTTCTTCTACACGATGATCACGTTCACTCAGCAGAACCTGGCGGAGAACTTACAGCGGCAAGGTGGGTTCATCCCTGGCATTAGACCGGGGCGGCCCACGCAGGAGTACATCACGAGGGTGCTCGTCCGCATCACCTGGGGCGGTGCGCTGTTCCTCGGCTTTGTCGCGATCATGCCGTTCTTCGCGACCGCGCTCACGGATACGCAGGCGCTGCAGATCAGCGCCGCCGGTCTGCTGATCGTCGTCTCGGTCGTACTCGACACGATGCGGCAGATCGAGGCGCAGATGATGATGCGCAACTACGAGGGGTTCATCTCCTGATGCGTCTCATCCTCCTCGGACTGCCGGGCGCCGGTAAGGGCACACAGGCACGCGTCCTCGCGGAGCGCGAGTCGCTGCTGCACATCTCGACGGGCGACATGTTCCGCGACGCCGCTGCCGAGGGCACGAAGCTTGGCCTCGAGGCGCAGGAGTTCATGTCGAAGGGCGACCTCGTCCCGGACGAGCTCACCATCGGGATGCTGCTCGAGCGCATCGAGAAGCCCGATGCGGCCGCCGGCCTGATGCTCGACGGCTTCCCGCGCACCATCCGGCAGGCCGAGGCGCTCGATCGCGCCCTCGAGGACCGCGGCGAGCAGATCGACGCCGTGCTCTACATCCAGGTGCCCGAGGCGGAGTTGATCGAACGGCTGACTGGCCGCTGGTCCTGCCCCAATTGCGGCGCCATCTATCACAACCAGATGGACCCACCTCGGGCGGCCGAGGTCTGCGACGAATGTGGCGAGGGGCTGACGCAGCGCGAGGACGACCGTCCCGAGACCGTGCGCGCGCGCCTCGACGCGAACCGCGAATGGACCGAGGCGCTGGCCGAGTATTACCGGGCGCAGGACAAGTTGCATGACATCGACGGAACGGGCGATCCCGGTCACATCACCGAGCGTCTGCTGGGGGCCCTGGGACGGGTCGCCGGTGCGGCGTAGAGGCGTACAATAGAATGTCTGTCGAGCTGAAATCGGCCTCCGAGTTGGATGCGATGCGGCAGTCGGGCCGGATCAATGCAGAGATCCGCGCGCTGCTGCTGGACGCCATCAAGCCTGGGGTGACGGGACTTGAGCTCGACGCGCTGGCGCACCGTGCCATCGAGGAGCGCGGGGCGACGGCGACGTTTACGGGATACGCCCCGGGCGGCAAGCCGCCCTATCCGGGCGTGATCTGTTTTTCGGTCAACGAAGAACTCGTGCACGGCATCCCGACTGATCGGGCGTTGCAGGAGGGGGACATCGTCAGCATCGACCTCGGTGTTACCTACCAGGGCTTCGTCTCGGACGCCGCGTTCACCGCGGCCGTCGGCGATGTCAGCGCGGAGGCGCAGGATCTGATCCGCGTGACGCAAGAGGCGCTGTGGGAGGGCATCGACCAGGCTCGCGTCGGTCACCGCCTGGGCGACATCTCGCACGCGATCGGCAATCACGCCAGCGGTTACGGGATCGTCGAGGGTTACGGCGGGCACGGTGTGGGCCGGGAGATGCACCAGGAGCCGCACATCCCGAATACGGGGCGGCCCGGCACCGGTCACCAGCTGCGCGCCGGGATGGTGCTGGCGCTGGAGCCGATGTTCGCGCTCGGACATCCGGCGACCGAGGAAGACGTGGACGATGAGTGGACGGTGGTCATGAGCGACGGCGCACTGTCCGCACACTGGGAAGAGACAGTCGCGATCACAGAGGAGGGACCAGAGGTCCTCACGCGCATCGACTGATGCGCAAAGGAGTCTGATGGCGCGACAACGTCGACAACGCAAGGCGAGAGAGCCGAAGCAGAAGAAGAAAGAGGTCATTGAGGTCGAGGGCGTGATCAAGGAGGCCCTGCCGAACGCGATGTTCGACGTCGAACTCGCGAACGAGCACCACGTGCTGGCAGGGATCTCGGGTCGGATGCGCATGAACTACATCCGCATCCTCCTCGGCGACCGAGTACTGGTGGAGCTGAGCCCATACGACCTCAGCCGCGGACGGATCACCTACCGCTTCCGGTAGCAACCGCCGCCGGGAACGAACGACGAACGACGAACGGGCGAGGACGAGAAGCGAGTCACGATGAAGGTTCAGGCGTCAGTCAAGAAGCGCTGTGACAAGTGCCAGATCATTCGCCGCCACGGCAAGGTGCGCGTGATCTGCGAGAACAAGCGTCACAAGCAGCGGCAGGGTTAGGTAGCAGAGCATGGCGCGTATCGCAGGGGTCGACATCCCGCGGGACAAGCAGGTGGTGTTTGCGCTGCCGTACATCTACGGCGTGGGGCGTCCGACCGCGCAGAAGATCTGCGACCAGACGGGGATCGACCGAACGACCATGGTTCGCGATCTGACCGACGAGGAGGTCGTGCGTCTGCGCGGTGTCGTGGAGGGCGAGCACGTCGTCGAGGGTGACCTGCGACGTGAGGTGCGCCAGAACGTGCAGCGCCTGATCGAGATCAACTCGTACCGCGGCCAGCGCCACCGGCGCGGCGTCCCGGTGCGGGGCCAGCGCACGAAGACCAACGCTCGCACACGCCGCGGCGCCAAGCGCACCGTGGCCGGCAAGCGCCGGGCAGTGAAGTAACAGAGCGAAGCAACAGAGCGAAGTAGCAGAGCGACGGGCGAGCCCTCGAGGTTCGCCGGAGGACAGAGGCAGCATGGGTCGATCACGTCGAGGTCGCCGTCGCGAGCGCAAAAATGTGCCGCACGGGAAGGCGTTCGTGAAGAGCACCTTCAACAACACCATCATCACGGTCACGGACCCCAACGGGAACGTGCTCGCGTGGGGCAGCGGCGGCACGGCCGGGTTCACCGGTTCGCGCAAGAGCACGCCCTACGCCGCACAGCTGGCCGGCGAGGCCACGGCTGAGCGGGCGATGGAGAACGGTGTACGCGAGCTCGAGATTTACGTGAAGGGCCCGGGTCCTGGCCGGGAGGCCGCGATTCGAGCGCTGGCTGGCGCCGGGATCCGTGTCTCGGCGATTCGCGACGTGACGCCCATCCCGCACAACGGCTGCCGTGCGCGGCGCCGACCGCGGAACTGACGGAGGACGACCGGGATATGGCCCGATACACCGGACCGAAGTGCCGCAAGTGCCGCCGCTACGGCGTCTCGCTGTGCGGCAAGGCGAAGTGCGCGATCATCCGCCGGCAGCCGCCGCCGGGGCCGCGCGCCATGCGCCGCCGCAAGATCTCAGACCGTGGCCTGCAGCTGATCGAGAAGCAGAAGGTCCGCTACCACTACGGCCTGATGGAGAAGCAGTTCCGTCGCTACTACCGGAACGCCACCAGTCGCTCCGGCGTTGCCGGCGACAACCTGATGCAGTCGCTCGAAGAGCGCCTCGACAGCGTCGTGTACCGCCTCGGGTTCGGCGCGACCCGGAACCAGGCACGGCAACTGGTCACGCATGGTCACATCGCCGTCGACGGCAGGAAGCTCGACATCCCGAGCGCCCGAGTCCGCATCGGCCAGGAGATCACGCTCTCCGACCGGGGGAACCGCTCCAATTACAAGGACATCCTGTCCGAAGAGATCAAGGGTCGGGAGATACCGGCCTGGCTCGACATCGACCGCGAGGCGATTAAGGGTCGCATGTTGCAGCCGCCGGGTCCGGGCGACTGGGACGGAATCTTCAACCCGAACGCAGTGATTGAGTACTACTCGCGCTAACCGCGCGGTGAAGCGAGATGGCTCGTCGGTCCCAGTCCTCACCCGAGGGCAGGAGGCGAGCGACGAGGAAGGTGTCACTTGGCAGACTTGCTGCTACCCGAATTGGAAACCGAGACCGAAGAGGAGGACTACGCACGCGTAGTCGCCGAACCGCTGGAGACGGGCTTTGCCACGACGTTGGGTAATGCCCTGCGTCGCGTGCTGCTCTCCTCGCTCTCGGGCGCTGCGATCACATCCGTCCGCATCGAGGGCGTCGAGCATGAGTTCTCGACCGTCCCGGGCATGCAGGAGGACGTGACCGAGTTGCTGCTGAACCTCAAGGAGGTGCGCCTGCGCGCCTTCTCCGACCGCCCGGCGCGCCTCTTCCTCGAGGTCTCCGGACCCGGCGAGGTGACAGCGGGGCAGATTCAGTCGACCGCCGACTACGAGGTGGTCAACCCGGACCTGCACCTGGCGACGCTCGACTCGAAAGACTCCTCGCTCGCCCTCGGCCTCAACGTCGAGACCGGCCGCGGCTACCTGCCGGCGACCGTGAGTGAGGGCCTGCCGATCGGGGTCATCCCGGTCGATGCGTTGTTCACCCCGGTGCGCCGGGTCAACTACGACGTGTCGAACACGCGCGTCGGTCAGGACACCAACTTTGACCGCCTCGAACTCGAGGTCTGGACTGACGGCACGGTGGCCGGACCGGCGGCCGTTTCGCAGGCCGCTGAGTTGCTGCGCGAGCAGCTCACGCGCTTCCAGCAGCTCGGCCGCTCGGAGATCATCGACGACACGCCGATCTCGGAGGCGGCCGCGCCGTTCGAGGGCTATGACATGCCGATCGAGCAGCTCGACCTCTCCGTCCGTGCCTACAACTGCCTGAAGCGCAGCGGGCTGATGACGGTCGGGGCGGTCCTCGAGAAGTCCGAGGAAGAGCTGCTGGCGCTGCGCAACTTCGGCGAGAAGTCGTACCACGAGCTGCGCGACAAGCTGGTCGTCAGCGGGTTCGACGCGCCTCGTACCGAGTCGCGGCGCGGCGATGTGTCGGCCAGTGCGCCGGTGGCCGTCGCCGACGAGGCCCCGGCCGAGCCGGCTCCGACCGCGACCGCCGAAGGCGATGGCGAGGAGGCCGAGGTCGGCGCGCTGGGTGCGGCACTGATGGAGGCACTGAAGGAGGCCGGCCGGGGCGACGAGTAGTCGTCCCTGTCGCGCACATTCGAGGAGCGAAGCGATGCGACATCGAAAGTCCGGCCGCCGGTTCGACATGCCGACATCTCAGCGCATGTCGATGTTCCGCAACCTGACGACCGTCGTGCTCCGCGAGGGTCATGTCGAGACGACCGAGGCCCGAGCCAAAGAGACGCGACGCTTTGTCGACCGCATGATCACACTCGGCAAGCGCGGCACGCTCCACGCGCGTCGGCAGGCGCTGGCGTTCATCTACGACCGCGATGTCGTGCAGCAGGTCTTCGACGAGCTGGCGCCCGAGTATGCGGACCGCCCCGGGGGTTACACCCGTGTCGTCAAGCTCGGCGCGCGCAAGGGCGACGCCTCGAAGATGGCGCGCCTGGAACTGGTCTAGCAGCGATCTGAACGAGCAGCGATGCGGCAGGTCGATGAGCCGTCGAATCGCGTTGAGACTGGAGTACGACGGGACTGGATTCGCGGGATCGCAGGCGCAGCCAGACCAGCGCACCGTGCAGGGGACGCTGGAGGCAGCCCTCGAATCCGTGACCGGCGAGCGGCGTCGCATTGAGTTTGCGAGTCGCACGGACGCCGGGGTGCACGCAACGGGACAGGTGGCCGCGCTGGACACGCAGCGCAAGTACAGCCCGGCCACCTTTCGCGCTGCGCTCAGCCACTTCCTCCCGGAGGACGTGGCCGTGCAGGCGGCAGCGGAGGTCGGCCAGCACTTCGACCCGCGGCGAGATGCCGTGGCGAGGCGCTACCAATATGAGATCGAAGACCAGCGCGAGCGCTCGCCGTTACGGCGGCACCGCGCCTGGCAACGACGGCGGCAGCTCGACACGGCGGCGATGGCCGCAGCGGTCGAGCGGCTGCCACGGGAGTTGACGGACTGGGCGGCCTTTGCCGCCTCGGTCGCGGAGGGGTATCCCACGGTGCGGACGCTGCTGGACATTACCGTCCAGCGCTGCGGGCCGCATTGCGTCGCGGTGGAGGTGGAGGCGGACGGCTTCCTCCAGCAACAGGCGCGACGCATGATGGGAGCCCTGGTCGAGGTTGGTGAGGGCGCTCAGACGCCTGCCGACTACGCGGCACTGGTGGACGGACCGCCCGGATCGGCCGGGCCGACCGCGCCGCCGCAGGGACTGACGCTGGTCGCCGTGCGCTATGCGCCGGGGACGGTCGAATGGGACGAGGAATGACAACGAAGACGTACCGGCTGAGCGCCCACGACGTCGATGACGGCTGGCACGTCCTCGATGCGGCTGACCGGCCGCTGGGTCGACTGGCTTCCGAGGCGGCGGGGTTGCTCCTGGGCAAGCACAAGCCGACTTACGAGCCGCACCTGGTCATGGGCGACCATGTGGTCGTGATCAATGCCGATCGCGTGGCGCTGACCGGTCGCAAGGCCGAGCAGAAGGTGTACTACCGCCACACGGGTTACCCCGGCGGTATCCGCGAGCGCTCCTTCGAGCAGCAGATGGAGCGCGACGCCACGCGCGTGATCGAGCGCGCCGTGCGCGGCATGCTCCCGCACAACGTGCGCGGCCGGGCGCTGCTGCGCCGGCTGAAGGTCTACGTCGGTCCGGAGCACCCGCACGAGGCGCAGATCAACGCGGGCACCGGCGAACGCGCCCGCAAGCGCGCGCTGCAGGAGGCTGCGGCAGCTGAAGCGGCGCCGGCCGTCGAGGTCGCCGCGCCCGTCGAAGATGAGACGCCCACGACGCCCGAGGCTGTCGAGGAGACGGTCGCCGAGGTCGCCGACGTTGCCGAGGTGGTCGAGGCCGCGGCCGAGGCCGAAGAGACCACGGCCGACGCCGGTGGCCGCCTCGAAGGTGCGCTCAGCAAGTACCGCCGCGGCGAGCTTGACGTCGAAGCAGAGCGACTCGGGATCGAGATCGAGTCCGGCTGGAACAAGCCGGACGTCATCGACGCGATCAAGGCATACTACGAGTCGAACCCAGTAGAGGCTGAGTAGATGACCACAGAACAGCGATATCACTACGGTCTCGGCCGGCGGAAGTCGGCCGTGGCGCGTGTGCGCCTCTACCCCGGCAACGGCGCCGTCATCATCAACGGCAAGCCGGCCGAGGAGGTCATCACCCGTGCGTCGCAGCGCCAGGACATGCTGACTCCCCTGACCGTCACTGACTCCGCGAACGCCTTCAATGTGCAGGCGGTCGTCATGGGCGGCGGGATCACCGGCTGGACGGGCGCCGTCCGACTCGGCATCGCGCGCGCCCTGGTCGCTTCGGACGAAAACAACCGCCGCCTGCTGCGTAACCACGGCCTGCTCACGCGCGACCCGCGGGTCAAGGAGCGCAAGAAGCCCGGCCTCAAGCGCGCTCGCAAGGCGCCGCAGTACACCAAGCGCTAGCGCGGCGCGCTTCGCGCGGCCACAGCCAAGACATCCGTCGACCCCTTGTCGCCAGCCGCGCGAGGGGTCAGGCTGGCGTTCAGGCGTGCCTTCAGGGCGTCCAGCGTCGGCGTCGGCGTCGGGTCCACGCCGTTGAGCACGGCGAGGTAGAGCGAGACCCAGCTGCCGAGCGTGCAGGCCTGCATCACCGCCTCGAGCGGCGTGTCGCCGCCGACGATGGTCTGGTGGTAGTCGACCCCGGCGCTCGCCAGCACCTCTGAGGTCAATCCGACCCGTGTCGCGTTTCTCCGGTGGACCGACGGTGCGTCGAGGAAGATGACGCAGAGCTGCGCCAGCGCGCCGGGGGGCGCCGCCATGCCTTCGATCTGGTTGTGACTGAGCTCGGGCAGCGCCAGCGGGAACGCCCACTGCTTTGCGTTTTCGTTGATATCGGTCACCCAGCGCCGCGCCGCGACCTCGAGGAAGTCCGAGCCGATGACGATCGGCAGCCGGCCGACGAGTTCGGCGGCGATGCGCTTCGCCTCGTTCCCCGCGAACGGCACGTCCGGCGCATAGCGCACCGCGCAGCGCTCGAGTGCGTCGAGCGTGCGATCGGCCTCACCTGCCGCGAGGTCGAGCGCGCCGAGGCGAGTGAGCAACGCCAGCGGTGCGAACACGCCGTAGCCGAGCGCGGTGCGGGGCGGTCCGGGCCACTCGTAGCTGAAGACCGGGACGCCACGCTTCTGGGCGATCACGGCGAGCGGGCCGCCGGTCGTGATGGCGAGGTTGTGTCCCGGCGCGTCGAGGGCGGTCGAGAACGCCTCGAACGTCTCCTCGGTGCCACCCGAGAACGAGCAGGCGATCACGAGCGATCGCTCACTCGTGGTCGGCGCCACGTAGTTGCGCACGATGCGAATCGGTACCGCCCGCGCGTGATTCGCGATGGTGGCGATGACATCGCCGCCGATCGCGGAGCCGCCCATGCCCAGCAGCACCACGTCGCTCGGTTGCGCGAAGTCCTCAGGCAGCACGAAGTCGGAGGCAAGCGCCCAGGCCGCGCGTGCCTGCGCGGGCAGCTCCGCGAGGTGGTCGCGCATCGTGGCGATCGGTGTGGCATCGTATGTCGCAGCGTCGTCGAGGGTCCGCGTCGCCTCGGTCAGGTCGCTCACAGTTCAGCGCTCACAACTCGACGCCCGCGATCTGCTGGCCCGCGACGAGCGCCTGTTCGACCAGGGCGGCGCTCGGCATCTCGGCGTAGATGCGCAGCAGCGGTTCCGTGCCGGAGAAGCGCAGCGCCAGCCACCAGCCATCCTCGAGGTTGAACCTGAAGCCATCGATCGTGTCCTGCGAGACGACCTTCAGCCCTGCCACCTCACCTGGCTCAGCGCCAGCGACGCGCTCGAGAATGGCGTCTCGCTCGTCGCTGCGGACCGTGATGTCGACCCGACCGTACTCGTGCTGCCCAACTTTCTCCACGACCTCGCTCAGCAGCTCCGCCGGTTGCCTGCCGGTCTTCGCCATGCAGTCGAGCATCATCAGCCCGGCCAGCACACCGTCGCGCTCTGGGATGTGTCCCCGGAACGCGGAACCGCCGGACTCCTCACCCGCGATCATGGCGTCAGTCTCCATCATCTTCGGTCCCAGGAACCGGAAGCCGACCGGCGTCTCATGGACATCGCAGCCGTAGAGGTCCCCGAGGCGGTCGATCATCCTCGTCATGGTCACCGAGCGCACGATCGGGCCGCGCTCGCCGCGGACCTCGAGGAAGTAGTGCACGAGCAGCGCGAACGTCTGGTGCTGCGTGATGAAGCGCCCGTTCTGGTCGGCCAGCCCGAGGCGGTCACCGTCGCCGTCGGTCGAGATGCCGATGTCGTAGCCGCCCTTCGCCAGCAGCTCGAGCTGCTCTCGCAAGTTCGGCGCGATCGGCTCGGGTGCCCGGATGCCGGGAAACGACGGGTTGCGGTGACCGTGAATCTCGTTGACGCGCGTCGCGCCTTCGCCCAGGGCCTCGGCGAGGTACCCCTGCGCCGAGCCGTACATCGAGTCGACGAGGACGTTGAGCCCCGCCTCGTGAATCGCCTCAATGTCCACGAACTCGCGGATCTGTTTGATGTAGGCGGCGCGGGCGTCGAACCGCTCCACGAGGCCCTGCGCCTCGGCGTTGCCGAGCGGCATATGTTCGACACGATCGCCGGTCAGGATGCCCGGGATCGCCTGCTCGATCTCGGCGGTCACCTCGGGCGGCGCGGAGCCACCGTAGTGCGGCTTCAACTTGTAGCCGTTCCACCGCGCCGGGTTGTGCGAGGCCGTGATCATCACCCCTGCGCCCGCCTCGCGGGCGATCACCGTCGACGACAGCGCCGGCGTCGGCACGAACGAGGAGCTGAGCGTGACCTTGATGTCGTTGGCCGCCATGACCTCGGCGACCGCGCCGGCGAAGGCGCCGGAGAGGAAACGCGTGTCGTAGCCGATCACGATGCCGCTCGAGGCGCGGTCATGGCGCTTGAGGTACTGAGCGGTGGCCTGCGCGACGGCGCGCACGTTCTCGAAGGTGAAGTCGTCGGCAATGATGCCGCGCCATCCGTCGGTGCCGAAGCGAATCTCCGTCGGCATCAGGCGGGAGTCCTCTCAGTGGATGGGGCGATGGTAGTACTCGTGAGCACCTCGTTGGGTGCGATCTCGACATCGTGCGCTACCACGACGTCAGTGAGGCGGGCGTGGGCGCCCACGCGCGCCCCCGACGCCACGATGCAACGTTCGAGGCTGGCGCCGGACTCGATGGTGGCGTCTGGCCAGACAAGACTCGAGGCAACGCGAGCGCCCGATCGCACCGTCGCGCCCGCGCCGACGACCACCGGGCCTTCGATCGTGGCATCGGCGGCCACGTTGGCCGCCGGGTCGATCACGCGGCCACCCGTCGCCGGCTCGGTGCTTGCGGCCAGCTCGAGGTTCGCCGCCAGCAGCAGCTCGGCGTCGCCCACGTCGCGCCAGTAGGCGCCGCCATCGTCGAATCCAAAGATCGGTCGGTTCGCGTCGGCCATCTCGGGGAAGAGCGCGCGTTCAACCCTGTGGAAGTGGTCGAAGGGCAGCTCCGGCAACAGGTTCGGCTCGAACAGCCAGACGCCTGCATTGATCAGCCGCGAGGGCGCTTCCTCGGGCGCCGGTTTCTCGACGAAGCGGTGGATTTGCCCGTCGTCGCCGATGTCGACGACGCCGAAGGGCGAGGGATCTTCCACCTCGTGCAGCAGGATTGAGAGCTCGGCGTCGCGCTCGATGTGTGCGTCGCGCATAGCCGTCAGGTTCGCGTCGGTGATGACGTCGCCGTTGCAGACGAAGAAGCGCTCGTTCCAGCCCTCCGCCGCCTGTCCGATCGCGCCGCCGGAACCGAGCGGCTCATCCTCGTAGCGGTAGTCGATCGAGAGGCCGAGGGCTCGGCCATCGCCGAAGGCGTCACGAATCGCCTCGTTGCGTTCCATCAGCGCGAGCGTGACGCGATCCACACCGTGCACACGGAGGCGAAGCAGGAGGTGCTCCAGCAGCGGTCGGTTGACGACCGGGACGAGTTGCTTCGGCGTACGCAAGGTGAGAGGGCGCATTCTCGTGCCCTCGCCCCCCACGAGGACGATCGCCTGCATCGAGGGATCGTACCGGTCGCGATCGGTCACGTCCAAGCCGTCGCAGGCATTCACCGGCGCATCAGCGGCGCGCCGGAGCGATCGAATCGTCCGAATCACTATCTCCCCCGTGTCGTGATCTCCTACATCTAAGAGAGGCGTGATTCGATTCCGTTCTCCGGCGGCGAGAGTGTTGCGTCAAACACTGGCCTTGTATCCCCCTTCCACATAGGATTGCTGCTGACCGGCCCTACCGTTGCGACGGGGCGACACGATCGACGAATGGCGTATCACGACGATCTAGCTGTATCCGTTCTTGACATCCGGATTCGGGCGGTACTCCCTGTATCGAGAATCCTACACCCCGAAAGGGGGCCGACTCGTGACCATCGAACAAGAAGCCCAGCGACGACCGTACGCTGCGACGGCGAACGTCCTGGCTGTCCTTACGCGGGCGCGGAGCCGCAATCTTCCCGAGACTATCGGCGCGGATTTCTACCGCGTGGCGCAGATTCCTGATGCCGTCTATGGCAGAGTAACGGAAGCGCTTCGGTTCCTCGACATGATCCGGGGAGACGGCAGCCCGACCGACACCCTGGCCGCGATCGCGGGAGCGTCAGAGAGTGACTTCCAGAACCTGCTCGCGGGGCGGTTCGTGCCGCCTAAGCAGCCGATTTCAAGCAGATCGACCCGTCGGAGCATGCGCAAGGTCAGATCGTTGACTGGTTTCGCCAGTACGAGCCACGATCGCAGACGACCCGCATGGTCATGTTGCTGCTTGGCCTGTGTCGTCACGCGGGCATCCCGGTGAAGGATGCCCCCCGCGAGCGAAGGCAACAAGCCGCCAGCCGCAGCACCACCGCGAAAGGCGGTGGAGCGCGGAGCGCGAGTCGAAGCGCAGGCCGCCGGCCTGAGATCAAAATCCAAGCAGACCCGCCGCCGTCCGGCACGCTGTTTGGCGTGACTGAAGACGACGTGGCAGCACTCGACGAGGACGAATTCAACGAAGTCTGGGCCGCGCTCGGCAAAGTCGCGCGCGCGCGCGCGCGAAGCGGAGCGGGACCGCCGAGTCAGAATCCAGCGAGGACGAACAGGACGAGTAATCGTCGTCGCTCATTGTCGATGAGCGACAGAAAAAAAGGGGGCCGGGGGCTGGCAAGTTTGCGACCAGCTGCCCCCGGCCCGTCGGAAAGTGAGGTGTAATCGGCTGAGGCTGTCGCATGGAGTGGCGTGGGCGGAGCGCCACGAGGGCCAAGAGGTCAGCCGGTCGGTTGTCGGGGCGGAGTAGCCGCCTCTCACAGGGCAGCGGCGCTACGCGGCCGCCACGGCGGCAGACCAGCCTCTTTGCCGGGGGTTGCCGTTCGCTGGCCAGGAGGACGGCCGCGCCCGGCGATAGAGCTTCTTGAGGTTGTGGGTGGCGGCGATCAGCTTCCATTCGCTGGCGCACGAGGCGATCCCGCGCCGCATGAACCGGCGGATGCCGCGGTTCTCCTTGACGTCGCCGAAGACGGGTTCGATCATCCAGCGCCGCTGCTCGTAGAGACGCCGGCCACGCTGCGTCGCCAGCTTGCGATCCATCCGTTCACGGACGGAGAGCCCGGCAGGGATGCGCCCGCGCGGCGGTGCCGCGCCGACGCGCCGGTTGCGGTCGCTGCGGGTCGCGAGCAGCAGCTCCGGACCTGCGCTCCCCGCCTGCCGCACGTTCGCCTCGGAGTAGTAGCCGGCATCAGCCAGCAGCACGCGCGCCGGCCCGCAGTGTGCGGCCTGCAGGTTGCGGTGCATCACCTCGATCATCGGTTGCAGCTCGTGCATGTCGGTCGCCTGTCGGCTCACCTCAGCCGCGACGATGATCTGGTCGCGGGTCGTCACCGCCTGCACGTTGTAGCCTTGGAAGTAGCCGTGATAGTCGCGCACCACGCGGCTGTCCGGGTCGGTGACGTTCACCTTCGCACCCTGCTCGGGCTGCGGCGGCTTCGGGCGGCGCCCGCGCCGGTCCTTCTCCGCGCGGCTCCTGAGGCGTTGCTCGTAGTCCTCCTGCCGCTCCCGCTCTCGGGCCGCCAGTCGCTCCCGCGCCTCGTGCAACCGCTGCAGGCGCTCCTCGCGGTCCCTGAATCCCGGAGGCAACTCGTCGCCCCGCGCGTCGCCGAAGCGCGCGTTCTCCTCGGCGTCCACCCGCTCCGCTTCGTCGAGGATGCGCCGCACCTCGGCCTCCAGGTCCGCATCCGTGCGGTTGCGCTCACGGCTGGCGTTGGCGTGCAGCTTGGTCCCGTCGAGCGCGACCACCCCGACCCGCACCAGACCAGCCTCGGCGCACAGCCTGAGCACCTCGGCGAACAGTCCCGAGAGCGCCTCCTCGTGCTGCTGGCGGAAACGGCAGATCGTCGCGTGGTCGGGGTGCTGGTTCGCGGTCAGCACCCGGAGGGCGATGTCCTCCCGGCAGCGCCGTTCGATCTGGCGGCTCGAGCGCTCGCCCTCGCAGTAGGCGTAGAGCACGAGCGCGACCATCATCGACGGCTCGTACGCCTTCCGCCCCCAACCGTCCTCGCGGTAGCGCTCGTAGAACGCGGTGAGGTCCAACTGGCTGACCGCATCGAGCACGAACCACGCGAGGTGGTCCCCGGGCAGCCAGTCGCGGAGGCTGGCGGGCATCAGGTATTGCTGGTCACGGTCGCACGGCAAGAAACGCTGGGTCACGGCGGCACCTCGGAATCACTCCGCCCCCGCCGCCATGCTCATCGTATAGCGATGTCCCCCTCTTCGTGGGTTTGTGCGACAGCCTCGGCTATGGCCCGGAGAAGAGCCTGAACGCCCATCCGGGGGCCCAAGCGGCCCACATCAAACTCTCACTCGCCCACACTACGGGCGAGAAGCGTAGGAGTACACCGATACCAATCACAAACGCATGGCACACCCTCGGGGTTGAGAACGCCCCTGACGCGATGGGTGTGTACGAACTCGGAAATAGCAACAGCGCGGTCGTGTACATCGGCCGTGGACACCTGCGGGACCGCATCGCGGCCCACGCAGCCGCCGCCTCGAACACTTGCATCGGTCGCAACGCGCGCAAGTTCCGCTCGAGCGGACCGCAGCGGACGTCACTCGCGAGCGGGAGTTGTTCGTGGAGTACAAGCGCACGCACAGTGGGCGTATCCCATCCTGCAACACGCAAGACCCCTCGGCCTAGTCGAGGGCCGCAAGAGTGTCGGAGTCGGGGCCACCCACGGCGGTCCCGACTCCGATCCACTCGCCGCTCGGCGCCGAGATCCGATCGATCGCTGTCGCTACAGGCCCGCTGCCGACTTCAGCTCCTCCACCATGTCGAGGCGCTCCCACGGGAGATCGAGGTCGGGGCGGCCGAAGTGGCCGTAGGCCGCCGTCTGCTCGTAGATGGGGCGCCGCAGGTCGAAGCGGTCGATGATCGCCGCGGGGCGCAGGTCGAAGTGCTTCTCGATCAGCAGCCCCAGCTCGCTCTCATCGATCGCCGCCGTCCCGAACGCCTCGAACCCAATCGAGGTGGGATGCGCCACGCCGATGGCGTACGACACCTGGAGCTCCAAGCGATCGGCGAGGCCCGCGGCCACGATGTTCTTCGCAGCATGGCGCGCGGCGTAGGCCCCGGAGCGGTCCACCTTCGAGGGGTCCTTTCCGCTGAACGCGCCGCCGCCGTGACGGGCGATGCCGCCGTAGGTGTCGACGATGATCTTGCGCCCCGTGAGCCCGGCGTCGCCCAGCGGCCCACCCGTCACGAAGCGCCCCGTCGGGTTCACGAGGATACGAGTATCGTCGTCGATCAGCCCCTCGGGGCACGTCGGCAGCACGAGATGCTCCTCGAGGTCGGCCTGGATCTGCTCCTGCTCAACCTCGGCGGCGTGCTGCGTCGAGACCACGACCGTGTCGATGCGGCGCGGGACCCCATAGGCGTACTCGACGGTGACCTGCGACTTGCCGTCCGGGCGGAGGTACGGGAGGGTGCCATCCTTCCGCAGCCCGCTGAGGGCGCGCGTCAGGTCGTGCGCGAGCGCGATCGTGAGCGGCATGTACTCGTCGGTCTCGTTGCAGGCGAAGCCGATCATCATGCCCTGGTCGCCCGCGCCTGCGAGGTCGTACGGCTCCGCCTCGCCCGCCGTCTCGCGCGCCTCGAGCGCGCGATCGACGCCGAGTGCGATGTCCGGCGATTGTTCGGCGACCGAGGTGAGCACACCGCAGGTCTCGGCGTCGAAGCCCATCTCGGAACCGGTGTAGCCGACGCGTCGCACGACGCCTCGCACGATCGCCTCGATGTCGACATAGGCCTCCGTCGAGATCTCGCCGAAGACCCAGATCGTCCCTGTCGTGGTCGCCGTCTCGCACGCCACGCGCGAGTGGGGGTCCTGCGTGAGCAGGGCGTCGAGGACCGCATCGGAGATCTGATCGCAGAGCTTGTCCGGGTGGCCCTCGGTCACGGATTCGCTGGTCAGCCGCAGCGCTGGCGCTGCCATGAACGAGGTCGTCATGCGTCCTCCGACGTTCCGCTCGGGCGAGCGTTCGTGTGTGGCGTCAGCGCCGCCGCTAGGTGCCGATGTCCCAGGAGTTGAGGTAGCGCTCCTGCTCCTCTGTGAGCGTGTCGATGTCGATGCCCATCGCCTCGAGCTTGAGGCGCGCGATCTCATCGTCGATGTCGCGTGGCACGTCGTAGACCTCCGCCGCGAGGTTCGCGTGCTCGTTCACGATGTACTCAGAGCAGAGCGCCTGGTTGGCGAAGGACATGTCCATCACGGACGCCGGGTGTCCCTCAGCGGCGCTCAGGTTCACGAGCCGGCCCTCGGCCAGCACCACGATCTGGCGACCGTCCTCGAGTGTGTGTTCTTCGACGAACGGACGGAGCTGGCGCTTGCCCTCGGTCATCCCTTCGAGCGCCGGGAGGTTGATCTCGGCGTCGAAGTGGCCCGAGTTGGCGACAATCGCGCCCGACTTCATCGCGTCGAAGGCGGGCTGGTCGATGACGTTGATATCGCCGGTCACTGTGACGAAGAGATCGCCCTCGACAGCCGCTCGGGCGATGGGCATGACCCGGAAGCCCTCCATCGTCGCCTCCAGGGCTCGCAGCGGGTCCACCTCCGTTACGATCACCTGGGCGCCGATGCCCCGCGCGCGCATCGCGAGGCCCTTGCCACACCAGCCATAGCCACAGACGACGAAGGTCTTGCCGGCGAGCAGCAGGTTCGTGGCGCGGATGATGCCGTCCAGCGTCGACTGCCCGGTGCCGTAGCGGTTGTCGAAGAAGTGCTTCGTGTTCGCCTCGTTCACCGCCACGATCGGGTAGGCGAGTTTGCCTTCCGCCGCCAGGGCACGCAGCCGAATCACGCCGGTGGTTGTCTCCTCGGTCCCGCCGATCACGCCGTCCAGGAGTTCGCCACCCTCCTGGTGGAGCAACGCTACGATGTCAGCGCCGTCGTCCATCGTCAGCTGCGGACCGTGGGCCGCCGCCTCGTTCATGTGCTCGTAGAACGTCTCGGTGCTCTCGCCCTTGATGGCGTAGGTGGCGATGCCGTACTCGTGCGTGAGCGCGGCGGCCACATCGTCCTGCGTCGAGAGGGGATTGGAGGCGGCGAGGCGGATCTCTGCGCCACCGTCGCGGAGCGCCAGCATCAGGTTCGCGGTCTCGCTGGTGACGTGCAGGCACGCGGTCACGCGCACGCCCTCGAGGGGGCGGTCCTCGGCGAAACGCTCGCGGATCTGGCGGATCACCGGCATCTCGCGCGCGGCCCACTCGATGCGCCGGATGCCGTCACGCGCGAGCGCCGGATCGGCGACGTGGCCAGCAGAAGTCGCGGTCATCGGGTTCCTTCGGTACCGAGGAAGGATAGCGGCTGCACCGCTAGCGATCCGGGTCGATCACCTCCACGCCGGGCGTCCCGCTGCGCCGCCGCGCGGCCCAACGCCGCGCCGCCGGAACGAACCCGAGGAGGTCGCGGCGCCGCAGTCGCGCCTCGATCACCGGTGCGCCTTCGCGGTAGCCGAGCCGCGTGTAGGCGACGACGGCCGGCGTGTTGTCCGGGTCTACCGTCAGGACCACGTGCGGGCTCCCGCGATCGAGGAGTTCACGCGTCACCGCCGCCGTCACCACCGAGGCGAGGCCGCGCCCTCGTGCGCGGCGGTGCGTGAAGACGTTGCCGACGACGGCGATGCCCTGATTGGGCGAGACGATGTGCGTTCCTGCCACCGCGACCAGTTCGTCCGCGTCGAAGATGCCGTAGTAGATCGCGCGTTCGATCGTGTCGAACGAATAGTTGTTCGGTCCGCCGTCGGTCGCATAGAGCGCGTTGATCCGGTTGACGTCCGCGCCCCGCAGGCGACGAGCCGGCCCGGGCCGAGGGGTGAAGTGTGACGCAGTGACCTCCATGCGCCGCATCACGAGGGCGCTCGAGACGTGGTAGTAGCGGTCGAGCACAGCCCGATGCTCGGGCGCCGCGGTCGAGAGGTAGCTCTGCCGCGGGCCGGGGTGCAGCGCCAGCAGCGCCGCCAGCGCCGATGGATCGCCTGCGACGACGGTCGTCGGTCCCAGCGCTCGTGCGTGCATCACGATCGCCGAGCCATCGTCGCCGCGCGCCTGCCAGAAGCGCGCCAGCGGGAACAGCTCGTACTCGAGGTGTCCGAGCGCATATGCGCCAAAGCCACGGTCGTCGGCGAAGGCCGCTTCGATGTCGCTCAGCCGTCGCAACTCGCGCACCTCGTAGTAGGAACCGCCCGTACCACCCTCGACGGTGCGCGGGAGCGTCTTGGTCACGCTTCAGCTCCCTCTGTTTGCGGCCAGTGGCGATCGACGATGACGCCCAGGCGTTCGCGCGTGGCCGGCGGAACGATCGCCGGATCCGTGACCAGCGAACTGCCCAGCGCCCCCTCGCACAGGCAGCGTCGCGGCGTGTCGGCGACGGAGTGGATCACGCTGCCGACCACGGCGCGACCGGCCTCGGCGTTATGCATCAGGTTGGAGAGCACGAGTTCGGCGCTGACATCCTCCTCGGCCTCGTGCCAGACGTCGTAATCCGTGACGAAGGTGATCGAGCCGTAGCAGAGCTCCGCCTCGCGGGCGAGCTTCGCCTCGGGCAGCGCCGTCATGCCGATCACGGCCGCGCCCCAGGAACGGTAGAGCTCGGATTCGGCACGCGTCGAGAAAGCCGGACCGTTAATGACGACCATCGCGCCGCCTCGATGCGTGGTCACGCCAGCGCCCTCGCCGGCGACCGCGAGGGCGGCCTGCAGGTCGTGGCAGAACGGGTCGGCGAGGGAGATGTGCGCCACCGCCCCGTCGCCGAGGAACGTTGCCGGCCGCCCGTTCGTGCGATCGATGAGCTGGTTGGGCACGACGGCATGACGCGGCTCGTAACTCTCCTGCAACGAACCCACGGCGGAGACCGCCAGCAGGCGTTCCGCGCCGAGGAGCTTGAGCGCGTAGAGGTTCGCCCTCGAGGGCAGCTCCGCGGGCAGGATGTGGTGGCCGATGCCGTGGCGTGCGATGAAGGCGACGCGCTGGCCGTGCAGCGTCCCCAGCGTGAGCGGCGACGAGGGCGCGCCATGGGGCGTGTCCAACTCGATCTGCTCGACGGCCTCCAGGCCCGGCATCTCGTAGAAGCCGGAGCCGCCGATCACACCGAAGCTGACGCGCGGATGGTCCGTCGAAGACGCTGTCACGTGGTCTCCCGCCTCGTCCTAGATCCTCGCCGGTTCGTCAGCGAACGGCAACGCCTGGCTCACGCCGGGCTACCTTCGCGGTCTGCCCGCGGTGACCGTGCCGATCGAGGTCTCGTACGGTGGCTCGAGGACCCCTCGCTCGGTAATGATCGCACTCACGAGGCTGGCTGGTGTGACATCGAAGGCCGGGTTGTGCACCGCCGTGCCCTCCGGCGCGAGCACGATCCCGCCAGCGTCCAGCACTTCCTCGGCCGGGCGCTCCTCGATCTCGATGGCCTCGCCCGAGGCAGCGTTCGGGTCGATCGTGCTCACCGGCGCCGCGACATAGAACGGCACGCCGAAGTGATGTGCGGCGACCGCCGCGCTCAGTGTGCCGATCTTGTTCGCGGTGTCGCCATTGGCCGCGATCCGGTCCGCGCCAACGATGACAGCGCTCACACCGCCCGAGGCGAGCAACGACGCCGCTGCGCCATCCACGATCAGCTCGAACGGGACCCCGTGACGGAGCAGCTCCCAGGTCGTCAGACGCGCGCCCTGCAATCGTGGGCGGGTCTCGTCGACGTAGACGCGTTGCAGACCCCGCGCCCGGTGGGCCTCGATCACCACGCCCAGTGCCGTGCCCAGGCCGCCGGTCGCCAGCGGACCCGTGTTGCAGTGCGTCAGCACCGCCTCCGCGCCGTCGAGTAGTGCCGCACCCGCCTCGGCGATCCACCAGTCGGCTTCGCGCTGCTCCTCGTGGATCTTCGTCGCCTCCTCGACGGCTCCGGCGCGCGCCGACCCATCGCCCTCGATCGAGGCGATGCGCGCGGTCATGCGGCTCAGCGCCCACTCGAGGTCGATTCCTGACGCGGGTCAGTACGTCGTCAGCACGGCGATCGGATAGCCCTCGAGGGCGGCGCGACCGCCGAGGTCGCCCAGCTCGATCACGAAGGCGGCGCCGGCCACCGTGCCGCCGCAGGACTCAATCAGCCGCGCCGAGGCGGCAGCGGTGCCGCCCGTCGCCAGCAGATCGTCAATGATCGCAACGCGGTGGCCCTCAACGCCGGGGTCGCGGTGCATCTCCAGGCTGTCCTCGCCGTACTCGAGCGCGTAGGAGACCGAGGCGGACTCGGCCGGGAGCTTGCCCGGCTTGCGCACCGGTAGGAACGGGACCCCAAGGCGTTCCGCCACCGGCACACCGAAGATGAAGCCACGCGCCTCGATGCCGGCGATCACCGTCGCGCCGAACTCGCGTGCCCTCGACGCCAGCTCGTCGTTGACCAGGCGAAGCGCCTCCGCGTTGTGCAGCAGCGGCGTGATGTCGCGGAAGAGGATGCCCGGCTCCGGGAAGTCGGGGATGTCGCGGATCAGCGAGCGCAGCTGCGCTTCGTCGAGCATGCCCGGATGCTCCGCGCCTCGGCGCATCGCCGTCAACCTCCGGCGAGTGCGTTGACCCGCGATCTGGCGCGCTCCTAGCATCTGGTGCGTGACTGACACCGATTCGACCGCCGCGGGCGACGGCCCTGAGACGAGAGGCGATCCCTTCGAGGCGATCACCCCGTTTTACGATCTCGACGTGCACGAGCACGACGACGACCTGCCGTACTACCGCCAGATCGTGGAGATGCACGGCGCGAACATCCTCGAGTTGGGCTGTGGCACCGGCCGGGTCGCCATCTACCTCGCCGCGGCCGGCGCGCAGGTCACGGGCCTCGACATCAGCCCCGCGATGCTCGAGCGGGCGCGACTGCGCTCGCTGGCCGCAGATGTTGAGGTCAAGTGGATCGAGGGCGATCTGCTGACGTTCGACCTGGATCGCCAGTTCGACGCCGTTCTGCTGCCGCTCGGCACGATCCAACACCTCACCTCGGCGTCGCAGATTGCCTCGGCGATCGAGCGCGCCACTGCGCACCTCGCGCCCCACGGCGCGCTGGTCGTGGACATCGAGGCTCCGCACGCGGATGACTACAACCCGGGGCCGCTGCCCCTCGTGGAGCACTGGACTCGGCCCTGGCCTGAGGGCGGCGGCCAGGTGACGAAGCTCGTCGCCGTCGATGTCGCACCGTCCGAGGCGCTCCGCTACGTCACCTGGCACTTCGACGTGCAACCCGCCGAGGGGCCGCTGACGCGCGTGACCTCGCAGTTCACGTTGCGCACGACCACGCTCGGCGAGCTCGAGCTGGCAGGTCGGTTGGCTGGCATCGAGGTCGTAGCTGCGTATGGTGACTACGAGTTCGGCCCGTTCGAGGACGGTGACCCGCGGCTGGTGGTGGTGTTGCAACACCCGGAGCGCGCGGACGGGGACCAGGGCGCTACGCCATGACCGTGATCGCGATCGACGCCATGGGCGGCGACGATGCGCCGGGCCCGCAGGTCGCAGGCGGGATCGAGGCCGCAACGCGCGGCATCGAGATTGTGCTCGTCGGCGACTCGGAAGTGGTCGGCGCCGAGCTGAACCGCCTCGGCGGCTCGCCGAGCGGACTCCGGATCGTGCATGCGCCTGACGTGATCGAGATGGACGACAAGGCGGTCTCCGGGGTTCGGCGACGCCGCGACTCCTCGATCATGGTCTCGATGGACCTGCTCAAGCGCGGCGAGGCATCAGCGCTGGTTGCTGTCGGCAACACCGGCGCGGCGCTCGCCTCCGCGCTGGTCGTGCTGGGCCGCATCAAAGGCGTCGAACGCCCCGCGCTGAGCGCTGTGTTGCCGACGCGAGGCGGTCCGGCGCTGGTCCTGGACGTGGGCGCGAACGCCGATGCGCGCTCATCGCATCTCGTACAGTTCGCCCATCTTGGCACCGCGTACATGCGGTCGGTCTACAGCATTGCCGAGCCGAGCGTGGGCCTGCTCTCCATCGGCGAGGAGGAGTCGAAGGGCTCGGCGCTGATCCGTGAAACGCACGCCGAGCTGACCACCGAACACGACCTCAACTTCCACGGTAACGTCGAGAGCAGCGACATCGTCCTCGGCACGACGCACGTGGTCGTGACCGATGGGTTCACCGGCAATGTCGTGCTCAAGCTCCTCGAGGGCACGATCAGCCTCATGTTCGAAGAGCTGCGCGGGGCAGCCGAGGCGTCATTGCTGTCGAGGATCGGCGGGCTACTGCTGCGCTCAAAGCTCGGCGAGGTCCGCGACCGTTTCGACTACCGGCAATACGGCGCCGTCCCCATGCTCGGCGTGGACGGCGCAGTCTTCATCGGCCACGGCCGCAGCGACGCCCATGCGGTCGCCAACGCCTCGGCGACCGCTGCCGAGGCGATCGAACGCGGCATGCTCGATGCCGTGACACACGCCATCGAGACGCGCGATTAGAGACAGCCGGGGATTGTTCAGGCGGCGGCTAGTCCTCGACGGGGATCGGCGCCTGCGCGCCGGCCTGGTCGTCAGCCACGCCAGCGCTGCCGGCACTCGGTGCGAAGCGCCACCACAGGCGCATCGCCTCGCGGAGCGCCTGCACTTGGTCCTGGCCGTCCGCGCCCTCGACGCATGTCGCGAGGTGGGAGTCGAGGACGACGGCACCGACCGTGTCGATGCTCGAGCGGACCGCCATCAGCTGCGTGACCACATCCTCGCAGGCGCGATCCTCCTCCAGCATGCGGGTGATGCCGCGAATCTGACCCTCGATCCGCCGCAGGCGGGCGGTCAGTTTCTCGGTGTCGGCTGGGCTCGAGTCAGTGCTGGCGTCGGTGCTGGGATCAGTGGTCATCATGCAGTCCTTGGTGCCGGTTGTCCGAGCTTGCCCTACGGCAGGGCTGCCGTAACGTGGTGGAGCCGGCGGCTTGACATACCCCCATGGGGTATATAGAATACTACCTGACACCGGAAACGGATGTCAATCCGCCGCAGTAGCGGTGGGCGCGGGGACCGCCTCACGCATCCTCCCACGGATACGCGAGCAACCTGCGTTACAGACGGAGGAAGTGCCGCCCAGCATGCTGGGAGCGCGTCCTCGTCAAAGCGAAACCCCTGAGGGTGCTCGCACGGATACGCTGCGATGGACGGCGCGCCGCAAGCGGGTACCGCTCCCGGAAGGAATGTCATGGCTCACCCGACCGACACCTCAGACGCGACCTTCGAGGCCGATGTCCTGCAGAGCAACGTGCCCGTGCTGGTCGACTTCTGGGCGCCCTGGTGCGGCCCCTGCCGCATGGTTGCGCCGGTCGTCGAAGAGCTCTCTGAGGACTACGACGGCAAGGTCAAGTTCGTAAAGCTCAACACCGACGAGAACCCGATGGTGGCGGGCAACTATGGCATCCGCTCCATCCCCACCCTGTTGATCTTCCGCGGCGGCGAGGCTGTCGACCAGGTCATCGGCTTCCGCCCGAAGAGCGACCTCTCGAAGCACCTCGACGAGGTGCTCACGACCGCTTAACGGCCTTACGGCTGGGCGAGCCGGTCCGAGACCAGACAGGGCGACCAGACAGGGGCTGCCACCCGGCAGCCCCTGTTCATCGCCTGACGTGACCTGCTCGGGATGGCTACAGCGGAATGATTCGCGCCTCGTCACCACCGACCGCGCGAGTGCCTTTGGCGATGGTGCGGCCCTGCTTCTCCTCGAGCCGCCCGAGCGCGCGGCCGAGGTCCGGGTGGGGGTCTGAGCGGTCCCCGTAGGCCTCACGGCCTTCGTGGTCCTCTGGGAGGTATTCGGTGATGGGAAGACCTTCCTCATCGCAGAACAGCAGTCAGTGGCAGTACTTCCACCGCTGCATCTCCTCGCAAGGGCAGATCCAGACCTTTTTCTCGATCTCCTCCTGCTTGTCCTCGAAGAACATGCAGGGGCAGAGCGGCCGCCCGACCTCGTCGATGTTCTTGGCGAGGCCGATCACCAGGAAGTCGGTGATCTCGCGCTGGGGGTGGAGGAACGAGCCGGACTTGCGGGCGAAGTTCTCGACGAACTTCTCCATCTTGGCGATGTTGGCGTCCGAGGCTTGCTCGCGATCCGACTCGGTCGGTTGCTCGATGGTCAATCCGCATCCCTGCCATGCGCGAGCGCTGCCGTCTGAGGTCCCCCATGCAGCGTCGCCACAGTCTCCGCCGTCGCGGCACATCGAAGCAAGCCCCGCCCCGGGGGCGCATTACAGACCGTGTACCGTCGAGGTGACAGGATGACGTCGATGACCACCCCAGAGCTCGTTCCCCTCGACATCGCCATCGTCGGTGGCGGCCCGACCGGGCTGACCGCCGGCCTCTACGCCGCCCGCGCGCGCCGTCGCACGGCAATGTTCGAGGGTGGCGTGCTGGGCGGTCAGATCGCGAACAGCGACCTCGTCGAGAACTACCCGGGATTCCCTGACGGCGTGAACGGCTTCGACCTGGTGCTCGCCATGCAGCAGCAGGCAGAGCGCTTCGGCATGGAGACCATCTACGAGCGCGTCGTGCGGGTCGAGCGCGAGCCTGATCGCGTCGACGGCGCGACGCCCGCCTATCTCCTCGAGACCGAGAGCGGCGTGCTCTACCGTGCGCGGTCGCTGATCGTGACCTCGGGCGCTCAGCACAACCAGCTCGGCGTACCGGGCGAGCTGGACCTGATCGGCCGCGGCGTCTCTTTCTGCGCCACGTGTGACGCAGCGTTCTTCGAGGACCAGGAGGTCGTCGTGGTTGGCGGCGGCGACGCAGCGCTCGACGAGGCGTTGTTCACCACGCGTTACGCCTCCAAGGTCTACATCGTCCACCGCCGTGATGAGCTACGCGCCTCCAAGGTGCTACAGGAACGCGCGTTCGCCAACGAGAAGATCGAATTCGTCTGGGACACCGTCATCGAGGAGATCAGGGCGTCCGAGGCGACCGGGCCGAACGCCGGCGTGCACTCCGTCTGCCTGCGCAACGTGAAGACGGACGAGCGGCGCGAGCTGCCGATCTCCGCGGTCTTCATCTTCATCGGCCAGACGCCCAACTCACACTTCCTCGAGGGCATCGTGCCCCTCGACGCCGGTGGTCATGCCTACGTGAACCTCTGGATGGAGACCGAGCTGCCGGGCCTCTACGTGGCCGGCGATGTACGCGTCGATGCCGCGAAACAGGTGGTCTCCGCCGCCGGCGACGGCGCTACCGCCGCGATTCGCGCCGACCACTACATCAGTGACGCGTTCCCGGATTAGCCGCCGTCAACCCTCGACGCTGAGTCCCGCCGTCAGCACATCCAGCATCCGGTCGAAGCTCTCCTCGACGTCGATCGCCATGCCGAACGCGCCCGCTGCCTCGAGGCTGATGAAGCCGTGCACCGCGCTGCGCTGGACGCGGACCGCATGCAGTGCCGCGTCGCCGGCAAGGCCCAGGCCGGCCATCGCCTCGAGGAAGACCGCCAGCATGCGCTCGCCGGCGGTGAGCAGTTCTGCGTCGTCCCCCGGCAGGTGAACGGAGGGCTGCGCCGCCGCGTAGAGGCCAGGGTGCGCGGCGGCGACGGCGCGCTGAGCCCGGCAGAGCGCTCCGAGGCGCTCGGGACCGCTCTCATCCGCCATCGCCTCGTGGCCCGCTTCCGTCAGCAGGGCGAGCCCGCGCAGGTGCAGCGCGCGCCGGATGCCACCGACGCCGTCGACGTGGTTGTAGAGCGACGGTGGCCGCACGCCGAGCGCGCTCGCCACCGCATGCAACGTCAGCGCTTCGTACCCCTCGCCGTCGGCGATCGCCTCGGCGGCGTCGACCACGCGGTCGGTCGTCAGGCCGGCACGAGGGCTCACCCGCGCGCCTCGACGCCTGCCTCGACGCGTGCCTTGAGCGCGGTGTTCATCGCTTCGAAGCCTTCGCGGGTCTTGCCGCCGATGACCCACATCATCGGGCTCGCCAGCAGGCCGCTGAACTGCTCGCCGTGTGTCAGGCGCGTCTGCCCCTCCTCGGTCGGTTCGAGCAGGAAGTAGTGCTCGCCATCGACGAGCTTGAGGAAGGCGGCCCGTGTGCGGCCGACCCAGCGGAACTCGCGGCCCTCGTCGTTGACGAGCACTTCCGGGTGGAACTGCATCCCGCGGCCGCCGGGCAGTTCGAGCGCGACGTCGAGGTCGCTGCCGACGCTCGTGTCGCCTTCGAGGGCGCGCACGAAGGGATTCCACTCGGGGTAGCGATCGAAGTCGGCGAGGACGTCCCACACGGCCTCGGGCGTTCCGTCGATGGCGATGCTGGTCTTGATGGCTGGCATGGTCGGCTCCTGCTGAAAACTAATGCTGTTAGCTAGGTAGCAACTAGGGGGATTAGTTTTCGCTGTCAACCCCCTCGTACAATCGCGCGACACCGCGACGAGGCTGAGGGAGGGCGCCGTGGTCGGACCGCTCGAGGGCATCCGCGTGCTCGAATTCACGCAACTGATCATGGGGCCGCAGTGCTGCCAGCTGCTGCGCGACCTCGGCGCCGACGTGATCAAGATCGAGGCGCCGATGGCGCCCGACACCGGGCGTCGCCTGCCCGTGACGCACGAGATCATGCGGCCCCCGGTCTTCTACGCGAACAATCGAGGTAAGCGCAGCCTCGCGATCGACTTCTCGACCGAGGCTGGTCACGAGGTCGTCCGCGGGCTCATCGCCGAGGCCGACGTACTGGTCTGCACGCTGCGCCCGGGTGCCCTCGACCGCGCCGGATTCAGTTACGACGAATGCCGGGAGCTGAGCCCGCGGCTGGTGTACGCCGTCGGCACGACCTACGGGCCCGAAGGGCCGGACAGCACGCGTCCGGGCAACGACATGATGGCGCAGGCAGCGGGCGGCATGGTCTGGAACACCGGCGCGCCCGATGCGCCGCAGGGCGCCGGCGCACTCGTCGCCGACACCATGGGCGGGATGACGCTGTTCGGCGGCATCGTCGCGGCGCTCTACGCGCGCGAGCGCATCGGCGAGGGCCAGCGCGTCGATGGGTCGCTGCTCGGCGGGCAGATCTGGGCGCAGTCGACCGAGCTGATGGCACACAGCCTCGGCGATCACCAGTACGAACGGGCGGGTCGCACCTATCCGTGGCTCAGCGCAGTCACGCCGATCGGCATCTACGCCACCAGCGATGGGCACATCGCCCTCACCGGCCCAACCCGGGTCTGGACGGACTTCTGGCGCGCCCTCGACCGCGAGGACCTTGCGGAGGACCCGGCGCAGGTTGACGTCCTCGCGCGCTTCGCCCGCAACGACGAGTTCGTCGAGGCGCTGCGCGACGGCATCGCCCGCAAGACCACCGCGGAGATGGTCGCGATCCTCGAGGAACTGGGCGCTGTCTGGGCGCCGGTGCGCAGTTACGACGAGGTGGTCGACGACACGCAGGTGCTCGCCAGTGGCTACCTCCGCCACATCGATCACCCCGAGTACGGCGAGATCGTGACGATGGGCCTGCCGCTGCGCTTCTCCGGCGGCGTCGCCGAACCCGCCGACGTCGCGCCGGATCTCGGCCAGGACACCGAGTTGGTGCTTGAAGAAGTCGGCCACAGTTGGGAGCGCATTACGGAGCTGCGTGAGCAAGGAGCCACCTCGCTCGGGCCACCCAGTCTATAATCGACCCAGAACGGACGGGAACGCCGATGGCGAACGCACCTGACCTCGAGACGATGCTGGAAGCGCTGCCGGCAGAGATGTAGGTGCGCATGCGAGAGCGCATGGCGGACCTCGACGAGGCTGGACGCGAGCGGATGCGTGAGCGCATGGCTGCAGCGTACGGCGCGATGGATGACCACACGCGGACGCAGATGCTCAAGCACGTCGGGCTGCGTCAGATCTGAGGGCTCGAACTGTGAGGTTTAGCCTCGTCTGAGCATGGACGAGGAGACATCGGTGAACTGTCCGCACTGTGCATCCGCCGCCACGACCAGACGCCAGGCGCGCACGACGCTCGGCTACCGGCGGTTCAACTGCCGCTCGTGCAAGCGTCGCTTCAACGAGCGAACCGGCACGCCGTTCAACCATCTTCAGGTCCCGACCGACGTGGTGCTCCTCGCGGTGCTGTGGCGTCTGCGCTACAAGCTGAGTTTCCGCGACGTGGCAGAGATGCTCCTCCAGGGCGGTGTTGAGGTCACGCACGAGACCATCCGGGAGTGGGAGTTTCGATTCGCCCCACTGCTCGCCGGCCAGCTCCGCGCCAAGCGACGAGCCCGAGCCGGCGAGTCCTGGTACCTCGACGAGACGTACGTGAAGGTCGCTGGGCGCTGGTGCTACCTCTACCGAGCGATCGACGGCGACGGAGAACTGATCGATTCGATGCTGAGCGAGCGTCGAGACAAGCATGCCGCGCGGAGGTTCTTGCGGAGACTGGTCGAGATCACCGAACGCAAGCCCGCACGGATCACGACCGACCTGCACCCCGCTTACCGACGGGCGATCCGCTGGATCATCGGCCGCAAGGCTTGGCATCGTACGACGCAGTACCTCAACAACTACACCGAGCAGAGTCACCGAGCGGTGAAGCAGCGCTACTACCCGATGCAGGGCTTCGGGAGCTTCGAGTCCGCGTCGCGCTTCTGTCGCGCGTTCGATGAGCTGCGACAGTACTTCCGCGTCCGCCGCCGCGGTGGCGCCCATGTCGCGTTGACAGAGCAGCGACGGCTCTTCCTCACACGCTGGCACTCGCTGATCAGCGAACTGGCTGCAGCATAGACCACCAGCGACGTCGCCTTGTGGCGCCTAAGGGTCGACGCGCCCTGAGATCTGACACTGCCGGGGCGGTTCAGTTACGCGACCAACGCCATTGGTAATCGCTTTGAACCGGATCCTACCGTTACCATCATGATCGTGATGGCGACTGCTGCCACGGAGCGGGAGAGTCCATGAACGCGCAGAAGCACAGCGAGCTGGCGAACTTTATCTGGGGCATCTGCAACCTGCTCCGCGGCCCGTACAAGCGCAACGAGTACCGCAAGGTCATCCTCCCCCTCACCGTGCTTCGCCGCTTTGACTGCGTCCTCGCCGGGACGAAGGAGGCGGTGCTCACCGCCGACAAGGGATACGCGGGCGACAGTACGAACGTGCACCGACGGCTGCTCCAAGAGGCATCGGGGCGCCCGTTCTACAACACGTCGCCATTCGACTTCGGCAAGCTGCTGAACGACCCGAACCAGATCGCGCAGAACCTGAACCGCTACATCCGGGACTGCTCGGACAACGTCTTCGATATCATGCAGCGCTTCGGCTTCGACGCGCAGATCGCGCGCATGGAGGAGAACAACCATCTGTACCAGGTGGTGCAGGCGTTCGCGAACATCGACCTCTCGCTGGATGAGGTCGACAACGTGCAGATGGGGTACGTGTTCGAGGAACTGATCCGCATCGGCGCCGAGCAGGCGAACGAGGAGGCAGGGGAGCACTTCACGCCGCGCGAGGTCATCCGCCTCATGGTCAGCCTGCTGCTCTCGCCTGAGCCGGACCTTGGCAAGGGCCACGTCGTCAAGACGATCTACGACCCGGCCTGCGGCACGGGCGGCATGCTTTCGGTCGCCCAGGACTACCTGCGCGAGTACAACAGCGAGGCGAACCCGATCCTCTACGGGCAGGACTGGAACGACGATGCGTGGGCGGTCTGCAAGTCGGACATGCTCATCAAGGGAGCGAACGCCGAGAACATCGTCCTTGGCGACACGTTCACGCGTGACGGCTACACGGACGGAGCCGGCGGACGCCCCACGGCGTTCGACTACATGCTCGCCAATCCGCCGTTCGGGGTGGAGTGGAAGCAGCAGAAGCAGGCCATCGAGCGCGAGCGCGACACCCTCGGCTACCAGGGGCGGTTCGGTGCCGGGACGCCAAGGATCAACGACGGCTCGCTGCTGTTCCTGTAGGACATGCTGTCAAAGATGCAGTCCGTGGCCGAGGACGGTACAGGTGGCAGCCGCATAGCTATCGTCTTCAACGGCTCGCCGTTGTTCACGGGTGACGCTGGCGGTGGTGAGAGCAACATCCGGCAGTGGATCATCGAGAACGACTGGCTCGAAGCGATCCTGGCGCTGCCCGACCAGCTCTTCTACAACACCGGCATCTCCACCTACGTCTGGGTGCTCACCAACCGCAAGGAGGAATGTCGGCGCGGCAAGGTGCAGCTCATCGACGGGCGGCAGTTCTCCGTGAAGATGCGTAAGAGCCTCGGCAACAAGCGCAACGAACTCTCCCGCGAGCAGATCAACGACCTCACGCGCATCCACGGGAACTTCGAGGACGGCGAGACGCGCCCCATCACCGACGAGGATCCGGTCACGCACGAGCCGCGGACGCGGCCCCGTGTCGTGAGCAAGGTGTTCGGCAACGAGGACTTCGGGTACCGGAAGGTCACGGTCGAGCGCGCGCTGCGAATGAACTTCGCGGCGACCGAGGAGCGCATCGCCCGGATCGAGGACGAGAAGGCATTCCAGAACCTTGCGAAGAGCAAGAAGGGCCCCGGTCCCGCGCACGACGCCGAGGTCGCGACGGGCGAGGCGCGGCAGGAGACCATCCGAAACCTCTTGGAGTCGCTCACGGACAAGACCAGCGGTGCGGTGGTACGCAACCGCGAGACGTTTGTCGATGTGTTCCGCGCCGTGGCGAACGACCTAGGCGTGAAGCCGTCGGCAACGGAGCGCAAGGCCGTGCTGTCCGCCCTCGGCGAGCGCGACCCGGAGGCCGAGGTGTGCCGCGACGGCAAGGGCAACCCCGAACCGGACTCCGAGTTGCGCGACACGGAGACGGTGCCGCTGTTCGATGACGTCGACGCGTACATCGCGCGCGAGGTGCTGCCCCATGTCCCAGACGCATGGGTGGACGAGAGCAAGACGAAGATCGGCTACGAGATCCCGCGTAACCGCCACTTCTATGTGTACGAGCCGCCTCGGCCGATCGAGGAGATCGAGTCGGACTTGCAGGCGATCGAGCATGAGATCGCGGGGCTGCTGTCGGACGTCGTGAGGCGCTAACCGTGCGCTCATACACGCGCTACCGCGACTCCGGCGTCGAGTGGCTCGGCGAGGTGCCCGAGCACTGGGAGATGAAGCGGCTCAAGCTCGCTGCTTCGACAAACGACGACACGCTCTCTGAGGGCGAAGACCCGCTGCGTACGATCGCATACGTCGACATCGGCTCGGTCGATTCGACCATCGGGATCACTCAGGTGGAGGAGATGGTCTTTGAGGATGCTCCGTCGCGGGCTCGCCGGTTGGTACGCGATGGGGACACGATCGTATCCACCGTCCGGACTTACCTCCGCGCGATCGCGCCAGTGTCGGCACCGCCACCGGAGATGGTGGTCTCAACCGGCTTCGCAGTAATCCGGCCGCGCGCGATCGAGCCCGGCTTCGCCTCTTGGGCTCTGCGGGAGCAGGGGATCGTCGACGAGATCGTCGCGCGCTCCACTGGCGTCAGCTACCCCGCCATCAATGCCTCGGAGATAGGCGACCTCCCCGTTGCCCTCCCACCCCTCCACGAACAGCGCGCCATCGCCGCGTTCCTCGACCGGGAGACGGAGCGCATCGACGCGCTGGTGGCGAGGAAGCGGCTGCTCATCGAGCGGCTCGAGGAGTACCGCACGGCGCTGATCACACGCACGGTGACGCGCGGCCTCCCGCCCGAGGCCGCCCGCGCCGCCGGCCTCGACCCTTCGCCGCGCCTCAAGCCCTCGGGCATCGAGTGGCTCGGCGACGTGCCGGAGCACTGGGAGGTTCAGCGACTTCGGGACTGCAGCGTCATACAGACCGGCCCATTCGGTAGCCAGCTTCATGCTGACGAGTACATTTCCGGCTGGATACCGATCATTAATCCCGCGAACATCGTCAAGGGTCGTGTAGTCCCGGACGACGACGCGACCATTACCCCTACCAAGGCAAACGAACTCTCGCGTCATGCTTTCAAGGCGGGGGACCTCGCTTTCGGCCGCCGCGGCGAGATGGCGCGTGTTGCACTGGTATCGCCAAGTGACCTGCCCGCGTTGTGCGGAACGGGGTGTCTCCGAGTCGACCCGTCCCGGCAGCGTGTCGAGCCATCGTTCCTCTTACTCGCGCTAGGGTTGGGCGCACTGCGCGATTGGCTCGAGTTAGTCGCAGTCGGATCCACGCTCGCGAATCTGAACGAACAGATCGTCGGACGCATACCAGTCGCCCTACCGCCGCCCAGCGAGCAGAGGGCTATCGCCGCCTTCCTCAGCGACGAAACGGCGCGGATCGACGGCCTGACCGCCGAAGTCGAGACGGCCATCGAGCGGCTGCAGGAGTATCGGACAGCGCTGATCGCGGCGGCGGTCACCGGAAAGATCGACGTGCGAGAATAATCACGCACGCGAACCATGCCGTCGGAAGCAGCTCCCATGACCGCCACCCACACCGAGCAGGCCTTCGAGTCCACCGTCGAGTCGATGCTTCTCGGGGCCGGCTGGCGCGCGGGCGACCTCGGCGAGTGGGATGTCGATCGGGCGCTGTTCCCCGCGCGCGCCGTCGCCTTCATCCGCGAAACGCAGCCCGAGCAGTGGGCGCGCATGGCCGGGCTGCACGGTGACGACGTCGAGTCGCTGATCGTCGCGCAGCTCGCGCGCGAGCTCGACACCAAGGGCACGATCGAGGTGCTGCGCCACGGCTTCCGCTTCTCCGGACGCACGTTCCGCCTCGCGTACTTCGCGCCGGCGCACGGCCTCAACCCGGACGTCCTCGCGCGCTTCGAGCGCAACGAGCTGACCGTCACCCGGCAGGCGCCGTGCCACCCGCACAAGGGCGACACGCTCGACCTCGTCTTCGCGCTCAACGGCGTGCCGGTGGCGACGTGCGAACTCAAGAACCCGATGACCGGCCAGGACTGGCGCAACGCCGTCCGCCAGTATCAGCAGGACCGCGACCCCAACGCGCCGCTCTTCCGCTTCAAGCGGCGCGCCCTCGTCCACTTCGCCGCCGACCCGAACGAGGTCCACATGACGACGCGTCTCGCCGGCGACGGCACGCGCTTCCTGCCCTTCAACCGCGGCAGCAACCCCGGTGCCGTGCACTGTGGCGCCGGCAACCCGGCCAACCCCGACGGCTACCGCACCGACTACTTCTGGCGAGAGGTACTCGCGCGCGAGCGCTTCCTCGACATCCTCGGCTCCTACGTCTTCCTCGAGACGCGCGAGGAGAAGGTCGAGGACGCGAAGGGCGCGCGCACCGAGAAGCGCGAGACGATGATCTTCCCGCGCTATCACCAGCTCGACGCCGTCCACGGGCTGGTCGGGGCGGCCCGTGCCGACGGGCCGGGGCGCAATTACCTCATCCAGCACTCGGCGGGCAGCGGGAAGACGAACAGCATCTCGTGGCTCTCGCACCGCCTCGCGAGCCTGCACACCGCCGCCGACGAGAAGGTCTTCGACTGCGTCGTCGTCATCACCGACCGGCGCATCCTCGACCGCCAGTTGCAGGACGCCATCTACCAGATCGAGCACGCCCAGGGCGTGGTGCAGGCCATCGACGAGAACTCGCAGCAGCTCGCGAAGGCGCTCGCCGACGGCACGAAGATCGTCATCACGACGCTACAGAAGTTCCCGTTCGTCATGCGCGGCCTGCTCCGTGTTGCCGGAGCGGACGCGCCCGGCGAGGCCACGGAAGCCGAACACGCGCAGGCCGCCGCGTTGCGCGAGGCCATCGCCGGCCGCCGCTACGCGATCATCGTCGACGAGGCGCACTCCAGCCAGACGGGTGAGAGCGCGGCCGAGATGAAGAGACTCCTCGGCTCACGTGCGCTGGACGTCGTCGGCGACATCGAGGACGCGGAGGACGGCCTCAACGCCGTCATCGAGTCGCGCGTCCCGCAGCCGAACCTCTCGTTCTTCGCGTTCACGGCAACCCCGAAGGGCAAGACCATCCAGTTGTTCGGGCGGACGGGGCCGAGCGGCAAACCGGAGCCGTTCCACGTCTACAGTATGCGGCAGGCGATCGAGGAGGGCTTCATCCTCGACGTGCTGCAGCATTACATCGACTACGACGCTTACTACCGGATCGTGAAGCAGGCCGAGGACGACCCAGATCTCCCGAAGCGCCGGACGTCGGTCGCCCTGGCGAAGTTCATGGCGATCCATCCGTACAACATCGCCCAGAAGACCGAGGTGATCATCGAGCACTTCCGCAACAACGTCTGCCACCTCATGGGCAGGCGCGCGAAGGCGATGGTGGTCACCTCGTCGCGCCTGGCTGCGGTGCGTTACATGCAGGCGTTCGAGGGCTACATCGCCGATCGTGGCTACGAGGACGAGGTGCGCCCGCTCGTCGCGTTCAGCGGCACCGTCCTCGACCCCGACACCGGCGAGGAATTCACCGAGCCCCGCATGAACACCGACGTGGTGACCGGCAAGTCCATCAGCGAGTCGGCCCTCCCCGACCGTTTCGGTTCGTCCGACTACCAGATCCTGCTGGTGGCGGAGAAGTACCAGACGGGCTTCGACCAGCCGCTGCTGCAGGCGATGTACGTCGACAAGCGCCTCGACGGCGTGCAGGCCGTGCAGACGCTGTCGCGCCTCAATCGCATCGCAGTGGGCAAGCAATCGCCGTTTGTCCTCGACTTCGTGAACGACCCCGACGACATCCACAACGCTTTTGCGCCGTACTACGACCGCACCGAGCTGCTGGAGACCTCGGACCCGTACCGCCTCCAGGAACTCAAGCACGAACTGGACGGCATGCAGGTGTATCACCACGCCGAGGTCGACGCCTTCGCGGGGGTCTTCTACGTGCCGCAGGCGAAACAGCGCCCGGACGACCACGCCCGTCTCGAGGCGCAATTGCAGCCCGCCGTGGGCCGTTTCGGCGCACTCGACGAGGACGAGCAGACGGCGTTCCGCGACCGCCTCAGCGCGTTCGTGAACCTCTACGCGTTCCTGAGCCAGATCATCCCCTACGGCGACAGCGACCTCGAACGACTCGCGTCGTTCGGGCGCATGCTGCTCCCCCACCTGTAGCCGGGCCAGGCCACCGATGCCATCCACCTCGGTGACGACGTGGAGCTCGAGTACTACCGCCTGCAGCGCGTCTCCCAGATCGCGATCGAGATCGCCGAGGAGACGGGCGTATACATCACGGGTCCGGGCGAGGTGGGCACGGGCGACCCCGAGGATGAGAAGGCCCCGCTCTCGGAGATCATCGCGCGCCTCAACGAGCGCTTCGGCACGAGCTTCACGGACGAGGACAGGCTGTTCTTCGAGCAGGTCAGGGAGCGTGCCGTCCGCGACGAGGATGTACGCAACCTCGCTTCGGCCAACACCTTCGAGAAGTTTGCGCTCGGCCTCCGCCCGCAGCTCGAGAAGCTGATGATCGGGCGGATGGCGGACAACGACGCAATCGTGACCCGGTACCTCGATGACCCCGACTTCCGCGAGCTCGCGACTGAAGTGATGGCACGGGAGATCTTCGCGGCCCTCGAAACCGACAAAGGCGAGCCGCTTAACGACGAATCGACGGAAGAGGGTCCCGCCCCCCGTGGGACGGAGCCTCTGTGTCAAGCGGCCTCGGTAGCGCAGGTGCGAGCATCGGCCACCATGCATCGGTAAACGAACGTCCGAGAGTCGGCGTTTGAGGCAGCGCAGCGCCTCGTTCCGACTCTTGCCAGCGGCGAGTTTGCGACGGAAGTAGCCGTGGCCTTCGGTGCCCGGCATGCGCGCCTGGGTGAGCGCCGCGATGTGGAGCGCCCGGTTCAGCTGGCGGTCTCCACCGCGGCTGAGGCGATGGCGTTGGACCTCCCCGCTCGACACCTCAAGCGGCGCCGTCCCCGTGTAGCTGGCGTAGTGCGCGCGCGAGGGGAAGCGACTGACCGCTCCGCTGCGCCCCACAATCTTCGCCGCCAGGATCACGCCGACGCCGGGGATGCGCGTGAGGGCGCTGCCTTGTACACGCAGCGCTGCCTCGAGGCGGCGGCCGTTCTCGACGAGGTTGCGGTCCAGCACCCGCACCTCGCGTACCAGTTCGCGGGCCATACGCAGCCGCTCGCGATCCGCGGCGCCGGTCGGACGCAGGCGGCGTAGGAGCGCCTGCGCGCGATCGGCGGAGAGCCTGGAGGGGCCCCCACCCGGTCGTAGCTCGCGCAGCAGCCGGTGCAGCCGGTTGACCACGCGCGTGCGTTCCTGCGTGAGTTCGTCGCGGCGGTCGGAGAGCAGTCGCAGCACCGCCGTGTCGTCCTCCGCCCGCACGGCACGCAGCGCCGTGAGGGGTTGGGCGGCGAGCGCAATGGCACGCGCGTCTGCGGGGTCGGACTTCCCGCCACCGGAGAGCAAGCGCACGCGCGCCACCAGCCGCGCCGGGACATCGACGACCGACTCGCCCTCCGTGAGCAGCCACTGGCTGAGGCCGTGGCCGAGACCGCGGGCCCCCTCCACGGCCCAGCGGCGCTCGGGCCACTGCCGCGCCCAGCGCAGCAGCCGGCTGTGCGCACGAGCTTCCACCCGGAGCTGGCCGAGCTCGCGGCCCGCGGGGTCGACGGCGAGGGCGGTATGCGAGGACTTGTGGGGGTCGACGGCGATCAAGATCATGAAGCTCTCCCTGTCGTAGCTGAATTGCGGTGGGGAGGGCGGTGGACAGGCCGACTTCGGGAGCACCCGCACGCCTCTGTCGAGTCACACCGCGGCCGGACGGTGGCCGGCGACACTCCGCCCCAGAGCCAGTCCTGCTCAGCAGCACGGCAGCAAAACTTGGAGTCAGCCGACCAGCGTCCTCAACACCTTAGGGCCGCAACCCCCGGTGTCTGGCCGGATTCAAACAAGTCGGCAAAACTTGATCCGTGCGGTTCGATGCTGAGATAGCAGAGTATCGGCGAGCCACGAGAGGCTCGTCTGTGCTCTACCTCCGTCTGCTTGTCGCAGCACTCTTCGCATCGGTCCGCGCCCGCCGAGATCTCGTCCTCGAGAACTTGGCGCTGCGGCATCAGCTCGCCGCGTGGGGGTCCGACCGGAGAGCCCTCTCACCGAGGGAGCTTCTCTCCGCGTACGCGGCCGGCGAACGGGATTTCCGCGGGATCAATCGGAGCCTGACCCGCTTTCCCGGACACCTAGCCTGAGGCGACGATGTCGCCCAGGGAGGAGTCCTGGATGCCCCGAGCCTATCCACCCGAGTTCCGCCGTCGTGCTGTCGAACTGGCCCGGCTGCGGGAGAAACCGATCGCGCGGATCGCTGCGGACCTGGGGATCGCCGGGTCGTGCCTGCACCGCTGGCTGCGGCAGGCCGATGTCGACGAGGGCTACAGAGAGGGCCTGACGAGCGACGAGCGGGCGGAGCTGGTGCGGCTGCGCCGGGCCAACCGCACCCTGGAGATGGAGAACGAGATTCTGAAGCGCGCCGCCGCCCTCTTCGCGCGCGAGAACGTGCTCCCAAAATGAGATACCGGCTGGTCCGTGAGCTTGCCGCCGACGGGGTCGTCGTGGCGGTGGCCTGCCGGGTACTCGCGGTCTCGACAGCGGGCTACTACGAGTGGGGAGAGCGGGCGCCCTCGGCCCGCGCCGTCGCCGACCAGGCGCTGAGCGAGCAGATCGTGGAGATCCACGCCATGTCGCGAGGCAGCTACGGAGCGCCGCGGGTGCACGCCGAACTGCGGCTCGGGCAGGGCGTCCGTTGCGGTCGCAAGCGGGTGGCACGGCTAATGCGGAGCGCAGGACTGCATGGAATCTACCGGCGGCGCGGGAGACACGCTCGCCCGGCGCCCGAGTATGATCGCTTGTTCGTCGAGCACCGGGGCCGGATCGTCAGGGAACGGGCCGCTGAACCGCACGCGCAGCGGGAACCGAAGCTGAGGCAATCGAGCCTGTAGACCCGCTTCGAGCGGTCCGCACGACATCTCGAATGCGCCCGAGTCAGCGGTCTCGCGCAGAGACCCCCCGACGCGCTGCAGCACCTCCGCGGTGAAGCGCTGCAAGTCGCGCGCGCTGCCAAAGGACCGGCTCCAGTTCCTCAAGTTCGCGCTGCACTTCGTCCGGGCGGATGGTCCGCTGTGCAAAGCGGCTGCGCGACTCTTCCTCCCGCGCTGCTGCCGCATCCAGCAGTTGCTGGAACCCGGTCACGGCTACCGACTCCATGGGCAGCGCGAGCTGCTGCCCGCTGCCGGTCCGCCGTTCCAGCACGCTGTCGATCACCGCCTGCACCAGTTCATCGGAGTCCGGTACGGGGACGGAGAAGCCCCACCTCGCACGGATGTCGCGGGACTTGCGGATCAGCACATCGAGCACGGTGAGGTCGATCGCGTTGTTCGAGCCGTACAGGAGCACGGTATTCACCGTGCCGCGTCGCTGCCCGTAGCGGTCGACGCGGCCCTCGCGCTGCTCCAGACGGTTTGGATTCCACGGCAGGTCGTAGTGCACGATCGCGTCGAAGTGCCCCTGCAGGTTGATGCCTTCACTCAGACAGTCGGTGGCGACAAGTACGCGAACCTCCTCCCCGGCGAGGTCCTCGACGATTTCGCGGCGCTGCTCGCTGTTCCCATCGCCTCCGGTTACCGAAGTCACTCTTAGGCCCGGAGGCGGGTGCCTGGTGAGTACGTCCAGCACTACAACGCGATGCGGCCGTATCGGTCATTGGCGCTCGACTCTCCGGAGGGACGCAAGCCGGTGCAGCGGATGCCGAGCCAGCGAGTCGTCAGCAAGCCGGTGCTAGGAGGCTTGCATCATGAGTATCGGTGGGCCGCATGAGGTTTTGCCGTCCCGCGGGGCTCAAGTGGGACGCGCCATTATGATGAGCATCCTGCTTATGGCTTCGAGGTCAGCGCCCGCACCGTGAGTCGCTACCGCCGGCAAGCGCTGCGGCGACCCCCGAGCCAGTCGTGGCGCACGTTTCTCCGCAACCACGCGTCCAGCATCTGGGCCGCCGATCTGTTCACGGTCCAGACGCTCGCCTTCCGCACGCTCTACGTGCTCATCGTGATCGACCACGACCGGCGCCGCATCCGGCACTGGAACGTCACGGAGCACCCGATCGCGCCCTGGATCTGGAGGCAGATGATCGAGGCGACCGCCTGGGGTCAGCAGCCAGGGTTCCTCATCCGAGACCGCGACCGTAGCTACGGCGGGGACTTCATCGCACGCGCTCGACGGATCGGGATCGAGACGATTCTGACTCCGGTGCGCGTGCCGAATGCCAACGCCATCGCCGAGCGGGTGATCGGGACGCTTCGGCGCGAGTGCCTCGATCACGTCATCGCCGTCAACGAACGGCATCGGAGGCGGGTGCTTGGTGAGTACGTCCAGCACTACAACGCGATGCGGCCGCATCGGTCATTGGCGCTCGACTCTCCGGAGGGACGCAAGCCGGTGCAGCGGACGCCGAGCCAGCGAGTCGTCAGCAAGCCAGTGCTAGGAGGCTTGCATCATGAAGTATCGCTGGGCCGCATGAGGTTTTGCCGTCCCACGGCGGTATGCGAGGACTTGTGGGGCTCGACGGCGATCAAGATCATGAAGCTCTCCCTGTCGTAGCTGAATTGCGGTGGGGAGGGCGGTGGACAGGCCGACTTCGGGAGCACCCGCACGCCTCTGTCGAGTCACACCGCGGCCGGACGGTGGCCGGCGACACTCCGCCCCAGAGCCAGTCCTGCTCAGCAGCACGGCAGCAAAACTTGGAGTCAGCCGACCAGCGTCCTCAACACCTTAGGGCCGCAACCCCCGGTGTCTGGCCGGATTCAAACAAGTCGGCAAAACCTGATAGGTGCAGCTCTGTCCTGAGATAGCAGA